>NZ_JBIVQB010000002.1:0-700508 GCF_044754945.1 Pseudarthrobacter sp. NPDC092439
CCCGGAGACCCTCTCTCACCTAACGCAGCTTCCCCGGAGACCCTCTCTCACCTAACGCAGCTTCCCCGGAGACCCTCTCTCACCTAACGCAGCTTCCCCGGAGACCCTCTCTCACCTAACGCAGCTTTCCCGGAGACCCTCTCTCACCTCGCTAAATCGATCGGTCCGCCTGTGGATAACTTCTGCAGGCTCGCGCCGTTTCAGGGCACAATGCCAGCATGCGGAAGCAGGACGTTTTACCCGGGGCGTTAGCCACAGCCCCCTTTACTTTCGACTCAGCCCGGACCGCCGGCGTCACCTTGAACCGGCTTCGCCGGAAAGATGTGATCAGCGTTGGCCGCGGGCTTTATCGGCCCGCCGCGTGGAATTTTGATCTGGAGGGCGCCGCCCGGGCGCTGTCGCAGGCCTCGCCGGGAGCATGGATCTCGCATGTCACCGCCGCCAGGCTTCGGTGCCAGATCCTGCCGCCCTGGCTTGCCGATTCCACGGAGCTTCACCTGAGCAAACCCCGTTCGCTGCCATCCGTCCGCCGGAAGGGGGTGCTGGGCCACACCATCCTCACAATGGACAACGAAATCGAAGGGGTAGACGGTATCCGCCTGAGCACACGCTCGCGGACCTGGCTCGATATGGCTCGAACCTTGCCCCTCCGTGATCTGGTGGCGATGGGCGACGAACTCATCCGCGTCCCTCGGCTGGAGTTCGAAGGAAGAACACGCCCCTATGACACGATCACCGGGCTTCGTGAGCTGGTGGGCCGCCATCCGAACCTGCAGGGCGTCGTGCGGGCCCGGGAAGCGCTCGATCTCATGCGCGTGGGTGCCGACTCAGCGCCTGAATCGTTCCTGCGCCTGGCCATTGCCGATGCCGGACTGCCTGAACCCGAACTCCAAGTGCTTTTGCGCGCTGGGGATGCCGTATCGCCATCGGCCGATATGGGTTACCGTCACCGCCGGATCGCAATCCAGTACGACGGCGGACACCACCTCGGTGCCGAACAGATGCTCAGCGATCGCCGACGGGATAAAAGCTTTGAAGCGGCGGGATGGACCGTGCTGGTTGTCGGCAAGGACGATCTCGCGGACAATTTCGACGGTGCAGTGTCAAGAATCAAGCGGGCCCTGCGTAAGCGCCGGCTCGACCATCCCCAGGCAACGGGCTTCGCCGGTTAGCGGGTGAGAGAGCGTCGCCAGAAAACCGGCACTAAGTGAGAGAGCGTCGCCCAAAAACCGGCACTAAATGAGAGAGCGTCGCCCAAAAACCGGCACTAAGTGAGAGAGCGTCGCCGGCAGGCGCACACGGCGAGATTTCGGACTTAAACCCGTGACGCTCCCCCACGGAATGAGAGAGCGTCACAGGAAAACCCACATTATGTGAGAGAGCGTGCAGGGGGTTAGCGTTCCAGGTCGCCGCGGATGAAGGCCTCCACCTTTTCGCGGGCAAGGTCATCGTTGAACTGCTCCGGCGGGGACTTCATGAAGTAGCTTGACGCCGAGAGCAGCGGGCCGCCGATGCCGCGGTCCAGGCCGATTTTGGCGGCGCGGATGGCGTCGATGATCACGCCCGCGGAGTTCGGGGAATCCCAGACCTCCAGCTTGTATTCCAGCGACACGGGGGCGTCACCGAAGTTGCGGCCTTCCAGGCGGACGAAGGCCCACTTGCGGTCATCGAGCCACTGGACGTAGTCAGACGGTCCGATGTGGACGTCCTTCGCAGCAAGTTCGGCTTCGACGTTGGAGGTCACGGCCTGCGTCTTGGAGATCTTCTTGGACTCAAGGCGGTCCCGCTCCAGCATGTTCTTGAAGTCCATGTTGCCGCCGACATTCAGCTGGTAGGTACGGTCCAGCGTGACGCCGCGGTCTTCGAATAGCTTGGCCATGACCCGGTGCGTGATGGTGGCACCGATCTGGCTCTTGATGTCGTCGCCAACGATCGGCACACCGGCGGCAGTGAACTTGTCGGCCCACTCCTTGGTGCCGGCGATGAACACGGGCAGGGCGTTGACGAACGCAACGCCGGCGTCGATGGCTGCCTGGGCGTAAAACTCGGCAGCATCCTGGGAACCGACGGGCAGGTAGCACACCATGACGTCGACCTTGGCGTCCTTGAGTGCCTGAACCACGTCCACGGGCTCTTCGGTGGATTCCTCGATGGTCTCGAGGTAGTACTTGCCAAGGCCGTCCAGGGTGTGGCCGCGCTGGACAGTGACGCCGGTGGGTGGCACGTCCGCGATCTTGATGGTGTTGTTTTCGCTGGCGAGAATGGCATCTGCAAGGTCAACGCCGACCTTCTTGCCGTCGACGTCGAACGCGGCGACGAACTCAACGTCCCCTACATGGTACTGGCCAAACTCAACGTGCATCAGGCCCGGAATCGTGGCCTTGGGGTCTGCGTCCCGGTAGTAGTGGACGCCCTGGACCAGCGAAGCGGCACAGTTTCCTACGCCGACGATAGCAACACGAATCGGATGTGAAGACACGGAACTCCTTTGAGGACAAACGTCAGCCCGCCGGATCCTGCCGAGGAATTAAGTACGACGGCGGCCGGCCGGCACGGCGCCGCGCGGCGCCTTTTCATACTACCCAACTGAGTGGGGCCGGGGATTGTTCCCCGGCCCCACTCCGTAACATCAGCAAGCGGTCAGACCGGCTGCTTCCAGAGGTTGATGTCGGACTCCACCGCGAACTCGTCGATCGCTGTCAGCTCTTGTGCGGTGAAGGAGAGGTTATTGATGGCCGATACCGAGTCCTCGAGCTGTCGGACGCTGGAGGCACCCACCAGGGCCGAGGTCACCGGGGAACCCTTGGGCTGGTCCCGCAGGATCCAGGCGATGGCCATCTGCGCCAGTGACTGGCCACGGCCTTCCGCGATGCGGCTCAGCCCGCGTACCCGGTTCAGCTTCTCTTCCGTGATGGAGTCCTGGGCCAGGGACCGGCCCTTCGCGGCCCGCGAGTCAGCGGGAATGCCGTTGAGGTAGCGGTCCGTGAGCATGCCCTGGGCGAGCGGGGAGAAGGCAATGGAGCCTGCGCCCACCTGGTCCAGTGCTTCGTACAGGTTGGGCGTGCCGTCCTCGGTCCAGCGGTTCAGCATGGAGTAGCTGGGCTGGTGGATCAGCAGTGGTGTGCCGAGCTCTTTCAGGATCCGGGCGGCCTCCAGCGTCTGCTGGGGCGTGTAGGACGAGATGCCCGCGTAGAGGGCCTTGCCGGACCGGACCGCCTGGTCCAGGGCGCCCATGGTTTCCTCCATGGGCGTCTCCGGATCCGGCCGGTGGCTGTAGAAGATGTCCACGTAGTCCAGGCCCATGCGCTGCAGCGACTGGTCCAGGCTGGACAGGAGGTACTTCCGGGATCCCCACTCCCCGTAGGGTCCTGGCCACATGAGGTAGCCGGCCTTGGTGGAGATAACCAGTTCATCCCGGTACTGCTTGAAGTCGTCCCGCAGGTGCCGGCCGAAGCTGGTTTCCGCGGAGCCCGCCGGCGGCCCGTAGTTGTTGGCCAGGTCGAAGTGGTTCACGCCGAGGTCGAAGGCGCGGCGCAGGATGTCGCGCTGGACCTCAAAGGGCATGTCATCGCCGAAGTTGTGCCACAGGCCCAGCGAGATGGCCGGGAGGCGCAGCCCGCTGCGCCCGACGCGGCGGTAGGGCATGGAATCGTAGCGGTTGTCCGCTGCTGAATAAGTCATACGTTCTATCCTGTCAGGTTTGTGGTGACGATCACGGCACTCCACGGCGCCAGTTCGGCGGTGTCGCCATCCAGCCCCGAACCGGCGTCGGTAGCAAGGAGGACCTGGCCTTCCGCGCCGTCCAGCCTGGTCTTCGCATCGGAGAAATTCAGCAGCACCTCAACGCTCCCGCGCCTGAACCGCAGCCAGTGCGCGTCGTCGTCGTACGTCACCTCGGTCTCCGCAAACCCGCCGCCGGCAAGGTCAGGATGCTGCCGCCGCAAGGCGGTCAGGGAGCGGTAGAGCTCCAGCAGCCGCGCGTGGTCGCCGGTCTCCGCCTCTGACCAGTCCAGCCTGGACCGGCGGAACGTCTCCGGATCCTGGGGATCGGGTACGACGGCGGGATCCCACCCCATGCGCTCAAACTCCCGGATACGCCCTTCCGCGGTAGCCCGTCCGAGCTCCGGCTCCGGATGGGAGGTGAAGAACTGCCAGGGGGTGGTGGCCCCGTATTCCTCTCCCATGAACAGCATGGGGGTGAACGGCGAGGTGAGGGTGAGCACCGCGGCAACGGCGAGCTGCCCGTAGGACAGCGACTGCGAGAGCCGGTCCCCCGTGGCGCGGTTGCCGATCTGGTCGTGGTTCTGGCTGCAGACCACCAGCGCTGCCGGATGCACCAGGGAAGTGTTGATGGGCCGCCCGTGGTGTCGGCCGCGGAAGCTGGAGTAGCTGCCGTCGTGCAGGAATCCGTCCCGCAGGACCTTGGCCAGCACGCCCAGGGAGTCGAAATCGGCGTAATACCCGGTGGTTTCGCCGCTGACGTTCACGTGGACCGCATGGTGGAAGTCGTCGCTCCACTGCCCCGCCAGCCCGTAGCCGTTGGCGTCCCGCGGGTAGAGCAGGCGCGGGTTGTTCAGGTCCGATTCGGCGATGAGCGTCTTGGGCAGCCCTGTTTCCGCGGCCACGGCATCGCCCAGCACGCCCAGGTCCTCGAGGATGTGCACGGCCCGCTCGTCCCGCAGCGCATGCACCGCGTCCAGCCGCAGCCCGTCCACGTGGTAGTCGCGCAGCCACAGCGCGGCGTTGTCAAGGATGTATTCGCGGACCACGTCGGAGCCGGGACCGTCCAGGTTCACCGAGTCGCCCCAGGTGTTGGCATCGCCCTGCTTCAGGTACGGCCCGAACCGGGGAAGGTAGTTGCCGCTGGGGCCCAGGTGGTTGTAGACCACATCCTGGATAACGCCCAGCCCGGCAGCGTGCGCGGCGTCCACGAAGCGCTGGTACGCCGCGGGTCCGCCGTAGCCTTCGTGAACCGCGTACCACTGCACGCCGTCGTAGCCCCAGTTGTGCGTACCGTTGAAGCCGTTCACCGGGAGGAGCTCCACGAAGTCAACGCCCAGGTCCGCCAGGTAGCCCAGCTTTTCGGCAGCGGCGTCGAGCGTGCCCGCAGGCGTGAAGGTACCCACGTGGAGTTCGTAGATCACCGAGCCCTGCAGGTCCTTGCCGCGCCAGCCGGAGTCCTGCCAGGCGTGGTCGGCCGGGTCGAAGGTCCGGGACAGGCCGTGGACGCCGGACGGAACGCGGCGGGACCGCGGGTCCGGCAGCGGGTGGCTGTCGCCGTCCAGCAGGTAGCCGTAGTCCAGTTCGCCCTGCGCAGGGGCGTCGGCGGCGGTCCACCACCCCTCCGCGCCGGGTGCAGACTCCGTGCGCGTCATCGGGTATTCCCGGCCGCCGGCCAGCAACACGACAGACGAAGCCTCCGGCGCCCACACGTCGAAACGCCCTGGCCCGCTGTTTTCCACGGTCATCCTTGTTCCCCCTCCACCGGCACCAGCAGCGCCACCGGGTAGGTACCCAGCACGTCCGCCACGCTAACGGTGCCGGGCCCGTGCACGGCACCGGTCAGTTCGTCACGCATCACAGCGGGAAGTACGACGGCGGTGTCCCGCCACCCGCCCGCCTCTTCCAGCCCCGCCGGGAGCCGGGTAGCCAGGGTCACCGCCCCGGGCGCTCCGTCGCCCCGGGAGAATCCGAGCAGGTGCCCGGCGGCGGCTCCGGTGGCACGCACGGGGGCGTAACCCTGGAACAGCTCCGGCCGGTCCCTGCGCACCCGAAGTGCCCGCGAGGTGACCAGGAGCTTGGCAGGTTCCGTGCCGGACGCAGGCAACGTCCCGCCGTCGAGCTTCTCCAGCTCCGCCTGCCGGACCGCAAAGTCCACCGGCCGCCGGTTGTCCGGGTCCGTCAGGGACCGTTCCCAGAATTCGCTGCCCTGGTACACATCGGGGACCCCCGGCATGGTCAGCTGGACGAGCTTGGCGGCCAGCGAGTTGGAGGCGGCGTAGGCGTCGATGCGCGCCACGAAGTCCTCCACCACCTTGGTGACCCGCTCGTCGTCGAACGCTGCGTCCACGGCGGCCCTGACGCGGGACTCGAAGTCCTCGTCCGGATTAGTCCAGGTGGTGGAGTTGCCGGCCTCGCGCGCTGCCTTTTGGGCATAGCCCTGGAGCCGTTCCCGGCTCGCGGGCCAGGCGCCGATGACGGCCTGCCAGAGCAGGTTCTCGTACGGTCCGTCGGGAACCGGGGCGAGCTCACGCAGGGAAGCGAGCGTGCCGGCCCATTCGTCCGGCAGTTCCGCGATGACGGAAATCCGGGCCCGGGCGTCCTCGCTGCGCTTGGTGTCGTGAGTGGACAGCGTGGTCATGGACAGCGGCAGTTCCGCCAGGCGCCTGCCCATCCGCTCGTGGAACTCGTCCGTGGACACGGCGAATTCGGTGGGTTCGGCACCCACTTCGGTGAGCGTACCCAGCCGGGTGTAGCGGTAGAACGCGGTGTCCTCCACGCCCTTGGCCATGACCATGCCGGAGGTCTGCTGGAACCGCACCGCGATGGGGTTGGCGGGGTCCAGCAGGAGCGGCAGGAGGGTTCCCACGGCCACCTCCAGGTCCGGCCGGTGCGCGGCTGCGGATTCGCACGCCTCTTTGAGGACCTCCGCACCCGTGGGCAGGTAGGTCCGGTACACCGGGAAGGAGGCGATGATCTCGGCGATGGCATCCGCGGCGTCGTCGATGGCGAGGCCGTGCGATTCCGGCACCAGGCGGGCCAGGCGCAGGACCTCGGCGCGGAGGATGCCGTCCGCTATCATGCGCTTGGTGCCCCGGATCATCTCCGCGTAATCGGCAGGCCCGGAAGTTCCGCGCAGCGAAGCGTCCAGCGCATCCAGGGCGGCCTCCCCCGCCGGGTCCACGAACACCCGGTCCACGTCCGCGAGCGCGTCGTAGCCGGTGGTGCCTTCTGTGGCGAACTCGCCAGGCAGGGATTCCCCCGGTTCCAGGATCTTCTCCACCAGCACGTACGCGCCGCCGGTGAGGTCCTTAAGCCAGCGCAGGTAGCCG
This sequence comes from Pseudarthrobacter sp. NPDC092439, assembly GCF_044754945.1. Classification (NCBI taxonomy): domain Bacteria; kingdom Bacillati; phylum Actinomycetota; class Actinomycetes; order Micrococcales; family Micrococcaceae; genus Pseudarthrobacter; species Pseudarthrobacter sp. NPDC092439. The sequence goes on from NZ_JBIVQB010000002.1 coordinate 7,053, forward strand.
GCGGGATCTGCGAGCCCGTCCGGGTGGTCCACGCGGAGCCCGTCAACGAGGCCCTCGCGGAACCAGCGTCCCACCTCCGCATGGGCCTCCTCGAAGACTTGGGGATCCTCCACCCGGATCCCGGCCAGCGTGGTCACGGCGAAGAAGCGGCGGTAATTCAGCTCGGAGTCGGCCCGGCGCCAGTTCATCAGCTCATAATGCTGGCGGTTGTGCACGTCCCGGGGTGAATCGCCCTCGGTGTACGTGCCGGGGGCGATCGGGAAGCGGTGGTCGTAGTAGCGGAGCTCGCCGTCCACCACGTCCAGCTTGTCCAGGTCGTCATCGGAGCCGAGCACAGGCAGCCGGATCCGTCCGCCGGCAAGGTCCCAGTCGACGTCGAACGCGTCAGCGTACGGTGACTCCCGCCCCTCCCGCAGCAGGGACCACCACCAGGGGTTCTGCGGCGGCGAAGCAACGCCCACGTGGTTCGGGACAATGTCCACCAGGACGCCCATCCCGTGTTCGCGTGCCGCGCGGGACAGCGCCAGCAGGCCCTCGGGCCCACCGCGTTCCGGGTCCACCGCGGACGGGTCGGTCACGTCGTAGCCGTGGTCCGAGCCCTGCTCCGCGGTGAGGATCGGTGAGAGGTAGACCCAATCCGCCCCCAGCGACTTCAAATACGGAACCGTGTCCGCGGCGTCGAAGAGCGTGAAGCCGCGGCGGATCTGGAGCCGGTAGGTGGATGCCGGCACCCTCACTTGGAATCCGCCTTTCGCGCGCCCACCTTGGTGGTCTTGCCCGGTTCAGCGACGACCGGTGCGCTGAGGGATTCGTTTTCGCTGGTGGACGTCTGGGACAGCGCAGCCAGTGAGGCGGCGACGGAGTGGTCCGGCTCCACCTCCTCCACGGTATGCGCACGCAGCACCACCAAGGATTTCGCCTCGACAGGCAGGGGCTCGCCGGCGGGCACGGGTGCAGTGTCCGCGTTGTGCCCGGCCGTATCGATGATGACATCCCAGGCGGGGGCGAATTCGTCGGCCGGAAGGGTGAACTTGACCGTGTCGTCGTGGGCGTTGAAGTACAGCAGGAAGTTCACGTCGGTGATCCGGCGGCCGCGGCTGTCCTTGCCCTGGATGCCGTCACCGTTGAGGAACACACCCACAGAGCGGCCGAATCCGCTGTCCCATGCCTCCGGTTTCATGGTTTCACCGGACGGGTCAAGCCAGACGATGTCCGGCAACCGCTCGCCTTCGCCCCGGAGCACGGGCCGGCCGTCGAAGAACCGGCTGCGGCGGAACGTCGGATGCTTTGCCCGCAGGGCGTTGACTGCAGCGGTGAACTCCACCAACGGCTGGTCGATGCTGTCCCAGTTGATCCAGGTCAGCTCGGAGTCCTGGCAGTAGCCGTTGTTGTTGCCCTGCTGGGTCCGGCCCATCTCGTCGCCGTGCAGCAGCATCGGAACGCCCTGGGACAGGAGCAGCGAGGCGATGAAGTTCCGCTGCTGGCGGGCCCGGAGCGAAAGGACCGCCGGATCGTCAGTAGGCCCTTCCGCGCCGCAGTTCCAGGACCGGTTGTGGGACTCGCCGTCGTTGTTGCCCTCGCCGTTCGCCTCATTGTGTTTCTCGTTGTAGGACACCAGGTCCGCCAGGGTGAAGCCGTCGTGTGCGGTGACGAAGTTGATGGATGCCACGGGACGCCGTCCCGAGTGTTCGTACAGGTCCGCTGAGCCGGTGATGCGGGAGGCAAATTCGCCAAGGGTAGCGGGTTCGCCGCGCCAGAAGTCGCGGACCGTGTCGCGGTACTTGCCGTTCCACTCGGTCCACTGCGGCGGGAAGTTGCCCACCTGGTAGCCGCCCGGGCCCACGTCCCAGGGCTCGGCGATGAGCTTGACCTGGGAGACAACCGGGTCCTGCTGGATGAGTTCGAAGAAGGTGGAAAGCTTGTCCACGTCGTAGAACTCGCGGGCCAGGGTGGACGCGAGGTCGAAGCGGAAACCGTCCACGTGCATCTCGGTGACCCAGTAGCGCAGGGAGTCCATGATGAGCTGCAGGGAATGCGGGTGCCGGACGTTAAGGGAGTTGCCCGTGCCCGTGTAGTCCATGTAGTGCTTTTCGTCGCCGTCCATGAGGCGGTAATAGGCGGCGTTGTCGATGCCCTTGAAGGACAGCGTGGGGCCCAGGTGGTTGCCCTCTGCGGTGTGGTTGTACACCACGTCCAGGATCACCTCTATGCCCGCCTTGTGGAGCGAACGGACCATGGCCTTGAAGTCCTGCACCTGCTGGCCGGTGTCCCCGGTGGAGCTGTACGTGTTTTGCGGGGCGAAGAAGCCGATGGTGTTGTAGCCCCAGTAGTTGTTCAGTCCCTTGTCCTGCAGGGTCCCATCGTTGACGAACTGGTGCACCGGCATGAGCTCGATCGCGGTGACTCCCAGCTTCTGCAGGTGCGAAATCACCGCAGGGTGCGCCACGCCGGCATACGTGCCGCGCTGTTCCTCGGGGACTTCGGGGTGAAGCTGGGTGAGGCCCTTGACGTGTGCCTCGTAGATGACAGACCGGTGGTAGGGGATCCTGAGGTTCTGGTCGCCCTCCCAGTCGAAGTAGGGGTTGATGACCACGCCGAGCATCATGTGCTTGGCAGAGTCCGCATTGTTGACGGAATCCGGCTCGCCGAGGTTGTAGGTAAAGAGGGCGGGATCCCAGTCCACCTGGCCATGGACGGCCTTGGCGTAGGGGTCCAGCAGGAGCTTGTTGGGGTTGAACCGGTTTCCCGACGCCGGATCGTACGGTCCGTGCACGCGGTAGCCGTACTTCTGCCCCGGCTGGATCTGGGGGATGTAGCAATGCCACACGTACCCGTCCACCTCGTCCAGGGTGATGCGGGTTTCCACGAGGTCATCGTCGAAGAGGCAGAGTTCCACTTTCTCGGCGCGTTCGCTGAACAGTGCGAAGTTCGTGCCCGTTCCGTTGTACGTGGCACCCAGGGGATAAGCCGATCCAGGCCAGACTTCCATCATGCTCCTCTATGTTGTTCGGCGACGCCAAAGCTACTAAGCATGCTGACTTTACCCCAGGCGTCGGGTATTGCGTCGGCAATTACGCCAGCAGTGATCGGTCCGCCCGAGCGCGCCTCCGTCGCCGACCTCCCTGCCAGCCCGTGCAGCGACGTCCCGAGTGCGGCTATAGCGGCCCAGCGCTCGTCCGGATCGATGCCCGCCTCACGGAAGCGCCCGACGTCGGACCCCGCCTGGGCGAGGAGCGCACCGATGACGCCGGCCAGCACGTCCCCGCTGCCGGCCGTGGCGAGCCACGGCGTGCCGTCCGACTGGCTGTAGACGTCCTGGAAGGGTGAGGCGACGAGGGTGGTGGCACCTTTGAGCAGGACCGTCGCCTCGGTGAGGCCGGCGGCGCGGCGGACGGCGGCGAGCGTCCCCGCCTCCACTCCGTCACGGCCGGTGTCCGCGCCGAGGCGCGTCAGCAGTGCGGCCAGTTCACCGGCGTGCGGGGTCAGCACCACCTGCGGCGCGAGGACGTCCGGCAGCGCCGGCAGCGCACCGGCGTCGGCCACAACAGGCAGGCCGGAGGCGACGGCGTCGCGGGCCCGTGCGAGCTGTTCGTGATCGCCCGGCCCCATCCCGGAGCCCACGAGCCAGGCCTGGACCCGGTTCCCGGCGACCGATCCCGTGCTGCAGACGACTTCCGGGCAGGACTGTCGGACCAGGTCCGCCACGGCGGGAGGTCCGAGGTATCGAACCATTCCTGCGCCGGCGGACAGGGCGCCGCGGCAGGCCAGGACTGCGGCGCCGGGATAGTCTGCGGAGCCGGCCACTACGCCGAGCACGCCACGGGAGTATTTGTGGGCACGCCGGGCGGGCCTGGGCAGCAGCGTGCCGAGGTCGGCAGGTTCCAGCCGGCGCACGGAAGGGCCGGGCAGGTGCTCTTCGATGCCGATGGGCACCACCTGCACCCTGCCTGCATAGTCAGCACCGGGGTCGGCCAGCAGGCCGGCTTTGGCGGCGCCGAAGGTGACGGTCAGGTCGGCGGGCAGGACAGGGCCGGCTGCTTCGCCGGTGTCCGCGTCCACCCCGCTGGGCAGGTCGCAGGCTGCCACGAACCCCCGCCGGTTTGCCCCCGCCAAAGCGGTGACCAGCTCAGCAGCGTTCCCCCGCAGGCCGCCACGGGCACCGGTCCCCAGCATGGCATCGATGACGACGTCGGCGCCCGCGGCTTCGGCAGCGAGCTCCGGCAGCGTTTCCGGCGCCAGCCGGTACACCCGTCCGCCGGCGCGTTCGAAGGCGGCCAAGGCATCGGTGTGGGCACCGTCGGAGGTGAGTATCGCCGTCGTCCGCGTCCCCCTCGCCGCGAGGAAAGCCGCGGCGTAAAGTCCGTCACCGCCGTTGTTGCCTTTACCGGTGAGTACCGCCACCCGGGCACCATAAAGACGGCTCCCGCGGCCTCGGAGTTCGGTGACGATGCCGGCGGCGAGGCCGTGGGCGGCGCGCCGCATGAGGACGTCGCCCAGCCCGGCGGCCAGGAATGGTTCCTCGGCCGCCCGGACCTGCGTTCCGGTGTAGGCGCTGATCATGGTGCCGGACCCCTGTGTGGGCTTAGCGTTCAGCCACAACCATCGCGGTGGCAATCCCGCCGTCGTGGCTCATGGACAGGTGCCAGCGCTTCACGCCCTTGGCCTCGGCCACCGCCAGTACCGTGCCCTTGACCTGGAGGGTGGGCCCGTTCTCGTCCAGGCCGATCCAGCAGTCCTGCCAGTTCATGCCGGCCGGGGCGCCCAGGACTTTGGCCACAGCTTCCTTGGCGGCGAACCGGGCAGCCAGGGACCGGGTGTGCAGGTCCCTCTCCGCCGGAACGAACAGCCGGTCCCGCAGGCCAGGGGTCCGCTCCAGCTGCCGGCCGAACCGCTCGATGTCTACAACGTCTACGCCAATGCCTACGATCATGCGGCTTATTCTACGGTGACGGTTCTGGCGGAGGCCGCCACAGCGACGACTCAGCGACGAACAAACAAGACTGCAGCGGGTTCGGTCGCCGTCACGATCCAGTCGGAGCTGTTCCGCAACCGTTGCGCCAGCCCTCCATGAGGGTGCACCAGCACACAGTGTGCCGCAGCAAATTCCTGATCAAGCTCACCGCGGCCGCTGGCCACCCGCGCCGACTGCCTGACCGCTTCGGCCCCATACAGGTCGTTCCGCGAATCGATGGAAACAGCGACATCCGGCCTCTGCAGTATGACCAGTCCGCCCAGATGGTAGTCATTGAACAAGGTGCAGCCGGAGGGAATGGCCTTAACCGCCGCGGCGGGAAAAAGCGCGGGATCCGGCCGGCCGAAGTGAGGAAGGTTGATGATCGCACTGCCGATGACAAAAGTGAGCAGAGCAACCGCGCCCGTGGAAATCATTCTGCGCCGGCTGTCGAGATAACGCAGGACAGCACCACGGGACATTGCGGACGCCATAACCGGTAATGCCAGCAACACCAGGATCGGAAGGATGCGCATGGCCGCTACTGATCCGGCTGCGCTGATAGCCAGGGCTCCACAAAGGACCGGATCACGCCGCCTGGCGGCAAAAGCCAGTCCGGCCAGGCCAATGGCAAACAAGACGAGCTGCAGAGGATCCGCCGGATTGAGGGGCTGCCACTCCGTGATGTCTGCTGACTCCGCCTTGACCTGCACCGTCTGGACCAGCAGTCCGGTTCCGTAGGGGGTGACCACGGCACTGACGGAAATTACCAGAGCGGCAGCGAAAAGCCACCCGGCCTGCCTACGCGTCCGCGTCCCCAGAAGGGCCAACAAGCCACTGGTACCAGCGATTGCCACGCCGAGCAGGGCAGCTGCATGCAGATTGACCCAGAGGACCGTGAGAACACCGACGGCCAGCAGCAGCCACCCGGGCCTGTGCCCATCGAGCAACCTCCGCAGCAAAACAGCAAGCGCGAGCACTGCCAGATAATCAACAAGCTGGGGCCGCGCCGACAGGTAAAGCATCAACAGCGGTGCTCCGGCCAAGAGAACGACGGCGGACGGCAGCGGGGCCGCGCCCAGCTCGCGGGCCAGATAGAGAACCAAGCCGCCAATCGCCGCGACCAGGCAGGCCGCGATGAAAGCCACACCCGCCAGGCCCGCCGCTTCATACCCAAGGCCGACCAGAACATTAAACGCCCAGGAGTTCAGCGTCCAGGGCTTCCCCGCAGCCGTCCATGAGAAGGGATCCACGAGGGGAAGACGACCTTCCGCCATCGTCCACAAGCCGGTACGAACCTGCCAGAATGTGTCCGATTCGGCGAGGTTCTCAGACCGGATTATGGCGTACGGCAGAAAAGCCAGCCACGCGAGAAACCAGGGCCCCAGGCGCGCCCTCAATTCGCGGCCAGCGGTCCGGCTGCTGCCGCTCCCACGAGTGTTGATCCGGGCCTCCCCCATGAGCCCTACGGTAGCGACCGCAGGGCCCTGGGTTGTGCTGGATCAGTTTATTTTTGGCTCAAGTCTTGCTCAAGCCGGCGCGCAGCTACTCGACGGTGACACTCTTGGCGAGGTTGCGCGGCTGGTCCACGTCGTAGCCCTTGGCTGCGGCGAGTTCCGCGGCGAAGATCTGCAGCGGGACCGTGGTGAGCAGCGGCATCAGGAGCGTGGGCGTCTCCGGCACGTAGAAGACGTGCTCGGCGTAGGCCTGGACGGCTTCGTCGCCTTCCTCGGCGATGACCAGGGTGCGGGCGCCGCGGGCGCGGACTTCCTGGATGTTGGAGACCACCTTGGCGTGCAGGGAGTCGCGGCCGCGCGGGGACGGGACCACCACGAACACCGGCTGGCCTTCGTCGATCAGGGCGATGGGGCCGTGCTTGAGCTCGCCGGCGGCGAAGCCCTCGGCGTGGATATAGGCGATTTCCTTCAGCTTCAAAGCACCCTCGAGCGCCACCGGGTAGCCTACGTGGCGGCCCAGGAACAGGACGGACTGCTCGTCCGCCATACTGCGGGCCAGTTCGCGGAGAGGACCGGCACCGTCAAGGATGGTCTGGATCTTCGCCGGGATCTTGCCCAGGTCTGCCAGGACGTCCTTGATCTGGCCCGAGAAGATATTCCCGCGCAGCTGTGCCAAATACAGGCCGAGCAGGTATGCGGCCGTGATCTGCGCCAGGAACGCCTTGGTCGAGGCCACTGCGATTTCCGGACCGGCGTGGGTGTACAGCACGGCGTCGGACTCACGCGGGATGGTGGAGCCGTTGGTGTTGCAGATGGAGATGGTCTTGGCGCCCTGTTCGCGGGCGTAGCGGACCGCCATGAGGGTGTCCATGGTCTCGCCGGACTGGCTGATGGAGACCACCAGGGTGTTGGAGTCCACGATCGGGTCGCGGTAGCGGAACTCATGCGCCAGCTCCACCTCGGTGGGGATCCGGCACCAGTTCTCGATGGCGTACTTGGCCACGGTGCCGGCGTAGGCGGCGGTGCCGCAGGCCAGCACGATGATCTTGTTGACCTGCTTCAGCAGCTCCGGATCGATGCGCAGCTCATCCAGTGTCAGCTTGCCGTTGATGTCGGAACGGCCCAGGAGGGTCTGCGCCACGGCATCGGGCTGGTCGTGGATCTCCTTCTCCATGAAGGAGGAGAAGCCGCCCTTCTCAGCCGAGGCCGGGTCCCAGTCCACGTGGTATTCCTTGCCCTGGGCAGGATTGCCGTAGAAGTCCGTGATGTCCACCGTGTCAGCGGTGATGGTCACAATCTGGTCCTGGCCCAGCTCCACCGCACGGCGGGTGTAATCGATGAACCCGGAGACATCCGAGCCCAGGAAGTTCTCTCCGTCGCCCAGGCCAACCACCAGCGGGGAATTGCGGCGAGCAGCCACCACTACGTCCGGCTGGTCCGCGTGGACCGCCAGGAGGGTGAAGGCGCCTTCGAGCCGCTGGCAGGCCAGCTCCATGGCACGGGTAAGGCCTCCGTTGGCGGTGTCGCCGCCCAGCTTGTTGCGGAAGATGTCGCCCAGCAGGGCGGCCGCGACCTCAGTGTCAGTCTCAGAGAGGAACGTGACGCCCTTGGACAGCAGCTCCTGCTTGAGCTCGGCGAAATTTTCGATGATGCCGTTGTGGATCACGGCAAGCTTGCCCCCGTCGGACAGGTGGGGGTGCGCGTTGCGGTCCGTGGGCCCGCCGTGGGTTGCCCAGCGCGTGTGGCCGATTCCGGTCCGCGCTTCGGGCAGCGGGCGCGCCTCCAGTTCAGCGACCAGGTTGGCCAGCTTGCCGGACTTCTTCCGGGACTCGATGGAGCCTCCGGCCACTACGGCCACGCCGGCAGAGTCATAACCCCGGTACTCCAGGCGCCGCAGGCCCTCAAGCACAACATCCAGCGCACTGTGACCAGAAACCACGCCGTCAACGGAACGGCCCACGTATCCCACGATTCCACACATAGGCTCAAGAGTATCGGCTGGCGGCGCGAGTTCTAAACCGACGTGTCCTGCGGCACAGGCAGGCCGGACGCTCGAAGCGGTGATAGGTTCATGCAATGCGCGACCGTCTGCTTCGTGATTCCGCCTGGATATTGGGAATTGTCTGCGCGATTTACGCCGCCCTTTCCGTCAGGGCACGGGGCGTTGGCGTCGACGCGCATGCCTACTGGCTGGCCTGGCGCGGGCCGATGTACACCACGGCCCCGGGGACCCCTGATGCCTACCTCTACAGCCCGGCGTTCGCGCAGATGATCTGGCCATTGGCCCAACTTCCGTGGCCATTTTTTGTGTCTGTCTTCACCGTGGCGATCGCCGTGGGTCTTGCCTGGCTACTGAAGCCTATGGGCTGGAAGTGGGGGCTTCCCCTGTGGCTGGCAGGACTCCCCGAGATTGTCTCCGGGAACATATTCATTCTGATGGCCGTCGTAGCGGTTGTTGGATTCGCACGGCCTGAAAGCTGGGCCTTCGTTGCCCTCACCAAGATCTCTCCTACCGTCGGGCCGGTCTGGTTCCTGGTCCGGGGCGAGTGGAGAAATCTTTCCCGCTTTTTGCTCGGGATGGCCGTCATCACGGGCCTGTCAGTGGCGTTGGCGCCCTCACTTTGGCAGGAGTGGGCGCAGTTCCTTCTAAACCATCTCAGCGATTCCACCGGAGCGATCGGCTCGCCTTTCATGCCGCCGGCCATAGTCCGCATCCCACTGGGCCTGGCTTTGTTGGTTTGGGCCGCCCGAAAGAATAAGCGCTGGTGCATCCCCGTTTCCATGCTGTTGTGCACACCTGTGTTCTGGCTCGGATCATTGACATTGCTGGCAGCAATTCCACGAATGCGTTCTGCTCAAGGCGAGAGCAGGCGAGTGCAGGCCGTACCCCATCCCAATGAACTGCCGTGAGCACGGAACCGGCATGCTGACCCATCCGTCCTGGAGAACCGGGTTGCACACCGCTGACCCTGCATTTCGCTATGCGCATGGAGCGGGGCAGAATCTCTAGGGTGACTTTGCAACGCAACGAGGCCAACGGCGAGGGTGTGTCCCCGTTCGTCGAGCTGGACCGGCAGACCTGGTCGCGGCTCGCCGCCCAGATGGAACAGCCCCTCAATGAAGAGGACATTGTCCGCCTGCGCGGCCTCGGCGATCCCCTGGACATGAAGGAGATCCGCGAGGTCTACCTTCCCCTGTCCCGGCTCCTGCACCTCTACGTTGAAGCCGCCGGCCAACTCCACGCTGCAACCACCACCTTCCTGGGCGAGCAGACCCAGCGAACACCGTTCGTGATCGGCGTGGCAGGGTCGGTGGCCGTCGGCAAGTCCACCATTGCGCGCGTGCTGCGGGAAATGCTGCGGCGCTGGCCGGGAACTCCCAATGTAGAGCTGATCACCACGGACGGCTTCCTGTACCCGCTTGCGGAACTGCAGCGGAGGCAGCTCCTGGAACGCAAAGGATTCCCCGAGTCCTATGACCGCCGGGCCCTCCTGCGTTTCGTCAGCGCGATCAAAGGCGGCGCCGAAGAGGTCCGTGCGCCCTGGTACTCGCATGTCACCTACGACATCGTGCCGGGGAAGGAAGTAGTGGTGCGCCGCCCGGACGTGCTGATCGTGGAAGGCCTGAACGTGCTGGCCCCGGCCCGTCCGCGGCACGATGGCAGGCAGGGCCTGGCGCTGAGCGACTTCTTCGATTTCTCCATCTACGTCGATGCCAAGACCTCCTACATCGAAGAGTGGTACGTGGAGCGGTTCCGCAAGCTTCAGAGCACCGCCTTCGCGCAGCCGGAGTCCTATTTCCACCGTTACGCCACCCTCTCCGATGAAGAGGCGGAGAGGACGGCCCGGGACATCTGGAAGCGCATCAACGAGCCCAACCTCGAGGAGAACGTGCTTCCCACTCGGGGCAGGGCACAGCTGGTGCTCACCAAGGAGGCGGACCACTCGATCCGCCGGATGCTTCTGCGCAAGGTTTAACACACATGTGCCAGGACTGCGGCTCGCCTTCGCGCCGCACCTTCACTCGCTTACTCGCAGCCGGCGCCGGGCTGACCGTACTGGCAGCCTGCACGCCGGAGGCGCCAATGGCGGGGACGCCGTCGTCGTCCGCCCCTTCTGCCCCACCTTCACCGCCGGCGGGCCCGACGGCGGCGCCGGCCACCGTAACTGCCAGCTCCGCTCCACGGCCGACCAAAGCAGCGTCCCCGCATCGCCGCTTTTCCCTAACCGACCCCACAAGTCCCTGGCTGGTCGTCAATAAGCACCGTCCGCTCGCACCTGCTGATTTTGCGCCGGCAGACCTGGTTCGCCCGGCCGTCGCCAGCACCGCGTCCGGCGAGGCTGCACTGCTGAACAGTACGACGGCGGCGGCCGCGGAAGCGATGTTCGCTGCAGCCGCTGCGGACGGCATCGCCCTGGTCCTGGCGAGCGGGTACCGCTCCTTCGCGGCGCAGACGGCAACCTATAACGGCTATGTGGCGGCGCGCGGCCAGGCTGATGCGGACACGGCCAGCGCACGCCCCGGGTACTCGGAACACCAGACGGGCTGGGCCTTCGATATTGCGGACGGCGGTGGGGCCTGCGGCTTCCAGCCTTGCTTCGCGGACCAGCCGGCCGCCGTGTGGGCGAAGGCAAACGGGCACCGATTCGGGTTTGTGGTCCGCTACCCGTGGATGTTCCACACCATCACCGGGTACTACTACGAACCATGGCATCTCCGGTTCGTCGGGGTGGAGGCGGCCTCCGACATGGCGAAAAAAGGCGTGCACACGCTGGAGGAGTACTTCGGGGTCGGCGCAGCGCCGGGGTACGCCTAAGAGGCTAACCTCCCGCGGAGGTCCTGATCCTGTAGTGTCCCTTTCTATGGTGGGGAAACCAAGGGGGCTCGAAACAGGTCATCGAACGCGCCCGCTCCAGCGCGCCGTGCTGCGCATTGATGCTTTGATCACCCCGGAGCGTTTGCGGGTCTACCCGATTCTGCTGCTTATTGCTGGGGCAGCGGGTCTCCTGGCCGGCAGCCTGGCCCGGGTAATGGACCCCGGTAACCAAGGCGCATTCCTCCCGGACTACCTGGCTCATTGGACCGGCGGCCGGTTGCTGCTGGACGGGGCGGACAACCTGTACGACCCGGCCGTTCAGTCAGACCTCCAGGGCAGGCAGCTGGGGGATGAGGTGCCGCTCGCCTGGTTTGTGTCACTGCCGGTGGTCGCCGCGCTCTACGCGCCGCTGGCGTTGATTCCCTATAACCTCAGCGGCGTCCTGTGGTTCTTCCTCAATGCGGCACTGCTGTGGTGGTGCTTTCTCAGCCTGAGGTTCCTGGCACCGCGTCTCGTCCAGCACCGCTGGAAAACACTCCTGCTGTGTGCATTGGCAGCTCCGCCTACCTTCGAGGCGTTGGGCAGCGGGCAGGATTCGGCGTTCGTGCTGGCCGTCTGGCTCGTCGGCGTTCGGCTCTTCGCCCACGGCTGCCCCGGCTGGGCAGGCGCAGTTCTGGGGCTGGGTTTCACCAAGCCCCAACTTGTCCTGGTGGTTCCGCTGGTGTTGCTGGCAGTCCGCAGCTTCAAGGCGCTGGCGGCTTTCACGCTGACGGTCGGCGCCATTGCAGCCGCGTCCGTGGCGCTCGTCGGCGTCGCAGGCATCCGGCAGTGGAGCGCAGCACTGGCGAGCCCGCTCTATATGGCAGAGGTGCAGGAAGGCCAGGCCTGGAAGATGACGGGGCTGCCTTCCCTCCTGCAATCCTTGCTGCCGGCGGAGTGGGGCCAGGCCGCCGCACCCGTTCTGACGCTCATATCCCTGCCAATCGGCGCCGCCGTGCTGCTCGCAGTTCTGGCGCGCCACGGAAAAACCGCGGACACAACCACTGTCCTGATCGCAACCCTTGCGACGAGCCTGGCGTTCTCGCCCCATCTGGCCACCTATGACGCCGTTCTGTTCATTCCCGTGGCCGTCTTCCTCCTGGACCGGCGGCCCGGACCGGGGCTCCGCGTCGCCATCCTGATGGCGTTTGTCCTCATGTGGCTGGTGGCGCCCCTCCACGCGGCGGCCGGGACGGCACCATGGCTTTCTGCGCTGGACGCGCCATGGTCCGCACTCCCCCTTGCCATGATCTGGGTAACCAGCCTGCGCGCCTTAGCGTCACGGGGGCCTGCAGGTCTCCGATAAGTTTGGGACATGCTGACTGGATTCAAGAATTTCATCATGAAGGGCAACGTCGTGGACCTTGCCGTCGCGGTCGTGATCGGCACCGCCTTTGGCAGCGTCGTCACGGCCCTAGTGAACAAAGTCCTCATGCCGCTGATCGCGGGCCTCGTGGGCTCCCCCAACTTTGACAGTTTCGCCAGGGTGGACTTCAACGGCAACGCCGTAGAGTTCGGCGTGCTGCTGACCGCCATCGTCAATTTTCTCCTGATCTCGGCCGCCATCTACTTCGTGGTTGTCGTCCCGATGAACCACATGATCGAATTCCGCAACCGCCGGCTGGGCATCAAGCACGACGTGAAGGAGGAGTCTGCTGAGGACCCGCAGATTGCACTGCTCACGGAGATCCGCGATTCCCTGCGGAGCCGGAACCTTTAGCCCGCCCTGAACAAACTAAGGGCCCGCTTCCAGGATGGAAGCGGGCCCCAGTTGTTCAAATCACCGATCGCCTTGCTGCGTGGTCAGTCGCTGACCAGTTCCAAAGCCAGCTCTGTCCGGACTACCTGCGCCAGGCTTTCAGCGATGGACTGGGCGGTGGCCTCATCCCCGGCTTCGACCATGACGCGGACTACCGGCTCGGTCCCGGACGGCCGCAGGAGGACACGTCCGGTGTCGCCGAGTTGCGCTTCCGCGGCCTTCACTGCCGCGGCCAGGCCGTCGCTGCTGCCCACGCGGCCGCGGTCTACGCCCTTGACGTTGATCAGCACCTGCGGAAGCTTGGTCATCACAGTGGCCAATTCCTTCAAGGAACGCCCTGTCAGGGCAACCTGGGCCGCCAACTGGAGGCCGGTCAGGAGTCCGTCCCCCGTAGTTGCATGGTCAGCGAAAATTACGTGCCCGGACTGCTCGCCGCCCAGGTTGAATCCGCCTTCGCGCATGCCTTCAAGCACGTAGCGGTCGCCGACAGCCGTCTCCCGGATACTGATGCCGGCTTCCTTGAGCGCGATCTTGAGCCCCAGGTTGCTCATGACGGTGGCCACGAGGACGTCGTCCTTCAGCTTGCCGGAGGCCTTCAAAGCCAGGGCCAGGATCGCCATGATCTGGTCGCCGTCAACCTCGTTGCCTTCATGGTCCACGGCCAGGCAGCGGTCTGCGTCTCCGTCGTGCGCGATACCGAGGTCGGCGCCGCGCTCAACCACGGCGGCTTTCAGGGGCCCCAGGTGGGTGGATCCGACGCCGTCGTTGATGTTCAGGCCGTCCGGCTCTGCGCCGATGACGAAGACGTCCGCGCCGGCGTCCTTGAACAGTTGGGGCGAGCAGCCGCTGGCAGCACCGTGGGCGCAGTCGAGGACAACTTTCAGGCCGTCCAGGCGGTGCGGCAGAGTACCGAGCAGGTGGACAATGTAGCGGTCTTCGGCGTCGGAGAAGCGCTGGATGCGGCCGACGTCGGCGCCGACGGGGCGTGGGGCGTCACTGGCCATCTGCGCTTCGATGGCGTCTTCCACGTCATCGGGCAGTTTCTGGCCGCCCCGGGCGAAGAACTTGATGCCGTTGTCCGGCGCCGGGTTGTGCGAGGCAGAGATCATGACGCCGAAGTCCGCATCCAGGTCTGCAACGAGGTAGGCGGCAGCGGGGGTGGGCAGAACGCCAGCGTCGTAGACGTCCACACCCGAGCTGGAAAGACCGGCTTCCACGGCTGCTGCGATGAATTCACCACTCGCACGCGGGTCCCGCGCGACGACCGCGCGGGGCCGGGATCCGTTGGCGGACCGGTCGTGGCCAAGCACGACGGCGGCCGATTGGGCCAGCTTCATCGCCAGCTCCGCTGTCAACAGTCCGTTCGCCAGGCCCCGGACACCATCTGTTCCAAATAATCTAGACACCGGCTAAGTCTAGAGGATGTGGATGCTCCGCTTCGAAACGGCAGGTCAGGCAGGGCTGGACTAGGATCTGAGCGCTGCGCTAACCCACTGCGGGCTGGAATTCTTTCCATTTTCCGCCGACTCGTTTGGATGTGAGATGCCAGCCCTTGCACGCGTGGCACGGGTAAATCGAAGTCTCACGCCTCCGCGGGTCGCCCAAAGCTCGGATTGCCCGAAGGGAACGTCCCGCTGAACGCTGATCTCTGAAAGTAAGTTTGGTGCACGGCGCCACAGCGAATTCCTGTAAAAGAAGTCGCGCGGCTCACATCCACACTTGATCGCCTGTTTAGTACAGATCGACCCCTACCCACTCGAAGTGGCTGGTCAGCTGTCACAATATCCGAGTCAACAAACGTCGACAAGGGCGCCTGGAAGCCAGGGTTAAACGGCAGAAGCCCGCCCCGCCGAAAGGCGGGACGGGCTTCTGTGCAAGCGGGTTTAGCGCTTGGAGTACTGCTGTGCCTTGCGGGCCTTCTTGAGACCGGCCTTCTTGCGCTCGATGACGCGGGCGTCGCGGGAGAGGTAACCGGCCTTCTTCAGGGTGGCGCGGTTGTTCTCGACGTCGATCTCGTTCAGCGAACGGGCGATGCCGAGGCGCAGTGCACCGGCCTGGCCGGAGATTCCGCCACCGTGGATGCGGGCGATGACGTCGTAGGCGCCTTCGAGATCGAGGATCTTGAAGGGCTCGTTGACGTCCTGCTGGTGCAGCTTGTTCGGGAAGTAGTTCGCCAGCTCGCGGCCGTTGATGGTCCACTTGCCGGAGCCCGGCACAACGCGAACGCGTGCAACGGCTTCCTTGCGACGGCCAACTGCTGCACCGGCAACAGTCAGGGCCGGGCGCTCCTTCTTGGGCGCAGCTTCAGCAGCCGAGCTTTCAGAGGTGTAGCTGGTCAGGTTTTCCTCAGCCTCATTGGCTTCGGTGGTCAGTTCTTCGTTCTGAGCCACGATTCTCCTTGTATTAAGTAAGTTGTTTGGTGGCCAGGACTACTGGGCGACCTGGGTGATTTCGAAAGTCTTGGGCTGCTGCGCGGCGTGGGGGTGCTCAGCACCGCGGTACACCTTCAGCTTGCCCAGCTGCTGTGCAGCCAGGGAGTTCTTGGGGAGCATGCCCTTGATGGCCTTCTCCACGGCGCGGACCGGGTTGGTTTCCAGCAGTTCCGCGTAGTTGACGGAGGTCAGGCCGCCCGGGTAGCCGGAGTGGCGGTATGCGCGCTTCTGCTCCAGCTTGGCGCCGGTGAGGGCAACCTTTTCAGCGTTGATGATGATGACGAAGTCGCCCATGTCCATGTGGGATGCATAGGTGGCCTTGTGCTTGCCGCGCAGCAGGATTGCGGTCTGGCTTGCAAGACGGCCAAGGACAACGTCTGTGGCGTCAATGACGTGCCACTGGCGGTTGATATCGCCGGGCTTCGGGGTGTACGTACGCACGGTGTTTGCCTCGTTCTTGTTCTGGCGTTCTTGTTTAGGTGTCACTAGCTCGTGCACCTACTGTCTGCGCGCTACCGGAACAGAGGTGAGGGCTCCATGTAACCAGTCATCCTGTGGTTCCGAATGTGCACGTCGAGTAGTCATCCTGCAACTGGATTCTCAAGCGGGCACGCACCATCGGAATAGGACACGCACAACGACTACCAAGATTAGCGCGTCAGGGGGTTCGGGGTCAAAATGGGGGCTACTGGACGCCGCCCGGACCGTGGCCGGCCTGATGAGTGCGGGGGATGCAGTGACAGTGACGCCGAGCGGGGAAGCTTCACTATGGTTCCTTCTTGCGGGCGCTGCCCTCCTTGGCCTCGTACTCTCACCCCTAGCGGAACTGCTTATAGCCAGGACACTCCCCGGCCTTGGCGGCTTGCCCCCGCTGTCTTCAAGAGTCACGACGGCGGCCCTCACCGGCGCCACCTGCGCCGCCTTTGCGTTTCGGTTTGGGCCGGCGCCCGACCTGCCAGCATTCCTCTTTCTTGCCGTTTTGGGCACCCAGCTGGCGCACATTGATCTTATGCAGCACCTATTGCCAAATCCGTTAGTTCTGTCACTGCTAACGGGAGGCGCATTTCTCCTGATACTTCCCTGGATCGCTACTGGAAATGCCGGCGGACCGCTGAGGGGTCTGTTTGGCGCGATAATCCTGTTCGCGGGTTACTTGGTTTTGGCTCTCATATCCCCTGCCGGGCTCGGCATGGGGGACGTGAAGCTGGCCGGCCCGTTGGGACTTTACATGGGCTACTTGGGCTGGAACCACCTACTCTATGGCGGGCTTCTTGGCTTCATCCTGAATGCTCTGGCAACGCTGATTCTCGTCAGCTTCAGGCGGCGGGGCAAGGGCGCAGAGGTGGCCCACGGCCCCTCAATGCTGGCCGCTGCAGCCGCCGTCGCACTCATCTTGAGATAGCCAGGCGCACAGTCGCGCGGCCCGCCCGGCCGCTCTACCTGAGTACTCACCCTCACCTTCCAAGTAGCGGTCAATTTTGCGCGCCCAAAAAGTCGAGTACCACTACGCATTGTTGCCCATAACCCCAAATGACAATCTCGTCTTAGCGAAGGCCAGCCGCTGGGATTGAATGGGGTAGCTGGTAATTCGTTGAAATTCAATCAATTCATTTCACCGAATTTAAGGACATTAAAATGACTTCTCTCATGGTCTCCATGACCGCTTTTATCGCCGGCATCAAGGACCGCCTGGCTTCCGAAAAGGGGGCAACGATGGTGGAGTACGGCCTGATGGTTGCCCTCATCGCCGTGATCGTCGCTGTCGGCGCCGCCGTCCTCGGTACCGGCATCAACACGCTGTTCGGCGAGGTCAACGACTCCCTCTAAGCACTCAAACGAAGTGGTTCTGGCAATGGATCCAAGCCCGCCAGAACCACTTCGGCTATTTGTCCATCAGTCCGGCCATCAGCCGGCGGTACAAGTCCTGGGGGACGGTGTGAACCCGAAACAGAAAGAACGCGGCGCAGTAGCCGTTGAGATGGCAGTTCTGCTTCCGCTGCTTCTTTTGATTCTCATCGGCACCATGGAATTCGGCCGGGTATTCAACATTCAGAACTCCTTGACTCAGGCTGCCCGGGAAGGTGCCCGGCATGCTGCGATCCACTATGACGACGACTCGCTTGACGTCGAGGGAACCGCCTTGGGCGCCGCTCCCTCGCTGGATGGGCTGGGCGTCAACGTGACAGACAACGCTGGCAGTTGTTCGGACGGAAACAACGTCGAAGTCACGACCAGTGTGACCCTCTCGTCCATGTCCGGATTCCTCGACTCCGGCTGGTTCGGGTCACCGGGCTTCTTCCCCATGACACTGACCGGAATAGGAGTGATGAGATGCGGCGGCTGAGAGGGAATTCCGGGCAAGGAGTACTTCACGGCGGAACTGACAGCGAACGCGGCGCTGCCGCCGTTGTCGTAGCTTTTTCGATGGTTGTGCTGTTAGGTTTCGCCGCACTCGCGGTGGACGTCGGGGCCATGTATGCCGAGAAGACACAGCTTCAAACGGGGGCTGACGCTACGGCCCTGGCGATCGCCGGGGACTGCGCACAAGGGCTTAGTTGCCCGGCCGCAATGACGAATCCCGCCAACCGCCTTGCGGACGACAATGCCAATGACGGCTCAAGCGGGGTCTTTTCCGTGACCCAGCCTTCTGCCACCTCCGTACGAGTGGAAACCAACGCGCAAGCTGCAGGCTCCACTGACGACAGCTTCGCACTGTACTTTGCCAGGGTTCTGGGGAACGACACGAGCGTCATCCATGCAGCAGCGGTGGCGTCCTGGGGTGCTCCCTCCGCCGCAACGACGCTTCCCTGGACCATAAGCCAATGCGTCTTCGAGCAGTATCTCTCCCCCAGCCAACTCGCCGAACTCGAGTCAACAGGAAGCTTCACAGGCGACCCGATTCCCACGCACATCCTGCTGCG
The DNA here is from genome assembly GCF_044754945.1 of Pseudarthrobacter sp. NPDC092439. Classification (NCBI taxonomy): domain Bacteria; kingdom Bacillati; phylum Actinomycetota; class Actinomycetes; order Micrococcales; family Micrococcaceae; genus Pseudarthrobacter; species Pseudarthrobacter sp. NPDC092439. The sequence goes on from NZ_JBIVQB010000002.1 coordinate 25,428, forward strand.
ATATGACGAGAACACTCCGGACTACCCAGGCTGCGTCCCTCAAAACGGCTATGCCGAGGGGGGTTTCGGCTGGCTGGACCGGGACACCGGCTGCTCGGCAGACATCGATATCGCGGCATCCGAGGTCGGGAACGATCCCGGCAACGACTTCCCGAGCGACTGCACAGCCATTCTCGCCTCGCTGATGGATGAACCGATCCTGGTTCCCATCTTCAGCAGTGCAACTGGAACGGGACAGCACGCAACCTACGGATTGACGGGCTTTATCGCCTTCCAGGTTACCGGCTACAAGTTCGGTGGAGGCCCTTCTCTCACCAGCTTGGATCCTGCCGCACCCTCGTGCAACGGCAACTGCCGCGGCATTCAGGGCTTCTTTACCCGCTATGTGTCCCTCGATGAGGGGCTCGCAACGAGCGGTGAAGCACCGAACTACGGCGCAACCGCAGTTTGGCTCTCGGAGTAGGCATGGCCCACTCCGCTCCGATCAAGGATGAAAGCAGAGGAGTAATCAAGTGAAATCACGCCTACTGGGAGGCATAGCGGCTCTGGTATTGGCCGTCATTGGAACCGTGCTGCTTGTGGTTTATGTGCAGGGCGCCGACAACAGGGCAGCTCAAGGGCTTGAGCCCGTCAATGTGCTCATCGTCAAGGAATCCGTTCCCGCTGGAACCAAAGCGGAAGAACTCAACAAGTACGTTGAAGTCGCCCCCGTTCCTCGCTCTGCCGTTCCGGATGGTGCGTTGGAAGGGCTCGCAGACCAAACAGGCAGAGTAACCAGCGTTCCCCTTGAACCGGGGGAACAACTCCTCGCATCCCGCCTTGTCGATCCAAAGGAACTTGTCCCGGGAACCGTTCCGGTACCTGACGGACTCGAGGAAGTCACCTTGCTCCTTGCCCCGGAGCGTATCCTTGGTGGCCGCCTGGAAGCCGGCGACAAAGTCACCGTCTATACATCGTTCACGTCCGACGAAGAGATGCCGGCGAACGGGCGGGTACCGGCTGAAGTCCAAGGCTGGAAGCAATCCACGGGCCTGCTCTTCCACGACGTCCTGGTAACTGCGGTTCAAAAGGCAGCCCCGGACACTAAGAAGGCCGGGGCCAAGGATGAGGACGGTGCCGCGCAGACCGGCGTCGAGATGCCTAACGGGTCAGCCTTCGTTACTTTGGCCAGAACCGACGCACAGGCTGTCAAATTGGTGTTCGGTGCCGAGTTCGGAACCATCTGGTTGGCGAAGCAGACGGATACCAGCACTAAGAGCAAGACTCCGGTCACTACTTTCGGTGGGCTGTACTGATGAGCAGGTTCGTAGCCATCACGGCAGTCCGCGATTTTGAAGGGCGCGTCCGCCAGGCCATTGCTGGAGCCCTCCACGGCGAACTGCAGACGCTGACACCTGACGTTCTCGCTGGCGGGCCAGATGACGTCTTCCGGCAACTCACCGGTGCGCAGCCGGAAGTCTTGATCCTTGGACCCGGGGTGACCCCGGACGACGCGCTAAAGCTCGCTACGGTGTTCGACCTTCAGTACCCGGAAGTGAGTCTGCTCCTCGTGGCGGATCCCTCGCCTGACCTCGTTCTGCGGGCAATGCATTCCGGAATCAGGGACGTAGTGACCCCGGACATCGTGGTCAATGACCTCAGGGTGCTGCTCGAGCGAGCATGTCTGGCATCCGCGAGCCGGCGCAGGGGGATGGCTCCCGCGGCCGAGCCCGGCCAGGAGCGGGGGCGCGTTATTGCCGTCATGTCCCCCAAGGGTGGCGTCGGCAAAACGACGGTCGCAACCAACCTGGCTATCGGACTCGGCAAAGTCGCGCCCATGGGGGTCGTCATCGTGGACCTCGACCTCCAGTTCGGCGACGTCGCCTCAGGGCTGCTCTTGGAGCCCGAACACTGCATCACCGAGGCAGTCCACGGCTCAGCTTCCCAAGATTCAATGGTGCTCAAAGCGTTCCTGACCGTGCATCCGGCCGGGATCTACGCCCTTTGCGCACCGCGGACCCCGGCGGAATCGGATTACATCACCGCGGACCACGTAAGCCGGCTCATCAATCAGCTGGCAAGCGAGTTCAAGTACGTGGTGGTGGACACTGCACCCGGTCTGGGAGAGCACGTCCTTGCAACGTTGGAACAGGCTACGGACGGCGTGTGGGTGTGCGGAATGGATGTCCCCAGCGTGCGCGGCCTGCGCAAGTGCTTCGGCGTCTTGAAGGAGCTGCAGCTCGTTCCCCAGGGACGCCATACCGTCCTCAATTTTGCGGACCGAAAGAGTGGCCTGTCGGTCCAGGACGTCGAGGCGACTATAGGGGTTCCCATCGACGCTGTCGTTCCCCGCTCAAGGACGCTGCCGTTTTCTACCAACCGTGGCGTCCCGGTCCTGCAAGGAACCGCCAGAGACTCGGCCGCCAAGGGCCTTCGGAAGCTGGTGGACCGTTTCGACCCGGCATGGGTTTCCTCTTCCCACAACAAGCTGCACCGAAGGGTGGTTGTCTCATGAGACTCTCAGAGCGTCTTTCCCGAAACACGGAATCCGCTGCCAAGGAAGCGGTGGAGCCCGGCGACGCGTCAGTCGCAACGACACCCACCGCCCCTTCCTTCCCGGACGCGGCGGTTCGCCGTCCGCTGACGGCCCCTCCGCAGGCAGTGGATGCCTTGGCTGGCCTCAAGCAACGCGCAGCCCTCGCACTCTTCGAGCGAATGGGTACCCGGTTCGGTGACTCATCCGCCTCCGAGGACGAACTGCGTGCATCCGCTGTTGAGGAGCTATCGACAGTTATCGACGAGGAGCAGGTACCGCTGACGCCAGAGGAGCGCCGTCGGCTCATCCGCGAGATAGCCGACGAAGTCATGGGTCTCGGTCCTCTCCAACGCATGCTCGAGGACCCGTCCGTCACGGAAATCATGGTCAACCGACACGATCAGATCTATATTGAACGCGGCGGGCACCTGCAGCTGACCGGCGCGCAGTTCAGCTCTGACGACCACCTTCGGAAGGTCATCGAGCGCATCGTCTCGCAGGTCGGGCGGCGAATCGATGAGTCCTCACCCTTGGTCGACGCCAGGTTAGCGGATGGATCGCGCGTTAACGCCATCATCCCGCCCCTGGCGGTCAACGGCCCGTCGCTCACTATCCGCAAGTTCAGCCATGTCCCCTTGACTGTGCGCAACCTGATCGATTGGGGTTCGCTGACGGTGGAGATCGCCGAACTGCTCAACGCCTGCGTTAAGGCGCGTCTCAACGTGATCGTTTCGGGCGGTACCGGAACCGGCAAGACCACACTGCTTAACGTACTTTCCTCCTTCATTCCGGAGGATGACCGCATTGTCACCATTGAGGACGCTGTAGAGCTGCAGCTCCAACAGGAGCACGTAGTCCGGCTTGAGAGCCGCCCGCCCAACATTGAGGGCAAGGGTGCCATCAACATCCGGGACCTGGTCCGGAACTCACTCCGCATGCGTCCCGACCGGATCATTGTGGGTGAAGTGCGCGGCGGCGAGTCACTGGACATGCTGCAGGCGATGAACACGGGACATGACGGTTCTCTGTCGACCGTCCATGCGAACTCGCCACGGGACGCGATCGCGCGCCTGGAGACGCTGGTGCTCATGGCCGGCATGGATCTCCCGCTCCGGGCCATTCGGGAACAGGTTGCTTCCGCAGTTGACCTCATCATCCAAGTCACCCGGCTCCGGGACGGCAGCAGGCGGGTCACCCACGTCACCGAAGTCCAGGGGATGGAGGGCGACATCGTCACCCTTCAGGATGTGTTCCTGTTCGATTACTCGGCCGGCATGGACCCCCAGGGCCGCTTCCTGGGCAAACCTGTGTCGACCGGCATCCGCCCACGCTTTCTGGACCGGTTCGCTGAGCTTGGCATTTCCGTCTCACCCGCCGTGTTCGGGGCAGACATGCAGCCGTATGGGCGGCGGTAACCATGGAGGCCCCCTTTGTTCTCGTGACGGCCGTATTGCTCTGCTTCGGAGCCGTACTCCTGTTGCTTTTTGTCGTCATCAGGCCGGGACACGGTTCGATTCCTTTGTCCCGGCGGCGCCCCGACGGTGGCCGGGAAGAATCCTCGTTGGGCAAGGTTTCACACACATTGGTGGACGGCGTAGACAAAGCCCTGGGAAAGTCCGGCGGACCCTTTAGCAGGGATTTGCTCTACAACGCCGGCGTCAAACTCGGTCCCGCGGACTTCACGGTGCTGGTAGGAGTGGCTTCCGTGCTGCTGGGTTTCATCGGGGCGCTCTTGACCAACCCGGTTTTGGGTATCCTTCTCGCCGTCGCGGCTCCCTTCCTGACACGCGCCGTCCTCACCATCAAGACGGACAGACGCCAGGGCAAGTTTGAGGCGCAGCTCGTTGACACTATCCAAATGCTCATTGGCGGCCTGCGGGCCGGCCATAGCGTCATGCGTTCGCTTGAAGCAGCCGGATTGGAATCGGAGGCTCCCACGTCAGAAGAACTTCGCCGGATCGTTAATGAAACCCGGATCGGAAAGGACCTCGGCCAGGCGCTGGAAGAGACCGCGGAACGCATGGACAGTGAGGACTTCCGATGGGTCGGCCAAGCGATTCAAATTAACCGCGAGGTGGGTGGGGACCTCGCGGAGGTGCTCGAGCAGGTGGCAGGAACTATCCGGGAGCGCAGCGAAATAAAGGGCCAGGTCCGCTCACTAAGCGCGGAGGGCAAAATGTCCGCGATCGTTCTCATGGCCATGCCTGCGGCGGTCGCTGTGATGTTGTCCTTCATCAACCCTGGCTACATGCGGGTCTTTGTAGAGGAACCCATCGGAAACATGATGGTCGCCGTGAGCGTGGTCATGTTCATCATCGGCGGAGTCTGGATGAGCCGCACCGTCAAGATCAAGTTCTAGGAGGATTGTCATGACTCCCGTCGCCTGGCTGATCATTGCCGCAGTCATTCTCCCGCTCGCCTACTTCGTCTGGGTGTTAGCCACCTTGGATCGAGCCGGTGCCCTGGCAGTCCAATCGAATCTCGGGCACGGATTTTCGGCCGGCGGGCAAGCATCGGTGTCAAGATCCATGCCTTTGCTCGGCGTTGCCAAACGCCTTGTGCCTGGCAGTTACGAAGCAAAGCTGGACCGATGGCTCGCCTTGGCTGGCCGGCCCGCTGCCATGCCGCTGGAAAAACTGATAGTCGCCAAACCCCTGCTTGCGCTCGCAGGAGCGGTGCTGGCCATATTGGCTTTCCGCAATTCGCCGACCGTACAGAATGTTGCGATCGGGCTGTTCATCACTGTCCTCGCATTCTTTGTTCCCGACCTGCTGGTCTACAACAAGGGGATCAAACGGCAGCAGGCCATCCAACTGGAATTGCCCAATGCATTGGACCAGATGCTGATCTCAGTTGAGGCCGGCTTGGGTTTTGAGGCAGCCATGGCCAGGGCGGGTCAGTACGGCGAAGGACCGCTCGCCCAGGAATTAACCCGCACCCTCCAGGACATGCAGGTGGGCCGCCCGCGTCAGGAGGCTTACCAGGCCATGGCTGACCGGTCATCTGTTTCCGAATTGCGGAGTTTTGTACGTGCCGTTGTCCAGGCTGACAAATACGGCATCGGATTGGCGAAGGTCCTCCGAACGCAGGCTAAGCAGTCCAGGGTCAGGCGCCGGCAGCGGGCGGAAGAGAAAGCAATGAAACTTCCGGTCAAAGTGTTGTTCCCGTTGCTAACGTTCATTTTCCCGGTGCTTTTCATCGTTCTGCTGGGACCGGCCGTCATCAACATCATGGACACGCTTCTCTAGATTTCTTCCTGTCGCACGCCCTCTTCCAGGCGTCGCCCCATAGACCGGACCCCCTCGGCACCCAGAACCGAGGGGGTCCGTTGGTGTGTTCAGGCGCGTAAATCCACTGGAAAACGCAGGTCGTACGCAGGGAAAACGCAGGATTCGCCCACCTCGAAAAGCCTTTGCGCAGGAAGTCCCAAGATCCCGGCTCGAGGGCTTTTTTGCTTGCTAACTTCGTTTTAGAGCTGGTGACGGACCAGCCACCACCCAGACTCGCTCAGGAGTAAAAAATGCTTTCTCTCATCGCAACCCTCCAGACCCTCGGCTTCAAGCTGCAGAACCGCCTCCGCGACGAAAAGGGCGCCACGGCCGTTGAATACGGCATCATGGTCGGCCTCATCGCCGTCGTCATCATCGTCGCAGTCAGCCTGCTCGGTACCAACCTCGACGCGATGTTCGACAGCGTCAACGGCAAGCTTCCTGCCCCCGCCGCCAGCTAGCGTTCTCAGCGTTGGCGCCCTGAAGTATCCGCCGACGGCCCCAGGTCCAGGGCAAGACAAATGACGCAAGAGGAGGAGCAACAGGTGAAGAGCGGTTCCGAACGCGGTGCAGCCGCTGTCGAATTCGCACTCCTGTTGCCCCTCCTCTTGCTGTTGGTCCTCGGAACCATCGAATTTGGACGGGCGTATAACGCCCAGATCACCCTCACTAACGCGGCCCGGGACGGCGTCCGGGTCATGGCAATCTCCAACGATCCTGCCGCCGCCAGGACAGCCGCGAAAAATGCGGCGGCCCCCGTGAGCACCTCCATCCCCACCTCGGACATCACGTTGAGCACGGAGGTCTGCAGCACCGGCAACCAGGTAACACTCACCATCAACTACAACCTGTCCACTATCACCGGAATCGCGGGGCCCTTCCCCCTCAAAGGAAAAGGAGTCATGCTGTGCGGCGGATAGTGGACCATAACCCTGAACGCGGAGCGGTCAGTGTCATCGTCGCCCTCCTCCTGGCCAGCCTCCTGGGGTTCGTGGCCATCGCGGTGGATGTTGGTGTCATTTATTCAGAGCGCGCCCAGCTCCAGAACGGCGCCGATGCTTCCGCCATCGCCCTCGCCCAAAAATGTGCCCGGGATTCCACCGGCACCCAGTGCTCCACCACGTCCACGCTCGCTGGCGATCTGGCCAACAATAATGCCTTGGACGGGATGAGCAAGGTGTACTCCATCCAGCTGGATAAAGCAGCACGCAAAGTCTCCGTGACCACGGCGGCCAAGGAACCTGGTGGAGCTGAAAACTCAGTGACGCTGTTCTTTGCGAACGTCCTCGGCATACCCACAAAAGAAGTCGGTGCCCGTGGCTCCGCTGTGTGGGGCAGCGCCCGTGCCGGCCGCACGGCGTTTCCCCTCGCCTTTTCCGTATGCCAGGTAAAGGACAAGATCGACGGCGAATTGCAGCGCCTCCAGGATCATGGCAAAAACACGAACGCCGACTGCAACTACGGTCCTTCAGGCGCAGCTGTAGAAGGCGGCTTCGGCTGGCTGGTCCAGGACCCCGGCAAGTGCGGTGGTTCCATCGACCTGGCCGTCAGCGAGGGCGGCAGCGATCCCGGCAACAACGCACCCGCCAACTGCAGCGACACGCTCAACAAATGGGTCAGTGAAATCACTGCGGGACGCAAAGTGACCGTTCTTCTGCCGATCTTCAACAAGGTCACCGGTACCGGTAACGGCGCCGTCTACAGCCTGGTCGCGTTCGCAGCGTTCGAAGTCACGGGCTGGAAATTCAGCGGTGACAGCGTCGCCCCCAACACCTTCCAAAACCGTGCCGGCTCGGCACCGGGTGTCACCTTAGCCAACGAGTGCCGCGGAGAATGCCGTGGGATCATCGGCAAATTCGTCAAGTACACCTCACTGGACGACGGCTACACCTTAGGCCCCGTGGACGAGTACGGCGCCACCATTGCACGTCCCGTCCTCTAAATCCCCAGAACAAGAACCTTTTATCAGGAGTTGACCGTGAAGTCTCGCATGCTCGCCGGAACGGCCGCCGTTGCCTTGGCGCTCGTGGGGGCCATCCTCATCGTCATGTATGCACAGGGTGCCGACCAGCGCGCACTCGCCGGCACACAGCCGGTGGAAGTACTGGTAGTGAAGACCGCCATCCCCGCAGGAACCCCGGTCGAGGAAATGACAGCCTCGCTGGCCACGGAAACTGTACCGGCGGCAGGCAAATCCGCCTCGGCGCTTTCCAACCTTGACGACAAAGCCGGCACGGTAGCCGCCGTGGACCTGATCCCGGGCGAACAGCTGCTCGCCGAGCGCCTGGTGGCACCGGAGGACGCCAAGGACAGCGGCGCCGCAACTGTCCCTGCAGGTATGCAGGAAGTCTCCTTCCAGCTCGAACCGCAGCGTGTTGTCGGCGGCCGCATCAGTGTCGGTGACCACGTGGGCATAGCGATGGTCTTCGACGCCGGCGCGGACAAGGCCAACGAAAAGGACGAATCTACCCAGCTGACGCTGCGGAAAGTCCTCGTCACCGCCGTCCAGCGCGCCCCGCAGGCCGCGGCAAAGGAAGAGTCCGAAGACGGAACCAACCCCCAGGACACCACTCTCCCGGAGGGCTCCCTGATGCTTACGGTCGCCGTCAACGACATCGACGCCAACAAGATCGTCTTCGCGTCCGAGTTCGGCAGGCTCTGGCTCACCAAGGAACCGCTGAATGCCAAGGACAACGGGCCCCGTATCGAACGCAAGGAAGTGATCTACAAGTGAGCCGCTTCGTCCTGCTCTCGCCCAGCGTTGAGTTCGACCAGAAGCTGCACGCCGCTGTCGACCATGGGCTGCGCGGCAGCGTCCAGACCATCGCCTCGGATATCCTCCCCGCCGGCCCGGCCGAACTGTTTGCCCTCCTGGACCAGGAACGGCCTGAAGTCCTGATCATCGGCCCGGACGTGGCCTACGAGGAAGCCCTGCGCTTCGCAAAAGTCTTCGATGTGCAGCAGCCCGAGCTCAGCCTGGTACTGGTCAGCGACGTTGAACCGACGTTGCTGCTCCACGCCATGCGCGCCGGCATCCGCGACATCCTCAGCCCCCAGGCAGACGCAGCCGAAATCCGCGTGCTGCTGGAACGTGCCTGCCAATCGTTCGCAACCCGGCACCGGAACCATGACGACCTTCCGGCGGAGAATGGCGGCAAAGGCCTGGTCATTGGTGTCTTCTCCCCCAAAGGCGGCGTTGGCAAAACCACCATCGCCACCAACATCGCCATCGGGCTCGGCAAGATCGCGCCCATGAGCGTGGTGATTGTTGACCTCGACCTCCAGTTCGGCGACGTCGCTTCCGGCCTCTACCTCGACCCCGAGCACACCGTCACGGACGCTGTCACACCGGCGGCGAGCCAGGATTCCCTGGTGCTGAAGGCGTTCCTCACCGTGCATCCGGCGGGAATCTACGCCCTGTGCGCCCCGCCAAACCCCGTGGACGCGGACCACATCACCCCCGAGCACGTTTCCCGCCTGCTCGAGCAGCTCTCCCAGGAGTTCCAGTACGTGGTGGTGGACACCGCGCCAGGCATGCAGGAAATCGGTCTGGCAGCGATGGAACAGTGCACCGACGCCGTATGGGTGAGCGCGATGGACATCCCCAGCCTCCGTGGCCTGCGTTCCGGGCTGGAAGTACTGCGCCAGCTCGACATCATGCCCGAATCACGGCACGTTGTCCTGAACATGGCGGACGCCAAGTCCGGGCTCAGCATCCAGGACGTCGAATCCACCATCGGCGCGCCCGTTGACGTCAGCGTCCCGCGCTCCAAGGCCGTCGCCCTGTCAACCAACCGGGGCGTCCCCGTCCTCCAGGAATCCAAGCGGGATCCCGCCGTCAAGAGCCTCCGCCACCTGGCCGAGCGTTTCAACCCGGCGTGGCGTACCCAGGCACAGCGCAAACTGCACCGAAGGGTGGTCATCTGATGAAGCTCTCTGAACGGATCAACGCGGCCCAGGGCCGCAGCCAGGACTCCGGCAGCTCGGCCGCTGTGCTGGCTGCGCCGCGTCCGGCCGCTGTCGTCGCCCCTTCACCTGCCCGGGATCGTCCCCGCGAGCCCCGGCGCCCTGCCGCCGTAACGGCACCAGCCGCGCCCAAACCAGTAGCTTCAACGCCCGACGCCGGCGGTCAGGCAGTGCCGAAGGCCCAGCCGGTGGACGTTTTCGCAGCCATGAAACTTCGCGCGGCCACCGCTCTTTTCGAACGGATGGGAACACGGTTCAACGACGCGACGGTTACCGAGCATGAGCTTCGCACCTCCGCCAAAGAAGAGCTGATCCGCATCATCGATGCCGAACAGGTTCCCCTGACGCCGGATGAGCGCACCCGCCTGGTCCAGGACGTTGCTGACGACGTCCTTGGCTACGGTCCGCTCCAGCGCCTGCTGGACGATCCGGATGTCTCCGAAATCATGGTCAACCGGATGGACCAGATCTACGTGGAGCGCAAGGGCAAGCTCACGCTGTCCGATTCCCGTTTCAGCTCGGAAGAACACCTGCGCAAGGTCATCGAGCGCATCGTCTCCAAGGTAGGCCGCCGCATCGACGAGTCTTCCCCGCTGGTGGATGCCCGCCTCGAGGACGGTTCCCGTGTCAATGCGGTCATCCCGCCTCTGGCGGTGGGGGGCTCTTCGCTGACCATCCGTAAGTTCAGCAAGGTTCCGCTGACAGTCCAGAACCTGATTGATTTCGGCACGCTCACACCGGAAATGGCGGAGTTGCTCAACGCCTGTGTCAAGGCAAAGCTCAACATCATCGTCTCGGGCGGTACCGGGACGGGCAAAACCACCCTGCTGAACGTGCTCTCATCGTTCCTGCCGAACGACGAACGCATCGTGACGATCGAAGACGCCGTGGAACTGCAAATCCAGCAGGAACACGTTGTCCGGCTGGAAAGCCGCCCGCCGAACACCGAAGGCAAAGGCGAGGTGACCATCCGCGAACTGCTCCGAAACTCGCTCCGTATGCGTCCTGACCGGATCGTGGTGGGTGAGGTCCGTGGCGGAGAGTCGCTGGACATGCTCCAGGCCATGAACACCGGCCACGACGGTTCGCTCTCCACAGTGCACTCCAACTCGCCCCGTGACGCCGTCGCCCGTCTCGAGACCCTGGTGCTCATGGCCGGCATGGACCTGCCGCTGCGCGCCATCCGCGAGCAGATCGCCTCTGCAGTAAACCTTGTGGTGCAGATTTCCCGTCTCCGTGACGGCTCCCGGCGCATCACCCATGTCACCGAAGTCCAGGGCATGGAAGGAGACATCGTGACCCTCCAGGACGCCTTCGTCTTCGATTACTCTGCCGGGGTGGACGCACACGGCCGGTTCCTCGGCAAGCCTGTGGCCACCGGCATTCGCCCGCGCTTCATCGACCGGTTCGAAGACATGGGCATCCACCTCTCACCAGAAGTTTTCGCCGCGCCGCAGCCTTCGGGCGGAAGGTGACGGTGCCACGATGATCCTCGCCATCGGAACCGTCACCGTCCTGCTGGCCGTAGTGTTCCTGGGCGTCGCCGTGCTCCTGCCCGGCACGCCCGCGGTGCCCTTGGACCGCCGTCGTCCGTTTGAAACGGAGCCACCGTCCTCCCTGACCCGATTCGCCGGTGCTGCCGTCAGGGCGCTTGAGCGTGCCCTGGCGGGACGCACGGTCAAGGCCTTCACCAAGGCCGACCTGGAAGAAGCCGGGCTGCGGCTGAGCCAATCTGAATTCTTCGTCCTTGTGGGCATCGGCGCCGCCGTCGGCATGGTGGTGGGACTGGTGACGGTGGGCCCGCTGGTGGGCCTTCTGCTGGCGTTGACTGCCCCCTTCGTGGGTAAGGCCGTCCTGGGATTCCTCGCCGGCAAACGCCGCACCGCGTTCGACGGCCAGCTGGGCGATACGCTGCAGCTCCTCTCCGGGGGCCTTCGGGCCGGCCACAGTATCCTGCGTGCGATAGACGCCGCGGCCACCGAGTCGCAAAAACCCACCTCGGAGGAAATGCGCCGGGTCATCACCGAAACCAGTCTGGGGCGCGACCTGCTTTCCGCCTTGAACGATACGGCCGAGCGCATGAAAAACGACGATTTCGTCTGGATTTCCCAAGCCATTCAGATCAACCGCGAGGTAGGCGGAAACCTCGCCGACGTGCTGGACCAGGTGGGAGAAACCATCCGCGAACGGGCTGAAATCAAGGGACATATTAAAGCGCTGGCGGCCGAGGGAAAGTTCTCCGCGTACATCCTCATTGCCATGCCCTTCGGCATCGTGGGCATGCTCCTAAGCATCAGCCCGGGCTATATGAACTCCCTTTTCACCCACCCCTTGGGCTGGGGACTGATCGGGGCGTCCTTTGTCCTGATGACCATCGGTGCGCTGTGGATGCGCAAGATCATCGACCTGAAGTTCTGAGGAAGCCATGAGCATCGTTGTTCTCCTCTCCGTCCTCCTGGTCTGCGTCCCGCTGGGCGGCCTGACCTGGTCCCTGCTCACTGTGGACAAGCAGGGCCGTGCCGCAGCCAGCGAGCTGCTGGCCCGCGGCGCCGCGCCCGTGGCCGTGGAGGCTTCCGGCTCCCCCGGGCTCCTGGAATCACTCGGACGGCGCGTGACTCCGCCGTCGTACGTCGCTTTCCTGGACCGGCTGCTCTCGCTGGCGGGTCGGCCCGCCTCCATGCCGCTGGGGAAGGTCCTGGGATCCAAGCTGGGGCTGGGTGTCGTTGGCGCCGTCCTGGGGCTGTATCTGACGTCGATGGGCGCAACACCATTGATGAAACTCGCTGGCTTGTTCGTGGTGGTGCTGGGCTACTTCATCCCCGACCTCCTGCTCTACAGCAAAGGCCAGGAACGGCAGAAAATCATGCAGCTGGAGTTGGCCAATACCTTGGACCAGATGCTGATTTCCGTTGAAGCCGGCCTCGGGTTCGAGGGTGCGATGGCCCGCGCCGGAGCCAACGGCAAGGGCCCGCTGGCCGAAGAACTGGTGCGCACGCTGCAGGACATGCAGGTGGGCCGCAGCCGCCGGGAGTCGTATCAGGCCCTGGCGGACCGCACCAACATCCCCGAACTTCGCAGTTTTGTGCAGGCTGTCATCCAGGCCGATACCTACGGCATTGCCATCAGCCAGGTCCTCCGCGTCCAGGCGAAGGTGATGCGCGTCAAACGGCGCCAGCGCGCGGAGGAAAAGGCCATGAAGCTGCCGGTCATGATCCTCTTTCCGCTGCTGTTCTTCATCTTTCCAGTGCTCTTCATTGCCATCCTGGGCCCGGCGGTGGTCAACACCGTCATCACGTTCAGCGGGCAGTGAGCCACAAACCACGGCAACCCTCAAGGTTTCCACAGGATCACCCGAATTCACCACCTCAAGAGAACAGCAGGAAGTAGCCTTGAAACATGTACAGTCCAGATCCCGGCACCACCAGCGAGGAGAGCAGCACAGCTGCCGCTTTCCCGTCGTGGGTGCCGCCGGTTGCGGAACCCGCACTGTCTCTGGAGGCGGTGGTTCTGTTGCCGCTGGTTAATGCTGCGGTCCTGGAGGACCTTGAAGCAGAACTCGCCGGGCCGGCCCTGGCCAAGCGTTTCGCGCAGGACTACGCGGACATGTGGGACCAGCGGTACACGCGGCTCGCCGCCGCCGTGGAGCGCCAGGACGTCGCAGCCTGCCTGGACGCCGCCATCAGCCTGAAGATCACCTCTGCCATGCTGGGCGGGGAGCGGCTGTCCAAGCTGGCCGAGCTTCTCGAAAACGTGGTGCGGCAAGGCGATTTCGGTCAGGGCCGCCTGCTGATGGAGCGCGTTGCCGTTGACGGCAGCCAGACGGTCTCCGAACTGCAGTCCACCTACATCGCGGCCGGCGGACAGGATCTGGAACACACCTGAAGGGGCTACGTGGTTTCCTGCCTGGCCGGCGCCAGCCGATAGCCGACGCCACGAACGGTCTGCAGCCAGCGCGGTGAATGCTGGTTCTCTTTCAGCTTGCGCCGCAAGTTTCCCACGTGCACCTCGACCGCCCGTTCGTCCGCCTCGCTGATATACGTGTCCTGGTCGTAGAACTCGCCACGGACCGCCCGGACCAGGTCTGCCCTGCTGCACACTGCCCCGCGGCCGCGCAGCAGCACGTGGAGAAGGTCGAATTCGCTCCGGGTCAGGTTCAGGGGCTCTCCCTGCACTTCGACAGTCCGCGTCCGGTAGTTGAGTACCAGTCCGTTGTGCCGGAACACGGCCGGGTCTTCCCGGGGCGCCGGAACCGGTGGCGCGGGAGCGGCGGCGGGCTTGCTGACGCCATGGCGTGGCCTGCGCAGCATCGCGGCCACCCGCGCCCGGAGTTCCCGCGGGCGGAACGGCTTGGCAATGTAATCATCCGCACCGGCATTGAGGGCCGACAGCAAATCGGGTTCCTCAGTCCTGCCCGTCAGCATGACCACGTAGGCATCACTGAAATGCCGGATGCGGCGCAAAACCTCAAATCCGTCAATGTCCGGAAGGCCAACGTCAAGCGTAACTACATGGGCTTGCTTTTCGCGGACCACCTCGACGCCTGCTTTGCCATCCGGTGCCGTATGGACCTCAAAGCCCGCTTGGCTCAATACCCCTTCGAGGAGATTGCGGACATCCGCATCGTCCTCGATTACTACAGCTACACCTAGATCATCCATCTGCTATCCCCGTGCAAGGCAAACATGTCCCCCCACCAGCCCAGCGCCGGTGACATGCCGCTCTAACTCTTTATACGCTACTAGTAAGCCCGGCTGATGACATCTGAGGGAAGATTGATTAGAAAAAGTCAATTACCATGACAGTAAATGTGTAATACGAACCGAGAAGATGGGGCTTGGTGAAGATGGGGATCGTGGAACCGCCGCGCGCGGAAGTTTGTTGTGGGCAAGGCTATGTGCGGGGCTTGAACCGCGTTCATGGCTGAGTCGTTTTTCCAACGCGGGCCTGGCCGGTTCTTCCGCGACTTAGGACCCCGCGGGCAGACCACTCTGTGCCAGCTGCCGCTGACGCTGATTGTGGCTGCACTCGCGGTGGCTACGCCTTTCGCGTGGCCAACGTTGCTGTCGAGCCCCTTCTACATGGCGGGGGTGGCCCTGCATGTAGCGCTGCTGCTTGCAAGTTTCCTGGTTCCTTGGGAGAAGATAAACCTCCGCCCGTACTTGATTATCCCCGTCCTCGATTTCGTGGCCATCGGACTTCTCCGCAACGGAGCGGCACCCCTCCTTCCCGGATTGGCCGTGCTGGTGGTCTTCCCCGTCATCTGGCTCTCCGCCTCTGGAATGCTCACCCGCACCAGCCTGGTCCTCAGTTTTGTGGGTCCACTGCTTATCATGCTGCCTACGCTGGCCCAGAAGTGGCCCGCCCATACCGCCACGGATGTCACCACCGTCATCCTCTTTCCGCTCATGATGCTGGCCGTGTCCCTGGCCATCCGCTTCGCCAGCGTCAACCTGCGGATGCAGCAACGCGAACTCGCCCAGAAGGACAAGGAGTTGCGCGAACTCCTGGACGCCAGCAACAAACGCGAGCGGCTGCTTCAGACCGTTTTGGACGCTACCGACGTCGGAATCATCGCTGTGGATCCCCAAGGCCGGCACCTGCTGACCAACGACCGGCAGCGGCTGTTCCATGAACTGGTGGCGCAGGGCGAAGGCACTGCGAACCAGGAACGCCAGGCAATCTACGCCCTGGACAAGCGCACTCCCCTGCCTCCGGAAAAACACCCGGTGCAGCGCGCCGTGGACGGTGAGTCCTTTGCCGACTACCTGGTCTGGATCGGAGAGGACAGCGACCAGCGGGCCATCTCAACCGCTGCCCGGCCCCTGCTGTCCGGGGAGGGCCATCCCAACGGCGCCGTCGTTGTTTACAGCGACGTGACAAGCCTCGTCGAAGCCTTGGCCGCGAACGAGGAACTGGTCTCCAACGTTTCCCACGAATTCCGGAGCCCGCTGAATTCGATTCTCGGCAATATGGATTTGATCCTTGAGGATCCCAGTCTTCCCCGCGAACTGGTCCAGCGCCTGACAGTAGTGCAGCGGAATTCCGAGCGGCTGCTTGCCCTCGTATCCGACCTCACCGCATCGGCGTCGGCGGCCCTGAACGTGCACCCGAAGCGCACTGACCTGGCCAGCCTCGTGGAGACCAGCGTGGGGTCGGCCCGCACCCAGGCGGAACGTGCAAACATCAGGCTCACCGCGGACGTCCCCTCCCCGCTATGGGCCTACGCGGATCCGCTTCGAATCGGACAGGCGCTCGACAACCTGGTCTCGAACGCCATCAAGTACTCCCCCGGCGGCGGCCAGGTCAGCATCAGCGCCTGGGCCAGTGACGAATGGATTCGGCTCAGCGTCAGCGACACGGGAATGGGCATGAGCACCGAGGACGCCGCCAAGGTGTTCAAACGGTTCTTCCGGACGGAGACGGCGCGGAAGTCCTCGATCTCCGGGGCAGGCCTTGGGCTCTCCATTACCAAGATGATCGTGGAACGCCACGGGGGCACCATCACCTGCCAGAGCGGCGAGGGCCAAGGCAGCACCTTCACCCTGACGCTACCCGCCGACGGCCCGCCGCCGTCCTTCTAAAATCGATTGCTCCGTAAATGCCGCTTTGAACCCTCTAAACGGCAAGTATGGAGCAATCGAGGCTTACGCGCGCAGCGCCCGGGTGAGCTCGGCGCGGGCAAGGAGTTCGCCGTCCGACGGGTACGCCACTTCCTCCAGCACGAGCGGGTGCGGGGCCGCCAGGACGGACTTCGCATCCCTTTTTTGCGCCAGAAGCCGTTCATAGAGCCAGCCTGGCTCCTCCACCCCCTCACCCACGTAGAGTGCGGAGCCGATCAGCGCCCGCACCATGTTGTGGCAGAAGGCATCCGCCTGGACCGTAGCCACGATCACGCCGTCCTCGCCGCGGCGGAACTCGAATCGCTGCAGCTCCCGGACTGTGGTGGCACCCTCCCGGGGCTTGCAGAAGGACAGGAAGTTCTGCAGGCCCAGCAGCTTGGCCCCGCCCTCGTTGAGCAGTGACACGTCCAGCGGATTCTTATGCCACAGCGTGAAGTAGCGCTCCAGCGGATCCCACAGCGCAGGTCCGTCCGCGATCCGGTAGCTGTAGCGCCGCCACAGCGCGGAGAAGCGCGCATCAAAGCCCGCCGGGGCCGGCGCCGCGCTGTGCACCTCCACGGCACCGGTGAGGTCCCCCAGGATACGGCTCAAGGCCCCGCGGATCCGGCGGAGAAGCGCGACGGCGGGATCCAGTTCGTGCCCGCGCGGCAGTCCCAGCCACTCGTCTTCGCTGAGGTCCAGATGGACCACCTGGCCGCGGGCGTGCACGCCGGCATCCGTTCGGCCGGCGACGGTGACCCGCACAGGGCGGCGCACCAGAAGCTCCAACGCCTCCTCGAGGACGCCTTGCACGGTCCGCAGCCCGGGCTGCAGGGCCCACCCGTTGAAGGGGCCGCCGTCGTACGAAAGATCAAGGCGGATACGCAAAAACCCGCCGCCCCCCAAAACGGGGGCCGCGGGTTTTTGGTCGTTCATAGACCCAAGTCTATGCGAAGAATATCAGCGAATTACTTCGCGTCCTTTTCCTCGGCAGCGGGTGCCTCGGGTGCTTCCTCAGCGGCCGGAGCCTCTTCGGTTGCAGTTTCTTCAGCAGCAGCTTCTTCGGCGGCCGGAGCTTCAGCGGCTTCGGTCTCTACGGCTTCAGCCTCGGGAGCTTCCTCGGCGGCCGGAGCAGCCTTGGCAGCAGCCTGGGTCGCCTCAGCAACGACGGCCTGCTTGGCGGAAACCGGCTCGAGAACCAGTTCGATGACAGCCATGGGAGCGTTGTCGCCCTTGCGGTTGCCGATCTTGGTGATGCGGGTGTAACCGCCGTCGCGGTTCTCCACTGCCTGTGCGATGTCGGTGAACAGCTCGTGGACAACGCCCTTGTTGCTGATCAGGCCGAGAACGCGGCGGCGGGAAGCCAGGTCGCCACGCTTGGCGAAGGTTACCAGGCGCTCTGCGTACGGCTTCAGGCGCTTGGCCTTGGTCACAGTGGTGGTGATCCGCTTGTGCTCGAACAGTGCTGCTGCCAGGTTCGCGAGCATGAGGCGCTCGTGAGCCGGGCCGCCTCCGAGGCGCGGACCCTTAGTGGGGGTAGGCATAATTGTTTCTCCTCATATGGAAGCCGTGTGGGCTGCACACCGTGGTGCTGCCCGCCGGCCAGGATCTGGTTTAGAGTTCGTCGTCGCCGAAGGCGGCGTCGTCCTCTTCGATTGCTGCGGCGCGTGCTGCGAGGTCAAAACCGGGAGGCGAGTCCTTGAGGGACAGGCCCAGTTCAACCAGCTTTGCCTTGACCTCGTCAATGGACTTCGCACCGAAGTTACGGATGTCCATCAGGTCAGCCTCGGAGCGGGCAACGAGTTCACCCACGGTGTGGATGCCCTCACGCTTGAGGCAGTTGTAGGACCGGACGGTGAGGTCCAGATCCTCGATCGGCAGTGCCATGTCGGCTGCCAGGGCAGCGTCGGTGGGCGAGGGGCCGATCTCGATACCTTCAGCTGCGGTGTTCAGCTCACGGGCCAGACCGAACAGTTCCACCAGGGTGGTGCCTGCGGAAGCTACGGCATCGCGCGGGGCAATGGCCGGCTTGGTCTCGACGTCGACAATCAGCTTGTCGAAGTCGGTGCGCTGCTCAACACGGGTTGCTTCCACGCGGAAAGTAACCTTCAGCACCGGCGAGTAGATGGAGTCGACCGGGATACGGCCGATCTCTGCATCGCCGGACTTGTTCTGAGCTGCCGAAACGTAGCCGCGGCCGCGCTCGATGGTCAGTTCGAGTTCGAACTTGCCCTTCGAGTTCAGCGTGGCAATGTGCAGATCCGGGTTGTGGAATTCGACGCCGGCCGGCGGAGCGATGTCCGCGGCGGTGACGACTCCGGGGCCCTGCTTGCGCAGGTAGGCAACAACCGGCTCATCGTGCTCGGAGGAAACCGACAGGCTCTTGATGTTCAGGATGATCTCAGTGACATCTTCCTTGACACCCGGAACAGTGGTGAACTCGTGCAGCACGCCATCGATCCGGATGCTGGTTACAGCGGCACCGGGGATGGACGAGAGCAGGGTACGGCGGAGGGAGTTTCCAAGGGTGTAGCCGAAGCCCGGTTCCAGCGGTTCAATGATGAAACGCGAGCGGTTTTCGGAGACGACCTCTTCGGAGAGGGTGGGGCGCTGTGCAATGAGCACTTAGGTTTCCTTTCGGCGAGCATCCGCTATATGACGCAACACAGGTGGTGGAAATTCGGTCTGAAGACTTAACGCGCTGGGCTTGCCCGGTCCATCGCTGGTCCGGGCAAGCTCAAGCAGCGCTGGAAACCTTAGACGCGGCGGCGCTTGGGCGGACGGCAGCCGTTGTGGGCTGCGGGGGTGACGTCCTGGATGGAGCCAACCTCGAGGCCAGCGGCCTGCAGCGAACGGATAGCGGTCTCGCGGCCGGAGCCCGGTCCCTTGACGAATACGTCAACCTTGCGCATGCCGTGCTCCTGGGCACGCTTTGCAGCAGCTTCGGCAGCCATCTGGGCCGCGAAGGGGGTGGACTTACGCGAGCCCTTGAAGCCAACCTCACCTGAGGAAGCCCAGGAGATAACAGCACCGGTCGGGTCCGTGATGGAAACGATGGTGTTGTTGAACGTGCTCTTGATGTGCGCCTGGCCCAGCGCGATATTCTTCTTGTCCTTCTTACGCGGCTTGCGAACCGCGCCACGAGTCTTCGGGGGCATTTTTTCTCCTACAGAAAGTTATTGGGGAAAGCTCCGTCAAAAATCCCGGACGGGATTTTAACGGGCCTTCTTCTTGCCGGCGACGGTACGCTTCGGGCCCTTGCGGGTACGTGCGTTGGTCTTCGTACGCTGACCGCGTACGGGCAGGCCCTTGCGGTGGCGCAGGCCTTCGTAGCTTCCGATTTCAACCTTGCGGCGGATGTCGGCTGCTACTTCGCGGCGAAGGTCACCCTCAACCTTGTAGTTGCCTTCAATGTAGTCACGCAGCTCAACCAGCTGTGCATCGGTGAGGTCCTTAACGCGGACGTCAGCGCTGATGCCAGTGGCAGCCAGGGTTTCGTGTGCACGGGTCTTGCCCACGCCGTAGATGTAAGTAAGCGCAATTTCCAGCCGCTTTTCGCGGGGAATGTCTACGCCAGCGAGACGAGCCATAGTGGCAGTACTCCTTGATAAACCGGAGGTCGTAGGCAGTACACCCGCACGTTCCGTACGGCCCCAGCCTCCGACCGGGGGTTAGCTGTCCGGACTCGTTAGAGCTTGGTGTTCCAGATCAGCTTGTGCTGCCTTTATTTACTTGCGTGGGTTAGCAACCCAGGATTTCCTTCAGGGAAGGAAATTAGCCCTGGCGCTGCTTGTGGCGCGGGTTCTCGCAGATCACCATGACCCGGCCATTACGGCGGATCACTTTGCACTTTTCGCAGATCTGCTTGACGCTCGGCTTGACCTTCATGGCATTCCTTTGCGTGTAACAGTTGGTCAGCTGGAGCAGCGGCCGGCTTGCGCTGGTGCCGCCCAGCAATTTACTTGTAGCGGTAGACGATACGACCACGGGTGAGGTCGTACGGGCTCAGCTCCACCACTACGCGGTCCTCCGGAAGGATTCGAATGTAGTGCTGACGCATCTTTCCAGAGATGTGTGCCAGGACGATGTGCTTGTTGGTGAGCTCAACGCGAAACATCGCGTTAGGCAGCGCCTCAGTCACAACGCCTTCGATCTCAATGACCCCGTCCTTCTTGGCCATACCCTCCGCTAACTGTTGTTGCCGCAGCCCCGCCGGATTGCACCGGGCATGGCCACGAACGTTTTTGTTGGATCGGTTGCCGGCTCCGAAGCCCAAAAGGGCGCGGCGGTCCAGACAACCAACAGACAACACTACCCTGTCCGGCCGAAAATGAGAAATTGGCAATCATAACCTAAACAGTGCGGTACACACCATATTCTCCCGCGGGGGTGCCTACGGCTTCTGCCCGCGCCACCCCGTCCAGCACCGCCGAACGCACGACGTCGGCTGCCGCACTTTGCAGGGTGATCATGCCAATACGCCGGACAGCTTCGTCGCTGCCGCCCAGTGCCACCCCGCCAGTGGCGAGGCAGAAGACGGTGTCCCCGTCGGCGAGTGTATGGGACGGATTCAATGCCCTCGCGAGCCCGGCATGGGATGCAGAAGCCGTTCTCTTGCACTCGGCGACGTCCAGCACGGCATTGGTAGCGACGACAACAAGGGTGGTGTTGAGCGGGGCGCCGTGGCCAGGGTCAGGCTGCAAGGTGGTCGTTCTGAACGGCAGGCCAAGGGCATTCACGACTGCAAGTGCCCCGACGATGATCCCGTCCTCCAACGTGGCCGAGGCCATGCCGAGGCCCCCTTTGAACTTGCCCCGGCCGATGAGGGCCCCGGTCCCTGCGCCGACGTTGCCGCGGGCAACCTCGCGCCCTTCCTCCTGCGCCGCTGCGGCAACGATGGCCGCATAGCCCATCTCCGGCGTCGGGCGCGCTGAGAAGTCCCCGCCCCGGCCCAGGTCGAAGATCGCGGCCGCCGGGACGATCGGGACCACTCCCCCGGGAACGGCGAAGCCTCGGCCGTGCTCCTCGCACCAGCGCTGCGCTCCGGCCGCGGTGGCGAGGCCATAGGCGCTGCCGCCGGTGAGAACGACGGCGTCCACCTGGCGGACCGTGGTGGTGGGATCCAGGGCGTCGGTCTCGTGGGTGGCCGGCCCGCCGCCCCGGACGTCCACGGAACCCACGGTGCCGGGCGGAGGCAGGATCACGGTCACGCCAGTCAGCCAGCCGTCCCCGGTTTTCTGCTCGTTGCCCACCCGGATTCCCGGTACGTCGGTGATGGAACCTGAAGCTCGCATGGGCCTATTGTCCACCCGCGCTTCAAATGAGTAGCGCTACGTGTCCTCTTGAGGCCCGGAAACGGCACCTGGCGCTGCCCGGTCGGGAAGGAAGGCAGAACAGGCCGTGAACGCCGGGGGAAGGCTCAGCCAATAGTCGGAAAAGAGGCCGGAATCCCCGCTTGGGGGGCCAACGGATGTGATGAGGTGAGAACCGACTCCCCCTCCCGCTTGCCTGAAACCACGCCCATCTTGTGAGAGATCCATGACTGTTCACCTGTCGGGGACCAGCACCGCCGCACCGCCGTCGCCGGCCGCCGCCGCGCCGGGCCCGAGTCAAGCCGGCAGCGGCTATCGACTTCTGGTCCAACCACCCCGGTAAGTCGCAGGACGTAGAAAAGGCCATGATCTCGAAGTTCCAGGAGAAATACCCGGACATGAAGGTCAACCTCGTGACCGCAGGAGCCAACTACGAGGAAATCGCCCAGAAGTTCCAGACGGCACAGGCGGCGAAATCAGGCCTGCCCGCACTGGTGGTCCTCTCAGACGTCTGGTGGTTCCGCTACTACCTGAACGACAGCATCATTCCGCTGGACTCGCTCATCAGCCAACTGAACGTCCCTTTGGACGATTTCCGTACGTCACTGGTCAACGACTACAAGTACGACGGCAAGCAGTGGGCGCTGCCCTACGGCCGTTCCACCCCGCTCTTCTACTACAACAGGGACCACTTCAAGGCCGCAGGCCTGCCGGACAGGGCGCCGGCGACCTGGCAGGAATTCGCCGAGTGGGCGCCCAAACTCAAGGCCGCCTCCGGTGCGCAATACGCGTTCATGCACCCGGCCCTCGCGGGCTACGCCGGCTGGACGCTGCAGAACAATCTCTGGGGCGAAGGAGGCGCGTGGTAAGGACTGGGACATCACCTGCGATTCGGCGGAATCCGTTGCCGCCCTCCAGGAAGTCCAGGACTCGGTCTACAAGGACAGCTGGGCCGGGGTCTCGTCCAAGGACTCCGCGGATGACTTCGCGGCCGGCCTCGCTTCCGCCACCGTGTCCTCCACTGGATCGCTGATCGGCATCCTCAAATCCGCGTCCTTCAACGTGGGCGTGGGATTCCTGCCGGGCGGCTCCAAGGCCAAGACGGAGGTCTGCCCCACGGGCGGTGCCGGCCTGGGGATACCCAGTGGCGTGACCCGCGAGGAGCAGTTGGCGGCTGCCATGTTCCTGCAGTTCGTGACGGAGCCGGAGAACACCGCTGAGTTCTCTGCGGCTACCGGTTACATGCCCACCGCACGTCAGCCGATATGACCGCGGTCCTGGCCAAGACGCCGCAGATCAAGACCGCCATGGACCAGCTGGCCGTCACCCGGGTCCAGGACAACGCCCGCGCCTTCCTCCCCGGCGCAGACCAGGAGATGGCCAAGGCAGCGGCCAAGATCCTGACCCAGAAGGCCGATGTCAAAGCGACCATGACCGAACTGAAGACTACGCTCGAAGGCCTGTACACCAAGGACGTCAAGCCCAAGCTGAAGGCCTAGTCCTCCTGATACGCAAAATCCCTGGCCGCCACCGTAGTGGGTGGCCGCCAGGGATTATTCAGATCCGGACGTCCGCTACGGTTTCGGACTTCCGCACCCCGGGATCGAGGGGCGGAAGTCCGAAACCGTAGCGGGCATCGACAAGCGGCGCGGAGCTTACGGGATCGGTACCGGGGTGACGCCGAGGGGCACCAGGTGCTCCGCACCGCCGTCGGGCGCTGAAAGCACCCAGATGCCCTTTTCGTGGACTGCAACGGAGTGCTCCCACTGGCAGGAACGCTTGCCGTCCGTGGTGACCACGGTCCAGTCGTCCTCCAGGACGGCCGTTTCGATGCCGCCGAGCACCAGCATGGGCTCAATTGCCAGGCAGAGGCCGGGCTTGATCTTGGGGCCGCGGTGGCTGGTGCGGTAATTCAGGACGTCCGGTGCCATGTGCATTTCGGAGCCGATGCCGTGACCCACGTAGTCCTCGAGGATGCCCAGCGGTTTGCCCGGGACCGAGGAGACGTAGTCGTCGATGGCGGCGCCGATGTCACCAACGTGGGTACCGGTGGCCAGCGCGGCGATCCCACGCCACATTGCGGCATGCGTGACGTCCGAAAGCCGCTGGTCCTCGGGCCTGGCCGTGCCGACGATAACGGTCCGCGCCGAGTCGGAGTGCCAGCCGTTGATGACCGCGCCGCCGTCGATGGAGATGATGTCGCCGTCCGCCAGGACCCGGCTGCCCGGGATGCCGTGCACCACTTCCTCGTTGACGGAAGTGCAGATCGTGGCGGGGAATCCGTGGTAACCGAGGAAGTTGGACTTCGCGCCCGCCTCGTTGAGGACGGCGGCGAAGACGTCGTCCAGGTGCTTGGTGGTGACGCCCGGCACCGCGGCCTCCACAGCAGCGTCCAGGGCGCGGCTCAGCACCAGTCCGGCTTCGTGCATGGTGCGCATTTGCTCGTTGGTCTTGTACTCGATGCGGGGCTGGCCAAACGCCATGGTGTGTCCTTTCAAATGGCTGAGGCTCCTCCCGTGTCCGGGGAGGAGCCTCAATGTCCTGTGGCCTGGATCAGGCAGCCTGCGCTGCCTTGATGGCCTGCATGACGCGGTCCGTCACTTCGTCGATGGCGCCGATGCCGTCGACCTGGGTCAGGATGCCGCGTTCGGCGTACTTGGCCACAACGGCCTCGGTCTGCTCGTGGTACAGGTCAAGGCGGTGGCGGATGACGGCCTCATTGTCGTCGCTCCGGCCCGTTTCCTTGGCGCGGCCCAGGAGCCGGCTCACCAGTTCCTCGTCGTCGGCAGTGAGCTGCAGGACGACGTCCAGTTTCTCCTGCCCCTCGGCGAGGATCTGGTCCAGGTAGTCCACCTGCGCGGTGGTCCGGGGGTAGCCGTCCAGAAGGAAGCCGTTTTCGACGTCGGACTCGCCCAGGCGGTCGCGGACCATTTTGTTGGTCACGCTGTCCGGTACGAAGTCGCCGGCGTCCATGTATTTCTTGGCCTCGATGCCAAGCGGGGTTTCACCCTTGACGTTGGCCCGGAAGATATCGCCGGTGGAAATCGGCACAACGCCGAGGCGCTTCGAAATCCGTTCCGCCTGCGTTCCCTTTCCGGAGCCGGGAGGTCCAATAATCAGCATTCTCGTCATCGCAAAAGCCCTTCGTAGTGACGTTGTTGTAGCTGCGCATCAATCTGCTTGACGGTTTCCAGACCAACGCCCACCATGATCAGGATCGAGGTGCCACCGAACGGGAAGTTCTGGTTGGCGTTGATCAGCACCAGTGCCACCAGCGGAATCAGCGCCACGAAGCCCAGGTAGAGGGCGCCGGGGAGCGTGATCCGGGAGAGCACGTACTGCAGGTAGTCAGCAGTCGGTTTCCCGGCGCGGATACCCGGAATGAAACCGCCGTACTTCTTCATGTTGTCCGAGACCTCTTCAGGGTTGAAGGTGATCGCGACGTAGAAGTAGGTAAAGAACACGATCATGGCGAAGTACAGAACCATGTAGATCGGTTGGTCACCGCGGACCAGGTTGTTGTTGATCCATTCCACCCACGGCTGGAGCTGCTCGCCTGCCTGCGGCTGGTTGAACTGGGAGATGAGACCCGGCAGGTACAGCATGGAAGAGGCGAAGATGACCGGGATAACGCCGGCCATGTTGACCTTGATCGGGATGTAGGTGCTGGTTCCGCCCACCGTGCGGCGCCCGATCATACGCTTGGCGTACTGGACAGGCACACGGCGCTGCGACTGCTCAACGAAGACCACCAGTGCCACCGTCAGCAGGCCGATGCCCAGGACGATGAAGAACGTCCCCGGACCCTGTGAGGTCCAGATGGCGCCCAGGGAGGTGGGGAAGGTGGCTGCAATGGAGGTGAAGATGAGCAGGGACATACCGTTGCCCACGCCCTTCTCCGTGACGAGCTCGCCCATCCACATGATCAGGCCGGTCCCTGCGGTCAGCGTGATGATGATCAGGATGGTGGTGACCACGCTGTCATTGGGGATGATCGGCAGCGCACAGCCCGGCAGGAGCTGCCCCGACCGCGCCAGGGACACCAGCGTGGTTGCGTTCAGCAGGCCCAGGGCAATGGTGAGGTAGCGCGTGTACTGGGTGAGCTTGGACTGTCCTGCAGCGCCCTCTTCGTACAGTTCCTGGAACCGGGGAATGACCACCCGGAGCAGCTGCACGATGATGCTGGCCGTGATGTACGGCATGATGCCCAGGGCGAAGATCGACACCTGGAGCAGGGCCCCGCCGCTGAACAGGTTTACGAGCTGGTACAGCCCGCCTGCCGTTTGACCGTTCTGCAAGCATTGCTGGACATTCTGGTAGTCCACACCAGGCGAGGGAATGAAGGCGCCCAAGCGGAAGATGGTGATGATTCCCAGCGTGAACAACAACTTGCGTCGCAGATCAGGCGTGCGAAAGGCCCGGCCAAATGCGCTAAGCAAGCGTCCTCCTGTGGTGTGAAGAAGAGTGGTGTGATGGGGATCTATAAATCCCAACAACCGAGTCTAACCGTTGCATGCGCGATGCGAACAATCGGCGGTGGCCAGGATGCGCCGGATGGCTGCGAAAATACGTCCGGCGGAAATGGAAAACTCCCGGTATCCGGACCCGAAGGCCCGGTTACCGGGAGTGCAACATACAGGCTGTTGCCCCGTCACCCTAGAGGGTGGTGGTGCTTCCGCCTGCAGCAGCGATCTTTTCAGCGGCGCTGGCCGAGAATGCGTGGGCGGTGACGTCAACCTTGACGGTGATGTCGCCGGTGCCCAGCACCTTGACGGGCTGGTTCTTGCGAACGGCACCCTTTTCGACCAGGTTCTCCACGGTGACAGCGCCACCTTCGGGGAACAGCTCGTTGAGCTTGTCCAGGTTTACAACCTGGAACTCAACCCGGAACGGGTTCTTGAAGCCGCGCAGCTTGGGCAGGCGCATGTGCAGCGGCAGCTGGCCGCCGGCAAAGCCAGCCTTTACCTGGTAGCGGGCCTTCGTACCCTTGGTACCGCGACCGGCGGTCTTACCCTTGGAAGCCTCACCACGACCAACACGGGTCTTGGCGGTCTTGGCACCCTGGGCGGGACGCAGGTGGTGAACCTTCAGGGCATTCTGCTTCTCAGCAGCCTGCGCCTTATCAGCAGTCTTCTCTGCCATTTACTTCGCCTCCTCTACCTTTACCAGGTGCGGAACCGTGTTGAGCATGCCAACGGTCACGGCGTCGGCGGTGCGGACAACGGTGTGTCCGATCCGCTTCAGGCCGAGGGACCGCAGGGTTTCGCGCTGGTTCTGCTTGCCGCCAATGGCGGACTTGATCTGAGTGATCTCCAACTGAACGTCGGAGGGGACCAGGTTCTTAGCCATAACTAGGCACCTGCCTTCGGGTTCAGGAGAGCCTTCACCAGCGCCTGGGGAGCAATCTCGTCCAGCGGCAGGCCGCGGCGTGCTGCCACTGCTGCCGGCTCTTCGAGGCGCTTCAGGGCATCAACGGTCGCGTGAACGATGTTGATGGCGTTGGAGGAACCGAGCGACTTGGAGAGGATGTCGTGGATGCCCACGCACTCCAGTACTGCACGGACCGGACCGCCGGCGATAACACCGGTACCGGCGGAAGCCGGACGCAGCATTACGACGCCGGCAGCAGCCTCACCCTGAACGCGGTGCGGGATGGTGTTGCCAACGCGGGGAACGCGGAAGAAGGACTTCTTGGCCTCTTCAACACCCTTCGCGATTGCAGCGGGAACTTCCTTGGCCTTGCCGTAGCCCACGCCTACCATGCCGTTACCGTCACCAACAACGACCAGGGCGGTGAAGCTGAAGCGACGACCACCCTTGACCACCTTGGAAACGCGGTTGATGGTAACAACGCGCTCTACGAACTGGCTCTTCTCGGCTTCACGGCCGCCGTCGCGGCCGCCACGGCCACCACGGTCGCCGCGGCCCTGGCCACGGTCGCCACGCTCGCCGCGACGAGCGCCGCCACGGCGGTCGTCAGCAGCTGCGGGGGCAGTGGTCTCAGCGGCAGCTACGGCTTCAGTCGCCTTCTGATCTGCAGACACAGTGTCCTTTTCCTTGTTTGCTTCCGTCACAGCGACAGCCCACCTTCACGTGCACCGTCAGCGACGGCGGCGATCCGGCCGTGGTACTTGTTGCCACCACGGTCGAAGACAACAGCTTCGATACCTGCAGCCTTGGCACGCTCGGCAACCAGCTCGCCAACGCGCTTGGCCTTGGCAGTCTTGTCACCGTCGAATGCACGAAGGTCGGCTTCCAGGGTGGAGGCGCTCGCTACGGTCAGGCCCTTGGTGTCATCAACAACCTGGACGAACACGTGGCGTGCGGAGCGGTTGACGACCAGACGAGGACGTACAGCCGTACCGGAGATGCGCTTACGGATACGAAGCTGGCGGCGGCTGCGCGAAGCAGACTTGCTCTTGTTCGTACGCTTCTTGTTAATTGAGATGGCCATGGTTACTTACCAGCCTTTCCGACCTTGCGGCGGATGACCTCGCCGGCGTAACGGATGCCCTTGCCCTTGTAGGGGTCCGGCTTCCGCAGCTTGCGAATGTTGGCAGCAACCTCGCCGACCTGCTGCTTGTTGATACCTGAAACAGAGAGCTTGGTCGGACCCTCAACTGCAAAGGTGATGCCGTCCGGAGCGGTGACGCTGACCGGGTGGCTGTAACCCAGAGCGAACTCAAGGTCAGATCCCTTGGCCTGAACGCGGTAACCGGTACCGACGATTTCAAGCTTCTTCTCGTAGCCCTTGGTAACGCCCTCGATCATGTTGGAGATCAGGGTGCGGGTCAGGCCGTGGAGTGAACGGGAGGCGCGCTCGTCGTTCGGGCGGGCGACAGTCAGGGTGTCTGCTTCCAGAGTGACTTCGATCGGGCTGGCCACAGTGTGGTTCAGCTCGCCCTTGGCACCCTTGACGCTGACGACAGAGCCGTCAACCTTGACCTCAACGCCGGCAGGAACGGTGATGGGGAGACGTCCAATACGTGACATTATTCTCTTCCTTTCCCGTTACCAGACGTACGCGAGGACTTCGCCGCCCACGCCCTTCTTGCCGGCCTGCTTGTCAGTCAGGAGGCCGGAAGAGGTGGACAGGATTGCGACACCCAGGCCACCGAGCACGTGCGGCAGGTTGGTGGACTTTGCGTAAACACGCAGGCCCGGCTTGGAGATGCGGCGAACGCCAGCGATGGAACGCTCGCGGTTCGGACCGAACTTGAGCTCGATGGTCAGCTTCTTGCCAACCTCAGCGTCTTCTTCCTTCCAGCCGGCGATGAAGCCTTCTGCCTTCAGGATGTCAGCAACGCGTGCCTTGAGCTTGCTGTACGGCATGGACACGGTGTCGTGGTATGCCGAGTTTGCATTGCGCAGACGCGTAAGCATGTCTGCGACAGGATCTGTCATTGTCATGGTGGGCTCTTGCCCTTCCTCGTAACGGTTTCCGCGGAGTGCCTTTAGGCAGCGCCGCCGGACCTTTTACGTAGTTGGATTAGTCTTCGGCCTTGAACGGGAAGCCAAGCGCCTTCAGCAGCGCGCGGCCTTCGTCATCGGTCTTGGCAGTGGTAACAACCGTGATGTCCATACCGCGGACGCGGTCGATCTTGTCCTGGTCGATTTCGTGGAACATAACCTGCTCGGTCAGACCGAAGGTGTAGTTGCCGTTGCCATCGAACTGCTTGCCACTCAGGCCGCGGAAGTCCCGGATACGGGGCAGGGCGAGGGTGACCAGGCGGTCCAGGAATTCCCACATGCGGTCGCCACGCAGGGTTGCGTGTGCACCGATGGGCATGCCTTCGCGCAGCTTGAACTGGGCGATGGACTTGCGGGCCTTGGTTACCTGCGGCTTCTGGCCGGTGATCTGGGTGAGGTCGCGGACAGCGCCGTCGATCAGCTTGGAGTCCTTGGCGGCATCTCCAACACCCATGTTCACAACAACCTTGACGAGGCGCGGAACCTGGTTGACGTTTTCGTACTTGAATTCCTCAATGAGCGTGCTCTTGATGGATTCGGCGTACTTGGTCTTCAGACGAGGAACGATCTTCGTTGCCGGAGTCTCGAGAGTCTCAGTCATTAGATGTCCTTCCCTGAGCTCTTGGCCACGCGGATGCGGACTTCGCGCTTCTTGCCGTTGCGCTCAACGGTGTCGATGCGGAAGCCAACGCGGGTGGGCTTCTTGGTGGACGGGTCTACCAGAGCCACGTTGGAGATGTGGATCGGGGCCTCCACGACCTCGATGCCACCGGTGTTGGTGCCGCGCTGCGACTGACCGGCCTTGGTGTGCTTGGTGACGCGATTGATGCCTTCAACCAGCACGCGGTTGGTGTCGGGGAACACGCGCAGGACCTTGCCCTGCTTGCCGCGGTCGCCGCCACGCTCAGCCTTGGCGCCAGTGATGACCTGAACGAGGTCACCCTTCTTGATCTTAGAAGCCATGGACTAGAGCACCTCCGGAGCCAGAGAAACGATCTTCATGAACTTCTTGTCACGGAGTTCACGACCAACCGGTCCGAAGATACGGGTACCGCGGGGGTCACCGTCACCCTTCAGGATCACAGCTGCGTTCTCGTCAAACTTGATGTAGGAACCATCCGCACGGCGGCGTTCCTTCTTGGTACGGACGATGACTGCCTTGACAACATCGCCCTTCTTTACGTTGCCGCCAGGGATTGCATCCTTGACGGTGGCGACAATGACGTCACCGATGCCTGCGTAGCGACGACCGGATCCACCGAGAACGCGAATGGTAAGGATTTCCTTAGCACCCGTGTTGTCGGCGACCTTGAGCCGCGACTCCTGCTGAATCACTATTTACTCCTTGCGTCGCGCCGGTTCTCAGGCCGTGGTCTTGCTACGGAATGAGCCTTGCGGAACGGTTGATCGGGGTGTCTCTTGACCTGCCTGGATTTTGCCAGACCAGGCCTAAACTCCCGTGCCAGAAGCAGTTGCTCCCATCCGGTCCAGGACTGCTCCTGGGCGCAAGGGGGCACTATGCTGTGGCACGCTTGTTTACGAGGTTGATGACGGCGCGCAAAAGGCGCCATACAAACTCAATATCCTAGCACGTTTCGCCCGGATCCCCATATCACCCGGCAGCGCTCCCCCGCAAGACGGACGACGGCGTCACGCACGGCAGCCTTTTGGCCCGCCCCGAGTGCCCCTCCCCCGGAAAGCCGCGGTCCCGCCGTCGTACTGTTACTAGAAGCGTGCTCTCCGTGACGCGCATACAACCCGTGGCGGTTAAACGAGGCAGCCCCCGCTCCGCGACGGGAGCGAGGGCCACACGGCGAAGCAGCTGCTGCTACTTGGCCTTCTCGAGGATTTCCACGAGCCGCCAGTTCTTGGTGGCGGACAGCGGACGGGTCTCGGCGATGACAACGAGGTCGCCGATGCCGGCGGTGTTGTTCTCATCGTGTGCCTTGACCTTGGAGGTACGGCGGATGACCTTGCCGTACAGTGCGTGCTTCACGCGGTCCTCAACCTGGACAACGATGGTCTTTTCCATCTTGTCCGAGACCACGTAGCCGCGACGCGTCTTGCGGTAACCGCGCTGCTCAGCCGTGGCTGCGGTAGCAGTTTCCGTCACGTTCTGGTCCTTTTCACTCACTTGGCATCCTCCTCGGTCTCAACCGTTTCAGCCTTTTCGGCCTTCTTGGTTGCAGCCTTCTTGGACTTCTTCTCTTCCTTGGCTTCCACAACCGGTGCGGCAACCTCGGCACGAATGCCCAGCTCGCGCTCACGGAGAACGGTGTAGATGCGGGCGATGTCCTTCTTTACCGCGCGCAGACGACCGTGGTTCTCCAGCTGACCGGTGGCGGACTGGAAACGCAGGTTGAACAGCTCTTCCTTGGCCTTGCGGAGTTCTTCAACGAGACGCTCGTTGTCGAAACCGTCCAGCTGTGCGGGAGCCAGATCCTTGGATCCTACTGCCATTTCTATTCACCACCTTCGCGACGCAGAATGCGTGCCTTCAACGGGAGCTTGTGGATTGCCAGGCGGAGTGCCTCGCGTGCTACCGATTCTTCGACGCCGGAGATCTCGAAGAGAACCCGACCCGGCTTGACGTTTGCGACCCACCATTCCGGCGAACCCTTACCGGAACCCATGCGGGTTTCGGCCGGCTTCTTGGTCAGGGGACGGTCCGGGTAGATGTTGATCCAGACCTTGCCGCCACGCTTGATGTGGCGGGTCATCGCGATACGTGCAGACTCGATCTGCCGGTTCGTGACGTATGCCGGGCTCAGGGCCTGGATGCCGTACTCACCGAAGGTGACCTTGGTGCCGCCCGTAGCAGCGCCGGAACGACCCGGGTGGTGCTGCTTGCGGTGCTTGACTCGACGTGGGATAAGCATTTAAGCCTGTCCTCCTTCTACTGCTGCAGCGGGTGCAGCCTCAACCGCGGGTGCCTCGGCAGCGGGAGCTGCTTCGGCGGCCGGACGGTCGTTACGACGGCGGCGGTCACCACGGTCAGCGCCACCCGGACGGCCCGGACGGTCGCCGGAGCGGCCGCGGGACGGGGCGGAAGCGGCCTGCTGGGCCAGTTCCTTGGCGGTGACGTCACCCTTGTAGATCCAGACCTTCACGCCAATGCGGCCGAAGGTGGTCTTGGCTTCGTAGAAACCATAGTCGATGTTCGCGCGGAGGGTGTGCAGGGGCACACGGCCTTCACGGTAGAACTCCGAGCGGGACATTTCAGCGCCACCCAGTCGACCGGAGCAGGCGATACGGATGCCCTTGGCACCTGCACGCTGTGCGGACTGCATGGCCTTCTTCATCGCACGGCGGAAAGCCACGCGGGAAGTCAGCTGTTCAGCAACGCCCTGGGCAACAAGCTGTGCTTCCATCTCGGGGTTCTTGACCTCGAGGATGTTCAGCTGTACCTGCTTGCCGGTGAGCTTTTCGAGCTCGCCGCGGATGCGGTCTGCTTCTGCCCCACGGCGGCCGATGACGATGCCCGGACGTGCCGTGTGGATGTCCACGCGGACGCGGTCACGGGTGCGCTCGATCTCGACCTTGGCGATGCCGGCGCGCTCCATGCCCGTGGACATGAGCTGGCGGATGCGGATGTCTTCGCGAACGAAGTCCTTGTACCGCTGTCCGGCCTTGGTGCTGTCAGCGAACCAGTGCGATACGTGATCGGTGGTGATGCCGAGTCGGAACCCGTGCGGGTTTACTTTCTGTCCCACTTAGCGAGCCTCCTCTTTCTCCGGGGTAGCGACTACCACGGTGATGTGGCTGGTGCGCTTCTTGATCTGAAATGCACGACCCTGGGCGCGCGGCTGGAACCGCTTCATGGTCGGGCCTTCATCAACAAACGCTTCGCTGATGATGAGGTCACCTTCGTCAAACGCAACACCGTCGCGGTCCGCGAGGACCCGGGCGTTGGAGATTGCCGACTGTACTACCTTGAATACCGGCTCCGAAGCTGCCTGCGGGGCAAACTTCAGAATTGCCAGAGCCTCATTCGCTTGCAATCCACGAACAAGGTTGACGACGCGCCGGGCCTTCATAGGCGTTACGCGGATGTGACGCGCAATTGCCTTGGCTTCCATTGCTTTCCTTCTCTCGTCTTTGACGTAAGTGCAGGCGCCTAGCGGCGCTTGCCCTTACGGTCGTCCTTGACATGGCCGCGGAAAGTCCGCGTGGGAGCGAATTCGCCGAGCTTGTGCCCGACCATCGACTCAGTGACAAACACCGGGATGTGCTTGCGTCCGTCGTGTACGGCGATCGTGTGTCCGAGCATGTCGGGGATGATCATCGAACGGCGGGACCAGGTCTTGATGACGTTCTTGGTGCCCTTTTCGTTTTCCCTGGCTACCTTCACAAAGAGGTGCTGGTCAACGAAAGGACCTTTTTTCAGGCTGCGTGGCATGTGTCCAGGCTCCTATCGCTTGTTCTTGCCAGTACGACGGCGACGCACAATAAGCTTGTCGCTCTCTTTGTTGGGGCGGCGCGTGCGGCCTTCCCGCTTACCGTTCGGGTTGACGGGGTTACGTCCACCGGACGTCTTACCCTCACCACCACCGTGCGGGTGGTCAACCGGGTTCATGGCCACACCACGGACGGTCGGGCGGACGCCCTTCCACCGCATACGGCCGGCCTTGCCCCAGTTGATGTTGGACTGCTCGGCGTTGCCGACCTCGCCGACGGTTGCGCGGCAGCGCACGTCAACGTTGCGGATTTCGCCGGAAGGCAGACGCAGCTGGGCGAAGCGGCCTTCCTTGGCAACGAGCTGGATGGACGCACCGGCGGAGCGGCCCATCTTGGCGCCGCCACCCGGACGCAGTTCAACTGCGTGGATAACGGTACCCACGGGGATGTTGAGCAGCGGCAGGTTGTTACCGGGCTTGATGTCAGCGCCGGCACCTGCTTCAACAACGTCACCCTGGGACAGCTTGTTGGGAGCGATGATGTAACGCTTGGTGCCATCAACGTAGTGCAGGAGAGCGATCCGGGCCGTACGGTTCGGGTCGTACTCGATTTCGGCAACGCGGGCGTTGACGCCGTCCTTGTCGTGGCGACGGAAGTCGATCAGACGGTACTGGCGCTTGTGTCCACCACCCTTGTGGCGGGTGGTGATCTTACCGGTGTTGTTACGGCCGCCCTTCTTGGGCAGCGGACGTACCAACGACTTTTCCGGCGTTGACCGCGTGATTTCGGTGAAGTCCGCTACGCTCGAGCCACGACGGCCCGGGGTAGTCGGCTTGTATTTACGGATTCCCATAATTTATTTCCTCGTTAAAGTGGTCTCCGCTACGAGAGCGGACCGCCGAAGATGTCGATGGTGCCTTCTTTGAGGGTGACAATCGCACGCTTGGTGTTCTTGCGGGTACCCCATCCGAATTTGGTGCGCTTGCGCTTACCGGCACGGTTGATGGTGTTGATCGATTCGACCTTGACGGAGAAAATCTTCTCCACGGCCAGCTTGATCTCGGTCTTGTTCGAACGGGGGTCCACCAGGAAGGTGTATTTGCCCTCGTCGATCAGGCCGTAGCTCTTTTCCGAAACGACGGGTGCAAGCACAACGTCGCGCGGATCCTTGATGGTGGCTGCACTCACTTGGCATCCTCCTCGTTCTTTGCCACTGCCTTGCCGGCAACGAATGCGTCGTAGGCAGCCTTGGTGAAGACAACGTCATCAGACACGAGAACGTCGTAGGTGTTCAGCTGGTCTGCGTACAGAACGTGAACACCGGCGAGGTTGCGCACGGACAGTGCAGCAACATCGTTGGCGCGCTCGATAACGACCAGCAGGTTCTTGCGGTCGGAAACGCCGCGCAGCGTAGCCAGTGCAGTCTTGGCGGAGGGCTTGGAGCCTTCAACCAGGTCTGCAACAACGTGGATGCGGCCGTTGCGTGCCCGGTCAGACAGTGCGCCGCGCAGTGCAGCAGCAATCATCTTCTTGGGGGTGCGCTGGCTGTAGTCACGCGGGGTGGGACCGTGGACAACGCCACCGCCGGTCATGTGCGGAGCACGGATGGAACCCTGACGGGCGCGGCCGGTGCCCTTCTGCTTGAACGGCTTGCGGCCTGCACCGGAAACCTCGGCGCGGGTCTTGGTCTTGTGGGTACCCTGGCGAGCAGCAGCGAGCTGGGCAACGACAACCTGGTGCAGCAGCGGCACGTTGGTCTGAACGTCGAAGATCTCTGCAGGCAGGTCAACCTGGACAGTGTTAGCCATTGAACTAGGCTCCCTTCACGGCAGTGCGTACGAAGACGACCTGGCCGCGGGCACCGGGAACGGCACCCTTGATCAGGAGCAGCGACTTCTCGACGTCAACCGCGTGGACCGTGAGGTTCAGCGTGGTGTGGCGAACGGCGCCCATGCGGCCGGCCATTCTCATGCCCTTGAAGACGCGGCTCGGGGTGGATGCGCCACCGATTGAACCGGGCTTACGGTGGTTCTTGTGGGCACCGTGGGAAGCGCCGACACCGGAGAAGCCGTGACGCTTCATAACACCGGCGAAGCCCTTACCCTTGGTGGTGCCGATGACGTCGATCTTCTGGCCGGCTTCGAAGAGCTCAACGGAGAGCTCCTGGCCCAGCTCGTACTCAGCAGCATCTGCGGTACGGAGTTCGACGACGTGGCGGCGAGGCGTGACGCCTGCCTTCTCAAAGTGACCAGCCAGCGGCTTGGTGACCTTGCGGGGGTCGATCTGGCCGTAGCCGATCTGAACGGCGACGTAGCCATCGGTCTCAGCGTTGCGCAGCTGGGTGATGACGTTCGAATCTGCCTGGACCACAGTGACGGGGATGAGCTTGTTGTTCTCGTCCCAGACCTGGGTCATGCCGAGCTTCGTGCCCAGCAGGCCCTTAACGTTACGGGTTGCGGTCATAGTTTCTCAGCACCTCCCTACAGCTTGATTTCGATGTTCACGTCGGCCGGCAGGTCGAGGCGCATAAGCGAGTCGACGGCCTTGGGCGTGGGATCGATGATGTCGATAAGACGCTTGTGCGTGCGCATTTCAAAGTGCTCGCGGCTGTCCTTGTACTTGTGCGGAGAGCGGATCACGCAGTACACGTTCTTCTCCGTCGGCAGCGGCACGGGGCCGACTACCGTTGCGCCTGCGCGCGTGACCGTCTCAACGATCTTCCGTGCTGAAACGTCAATGACCTCGTGGTCGTATGACTTCAGCCGGATGCGGATTTTTTGTCCCGCCATGTCGCCTGACTCTCTTTCAGTCTGTGCTTCCCCTGGTTAGGGCTGCCCTGTTCACTTACTCGTTGTATGGCTGCCGAAGCATTTGAGGTCGTAACCACCATCCGCCGCACAAACTGAATCCGGATGAATCCGGGTTCCTCACCTTGCCGGCGCAACCGACCCCCGCGGTCGGGCGTGTCGCGCAGTTTCACGCATAAATCCGCAGTTCCATTGGGGTGGGTTATGTTTGGTCTTCCACTTGGACCCTGGCACCCGGCATTATCCGGATCGGGACGCGAAGAAGCGCTTGAACAACTCATCTAGTATGCCGGAAATCTTCGGCAGAAGCGAATCCGGCCTTGGCCGCCGGGCCTGCGGCCATTGCCTGCCCCGCCCCG
The DNA here is from genome assembly GCF_044754945.1 of Pseudarthrobacter sp. NPDC092439. Classification (NCBI taxonomy): domain Bacteria; kingdom Bacillati; phylum Actinomycetota; class Actinomycetes; order Micrococcales; family Micrococcaceae; genus Pseudarthrobacter; species Pseudarthrobacter sp. NPDC092439. The sequence continues at coordinate 62,123 of NZ_JBIVQB010000002.1, forward strand.
TGAATGGATGATAGGGGGATGACGCTGGAAAGCACCGATTCCGTGACCGGCCTCGCCGGCCGCATCCCGCCGTCGTTTATCCTGGGCGTGGCAGCCGCCGCCTTCCAGATCGAGGGCGCACTCCGTACCGGCGGCCGCGGACCGTCCGGCTGGGACGCTTTCGCCGAGAAGCCCGGTGCCATCATCGACGGCCACTCCCCCGCCATTGCCTGCGATCACTATAACCGGCTGCCCGAAGACGTGGCGCTTCTCCAGTATCTCGGGGTGGACTCCTACCGTTTCTCGCTGTCCTGGCCGCGCATCCAGCCGGACGGCCGCGGTGCGTTCAACAGTGAGGGCCTGGACTTTTACGACCGGTTGATCGACCAGCTCCTCGCCGCAGGCATATCCCCCATGGCCACGCTCTACCACTGGGACACTCCCCTGCCGCTGGAACACCGCGGCGGCTGGATGAACCGGGAGACGGCGCTGCGGTTTGCGGACTACGCAACGGCGGCAGGCGAACGGTTCGGCGACCGCGTGGCCCAATGGGTCACACTGAATGAGCCGGTGTCCGTCACGCTGAACGGGTACGCGCTGGGTGTCCACGCCCCCGGGCACGCGCTGCTGTTCGATGCACTCCCGTCCATCCACCACCAGCTCCTGGCCCATGGGCTCGGCGCGCAGGCCCTGCGGGCGGCCGGCGTGGCCGGGGGCATCGGTGTAACCAACCTGCATGCCCCTGTCCGGCCGGCGAGCCGGAAGATCGGTGACCGGCTGGTGGCGCACCTCTATGACCTGCTGATGAACAGGATCTACGCAGATCCGGTGCTGCTGGGCCGGTATCCGAAGCTTCCGGTGTATGCCAAGCCATGGCTCCGCTCCATCGGCAGGATCACCGACGCCGATCTGCGGACCATCCACCAGCCGCTGGACTTCTATGGGCTGAACTACTACTTCCCGGTGAAAGTAGCGATGGGCCGCGGCAGCGCCTCGATCCCCGCGGACGTGCACAAGTCGGTTGCCAGGCTCCCCTTCCACGAGGTGGGCTACCCCGAGTACGGCAGCACCGGGTTCGGCTGGCCCGTGGCCCCTGACCACCTGGGCGTCCTCCTCGCCGAACTCCGTGACCGGTACGGTTCCGCGCTGCCTCCGGTCTACATCACCGAGGGCGGGGCCAGCTTCCCTGAGCCGGACACCGTCTCTGGAACGTACGACGACGGGCAGCGGGTCAGCTATCTGGCGTCACACCTGCGCGCGGCACTTGATGCGACCGCCCCCGGCGGCGCCGCTGAGGGCGTGGACCTGCGGGGCTACTACGTGTGGACGCTGATGGACAACTTCGAGTGGGCTGCCGGCTACTCACAGCGGTTCGGCCTGGTCCATGTTGACTTCGAAACCCAGAAACGCACCCCGAAGCAATCGTTCTACTGGTACCGGACACTTTCCCGGGCGCGGAAGGCATCCCGGGAATAGTCCTACCGGTTCTTGTTGGCGCGGTTGATCCGCTTGGCACGGCCGATCTCGTGCCGGAAATACTTCTTCGCCCAGAAAGCACCTGCCACCACGGCTACGGCAACTACCAGGAAGATAAGCCAGTCCACCACGGACTCCTTTCGACCCTGCAACAGTAGCAGCAGCGCGTTAAAGAAAAAGGAGGGCCCCGCTGCAGCAGCAGCGGGGCCCTCCTTCAGTTCAGCAAGTATTACTTGATGATCTTGGTGACACGTCCCGAACCAACGGTGCGGCCGCCTTCGCGGATTGCGAAGCCGAGGCCCTCTTCCATTGCGATCGGCTGGATGAGCGCAACGGTCATCTCAGTGTTGTCGCCGGGCATAACCATTTCCGTGCCCTCGGGCAGGGTGATAACGCCGGTTACGTCCGTGGTGCGGAAGTAGAACTGCGGGCGGTAGTTCGAGTAGAACGGGTTGTGGCGTCCGCCTTCGTCCTTGGAGAGGATGTAGACGTTTGCCTCGAAGTCGGTGTGCGGGGTGATGGAACCCGGCTTGACGACAACCTGGCCACGCTCGACATCGTCGCGCTTCAGGCCACGGAGCAGCAGGCCACAGTTCTCGCCGGCCCATGCTTCGTCGAGCTGCTTGTGGAACATCTCGATACCGGTAACCGTGGTCTTCTGGACCGGGCGGATGCCGACGATCTCGACCTCGGAGTTGATGGCGAGGGTTCCACGCTCGGCGCGGCCCGTAACAACGGTGCCACGGCCGGTGATGGTGAAGACGTCTTCGATCGGCATCAGGAACGGCTTGTCGCGGTCACGTACGGGGTCCGGAACGGACTCGTCGACTGCAGCCATCAGGTCCTCGACGGACTTGACCCACTCGGGGTCGCCTTCCAGTGCCTTCAGGCCGGAAACGCGGACCACGGGGGCCTCGTCGCCGTCGAAGCCCTGCGAGCTGAGCAGTTCGCGAACTTCCATTTCCACGAGGTCGAGGAGTTCCTCGTCCTCAACCATGTCGGACTTGTTCAGCGCGACCAGCAGGTAGGGAACACCAACCTGGCGGGCGAGCAGAACGTGCTCGCGGGTCTGTGCCATGGGGCCGTCGGTGGCGGCAACCACGAGGATTGCGCCGTCCATCTGGGCAGCACCGGTGATCATGTTCTTGATGTAGTCAGCGTGACCGGGGGCGTCAACGTGTGCGTAGTGACGCTTCTCGGTCTGGTACTCCACGTGGGAGATGTTGATGGTAATACCGCGCTGACGCTCTTCGGGAGCAGAGTCGATCGACGCGAAGTCGCGCTTCTCGTTGAGATCCGGGTACTTGTCGTACAGCACCTTGGAAATGGCGGCCGTCAGCGTCGTCTTACCGTGGTCAACGTGACCGATGGTGCCGATGTTGACGTGCGGCTTAGTCCGCTCGAACTTTGCCTTTGCCACAGGTTCCTCCTAGAACGTTTTCAAATGGCTTGCCCTTCGGCCGCGCTTCTCGCGGCAGAAACTCAGGCAAGTCTACTTGGGGGGCTTTGGATTGGTGAAATTGCAGATTCAGGAACTAATACTAGTCCCTTGAGCCTGTTCGTGCAGATGGCCGGAATCCGGTTGAACGGACTGTGCCGGCCGTTCCCGGCCACCTGCACCGGCTGGGCCTTCCGAAACCGGAAGGCACACCCGAGGTTGTTCGCTGCGAGCGTCCGAAGGACTATTCGCCGCGGGTCTTCTGGATGATCTCGTCGGCAACTGCCTTCGGGACCTCGGCGTAGCTGTTGAACGTCATGGAGTACACAGCACGGCCCTGGGTCTTCGAACGCAGGTCACCGATGTAGCCGAACATGCCGGACAGCGGAACGTGCGCGCGGATGACCTTGACACCCTGCGCGTCCTCCATGGACTGCATCTGGCCACGGCGGGAGTTGAGGTCACCGATAACGTCACCCATGTATTCCTCAGGGGTGCGGACCTCTACATCCATCAGCGGTTCGAGCAGAACAGGGTTCGCCTTGCGGGCGGCTTCCTTGAAAGCCATCCGGCCGGCGATCTTGAACGCCATTTCCGAGGAGTCAACATCGTGGTAGGCGCCGTCAACCAGCGTCGCCTTGATGCCGACAACCGGGTAGCCGGCCAGGACGCCGTCGTTCAGCGCATCCTGGATACCAGCGTCCACAGACGGGATGTACTCGCGCGGAACGCGGCCACCGGTGACCTTGTTCTCGAACTCGTACAGCTCGCCCTCTGCGGTGTCCAGGGGCTCGATCGCGATCTGGACCTTTGCGAACTGGCCCGAACCACCGGTCTGCTTCTTGTGCGTGTAGTCGTGACGCTCCACAGCACGCTTGATGGTTTCGCGGTAGGCAACCTGGGGCTTGCCCACGTTGGCCTCGACCTTGAACTCGCGGCGCATGCGGTCCACCAGGATGTCCAGGTGGAGCTCGCCCATGCCGGCGATGATCGTCTGGCCGGTGTCTTCGTTGAGGGACACCTGGAAGGTGGGGTCCTCAGCGGAGAGCTTCTGGATGGCCGTGGACAGCTTCTCCTGGTCACCCTTGGTGTTCGGCTCGATGGCAACAGAGATCACGGGCTCCGGGAAGCTCATGGATTCCAGGACGATCTGGTTGGCAGCGTCGCACAGGGTGTCGCCGGTGGTGGTGTCCTTGAGGCCGATTGCGGCGTAGATGTGGCCCGCGGTAGCGCCCTCAACAGGCATTTCCTTGTTGGCGTGCATCTGGAAGAGCTTGCCGATGCGCTCCTTCTTGCCCTTGGTGGAGTTGACCACCTGGGCGCCGGCTTCCACGTGACCGGAGTACACGCGGATGAAGGTGAGCTGACCGAAGAACGGGTGCGCAGCGATCTTGAAGGCCAGTGCGGAGAAGGGCTCTTCAGCGGAAGGCTTGCGGGTCAGTTCCTTCTCCTCGTCGCGCGGGTCGTGGCCGACCATCGGCGGGACGTCGAGCGGGTTCGGCAGGTAGTCCACCACTGCGTCGAGCATGGGCTGAACGCCGCGGTTCTTGAAGGCAGAACCGCAGAAGATCGGGTACAGCTCGGAGTTGATCGTCATCTTGCGGATGCCGGCCTTGAGCTCGTCGATCGAGATCTCTTCGCCCTCGAGGTACTTCTCCATGAGTTCTTCGGAGGACTCCGCCACGGTCTCAACGAGCGCTGCGCGGTACTCTTCAGCCTTTTCCTGGAGGTCAGCCGGGATCTCGCGGATCTCGTACTTGGCACCCATGGTGACATCGCCCTTTGCGTCGCCGGGCCACACCAGTGCGCGCATGTAGAGCAGGTCCACGACGCCGATGAAGTCGTTCTCGGCACCGATGGGCAGCTGCATAACCAGCGGCTTGGCGCCGAGGCGGCTGATGATGGTGTCTACGGTGAAGTAGAAGTCAGCACCGAGCTTGTCCATCTTGTTGACGAAGCAGATGCGGGGAACGTTGTACTTGTCAGCCTGCCGCCATACGGTCTCAGACTGCGGTTCAACGCCTTCCTTGCCATCGAACACGGCAACGGCACCGTCGAGGACGCGCAGGGAGCGCTCAACCTCAACGGTGAAGTCAACGTGGCCGGGGGTGTCGATGATGTTGATCTGGTTGTTTTCCCAGAAGCAGGTCACGGCGGCAGACGTGATGGTGATGCCGCGTTCCTTTTCCTGTTCCATCCAGTCAGTGGTCGAAGCGCCGTCGTGCGTTTCGCCGATCTTGTGGTTCACACCCGTGTAGAACAGGATGCGCTCGGTGGTGGTGGTCTTGCCGGCATCGATGTGGGCCATGATGCCGATGTTGCGGACCTTACTAAGGTCGGTAAGCACGTCCTGTGCCACGGGGTCTCCTTTTGGGATGGACTACACGTTCGCCGCCGGCTCGGTTGAGCCGGCGGCGTCCGGGAAGTATTACCAGCGGTAGTGTGCGAAGGCCTTGTTGGACTCGGCCATCTTGTGGGTGTCTTCGCGACGCTTCACAGCGGCACCGAGACCGTTGGATGCATCCAGGATTTCGTTCTGGAGGCGTTCGGTCATCGTCTTCTCGCGGCGGGCCTTGGAGTAGCCGACCAGCCAGCGCAGTGCGAGTGCAGTGGAGCGGCCCGGCTTGACCTCAACCGGGACCTGGTAGGTTGCGCCACCGACACGGCGGGAGCGGACCTCGAGGGAAGGCTTGACGTTGTCCATGGCCTTCTTGAGTGCTGCGACGGGGTCGCCGCCGGACTTGGCGCGTGCGCCTTCGAGGGCACCGTAGACGATGCGCTCTGCCGTGGACTTCTTGCCGTCAACGAGCACCTTGTTGATGAGCTGGGTTACCAGCGGGGAGCCGTAAACCGGATCCGAAACGAGCGGCCGCTTGGGGGCCGGACCCTTGCGAGGCATATTACTTCTTCTCCATCTTTGCGCCGTAGCGGCTGCGGGCCTGCTTACGGTTCTTCACACCCTGGGTATCGAGGGCGCCACGGACGATCTTGTAGCGGACACCCGGAAGGTCCTTAACACGACCACCGCGAACGAGCACAATGGAGTGCTCCTGCAGGTTGTGGCCAACACCGGGGATGTAGGCGGTTACTTCCACGCCGCCGTTGAGGCGCACACGTGCCACCTTACGCAGAGCCGAGTTCGGCTTCTTCGGGGTGGTGGTGTAGACGCGGGTGCAAACACCGCGGCGCATCGGGCTGCCCTTAAGCGCGGGAGCCTTGGTCTTTGAGACCTTAGGCGTGCGGCCCTTGCGGACCAGCTGGTTAATCGTAGGCACTCTCGTGTTCTCCGTTTTATCCGGAGCAGCCGCTTCCGGCCACTCTCCTGTTGCGTTGCCCCGCCGCCCGGGCCTCGAAGTTGAACTCCAGGCGGCGAAGGCGAAGCCTTAATAGTCGGATCGCACACCCGGGCCGGCAAAGCATCTGCAATGTTCCCTAGGCATGCAAAAATGTGGCATACGTTGCACAAGAACCCTGCAAACCGGAAACGTCGCTCTGGCTCAAGCCTTTCAGCTGGAACCGGCGCTCTCATCCACTGCCACAATAACAATTAGTAACAAGTCTAGCATGGACGGCTGCCAGGCCTTAATCGGCGGGTTAAACGGGGATGGTCCCGAACCCTGCGGTGCGGGACCATCCCTTTTAAGGCCTAAGGGCCCGGCGGAGGGTCCCCTACGTGGCGCTGAACGCGACACGAAAGGGACCACCCTGCCCGTTACCGGAAGTCGTTGCCCAGGTCGTAATCATCCAGCGGGATGGCGTGGAACTCAGGAGCTCCGTCGCCGCCCAGGGTGTCGTACGAGAAGTCACTGAACGCGCTGGGGCCGGTGAACAGGTTGGCCTTTGCTTCCTCAGTGGGCTCCACGGTGACCTCGGTGTAGCGCGGCAGGCCCGTGCCGGCCGGGATCAGCTTACCGATGATGACGTTCTCCTTGAGGCCCAGCAGCGGATCGCTCTTGCCTTCCATGGCCGCCTGCGTCAGGACGCGGGTGGTCTCCTGGAAGGAAGCTGCGGACAGCCAGGACTCGGTGGCCAGCGACGCCTTGGTGATACCCATGAGCTCGGGACGGCCGGAAGCCGGCGTCTTACCCTCGGATACAACGCGTCGGTTGGCCTCCTCGAAGCGGCTGCGCTCAGCGAGCTCGCCGGGCAGCAGGTCCGATTCGCCGGACTCGATGACCGTAACGCGGCGCAGCATCTGGCGGACGATAACCTCGACGTGCTTGTCGTGGATACCGATGCCCTGGCTGCGGTACACGCCCTGGACCTCGTCCACCAGGAACTTCTGTGCTGCACGGGGACCCATGATGCGCAGAACCTGCTTGGGGTCCACGGGACCGTTGATCAGCTTCTGGCCGACGGCAACGTGGTCGCCGTCTTCGATCAGCAGGCGTGAACGGCGCAGGACCGGGTAAGCGATCTCTTCTGTTCCGTCGTCCGGCGTGATGACCAGGCGCATCTGGCGCTCGGACTCTTCGATGGTGATGCGGCCGGCTGCTTCTGCAATCGGGGCGACACCCTTCGGAGTACGGGCTTCGAAGAGCTCCTGGATACGGGGCAGACCCTGGGTGATGTCGTCGCCACCGCTGGCGGAGACTGCACCACCGGTGTGGAACGTACGCATGGTCAGCTGGGTACCCGGCTCACCGATGGACTGTGCGGCGATGATGCCCACGGCCTCGCCGATGTCCACGGTCTTGCCGGTGGCCAGCGAACGGCCGTAGCAAAGCGCGCAGGTACCGACGCTGGACTCACAGGTGAGTACGGAGCGGACCTTGACCTCGGTGATGCCTGCCTTGAACAGCTCGTCGATGACAACGTCGCCGCAGTCGGTGCCGGCGGCTGCGAGGACGTTGCCCTCGGAGTCGACGACGTCAACGGCCAGCGTACGTGCGTAGGCGCTGTTCTCGACGTTCTCGTCCAGGACCAGCTCGCCGTTGGAATCGGCGACGGCAATGGGCGTGACCAGGCCACGCTCGGTGCCGCAGTCCTCTTCGCGGACAATGACGTCCTGGGACACGTCCACCAGACGACGGGTCAGGTAACCCGAGTTGGCGGTACGCAGCGCGGTGTCGGCAAGACCCTTACGTGCACCGTGGGTGGCGATGAAGTATTCCAGCACCGACAGGCCCTCGCGGTAGGAGGACTTGATGGGACGCGGGATGATCTCACCCTTCGGGTTGGCCACCAGGCCACGGATACCCGCGATCTGGCGGACCTGCATCCAGTTACCACGTGCACCGGAGGACACCATGCGGTTGATCGTGTTCATCGGGGACAGGCTCTCGCGCATCACCGAAGCGATCTCGTTGGTGGCCTTGTTCCAGATCTCGATCAGTTCCTGGCGGCGCTCGTCGTCGTCGATCAGGCCCTTGTCGTACTGGCCCTGGATCTTGGCGGCCCGCTCCTCGTAACCGGCGAGGATCTCCGGCTTGGCGGCCGGGACCTCGATGTCGGAGATGGCAACGGTGACGCCCGAGCGGGTGGCCCAGTAGAAACCGGCATCCTTCAGGTTGTCCAGCGTGGCGGCCGTGACAACCTTCGGGTAGCGCTCGGCAAGGTCGTTGACGATGCGGGACAGTTCGCCCTTATCGGCGACAGCCTCAACCCACGGGTAGTCCTCAGGCAGGGTCTCGTTGAAGAGGACCTGGCCCAGGGAGGTCTGGACGAGCGCGGGCTGACCCGGCTCCCAGCCCTCTGGGGCTTCCCAGCCGGCGTACGGCACGAAGCCTTCCAGGCGGATCTTGACCTGCGAGTTCAGGTGCAGCTCGCGGGCGTCGAACGCCATGATGGCTTCGGAAACCGAACCGAAGACGCGGCCTTCACCTGCTGAACCAACACGCTTGGTGGTCAGGTGGTAGAGGCCGATGATCATATCCTGCGAAGGCAGGGTGACCGGACGTCCGTCAGAAGGCTTCAGGATGTTGTTCGAGGACAGCATCAGGATGCGCGCCTCAGCCTGCGCCTCGGGGCTCAGCGGCAGGTGCACTGCCATCTGGTCGCCGTCGAAGTCGGCATTGAACGCACCACACACCAGCGGGTGAAGCTGGATGGCCTTGCCTTCAACAAGCTGCGGCTCGAACGCCTGGATGCCCAGGCGGTGCAGGGTAGGTGCACGGTTGAGCAGCACCGGGTGTTCGGTGATGATCTCTTCGAGGACGTCCCAAACCTGCGGGCGGTAACGCTCAACCATCCGCTTGGCCGACTTGATGTTTTGCGCATGGTTGAGGTCAACCAGGCGCTTCATCACGAACGGCTTGAAGAGCTCCAGGGCCATCTGCTTGGGCAGGCCGCACTGGTGCAGCTTCAGCTGCGGACCGACCACGATGACCGAACGGCCGGAGTAGTCGACGCGCTTGCCGAGGAGGTTCTGGCGGAAGCGGCCCTGCTTGCCCTTGAGCATGTCGCTCAGGGACTTCAGCGGACGGTTGCCCGGGCCGGTGACGGGACGGCCGCGGCGGCCGTTGTCGAAGAGGCTGTCAACAGCTTCCTGAAGCATGCGCTTCTCGTTGTTGACGATGATCTCCGGAGCGCCGAGGTCAAGCAGGCGCTTGAGGCGGTTGTTCCGGTTGATCACGCGGCGGTACAGGTCGTTGAGGTCGGAGGTCGCGAAGCGGCCGCCGTCCAGCTGGACCATGGGGCGCAGTTCCGGCGGGATCACCGGGACGGCGTCGAGGACCATGCCAAGCGGGCTGTTGTTGGTGGTCAGGAACGCGTTGACCACCTTCAGGCGCTTGAGGGCACGGGTCTTGCGCTGGCCCTTGCCGTTGGCGATGATGTCGCGCAGAGCCTCGGACTCGGCCTGCATGTCGAAGTTCTCAAGGCGCTTCTTGATGGCCTCGGCGCCCATGGAGCCTTCGAAGTACATGCCGTAGCGGTCGCGCAGTTCGCGGTACAGGCCTTCGTCGCCCTCGAGGTCGGCGACTTTGAGGTTCTTGAAGCGGTCCCAGACCTGCTCAAGGCGCTCGATGTCTGCGTCCGCACGCTTGCGCACGTTTGCCATCTGGCGGTCGGCGGAGTCGCGGGCCTTCTTCTTGTCCGCAGCCTTTGCGCCTTCACCCTCAAGGCGGGCGATTTCGCCTTCGAGGTCGCGGGCGATCGCCGCGATGTCGGAGTCGCGGTTGTCAATCAGCTGCTTCTTCTCGATGTCGTGCTCAACCTGCAGGTTGGGCAGTTCCTCGTGGCGGGCGGCCTCGTCAACGCTGGTGATCATGTAGGCAGCGAAGTAGATGACCTTTTCGAGGTCCTTCGGTGCCAGGTCAAGGAGGTAGCCCAGGCGGGAGGGAACACCCTTGAAGTACCAGATGTGCGTGACCGGTGCGGCCAGCTCGATGTGGCCCATGCGTTCGCGGCGGACCTTGGCGCGCGTGACTTCAACGCCACAGCGCTCACAGATGATGCCCTTGAAGCGCACGCGCTTGTACTTGCCGCAGTAGCATTCCCAGTCGCGGGACGGGCCGAAGATCTTCTCGCAGAAGAGGCCGTCCTTCTCGGGCTTGAGCGTGCGGTAGTTGATGGTTTCCGGCTTCTTAACCTCGCCGTACGACCAGCCGCGGATGTCTTCCGCGGTGGCGAGGCCGATCTGCATGAGGCCGAAGGAGGATTCGCTGGACATATGGTCCCTGTTCTCTCTTGTTCTCTAAATTCTGAAGTCTTGGTGCGGGATGAGGGAGGTGGGGCACGACGGCGGGTGGGCACCCGCCGTCGTACGCCCGCCTGCTAGACCTCTTCTACGGAGCTGGGCTCTGCTCGAGACAGATCGATGCCCAGTTCTTCCGCAGCCGTGAAGACTGCGTCATCAGAGTCACGCATTTCAATTGTGGTTCCGTCCGTGGACAGCACTTCCACGTTCAGGCACAGCGACTGCATTTCCTTGATCAAGACCTTGAAGGACTCGGGAACGCCCGGCTCGGGGATGTTCTCGCCCTTGACGATGGCTTCGTAGACCTTGACGCGGCCGTGGATGTCATCGGACTTGATGGTCAGGAGCTCCTGGAGCGTGTAGGCGGCGCCGTAAGCTTCGAGCGCCCACACTTCCATTTCACCGAAGCGCTGGCCCCCGAACTGTGCCTTACCACCCAGCGGCTGCTGCGTGATCATGGAGTACGGGCCGGTGGAGCGCGCGTGGATCTTGTCGTCCACCAGGTGGTGGAGCTTCAGGATGTACATGTAGCCGACCGAGATCGGATCCGGGAACGGCTCGCCGGAGCGGCCGTCAAACAGGCGGGTCTTGCCCGAGGAATCGATCAGGCGGTCACCGTCGCGGGTCACGTTGGTGGAGTCCAGCAGGCCCGTGATTTCCTCTTCCCGGGCACCGTCGAACACCGGGGTGGCAACGGTGGTCTGGCCGCTCTCACGCGGCAGGTTGGGCAGCTGCTTGACCCATTCCGGCTCGCCTTCGATCTTCCAGCCGGTCTTGGCAACCCAGCCGAGGTGGGTCTCCAGGACCTGGCCCACGTTCATACGGCCCGGAACACCCAGCGGGTTCAGGACGATGTCAACGGGCGTGCCGTCTGCAAGGAAGGGCATGTCCTCGACCGGAAGGATCTTGGAGATAACACCCTTGTTGCCGTGGCGGCCTGCGAGCTTGTCGCCGTCGGTGATCTTGCGCTTGGCAGCCACGTAGACGCGGACCAGCTGGTTGACGCCCGGGGGCAGCTCGTCGTCGTTGTCGCGGTCGAAGACGCGGACGCCGATGACCGTACCGGACTCGCCGTGGGGCACCTTCAGGGAGGTGTCGCGCACTTCGCGGGACTTCTCGCCGAAGATGGCGCGCAGCAGGCGCTCTTCCGGGGTCAGCTCGGTTTCACCCTTCGGGGTGACCTTTCCGACCAGGATGTCGCCGGCTTCGACCTCGGCACCGATGTGGATGATGCCGCGCTCGTCCAGGCCTGCCAGGACTTCCTCGGACACGTTGGGGATGTCACGGGTGATTTCCTCGGCACCAAGCTTGGTGTCGCGGGCATCGATCTCGTGCTCCTCGATGTGGATGGAGGAAAGGACATCCTCGGCAACGATGCGCTGCGAGAGGATGATGGCGTCCTCGAAGTTGTGGCCTTCCCATGACATGAATGCCACGAGCAGGTTCTTGCCGAGGGCGAGCTCACCCTGGTCCGTTGCCGGGCCGTCAGCGATGATGCCGCCGACTTCCAGGCGCTGGCCTTCGTTGACCAGGACGCGGTGGTTGTAGCAGTTGCCCTGGTTGGAGCGGGCGAACTTGTTGATGCGGTAGTTGGTCTCCGTGCCGTCGTCGTTGAGCATGATGACGAGTTCTGCGGAAACCTCGGTGACCACACCGGCCTTCTTGGCAATGACGACGTCACCGGCGTCAACGGCAGCGGCGCGCTCCATGCCGGTACCCACGAACGGGGCCTCGGAACGGACCAGCGGCACGGCCTGGCGCTGCATGTTGGCGCCCATGAGTGCGCGGTTTGCATCGTCGTGCTCGAGGAACGGGATCAGGGCGGTAGCCACGGACACCATCTGGCGCGGGGAAACGTCCATGAACTCGACGTCCTCGGCGGGGACCAGCACAGGCTCGCCTCCACCACCGCGGGCACGGACCAGGACGGTCTCTTCGGCGAAGCGGTTGTTTTCGTCCAGCGGCGCGTTGGCCTGGGCGATCAGCACCTCAGCCTCGTCGTCGGCCGTCAGGTACTGGACGTCGTCGGAAACAACGCCGTCCTTGACCTTGCGGTAGGGGGTCTCGATGAAGCCGAACGGGTTGATGCGTCCGTAGGATGCCAGCGAACCGATCAGACCAATGTTCGGGCCTTCAGGGGTTTCGATGGGGCACATACGTCCGTAGTGGGACGGGTGCACGTCACGGACTTCCATGCCGGCGCGGTCACGGGACAGACCACCGGGGCCAAGGGCCGACAGGCGGCGCTTGTGGGTCAGGCCCGAAAGCGGGTTGTTCTGGTCCATGAACTGCGACAGCTGGGACGTTCCGAAGAACTCCTTGATGGCTGCAACCACGGGGCGGATGTTGATCAGGGTCTGGGGCGTGATGGCCTCGACGTCCTGGGTGGTCATACGCTCCCGGACAACGCGCTCCATGCGGGACAGGCCGGTGCGGACCTGGTTCTCGATGAGCTCGCCGACGGCGCGGATGCGGCGGTTGCCGAAGTGGTCGATGTCGTCGATGTCGACGCGCAGGTCCACTTCCTGGCCGTCGCGGGTGCCCTTGATGGTCTTCTCGCCGGCATGCAGCGCCACGAGGAACTTGATCATGGCCACGATGTCTTCAACGTGCAGGACCGAAGCTTCCTTGTCGCCAAGGGAGCGGTCGATGCCGAGCTTCCGGTTGATCTTGTAACGGCCCACCTTGGCCAGATCGTAGCGCTTGGAGTTGAAGTACAGGTTGTCCAGCAGGGACTGGGCAGCCTCTACGGTGGGCGGCTCGCCCGGGCGCAGCTTGCGGTAGATGTCCAGCAGGGCGTCTTCGCGGGTTTCGGTGGCGTCCTTCTCCAGGGTTGCCCGCATGGAGTCGTACTGGCCGAACTCTTCGAGGATCTGGCCTTCAGTCCAGCCCAGGGCCTTCAGCAGCACCGTGACGGACTGCTTGCGCTTGCGGTCGAGGCGTACGCCGACCTGGTCGCGCTTGTCGATTTCGAGTTCGAACCAGGCACCGCGGGACGGGATGATCTTTGCGGTGAAGATATCCTTGTCGCTGGTCTTGTCGGCGGCACGCTCGAAGTAGGCACCCGGGGAACGGACCAGCTGGGAGACGACGACACGCTCGGTGCCGTTGACCACGAAGGTGCCCTTCTCGGTCATCAGCGGGAAGTCACCCATGAACACGGTCTGCTGCTTGATTTCGCCCGTGTTGTTGTTCATGAACTCGGCCTTGACGTACAACGGAGCCGAGTACGTAGCGTCCCGGTCCTTGCATTCGGCCATGGTGTACTTGGGGTCGGCGAACTCCGGATCGGAGAAGCTCAGGGACATGGTGCCCTGGAAGTCCTCGATCGGGGAGATCTCTTCGAAGATGTCCGACAGGCCGGACGTGGTGGCGACGCTGAGATCGTTTTCTTCGACAGCCTTCGCGACGCGTGCCTGCCAGCGCTCATTTCCGACCAGCCAGTCGAAGCTGTCCGTCTGGAGGGCAAGCAGATTCGGAACGTCAAGAGGTTCGTGAATCTTTGCGAATGAGAGCCGGCGAGTGGCACCATCAGTGCTGTCGGCGGTGTTAGCGGTTTCGTTATTAGAGGTGCTCGAGGCGACCAAGAGGGATCCTTCCACAGACCTTCAGGCGTTTTCAGATCTCCCCCGCTGTGCACCCTGCGGAATGCTCCGCAGCGCTACCATCCGGTTCCGCTATATGACCCGGGGCCCGTGCCGGCCGTGCTGCGACAGGTGTCGCGGCACGTCGATTGCCAGCTGCCAGGCGAAGCCCACCGCTATATGAAGGCTGAAGGTAAACAGGGAAGACGCAAATATCCACGATACGGCAAAATATCCTACGTGTCTACCCCACATCCCGCCGGATTGCAAGCACGGATTCACTGCTGTCCCCCGGGCCCGTAAGCCGCTCCCCGGGTTCCGGAGGCCAGGGTTTGAATAGTTGGGTGACCGGGGTCACGATAGCCTTAGTGGCCTTACACCGGATCAGATGGGAAGAGATAGCAATGGGCAACACCCCCGACAACGGCGACGTTGTCATCGTCGCAGCAGCGCGGACCCCGCAGGGCCGCATCAACGGCCAGCTGGCCAGCTTCACCGCCGTGGACCTTGGCGCCCACGCCATCAAGGCCGCGCTGGCCAAGAGCGGCCTGGACGCGGAGCAGGTGGACGCCGTGATCATGGGCCAGGTGTTGCAGGCGGGAGCCGGCCAGAACCCGGCCCGCCAGAGCGCCGTCGCCGCAGGCATCGGCTGGGACGTTCCCGCGGTCACCCTGAACAAGGTGTGCCTGTCCGGCCTCACCGCCGTCATCGATGCGGCCCGGCTGATCCGCTCCGGCGAGGCCACCGTGGTGGTGGCCGGCGGACAGGAATCCATGACCCGCGCTCCGCACGTCCTTCCCGGATCGCGCCAGGGCTGGACCTACGGCACCATCGGTGCCCTGGATTCGGCCGCCCATGACGGGCTGACGGACGCCTTCGACGGTGAATCCATGGGCCTGTCCACGGAGAAGCGCAACCTGACACTCGGCATCGACCGGACCTCGCAGGACGAGGTGGCTGCGCAGTCGCACCAGCGCGCTGCGCTGGCGGCCAAGAATGGAACGTTCGACGACGAGATCGTCGCCTTGAGCGTGAAGCAGCGCAAGGGCGACCCCCTTCAGGTGGAAACCGATGAGGGCGTCCGGCCCAACACGTCGGTGGAATCACTGGCAGGGCTTCGCGCCGCATTCGTCACGGACGGAACCATCACAGCCGGGAACTCCTCTCCCCTGTCGGACGGAGCGGCTGCGCTGATCCTTACCTCACGGGGCTACGCGGAACAGCACGGCCTTGAGTACCTGGCCGTAGTGGGCAAGCCCGGACAGGTGGCAGGGCCGGATAACTCGCTGCATTCCCAGCCCGCGAACGCCATCGCGCATGCCCTTGGCCGCGCCGGCTGGAGCACCTCGGACCTGGACTTCATCGAGATCAACGAGGCGTTCGGATCCGTCGCCGTCCAGTCCCTGAAGGACCTGGACTACCCGCTGGAGAAGTGCAACATCCACGGCGGTGCCATCGCATTGGGCCACCCGATCGGCGCCTCCGGTGCCCGGCTGGCCACCCATGCAGCGCATGAGCTGAAGCGCCGCGGCTCGGGCAAGGCCGCCGTGGCCCTGTGCGGCGGCGGCGGCCAGGGCGAAGCCCTCCTGCTGTACCGCGACTGATGGCGAACGCCCGCGGGGAGGCGGGGGACGGCGTCGGCCGTGAACGTTTCCTGGCCGACGCCGCGGCGCGGGGGCTCCACGTTGAAGTGGTGGAGCGTCCGGCAGCCCGGAGTCTGGAGGAAGCCGCGGCCGGGATGGGCATCTCCCCCGCGGACATCGTCAAGTCCCTGGTGGTGAAGCATAAGGACGGTACTTTCCTCTTCGCCCTGGTTCCCGGTGACCGGCAGATTTCGTGGCCCAAGCTGCGCGCTCTGGTGGGGGTGAACAGGCTCTCGCTCCCGCCGGCGGGCGTGGCGTTGGAGGCCACCGGCTATGAGCGCGGCACCATCACGCCGCTGGGCAGCACCACCGCCTGGCCGGTATACGCGGATGCCAGCATCACCGGCCGCCGCATCTCCATGGGTGCCGGGGCGCAGGGCGTCAGCGCCTTCGTGGACGCCGACGCCCTGACGGAAGCCCTTGGAGCGGTGGTTGCGGACATCAGCGATCCCAACTAGCCCCGCCAGCCTTCGGTAGACGCAAAGAACCCCGCCCACCGGAGTGGACGGGGTTCTTTGCGGAATAAACGCTGTTACTTGAGGGTAACGGTTGCGCCTGCAGCCTCGAGCTGCTCCTTGGCCTTCTCGGCGGTCTCCTTGTTGGCACCTTCGAGGACAGCCTTGGGTGCACCGTCAACCAGGTCCTTGGCTTCCTTGAGGCCGAGGGAGGTGATGGCGCGGACTTCCTTGATCACTGCGATCTTCTTGTCGCCAGCAGCTTCGAGGATGACGTCGAAGTCAGTCTTCTCTTCAGCCTCTTCTGCAGCGCCGCCGGCAGCGGGGCCAGCAACTGCAACAGCAGCAGCGGTAACTTCGAAGGTCTCTTCGAAGAGCTTAACGAACTCGGAGAGCTCGATGATGGTCAGTTCCTTGAAAGCTTCAATGAGCTCTTCGTTGCTGAGCTTCGCCATGGTAGGCGTCCTTCCTGTTGTGGTGTTCAGCGGCGCGGGGCCGTGCATCACACCGGAGTCTTGTGGGGTAAAGAGAATTAGTTCTCTTCGGCAGCTGCGGCTTCGGCAGGTGCTTCAGCACCGGCTTCTGCTTCAGCGGCGGGAGCTTCTTCAGCGGCGGGCGCCTCGGCAGCTGCCGGTGCACCGTTCTCTTCTTCAAGCTTGAGGCGCAGTGCGTCAATGATGCGTGCAGCTGCGGCTGCGGGTGCCTTGAGGACGCCTGCAACCTTGGCGAGCTGCAGCTCGCGGGACTCGAGTGCTGCCAGGGCAGCAACTTCGCTGGCGTTCAGTGCCTTGCCCTCGAAGTAACCGGTCTTGATGACCAGCTGCTTGTTGGCCTTGGCAAAATCCGTCAGGCTCTTGGCAGCGGCAACTGCGTCACCCTTGATGAACGCGATTGCAGTGGGGCCGGCAAGCTGGCCGTCGAATGCTTCGACGCCGGCTTCCTTGGCTGCAATGGCGGTCAGGGTGTTCTTGACGACCGCGAACTTGGTGTCCTGGCCGAGAGAAACACGCAGCTGCTTGAGCTGTGCAACGGTGAGCCCGCGGTATTCGGTCAGGACAGCGGCGTTCGATTCCTTGAAATCGTTAGTGATCTCAGCTACTGCTGAAACCTTGGTAGGCGTTGCCATAACCCTCCTTCCGGGGATAGTGCCGGTATTCGACGGTCCCCGCTCAGAAGAGCTAAAACTAAAAACGCCCCGCGCAGATGCACGGGGCTTGGCTCAACACGGTGTTCCGCGGAGCGTTGCTTCGTTCACCTGCGCCGGCCGCCCTGCGTTGAGGGTCCTTCGTCCGGAAAGCCACTGGGCCTGCCGCGCATGACTGCAGAATTGAGTCATGTTCGGGAGAGTGGATTTCCAACAACCGACGGTCTTTGGTCATCCCAGTCTACGGGAGCCGGCGCAGCGCACCAAATCGGGGCTCAACTGGTGCTGGTGTGGAGCCGCGGGAGCTCTTTCTGCCAGATCCCGGTGACGCCCGCTGTGTGGAAGCCCAGCTGCTGGTTGACCGTCAGCAGGTACCTGTTTTCCGGGGCGTTCCAGGTGTAGATCACCCGGGCATCAGGGAACTGCTCGGTGAGGCGTTCCATGTTGGCCACCTTGATGAGCAGGCCCAGCTTGTTGCCCCGGTGCTCCTGGAGGACGATCGTGTCGTCCTGGAACACCACGTCCGCGCGGTGGGCCAGGACAGTGATGGTGGTCAGCCCCGCCAGGGCTCCGCTGGCGAGATGCTCGACGGCGGTGACCACCGTGCGCCGGCCCTGCGCGATGGCGACCTCTTCGGCTTCCCTGAGGATGCCGCCGTCGAACACCACGTCCTGCTCCACCGGCACGTCAAGGTCGGGGTCCACGTTGGCACCGGCCTGGTTCTCCAGGGCGGCCACGGCCTCCAGCCAGCGCTCGGGGCAGCGGTCCGTCCAGTGATGGAGGCGGTAGCGGCCGTGGTTGGCTTCCTCGGCCTCCGCCTGAAGGTCCGCCACGAGCTTGGTGTCCAGGGGCAGCGCACAGGAACTGAATTGTTCGATGTGCTGGAGCGTGTAGCCCATCTTCCGGGCGAACTCCACCTCGCGGCTTTCCAGCGGCACGAACCCCTGGCCGGAGCCCGGGACCAGCTGCTCGGGCTCGAACTCATGCAGCGAGGCACCGGGATGGTTGGTGTCCACCAGGATCATGGTGCGGCCCTCGCCCCGGGCGAACTGCTCCGCAGCCTCCAGCAGGCGGCGCCCCACGCCCTGCCGTTGGAATTCGGGCAGGATGTCCAGGGTAAATTCGGCGATGTCCAGATGATCCGTCAGCGGGAGGGCAATGTCGACGGTGCCCACGATGGCGCCCTCCACTTTGGCCACGAGGATCAGCTGGCGCTCGTAGGGATCCTGGAATTCCAGCAGCTTCTCAAGGGGACCGTACGCGAGGTCATCGCTCCCCCAGGTCTGCATGCGCACTTTCCGGCCCACCTCGACGGCGGCCAGGAAGTCTGCGGCGTCCGCGGTTTCCAGCGATTCGGGAATCCAAAGCTGTTCGATCTTCACGTCTTTTGCCATTGGGGGCATTCTGCCAGCATATGCCGGTTGGAGCCCCGCCGGGTTAAGCGGGATGTCTTAAGCGAAAACCGCCCGGCGCATTCGCCGGGCGGTTTTCGTGGCTCCATTCGGAGCGGGAGTTTCCAACGAGGACTTATGCCTCGGTGAGCACCTTGGTGACGTTGGGGTCAACGGAGATGCCGGGACCGAAGGTGGTGGCAACCGTCGCCTTCTGGATGTAGCGGCCCTTGGAAGCGGACGGCTTCAGGCGAAGCACCTCTTCCAGTGCTGCTGCGTAGTTCTCAGCCAGCTTGACGGCGTCGAAGGACACCTTGCCGATGATGAAGTGGAGGTTGGAGTGCTTGTCGACGCGGAAGTCGATCTTGCCGCCCTTGATGTCGTTGACAGCCTTGGTGACGTCTGCGGTCACGGTGCCCGTCTTGGGGTTCGGCATCAGGTTACGGGGACCCAGCACCTTTCCGAGGCGGCCAACCTTGCCCATGAGGTCAGGGGTGGCAACGGCCGCGTCGAAGTCGGTCCAGCCGCCGGCGATCTTTTCGATCAGGTCGTCGGAACCAACGAAGTCGGCGCCGGCTGCGATTGCTGCCTCAGCCTTGTCACCGGTGGCGAATACCAGGACGCGGGCGGTCTTGCCGGTGCCGTGGGGCAGGTTGACCGTGCCGCGGACCATCTGGTCGGCCTTACGGGGGTCAACGCCCAGGCGGAAGGCGACCTCGACGGTGGCGTCGAACTTGGACGGGTTGGTGTCCTTGGCGAGCGTTACTGCCTCGAACGGCGCGTAGAACTTCTCCGCGTCGATCTTGGCGGCTGCTGCCTCATATGCTTTGCTGCGCTTTGCCATGCTGCTTATTTCTCCTTGTGCAGTTGTGGTCTGCGGACCGCGCTGGGCCCTGCCACAGTCGGTGATCCGGAGCGTTATCCGGGCCGGATGACCAACATTTCAATGTTTCGATGGTGCCGGTTTCCCGGCGGTGCCGTTCGCCGTGGCCAATGGCACGAACCTGAACGGCCGGAAGGGGGTTATTAGCCCTCGACCGTGATGCCCATGGAGCGGGCGGTACCGGCGATGATCTTTGCTGCGCCTTCGAGGCTGGTGGCGTTGAGGTCTTCCATCTTGGTGCTGGCGATCTCGTTGACCTGGGCCTGGGTCAGCTTGGCAACCTTGACGGTGTGCGGGGTGGACGAACCCTTGGCAACGCCTGCAGCCTTCTTGATGAGCTCTGCAGCCGGCGGGGTCTTGGTGATGAACGTGAAGGAACGGTCCTCGTAGACGGTGATTTCCACGGGGATGACGTTGCCGCGCTGGGATTCCGTGGCAGCGTTGTACGCCTTGCAGAATTCCATGATGTTGACACCGTGCTGGCCAAGCGCGGGACCGATCGGCGGGGCCGGGTTAGCGGCACCTGCCTGGATCTGCAGCTTGATGAGGCCGGTGACCTTCTTCTTGGGAGCCAATGTAGGGTCCTTCTCTCAATAACGTCCTGGGGCACAGGAGCGTGCCTCAGGTTTTTGGCCGCCATGGCGAGGCGGCCGGCCGTTCCGGCACCGCTAAGCAGGCAGTGCCGGGACGAATTCTTGGATGATCAGATCTTGGTGACCTGGTTGAACGCCAGGGTGACCGGCGTTTCACGCTCGAAGATGGAAACCAGGACCACGAGGGTCTGGGATTCAACCTTGATTTCGGAAATCGTGGCGGGGAGGGTCTCGAACGGGCCCTCCTTGACGATGACGGACTCGCCGACCTCGAAGTCCACATCCACGGGGGCCTGGTGCTGCTTGTTGACCGGCTTGCCCTTCTCCGCCTGCTCTTCTTCGAAGACCGGGGCGAGCATGGAGAAGACCTCGTCCAGGCGCAACGGGACCGGGTTGTGCGCGTTACCCACGAAGCCGGTGACGCCCGGCGTGTGGCGGACGGCGCCCCAGGAGGCGTCGGTCAGGTCCATGCGGACCAGGACGTAGCCGGGGATGCGGACGCGGTTGATGACCTTGCGCTGGGCGTTCTTGATCTCAACGACTTCTTCCATGGGCACCTGGATCTCGAAGATGTAATCTTCCATGTCCAGGGTCTGGATGCGGGTCTCCAGGTTTGCCTTCACGCGGTTCTCATAGCCGGCGTAGGAGTGGATGACGTACCAGTCACCTTCCTGGCGGCGCAGCTTGGCCTTAAACTCTTCGGCGGGGTCCGCGGCTGCGGTGGCAGCAGCGGCAGCCAGGGCGTCGCCTGCCTCTTCCGAATCGGCGACGTCGGCACTTTCTGCGGCTTCGTCGTCGTCCGCTTCTTCAGCGGCGCTGTCAGCAGCGTCCGAATCAGCGGCGGCATCGGAATCAGCGGCGTCGGATTCGGGCGCGGAGGACTCAACCTCAGACGCGTCGCCGGCTTCCGCCGTGACATCCGCGGACTCTTCCAGCTCAGTCTCGGTTACCTCGAGCTCCTGCTCAGACACTTGGTCTCCTGCTTCCTCATTGCCTAACATGCCTATTTAAATGGCTCAATTCCGCACACCGGTGTTCCCTCCGGTTTCCCGGAGGAGGAACACGCAGCCTGCGGACCTTTCAGCCTTAGCTGTCCGTGGGGCCGGTACCGCCGAAGAGCCAGCCGACAGCGCTTCCGAAACCGAGGTCCAGCAGGCTGACGATGACCATCATGATGGCCACGAATACCAGCACCACGATCGTGTAATTGATCAGTTCCTTGCGGGTAGGTGCAACAACCTTCTTCAGTTCGCCGATGATCTGGCGGACGAAGAGCGCAATGCGGGCGAAGAAGTTTGCCTTGGCGTCCTTCTTAGCTGGGCGGCCCTTGGAGCTGCTGGCAGCTGTTTCGGTCACCTGGTCCTCGCTCATCTGCAAAGTGTTGGATTACCCGGCCCTGATCAGAACCATGGTTGCTGCGCTTGCCCCGGATTGTGTCCGGGACAGCTTGCGCAGGGCAGACAGGACTCGAACCTGCAACCTGCGGTTTTGGAGACCGCTGCGCTACCAATTGCGCCACTACCCTATGGAGCGAATTCCACGTTTCGGCACGAACCGCCAGCTTTCACTGAGGCGCACGCCATCATCCGTGTTTTCAACACCGGTGAACCAGTCTACGCAACATCTGCGCGTTAGTCGAACCAGCCCGTTCCGGTCCTGCCGCGTGCCGCACCGGTCCTGCCAGCCGCTGCCGGCACGCGGCAGGCGGTCAGTCATAAATCAGAACGGGCTCCCCGGAGGATCCGCAGATCAGCATAGAGTAGATCACGTCGAATCCCACATTCAGCCTCCCGGCTGCAAGCGTAGAACGGACCTGCCATGTCTGCCGCCCGCGTTTCCAAGCGCATTTCCGCCATTGCCGAATCCGCAACCCTGGCCGTTGACGCCAAGGCCAAGGCGCTGAAGGCAGCGGGCCGGCCGGTTATTGGGTTCGGGGCGGGCGAACCGGACTTCCCCACCCCGGACTACATCGTGCGGGCGGCCATCGAAGCGGCCGGCCAGCCGAAGTACCACCGCTATTCCCCCGCAGCCGGGCTGCCCGAGCTGAAGAAGGCCATCGCCGCGAAGACGCTGCGGGACTCCGGGTACGCCGTCGAGCCTTCCCAGGTCCTGGTGACCAACGGCGGCAAGCAGGCCGTGTACAACACCTTCGCGACGCTGGTGGACCCGGGCGACGAGGTTATTGTCCCCACCCCGTTCTGGACCACCTACCCCGAGGCAATCCGGCTCGCCGGCGGCGTTCCCGTAGAGGTGTTTGCCGGCCCGGAGCAGGATTACCTCGTGACGGTTGAGCAGCTCGAAGCCGCGGTCACGGACAAGACGAAGATCCTGCTGTTTGTTTCGCCGTCCAACCCCACCGGGTCGGTCTACTCGCCGGAGCAGGTGGCGGAGATCGGCAAGTGGGCCGCTGCGAAGGGCCTGTGGGTGGTCACCGACGAGATCTATGAGCACCTGACGTACGACGGCGTTCCCTTCACGTCCATCGCCACCGCCGCCCCGGAGCTCGGCGACAAGGTGGTCATCCTCAACGGCGTGGCCAAGACGTACGCGATGACCGGCTGGCGCGTGGGCTGGATGATCGGCCCGGCGGACGTCATCAAGGCGGCCACCAACCTGCAGTCGCACGCAACGTCCAACGTCTCCAACATCATGCAGATCGCTGCCCTGGCAGCCGTGTCCGGCCCGCTGACCGCCGTGGATGAGATGAAGGTTGCGTTTGACCGCCGCCGGAAGGCGATCGTCGCGGGCCTCAATGCCATCGAGGGTGTGGAATGCCCGACGCCGAAGGGCGCCTTCTACGTGTACGCGGACGTCCGTGCCCTGCTGGGCAAGGAATTCCCGACGGCGGCCGGCAGCGCCACGCCGCAGACCTCCGCCGAACTGGCTTCCCTGATCCTGGATGAGGTTGAGGTGGCGGTGGTTCCGGGCGAGGCGTTCGGTCCCTCCGGCTACCTGCGGCTCTCGTACGCGCTCGGCGACGAGGACCTGGCCACGGGCGTGCAGCGCCTCCAGGAGTTCCTCGGCAAGGCCCAGTAGGACGCCCTCTCACTTAACGCAGGAGAAACCCCAACGCTCTGTCACTCTTCTTCCTGAGAGTGATAGAGCGTTGGGGTTTAAGCCGTATCAAGTGAGGGAGCGTTTCGGGGAAAGAGGCATTAAGTGGGAGAGCGTCTGCCGGGGTACTAGAGGAGGCGGCGCTCCGCGGCCCACCTGGTGAGTTCGTGCCGGCTGGAGAGCTGCAGCTTGCGGAGCACCGCGGACACGTGGGTTTCCACGGTCTTGATGCTGATGAACAGTTCCTTGGCCACCTCCTTGTAGCTGTAGCCGCGGGCAATAAGCCGCATGACCTCGAGTTCCCGGGCGGAGAGCCGGTCCAGCTCGTCGTCGGCGATGTCCGCGGGCGCGGTGCCGAAGGCATCCAGCACGAACCCTGCGAGGCGGGGCGAGAACACGGCATCGCCGCCGGCCACCCGGAACACCGCATCGGTGATCTGCGCGCCGGAAATGGTCTTGGTGACGTAGCCGCGGGCGCCGGCGCGGATCACGGCCACCACATCCTCCGCGGAATCGGAGACGCTCAAAGCCAGAAACCTTGTGGTGGCCAGCAACTGCGCGGAGCCGGCGATGACCTCGCGCCCGCCGCCGCCCAGCCCGCCGGGAAGGTGGACGTCCAGCAGCACTACGTCCGGGCGCTTGTCGGTTATGACGGCGATGGCCTGTTCCACGGTGGCGGCCTCGCCTACCACGTCGATGGCGGGGCCAAGATCGGCCTTGAGTCCGGACCGGAAGATCGCGTGGTCGTCCACGATCACTACCCGCACGGAGTTGGCCGCTTCGTCGCCGCCGGAGCCGATGTTCATGCCGTTCCTTCCACGTTGTGTACAACCTGTGGCAGCCGCAGCCTGACCTCAGTTCCGTCCGCGCTGCTGAGGATGGTGGCCGAGCCGCCATGCCTCTGCATCCTGCCGATGATCGACTCGCGCACCCCGAGCCGGTCCGCCGGCACCTCCTGGAGGTCGAAACCCGGTCCGCGGTCCTTGACGAAAACGTCCACCTGCGATGCAGTGGCCTCCACGTACACGGACACGGGGCCGCCGCCGTGCCGGGATGCGTTCACCATGGCCTCCCGGGCCGCCTGGACCAGCGCCTCGTGTGCCTCTGTCATGGCAGCGTCACCCACAGCCACCACCTCCACGGGGTTAGCCAGCAGGTCCTCCACTTCGCCGGCAACCGCCTTGATCCGGTCCGATAGCTGTCCTGCCTCCCGGCCCGGATCCTGGAAGAGCCACCCGCGAAGTTCACGCTCCTGCGCCCGGGCCAGCCGGACGACGTCGTGCTCGTTTCCAGCCCTCCGCTGGATCAGCGCAAGGGTCTGGAGGACCGAATCGTGCAGGTGCGCGGCGATCTCGGCGCGCTCCATTTCGCGGACGCGGCCGGCACGCTCGGACTCGAGCTCGCGCCAGAACTTGAGCGCCCAGGGCAGCAGTACCAACACCACCCCGCCCAACACCGCCACCGACGCGAGCAGTGCCAGCCACGTCTGTTCCCACGAGCCCGAACCGGAAACCATCACCAGGACGCCCGCCACCACCAGGGCCATGCCCGCCGCGAGCCGTGCCCACCCCCCGGCCTGGTCTGCCTTGGTCTTGTCCACCAGGCCGGCGCGGCGCGTTTCGTCCAGCTGCATCCACGCAATCGACGCTCCACCCAGCACTGCGGCCGCCGGGATCAGCGTCCCGAGGGGCACGTCCACACCCAACACCTGGGCGATCATGATGCCAGCCACCAGAAGCAGCCCGGCGCCGAGCAGGATTTCCTTGCCGTACCGCATGCCCCCGGGCCGGAACCAGGGTGCGTGCGGTGCGCCGGCTGCTGCCGGTGCACCTGCGGGGGCCGCTGCGGCGGGAGCAACGGGCGACGACGGCCGCCGGGCTTCCCTGCGCGCGGCCTCATCCGCGGTGGGAACCATGATCCACAGCCATGCGTAGAACAGGATTCCGGCGCCGCCGGCCAGGACGGCGATGGCCATGCCGACGCGGACGTTCCGGACCGGCCAGCCCAGGTGCGCGGCAAGACCGGAGCAGACGCCGGCAATGACGCGGTCGCTGCTGCGGACCAGGGGCGGCCGTGCAGCCGCTTGCCATGCCGGGATCGACCGTTCGGATGGCTGCCCGGCGGGGATTGTTGCCATGGGTCAATCCAAGCACGGATCAGGGTCTCCCGGACCAGTATTGTCCGCCAACCGGGGACCGTTCAGGGACGGCTCAGGGTATCCCCCAGTAGAGTCGGAACGCGCCGAAGCGGGAGGATTTTGGTATGAATCCGCACACTCCGTCCCCGGACGGCAACGACTCGAACGACACCCCCCGCGCTGACTCCGGCAGCTCCCCCGGGGCCGGCTGGCCCGGCACGACAGGTTCGGGACAAACTCCTCCCCCGCCAGATCCGGCGCCGCGTTCCGGCGCAACGCCTCCGCCTGGCGCCGCACCGCGGACCGACTTCTTCAACTGGATCCGCAGCCACGGCGTCTACCGGAGTGACGACCGCTGGATAGGCGGCGTGTCCGGTGGCATCGCGTACCGGCTTGGCGTGGACCCGCTGATCATACGCGGCGTCTTCATTGTGCTGACCGTCTTTGCCGGCGTTGGCGTGCTCCTGTACGGGCTCGCCTGGGCGCTGCTTCCTGAGCCGGATGGGCGGATCCACACGCAGGAAGCGGGAGCCGGGCGCTGGTCCAGCGGCATGACCGGGGCGTTGATTGCCACCATCCTTGGCCTGACCGGCCTGGGCGGCGGTGTGTGGGGCTGGAACAACCAGGGCTTTGGCGGATTCCTCTGGACCGTTGTCTGGGTGGGCGGCGCCATTTACCTCGTCTACTACCTCTCCCAGCGAAACAACGGACCGCGGCCTGCGCTGCAGCCCCAGGCACCAGTACAGGCGCCGATGCCGATGCCGGGAGAAGCTCCGTCTGTTCCACAGCCTCCGGGGCAAAGCTATGGCGCGCAGTTCGCCGCCAGCCAGGGGTACGGGACCGGCAGGTACGGATCCGGGAACCATGCGGCACCGGACTACACGTACAACTACACCTACACTCCCCCCGTGCACCGTCCCCGCCCTGACGGACCGGGCGCACCGGCCGTAGCGATCGCGGCCGGCCTGGCACTGCTGGTGGGCGGCGGCCTCAAGGCACTCGACGCCGCGGATGCCGTCAACCTGGGGCTGTCGGCGAACGCGGTGGTCTGGGCTTCGGCGGCGGCAGTCTTCGGGTTGGCCATCCTCATTGCCGGGGCCCGTGGCCGGACAGCCGGGATCCTGAGCCTCTTCGCCGTGGTGGCCCTGGTTGCGGGCGGCATCTCCACCGTCCTCGGCGCCGGGGACCGCGCACGGTTCCAGGAAGTGGACTGGACACCGATCACCGTTGAGGAAGCCGCCGAAGGCTTCGACATCACGGCGGGCCGCGGAACAATTGACCTCACGGACCTTGACCTGGACGCGCCGCTGCCGTCCGACGTCGTAATTCCCCTCGACGTCACCGCCAGCAATGTGACGGTGGTAATCCCCGGCAATATTCCCGTGGACGTCCAGACGGACATGACCATGGGCAATCTCAACGAACCGGGCGGCCAGCGCGGCGGCACCACCCAGCGGGAGAGCAACTACAACACCGGAGAACCCGGCGGCCACCTCGTTATCGAAATCGATGGCGCATTCAGCAACGTCACCATCCAGGAAGGCAATTGAGATGAGCAACAACAATCCGGCAGCGGAAAATTCGACGGCGGCGGGCGCTGTCCCGGGCGGCCCGGCACCTGCACGGGTGGGAACCATAGTGTGGGGGCTGATCGTCCTGGCCCTCGCAGCGCTCACCATCATCGCGCAGCTTGGCCTGGTGGTGCTCAACGGAACCTACGTGCTGATCGGTCTCATGATCGGTGCTGGCGCGGCACTGGTCCTCGGCGGAGTGCTGTCGGCCCGAAAACGTGACAACGGCTCCGCGACAGGGAAGCCTTAAGCCATGGACAAGTTCTTCAACATCGTCAGGGGCCTCGGCCTGAAGCGCGGCCCGGAACGCTGGCTGGGCGGGGTGCTGGGCGGCATCGCGGCCAAGCTGAACGTGGATGTGGCGTACGTCCGCATCGCGTTCCTTGTGCTCTCGCTCCTGCCGGGGCCGGCCTTCGTGTTCTACCTCATTGCCTGGGCGGTCATCCCGGACCAGCGGAACACCATCCTGCTCCAGTCCTTCCTGGAGCGGCGCTCTCTCAACGGCCGCTAACGGGTCGGCGGGTATTCGGCGCCGTCTCAGGAGCCGCCCAAGTGGACGCTGGTTTGGATCCCGCCGGCCGTGAAGCCGAGTTTCCGTGCCAGTGCCAGGGAGCCGGTGTTGCTGACGTCCGTCCGCCACTGCAGGGTGAGGCCGGCGGCCAGGGCCTCGTGGGCGGCGATGGAGGCCGCCAGGAGGCCCAGCCCGCGGCGGCGCCAGCCGGGATCAACCAACACGCCCAGCTGGGCCAGCAGGCCTTCCCATTCCGTGTAGGCGCCGCAGGCCAGGGGCACCCGGCTGCCCTCAATCTCGTGCACGATGGTGTAGCGGTTCTCCAGGTCTGAGAGGCCGACCTCGTTGACGTCATCCGGCGGGCAGTGGCCTTCCAGTTCGATGGCTTCGGGGTTTCCGTGGGAAACAGTCATCTCTTCGGAGGGCTGCTTGAGCGGGAGGTCGTCCGCGAAGAACAACGCCGCAGCTCCGAGCCCATGCCCGCCATGCGACCGGGTCAGCGTCAGGAGCGTGACGTGCTGCGCCATTTCTGCGTCCGGGATGTCCCCGGCAGCATCAACAAGCCATTGCGGACCCACAAGCGCCGAGGTGCCGAACAACCGGACGAACTCCGCCCTTGGCGCCGTGTCATCCACGCGGATGATCCGTTCGCCGGAAGCCAGGGCGTCGCTGAAGGCGTGGTCCTCCAGTCCCAGGCGGCGCGCCCAGGCGAGTTGGATGATGGCGGCGGAACCGGGGTCGAGTGTCATGCTCCCAGCCTAGGCGGGGGGCCGGCGCCTAGCCGAACAGGACCGCAGCTTCGTTGTAGCGGTTCTGCGGCACTGTCTTGAGCTGGCCCAGCGCCTTTTCGAAGACCACGTGCTCAATGTCCGTCCCCTTCAGCGCCACCATGGTGCCCCAGTAGCCTTCAACCACCGAATCGATGGCCGCCATGCCCAGGCGGGTGGCCAGGACACGGTCGAAGGCGGACGGGACGCCGCCCCGCTGGATGTGGCCCAGGATGGTGGCGCGGGTTTCGATGCCGGTCCGGGCTTCCAGTTCAGGAGCCAGCTGGTCCGCGATGCCGCCCAGGCGTGGCCGGCCGAAAGTGTCCAGGCCTCGCTCTGAGTGCGGGGATTCCATGTGCTCCGGCACAAAGCCTTCCGCCACCACCACAAGGGGTGCGCGGCCACGGGCGTGGGCCTCATTGACCCACTCGGTGATCTGCTCGATGCTGACCTTCTGTTCCGGAATCAGGATGGCGTGGGCGCCGGCGGCCATTCCGGCGTGCAGGGCGATCCAGCCCACATGCCGGCCCATGACCTCGGCGATCATGCACCGGTGGTGCGATTCGCCGGTGGTCCGCAGCCGGTCGATGGCTTCGGTGGCAATTTGGACGGCGGTGTCGAAACCGAATGTGTAGTCGGTGGCGTCGAGGTCGTTGTCCACGGTCTTGGGAACGCCGACGATCTTCAGGCCCGCATCCGTGAGGCGCTTGGCGGCCGCCAGGGTTCCTTCGCCGCCGATCGCAATGATGGCGTCGATCCCCAGGCGGTCCATGTGCGCCTTGATGACCTCCGGCCCGCCGCCGTTCTCGAACGGGTTGGTCCGGGAGGTGCCCAGGATGGTGCCGCCCTGCTTGGCGATGCCGCGCACCATGGTCCTGGGGATATCGATGATGTCGCCCTCAACAACACCGCGCCATCCGTCGAGGAAACCGACGAATTCATGGCCATGGATGGCAATGCCCTTAAGGACGGCGCCGCGGATGACCGCGTTCAAACCGGGGCAGTCGCCACCGCTGGTGAGGATTCCAATTTTCATGTTTCGGCTCAAATCCTGGAGTGAGGGGATAACTGGCAGAGCGCCACGCTGAGCTCACCCTAGATTCTAGTGGGACGTGTGGGGTACGACACAAACCGGTTACAAACGCCTCGCCTCCCTTCGCGGAAAGGCACGTAAAGCGAGAGAGCGTCCGGGGGAAAGGCACGTTAGGTGAGAGAGCGTCCGGGGAAAAGGCACGTTAGGTGAGAGAGCGTCCGGGGTTTAGTCCAGCAGGGCCAGGATCTCCGTCCGGGCGAACATCCGGGCCGCGGCGCGGGCGGAGGGAGCTCCGGCGTCGGGGTCCGCTCCGGCGTCCAGCAGCGCCCGGGCCACGTCCGTGTAGCCCTTGAAGGCGGCGCCGGCCAGCGGCGTCTGGCCGCGGTCGTTGGCCGTGTTGGGGTCGGCACCGTGACGGAGTACCAGCTGCACGGCGTCCGGGTGTCCATGGTAGGCCGCGAGCATCAGGAGGGAGTCGCCGGCAGCATTGGTGAGCCCCGCCGGTGCACCGGCGGCGAGGTAGGCACCCAGCAGTTCCGTGTTCCCCTCCCTGGCAGCCTGGAAGAGGGTATGCGCCAGTGCCAGGGCGTCGTCGTCGGGCGTTCCCGGCATGGTGCCGGAACCAGCAGGGTTGGTTTCGCTCATGCGCGAGGCCCCCTGAGGAATCCGGTCTGGCGCCCCACCACCTGGCCGGCGTCGGGGGCAACGATGAGTTCCTGGACAGCGGTGTAAGGCTCGTCGCCGTCCTGGACGGTCAGTATTTCGTCGGGCGCCACGGAACGCTTGATTACGGCGAGTGCCACCGGGCCCATTTCGTAGTGCTGCGCCACGGACGTGACGGCGCCGACTTTCCGTTCCCCGGCCAGTACCGGGCTGCCGGCGGCCGGCATGGTGTGCTGCGACCCGTCCAGCTGCAGGAACACGAGGCGCCGCGGCGGGTGCCCCAGGTTGTGGACGCGGGCGATGGTTTCCTGGCCCTTGTAACAGCCCTTGGCCAGGTGCACGGCGGTGCGGATAAGGTCGAGTTCGTGCGGAATGGTCTTGTCGTCCGTCTCCGCGCCGATCCTGGGCCGCCAGGCGGCGATGCGCAGCGCCTCCGCCGCCATGACGCCGGCCAGGGGACGCTCCCCGACCGTCTGTTCCAGCTCAGCGGCGGGCACGAGGTACTCAAACCAGGGGCGCTCCAGGCCAGGGTGGCCCTCCTCGGCGACGGTTGCGTAAGAGTAGCCGCCGGCACCAACATGCGGCCACGGATCCTCCCAGGCCAGCAGGCCGGACCATTCGGGCACCGCCCGGGTGCTGCCCACCAGGGCCCAGGCGGCCGAAACATCCGCCACCTCGACCCGCAGCATGAACTTCATCCGGTTGAGGAACTCCGCCAGCGGCCCTGCCTCGGCGGCCTCGACGATCAGCCAGGTGGTCCCGCCGTCGTCAATCACCCGGGCGTCGAACTCGATGCGGCCCTGCACGCTCAGGAGCAGCAGCTCGCTGGACTCCCCCGGCTTCAGCGCCGCCACCTGCTGGGAGGACAGGGTGTTGAGCCAACTGAGGCGGTCCGGGCCGGTCACCGTCACCACGCCGCGGTGGGAAAGGTCGACGACGGCGGTACCGGCCGCGAGGGCGCGCTGCTCTCGGAGGGGCTCACCATAGTGGGCGGCAACTCCGGTGTCCGCGCCGGCGGCTTCGACCGCGCCCGGGCGCGACAACAGGGGGCTGGGGGTAGTCATACTGGGGAAACGTCCTTTAGGGTGCGCGGTATTCCGGATTTTCGAAATCGAACCGGGTGCCTGCATCCCATTCTTCGGGCAGGTTGCCGTAGGCCGGATACCCGCCCGCTGCCTTGAGGATGCTGGCCAGGTGCATCAGGTTCCAGGTCATGAAGGTGACGTTGCGGTTGGTGAAGTCGCTCTCCGGCCCGCCGGACCCTTCATCCAGGTAGCTGGGACCGGGGCCCACCGGGCCGATCCAGCCGGCGTCCGCCTGTGGCGGAATGCTGAAGCCGATGTGCTGCAGGCTGTAGAGGAGGTTCATGGCGCAGTGCTTGATGCCGTCCTCGTTGCCGGAGACCAGGGCTCCGCCCACCTTGGGATAGAACGCCCACTGGCCCTTCCCGTTAAGTTCACCGGAGTGCGCGTACAGCCGTTCGATCAGCTTCTTGGTCTGCGAGGAGTTGTCGCCGAGCCAGATGGGGCCGGCAAGCACCACGATGTCGGCTTCCCGCACCGCCGGGTACAGTTCCGGCCACTCGTCCGTGGCCCAGCCGTACTCGGTCATGTCCGGATAGACACCACTGGCGATGTCATGATCCACGGTGCGGATCAGGCGGGTGCTGACACCCTGTTTTTCCATGATGCGGCGGCTGATGGTGATCAGCCCGTCCGTATTGGACGTCTGGGGCGACTTCTTCAGGGTGCCGTTAAAGAAAACAGCCTTTAGGCCGCTGTACTTGCCAGTCTTGCCTGCATCTTCCACGGCGCCGCTCCCTCGCATTGGTACTGCCCGGTTGGCTGGTGCTGCCCGGCTCAGGCAACTCTCTTCAGGAAGGCCGAAGCGTGGGCTTCGAGGCCCTTGCCGCCTTCCGAGCCGGTGGCCACATCCCACCGCCACAACAGGTTCCCGTCCACCAGTCCGAAAATCCGGGTGGCGGCGGTGTAGGGCTTGGAGTGGCTGCCGCGCATCACCATGTCCGTGCTCAGGTGGATCTGCGGGCCCTTGATCTGGCCGTAGTACAGCTCGGAGATACCGCCGGGGTGCGCAATGGAGACGGAAATATCGAACCCGCCGTCCTTGTTCCGCAGGGCCTCGACCTCTTCCGCGCTCTTGAGCACGGGGACGATGTCTGAGGGGACGAGTCCCGGGCCGCCGTCGGCTTCGAGCTGTTTGCGCTCCAGCGACCAAAAACCCGTCTCGACGGTGAGGGGCCTAAGGCGCGTTCCGTCGTCGTCCGTCAGCCAGCTCTCCGCGCGGTACTGAAGGTAAGGCTGACCGTTGTGCGTAAAGGAAACGTGCTGCAGGAAATGCTCGGAGTCCTCGTCCCCGCTGCCCAGCCGGCCGCGGCCTTCCCACTCACCGATGAGCCAGGAAAGAGGAACGAGTTCGGGTGTCAGGTCTGTGGGAATCTCAATGGGCACAGCATTTACCTCGCGGTATGGAAAGGCTCGGAACCCAGCAGCCTATTTCTGGCCCTTGAAGAGGCGGTAGACCACGAAGCCTGCGAACCAGGCCATGGCCAGGCTCGCGATGCCGAGCAGGACAAGGAAGAAGATTTCAAATGCAAGTACGGACATGATGCCATCCTAACCGCTAGTAGATGAGTAGTTTGTCTATGAAGTAGGCGAGTGACCCGACGGCAGAGACGGGGGCGAGCCCGATGGCTACGGCGGAGGGAATGTTAAGCGGCGCCCCCCGGAGCGTGACCAGCCGGCGGAAGCTGGCGAGCACTGCGCCCACCACCACGCCGAAGATCGCCGCGGGCAGGACGGCAATGTCGGAGAGCACCAGCCCGGCAAGCGGCCCGGCCAGTCCGGCGAGGGAGATTTCCAGCGGCGCAACGATGTTGTCCGGCCAGCGGATCAGCCCGGCCAGCAGGGCTGCGGCTGCGCTGATGGCGGCCACCAGCAGCATCTCGCGGACGCCGTTGAAGCGGGATCCGGCGATCCAGCCGGCACCCAGGCAGGACAGGAGCACGCCCGCACAGCAGCCCAGCGTGGACTCCAGCCTTTGGGCCTGGCCGGTTCCGCGGATCAGCTGGACCACGAAGACCGCCATGATGCCCAAGGCGATGAAGGCCGGCGTCCGGTCGAGGTAGCCGGGGGCGGGCGCAGAGGCGGCGGCGAGCGCCGAGCCCGCGCCCGGCAGCGCGATGACGGCGGCAAGGGTCTTCTTGGCAGGGATGCGGAGGAAATGCGGCCAGCCGATGCCCACGGCGACGGCGATCAGGACGGCTACGGTCACCAGCACGCCCGTGGAGGAATAGACGCCGGCGATGATCGCCACGAGTCCGGCGATTCCGATAACCCCGACCACCCACGAGCCCAGCGAGCGGACTGGCGCCTGCAGCCCGGCCGTCATGCGGAAACCGGCCGGGGCTTAGTCTGTGCACTCACTGCGTTGCTTTCCCATCGTGGCGTGGACCGTGGCTGGGCGCATATGCCCTGGTGCAGGGCGGCAGCGCCGGTTGCGGGGCAAGCGGCCCCTGTCCCAATCCTGCCCTATATGAATCGGATATGTCGTAAAACGTCCCCGCATGAGGGCAGGATCCGTGGCTTGGAAAGGCCTGCCGGGTATACTCAAAGTTCAGCTAGGCTTCCTGTTTCGGTGGCTCGCCGGCCCGTTTTCGCAGCGGCCGGAACCGGCGCAGGGAGACAGTACCAGCCGGTGGAAACCCGGTTCAGTCGCCCAATGATGCGCGGACAGCCCTTGGAGGAACAATGTCGCACATCCTGTTACTGACGAACAGCACCGGCTCTTCGGTGGACATCCTTCCTGCCTTGGAACTGCTGAACCACCGCGTCCATATCCTTCCCGCGGAACCCACCGCACTGCTGGAAACGGATCCGTGCGACATCGTCCTGCTCGACGCCCGCAAAGACCTGGTGGGCGCCCGGTCCCTCACCCAGCTCCTGAAGGCCACCGGCCTGAGCGCACCCCTGATGCTGATCCTGACCGAGGGCGGCATGGCGGCGGTATCCTCCGCATGGACCGTTGACGACATCGTGCTGGATTCCGCGGGGCCCGCAGAGGTGGAAGCCAGGATCCGGCTCGCCGTTGCCCGGGCAGTGCCCGAAGCGGACGAGACCCCCACCGAAATCCGCGCCGCCGGTGTGGTCATCGATGAAGCCAGTTACACGGCCCGGGTCAACGGCGCGGCCCTGAACCTGACCTTCAAGGAGTTTGAGCTCCTGAAGTACCTGGCACAGCATCCGGGCCGCGTGTTCACCCGCCAGCAGCTTCTGACAGAGGTGTGGGGTTACGACTATTACGGCGGCACCCGCACCGTGGACGTCCACGTCCGGCGGCTGCGGGCCAAACTGGGTGCCGACCACGAAAACCTGATCAGCACGGTCCGGAACGTGGGCTACCGCCTCACCCTGGTACGCCAGCAGGAAGACGAACTCACCGAGGCCTGACGCAGCCTCGACCGGATCCGGCCCAACCCGTATAGCCTTGCCTCATGACTGCAGCGCACCCCGAGAAATGGCCCGTCCAGGTTATCCGCGGCGGGGTTGACCGGCAGCTCCTGAAGGATTGCCGGGACCTCCTTGCTGCCGCCGAAGAGTCTGACGGGAACCCGGCCATTTCGGAGCAGACCCTGGTGACCATGCGCTCCGCCGCTGCCGGCCCCCACGCGCTCCTCACCTTGGCCCTCTACGCCCCTGACGAGGATTCCGACCCGGCCACCGGCGAGGATCTGGCGGGATTCGCCGTCGTCATCGATGAACCTGACGGCACCGGCGTCCTGGAAATTGCCGTGCACCCCAGCTATCGCAACCAGGGCGTGGCGGACCGCCTGGTGGGCGCGCTCAAGGAAGCCCGAGGACTGGACGGCCTGAAGGCCTGGTCCCACGGCAACCATGAGGCCGCCGCGGACCTCGCCGCCCGCTATGGCTTCGGCCCTGTGCGCGAGCTCTGGAAAATGCGGATGACGACGGCGGGGACCCGCCTTCCCGGGACGGCGCTTCCGGAGGGCGTGTCGCTCCGGCCGTTCCTGCCGGGCAGGGACGAGGACGCCTGGCTGGAAGTAAACCGGGCGGCGTTCGCGCACCACCCGGAGCAGGGCAGCCTGACCCGGGCAGACCTTGAGGCCCGCATGACGGAGGACTGGTTCGACCCGGCCGGGTTCCTGCTGGCTGAGGACCGGGACGGCCGGCTGCTGGGTTTCCATTGGACCAAGGTCCACCCCAAGCACGGGCCGCATCCGGCGATCGGCGAGGTGTACGTGGTGGGCGTCGCCCCTGAGGCGCAGGGCATGGGGCTGGGCAAAGCCCTCACCGTTGCCGGCATCAGATACCTGCAGGACCTGGGACTGCATGCCGTCATGCTCTACACCGATGCGGATAACGCGGCCGCCGTGGCCCTCTACCGCAGCCTGGGGTTCACCCGCTGGGACATGGATGTCATGTACGGACCGCTCGGCCGGGCCACCGCCTGAGGATGCGGGCCGGGGAAGGGTGCAAACCGCCCCTGCTGCCGGCCGGAAAACTTGTAAGGTTGAAGCAGGGCGCG
Organism: Pseudarthrobacter sp. NPDC092439; assembly: GCF_044754945.1. Taxonomy (NCBI): domain Bacteria; kingdom Bacillati; phylum Actinomycetota; class Actinomycetes; order Micrococcales; family Micrococcaceae; genus Pseudarthrobacter; species Pseudarthrobacter sp. NPDC092439. Next base: position 97,646 of record NZ_JBIVQB010000002.1, read on the forward strand.
CGGGCCGGACCAGCCGGTCCAGGCGCCAGGTAAAGGAGATGCCATGACCCCGGAACCGTCCGGAACCGCCACGCCCCAGGATGTTGCGGCACCTGTGCGCGCCCGCTTCGGCTCCTCCGAGGTTCCGGCTTCCCGGGCCACCCAGGACCGGATCGACATCCCCGAATTCGCACCCAACCTGCAGCCCGAGGGTGACATCCGCCCGGACCGGTTCCTGGACCGTGAGCTGAGCTGGCTGGCGTTCAACTCCAGAGTCCTGGAACTGGCGGAAGACCCCACCCTTCACCTGCTGGAACGCGTGGGCTTCCTGTCCATCTTCGCCTCCAACCTGGATGAGTTTTTCATGGTCCGGGTGGCCGGGCTGAAGCGCCGTATCGCCACCGGACTGGCCGTCCCCTCGCCCGCTGGACTGAGCCCGGTGGAGGTCCTGGAGCGCATCAGCGAGGAAGCACACCGCCTGCAGCAGCGCCACGCGCAGGTCTACGCCGAGCAGATCCGGCCGGCCCTGGCCTACGAACACATCCACCTTATGCACTGGGATGAACTGGACGACGCCGCCAAGCAGCAGCTGACCGTCATGTTCGCGGAGAAGGTCTTCCCGATCCTCACCCCGCTGGCAGTGGACCCGGCCCACCCGTTCCCCTACATTTCCGGCCTTTCCCTGAACCTGGCGGTAGTGGTCCGGAACCCGGTGAGCGACAAGGAACTGTTTGCCCGTGTCAAGGTCCCGGACCAGCTGCCCCGGCTGATCTCCATTGACGGGCCCCGTGCCGGCGCGGTACCGGGCCGGGTGGCCCGCTTCATCGCGCTGGAAGAGGTCATCGCCGTCCACCTGGACCGGCTGTTCCCCGGAATGGAAGTCCTGGAGCACCACACCTTCCGCGTCACCCGCAACGAGGACGTGGAGGTGGAAGAGGATGACGCAGAGAACCTCCTCCAGGCCTTGGAGAAGGAACTGCTGCGGCGCCGGTTCGGCCCGCCCGTCCGGCTCGAGGTCACCAACGACATCAACCCGAACATCCGGGCGCTCCTGATCCGGGAACTGGGTGTCGAGGAGGCCGAGGTCTATTCCGTCCCGGCGCCCCTGGACCTCCGCGGGCTGTCCGTGATTGCAGCGATCGACCGCGCAGACCTGCACTACCCCAAGCACGTCCCGCACACGTCGCGGTACCTCAACGAGTCCGAGACCTCTAAGGCAGCCAACGTTTTCGCCGCCATGCGGCGGCGCGACATCCTGCTGCACCACCCGTACGACTCCTTCTCCACCTCGGTGCAGGCGTTCCTGGAACAAGCTGCGGCGGACCCGAAGGTCCAGGCCATCAAGCAGACCCTGTACCGGACATCCGGCGACTCCCCCATCGTGGACGCGCTCATCGACGCCGCGGAGGCCGGCAAGCAGGTCCTGGCCCTGGTGGAGATTAAGGCACGGTTCGACGAGCAGGCCAACATCTCCTGGGCCCGCAAGCTTGAACAGGCCGGCGTCCACGTGGTCTACGGCATCGTAGGACTCAAGACGCACTGCAAGCTCTCGCTGGTGGTCCGCCAGGAGGTGGACGGGCTGCGCCGCTACTGCCACATCGGCACCGGCAACTACCATCCCCGCACCGCGCGCTACTACGAGGACCTGGGCCTTCTCACCGCCAATGACCAGGTGGGTGAGGACCTGTCCAAGCTGTTCAACCAGCTCTCCGGGTACGCGCCCAAGTCCACGTTCAAGCGCCTGCTGGTGGCACCGCGGTCCGTGCGGTCCGGCCTGATTGACCGGATCGAGACCGAGATCCGCAACGCCCGCGCCGGCATTCCGGGCCGGGTGCAGATCAAGGTGAACTCCATGGTGGATGAGGCCATCATCGATTCGCTGTACCGGGCATCACAGGCCGGGGTCAAGGTGGACGTGGTGGTCCGCGGCATCTGTTCCCTGCGCCCCGGCGTGCCGGGCCTGAGCGAAAACATCACGGTCCGCTCCATCCTGGGCAGGTTCCTGGAGCACTCGCGCGTGTTTGCGTTCGCGAACGGCGGTGACCCGGTGGTGTACATAGGTTCAGCGGACATGATGCACCGCAACCTGGACCGCCGGGTGGAAGCCCTGGTCCAGCTGGGCAGCGCGGACGACATCGCTTACGTGCTGGCCCTGCTGCAGCGCTACATGGCCCCGGAAACCGCCAGCTGGCACCTGGACAATGAAGGGAATTGGACCCGCCACCACCTTTCGGACGAGGGCAGGCCGCTGGAGGACGTCCAGTCCTGGTTGCTCGCATCCCGTCCCCGGCAGCGCAGCCTCAGCCGCCGGTAAGGGCCCCGCTTTGTCGAGCGATGCACTCGTAGCTGACCAGACGGACCACCCGGGAGAACCCATCGCCATTACGGCGGCTGGGGCCGTCCCGTGGCGGATTGCCAGGGACCGGCTCGAAGTCCTGCTGATCCACCGGCCGCGCTATGACGACTGGTCATGGCCTAAGGGAAAGATCGACGACGGCGAGACCATCCCTGAGTGCGCCGTGCGTGAGGTCCGGGAGGAAATCGGCCTCACCGCGCAGTTGGGGATTCCGCTTCCCCCCATCCATTACCACGTCCAGTCGGGCTTGAAAGTGGTCCACTACTGGGCCCTCAAGGTCAACGGAAACCGCCTGCAGCCCGACGGCAAGGAGGTGGACAGCGTGATGTGGTGCACGCCGGAAAAGGCGGCGTCCCTCCTGTCCAATCCTTCGGACCTGTTGCCGCTCGAATACCTGTGGGAAATGTACCGGCGCCGGGAACTGGACACCTGGCCACTGCTGGTGCTCCGGCATGCCAAGGCCAAACCGCGCTCTTCCTGGACCAAGGCCGAAGGCGAGCGGCCCCTCGCTGCCACCGGCACCAGGCAGGCCCAGGCCGTGGGCAGGCTCTTGCAGGCCTGGCAGCCGGTTCGGGTCGTGACCAGCCCGTGGCTGCGCTGCGTTGCCACGGTGGCGCCCTACGCCAAGGCAAGCGGTGCCAAGGTGAAGCTCGCTGAAGCCCTCACGGAGCACCGGCACCACCGCAGTCCCAAGAAGACCGCGGGCGTGATCGAGAACCTTTTCGACAAGCAGCGGCCCGTGGTGGTCTGCACCCACCGCCCGGCACTTCCGACGGTCTTTGGACAGCTGGCCAAGCACATGGCCAAGCAACTGCAGGTCCTGCTGCCCGCGGAGGAGCCGTATCTGAGCCCGGGCGAGCTGGTGGTGTGCCACGTGGCCCACGGCGGCAAGGACCGGATTGTGGCGGTGGAGCAGTTCAAGCCTTTTGACGACTAGTGTTGCCCACCAGACCCCGCGCTTTCGAAAGTAGACTTGAACCGTGAGCATCCCAACCCCCTACGAAGACCTCCTGCGCGACGTCCTGGCCAACGGCACCCATAAATCGGACCGTACCGGCACCGGGACCACCAGCGTTTTCGGCCGGCAGATTCGCTTTGACCTCGGCGAAAGTTTCCCGCTGATCACCACCAAGCGGGTGCACTTCAAGTCGGTGGCCGTGGAACTCCTGTGGTTCCTGCGCGGGGAAACCAACGTCAGGTGGATGCAGGACCAAGGCGTCACCATCTGGAATGAATGGGCGGACGCGGACGGCGATCTCGGCCCCGTGTACGGCGTGCAGTGGCGCAGCTGGCCCACCCCCGACGGCGGCCACATCGACCAGATTGCCGAGCTCATCGAGGGGCTCAAGTCCAATCCCGATTCCCGGCGCCACATCGTCTCCGCCTGGAATGTCTCGGAGCTCAAGGACATGGCCCTGCCGCCATGCCATGCGTTCTTCCAGTTCTACGTGGCGGACGGCAGGCTCTCCTGCCAGCTCTACCAGCGCTCCGCGGACATGTTCCTGGGCGTTCCCTTCAACATCGCCTCCTACGCGCTGCTCACGTGCATGGTCGCTCAGCAGGTGGGCCTGGAACCGGGCGAGTTCATCTGGACCGGCGGCGACGTGCACATCTACGAGAACCATATGGACCAGGTGCTCAAGCAGCTGGACAGGGAACCATACGAATACCCGCAGCTGCGGATCACCCGCAGGCCCGCCTCGATTTTCGATTACACACTGGAGGACTTCGACGTGGTCGGTTACCGGCACCACCCCACCATCAAGGCCCCGATCGCCGTATGAACACCGGGAACCCGCAGGCATTCACGGAGGAGCTCGCCGCCTCCATCACCGGCGTCGGACTCGTCTGGGCGCAGACCCCGGACGGTGTCATCGGCAAGGGCGGGGACATGCCCTGGCACCTTCCTGAGGACCTGAAGCACTTCACCCGCCTCACCATGGGCCACCCCGTGGTGATGGGCCGCAAAACCTGGTTGTCCTTCCCGGCCAAATACCGTCCGCTGCCCGGGCGCACCAATATCGTCATTACCCGGCAGGAAGGGTGGGCCGAAACGCCCGAGGCGGAGGGCGCCGTCGTGGTTTCCTCCCTGGATGACGCCCTGCTCGAGTCGCAGTTCGTGGACGGCGGTGAAACGGTCTGGATTGTGGGTGGCGGGGAGATATTCCGGCAGTCCGCCGACCTCGCCACCACCGCGGTGGTCACCACCATCGATGTAAAAGCCGACGGCGACACCTACGCCCCCGAACTCGGCCCAGGCTGGGAGGCAACTGCCTCCGTCCCACCGGACGGATGGCTGACCGGCGCCAACGGCACGCGCTACCGCTTCACCAAATGGTCACGGACCGAAGGCTAGGAACATGCTGAAAAAACCCGAAACGCTTTTCATCCTGGGCTACATGCTCCTGCCGCTGCTGGCCCTGCTGTCCGCCATCGTGGGACTGACCATGATCCTCGGCGGGAACAAGATCGCCGGCGCCATCGTGCTGGTGGTGGTGACGCAGGTCTTCGCCTTTGGCGCCTTCTTCGCCCTCCGCGCCCGCAAGGCCGCCGTGCTGGAGGACCCGGAGCGCCGCTAGGCCCCCTGTTCCGCCCGTCCCGCGTGACGTAACCGACTGCGCCGGGCCGGTTGCGAAGTCTAAACTGATCCAATGACTACAGCAGCTACCCCTTCCGTCGGCCTGGTCGGATGGCGCGGCATGGTCGGTTCCGTCCTCATGCAGCGCATGCAGGACGAGGGCGACTTCGCCAACATCAACCCGGTGTTCTTCTCCACCTCCAACGCGGGAGGTGCCGGGCCGTCTATTGCTGGAACAGCAGGGGGCAGCGCCGGCAAGCTCAAGGACGCGTTCGATCTCGACACCCTGGCCAAGCTGCCCATTATCGTCACCGCCCAGGGCGGGGACTACACCAAGCGCGTCCACTCGGAGCTGCGCGGCCGCGGCTGGGACGGCCTCTGGATCGACGCCGCCTCCACCCTCCGGATGAACGACGATTCCATCATCGTGCTGGACCCCATCAACCGCGATGTCATCGACAAGGGCCTGGTCAACGGCACCCGGGACTTCATCGGCGGCAACTGCACCGTCTCCTGCATGCTCATGGGCCTCGGCGGACTGTTCAAGAACGGGCTGGTCGAGTGGGGCACCTCCATGACCTATCAGGCAGCCTCCGGCGGCGGCGCCCGGCACATGCGCGAGCTCCTCAGCCAGTTCGGCACGCTAAACGCCGAGGTCAGCACGGAACTGGACGACCCGGCGTCGGCCATTCTGGAGATCGACCGCAAGGTGCTCGCCCACCAGCGCACCGACATCGACGCCACCCAGTTCGGCGTGCCGCTGGCCGGCTCGCTGATCCCCTGGATCGACGCCGACCTGGGCAACGGGCAGTCCAAGGAAGAGTGGAAGGCCGGGGTGGAGACCAACAAGATCCTGGGCACGACCGAGGAAAACCGGATCATCATGGACGGGCTGTGCGTCCGGATCGGCGCCATGCGCTCCCACTCCCAGGCGCTGACGCTCAAGCTGCGCGAGGACCTGCCCGTCGCGGAGATCGAGAAGCTCCTGGCGGAGGATAACGAGTGGGCCAAGGTGGTTCCCAACACCAAGGAAGCCTCCATGGCCGACCTCACGCCCGTTGCGGCCTCCGGCACCCTGGACATCCCGGTGGGCCGCATCCGCAAGATGGAGATGGGCCCGCAGTACATCAGTGCCTTCACCGTGGGCGACCAGCTCCTCTGGGGCGCCGCCGAGCCCCTGCGCCGCATGCTCAACATCGCCACCGGGAACCTGTAGTTTTTGTCCGCCATAAGCGGCCCTGGCCCACATAACCGGTGCTTCCGAGCGCCGCTCATGCGGGTCAGGGCCGCTTTTGCGTGGCAAGGAACGCGAAGAGCCGCCTCCGGAGTTCGCCGGGCCGGTCCAGCTGCGGCCACTTGATCCGGAACACTGACCAGCCGAGCTCCTGCAGCGCTGTTTCCCGCCACCGCTCGTTGAGGAGGGCTTCCTCTGCGGGCTTGTAGTCGGAGTACTTGGCGCGGCCGTCAAATTCGATGATGACCCTGGCCTGAGGGTCCGCGAAGTCCGCCCGGAACAGGCCCTGGGGCGTTGGAATGTCCACCTGCGGAATGAAACTGTCCAGGCCAAAGGAGCGCAGCAGCAGACGGGTCCGGGTCTCCCCGGCCGACTCCGAGCGCCCGTCGATCACCTCCAGCAGGGCCGCAGCCCTCCTGCTGCCGCGCTTGGTGGGACTCTCATCCAGGAGTTGCCGCATGCGCTCCAGGCTGGCACCCTTGCGGAGGGCGTGGTCCCCGATCACCGCGGCCCGGTCCAGCGGCAGGATCCGGGTGCAGTCCAGCACCGTCCGTTCCAGGCTGGTGGTCAGGACCTCCCGGCCGTCCACTGTCCGCGCCGTGGCCAGCTCGTGCTCCGCCAACGGCAGCCGATGCGTCCTGACATCGTTACCTGCGCTGGCCCGGGAGTTCGAGTAGCCGGTGGTGACATGGATCAACGGGCCCACCTCCCACACATCGCAGCGGTGCAGCCGGGCCGCGCTGATGTGGCTGTACCGGGAATCGCCGTCCGTCGATTCGAAGTGCGCGAGGATCCGCAGCAGGTCCTGGTCCCACGGTTTCAGGCTGTCCCAGTAGCTCCGCCGAACGTAGGCACCCCTGCGAAGTCGCAGCAGCGCGCCGTCGTCCGTTGCTTTCTTGACCAGCCTGCTCTCCAGGCCGGCCGCTGCCAGGTGCCGGGTTGACGCAACATCCACCTGCGGCCACCGGCCGTCCACTACGGCCCGGATCTTTTTGGAATTCATGGTTCAACACTCGCCGGGCGGCTGTTGGACGGGTACCCCGGGCGCGGCTATGTGGATAAACCCCGGCGCCATGAGCGGTCCGTGGCCGCATGAGCGCGGTTGACCAACGCCGGTCAAGCCGGCGCGGGCCGGTTATACGGGAGTGTGCGTCAGGTGGCCAGGAATTCCAGGTACCGTCGGGCGGCGCGGTCGAAGGCAGCCTGCGGGGCCGGACCGGGCTGCCCGCCAACAAAGAGATCATGTACGACGGCGGCACGGCGGCCCTTTCCCTCCACGGCCCAGGTGCCAACCACCTCGCCAGCAGCCACAACTGTCTTCTTGAATACTCCGTTGCCGCCGGGAACGATATGGTTGGCGTACTCCGCCGGCAGCACCAGGCTCCGGTCCTTGTAGCCCAGGAGGAACTCGTCGAAACCGGGCAGCAACAGGACTGACCGGCCTCCGGGGACTGTCCCGTCCAGCAGCGCCGCCGTCCCGGGCGACATCCAGTAGACGGAACCATCGAACTCCAGCTCCGCCAGTTGCCCGCGGACTTCCTCCAGGGCGGCCCGGACCTCGGTGAGCGGCAACTGCGTCCACCAGGCGAAGTCATGGACGGTGGCTGGCCCATGGCTGCGGAAGTACCGGAGCAGCCACTCGGCAACCGCCTCCGCACGCTCCAGCCGGCGCGATGCTGGAATCCAGTCGTCAAAGGCCACCATCAGCTGCTGGTTGCCGGCCAGCGGTCCCAGAACCAGCCAGCGATAGCGGCAGAGTGTGCCGAGGATATGGATGCCGCGCTGGCCCTGCGTGGCCTGGCCGGCGGCATCGAACACAGCAAACAGCTCACTGCGGCTGACCGGTCCCGCGGCCGAGATATGGTCCAGGGCGAGGTCCCGGCATTTCTCCACGTCCGCCCAGGTGATGCCGAGTTCCCGGTGGCGGGCGGCCATGCCCTTGGTCAGGCGGTCCGCAGTGAGCTCCAGCATCCAGCGAAGGTCTTCGGGCGCCACCAGGTGCAGGGTGCCACGCATCGGCCAGGACCGGACAATGGTCCCCGAGTTCAGGGCCGCCCGAACCGCCATGAGGCCCCCCACCGGGAGCCGGACACCGACAGCCCAGAGTGCAGCCTGAAGATCCTGCGCCTGCATGGCCGTCATCCAACGGACTATGTCAGCCGCCTCCGGACGCTCACCGGTGAAAGACGGCAGCAGCCACTGCGAGGCGAGTCTGAGCCGTCCCATGATCCTGCCGTTGAGGCGCTTTCCCGCCAGCGGAGCCATGCCCCCATCCTACGGTCGCCGACCGATCTGCGGGCATGGGCGGCCCGGGGCAGCATAAGCGGTGTCCGCCGACGCCGGTTATGTTGGGGCGGGCCGGTTATGGGGCGGGGTTAGAGTTCCAGGCCGATCAGCAGCGGTTCTGGGTGCAGGAGAATGCCAAAACGGCGCTCGACGCCGGCACGCACCTCCCGCGCGACGGACAGCATGTCCGCGGCGCTGGCTGAGCCGCGGTTGGTAATGGCGAGGGTGTGCTTGGTGGAGAGCGACGCGCGGCCCCCGGAGACGCTGTCCGGTTCCAGCCCGTAGCCCTTGCCGAAGCCGGCCTGGTCGATCAGCCACGCCGCAGAGAGCTTCACGAGCCCTTCCTCACCCGCCGGGTACCGTGGAGCACCCTCGGGAAGGGTGGCAGCAACATCCGCGGCCACCACCGGGTTAGTGAAAAACGAACCCGTCGAGTAGGTGTCCCGGTCCCGGGCATCCAGCACCATGCCTTTGGAGGCACGCAGGCGCAGCACTTCACGGCGCACATCGTTGGCGTATGCCCGCTTGCCCGGTTCGACCCCCAGGGAGCGCGCCAGTTCGGCGTAGCGGATGGGCGCGCTCATCCGGCCAAGCGGCAACTGGAACTCCACGGTCAGCACCACGTAGCGCGGCGAGCCGTTGACCGTGGTCTGCTTCAGGATGGAGTCGCGGTATCCGAACTTGAGCTCGGAGTTGGTGAACGTCCGCACGGCGTTCCGCTGCCGGTCCCAGGTACGGACAGCGGCAATGGTCTGGGAAACGTCCGCGCCGTAGGCACCCACGTTCTGGACCGGCGTAGCACCCGTTGAACCGGGGATGCCGGAGAGCGCCTCAAGCCCGGACCAGGCATGTCGGACGGCATGCTCCACGAGGGCGTCCCAGTTGTGGCCCGCCTGTGCTACAACGGAGACCCCGCCGCAGGAGTCTTCCGCGTTGACGGTGAGCCCCTCGGAAGCGATGCGGACTACGGTACCGGGGAACCCGTCGTCGGAAATCAGCAGGTTGGAGCCGCCGCTGATGATGAGGACCTGCTCCCCTGCCGCGTCCGCGGAACGGAGGGCGTCGATGATTTCAGCCTCGGTCCGGGCCGCAATGTAGGCGCCGGCGGGGCCGCCGACGGCGGACGTGGTCAGCTGGGAGAGCATCGTGGGAGTCACCCTGCCACAATACTAGGGAAAACTAGGTAACCTTTCGGGCCACCGGCGAGAGCAGGAAGCTGACCACCAGCATGACCATGACGGCCAGGAGCGAGTGCAGAATGCCAACATGTTCGGCCAGCAGGCCCAGCAGCGGCGGCCCGCACAGGAAAGCACCGTACCCGATGGTGGACACCACAGAGACCCGGGCGGCGGCCTTGGCGGGATCGTCGGCGGCCGCGGACATCCCTACCGGGAAGCCCAGGGATGCGCCGAGCCCCCACACAGCGAGACCCGCGTAAGCCACCCAGGGCTCCGGGGCGAAGACGAACAGGCCCAGGCCCAGGACGGCCATGGCCGCGCACCACCGCATGACCGGCACCCGGCCGTAGCGGTCCAGGACCGCGGTTCCGGCAAAGCGGCCGACTGTCATGAACGACACGAACAGGCCGTAGCCGGCCGCACCCGCGGCGTCGCTCTGCCCGTGCCCGTCCGCAAGGGCCAGCGCCACCCAGTCGCCCGCGGCACCCTCGGCGAGGGCCAGGCCCAGCACCAGGACACCGAGGAGCACGGTGCGGCGGTCACGCCAGGCCTGGGCGACCTTGCGCTTGTTGTCCAGCGGTTCCTCGCCGGCCGCTGCCCCGCCGGGCGGGATGACGGGGATGGGCCCGGTGGAAGGGTCGCCGAACGCATCCGGCGCGTAACTGCGTTCACCCCCGTGCGGGGTGAGGTCCGCGCGGAACCGGGCCGCCGCCGTCGTCACCGAAACGGCTACCAAGGCACCGGCTGCGGCGAGGTGCCAGAACACTGGGATGGAAACTGCGGCGGCCCACGCCCCCAGGCCGGCACCTGCCACCGTTCCGATGCTGAACGAGCCATGCAGCCGCGGCATGATGTGCCGGCCCACGGCGCGCTCCACTGCGGCGCCCTCCACATTGGAGGCGGTGTTCCAGCTGGCGGTGCCCAGGCCGATGATGGCCAGGCCGACCGCCGTTGCCAGGGGGCTGACCAGGACCGAGGTGCCGAAGCCGGCAACAGCCAGGCCCACGCCCACCATGATGCTTCCGGTCCGGATGGTCCGCCGCGAGCCGAGCCGCAGCACGATCAGACCGGAGGCGGAGACGGACAGGAACGACCCCACCGTCATGCAGAGCAGCAGCAGCCCAACGTTCGCCGGAGTCAGGCCCAACCCGTCCCGGATCGCCGGAAGCCGGGACACCCAGGACGCAAACGCGATGCCACTTGCCGCATAGGCCACCACCACGGCGTTGCGCCATTGCGTGACCTCGACGGCGGAAGGCCTGACGCCGGTCCGGGCGGTCATGGGAGGAGGCTCAGGAGACCCTGACGAGGGCCTGGGCCTTCATCAGGACTTTCTGTCCGCCGGAAACCACGGTGAGGTCAACGCGCGCGGTGCCCGCATCGGCGTCGAGCTTTCCAATGGTGCCGCTGACCTCGATGCTGGCGCCGGGATCCGGTGTTCCGGTGGTGTCCGTGACCAGTACCGGCTTGGTGAAACGCGTCTGGAAATCGACGACGGCGGCGGGGCCGCCTGCCCAGTCAGTCACCAGCTGGACGGCTGCTCCCATGGTGAACATGCCGTGCGCGATCACGCCGGGCAATTCCACGCTGGTGGCGAAAGCCTCGTTCCAGTGGATGGGGTTGAAATCCCCTGAGGCGCCGGCATACTTGACCAGGTCCGTGCGGGTGACCTCGACGGTGCGGCTGCCGATCTCCTGGCCGGCGCTAAGTTCGTTGAAGGTGGGGCTCATGGCTACTGTCCCTCTCCGCGGACCAGGATGGATGACGTGGTGGTGGTGACATGCTGCCGGGAGTCGCCGTCACCCAGCGCGTAGATCTCCGAGCGGGTGGTGAGCATGGCTCCGCCGCCCATGGCCCGGACCCCGTCCACATGCAGCTCGGCCACCAGGCGGTCGCCGGCCAGGATGGGCCGGTGGTGCGTGAAGCGCTGGTCCGCGTGGACCACACGGGAGAAGTCGATGCCGGCTTCCGGGTCTTCGATCAGCTGGGCGTCGGCGCGCTGGGCGACGATGATGGCGAACGTGGGCGGCGCCACGAGGTCCGCGTGGCCCAGGGCCCTGGCGGCCTCGACGTCGAAGTGCGCAGGGTGGATGGCTTTGACGGCGCGGGCGAACTCGCGGATCTTCTCGCGGCCAACGTCGTACACCTCTGCGGCAGGGTAGCTGCGGCCCTGCAGGTCCGGATTGATAGTCATGGCCTCAAGACTATCGCCCGCCGCAGGCCTGCAGGAAAGACAGGCGGAACTACCGGCGGAGGTTGTTGCGGATGGCCTGACCGCGGACCACGAGGCCCACGATGTGCAGCACCAGGCCCAGCCCGATGAGCGGCAGGGACACCATGGCCAAGGCCTGGTTGCCGCCGGCGTTGCCCACCAGGCTCAGGATGATTCCGACGCCGATAAGCCCCATTGCACTGAAGACCAGGACTTTGTAGCGGGTTGGCGCGGTGGCCCAGAATTCGTTCAGCACCGTGACAGTCTACCGGCCGGGGCCTACAGCGCCGGCTTGACTCCAAATGCCACTGCGAGCTTCATGATCTTCTCGGCGCGGCCCAGGCGTGGCAGGTCGGAGCCGTCGCGGATGACGCGGCCATTGGCTTCGAAGTCGTTCATGAAGTCCGTGGCCCAGGCGACGTCAGAGGGCGTGGGGCTGATGACTTCGTTGATCACCGGGGTCTGGTCGATGGCAAGGCAGAGTTTGCCGGTCATGCCCATCATCACGGTGATGCCGGTCTGCTCGCGCAGGATGGGGTGGTTGGTGCCCACGGTGGGACCGTCGATGGGGCCCGGCAGGTTGCCCACGCGGCTGGCCACGACCAGCTTGGCGCGGGGGTAGGCCATTGCCTCCGGAGTGGCAGCCATGCCGGTGTCGCGGCGGAAGTCGCCTGAGCCGAAGGCCAGGCGGAAGGCGCCCTGGGCCTTGGCGATGTGGTTGGCTTCTTCGATGCCCAAGGCGGATTCCACCAGCGGGATCACTGGGGTTTTGCCGTCCATGCGGTGAAAGCTCTCGGTGACCTGGTCCGCGGATTCAGTCTTGGCGAGCATGACGCCCAGCAGGCCCGGGGTGCCGCGCAGGCCCGCGAGGTCATCGGCCCAGAACGGGCTGGTGGCGTCATTGATGCGGACCCATGCCTTGCCGCCGGCCGTCAGCCAGTCCACCACGTGGCCGCGGGCCTGGTCCTTCTGGGACGGGTCTACGGCATCTTCAATATCCAGGATGATCGAGTCCGCGCGGGACACTGCCGACTGGTCGAACAGTTCCGTCTTCATGGCGTTCACGAGGAGCCAGGAGCGGGCGATTTCTGCGGGGATATTGCGTTCCGGCCTTACGGTCTCGGCGGCGATGGTAGACGTCATGTTCCTACCGTATCTGGCCGGAGACCGGCAGTGCCAAGAAAACGGCCGCCGGGCGGGGACCAATAAGAACTTAAAGCCCACTTTGGCCACCCGCCCGGTCAGCGCCGGTCAGCGCCGGTCAGGGGATGTTGCTCCCCCGCGCCGTGACCCACAGCTGGTACCACTCGGCCCGGGTCATGGCCTGCGCCACCCGGCCGGCGTCCCGGCAGGCCCGGATCCGCCCGGGGTTGACCGTCCCAATCACGGGCGCGATCCCCGCCGGGTGCTTCATCAGCCAGCCCAGCAGGACGGCTTCACCCGAGGTGCCGTAGTCCGCAGCCAGCCGGGCCACCAGTTCAGAGGTGGCGGTTTCGGCGGATGACGGACTGTCCGGTTCGGCGCCCGTGTATAGCCCGCGGGCCAGCGACCCGTAGGCCTGAAGCGTGATGCCGTTCCGGATGCAGTGCTCCACGGTGCCATGCGGGAAGCTGTAGTCCAGGTGCTCGGAGTGGTTTACCAGCACGTGGCTCTCCAGCCATGCCCTCTTCAACAGGCTCATTTCCAGCTGGTTGGCCACCACGGGCGTCTCCAACTGGTCCTGCAGCACCTCGATCTGCGCGGCGGACATGTTGGACACGCCCAGTTGCCGGACCTTGCCTTCCGCCATGAGGTGGCCGACGGCGCCGGCCACCTCCGCGGGGTCCGCCAGCGGATCCGGGCGGTGCAGGAGGAGGATGTCCACGTAGTCCGTCCGCAGCCGCTTGAGGCTGGCATTGACCCGCTCCAGGATGGCGTCCCGGCTCAGGTCGTAGTGTCCGGGTATCCCGGGTTCGCTAAGCCGGATGCCGCATTTGGTCTGCAGCCGGATGCGGTCCCGCAGCCCCGGCCGGGCGGCCAGGACCTCGCCAAACACCGCCTCCGACTTGCCGTTGCGGTAGATATCCGCGTGGTCGAAGAGCGTGATTCCGGCGTCCAGTGCGGCGTCGATGGCGGCGGCGGCCTCATCGACGTGGTCGCTTCCGTGCGGTTCGTCGGACCAGCTGCCGCCCAGGCCCATGCAGCCATAGATCAGTTCCTGCATCGCCCCGGGCCTTAGCCGCGCAGCCAGGCCGTGGTGTTGGCAGGCAGGGTGCCGCCTTCCAGCGGGGCGCTGCTGATCAGGACGGTGCCGGCAGGAAGTTCGACGGCGGTGTCCCCGAAGTTGGTCACGGACTGCCAGCCGTTGGGGCGGCTGAAGTGCAGGACCTCCGGGCTGGCGGCTTCGTGCCAGGTGAGCTCCTCATCGGTCTGCAGTTCGCGGCGGAGCTTCAGGGCGGCCCGGTAGAGCTCCAGGGTGGAACCCTCCGTGCCGTCCTGTGCCTCCACCGCGTACTTGCTGAACCACTCCGGCTGCGGCAGGTGCGCGCCGCCGTCACCGAATCCAAAGGAGGGTCCTTCAACCTTCCACGGCAGCGGCACACGGCAGCCGTCCCGGCCCACTTCCACTCCCCGGTTGCGGAAGAAGGAGGGGTCCTGGCGTTCCGATTCGGGGATGTCAGCCACTTCCTGGAGGCCCAGTTCTTCACCCTGATAGAGGTAGGCAGAACCGGGAACGGCCAGCATCAGCAGCGTGGCTGCACGGGCACGGCGTTCCCCGAGTACTGCGTCCAGCTGGTCCGCGGGCCCGCCAGCCAGCAGCCAGTCCTTGCCGTCCTGGCCCTTGGTGCCGGCCTTCGCCTTGGAGACCTGGGGCAGCCCGTAGCGGGTGGCGTGCCGGACCACGTCGTGGTTGGAAAACACCCAGGTGGAGGAGGCTCCGGTGGCGGCGGCTTCGGCGAGGTTGCGGGTGATGATCTCCTTGTATTCGGCGGCGTCGAAATCGGCCTGCAGCAGGTCGAAGTTGAACGCCTGGCCCAGGCCCTCGGGGCTGGCGTACCGGGCGCGGCGGGAAGCATGCACCCAGGCCTCGGCCACCGCGGTGCGCGGAGGGTTGTACTCGTTGAAGACCTCGCGCCACTCGGTGTAGATCTCGTGGACCTCGTCACGGTCCCAGAACGGGTGGGAGCCGTCGTCGAAACCGTCCACGCCGGTGTTGGCGGCGCTCAGTTCCAGCTTGGACAGCAGCGGCTCGGTGAGGTCCTTGGTCAGCGCGTGCGCCACGTCAACCCGGAATCCGTCCACGCCCCGGTCCGACCAGAAGCGCAGGGTCTTGAGGAAGTCGTCGCGGATCTCGCGGTTGGCCCAGTTCAGGTCCGGCTGTTCCTTGGCGAAAATATGCATGTACCACTGGCCCGGAGTGCCGTCCGGCTCCGTAATGCGCTCCCAGGCCGGACCGCCGAACACAGAGTCCCAGTCCGACGGCGGGAACTCACCGTTGGGGCCCTTCCCGTCCCGGAAAATGTAGCGGTCGCGGGCCGGGGATCCCTTGGGGGACGCCAGCGCCTCCTTGAACCACTCGTGGCGGTCCGACGAGTGGTTGGGCACGATGTCCGCGATCAGCTTGATGCCGGCGGCGTGCAGGGCCTTGGCCATTTCGTCGAAGTCGGCCAGCGTCCCGAGCTTCGGGTCCACGTCCCGGTAGTCGTCCACGTCATAGCCGCCGTCGGCGAGCGCCGACGGGTAGAACGGGCTCAGCCACACGGCGTCGATCCCAAGGGATTTCAGGTATGGAACCTTTGCGGTGATGCCTTTGAGGTCGCCGATGCCGTCCCCGTTGGAGTCCGAGAAACTCCGCGGGTAGATCTGGTAGACGGAGGCCTGACGCCACCAGTTGGGGTCGGCCAGGCGGTCGGAATCGGACAGAGTTGCCAAGGTGGCAGTGGTGGACAAGGCTGATCCTTTTCGTGGGTGTGGTTATATTTATATTGATTCTATATTTAATACCTTCCACATTATCTGGCCCGGCCCGCAGAAAGGTCAACAGCATGCCCGACTGGATCCCGGCCACCCCCGGCCTGCTCCGCCGGGTCAGCGCGGGCGCGGTCCTGGAGTTCATGCGCGCCTCACATGCGGTGACCGTCACAGAGGTCATGGCCGCCACCGGATTGACCCGCGCCACGGGCATCGCCGTATGTGAAGACCTCATGGAGCGCGGCTGGATCCGGGAGCTGGAAAGCCACAAGGCGGCAGGGACCGCCCAGAAGGGCCGCCCGGCCCGGCGCTTCGAGCTGAACGAACGCGCCGGCGTCGTCCTTGGCCTGGACATCGGCTACGCGAAGGCTTCCGTGGAGGTCTCCGACCTGCGCGGCACCACCATTGGCCGGGCCAGCCGCCCGTTCGCTGCAGCCGGCGGTGCCGCCGGGCGCCTGGCCGTCATCGAGGACGTCGCGCTGGCCGCCCTCGGCGAGGCGGGCGCGGACCCGAAGGAAGTGTTGGCCGTCTGCGCCGGCGTGGCCGCGCCAGTGGACCGGCATGGAAACGTGCTGGCGACGCAGGAGTTCTGGGGCCTGTTCGACATTGGACTGAGGACGGCACTGCACGACCGGCACGGCTGGATCGTACTGCTGGAAAACGACGCGAACCTCGCGGCCCTCGGCGAACGCTGGCGCGGCACCGCGGCCGGCGTGGACGACGTCGTGGTGATCCTGGCCAGCGAGCGCCTGGGCTCGGGCGTGGTGGAGGGCGGCCGGCTGGTCCACGGCAGCCGCGGCAGCGCCGGCGAGCTGGCGTACCTGGAATTGGTGGAGGGCGTCGGCGACACCTTCGGCATCGCGCACCTGGCCCGGGCCTGGGCCGCAGAGGCACTTGCCGGGGACGTGGCCACAGCACTCCGGGACATCCCGGCCGGCAGCATGGCGGCGGAGGACGTGTTCGCCGCTGCCGCTGCGGGCGACGCCGTCGCAAGGAGCATCCGGGGCCGGCTGGCCGACAGGATGGCCCGGATCATCGGCACCGTGGCCACCATGCTGAATCCCGAACTGGTGGTTATCGGCGGCGGGGTGGCGCGCTCGGCGGGGCCAATGCTCCCGGACATCCGGAGCCGCCTCACGCAGTTCACCGCCACGCCACCGCGGGTGGAGGCCTCACCGCTGGGCGACGCCATTGTGGCCGCCGGCGCGGTACGGCGGGCCTTGGACTACGTGGAAGCCAACTCGCTGGACGTGGACCTGAACCGCTAACCAGCCCGTTCCGCAAATGGGCGGGACTGCACAGGACGCCAACGGGGCATCTGTTGGGCCGATGCCTAAACGGACATCCCTACCGGCCCGCTTCCCCAATTTCGGCAAGGGCCTTCCGGAGGCGGTCGCCGGCATCGTCGGCCACTTCTTTGACCGAGAGGGCATCGCTGAGCTGGACCATTGTCTGGGGGTCGATGGCCTCCACCGTGGTCACGTCCGCCTCCTTGCCGCGGCGCACCACGACGTTGCAGGGCAGGAGTGCGCCGATTTCCGGCTCGGCGGCGATGGCGCGACTGGCAAGGCCCGGGTTACAGGCGCCAAGAATCACGTAATCGCCGACGGCCTCCGCAGCCTCGGCACCAAGCTTGGCCTCGAAGGTGGAACGGACATTGATCTCGGTGAGGATTCCGAAGCCCTGGGCCGACAGGGCGTCCCGGGTGCGGTCCAAGGCTTCAGCCCATGGAAGGTTGACGGCGGTGGTCAGGGTGTACGTCATGGTTCTCCTTTGGGCTGCCCGGCACCAGGCCTGATTACGCGAGGGAAAGGAACAGTTTCTCCAGATCCTTCTTATCCATCGTTGCATCCTGCTGGACAATGCACTGCTCCAGACCCGTGGCGATGATGGCGAACCCTGCCCGGTCCAGCGCCTTCGACACCGCAGCGAGCTGGGTGACAACGTCCTTGCAGTCCCGGCCTTCTTCCAGCATCCGGGTTACAGCCGCCAGCTGGCCCTGGGCGCGCTTCAAACGGTTGATGACGGGGGTGAGTTCTGAGGAATTGAGTTCCACGGGGTTTCTCCAACTATCGGGGGCTTGCATCCACTTTATACCCCTGAGGGTGTTTTGACTACCCCCAGGGGTATCTGTAATACTCGGTGGGGTATCCAGCCATCCCCTACGAGAGGCCAGCAATGACTTCCCCTTCCACGACTTCAGCCGTTACCGCCCTTGCGCCCGAGACCCTGCGCGCCTGGATCGAACAGCACAAGGACCTTGTCGTCATTGATGTGCGCTCCGCCGCGGAGTTCGAATCCATGCACATCCGGGGCTCCTACAACGTGCCCCTTCCGCTGCTGGCCGAGCACACCGATGAACTCGCCGCCCGACTGGGCTCCCGCGTGGTCCTGGTGTGCCAGTCCGGCGTGCGCGCCGAGCAGGCCCGCCAGCGCCTGGCCAAGGCCGGGATCGACACCGCCTATGTCCTGGCCGGCGGGGCACCCGGGTTCGCCGCTGCGGGCGGCGACGTGGTCAAGGGCAAGGACCGCTGGGACCTTGAACGGCAGGTTCGCCTTGTGGCCGGTTCCCTGGTGGTGTTGGGCCTGGCCGGCGGAAGGTTTGTCTCCCCCAAGATCCGGACCCTTGCCGGATTGATCGGGACGGGCCTGACGTTCTCGGCGGCCACGAATACCTGCGCGATGGGCAAGGCCATCTCGGCCATGCCGTGGAACAAGGCCGCCAAGGAACCCACCCGCGAAAGCGCCATCCTCGCCCTCCCTGCTGCCAACACGGAAGCCGCGGCATAATGAGCGCCACCCTGCTGCTCGTTCTTGCGCTCTCGGTGGTCATCGGGCTCTCGCTCGGCGTCCTGGGCGGCGGCGGATCCATCCTGACCGTCCCGATCCTGGTCTACGTGGCCGGATTCGAGCCCAAGGAAGCCATCGCAGCCTCCCTGTTCGTGGTCGGCGTCACCTCCGCGGTCAGCGTACTCAGCCATGCCCGCGGCGGCAGGGTGATGTGGCGGACCGGCCTGATCTTCGGCGCGGCCGGCATGGCCGGCGCTTTCGTCGGCGGCCTCCTCGGCGGGCACATCCCCGGCCAGATCCTGCTTATCGCCTTCGCGGCGATGATGGTGGCCACCTCAGTGGCCATGCTCCGGGGCCGGAGGAAGAAGAACGACGACGGCGCCGCACCCGCCAGGCACGAACTGCCCCTTGGCAGGGTGCTGCTGGACGGGGCCGTCGTTGGACTGGTCACCGGCCTGGTCGGCGCCGGCGGCGGATTCCTCGTGCTCCCTGCATTGGCACTCCTGGGCGGCCTGCCGATGTCCGTTGCCGTGGGCACTTCGCTGGTGGTCATCGCCATGAAGTCCTTCGCAGGACTCGCCGGATACCTCACCACCGTGCAGCTCGACTGGGGCATCACCCTTGGCGTGACCGCAGCCGCCATCGCGGGCACACTGGCCGGGTCCAAACTGGCCGGCCGTATCCCGGAGGCCGCCCTGCGCAAGGCATTCGGCTGGTTCGTACTGGCCATGGGAACCTTCGTCCTCATCCAGCAGGCTCCGGCAGACCTTCAATGGTTCATTGCCGCCGGAGTCGCAGCCCTGGCGGCAGCCACCGCCGGCGTCTGCTGGCTCTTCATCAGCTCCTGCCCCCTGCGCAAACGGAGCAGGCGGCGCAGCAGCGTCCCCTCTCCCGCCTGAATCACCACCCGCAATAACCAAGGAGAACAATCGTGGGTTTCATCAGCTCCCTGAAGCAGGCCTTCAGTCCGCTAACCACAGCCCAGAACAATTCGAAGGAGAACCCAGTGGCTGAAATCACCGTCACCGAAACCGAACAACGGCGCTCCACCGCGCGCATCCTGGACGTCCGTGAGGACTTCGAGGTGGCCGAAGGAATGATCCCAGGCGCCCTGCACATCCCCATGGGCCAACTGCAGGCACGCCTGTCCGAACTGGATCCGGCAGTCCCGGTCATCGCGGTCTGCCGCAGCGGCAACCGTTCAGCCCGCGTCGCAGACGCCCTCAACGGCGCCGGCTTTTCGGCGGACACCATGGCAGGCGGAATGATCGCATGGACCCGCGCCGGCCTGCCCACCACCTGAGGCCGACACTTCGCCGCCTTCCACCCAAGACAACACCCGAAAGGACACGAAAGACCATGGCAACCATCGACGTCACGGAACAGAGCTTCGCTGAGACCCTGGAGAACAACGGCATCGTCTTCGTTGACTTCTGGGCAGCCTGGTGCGGCCCCTGCCGCATGTTCGCCCCCACTTACGGGAACGCAGCCGAACGCCACCCGGACATCACCTTCGCCAAGGTGGACACCGAAGCCCAGCAGGCCCTTGCCGCAGCAGCGAACATCACCTCCATCCCCACACTGATGGCCTTCAAGGACAAGACCCTCGTGTTCTCCCAACCCGGGGCCCTCAACGCCACCGGCCTGGAAGAAGTTATCCAGGCCGTCAAGAGCCTGGACATGGACAAGGTCCGCGCCGACACAGGCCGCCAGCGCGCCTGAGTCCCTCGGGCCTGCCAAAGCTGCGCGACAGGAAATCGCCTTAGGCAGCGCCCCCGTTGCGGGATACCCCCCGGGGTATCTATACTTGATGCAGAACAACAATCAATTCCCTTTCAACTAAAGGAGAGCACCACATGCTTATCGAGCGCATCTACGACGAAGACCTCGCCCAGGCCAGCTACCTGATCGGCTGCCAGGCCAACGGCACCGCCGTTGTTGTCGACGGCCGCCGCGACATCGCGGTCTACCAGGAGCTTGCCGCGAAGAACGGCATGGAGATCGTGGCCGTCACCGAGACCCACATCCACGCCGACTACCTCTCCGGCACCCGCGAACTCGCTGCAGCGACGGGCGCGAAGATCTACGTCTCCGGCGAGGGCGGTCCCGACTGGCAGTACGAATTCGACGGCGAACGCCTCTACGACGGCGACACGATCACCATCGGCAACATCAGCATCAAAGCCGTCCACACCCCCGGCCACACTCCCGAGCACCTGTCCTTCCTGGTCACTGACGGCGCGTTCAGCGACCAGCCCGGCTACCTGCTCTCCGGCGACTTCGTGTTCTCCGGTGACCTGGGACGACCGGACCTCCTGGACGAGGCAGCCGGCGGCGTTGATACCCGGTTCGAGGGCGCCAAACAGCTGTTCGCCAGCCTGCGGGACAAGTTCCTGACCCTGCCGGACTACGTCCAGGTCCACCCGGCCCACGGCGCCGGCAGCGCCTGCGGCAAGGCCCTTGGGGCAATCCCCTCCTCAACGGTGGGCTACGAGCGGCTTTACGCCTGGTGGGGCCCCTACATGGCGGCCAACGACGAGCAGGGCTTCATCGACGAGCTCCTCGACGGCCAGCCGGACGCCCACGCCTACTTCGGCAGGATGAAGCGCGAAAACCGTGAAGGCCCCGCAGTCATGGGTGAGCGGGCGCCCCTGCCCGAACTGGCGACCGGAACTGTCGCCGCAGGACTGGCCGAGGACACCATGACCTTCATCGACACCCGCTCCAACAGCGAGGTCCACGAAGGCACCGTAGTCCGCTCGCTGAACGTGCCGGCCGGCAAATCCGTGGCCAGCTACGGCGCCTGGGTCGTGAATCCCGAGACGGACAAGAACCCGCTGGTACTCCTGGCGAAGGACCAGGAACAGGCCATGGACATGTGGGACCACCTGGTCCGGGTCGGCATCGACAACGTCGCCGGCTACCTCACCAGCATCAACGGGCTCCCCACCTTCACGCCCAAGCTGATCCAGCCCGAGGAACTCAAGGGCTTCGACGCAGCCATGGTTGTGGATGTGCGCAACCGCAGCGAGCACATCGCCGGCAACATCCCCGGGTCGTACCAGCTCAGCGGTGGCCGGATCATGTGGCACCTGGACAAGCTCCCGGGCGAAGGGACCATCGTGACGTACTGCCAGTCCGGCGTCCGCAACTCCGTAGCGGCCAGCGCCCTGCGCCGGGCAGGATACGACGTGGTCGAGCTCGACGGCAGCTACGCCGCCTGGGAGGCCTGGCACAACAGCGTCCCTGCAGCCTAACCAGGCCCCACTACCCCTCCATCAGCCCGGGCAGGCCACTCCAGCCCGGGCTCCGGGCCGGGGCGCGTTCCTCCAACGCGCCCCGGCCACCCTTCTGCCACCCCGCCAGGACGGACAAAGCAATGCCGGGCAAAACACTATTCGACGCCTCCGGTTCAGCCGGCCCGGCGCTGGGTCTGCGCCAGAACCTGGCGCAGTTCATGCTGCTGGTGGCCGTCAATGCCCTGGTGGGCGGAACCCTGGGGCAGGAGCGCACGGTCCTGCCCCTGCTGGCCTCCCAGGAATTTCACCTGGACCTGTACACCGGCGCACTGACCTACATTCTGGCGTTCGGCCTCTCCAAGGCCGCGATGAACTACTTCGCCGGCACGCTTTCGGACAAATACGGCCGCAAACCGGTCCTCATCGCCGGCTGGCTGGCTGCTGTACCGGTCCCGCTCATGCTCATCTTCGGCCCGTCCTGGGCCTGGATCGTGGCGGCCAACATACTGTTGGGCATCAGCCAAGGCCTTACCTGGTCCACCGCCGTCATTATGAAAATGGACCTCGTGGGCCCGAGACAGCGCGGCCTGGCCATGGGGTTCAACGAGGCGGCGGGCTACCTGGGCGTGGCAGTCACAGCACTGGCCACCGGCTACCTGGCCACCTCCTTCGGACTCCGTCCGGCCCCTTTCCTGCTCGGAGCCGCCTACATCGCCCTGGGCCTGGGATTGACGGTTCTTGCCGTCAGGGAAACCCGACACCACGCCAAGGCCGAGGCCGCCCAGCATGCCGCTGTCCACAGCAGCGCCCACGCAGGACTCACCACTGGCCAGGTGTTCACCCTCACGAGCTTCAAAGACCGCTCCCTCTCCGCCGCAAGCCAGGCCGGCCTGGTGAACAACCTCAATGACGGGCTGGCCTGGGGCCTCTTCCCCGTCCTTTTCGCCAGCGCCGGGCTGAGCCTTGGCCAGGTCGGCATCCTGGCCGCCGCCTACCCCGCTGCCTGGGGCGCCGCCCAACTGGTCACTGGCGCCGCCTCGGACCGGTGGGGCCGCAAATGGTTCATCACGGCCGGCATGCTGGTCCAGGCCGCAGGCCTGGTCATCACCGCCTCAGCCCACAGCTTCGCGCCCTGGCTCGCCGCTGCCATCGTCCTGGGACTCGGCACGGCCATGGTTTACCCAACCCTGCTGGCCGCCATCGGGGACGTTGCCCACCCTGCCTGGCGGGCGCGGTCCGTGGGAGTCTATCGATTGTGGCGCGACGGCGGATTCGCCGTCGGTGCGCTTCTGTCCGGCATCCTCGCCGACCTCTATGGCATTCCCACCGCCACCGCCGCCGTCGCCGCGCTCACCGCAGCCTCCGGCGTCGTCGTAGCCGTCCGCATGCGCGGCGACGACCACGCGTAGGGCCCAAACGGCAACGGAAACGCTCTGCACGTGGGACCTGCCCATCCAACGGAAAAGCCCCCGGAATCTCTGAGATTCCGGGGGCTTTATATGTAGCGGTGGGGAGGCTCGATCTCCCGACCTCACGATTATGAGTCGTGCGCTCTAACCAACTGAGCTACACCGCCACGAATGAGAAAAACCTGTGTCAAGCCGGTCAAAACCGCCTTGACACAGGCCCTCATTCAGAGCCCCCCACCGGAATCGATCCGGTGACCTCGTTCTTACCAAGAACGCGCTCTACCACTGAGCTAGGGGGGCAACGAGTAAATACTCTACCGGAAGATTTTCCCACCAACAAATCGGCGGTCCGGACAGTTCCGGGGCCGTGCGGCGTGCGTACCCGGAGTGTCCCGGAGCCCCGTTCTTCCGCGGAATTCCGGGGATCCACGGACCACTATGTCCCTGGCGTCCGACGTCGGAAAAGCACCGCCGGGGCTGCCCCGCCACCGCGGCCGGGAACGAATGTGGCAAGACCCACATCATGGACATTAAATGCCGATGGGCCGACTCGAAAGCCGGCCCATCGCCGTTGTCAATCAGTAACCTTCGCGGAAGGCCTACCACTTGCCCTTGCGGTTGAAGTCGCGGTGGCCGCTGTCATTGCCGCGGGGCTTGCGGGAGCCGTCACCGTGCCCGCCGAAGCGGGAGTCGCCGGAACGCTCGCTGTACGAACGTCCACCGCGGTCGGCAGAGGACCGCTCGCCGTCGTTCTTGCGGAACTCGCGCTTGAAGCCGCCGCTGCCCTTGAAGTTGCCGCCACGGTCGCCGCCACGGCTGCCCTGGTAGCTGGGGCGGTCGCCGGAGGGACGGCGGCCGTTGTCCAGCTCGAGGTGGATCAGCTCGCCGCCGATCCGGGTGCGGGACAGGGCGCGCAGCTGCTCGGCGCTCAGGTCCGCGGGCAGCTCCACCAGGGAGTGGTCCGAACGGATGTCGATGCCGCCGATCTGCGAGGACGAGATGCCGCCCTCGTTGGCGATGGCGCCCACGATGGAGCCGGGCATGACGCGCTGGCGGCGGCCCACGGCGATCCGGTAGGTGGCGTTGCCCTCGGTGAGCTGGCGGGTCGGGCCCCGGGAGCCGAAGCCGTCCTTGGACCGTTCGCGCTTCTGGAACTCGGGAGCTGCCGGCAGTTCCTTGACCAGGAGCGGCTGGCCGCCCTGGGCCATCACAGCAAGGGCCGCAGCGATTTCGGCTGCCGGCACCTTGTGCTCTTCCTCGTAGGAGGCGATCAGGTCACGGAACATGGAGACGTCCTCGGAGGCGAGGGTCTCGGTGATGCGCTCGGCGAACTTGCCCAGGCGCAGCGTGTTCACGGTCTCGGCGGTGGGCAGGTGCATCTGCTCAACCGGCTGGCGGGTGGCCTTCTCGATGGCGCGCAGCAGGTACTTCTCACGCGGCGTCATGAAGAGGATCGCATCACCGTTGCGGCCGGCGCGGCCCGTGCGGCCGATGCGGTGCACGTAGGACTCAGTGTCGTGCGGGATGTCGTAGTTGACCACGTGGCTGATGCGTTCCACGTCCAGGCCGCGGGCGGCGACGTCGGTGGCCACCAGAATGTCGATGCGGCCTTCCTTCAGCGCGTCAACCGTGCGTTCACGCTGCTGCTGCGGGATGTCGCCGTTGATGGCGGCAGCCTGGAAACCGCGGGACTTCAGCTTGTCAGCCAGGTCCTCGGTGGCCATCTTGGTGCGCACGAAGGCGATGACGCCGTCGAACTCTTCCACCTCGAGGATGCGGGTCAGCGCGTCCAGCTTGTGCGGACCCATGACCTGCAGGTAGCGCTGGCGGATGTTGGTGCCCGTGGAGGTCTTGGTCTTGACCGAGATCTCTGCGGGATCGTTCAGGTACTGCTTGGACATGCGGCGGATCTGGCTGGGCATGGTTGCCGAGAACAGCGCCACCTGGCGGTCCGATGGGGTCTGCTGGAAGATCTGCTCCACGTCTTCGGCGAAGCCCATCCGCAGCATTTCGTCGGCCTCGTCCAGCACCAGGTACTGGAGTTCGGACAGGTCCAGGGAACCCTTGGAGATGTGGTCGATCACGCGGCCGGGGGTACCGACGACGACCTGGGCACCGCGGCGCAGGCCGGCCAGCTGGGGGCCGTAGGCGGACCCGCCGTAGACGGGGAGGACGGTGAAGTCGTCGATGTGCTTGGCGTAGGAGGTGAAGGCCTCTGCAACCTGGAGCGCCAGCTCACGGGTCGGGGCGAGGACCAGGGCCTGCGTCTTGCGGGACGGGCCGTTGAGGTCGTGCAGTTCGGCCAGGCGGGACAGTGCCGGCACTGCGAATGCTGCAGTCTTGCCGGTACCGGTCTGCGCCAGGCCCACGACGTCGCGGCCTTCGAGCAGCAGCGGGATGGTGGCTGCCTGGATGGGGGACGGCTTTTCGTAGCCGACATCCTGCAGCGCGGCGAGGACGCGGCCGTCAATGCCGAGGTCGGCGAACTTGACGGTGTTGTCCTCGGCGTCCGCCTCGGGGCGGGCGGCCGGAGTTTCAGCGGCCGTCGTTTCAGCGGCCGGTGTTTCGGCAGCGGGAGCTGCGGGGGCTTCGGCGGCGACCGCGGAAGCTGCTGCGGCGTCGTTCACGGTGGTGTCGGCGTCGTAATTTTCGTTCTGATTTTCGGGCATAGGGAAAGATTCCTCATCCATAGGGGGCCAGGCGGCACTACCCGAGGTGAGCGGAGCCGCAGTACGTGTGCCGTGGGTGCCGGGCAAACATTGACCGGCCGGTCACAGAAGTCCGGCGCTTTCGCAATCCCGTGGCAGGACTTCGCGCTGCATCTCTTGGCTGCTATCCCAGCAGTCTGTACAGCGTTTTCTTTAGCCGGCTCTCCCTATGAAAATGCCCGCATCGCTTGCGCGGGCCCCAACACTTGCCAGTCCTGCCTCAAAAATTGGGCAGGAATAAGGGATTTCCGGAGTGGGGGATGTTTCAAGTGTAGGACACCGGTGCGCCCTTCCGGAAATTCAGCGGACGACGGCGGCGGTGAGCTTGCGCACATGGCCGGCCGGGCGACGGCGGGCTTCGCCGGGTGTCACCTGCCGAAGCGGCGGAGAACGGCGTCAAACTTGGCGTGGTACTCGGCCTGGAGGCGGATCTCGCCGTCGGCCTCGGCATCGCGCAGGGCGTCGACAAGATCCGGTGTGGGCTCGCTGAACCACTGCCCCACGGTGATGCCGTGGCGGGGAACGAAGGTGCGGTGGATGTGGTCTCCGGCCTGGATGGCGCCGGTGTGGACGACCCGCAGGTAGGTGCCCACGCGGCCTTCTTCGGTGAAGCGCTTGACCCACTGCGGCTGGTCCATGCGCCGCTGGAACGTGGCGCATGGGACGCGCGGTGAGGTAACTTCCAGCTCGACGTCCAGCCCGATCTTCCAGCGCTCCCCGATCACCGCGCCGGTGGCGTCGATGCCGCCCACGCGAAGGTTCTCGCCGAAGATGCCCGGCGGCAGTTCACGGCCCAGCTCCTGCGCCCAGAAGTCGGCGTCCGCCTGGGAGTAGGCGTACACCGCCTGGTCCTCACCGCCGTGGTTGAACCTGTCCGCCTGGATGTCGCCGCGCAGCCCCAGTCTATGGACTTTGACCTGTCCGTCCGCGGGTCGCTTGTCAATAGCCGTGACCCCTACCCCGCCGGCGTCTTCGAGGAGCTGGTGGACGCGGCACACGGCAAGGACGGAGGCGGTTTCCATGGCACCAGTGTAGGGGTCGGGCCCGCAGCACCGGTCCTGCTCAGGCCGAGAACCCGCCATCGGCCTTGATCAGCTGTCCGGACACCCAGCGGCCCGCCGGCGAAAGTAGGAAGGCCACCGTGGACGCAACATCCGCGGGCGTGCCCAGGCGTCCCGTCGGCTGGCGTTCGGTGAGGGCCTTCCGCAGCTCCTCGTCCATCCAGCCCGTGTCAACCGGCCCAGGGTTCAGCACGTTGGCCGAGATCCCCCGCGGCCCCAGCTCACGCGCAGCGGCAATGACGATCCGGTCCAGCGCCCCCTTTGAGGCGCCGTAGGGGAGGTTGAACGCTGTGTGGTCACTGGTCAGCGCAACGATGGCGCCGCCGTCGTCCGTTGCCTGCCGCGCGAACGCTGCGATCAGCTGCCAGCTGGCGCGGGTATTGACAGCGAAGTGGCGCTCGAACGATTCGAGTGTGGTGTCCAGGATGCCCGAATCGACCGATTCCGCGTGGCTGAGCACCAGGCCCCGCAGCGGACCGGCCAGCTCTACCGCGTCCGCCACCAGCTTCTCCGCCGCGGCGGGATCCGCCAGGTCCGCGGGCAACAGGTGGACGCGGGCGCCGATGACTTCCAGCTCGGCAATCAGGCGTACGACGTCGTCCGGCTGGCTTCCCCACGGCATGCGGGCATCGTAGGGGTGCCAGTACGCCAGGGCCAGGTCCCAGCCGTCCGCGGCCAGGTGCCGGGCAATTCCGGCGCCGATGCCGGCCAGCCGCCCAGCCCCCGTAACGAGCGCAACCGGACGGGCAGGTACTTCGACGGGAGGTTCCATGGCACCAGCGTAACGGCGCGGCCGGCGGCAGTCCGCGAGACGGGCCCACGCCCGCAGGGCTCCCTGGCAGAGCTTGCGAGGCGAGGGAGCGGCTGGGGAGCAGTCCGCAGCAACGTTTCCCGCCGGGACTGCTGCGAAATGCCATCTCGATGGCGGGCGCTTACGCCGTAGTGGCCGGGAGGGATTCCCGGGGCTTGCTGTCCTTGCGGATGGTGGCACTGACCACGGCGGCCACGGTGCACATCGCCGCGGCACCCAGCCAGGCATAGGTGTAGTGCCCGGTGGAGTCCCGGATGGCGCCTGCCGCCAGGGCAGCTGCCGCGGCCCCCAGCTGGTGCGCGGCGAACACCCAGCCGAACACCACACTGCCGTCCGCGCCGAAGGTCTCCCGGCAGATCGCGGCCGTGGGCGGCACGGTGGCCACCCAGTCCAGGCCATAAATCACCACGAACACGACCATGCTGGGCCGGACCTCCGCGCTGAGCAGCATTGGCAGCACCAGCAGGCCGATCCCGCGGAACTGGTAGTAAACCGCCAGCAGGATGCGCGGGTTGAAGCGGTCGGTCAGCCAGCCGGACGCGATGGTTCCCAGGATGTCGAAAATTCCGACGACGGCCAGCAGTCCCGCCGCGGTGGTTTCGGGCATCCCGTGGTCATGGGCACTCGGGATGAAGTGGGTGCCGATCAGCCCGTTGGTGGTGGCGCCGCAGATCGCGAACCCGGCCGCCAGCGCCCAGAACGTCCGCACCCGGCTTGCCCGGCGCAGCACCTGAAGGGCACGGACCGCCGCGTTGCCGCTGTCCCCGGGGTGCCGCGCCGGAGGGACTGGAGCGGCACCGGACGGGTCCGCCCCGTAAGGCAGCACACCTGCGTCCTGCGGGGAGTTCTTCAGGAACTTCAACACCAGCGGAACCACTGCCAGGGCGCCCGCAGCGATCAGCAGGGAAGCCTGCCGCCAGCCCGGGTCCTGGGCAAGCATGGCGATAAACGGCAGGAAGACCAGCTGCCCGGCCGCACTGCCCGCGGTGAGCATGCCAATTACCAGCCCCCTGCTCTTCACGAACCACGTATTGGCGATGGTCGCGGCGAACACCAGCGCCATGGACCCCGTCCCCAGGCCGATCAGCAGGCCCCACGTCAGCAGGATCTGCCAGGACTGGTTCACCAGGACAGCGAGCGCGCTGCCCATGCCGATCAGCACCAGCGCAGTGGCGGTAACCGCCCTGATTCCGAAGCGCTCCATCAACGCCGCGGCAAACGGGGCGGTGAGGCCGAACAGCACCAGGTTGATGCTCACTGCGGCGGACAGCACCGTGGTGGACCAGCCGAACTCCTCCCGCAGTGGAACCATGAGCACGCCGGGGGCAGCACGGAAGCCGGCAGCACCCACCAGGGCAAGGAACGCCACCGCCGCCACCACCCAGGCCGGGTGGAGGCGGCGGCGCGGACCGGGCTGCGGAGACACCTGGTTGCCGGCCTGTTCCGTTGCACCAGGCATTGTGCTCATGCGGCTGCTATCTTTCGTCGTTCCGCGAGATGGCACTTCGCGGCAGTGTTGGGGGTCAACATTGCCGTTAAATGCCATCTCGCGGGGCGGGAGGGCTAGGGAATGGAGCGGAACGCCTGTTCGAGGTCCGAGATCAGGTCCTCCACGTCCTCGATGCCGCAGGAGAGCCGGAGCAGGTTGACCGGGACGGCCAGCTCGGTGCCCTTCACGGACGCGTGGGTCATCTCGGACGGGTAGTTCATCAGCGACTCGATGCCACCAAGGGATTCGGCCAGCGTGAACACGGACGTGTTTTCCGCAACTGCCCGCGCCGCCGCCTCGCCGCCCTTGAATTGCACTGACACCATGCCGCCGAACTTCTTCATCTGCTGCTTCGCCAGTTCATGGCCCGGGTGCGAGGGCAGGCCCGGGTACAGCACGGCCTCCACCTCGGGGCGCTCCAGCAGCCACTCGGCCACCGCCTGGCCGTTCTCGCTGTGCCGGTCCATCCGCACGCCCAGGGTCTTCAGGCCGCGGGTGGTCAGGAAGGCATCCATCGGACCGGATACGGCGCCGACGGCGAACTGCACGAAGCCGATCTTCTCCGCCAGCTCCGCGTCCTTGACCACCACGGCGCCGCCGACGACGTCGGAGTGCCCGCCGATGTACTTCGTCGTGGAGTGGACCACGACGTCGGCGCCCAGGGCCAGCGGGTTCTGCAAGTAGGGGGACGCGAAGGTGTTGTCCACGACAAGGAGGGCCCCGGCGTCGTGCGCTACCTTGGCGAGCGCAGCGATATCGGTGATCTTCATCAGCGGGTTGGAGGGGGTCTCCACCCAGACGATGCGGGTCTGCTGCGCGGCCACCGCCTTGGCCACGGCATCCAGGTCCGCCATGTCCACCGGGGTGTTCCCGATGCCCCACTCCCCCAGCACGCGGCTGATCAGCCGGTACGTGCCGCCGTACGCGTCATTGCCCAGGACGATGTGGTCCCCCGGGCGGGTGAGCGCGCGGATCAGGGCGTCCTCCGCGGCCAGGCCGGAGCTGAAGCTGAAGGCGTCGGTGCCCAGCTCCAGAGCAGCCAGCTGCTCCTGCAGGGCGTCGCGGGTGGGGTTGCCCCCGCGGCCGTACTCGTACCCGTCGCGGAGCCCGCCGATGCCGTCCTGGGCATACGTGGAGCTGAAGTGCAGCGGCGGCACCACCGCGCCGGTGCGCGGTTCGAAAGGCTGGCCGGCGTGCACGGCCCGGGTATTGAAGCCTTGGTTCTCAGAGGCAGTCATAATGCTCCTTTTCGGGTTGGCGCGGATCAGTTGCTGAGGTAGGCCAGGAGGTCGTGCCGGGTGATGATTCCCACCGGCGCCCCCACGAACGTCACCATCAGGGTGTCCACATCTGAGAGCATTTCGCGGGCCGCCGAGATGGTCTCCAGCGACCCGATCACGGGCAGCTTGGGGCCCATGTGCTCGGAAATCTTGTCCGTCAGCTTCGCCTCGCCGCGGAAGAGCTTGGCCGTGAGGGACCGCTCATCCACGGCGCCCAGGACCTCACCCATCACCACGGGCGGTTCCTGCGAGAGGACCGGGATGTGGCTGACGCCGAATTCGTTCATGATGTTGATGACATCGCGGACGGACTCATTGGGGTGGATGTGCACCAGGTCCGGCAGTTCGCCGTTCTTGGACTTGATCACCTCGCCGACGGACGTTTCCTCGCCGCCGGAGAGGAAGCCGTAGGAGCGCATCCACTGGTCGTTGAAGATTTTCGCCAGGTAGCCGCGGCCGGAGTCGGGCAGGATCACGACGACGACAGCCTCCTCGGGCAGGTCCTTTGCCGCCTCGAGCGCAGCCACCACCGCCATGCCGGAGGAGCCGCCCACCAGCAGCCCTTCCTCGCGGGCCAGCCGGCGCGTCATGGCGAACGAGTCGCCGTCGTTGACCGCGATCACCCGGTCCGGGACGGACTTGTCGTAGTTGCCCGGCCACATGTCCTCGCCGACGCCCTCGACGAAGTAGGGACGGCCGGTGCCGCCGGAGTAGACCGAACCTTCGGGGTCCGCGCCGATGATCTTGACCACGCCGCCGTCGGACTCCGGACGGTCCGCCGACACCTCCTTGAGGTAGCGGCCCGTGCCCGTGATGGTGCCGCCGGTGCCGGCGCCGATCACGCAGTGGGTGACCTTGCCGTCGGTGTCGCGCCAGATCTCCGGACCGGTGGTCTCGTAATGGCTGCCGGGCGCCGCGGGGTTGGAGAACTGGTCCGGCTTATACGCGCCGGGGGTCTCCCGAACCAGCCGGTCAGAGACTCCGTAATAGCTCTGCGGGCTGTCCGGCGGGACGGACGTGGGGGTCACAACGACCTCCGCGCCGTACGCCTGGAGCACCGCGCGCTTATCCTCGCCCACCTTGTCCGGGACCACGAAGATGCACTTGTAGCCCTTCTGCTGGGCCACGAGCGCCAGGCCAACACCGGTGTTGCCCGAGGTGGGTTCGATAATGGTCCCGCCCGGCTGGAGCTTGCCGTCGCGCTCGGCGTCCTCGATCATCTTCACCGCGATGCGGTCCTTGATGGATCCGCCTGGGTTCACGTACTCAAGTTTGACCAGGACAGTGGCTTTAATGCCGTCCGTGACGTGGTTCAGCTTGATGAGCGGGGTATTGCCAATGAGGTCCAAAACGGACTGGGCGTACTTCATGGATACTAAGCTACCGCTTCCGGTTTGCCGCTGCCCGCCGCCGGCCTGCGGCGCGGCCGATGTCGGGGCGGCGTGGGACGATGGGAGGCATGACCATCGCAGCAGCACCCGCCCGGCTCGCCGCCGCGGCGGACGCTTCGCTGCGCTGGCATTCGGGCGGCGAGTTCGATCTCCTCCGCACTATCGGCCCCCTCCTCCGCGGTGCCAGCGACCCCTCCTTCAGCGTGCAGGAAGGCGCGGCTTGGAACGCGTTTACGACGCCGGACGGCCCGGTGACGCTGCGCCTCGCCCCGGCGAACGCCGGCGCGGTTGATGCCCAGGCGTGGGGCCCGGGTTCGGAAGCGGCGGTGGCCGCCGTGCCCCGGCTCCTGGGTTCCGGGGACGACTGGTCTGCCTTCGACGAACCCGTCTTCCATGCCACGCTTCCCCGGATGGTGCGCGAGGCCAGGCGGCAGAGCCGTGCCTTGCGGCTTCCCGCCAGCGGGCGCATGGTGGACCAGCTGGTGCCGATCATCCTGGAGCAGAAGGTCACGGTCATCGAGGCACGGCGGGCCTACCGGTACCTGGTGCACAAATTCGGATCACCACCGCCCGGCGCCCCCCTTGCTCCCGCCGGACTCAAGCTGCCGCCCACCCCGGCGCAATGGCTCCAGGTCCCCAGCTGGGAGTGGCACCGGGCCGGCGTAGGACCCCAGCGTTCAGCCACCGTGATGCGGGCGCTGCGGTCCGCCCCCGCGCTTGAACGCCTGGCAGCGCTGCCCGCGGCGGAGGCAGCTGCCAAGCTGCAGACCATCCCCGGCATCGGCATCTGGACCGCGGCGGAGGTGGTGCAGCGCACGCACGGCTGCCCCGACTCGATCTCCGTGGGCGACTACCACCTGGCCGCCTATGTGGGTGCTGCGCTGACCGGCCGCCGCACGGACGACGCCGGCATGCTCCGGCTGCTGGAGCCCTGGACCGGCCACCGCCAGCGCGTGGTGCGGATGATCCAGGCCAGCGGCTTCCGCAAGCCCACGTTCGGCCCGCGGATGACTATCCAGGACCACCGCCGCCACTGACAGTCAGAGGCGGAGGCGGGCCACGGCTTCCTCACGCATCTCCACCTTGCGCACCTTGCCGGACACCGTCATGGGGAAGCTTTCGCGGACCTCCACGTAACGGGGAATCTTGTAATGCGCCAGCTTCCCGCGGCAGAACTCTGCCAGCGCGTGCGCGTCCAAGGTTTCAGCACCGGGCTTGAGGATGACGCAGGCCATCAGTTCTTCCCCGTACTTGGCGTCCGGCACCCCGATCACCTGCACGTCCTGGATGTCCGGGTGGGCGTAGAGGAACTCCTCGATCTCGCGCGGGTAGATGTTCTCGCCGCCGCGGATCACCATGTCCTTCATCCGGCCCTCGATCACCAGGTACCCGTCATCATCCATGCGGGCCAGGTCCCCGGTGTGCATCCAGCCGTCGGCGTCAATGGCCTCCGCAGTCTTCTCCGGCTGGTTCCAGTACCCCGCCATCACGGCGTAGCCGCGCGTGCACAGCTCGCCGATCTGCCCACGTTCCAGGACCCCGCCCGACGCCGGGTCCACAATTTGCGACTCAAGCTGCGGCATGGTCCGGCCCACCGTTTCCGTGCGCTGCCGGAGCGTGTCCCCCTGCCGGGTCATGGTGGAGACCGGAGAGGTCTCGGTCATGCCGTAGCAGATGGCCACATCCTTCATGTGCATATCCGAGATGACCCGTTTCATCACCTCCACCGGGCACGGCGAACCGGCCATGACGCCGGTACGCAGCGTGGAAATATCGTAGGAAGCGAAGTCCTCCAGCGCCAGTTCGGCGATGAACATTGTGGGGACCCCGTACAGGGACGTCCCGCCGAAGTCCTGCACCGCCTCCAGGGCTGCGGCGGGTGAGAATCCGCGCCCGGGGATGATGGTGGCGGCACCGTGGCTCAGCGCGTTCAGGTTGCCGATCACCATGCCGAAGCAGTGGTAGAACGGCACCGGGATTACCACGCGGTCGTTCTCCGTGTAGCCCAGCAGCTCCCCGATGGCGTAGCCGTTGTTCAGGATGTTGTGGTGCGTCAGCGTGGCGCCCTTGGGGAAACCGGTGGTTCCGGACGTGTACTGCAGGTTGATCGGGTCGTGCGGGTCAAGTTCCGCCATGCGCTCCTTCAGCACGGAATGCCCGACGGCGTCAGCCCGCCTGAGCAGCTCGGCGTACGTCAGCTCTGCCTCGCTGAGGGGGACGCCGGCGTCGTAGGCCTCCCCGCCGGGCCCTTCCCCGCCCGGCGCCGGCAGGAAGACGAGTTCGCGCAGCTCCGGGCAGGTGGCGAGCGCGCCACGGGCCATGCCCACGTAGTCGCTGTTGCGGTCCGTGGGCGCGGCGACCAGCATCCGCATGCCGTTCTGCTTGACCACGAACTCAAGCTCGTGGCTTCGGTAGGCCGGGTTGACGTTGACCAGGATGGCACCCACCTTGGCGGTGGCGTACTGCAGGAGGGTCCATTCGGCGCAGTTGGGGCTCCAGATGCCCACGCGCTCCCCCTTGGCAACGCCCAACGCGAGCAGGGCGCGCGCCAGGCGGTCGACGTCGTCGTTCATCTTGGTGTAGCTCCATCGCCGGGCATCCGCACCCGGGACCGGGGCCGCCTCGATCAGCGCGTCATGCAGCGGGAACTGTGCTGCGATCCGTTCAAAGTTGTGGCCGATGGTCTCTTCAAGCAGGGGGACGTCGGTGTCGCCGGCTGTGTAAGCACGCATGAAGGCACGCTACCGCACCTGGCCGGCGCCGGCCGGTATTCTGAAACGCATGAGTGCACCCATCGACCTGCAGGCAACGTTCATCCCCAATGAAGGCGAATTCTTCCGCGTGAAGCTCGCGCTGGAAATCGCCATTGACGAAGTGGTGAACGAACCCGGCTGCATCCGCTACGAACTGACGGAAGCCACCGAGAAGAAGCTGGTCCTGACCGAACAGTGGGCCTCGGAGGAAGACCTGGAGAAGCACTCCAAGGGCATCGCGGTGCAGGACCTGAACGAATCCCTGAGCGCGCTGCTGGCCGAGCCCGTGAAGGTGGAGCGGATCTAACGCAGCCTTAACAGCGAAGCGGGACCCGTCCGGACGGGTCCCGCTTCGCTGTTTAAGAGGACTTAGAGGTCGGGGATCTGGGAACCGTCCTGGGGGCCGGCCGGCTTGCTGGCGGCGGCCGCGGCCTCTTCGCGCTGGCGGGCCACGTGGGCATGGACTTCCTCCATGTCCAGGGCCTTCACCGCATCCACAACCTGTTCCAGTTGCTGGGCGTTCAGCGCACCGGGCTGGGAGAATACCAGCACCTTTTCACGGAACGCCATCAGGGTGGGGATGGAGGAAATGCCGGCCTCGGCGGCGAGCTGCTGCTCAGCCTCCGTGTCCACCTTGGCGAACACTACGTCCGGGTGCTTCTCGGAAACTGCGGAGTACGTGGGTCCGAACTGCTTGCAGGGACCGCACCATTCCGCCCAGAAATCCACCAGGACAATGTCGTTTCCTTCAATGGTCGATGCGAACTGTTCACCAGTGATGTCGAGGGTAGCCATGTATCTACGCTACGCGGAACGGATCCAGAACCGGGCGGTGTTCGCTCCCCGCGTCATCGGGAATAAGGGCCGTTCGGCCGTATACAGCACGCCTTCCGGCGCTTAGCCTAAGGGCAGGCGAGGCGTACATCATCAGGAGGGCTTATGACGGCCGCGATTTCGGCCCGGTCGCTGACCAAGAGTTTTGGCCGGCGCGAAGTTCTGCACGGCGTCGATTTCACTGTCGAGCCCGGCTCGGTGTTTGGCGTCATTGGCCCTAACGGCGCCGGTAAGACCACCACCATGCGCTGTCTGCTGGACATCATCCGGCCCAGCGGCGGCGAAGTGCGCGTCCTTGGCACCGACCCGCGGGCGGGGGGCCCGGAACTGCGCCGTCGCATCGGCTACCTGCCGGGCGAACTGTTTCTGGAAGGGCGGGTCACGGGACGGAAGCTCCTCAGCCACTACCAGGCCATCAGCGGACCAGTTCCGCAGGGCCGGATCAACGAGCTCGCCGAACGCCTGGGGCTGGACCTCGACAGCCACACGCGCAAACTGTCCAAAGGCAACAAGCAGAAACTCGGTTTGGTCCAGGCGTTCATGCACGAACCCGAGCTGCTGGTTTTGGACGAGCCCACCAGCGGCCTGGACCCCTTGATGCAGCAGGAGTTCCATGCGATGGTCCGTGAAGCCCGGCACCGCGGACAGACCATTTTTCTCAGCTCGCACGTCCTGAGCGAGGTGCAGCAGACCGCGGACACGGTGGCGATCCTGCGGGACGGGCGCATCATCGCCGTCGAATCCGTCAGCGGCCTGCGCGAGGGTGCCCAGCGGCGGGTCCGGTTCACGGCGCACGGAATTTCATCGGACGACGCCGTTGCGCTGCTCACTGAGGTGCCCGGTGCCGGAAACGTCGAGGTGCTTGAGTCCGACGGCTCGGTGACGCTTTCGGCGTCCCTCTCCGGCCCCATCCAGCCGCTGGTCCGAATGCTGGGCTGGCTGGAGCTCGCGGACCTGGTGCTGGAGGAACCGGACCTGGAGGACGCCGTCCTGAAGATGTACTCGGTTCCGCAGGAGGACGGACGATGAAGACCGCGCTCCCGCTGTTTCGCCGCTCCTTCGTTGACTCCTGGCGTTCCACCCTGGCGTGGGCCGCCGGGCTGGCGGGCGCGTGCTTCCTGTACCTTCCGCTGTACCCGTCCATCGGCGGCAGCGCGCAGATGCAGGGCATGATCGACGCCCTCCCGGCGGAGATGACCAAGGCGCTGAACTACGACCAGATCGCCACTGGCCCCGGCTATACGCAGGCCACGCTGTACGGGTTGTTGGGATTCTTGCTGATGACCATCGCCTCCGTCGCGTGGGGTGCGTCGGCAGTGGGCGGCGACGAAGAGTCGGGGCAGCTGGAGCTGACCCTGGCCCACGGAGTGCGGCGGGTGCAGGTGGTGCTGGAGCGGGCGCTGGCCCTTGCTTTGCGGGTCGTGCTGCTTGCTGCCTGGGTGTTCCTGCTGGTGTCATTCCTCAACGGCCCCTCGCAGCTGGGGATCAAACTGGAGAACCTGTTTGGCGCGGCTGTCCTGTTCGCCGGGCTGGCGCTCCTGAGCGGTACCGCAGCCCTCTGTGCCGGGGCAGTGACCGGGCGCCGGACCGCCGGCATGGCAGCCGGGGCGGCGGTGGGTGTGCTCGGGTACGTGTTCAACGCCGTCGGCCGCCAGAGCGAGGACGTGGAGTGGCTGCTGAACCTGAGCCCCTACCACTGGGCTTACGGAAACTCGCCTGTGTCCAACGGCGCGGACTGGGCTGCCGCGGGCTGGCTGTATGCACTTTCCGCAGCGCTCGTGGTGCTGGCGGCCGCCGCACTCGAACAGCGTGATGTGGGGGCCTGACCCGTTCAGGATGGACGTCAGGCGTTCCAGGCGTGCGGGGCGGGCGTCCGGGCACCGGGAAGCCCGTTGGCAATCCGCCACTCGTGGATCCACTCGGGCAGCACCAGGTCGGCCGGCGGCTGCCCGAACTCTTCCAGGATCTCATCCTGGCTCACCGGCCGCCCCCTGCCGACCAGCCGGGTGGCAATGTACGCGCGCGCGTAAATTTCGCCGTCGGACACCATGCGCTGCTCGAAGTAGACAGCTTTGGCGTCCAGCCCGATGATGCGCGTCTCGATGGTGTAGCGCTGCCATAGCTGGAGGGACTTCCGGAACGCGATGGTCTCCCCCGCCGCGACCGGAGACCAGCCCCGCCGGCGCATGCGCTTCCAGACGCCGCTGCGGACCATGAGGTCGAACCGGCCAAGGTCCATCAGCGAGAAATACATGCCGTTGTTGACGTGTACGGCGATATCCACATCGGTGGGCAGGACGCGCATCGGCAGCGACGACGTGTCCCAGATGGTGAGCGGAGTCCGCCGGGCAGAGCGGAAAAGCATCAGGATGGTTCGCAGAATCAGGTGCATGCCGCCTATGTTACCCGCTGGTAACAAGAGTCGACGGCGGGCGCGGGCAGTCCGCCCGCCAGGCAAGTAGCCCGGTTCCCCAGGCGAGTACACCCGTGCACGAGTTCCGGCGAATCTCCCTGATTTCCGGGTACAGCGTACTCGTGCCGGGCGCGGGGTCTGTTCCTAGACTCGGGATTCCTAGGACCACGCAGGGCGGGCCTCCCGGGTTGGCTGCCGGGATCCGCCCCCGTTCAAGCCTCCGTATTTTCTGGGTATGCGGTCGCTTCCGGCGTAGGTGGCCCGGCGTGATGCCGGGGCCACCTACGCACCGTGATCAACTGTCCGACTCCAGGGTGCCGGATATCCGCCCTCGATGCGGCGTGCCCCGTCCGGAGGACCGTAGCTGGACGGCCTGCCCATGAACCCGCAACAGGATCCCTTCAACACCCTTCCCTTCCATGACTTCACCACCGACGCACCACGCAGCTGGCCCGCTCGGGGCCCGGTCCCGGGTTTCAGGTTCAACGCCGGAATGGCCGGAGCCGCCCTTGCCGCAGCGATAACCATCGGGGCCCTGAGCCTCAGCACCCATCCTGGCGCGCCGGACGCAGTTCCCGGCGCTGAAACGGCCACGGCGGGCACGACGACGGCCGGTGCGGCTACGTCCGGCGGCCCTGCTATGGCGGACTACACAGCCCGGCAGACCGCGGTGGCACCGGCGCCCGCTAAGGCTCCCGCCGCCGTCGTACCCCCTCCGGTTCCAGCGCTTGCTGGGGCTCCCGATCCGGCCCCCGCCCCTGTACCCGCGCCTGCCCCTGCTCCACCGCCCCCGGCCCCTGCACCGGCTCCTGCGCCCGCGCCCGCAGTGCGGACCATCTATGTCGCAGGGTCCGGCGGGCAGGAGCTGATCGACGCGTGCATCGGGCCCATCCACTTCACCCCAAACGACGGCTACTCGCTGTTCATCACGGAGCACGACTTCTGCGGCGGGTGGGCACGCTTTTCCGGCATCGCGGTAGGTGAAACGGTGAGCCTGCCGGGGTACGGGACGTATACGGTAACGGGCCGTGGCCAGGTTCCCAATCCCGGGACCACCAACGACGTGGCGGCCGTGTTCGGCAGCTTCCCGCGGGCCATCCTGCAGACCTGCATTCCCGGGACGAGCCAGATGCTGTTGATTGCGCTGAACTGACTGCTGCGGCCGGGCTGGCTGCGTTAACAGGTTGTCCGCGGGTCCGGTCCTGTGAAAGGACCCGATCCGCGGACAGGCCAGGCGTTACTTTGGCATCTGCTGCCTCAGCGGGGGTTTTGCTCTAGGCGGGATGGCGCTCTGAAATGTGTTCCACCAACTCGCCAACCCGCTGTTCGGTGTAGTTCCGGGCAATGTCGCCCTGGCTGATGATGCCCACCAGTTTGTGGTCGGCAATGACCGGCAGCCGCCTGATCTGGTGCCTTTCCATCAGCTCAATCGCGGCGTCCACATTGGCATCGGCGTCAATCCAGTGCGGCCGGCCGGTTGCGAGGTCGCGTGCCAGCATGTCGGCCGGATTGCGGCCGGTGGCAACGCACTTGAGGACGATGTCCCGGTCGGTGATCATGCCCGTCAGCTTGCCGTCGTCACCGCAGATGGGCAACGATCCGCAATCCAGGTCCATCATCATCCGGGCAGCGTCCACGAGGGACTGGCTTTCCTTGATACAGCGCGCGTCAGTGGTCATAAACTCACGCACAGCACTCATTGGGTCCTCCTTCATCGATGGAAGTATCGACGCAGGGCATCGGGGCACATGCGCCGATGCTGCCAGCCTACGCCGGTGCGCCGGGCAGTGTCGACGGCTGGTTTTCCACCCGGCCGGGCCCCGTCAGAGGCTTGTCCACGGACCCGAAACCAGAAGGTTCCGGTCCGCGAACAAGCTTAGGAACCACGAACTCCGTGCAAAGAAAAACACCCCGGTTCGAAAACCGGGGTGTTCATTTTTGTGGCAGATGAGGGATTCGAACCCCCGTAGGCGTTGCCAGCTGATTTACAGTGATTTCCCCTATGTGATCGGCTGTCACCGCCCATGCTCCCCCATCCCTTCTGACCCGCGAGTTCAAGGGCTGGGACAGGCCGCCGTCCCCGGCCGTATCCGCTCGTATCGTGTGGTGCGTGCTCACACGGTGATCACGGGGGCGAATGTCCCAGGCGACTAGAAGTTTTAGACTCACGTTCTAGCGAATGGCTTCCCCACTTGAACTTCGCTCTATCGATTCAAGCAAACTTGAATGGGTTCGGAAGCGTTCTAGTGGAAGCGTTTACATCGCGACAACTACTAACGCCGGGTCAAAATGCTGAAGATGTCCATAGCGATGTAAGTGTTCTGCGAGGCTTCGAACGGGTAGTCCTCCAAGATGCCCAGCTGCTGTAGTTTGACCACTGCATTGCTGATGGTCTGGTAGTTCTTGCCAAATTTTTTGGCCAACTTCGCCTTCGTCACGATGGGGTTCGCCAGCAAAGAGCCCGCGACATCGAGAATGACACCCGTAGCCGATGCTTCCCGCAAGGTCTCCATGTGCTTCTGGCTCACATCGAGGAGGTCATCCACTAGGGCGGCCGTCTCTTGTGCTGACGCCGCGATCCCTTCCGCGAAAAACTCAACCCAACCCGACCAATCACCCGTGGCACTCAGTTTGGCCAGCTGGTCCTGATACAAGTCCCTGCGGGCCTCAAACCACGGAGACACGCTTAGCAGCGGCTCGCTTACCACTCCATCCCGCATTAGCCCCAAGACGATAAGCAGTCTACCCAGCCGGCCATTCCCATCGTTGAATGGGTGGATAGTCTCAAACTGATAATGCGCGAGCGCAGCGGCGATGACTGGATCACGGCCTCCAACAGGCGTCTCATTTATCCAATCAAGAAGATCGCGGATGGCCGTCTCAAGCTCGATACCAGGAGGCT
This sequence comes from Pseudarthrobacter sp. NPDC092439, assembly GCF_044754945.1. Lineage (NCBI taxonomy): Bacteria > Bacillati > Actinomycetota > Actinomycetes > Micrococcales > Micrococcaceae > Pseudarthrobacter > Pseudarthrobacter sp. NPDC092439. The sequence goes on from NZ_JBIVQB010000002.1 coordinate 138,500, forward strand.
GCGGGATAAAGCGAGCGTCGGTGATCTCTCCACCGCGGCTACCAATGACGACCTGAACCGACCTTATGGCTCCCGCGTCGGAATTGTCAGCCGCTGTCCCTCTAACGAGCGTGCGGTGCAGGTCTGTCATAAGCCCAGGCGTTATACGCCGGCCTGCCTGCACCCATTCGAAGGCCTGGTCGGCAACTGCGACGTAGTTCATGATCTCGTTCAGCTCGGCGCTCTTGGGCTTATCCGAGGCGTCGTCCACCGCGAGGACGCGATCCAGCGGAGCATAGGTCCCTTCGAGTGCGGACGTGCTTTGAGCTTCACGCCGGATCATCGGCATCCGGATCAGTGCTGGATTAGGGACCTGACGGCTCGCTTTGTCCAAGGCTCCGAGTGCGCGATTGGCACGGCTAACGGCATGCCAAGCGGCATTCGTCAGCTCCGGCTCTCCCGCAAGCGGGTGCGGCACGTATGAAAAGTGGTCATACTCGCGCTTCAGCCCGTCGATTCCCCGGATCCGAACAAGGCTACCGATAGGGCTTTCCCTGAACTTCTCTACTTCCATCTCAACGCTTCCTCAGTCTTTGCGATACTCGCCGACTTGAAGAGTACAACAAACATTCTAGCGAGGAGGCCTTGGACTAGAATCAAACACCCATTGAGCGTGCCCCTTGCACCAAACGTAAGCTGCTGATTCGGTATCAGATGATCACGCCGGATCCCTTGCCCTGGTCGGGAAGAATCCGGCGTGATCACTGAGTGAGCACAGGCCGCCTAGCTAGCGAGGGCTGCCAGGCGGCGGGTGAGATCCATGGACGTCGCGACAGGGTCCTGCTGATCCCGGATGTCCATCTTGTAGTAGTTGTTCGTCACGCCTGGGCCTGCGGCGGCCGGGCCTCCTGGGAGGTTGCCCCGGGTGGTGAGCCCGACCGTGCCGCCTGTGACGCCGTTGGCGATGGTGGCGGACACGCCGCCCAGGGTTTTCTGCAGGGAGGGGAGGGATTTCCGGATGCCGGTTTCGAGGCCCTCCATGATCCACCCGCCGGCGGGGACGAGGAGTGCCAGGTCGTAGGCTTTGGGGCCCTTGTTCTTCGCGATCCAGTCGCCGATCCCGCCGACGAAGTTCTTCACGGACTCGAACCCGTCGCGGAGACCTCCGAGGAAGCCGTCCATGATCTGCCCGCCCGCGTTCAGCAGGAGCCCGCCGAGGTTTCCGAGGGCGCCGAGGATCTGCCCCGGCAGTCCGGAGACGAAGGACACGACGTTCGAAATCCCGTTGGACACTCCGCTGGTGATCTTTCCCCAGGCGTCGGACACGAAGCGGACGGCACCTTCCCACGCCTGCTTGGTGAAGGCGGAGACTTTGGACCAGTTCGCGATGATCAGGGCAACGAGACCGATCACGGCTGCGATGACCCAGCCGACCGGGCCGAGGGCGATGAACCAGGCCGCTGCCATGCGTGCGGCGTGGATGAGGGACTGGGCGCCCATAAGCACCCAGCCGGCCACGACGCGTGCGGCGGACACGGCCATCGACGCGGCGCCCTTCGCCGCCGCGCTGACCATCTGCACAGTCCACACGGTGGCGATCCGTGCAGCCTGGGCGGTAGCGCCGGCGGCCATGACCACGAAGGAGGCCACGACCCGGGCGGCGGTGACAGCCCACGAGGCCACCACTCGGGCGGTGGTGGCGACGGTCTGGGCAATCCAGATGGCGGAGACGGCCAAGGCGCGGGCAGTTGCCTGCGCGCCCATGATGGCCCACTGGGCGACCGTCTGCGCGACAGCCACAACCCAGGCGGCGGCCATGCGAACCCCGGCCGCGATGGTCTGTGCGACCCACACAGCCCCGGTCTTCACCGCATGCACGGTGGCGGCGGCGGACAGTGCCACGAACCGGCCGATCATGATGTACGACTGCGCCACATAGATCGCCGCGGTCTTGACCGCCCCGCCCGCTGCCGTCGCCCACGCAACCACCTGCGCCGCTGCCGAGACCCCGGCGGAGATCGCGAGCCGGAGGAACAGCGGGAAAAGGATCACACCGACCCCGGTAGCCCAGTTCTGGATCGTGGGCAGGTTCTCCCGGAACCAGTCACCGAACCGTCCCAGCGCCGGGAGGGCCGTGTTTGTGATCCAGTCACCCAGACGGGTGATGGCCGGGCCGACCTCGGTGTTCAGGAAGGTCGCGAACTGCCCCACCGAGGGCATGATGTTGTCCTGCACAAAGGTGATCAGGGCGGCCTCAGCCTGGCGCTTGAACCCGTCGAAACCGGTCTTCGCGTTCGAGGCAATGTCTGTCATGGCCTTGTCCGAGGCCCCGGCAACGGAATCGAACTTGTCACCCATCGGATCAAGGGCGCCCAAAAAGTTGGGGATTTCGGTAACGGAGAGGTCTTCCAGCGGGGTGCCGAAGAGGGCAAGGGCAGCCTGTGACTGGGCGACCGGGTCCTTCATTTCCTGCAGCCCGTGGATGATGTCCCCGAAGGCCGTCTTGGCGGTGTCACCCCCGGCGAGGAGCTTCTTCGTCATGCCTTCCTGGTCCATGCCCAGGGCTTCGTAGGCTCCGGAGGTGGCCTTGGACATGTCCGTGGCGCGGATCCCGAATTCCTTGAGAGCGTCACCGGTCTTGTCGATCCCGTACATGCCCTTTTCGGAGGCCTGCACGAGGAGGCCCATGGCCTCTTCACCCTTGATGCCAAGGGAATTCATGAAGGGCCCGTACTCATCGACCGCGTCGAGGATGTCTTCGCGGACGTTCTGCGGGACCTTCTGCAGAGAAGCGGTCAGGAGGTCCGCGGCGTGCACGCCGTCCTTCGCGATCCCGGAGGTGATCATCTGGCCCGCGACCTGCGCGGCCCTGGCCACGTCGATGCCCATGCTGCTGGCGAGAGTCAGCATGCGTTTGGTCATGTCTTCGACGTCGGCCTGGGTTGCGTCGCGCATGCCCTTGATGGAGGACATCACGGACTCGACACCGAGGTTAACGTCCTCCATGGACGCACCGAAGTTCTGCGCGTAGACAGACCCCGCAGCGTCGCCGGCGCGGGCTGCCTGTCCTTCCGTGAGACCTAGGGAGGCTTGGAGCTTGTCGTTGCCTGCCTCGACGTTGATCGCATCAGCGACACCCTTCGACAGAGCGGCGCCGATAGCCACGGCGGCGGTAGCTGCGAGGGCGGCCCCGGCCACGCCGAAGGACTTCAACCCCTGCTGTGCCCGGAAGAGTTCCTTATCCCACTCGGAGGCGTCGAGGCCGATGGTGCCAAACAGTTCACCCAAATTAAGCGCCATGGCTAAGGATCTCCTTCTCCCAGTATTTCCGCGCCGCTTCGAAGCCCGACAGATGCCAGTACGTAGCCGTAAGGGCGGCCTCCTGAATCCACCGGCGTCCCGGGCGTTCCCTGCGGATCTCCTCCAAAGTCGGTCCAAGAGCCAACATTGCTGTCAGCTGCGGGCCCAGCTGCATGTGCGGGCTGAAGTCTTCCAGGGTTGCCGTTCCATTCCTTCGGCGCTGCAGTGCCGCCACCCCTTGGGACAGGCGTGCCCAGTCGTCAAGCGCGGCGGGTGCCACCCGGTAGTAGGTGCCATTTACGGGAATGAATAGGCAGCGGATGCCATGGTGGGTCTTCTCGATGACGTTCCAGCTCATGCTGCGACTCCGCTGCCGGCGAAGACGCGTGCGGCGTCCGCGTAGGCCACCCGGATGGTGTGGGCGCCGAGGCGGTACACGGGGAGGACGCCTTCGCGGATGCGCCGGCGGATTGTGGAGTCTGAGACGCGGTAGGTCTTGGCGATGTCGCGGATGGTGCCGACTGCTGGTGATGTGGCCATGTTCGGCCCTCCTCGATTAAAGAAAAAGGAGCCGATCAACCACCGTGCGGGTGTTGATGACTCCAAGGGTTTTCAGTTATAGGCCCAGTTTAATTGACTATCCCTGACAAGGCACGGCTATCTATGCGCGTTTTCGCCTGTCAGGCGGCAACCGCTGTGCAGGCTGACTCGGGGTCAGCTCGCAGGCTCAGAACCCTTGCCGTTGCTGGGCAGTTCAGCCAGTGAGCACAGAGTGAGCACATCATTCCTGCCCGAAGATGGGCATACTCCGGATCTTCTTGTTGCGGGCCCGCCGCTCCGGGCCGGAGGGGTGCGGCGCCGGAGCCCGCTTGAAGCTCAGCTCACGAATAGCGGCGATCTCCTCGGGCCCGAACCTAGCCTGGTTCCCAATCATCAGGGCGGGCCACTCCCCTCCCGCCACCCGGCGCCGGACCGTCTCATAGGACACCTGCAGCGTCTGGGCCAGTTCCCGGGCCGTGAGGTAGGGCGGAGGCGCGGCGGCTGCCATCGTCTCCCGCATCTGCCGGATGTCGCTGCGCAGTCCCCGGACTTCCTCGAGGAGCGGTTGCAGGACATCGTGGAGGGCCTTGTCTGACGTGATGCGCTCGATAATCTGCTGGGCGGTGGGGGGTTGATGGTTTTCCATCCGGTCCACGCTATGCGGGCTCGGTTGCGAGCGTCCACCGCCTGCCAGTGCCTGCACCAGACGGCCCCCGTCGTTGGAGTCAGACCTTTTTGGGCGGCTCGTAGTTCCAGAGGGATTCTTCAGCCCAGGATGCGGGAAAGCCCATGTCAGATTCGGGAGAGAGGCCTGAAATTGCCGGGAATTTCTTTTTCACCTTGGTGCGCATGGAGCGCGGCCAATTAGATCGCGGGTCTATCCGTATCGCTAGGTAGGCCAAGATGGCCAAAGCCGGATAGAGCTTCTTCGGGTGCGGGTGCTGGGCGATGTGGGCCAGCTCGGGATCAACGATTGCCGGCGCGAACCGTCCGATAGCGTACGTCAAGTTCCTGTTCCAGAGTCGAGAGTGATGCGCGCAGTGATTCCGAAGTGTTCCCAATGCGAGCAGCCACTTGTGAAGCTTCCGGCCATCCTTGACTCCCCACGAACGAGCAATGGTGTTCTGATCGTTACGGTCCAAGAGGCTGAACAGGCGGATGACGCCCCCGAAGTCGAGAGTTTCCACGGCGACCCACACGGGAAGGCGCCCGTCGTACTTGAGGATGTAGTGCTGCACGAAATCTTCTGCTTGTGCTTGCCGCTTTAGCTTGAGGTACCGGCGAGTCCAGAATTCGAACATGTCCCCGTCTCCGTCCGGTGCCGTCTCCGAGCAGGCGTCGGCGTCAAGGGCAGCACGTTCTAGATGACCGAACCGGTCCCGTTGCCCAAGCACATAAGCTACTTGGACACGTAGGCCAACCTCTACGATCTTCAGAGCCTCGGCAGACAGCACCCTGAGGCCATAATCAAAGTCATACAGGGCAAGGGCATCGCTTAGTTGGTACCCAGTTGCAAACTCAGCTGCACGGTACTGAACGGGAGACTCTGACATTTCATTAGGCCCAAGCATCTGCCGAAACGGGTACGTATAGGCCGAGAGCCGGTAGTATCCGATCCTCGCGAGCGCCTGGGCTGCGTCACAGCCAGAGCAATCCAGTCCGCGGGCCTCCATGAGGGCAATCTGATCGGCAAACGACAGATGAGGACGGTCATACTCAGTCAAGCTAGCTCCCCCGGACAAAAGAAAACCGACCCTTGGTAGCCTCTAGGACTGCCAGCGGGGTCGGTGTTTATGGACTGACAGTATCAGCCTAAGTTTACGCACGCCATGTTTGTGACGGACGTCATTCATTCTTGTCATTGCGGTCCCTGTTGCCGGGCGCTGCACCCCGGCAACAGGGGTGGGTTCCTGCCGCCGCGCTTGGAGGGTCACGGCGGCAGGAGGCTTTTTGGTGGTTATGCCGTCCCCGGCTCGCCATCGACTTTGGGCGGGTTGCCGCTGCGGGGGCTTACTGCCTGCATGCTGACAACGTTCGGGCCATGGGGGTTGCCCTTCTGCCCTTCCTTGCCGGCGTTCACGGGCACTCCGTAATCCTCCGGACGAGGATTCACCGCGGCGTCACGGAGGGGTGAGCCGAGCTGTAGCGTGCCGTCGACGTCACGCGGGTCGGGGATCTCCGGGGCCTCCGGTGGGGTGGGCTTGGAGTCGATGCCGTACCCGGCGGACTGCAGGTACAGGCGCACCCCGGCGGGCAGGTCGTCCACCTCTGCGGTGCCGTCCTTGAACTTCAAAGTGGTGGGCCCATAAGCCGAGGTCCCCGTGTACGTCTTGTCTGGGCTCGTGATTTTCATGCTGCGCTACCGTCCTTCATTGAGAGGTCCGCCGCTGCCCGCTGGCCGGCCAGCTTGGCCTCAATCGCGGCGGTCCAATCGTCCGATGCGGTGGCGACGCCGTTGAGCTTGTGGCCGAAATGTTCCGCGGTGGTCAGGAATTGCGCCTCGGCTACCTCGGCCTGTTTCCCCTTCTCCAGTAGTTCCGGAGCGTCACCGCCGAGTACCTGGCCCCAACGCTGCTGGATGGAGCGTTGTAGCGGTCCTGCATCGATTTTGACCTCTGCCCAATCGTCACTGCGCCCCTTGTAGGCTTCGGCCTCCAGGTATGTGGGTCCCCATTCGGTGAGGGCGTGGAGCATGGCAGTGTCCGCGTTAGCCACGATCTGCTGGAGCGACTGCCCGGCGTCCAAGAGCATCTTGGCCCTCCCCCATGCTTGGGATGTGTCAGCCGGCGGGGCTGGTATCCCCTTGCGGGCGGCTTCCTTGGCTGCGGCGGCATCGCGCTGGAAGCTGCTTGTCAGCTCGTTCAGCTTCTGCTGGTGCTCGTTGAGTGCCTTGGCTTCGAGCTCCGCCCGGCGCTTTGCCAGGCCTTCCGCGGACAAGTCCGGGTTGCTGTAGTTCTTCGCCTCCGTGGTGGCGATGCCGTAGCTGCGCTGCAGCTCCGTGAGTTTGGTGATGTAGTCCTGCAAGGGTGCCTCCTGGGCTGGTTGGTGCGTGCTCACGTTGTGATCACTGGTCAAATGTGGCTTGTGTTTACGGCGATTTCTGGCCGGTTAGCTGATGGTCAATCAGCTGACATGGGGGTCACACCTCCCCCGGCTGGGCACTCGGCTGTGTGTGCGACGTGCGGGCCGATCGCGGCGAGACTCTCAGCCCGCCGGAGATCCAGCTGCGCGTCCTTCACGGCCGCATCCGCCCTCTTCAGGTGCCCCTCAGCGGCTGCGCTGGGCCGGAACCCGTGAACCTTCCGGGCCAGGGCCCGGTCGTCCCGTGCGAGTTGCAAAGCACGCCGGGCCTGCTCGAGCGTCAGGCCGCGGCGCCCCGGCGGCGTGGATCGCTTCCACCCCGGCCGCGCAGAGCCTCCCGCCAACTCAGTTAGCTCCTGAGCCACAGCATCGGCATTCTGGGGGCTAAGGATCGCGCCCATGGCCGCCAACGTGGTCTTCCCGGGACGCCGGTGCCCGGTCTCCAGGAATTCAACGGTCATCTCAGCCACGCCGGCCAGCGTGGCCAGCCGTGCCCGCGTCATCCCGGCCGCTTCCCGAAGCTCCCGGAGCCGGGCCCCGAAGCCTGCCGCCAGCGATTCCTGTTCCTGCCCGGTTACGTGCCCATCGGGCTTACCTACGCGCATGTACGTGATCCCCCTGACCGTCCGGTAACGCCTGCGCCCAGTGCCCGTGCTTTGTAGTGTTCGGCGTGGTTGCGCCAGTAGTAGATCTGCTCTTCGGGTTCTGAGGTTCCGGGGCGTTCGGGGTTGGGGCTGGTGTTGTCGACGTCGAGGCCGATGGTCCTTGCGGCTGCGAGGAGGAGCTCGCGGGTGCTGATGCCGAAGGCTCGGGATACCCCGGTGAGGGTGTCGGCGTCTGGGATGCGTTTGAATCCGTCTTTGACGATCGATTGGAGTGCCTTGGTGGTGGGTGTGCCGCCGGCGGCTGCGGAGATTTGGGCGTAGCTGCGGTTTCCCTTGTGCTGTTGGACGAGTTCTTGGAAGTTGAGGGTCATGCTGTCTTCCTTTGGCTTTGTTCGTATTCGGCTTGGCGCTGGAGGAGGAGGGCTGATTGGCGGTTGCGTTCGTCCTGGACGTTCCAGCCGTGGTCCTGATCGTCGAGGTAGCTTTCGAGAGCGGCGGTGGAGTCGGTGGTGGTGTCTCCCGTAGGTGAGACGGGCACTTCGCCGATGCTTTTTTCCTCTTTGTATTTCTCTTGTTGTTCCTGAGTACTTCTAGGGGTGTCTGTGGCTGTCACCCTCGCGGGACCGTAGCTGTCACCCTGTTGGGTGTCAGCTACGGGTTTATCTGGGTGTCCGTAGCTGTCACCCTGTTGGGTGTCCGTAGCTGTCACCCTGGTTGGCCTTGGGACCTTCACCCAAGAGATCTCCCGGCCCTTACCCGTGGGTTCGTACGTCTCATTGGGATCGAGTGTGATCGCGTACTCTGCCCGCACGTTGAACCTGGCCTCTCCACTGGAAACGATGGCGCCGGCTGTCCGAAGCCCGGACAAGACCCTCATCGCTGTTCGCTTGGCATTGGACGGGTTCCTGGTGGGATCGCCGCCGAGGGCCGCGGCAAGCGCTTCCCAGCCGCCGAAGTACACGGGAGGTTCGTGCTGGTCCATTGAGGTGTTGGCCATGAAAGCAAGCCCGCGAGCCTCCCTGTGGTCGAGGTGGCACCAGTAGGCGAAGACCTTCGCCACGTTGCTAGCTCCCATAGGTGACCTCCTCCCCTGCTTTCGTTCTCATGTCAGGCGCCAGTGCTGGCTGCTCCTGCGTTGTCTGCCATGCGGCGCTGGAACGCGACCGTGTCTTCGATTGCCTGCTGCCACTTCGCGGGGGTAATGCTCTGGCCGCCGGCGATGGTCATCTGCAGGTGTCCGAGCATGTAGTTGGCTGCCCCTGTTTGGACGTCGGCCAGGGTGAGCTCCCCCGGCCTCGTCTGCCCGGCCATCAGCGCCGGCCCTTTGGGGCGCCCACCGAAGCCGGCACCGTGGAGCGGCGGCGAAGCTCGCTCTTGGCCACGTGGGATGTGGTGCGTTGGGCCTCCAGCTCCCAAGGCACCATCCGGCGGCTCCCCTCGTCCCAGATACTGTGGCTACGACAGCTCTCCCGGCCCATACGCTGCATGGCGCGGGTGTCGAGTTGCCGTTCGTTGGCGCCCCAATGCTGCGGATCGGCACCGGCGCACTGCGAACCCTCTTCGATGTGGAGCATCATGTGGGCCAGCTGCTCTTCACGTGGCCAATCGCCATGGTGCTTCGTGTGCGCCGTTCGACTGACATTCAGGACGATCTCCGGCTTGCCACCCCGCCCCCGTCTTACCCATGACCACTCGCCCAGGGTTCCTGCGGGGAGGTCGTCCACGGCGATGATCTCCCCGTAGGCGGCCTGAGTAATGAGTGCCCCAAAATCATGGATCTCCCACCCGTTCCAGACCGGCGCTTCAGCTTCGCCTCCGGTGGGAATGGACACGCCAGCTTTCAGGGCTTCAAACCGGTACTCGCATGTGAAGCACCGGTAGGCAATTCCGTCTGTCTTGGCCACAACGGCGCCGGGCTTCTGCCACCGGATCACGAAGGAGACTCCGCACAGCCCCGTTACTGGAATGCCGGTACGCGCTGACTCTTCAAGATTCACATGGTTGCTGATCCGGTGGTTGATCGTGGGCGCCTTTACCGTGCTCATCGACGGGCTCCTGCAATCAGAGCGCCGTAGGTGCTGCCCCGCTGCGTGTAGACGATGCCGGGCTGAGGCCGGGTTGGGGCTGGCCGGTTGATTACTGGGGGCGTAAGCTGGGTCTTGAACATTTTTCGGATTCCTTCTGCTGGTTGGTTTTCGATGGGCGGTCCGGTAGTTACAGCTACCGGGCCGTTTCTTTTTGCCTCAGGCCGCATCGCCATCGAGCATCGCCATGAACTTCTTGCGAGGGATCAGGATCCGCCGGCCTATCCGAACTGACGGGACCTTGCCCTCTTTGATCGCGGCGTACATCTGGCTGAGGCCCACGCCGGCGATTTCTTTGGCTTCTGCGACGGTGAGCGTCGGCCGCTCGTTGGTTTCCGTTGCCATCAACCGCTCCTTGTCTAGGATTTTCTGCTATCGCAAGTTTTTCCTTGCAAGAACGACATTACACACACTCGATAGCCTTTGCAAGAACTTTCTTTTATGGCAAGCTATCTCTTGACAGATAGATGGCGGGGGCCGAAGGAAAGCAGAGACTAAATGACGTGGGACATGTCGAAGGTAGTCGGGCACAACGCTCGAAAGCGCCGGATCGAGCTTGGTATGGACGTGCCAGAGTTCGGGTCCAAGATGGAAGATGCCTTGGGCAAACCTTGGAAGAGACAAACCGTCTCAGCCATGGAGAACGGTGACAGGGCGATGACTGCCAACGACCTTGTTGCGATCTCCTATGTCCTCGGAGAGACACCATCAATGCTGCTCGTCCCGCCCATGGAAGCCGAGGACGTCCAGGTTGGGAACCTCAAATTGACGACGTCAGATCTGTTACATGGTGCCAATGCTCGCGAGTCTGCCGAACTGCTACTGGCGCTTATGGACGAAGTCCGGGACGTGTGGGGAGCAGTTCGCATCGCCCAGGTTCAACTCGAAGAGAAAGTTCGACTGCCGCTCCAGGATATGGACAACAGAATCACTGACATCGTTAGGAGACTTTGACAATGGCGGAAGTTAGCCGGCGCTGCGGTTGCCGGGATGAGGCGGGGAAGCAGTACGGGAAAGCATGCCCGAAGCTGAAGAACCCAAGGCATGGGACGTGGGGTTACCGGCTGTCGGCCGGCACAGATCCCGTTACCGGTAAGCGCCGGTACGTTACCAGTTACAAGTACGCGTCAGCGGAGGCGGCCAGGACCGCGAGGAACGCCGACGAGAAGAAGCTCATGGCGAAGAACTTCAAGTTCGACCGCATCAAGGTTGGTGAGTACCTCACGAAATGGCTGGACCGGCACGAGCAGCACGCCGGCCTGAAACCGTCCACGGTCCGGATGTACCGCCGGTACATCGAGAATGACATTGTGCCTGTCCTGGGGCATCTGCAGCTGACCAGCTTGCGGAAGTACCAGGTGTCCGCGATGGTGCAGCAGCTCGAGGACGACGGCCGCGGCGCCGTGACCATCAGGCGGATCCACGCGACGCTCTCGTCGGCGCTGGGGGACGCGCTGCGGGAGGATCTGATCGAGGACAACCCGGCAGCCCAGATCCGCCTCCCGAAGGCGGAGAAGAAGCGGATCAAGGTCTGGGAGCCCGCCCAGGCCGGGGAGTTCCTGGACTTCATCGCCGATTTCGAGAACGTGGACAGCCACAGCCGCCCTAACGGGAGGGTCGGGCACCGCCTCGCTCCCCTGTTCGAGGTCGCCATCCTCACGGGCATGCGCCGCGGTGAGCTGTGCGGGCTCCGCTGGGGGGACGTGGACCTCGCTAACCGGGCCCTGACGGTGCGCGTGCAGCTGGTGCAGGTCGGCCAGGACGTCAAGGAAGTCACCGCCAAGACAGCGGCGGGCAGGGACCGCCGGGTGGCCCTCAATGACCGGGCCACCGGGGCTTTGGTGGCGTGGCAGATCCAGCAGGCCGCCGAGCGGGAGCAGTGGGGCGAGGCGTACCAGGACAGCGGCCGCGTGTTCACCTACGAGGACGGCCGGGAGCTCCGCCCGGGATACCCGTCCAAGCTCTTCGAGGTCCTTGTGGAGAAGGCCGGGCTGCCGATGATGCGCTTCCACGACATGCGGCACCTGACAGCGTCCCTGGCCATCAAGGACGGGACGGACGTGGCCATTGTGTCCAAGATGCTGGGCCACTCAAACAGTGCCATCACGAGGGACTTGTACGGGCACATGTTCGACGCGACGGCGAAGGCAGCGGCGGAGGGTATTTCGTCCCAGCTGCCGGCCAGGAAGCAGCGCGTGAGCAGCAGTGTGCTCACAACTGTGCTCACAGAGCAATAAAAAAGACCCACCGGAACCTGGGGGAGGCTCCGATGGGTCTAAATTCCCCGCCATTACGGCGAAGTGGCAGATGAGGGATTCGAACCCCCGTAGGCGTTGCCAGCTGATTTACAGTCAGCCCCCTTTGGCCGCTCGGGTAATCTGCCGAACTTCAAAAGAAGATCACCCCCGGCTGCAGTCTGCAGAGCGTCTGTTTCCAGGCCGTTCCGCTTCCGGTAACCGCGGGCAAGACAACTTTACAGAACTTCCGCCGAAGAATCGAATCGGACTCCCCGACAGCACAGAAGCCGCGGAACTGCGCGGAATTCATGGCGGATCAGGCGCGGCTCCGTCCCCGTTTCCGCTGAGAGGGAACTGTGAAGTCCGTAACCCTAGGGAACGGGTATCCGTATTAGGCTTGACGGCAGTGATCCCCGGCCCCGTCCGCGCACAGGGCCCAACCCCGGCACCACCGCAAAAGGAGAGTCATGGCAGGCGAGTCAACGTTCGACGTCGTAAGCAAAGTGGATAAGCAGGAAGTGGCCAACGCCCTGAACCAGGCGCAGAAGGAACTGGCCCAGCGGTACGACTTCAAGGGCGTCGGCGCTGAAGTGGACTTCAGCGGCGAAAAGATCCTCATGAAGGCCAACTCCGAAGAACGCGTCCTTGCCGTGCTGGACGTCCTCCAGTCAAAGCTGATCCGGCGGGGCATCTCGCTCAAGTCGCTGGACACCGGCGAGCCGTACGCCTCCGGCAAGGAGTTCCGCCTGGAAGCCTCCATCAAGGAAGGCATCGCCCAGGACCTGGCCAAGAAGATCAACAAGCTCATCAGGGACGAGGCCCCCAAATCGGTCAAGTCCCAGATCCAGGGCGATGAACTGCGCGTCACATCCAAATCCCGCGACGACCTCCAGGCCACCATGGCACTGCTGAAGGACTTTGAAGAAGCGGACCTGCAGTTCGTGAACTTCCGCAGCTAAACCAGCGGCCTGCCGGCCATCCGCTCAAGCCGGGCAATCCGGTCCCGCATGGGCGGATGGGTGGCGAAAAGCTTGGTCATCGCCCCGCCGCGGAACGGGTTGGCGATCATCAGGTGCGAGGCGTTCACCAGCCGCTGGTCCTGCGGCAGCGGCGCAATGGTGACGCCGCGCTCGATCTTGGCGAGGGCTGAGGCCAGCGCCAAAGGGTCGCCGGTAAGCTGCGCACCGTCCTCGTCGGCGTCGTACTCCCTGGTGCGGGAGATAGCCAGCTGGATCAGCGAGGCCGCGAACGGTGCCAGGAGCGCCATGGCAATCATGGCCAGCGGATTGGCGCCCCTCCGGTCCCCGCCTCCGAAGAAGAGGAGCATCTGGCCCACAGACGTGATCACGCCTGCGACGGCGGCCGCCACGGACGAGGTGAGGATGTCCCGGTTGTAGACGTGCATGAGTTCGTGGCCCAGGACTCCGCGGAGTTCGCGCGCGTCGAGCAGCTGGAGGATTCCCTCGGTGCAGCAGACCGCCGCGTTCTTCGGACTGCGGCCGGTGGCGAAGGCGTTGGGGTTCATGGTGGGCGAGAGGTAGATGCGCGGCATGGGCTGGTTGGCGCGGACGGAGAGCTCACGGACGATCTGGTGCAGCTGCGGGGCCTGGGCCTCGGTCACGGGATAGGCCTGCATGGAGCGGATGGCGATCTTGTCGCTGTTCCAGTAACCGTAGGCGGTGGTGGCCACCCCGACCAGGGCCATGATCCAGATGGGCGTCGAGCTACGGGTATTCAGCCCGATCAACCCGCCCAGTCCCAGCAGCACCGCCCATAGAACGCCGAAGAGCGCCGCGGTCTTGAGTCCGTTGTAGTGCTTGTGCATTTCCACTCCCGTCTGCCACGCGAACAGTTGCCGCTAGGGGGCCGGGTGGCGGGCGTCGTACGCGGTGAAGCCCGGCTGCAGCCTGGCCGCCAGCCACGCAACGCCGATGCACAGCGCGCCGCCGAGCAGCAGCACCCAGCCCTCACTCAAAATCTTAGTCGCGCCGCCGGCCAGCAGGTCCCCCACCCGCGGCCCGCCGGCCACCACCACAATGAAGACACCCTGCAGCCGGCCGCGGAGGTGGTCAGGGGTTGCTGACTGCAGGATGGTGTTCCGGAACACGGCACTGATGGAATCGGCGATGCCTGCCAGGATGCAACAGAGCGTCGCCGGGACCAGCCAGGCCGTAACCGCACCATCCGGGGAACGTCCGGCCAGCAGCACCACCAGGCCAAAACCGCCAATGGACGCGCCCCAGCCCATGACCGAGACCACCACTGCGGTTCCTTGCCTGCGGATGCCGCCCAGCGGCCCGGAGAACAGCCCGGCCAGGAACGCGCCGACAGCTGTAGCCGCAAGGAGGATGCCCACGGTGGCCTCCCCGCCGCCGATCATTACCGCCCCGATCGCGGGAATCAGCGCCCGGGGCTGGGCGAGGATCATGGCGATGAGGTCGATGATGAACGTCATGCGCACGTTCGGCCGGGTGCCCAGGAAACGGAAGCCCTCGATCACGGACCGGATCCCTGCCTTGCTCCGAGTCCCGTCCGGCGGCAGGGGAGGCAGCCGGAACACCGCCCAGAGGACAAACGCGAAGCTGGCGAAGTCCAAGGTATAGGTCCAGGCGAAGCCCACCCAGGCAACCAGGAGCCCCGCCAGCAGCGGGCCGGCGGTCATGGACAGGCCCATGGACAGCATGTTCAGGGCGTTGGCGGCCGGGAGCAGTTCGCGCCGGACCAGGCTGGGAATGATGGCGCTCCGGGCGGGCTGGTTGATGGCCTGGGCTCCGCTCTGCAGTGCCACCAACGCATAAAGGATCCACACGTTTCCCAGCGACAGCCAAGCCTGCAGCGCAATGAGCCCGGTGGTTAACCAGAGGACCGCAGTGGCAGCGAGCGCCACGCTCCGGCGGTCGTGCGAGTCCGCGATCGAGCCGCCCATCAGCCCGCCGAACACCAGCGGCACCAGCGCGAAAATGCCCAGAAGTCCCACATAGAAACTGTCCTGGGTCAGCCGGTACACCTCCAGGCTGACGGCCACCAGGGTGAGCTGGCTTCCGACGGCGGACACCGCGGATCCGAGCCACAGCCGGCGGAACGCCGGGCTCTCCCTGAGCGGCGTCACATCGGCCAGAAGTCTTCCCACCCTGACACCCTAATAGGCAAAACGCGGGGGAATCGGCAGCTTAGCCAACCCTTATTGTGAAGTACTCATAATAAGTGCTTGAATGGTCCCATGACGGAACTCCTGGACGGCCACGACTCATGGGCTGCCGCCCTGCGTGCCCACGGCCGGAGGGTGACCAAGCAGCGCCTCGCCGTGCTGGCCGCCGTCGAACGCCATCCGCATTCCCCGGCAGAAAGCATCCTGGCCGCCGCCCGCGCCGAGCTCCCGGAGCTGACGGCGCAGTCCGTCTACGTGGTACTGGGAGACCTCACCGACCTGCACATGCTGCGCCGGTTCGAGCCGCCCCACTCCCCCGCGCTGTATGAAACACGCGTAGGCGACAACCACCACCACGCCGTCTGCGTCAGCTGCGGCCGCGTGGAGGACGTCGACTGCGCCGTCGGGCACGCCCCCTGCCTCACCCCGCACTGGAACCCGGGTGCCAAGCCGATGACCATCCAGATCGCGGACGTTCTGTACCAGGGCATCTGCCAGGAATGCCAGCAGGCCCAACAGCTTCCTCCCCACAATCCCTCGCAAGAATCAGAGAAATAGGAGAACAATGACTGCCGTTTCCACAACCCAGTCGGGTGCCCCCGTCACATCCGACGCGCACTCCAGGTCCGTCGGCGCCGACGGCGCCATCATTCTGACCGACCACTACCTGGTGGAAAAGCTGGCCCAGTTCAACCGCGAGCGCGTCCCGGAGCGCGTAGTGCACGCCAAGGGCGGCGGCGCATTCGGTACGTTCAAGGCCACCGAGGACGTCTCCGCATACACCAAGGCTGCCTTCCTGCAGCCCGGCGTCGAGACCGAAATGCTGATCCGCTTCTCCTCCGTCGCCGGCGAGAACGGTTCCCCGGACACCTGGCGCGACCCCCGCGGTTTCGCCGTAAAGTTCTACACGTCCGAGGGCAACTACGACCTCGTGGGCAACAACACCCCCGTCTTCTTCATCCGCGACGGCATCAAGTTCCCGGACTTCATCCACTCCCAGAAGCGCCTGCCGGGCACGCACCTGCGCGACGCCGACATGCAGTGGGACTTCTGGACCCTCTCCCCCGAGTCCGCCCACCAGGTCACCTGGCTCATGGGCGACCGCGGCCTGCCCGCCTCCTGGCGCGAGATGCAGGGCTACGGCTCGCACACCTACCAGTGGATCAATGCCACCGGCGAGCGGTTCTGGGTCAAGTACCACTTCAGGTCCAACCAGGGTGTGAACTCCATGACCTCCGAGCAGGCCGAGGCACTGGCCGGCTCCGACGCCGACTTCTACATCCGCGACCTTTCCGAGAACATCGAAGCCGGCAACTTCCCCTCCTGGGACCTGCACGTCCAGGTCATGCCGTACGAGGACGCCAAGACCTACCGCTTCAACCCGTTCGACCTGACCAAGGTGTGGCCGCACGGCGACTACCCGCTGATCAAGGTGGGCACCATGGAGCTGAACCGCAACCCGGAGAACTACTTCGCGCAGATTGAGCAGGCCACCTTCGCGCCGTCGAACTTCGTGCCCGGCATCGCCGCTTCCCCGGACAAGATGCTGCAGGCACGCATCTTCTCTTACGCGGACGCGCACCGCTACCGCGTGGGCACCAACCACGCCCAGATCCCGGTGAACCAGCCCAAGAACCAGGTCAACAACTACAGCCAGGACGGCGCCGGGCGCTACCACTTCAACGCCCCCTCTGTTCCGGTGTACGCACCGAACTCCGTGGGCGGGCCTGCTGCGGTCGAGCCGCAGAACCCCGCCGGCGGCTGGGAGAACGACGGCGAACTGACCCTCGCTGCCCACTCCCTCCACGCCGAGGACAGCGACTTCGTCCAGGCCGGCACGCTGTACCGCGAGGTTTACGACGACGCCGCCAAGGCCCGCTTCCTGGACACCATTACCGGTGCCGTGGGCGGCGTAAAGAGCCCGGGCATCAAGGAACGCGCCATCCAGTACTGGACCAACGTCGACGCCGAACTCGGCGCCAAGCTGCGCGCGAACCTGGGTGCCGCTCAGCTGTCCGAGGCTGAGGCAGCCAACAAGATCGGCTAGATCCCTCACTCGAGACTCTCCGCCCCGCTACGGTTTCCGTGGCGGGGCGGAGTGTTTTCCACATACGACGGCAGCGCCATGGCGTCCGGGGCAGGCCTTCCTTAGTCTCGGTACATGACTGATTTCCAGGGGATCCCTGCCGAAGCCTTCAGCTTTTATGCCGAACTGGAGGAAAACAACAACCGGCAGTGGTGGCTGGAGCACAAGGACAACTACACCGGCCTTGTCCGGGATCCCGTCACGGCTCTCCTGGCGCAACTGACGCCCCGGTTCGGTCCCGGCAAGCTCTTCCGGCCCAACCGGGACATCAGGTTTGCCGAGGACAAATCACCCTATAAGACAGCGCAGGGCGCCTTCGCTTCCACCCTGGAAGGGGTGGGGTACTACCTTCGGATCAGCGCGGACGGGCTGCTGGTAGGGGGCGGGTATCATTCCCACACCCCTGCCCAACTGGCCCGCTACCGCAATTCCGTGGATGCGTCCGGGACAGGGGAAGCCTTGCGGCACATCGTTGACGGTGTTGCGGCGGCGGGGTTTACCCTGGACGGCGAGAGACTCAAGACCGTGCCGCGCGGCTTTGACCGGGACCACCCCCGCTCGGAACTTCTGAAGCATAAGACGCTGTCTGCGGGCCTGGAACTGGGCAAACCGGACTGGCTGGCCACGCCTGCGGCAGCGCAGGAGATTTCGGCACGCTGGGAACAGCTGCGCCCGCTGGTCGACTGGGTGGGCAGATATGCGGCGCCGTGACGGGCCGCCGGGGAACGATATAGTCGACTGCATGCAGCCGGGCCCCATTTATCTGATCGGCCCTTCGGGCAATCCCAACTTCGGTGATGAATTCATTGCCGCCGCGTGGCTGAAATACCTGGCCAAAGTCCGCCCGGGCACCGACGTCTGGCTCGACTGCCCCCAGCCAGGGCTGGCGCAGGTCCTGTTCGAAGGGATGCACCCCCGGCTGCGCGTCACGAACACCCTTTGGCGGCTGGTGCACGGGACCTCAGAGCTTGCACCCGATGCCGCGGCAGAGACGATCCGCGCCCGCGTGACCGGTTTGGGCTCGCCCCTCTATGACCTCGGACTGCTCAAGCTGCGCGAAGCCGAAACGCTCCACCTCATCGGCGGCGGCTTCGTCAACGGCACCTGGCCGGCCCACGCCGGACTGGTGGTAGCCATGCAGGCCGTACACGAGGTCACCGGCGCACGCCTGGTGGCCACCGGCCAGGGCCTGATGCCCGCGCTTTCCGAGCCTCCGGTGGGGTCCCTCTTCCAGGGCTTCACCCATGCCGCATCCCGGGACGAGGCCGGGGCACTCGCCTATGGCATCCCGCACGAACTCGATGACGCCTTCCTGGGCGTCACCGCTGAAATAGGCCGTGCTCCGGCGGAGCCGGGACTGTACGTCTGCATCCAAAGCGACACCGTCGACGCTGACCGGTTCGACAAAGCTGTGGAACTTGCCCGTTCAGCGGTGCAGGAAGCAGCCGCCCGGGGAACCACCGCCTATTACCTCGAAGCCATTCCCGGCGCCGACCGGCTCGCGTACGAGTCGCTGGCGGACCTGATTCCGGAAGAGCGGTTCATCCCGTTTGTCCGGATCTGGAGCGAGGGCCTGCCGTTGTCGGCCGAGCAGACCTGGGTAACCAGCCGGTTCCACTTCCACCTGCTGGCAGCGGCAGCGGGTGCCGGCGGCACGGCCGTGGGCATGAAGAAGGGCTACTACGACGTCAAGCACGAATCGGTGGCCGCCCTGGGCAGTGGGTGGGCCCTTGCTTTCGAAGAGCCCGCGGGCGGGGACGGGCACGGCAGTGAACGCCCCGCGACACCGGAACAGCCCAATCTGCTGCACCGGAACCTCCAGGCACTGGTGGACCGGAAGCTCGCGGAAGCCCGCAGCATCTATCCGCCGCTGCCCCGCACTGAACTGCTCCTGCACCGCGCAGCGGCAGCGCGGCGCTTCGTGGCGGCGCGGGCTTCCGATGCCCTCGCTGCCCTCCCGGCCGGACTGACCAGGTCAGGGGGAGCTTCCCGGAAGCCGTCAGCCCCGTCCCGGAGCGCCTAACCCACATGCTTGATTGGCTTCCTGGGCTGGCCCCGTCGGTCCCGACCGTCATGCTGCTCACCGCGGTCTTCTTCGTCCCCGGCCTGCTGGTCCTCCTGCCGTTCAAACCCGGCTGGCCGGCCGCCGTCGCGGTAGCTCCCGCGGTGAGCCTGGCCGTCCTCTCGGCGGGCACCTTCGTGGCCGCCGGAACGGGCCTCCCCTGGAACCTCCCGACTGCCGCGCTCCTGACTGTCCCGGCAGCGGGCGGCGCCTGGCTTGCGGGCCGCCGGCTCCCGTTCAGGACCCCGCTGGTACCCGGCGTTTCCCTACCGCGCGGGCGTGGACTGCGCGCCCGTCCCATATCGCTTGCTGTCGGGGCAGGAGTGGCCTTCGCCGCAGCGGTGACGTCCGTGGCCCTGCTCCGCGGGATAGGCAGCCCCGGCACCGCATCGCAGGGATGGGATCCGGTGTTCCACCTGAACGTGCTCCGCTGGATCCAGGAATCGGGCGCGGCCACTCCCTGGAGCGTCGCGCCGTTGTTCGGCGCCGGCCGGCCCACCTATTACCCGGCCGGGTGGCACAGCGCGGTAGCCCTGGTGCCGGGCAGCGTGGCGGAAACGGCCAATCTGTCCTCGGTGGTCATCGGCGGGCTGGCCTGGCCAATTGGCCTGGCGTTCCTGGCGATGGCCGTCCTCCCCCGCCACCGCGCCGCATGGGCCCTGGCCCCCGTCATCGGTGCGTCATTCGTGAGCTTTCCCTTCTCCCAACTGGTCCGCAGCGGCCAGTGGCCCAACGGGCTGGGCACTGCCCTGGTGCCGGCCGCGCTGGCGGTGGCGGTCCTCCTGCTGCGGGAGCTCTCCACCCCGAAGGAGGGCGCAGTCCGGGACCGGCTCCTGCTCACTTCAGTCCTCCTGGCGGCCATGGCAGGCTGTGCGGCCGCGCATCCGAGCACCCTGTTCGCGCTGGCAGCCGCGGCCTTGCCGTTCATGGTGGCCGCCGCCGTCCCGATGCTGGTCCGCGGCATCAGGCACCGCCCGCTGCGGACGGCGGCCACCGCCGTCGTGCTCGCCGCCCTGGCTGCCGCCGCAGTGGCGGCCGTGACCAACTCCAGGATCCTGGCGGGCGTCATGGCCTATCCGAGGACTGTCCGTGCGGAGATCCCGGACTCCTTGTACCTGGCGTTTTTCGATCTGCCAAGGTTCCCCCGGTTGTCGCCGCCGGCACCTGACGATTTCAATCTGGCCATCGGGATCCTGGTGATCGCTGGCGCGATGCTGGCCCTCGCCGTCAGGGAAGCACGTCCACTGGCCGCTGCGTGGCTGGTGTTCGCAGGCCTCTACGTGCTGGCCGCCGGACCGGAAAACAGCCTCCGCTGGCTGACAGGCTTCTGGTACAAGGACACCCAGCGGATCGCTCCGTTCATCGCCATGGCCGGCAGTCTCCTGGCTGCGCTGGCGCTTGCCGTTCTGGTGCCGGCGTCCCTCCGCCCGCTGCTCCGGCGGTTGCCCGAAAGAAGCGTCCGACGGCGGGTGCCCGCCGGTGCGGTTGCCCTCACCGCGGCGCTGGCCGCCGCCGGTTGGGGCCTCTATGCCTCTTCGGGGAACTTCAGGTCCGTGGAGCGGGTCGCGGTCACCGCGCAAAACTATGAGGCTTCCAGCCGGCCAGGCCACGGGATCCTGTCCAGCGGCGAACAGGCCTTCATTGAGCGCGCGGGTGCCATGCTGCCGCCGGATGCGGTGGTGGTGGGAGACCCGTTCAACGGG
Organism: Pseudarthrobacter sp. NPDC092439; assembly: GCF_044754945.1. Taxonomy (NCBI): domain Bacteria; kingdom Bacillati; phylum Actinomycetota; class Actinomycetes; order Micrococcales; family Micrococcaceae; genus Pseudarthrobacter; species Pseudarthrobacter sp. NPDC092439. Next base: position 159,325 of record NZ_JBIVQB010000002.1, read on the forward strand.
GAAACCTACTTTTACGCCCTGACCGGCAGGCGCGTGGTCTACACGCAGCTTGGGTCGGCGTCGACCGGAAGCGCAGCAAAGGAACTGCTCCGGACCAGATTCAACAAGTTAGCCACCGACCCCGCCGTATGTGAGGCTTTGCGGACGCTGGGTGCCACCCACTTCTACCAGGACGCCCCGGGCCGGTCGCACGGCAGTGCAAGCCTGAAGCAATGGCCGGGTTTCTACAATGTGCCGATTGGCCAAGGAATCGAGGAAGCCCTTTCCGACGGGAAGCGCACCCTCTACAGAATCACGGCCTGCTCCCCGTAAAGCGTGCTTCCGGGCCAGCCCGACGACTCGACTGCATGTCGAGCCGCCCGGTCCACACCACCACGGCCAACCGGCTTTTTCACCCCACTGGACGGACCCTCTGCTCCGGGGCTTGTGATGCGGCCCACTTCTGTATAGGATTCTGATAATTCCTATATTTCGAAGGGTCTCCAACGTTGCAAACCCACCAGACGTATTTGGTCACTGACCTGGTCCAACTCGCGGCCACGGTACTGCAGGCCCGCGGCGTCCCCGCTGAAGACGCTGAACTGACGGCCCACTCGCTGGTCCAGGCAGACCAGCGAGGCATCTTCTCGCACGGACTGCTGCGCCTTCCGCTGTACGCCGAGGCGCTGCGTCTCGGCGGCATTAACGCCACCCCGGCGATGACCTTCTCCTCCACCCGGAGCGCCGTGGCCATGCTCGACGCCGACGGTGCGCTCGGCCAGGTCGCGATGCAGGCCGCGGTTCGCAGGGTCATCGAAGCGGGCAGCGAACACGGCATAGCCGCCGTTGCAGTCGCCAACAGCAGCCACTACGGAGCGGGCGCCTACTGGAGCGACCAGCTCGCCGAGGCAGGATTCCTTTCCTTCATCACGTCCTCCACCGGACCGGTGGTGGCACCGCACGGCGGCCTGGAGAAAGTGCTTGGAACAAACCCGCTCACTCTCGGCGCGCCAAGCGCCGACGGGTGGCCCCTGATTGCCGACCTCGCCACAAGCAACGGCGCCTACGGCAAGGTCATTGCTGCCCGGAACGAGGGCAAACCCCTACCCGAGGGCTGGGCTGTGGATTCTGAGGGAAACCCCACCACCGATCCCGCAGCGGCGGCGGCCGGGTCCATGATTCCCTTCGGCAGCCACAAAGGTTCGGCTGTCTCGGTGCTCCTTGAGGCCTTCGCCTCGTCGCTCACCGACGCAACATTCGCATACGAAACCATCGACATTTGGTCCAATCCCGCGTCCCGGATGAACAACGGGCACCTCGTTGTCGGAATCGACGCCGCTGCCTTCGCGGGCCGTGCCCACACCGCGGCCCGCGTTGCAGATCTTCAGCAGCGCGTCCGGCATTCGGGACCGGCCGGCCGCACGGTGCACGCGCCGGGGGACCCGGAACGCACACGTGAGACCGAAGCCGCGACCTCCGTACGGCTACCCGCCTCCACAGCAGACCAGCTTCGTCTGCTCGCACATGAACTCTCCCTCCCTACGCTCAACTGAACACATCAGCAGTCCAACTCAACCGATCACATCGACCCTCCGCACAACACGTATCCCTAAGGAACTCAAACAATGAAGCTTGAAAACTCCACCCCTGCCCGCCGTCGTCGTACGGGTGCCGCCCTGGGCCTCGCTGCGAGCGCCGCCATGCTTCTGTCAGCCTGCAGCGTCGGCGCCCCTGTTGACCGTGACAAGGTGGCGCAGGTAGATGCCGATGCCAAGACCCTGCGCCTTGCCCATGTGTACGACGCCGGCCACCCGGTTGAGAAGTGCGGCGTCACCACGCTGAAGAAGGAACTGGAAGGCAGCGGACTTCAGATCCAAAGCTTCCCCGCCGCTCAGCTTGGCAACGAGTCGGAATCCCTGGAGCAGGTTTCTTCCGGTGCCCTTGACATGGCGGTGGCGGGCCCTTCCTTCCTCGGCGTTTGGGAAAAGGACGCAGCGGTACTGGACGGCGCCTACCTGTTCGAGGATGTGGACCACTTCGCCAAGACAGTCGAGGGCGACACCATGAAGGGCGTTTTCGACAAGCTGTACGAGAGCTCCGACATCAAGGTGCTCTCCAGCTGGTACTACGGCACCCGCCACGTCACCGCCAACAAGGAAATCAAGGGCTCCCAGGACTTCGCCGGGCTGAAGATCCGCACCCCCAACGCACCGCTGTACCTGGAGAACATCAAGGCCATGGGCGGTACCGCCACCCCGATGGCCCTGGACGAGGTCTACCTGGCCCTCCAGCAGGGGGCCATCGACGCGCAGGAGAACCCCATTCCTACCATTTCCACCGCCAAGTTCAACGAGGTTCAGGACTACATCAACCTCACGGGCCACATGATCCAAGGCGTCATGATCACGACCGGCCGCTCAATCTACGAGGGCCTCACTGACGAAGAGCGCAGCGCCCTTGAAGCCGCGATGGGGCCGGCTGCCGATGCCACCCGCGAATGCATCGAGGAACAGGAACAGAGCATCCTGAAGGAGTGGAAGTCCGGCGACGGCATCAAGGTCAATGAGGATGTTGACCGCGCATCCCTCGCAGCTGCAGCCGAGAAAGCCATGCTCAAGCAGTCCTGGGGCGAGCTGTACCGGGAAATCAAGGACGCCCGATGATTTCAAGCAGTGCGCGGTCGGAGGCCCTGAAGGAGAACAACATCGCCACCGGCCCCCGCGTCCCGCAGGAACCGGATGAGCCGGACTTCGCGGAACAGCGCAGCCGGCTCTACCGGGGGCTGGTCAATGTGGAGCGTGCAGCTTCCTGTACGCTCCTGGTGGCCACGCTCGCCCTGATCGTGCTGCAGGTGGTCAGCCGCTACGTCTTCAATGCGCCCTTTAGCTGGACAGAGGAGCTCGCCCGGTTCGCGCTGCTGTGGTTCACGTTCGTCTCCGCCGGCTTCGTCATGGCCCGCCGCATCCATATCGCGGTGGACCTGCTGGCCAGCAGGCTGGGACGGACCGGGACGATCGTCCTGGACACGTTCGCTCTAACGGCCGTGATGGCAACCGCAGGCGTGATGGCGGTTACCGGCGCAGAATTCGCCGCCGACGCCAACCGGCTCCTGGCTCCGGCCACCAGCGTGCCGATGAGTGTCGTCTACAGCGCAGCGGTCACCGGATTCGCACTCATTTTCCTCCACGCTGCGCTGCACATCTACCTCAACATCCGCCACCCCGAGGTCGTCCCCGACGCCATGGAAAACCTCGAGCGGGAAGCGGTCTAAGGACTCCCATGACTCTCCTCATCATGCTTATTGCGCTGCTGGTGCTGCTGGCCTTGCGCGTTCCCGTCTCATTTGCCCTGCTAATCCCGTCGGTGTCCTATGTCATCATGGATCCGACGGCGCGGATCGGGACGGCGGTGCAGCAGACGGTCTCCGGTGTGGACACCTTCGCCATCCTCGCCGTGCCGATGTTCATCCTCCTGGGCAACTTGGCCAATGTCTCCGGCGTTACGGACAAGCTCTACGACGCCGCAGTGGCTGCCATCGGGCATCTCCGCGGCAGCCTCGGATACGTCAACGTTGCCACCAGCTTCGGGTTCTCGTGGATGAGCGGAGCGGCGATCGCCGATGCCGCAGCCATGGGCCGGGTGCAGGTGCCGGCGATGGTGGAGCGCGGTTACAAGCGCGAGTTCGCCCTAGGTGTCACCGGCGCCTCCAGCCTCATCGCCCCAATGATCCCGCCCAGCATTCCTGCGGTCATCTACGCCGTCACCGCGGGAGTATCCGTGGGCGCCCTGTTCATGGCCGGCATTGTGCCCGCTTTGGTGCTGGTCGCGTCTCTGTGCTTTACCGTCTGGCTGCTCATGCGCAAACGCGAGGATCTGCGGCTGCCGAGGTCCGGCTGGAAGCTGCGGGGGAAGACTACGCTGGCGGCGCTGCCCGCGATGGGGTCCGCCGTCGTCATTCTCGGCGGGATCCTCAGCGGCGTCTTCACGCCCACGGAAGCGAGCGGGATCGGCGTCATCTACATCTTCGTCCTGGCCCTGGCCTACCGGACGCTGACCTGGCGCAAAATCTACCGGACGCTGCTCACGACGGTGGAAACCTCCGGATCAGTTCTGCTGATCGTGGCCGCCGCCGCCCTCTTCGGCTGGGTTTTGGCCCGCGAACAAGCGCCCCAGGTGGCCGCCAATCTGATCCTGGACATCACCAACCAGCCGATCGTGTTCCTGATACTCGTCAACATCCTGCTTCTGATTGTCGGGTGCGTCCTGGAGCCGACCGCGGCCATCCTGATCCTGGTACCCGTGCTGCTGCCGGTGGCCGAGACCTTTGGCATTGATCCCATCCACCTCGGAATCATGGTTATCTTCAACCTCTTGATCGGGCTGATCACTCCACCGGTAGGCCTGGTGCTCTTCGTGCTTTCAAGCGTGACCCGGGCGCCGGTACCGACAGTTATCAAGGGCATCCTCCCCTTCTTCGCCCCGATGGTCCTCACCCTCCTGGTCATCACCTTCGTCCCCGCGCTTACCGTCGGGCTGCCCACACTGCTGGGCTTCCTGTAATCCTGACTGCCCGAACCAAACAGAACCAAGGAACTTTCCATGTCACGCATCACTTCAGTACGCACCACCGACGTGCGCTTCCCCACCTCCCTGGACCTCTCCGGCTCCGACGCCGTGAACGTGGACCCGGACTACTCCGCCGCCTACGTTGAAATAGCAACGGATGACGGCGAACGCGGCTACGGCCTGGTTTTCACCTGCGGTCGGGGTAATGAGCTCGTCACCGCGGCGATGGACAGCTACGGTGAACTGTTGGTCGGACGTGACATCGATGAGCTCGTCAACAACCTTGGAGACGCCTCCCGGCGGCTGGTCCACGATTCACAGATGCGCTGGCTCGGCCCGGAGAAGGGTGTGTCGCACATGGCCTGCGGCGGTCTTGTCAACGCCCTGTGGGACGTCCGGGCACGCCGCGAGAACAAGCCATTGTGGCTGCTGCTGAGTGAGATGCCGGTCGAGGAACTGGTCAGCGCCGTCGACTTCACACACATTGGCAATGCCCTCACGCCCCAGGACGCAACCGACATTCTTCAGCGCGGACAGGCCGGAAAGCACGAACGCATTGCGGAACTCCAGCAGCACGGCTACCCGGCCTACACCACCACGCCCGGCTGGCTTGGCTACAGCGACGAGAAGCTGGTCCGCCTCTCGAAGGAAGCAGTCGCTGACGGTTTCGGGATGATCAAACTCAAGGTAGCAGGCAGCATCGAGGACGACCGCCGTCGTCTTTCGTTGGCACGCGACGCAGTAGGCCCCAACGTCCGCATTGCCATCGACGCCAACCAGCGCTGGGAAGAGCAGGAGGCCATTGACTGGGTCAACCAGCTGCAGGACTTCAACCCGTACTGGATCGAGGAGCCCACCAGCACCGATGACATCCTGGCCCACGCAGCCATCCGCAAGGCCGTCCGCCCCATCAAGGTGGCGACGGGCGAAGCCGTGCAGAGCCGGATCATCTTCAAGCAACTGCTGCAGGCGGGCGCCATTGACATCATGCAGATCGATTCCACACGGGTTGCCGGTGTCAACGAGAACATCGCCAACCTGCTACTGGCGGCGAAATTCAACACGCCGGTTTGCCCGCATGCCGGCGGGGTGGGCCTATGCGAACTGGTCCAGCATTTCTCCTTCTTTGACTACGCAGCCGTCAGCGGCACCATGGAGGACAGGGTCATTGAATTCGTCGACCATCTCCACGAACACTTCATTGAGCCAGTGACCGTCACCGGTGGGCGCTATCAGGCACCTAAACTTCCCGGCGTCGGTGCAGAGATGCTCGACGAGTCCGCGGCGCGGTGGACATTTCCCACCGGTGCCGGCTGGCAGGAACTGAACGCACGCTGAGCTGCCTGAATGCCGAAAGGACTCCCATGACCGCATCCACACTGACCATCGCCACCACAGCCGAGGAACTCGACCAGACAGCCCAGGCGGCGCATCGCGCCTTTCTGGAGATTGCCGCTGAAACCCCGTCCACGCGGGCGGCGCGCCTGAAGGCCATCGCCTCGGCCCTCCGCGACAACGCAGATGAACTGGTCGCATTGGGCCAGGCGGAGACGCACCTGGGTGAGGCCCGTCTGCAGGGCGAGCTCAAGCGTTCCGCCTTCCAGCTGGACCTGTTCGCCGAGGAGGTTCTCGCCGGCGTGCCGCTCGACGCCACGGTGGACCATGCCGACCCCAACTGGGGCATGGGGCCCCGCCCGGACATTCGTCGCGTCAACGTACCCCTCGGCGTCGTCGGCGTCTTCGGTGCTTCAAACTTCCCCTTTGCCTTCAGCGTGATGGGGGGAGATTCGGCATCCGCACTCGCCGCCGGATGCGCCGTCCTGCACAAGATCCACAGCGGGCATCGGCAGCTCGCGCTGCGGACGGCGGAAGTGGTGCTCGAAGCTCTTAGGGGGATCGGTGCGCCGGAGGGCCTCTTCGCGGTTGTCGACGGCCGTGCCGCAGCGGAAGCGCTGATTGACCATCCATTGGTGAAGGCCGTTGGTTTCACCGGGTCCACTGCCGGAGGCCGCGCACTGTTCAACCGCGCCTGCGCCCGACCGGAGCCGATACCGTTCTATGGGGAGCTCGGAAGCATCAACCCCGTATTCGTGCTGCCGTCCGCATGGCAAAACCGTGCAGTGGAAATTCTCACCGGGTACGCCGCTTCCTTCACCATGGGCATGGGGCAGTTCTGCACCAAGCCCGGCCTGCTGTTCGTGCCCGATACCCTCGCCGAAGAGAACCTGCGCGCCGCGCTCGAACCCGCACTGGCCAAGGCGCCACTGGCCGAACTGCTCACACCCGGCCTGCGCGAGTCCTTCGTCCGGGCCAGGGATGAGGTATCCGCGCTCGCCGGTGTCAGGACTCTGGTGCCCGGCTCCGACGACGAGGTGCCTGCCCCCACTGTCCTCCTCGTCGATGCCGGCGCCGTCACCCGCAACCCGGAGGTGCTGCACCGGGAAATGTTCGGGCCGGCCACAGTCGTGATTCGCTACCGTCATGCTGCCGAGCTCCCTGAACTGGCGGCCCTCCTGGAAGGCCAGCTGACCGCGACCATCCATGCCGATGCCGCTGACGATGCCTCCGGCCTCCTCGATGTCGTCACCGGTATTGCCGGCAGGGTGTTGTGGAACGGCTGGCCGACCGGGGTGACCGTGTCCTACGCCCAGCAGCACGGCGGACCCTACCCGGCCACCACGTCACGGACCACCTCCGTGGGAACGGCCGCCATCAGTCGGTTCACCCGGCCGGTCGCCTACCAGGATGTGCCCGATGCCGCGCTGCCACCGGCCCTCCAGGAGTCGAACCCATGGAGTATCGTGCGCCGGGTGGATGGACGCTTTGAGGTAATTCGAACCGGCCACAGGGAGGTTGGACAGTGAATCTTTCCAGCAGCAAGCTGCTGCCCGAGGATGCCACCGCTGCGCTTTTGATTGGACGCCTCTGGGATCCGGCGACGGCGGGGCCGCGGCCGGTCATGGTGGACGGCGATAGCCTTGTGGACCTGTTTGGGTATACCGGGACTGTTTCGGAACTGCTTAACGGTGAACAGCCGGCGGTGCTGTTGGAAATGGCACGCAGTTCCGATGCCCGTCGCTGGAGCCTTGCTGACGTCATTCGAGGAATGTCGGGTAGCACGGGAAACAACGAAGTACCCCATCTGTTGGCCCCCATCGACCTCCAGGCCGTGAAGGCTTGCGGCGTTACCTTCGTCGACAGCATGGTTGAGCGGGTGATCGAGGAACGCTGCGGGGGCGACTTCACCCTCGCCGACCAGATGCGCGCGCAGGTGCTTGACGCCCTTGGCGGCAACCTTGCCGGCCTGCGACCGGGATCTCCCGAAGCTGCGCGCGTCAAGGAGGTCCTTGTCCGCGAGGGGTTCTGGTCCCAGTACCTGGAAGTCGGCATCGGCCCCGACCCCGAGGTATTCACCAAGGCACCGGTGCTTTCCGCGGTGGGCGCCGGGGCGCGCATTGGCATTCCGTCCTTTTCGTCATGGAACAATCCGGAACCGGAACTGGTGCTCGTGGTGGACAACCAGGGCCGGATCCGCGGGTGCACCCTGGGCAATGACGTGAATCTCCGCGACGTCGAGGGCCGCAGCGCGTTGCTGCTCGGCATGGCGAAAGACAACAATGGCTCAGCTGCCATTGGGCCCTTCGTCAGGCTCTTCAACGATTCCTACACGCTCGACGACGCCCGGCAGGAGACCATCCAGCTCACGGTGCGCGGCAGGGACGGCTACACGTTGAATGGAACCAACAGCGTGAAGCGCCTGAGCCGTCCCTTCGAGGAACTCGTCGGTGCAGCCTATGGGCGCCATCACCAGTATCCGGACGGCTTTGCGTTGTTCACGGGCACGCTGTTCGCGCCGAACGAGGATCGGGATGCTGCCGGGATGGGCTTCACGCACAAGTTTGATGATGTCGTCGAAATCAGTAGTCCCCGATTGGGTACACTGACCAACATGGTGGCGCCCACGGAGGACCTTGAGCCCTGGTCATTCGGGATCGGCCACCTGCTGGAGTACCTCCTGGCACATTCGCGCCGTAACGAACTCAGCGGCAGGGCGGGTGCGTGATGAGTGAGCGCGCCGCCCGCGAGTTCGACACCCGCGGGCGTTCCGGTGTCGACGTTTACGCGATCCTCCGTGCGAAGATCCTGGACCTTCAACTGCCCCCGGACGGGAAGGTCAATATAGACGCCCTGGCCAGGGAGATGGGCGTCTCGCAGACACCCATCAGGGAGGCGCTCAGCCAGCTCGAGGGTGACCGGCTGATCGTCAAGACGCCCGGAAAGGGATACCGCACCACGGCACTGCTGGACACCGTGGAACTTCGGGAGCTCTTCGAGTTCCGCCTCCTCGTCGAACCATGGGCAGCACGCGCCGCCGCGGTGAACCGGCTCATCAATCCGGCGCGTACTCTCCAAGCCTGGCTTGACGAATTTGAAACCGGTACCGCGCAGGACGACAGTGTGCGGCACCGGTTGATTACGCACGACACCGCGTTCCATGACCGCATCCTCTCGGCAAGCAGCAACGAGTTCGCGCTGCACGCCTACCGGGCAACCCACTGCCACCTCCACCTGTTCCGTCTGCATCCCGCTGACTATCAGGGAACCACCACCGTTGAGGAGCACCGCGCGATTGTGGACGCGATCGCAGCCTGTGACCCGGACGCGGCTGAGGAAGCCATGTACCGGCATCTGGTTGGCGCTTATCACCGCTTCGCGGAGGCCTTCGATCAAGACAGCCCGGGTCTGCGCACGCCGTCCCCGGCCAAACTTTGCTGATCTCTCCCGGAATTTACAAGGATGCTAACGATGGACTCTTTTACGGGCGTACGTGCCCTGATAACCGGCGGCGCCTCTGGAATTGGCGCTGCCGTCACCGCAGCACTGACCGCACGCGGCGCACGCGCAGCGGTGCTGGACCTGCGCCCCGAGGGCCTGCCCGACGGCGTTGCAGGGTTCACCTGCGATGTCGGCGACCGGGCCTCAGTTGACGATGCCGTGGCAGCCGCAGCCGCGCACCTGGGCGGGATCGACGTCCTTGTCAACAACGCCGGCGTCGGTGCTGCGGGAAGCGTGGACGACAATGACGACGACGAGTGGCTCCGCGTGCTGAATATCAACGTAGTGGGCATCGCCCGGGTGTCCCGCGCCGCGCTGCCCTACCTGCGCCGGTCCGACCGCGCCGCCATCGTCAACACAGGGTCGGTTGCCGCAACTCACGGGCTGCCCCAGAGGGCCCTTTACTCGGCGAGCAAGGGAGCAGTCACTGCGCTCACCCGGGCCATGGCGGCTGACCACCTCCGGGAAGGCATCCGCGTGAACTGCGTAAACCCGGGCACCGCCGACACCCCTTGGGTGGCAAGGCTGCTGGACGCGGCCGAGGACCCGGCAGCGGAGCGGAGCGCGCTTGAGGCACGGCAGCCGCACGGTCGCCTTGTATCAGCCGCCGAGGTCGCTGCGTCCGTGCTGTTCCTGGCCGACCCGGCCAACGGCTCGACGTCCGGCACGTCCCTGTCCGTCGACGGCGGAATGCACAGCCTGCTGCTTCGGCCCGCCCCCTAAGCGCCCTGAAGCACACAACGAATTAAGGAGAGTTCAGATGGAACTAATGCGACTGGGCGAGCCCGGCCAGGAAATACCCGTGGTGCGCCAGGACGGCATCACCTACGACCTTCGCAGCATTACTGCCGACGTCACCGGCGCATTCCTCGGTGCCGGTGGCATCAGCCGCATCCGCGAGGCGCTGGGCGCCGGCGGACTGCCGGAACTTGCCGGGGCCGAATCGATGCGGGTCGGCCCGCCGGTGGCCGGCATCGGCGCCGTCGTTTGCGTGGGCCAGAATTATGCGGCGCACGCCGCCGAAACCGGCGACCAACCCCCGAAAGCGCCGATCATCTTCTTCAAGCACCCCAATACGGTAGTAGGCCCCAATGACGATGTGGTCATACCGCCAGGAGCGCAGAAGGTGGACTGGGAGGTTGAGCTCGCAGTCGTCATCGGCAAGCGCGTATCCTACCTGGCCAGCGCTGAGGAGGCGCGGGAATGTATCGCCGGGTTCACGGTCAGCAATGACGTCTCCGAACGGGATTACCAGATTGCGCATTCGGGCGGTCAGTGGTCCAAGGGAAAGTGCGCGCCCACCTTCAACCCGCTGGGGCCAGCGCTCATTCCGGCGGACGAGGTCGCCGATCCACAGGCGCTCCGCCTTTACTCAAAGGTCAACGGCGAGGACCGACAAGACTCGACGACGGCCGACATGGTGTTCAGCGTCAGCGAGATTCTCCGGGACCTGTCCCAATATATGGCGCTCGATCCCGGAGACGTGGTCAATACCGGCACCCCGCAGGGAGTTGCCGTCTCGGGCCGGTTCCCGTACCTCACAAACGGGGACACGATGACGATAGGCATCGAGGGCCTGGGTGAGCAGCAGCAGCGGGTGGTTGCCTTCCAAGGCGTCTCTGCGCCGGCAGTTTGAGGGCCAGCCATCATGCCCGTCGGCCTGTCCGTCAGACCGGCCAGTCCATGAGCGTGGAGCGGATGAGGAACCGTTTACCTTCCGGCGCCTCCACGGAAAACCCGCTCCCCCGGCCGGGGACCACGTCGACGGTCAGGTGGGTGTGGCTCCAGTAGGCGAACTGTTCCCGCGACATCCAGAACTCCAGCGGCCGGGCCGCTTCGGCGCCCTGGCGCGCGCCGGCGTCGTGCGTTCCACCCTCGGCGAGGTCGAACCTGCCCAGCAGGACATCCGAATCCCCGGTGAGGAACTCACCGGCCGGGTAGCACATCGGGGCGGAGCCGTCGCAGCAGCCGCCTGACTGGTGGAACATGAGCGGTCCGTGCTGCAGCCACAGTTTCCGGAGCAGGTCCGCGGCGGCCGCCGTGAGCGCCACCCGGGAGAAATCCTCCCCGGGGAGCGTCACGGCGGCGTCCAACACCGTGTTTGCCACGGCCTAGAAGAAGCCCAGCTTGTTTTCGTTGTAGCTGACCAGCAGGTTCTTGGTCTGCTGATAGTGGTCCAGCATCATGGCGTGGTTCTCGCGTCCGATGCCCGAGGACTTGTACCCGCCGAACGCGGCCCCCGCCGGGTAGGCGTGGTAATTGTTGACCCACACGCGGCCGGCCTGGATTTCGCGGCCCGCGCGGTATGCCACGTTGCCGTTGCGGGACCAGACGCCGGCGCCGAGGCCGTACAGCGTGTCGTTGGCGAGGCCCATGGCGTCGGCGTAGTCACTGAACTTCGTCACGGCCACCACCGGGCCGAAGATCTCCTCCTGGAAGATCCGCATCCTGTTGTGGCCTTCGAACACCGTGGGCTGGACGTAGTAGCCGCCGGCCAGGTCGCCGGGCAGTTCGGCGCGGGCGCCGCCGGTCAGGACCTTGGCCCCTTCCTGCTTTCCGATGTCGATGTAGGAGAGGATCTTCTCCAGCTGGTCGTTGGAGGCCTGGGCACCCACCTGCGTGTCCGTGTCCAGCGGATTGCCCTGCACCATCTTCTCCACCCGGGCCACGGCGTCGGCCATGAAGGAGTCGTAGATGTCCTCCTGGACCAGTGCACGGGACGGGCAGGTGCATACCTCGCCCTGGTTGAAGGCGAACAGCGCGAAGCCTTCCTGGGCCTTGTCGTAGAAGGCGTCGTTCTCCTGCGCAACGTCGTTGAAGAAGATGTTGGGGCTCTTGCCGCCCAGTTCGAGGGTGACGGGGATCAGGTTGTTGGAGGCATACTGGCTGATCAGCCGGCCGGTGGTGGTCTCACCGGTGAAGGCGATCTTGCGGATGCGGGAGCTGGAGGCCAGCGGTTTGCCCGCCTCGACGCCGAACCCGTTGACCACGTTGACCACGCCGGCCGGCAGGAGGTCGCCGATGAGTTCCATCAGCACCAGGATGGACGACGGCGTCTGCTCGGCGGGCTTGAGTACCACCGCGTTGCCGGCGGCGAGCGCGGGTGCCAGCTTCCACACGGCCATCAGGATGGGGAAGTTCCACGGGATGATCTGGCCCACCACGCCGAGCGGTTCGTGGAAGTGGTAGGCGGTGGTGTCGTCGTCGAGCTGCGAGAGCCGGCCTTCCTGGGCGCGGACGGCGGACGCGAAATAGCGGAAGTGGTCCGCCGCCAGCGGGATGTCGGCGTTGAGGGTTTCCCGGATCGGCTTGCCGTTGTCCCATGATTCCGCGACGGCCAGCATCTCCAGGTTTTCCTCGATGCGGTCGGCGATCCTGTTCAGGATCGCGGCGCGCTCAGCCACGGAGGTCCTGCCCCAGGACGGTGCAACCTTGTGCGCGGCGTCAAGGGCGAGTTCGATGTCCTCGGCAGTTCCGCGGGCCACCTCGCAGAAGGCCTTGCCCGTGACGGGGGTGATGTTTTCGAAGTACTGGCTCTTCACGGGAGCCACCCATTCGCCGCCGATCCAGTTTTCGTAGCGGTCCTTGAACGTGACCTTCGAACCTTCGGTACCGGGCTGGGCGTAAACAGTCATTGCGAGCTCCTTTGCTGTGCAGTGGGGGCGGCCGGACACTGCCGCTGCCGTTGGCGTCAGCGTAGGAGAACAAAGGTTGCAGCAAGGTTGCAACGGTGGGATCCAGGTCACACCGGGCGACGGCGGCTGGCCCGTTAGGCGCGCAGCTCGGCTTCCAGCCGCTCGAGGTCCGCGACGACGGCGGCCCGGCGGGGTGAGCGCGGCGGCAGGAGCTTCAGGGCGGCCAGCCGGACACCGGCGTCGTTCCTTGCCTCCGGCAGCTCCGCGTACTTGAGGAGCGACTCGGCGCTGCCGTCGGTGAGGACGGCTTCGCGGAGCAGCCCGGACACCTTCTCCCGCAGCTCCACGATTCCGGGCGCTTCAGACCTGGGCAGCACCGCCCCGCGGTAGATCTCGAGCGCGATCCGGTGCGCCCCGCGCTGCAGGCAGTTGAGGACCTGGCCGCTGTCCGGCACCAGGTCCACGGCCAGCCGGTAGGGCCTTGATCCGGGAACGGCCGCGGGACTGAGTTGCTGCAGGACTTTGCGGAGCCGGACCATTTCGGCCCGCAGCGTCATGGTGGAGCCGTCCCCCGGGTATAGCAGGAGGCTGAGTTCCCCGGCGCTCAGCCCGTCCGGGCGGGCACTGAGCAGGGCCAGGATCTCGCTGTGCCGCGCCGACAGCACCACGGTTTTGCCTTCAATGCTCAGCAGCGCCTGGTCCCGGCCCAGCAGCTGCAGGCTGTTGCGGTAGAGGCTTCCTTCTTTGGCATCGGCACCGGGACGGGCAGCGGAAGCCGCCTGCCGCCGTCGTACGGGTTTGCGGGCCAGTTCAGCGGCCAGCTCAAGCCGCTCTACGCGCAGCTGCGCCTGGGCGGCCGCCACCGTGGCCTCCACCAGCGACAACGTATGGGGCGCCACAGCGCTGTCCGTTCCCGTGATATCCACAACGCCCAGGACGGCGCCCGAGTCCGGGTCGTGAAACGGGACGGCGGTGCAGCTCCACGCGTGCACGGAACGCTGGTAGTGCTCGGCGCCGGAAATCTGGATACCGCGGCCCAGTGCCAGGGCGGTTCCGGGAGCGCTGGTTCCGACGGTGGCCTCGGACCAGTCGGCGCCGGGGACGAACATCATGCCTTCGGCACGGCGCTGCATGGCCGGGTCGCCTTCCACCCAGAGCAGGCGGCCCACTTCGTCCCCCACCGCCACCAGCAGCCCGCTGTCATGGCTGGGCTGGACCAGGAGCCTGTGAATGACGGGCATGATGCTGGCCAGCGGATGCTGCCGGCGGTATTGCTCGAGTTCGGCCAGGTCCAGGGCGAGCGGGGCTCCAGGGCTGTCCGGATCCGCCCTGAACCCGGCCGACCGCTGCCACGATTCCCGGATCAGCGTCCTGATCCCGGGCAGTTCTTCGGCGCCCGGGAACGCCTGCCCGCGAGTGAGTTGCTCATGGCCGGCCAGGGCGCTGTGCTGCTGGCGCGTGATCAGGTTCGTCATCGAACTCCCGGGGTGCAGGCACGGCGACGCTGCGCCGGCCCGGCAATTGTAACCCGCGCCACACCGAAGCAAGACCGGACGCGATTGCGTCGTTTTTGGCGCCGGAAGCTCCGGTTGTCCGCGGAATGGCGCGGTTGCGACTGCGTAAGGGATCCAAAAGTTACGCACTTCGGGCGGGACTGAGCAGCTCCTCAAGTGCGTCGGCACCGGCGCGGGCACCTCCGGCTGCTTCGAAGCCCGCAGCCACCCGCCGGGCACCCTCAGTCTTCGTGAGAGCCGCCCGGACTGCGGTGCGCAGCTTCTCCGGGGTGAGGTTTTTGCGCTTGAGCCGCACTCCGGCGTCGGCCGCTACTACCCTCGCCGCCACCTCGTGCTGGTCCCGGCCGTACGGAACCACAACCACTGGCACCCCCTTGGCCAGCGCCTTCTGGGTGGCGCCCATCCCGCCGTGGGTGACGGCGACGGCGGCATGATCCAGCACCGGCCCGTGGGACAGGAAGCGCTCAAGCCGGGCGTTGGGCGGCACTTCGCGCGGCCAACGCGCTTCCGCCACACCAGCCGGAAGCGTGGCGACGACGGTGAACGGCTCGTGCGCCAGAGCCGCCAGGGACATCCGCACCAGGTCCTCGTCGGCTTGGTACTCGGAAGAAGTGGTCACCAGGACGGCGGGATTCGGCAGGGCATCCAGCCAGGCGGGAGGCTCTGCCGGCGGTTCCCAACCCAGCGCCCCGATCATCCGCACGTCCGGACCCCAATCCGGGTGCGGATACTCGAACGGTTCAGCAGTGGTCACCAGCAGCAGCGGGGCGGTTCGGAAGAAGTCATCGACGCCTCGGACCGGCCGAAGCACGCCACCGGAGAGGTCAGCGCGCATGCGGTTGATGCCCGGTAACATGATTTTTTCGACGGCG
Organism: Pseudarthrobacter sp. NPDC092439; assembly: GCF_044754945.1. Classification (NCBI taxonomy): domain Bacteria; kingdom Bacillati; phylum Actinomycetota; class Actinomycetes; order Micrococcales; family Micrococcaceae; genus Pseudarthrobacter; species Pseudarthrobacter sp. NPDC092439. Next base: position 174,727 of record NZ_JBIVQB010000002.1, read on the forward strand.
CCGGTCACCAGCGGCCGCACCAGGGCATCCCGGATCCGGCCCAAAGGGCCAGGCATGGGATCGAGTCCGGGACCGAACGGCGGGGTTCCGCCGGACCGCAGCGGCGGGGTGTAGGGACTGAAGGCGGCCCACGGAATTCCACTGCCCTCGGCCACGGTACGTGCACCCCAGGCGTTGATGTCCACCAGCAGCAGGTCGGGGCGGGTCCCGGCGATCGCGTTGCGAAGGTCTGGTCCGTCCAGGCGGGCGCGGGCGATGAAGGTGTCGGTGCTCAGGGCGAGGTTGGCCTTGATGGACGTCGCGGTATAGTCGCGGTGCACCACGTCCAGGAGCCGGGCATCTATGGGCGCTGCGTCCAGGCCCCCGCGGCGCAGTTCCGGCACGTGCGCCGGCAGGGTGCGGACATGGACATCGTGACCGCGCGCTTTCAGTTCCAGCAGCAGCGGAACCATCGGGAAGAGATGCCCGATGGCGGGTGACGTGTAGGCAAGAACGGTGGACATCAGTGCCTCCGGATGAAGGGCCCCAGCATTTCGAGCAGTGAGGTGGCCACCTGGTCGCGGCTGAGCCCAGCGTCGAGGCGGAGCAGCTTCCAGGTGTAGACGTCGCAGAGGGCGACGAACTGGGCAAGGCGGCGGTGGCGCGCCGCCTTGTCCGCAAACAGGCTCTCTGACAGGTAGGGCTCGAAGACCCGCTCGCACCACTGCCAGTGGAATTGGCGGCCGGCGGCCGTAATCTCGGCCATGACCGGGGATGTGCCCTCCTCCGCCAGCATCTTCAGCGCCAGCGCGCCCGTGGTTTCATAGTGCTCCAGCAGGTTCCCGACGGCGGCCCGGACGTCGCCGGGCCGCGCTGCGTTGCGCTGGCCGGCCACCCTCGCCGCGGCGGCGTCCGCGGTGGCGTGGATGAGTCCCATCCGGTCGCCGAAGCGGCGGATGACGGTCTGGACGGTGACTCCGGCCCGGGCGGCCACGGCATTCAAGGTGACGTCCGCGAGCGGGCCTTCGAGGAACAGGTCCTCGGTGGCCTGGAGGATCCGGCGGCCGGTTTCCGCAGCGGCTGCCGCCCGCTTGGGGGAATCGTAGGGCCGGGTGTGCGTCCCGTCCATATTCATGTTAACTATGTTAACTTGAATTGCGGTCTATGGGTAGAGGGTTGGCTTAGGGGCGGGAGATGCGGATCATTTCCTCCCGCGGGACCACCTTGATGCGTTCGCGGACCACGGGTTCGGCACCGTCGGCCGCGCGGTCCGCAGTCCAGGCCGCACCCAGTGCTGCTTCGTGGGCGTCGAGCCTGTTCCAGCCCTCCCACGTCGTGTACTTGATGCCGCGTTCCTCAAGCAGGTCGATGATGGCCTGCGGGTCCGGATTGCTGGCCGGCGGCAGCGTCAGCCGGTCCTCCAGCAGGAAGCCGATGGTCTCCAGCGCATCGCCCTTGGTATGGCCGATCAGGCCCACCGGACCGCGCTTGATCCATCCGGTGGTGTAGATCCCCGGAACGGGGTTGCCCTCGGCGTCCAGGACACGGCCGCCCTCGTTGGGGATGACCCCGCGCCTGGCGTCGTACTCCAGCTCGTCGAGCGCGGAGCCGTGGTATCCGATGGCCCGGTAAACGGCCTGGACCGGGTACTCGACGTACTCTCCCGTGCCCTTCGCGTTACCGGTGCCGTCCAGCTGCATGCGCTCGAACTTGATGCCGCCCACCTTGCCCGTGCCGCCGTCGGGCAGGATTTCCACCGGACTGTGCAGGAAGTGCAGGTGCAGGCGGCGCGAGGACGGGTTCTCCGACTCGGCGTGCTCCTCCACCAGCCAGTTGGTGAGCGTGTTCACCATGGTCTTGGTCTGGTTATTGCTCCGGATGGCCTCGTCGGAGGCTTCGTCGAACTCGAAATCCTCCGGGTACAGCACGATGTCCACGTCGTTCATGTGGCTCAGTTCGCGCAGCTCCAGGGGCGTGAACTTCACCTGGGCAGGGCCGCGGCGGCCGAACACGTGCACGTCCGTGACCGGCGAGGACTTCAGCCCCTGGTAGACGTTGTCCGGGATCTCGGTGCTGAGCAGTTCCTCCGGGTGCTTGACCAGCATGCGGGCCACGTCCAGCGCCACGTTGCCGTTCCCGATGACCGCAATTTCGCGCGCCTCCAGCGGCCACTCGCGGGGAACGTCCGGGTGTCCGTCATACCAGGAAACAAAGTCGGCTCCGCCGAAGCTCCCGGCCAGCTCGATGCCCGGAATGTTCAGGTCCGCGTCCTTGATGGCGCCGGTGGAGAAGATCACGGCGTCATAGAAGGCGCGGAAGTCGTGCAGCGTCAGGTCGCGGCCGTAGGTCACGTTGCCAAGGAAACGGATATCGCCCCGGTCCAGCACCTTGTGCAGCGCGTTGACGATTCCCTTGATACGCGGATGGTCCGGGGCCACGCCGTAGCGGATCAGCCCGTACGGTGCGGGATAGGCCTCGAACAGGTCGATGCTGACCTCGAAATCGCCGTCCTTCACGCCTGCGGATTTGGTGAGGATGTCCGCAGCATAGACCCCGGCCGGTCCGGCGCCCACGATGGCGACGCGGAGGGGACGGGTGGAGGCGGTTTCGCTGTGGTTGGACACCGGGAGCCCTTCTAACGATGAGGATGCGCCGGACCTTGGCGCACCGGCTTCCATTCTAGATTGAGACGCTTATGAGGCCCGCAGCGGGACCACGCTGCCTTCCCGGTACAGCAGGGCCCGCAGTTCGGCCTCGCCGGAGTCGGCGCGGCGGGGGTCAATGGTTTCGCCGTCGTTGTAGTGGTCCACCACCCTGGGGTCCACATAGCTTTTCCGCGCGATCGACGGCGTGTTCCCCAGCACCGCCGCGGCCTCCTGCATCGCCTGGCTGACCGCGCGCTTGCGCTGCGCGACCGTTCGGCGGACGCCGGTCCGCGCCAGGCTCACCGCGGCCGCTACCGTCCCGCGCAGGGTCCGGAAGTCCTTGGCGGTGAAGTCGGAGCCGGTCCGCTCCTTGACGTAGGCGTTGATCTCCGCACTGGTGACCGGCCGCCACTGCCGGCCCTCCTTGTACGCGAGGAGCCGGGCGTTGGGCCCCCGGCGCTTGAGCGACCGCACCAGGGCGGCAAGGTCGGCGTCGTCAATCTCCGACTCCCAAAACTTGCCGCTCTTCGCCGGGAACCGCAGCATGACACGGTCCTTGCGCACCCGGGCGTGCGCGCACAGCAGGGTGGCCAGGCCGCGGCTGCCGTTCTCGTTGGTGTACCGCTCGGAACCCACCCGCAGGGAGCCGCTGTCCAGCATCCGGAACGCCCCGGCCAGGACGCGCTCCCGGGAGAAACCTTCGCTGCGCAGGTCCATGGTCACCTTCCGGCGCGCGGCAGGCAACGACTCCGCGAGCTGGAGGGACCGGTCGAACTTGGCCCGGTCCTTCCGCTCCCGCCATTCCGGGTGGTAGATGTACTGGCGGCGCCCCACCGCGTCCAGCCCCGTGGCCTGGATGTGCCCGTTGTCGAACGGGGAAATCCACACGTCCGTCCAGGCCGGCGGAATGCCGATGCTTTCGAGCCTGTCGCGGACGGGTCCTGGCGGCAGGGTGGAGCCGTCCAGGTCGCGGTAGCTGAACCCCGTCCCGGCTGCCACCCGGCGGTATCCGCGCCCGTTGGCGTTGCTGCGCCGGAGCCTCATGGCGCGGGCGGGAGCGGGGCTGCGTGTGTCATGAAAGCAAGCCTACTGATCAGTGGGGGTTTCGCCCGCATGGCGTGCTGGAATACCGGCCCTGGTGGTGATGTTATGGGTTGCGTGCCTACACCCGATGGAGTAACTCCAGCCAGCGCCGCTGCCACTGCGGCGGCCCCACGCTCTGCGGCCCCCCAGGCGCCCGGCGCCACGCCGCCAGGCCCCAAGGCCGTGGACAAGGAGACGACGGCGGGAATTCTCTTCGGCGTCGGCGCTTACGGGCTGTGGGGGCTGCTGCCGCTGTACTTCTTCGCACTGATGCCGGCAGGCGCCGTCGAAATCGTGGCCAACCGGGTGGTGTGGTCGCTGGTGTTCTGCGCCCTGCTGATTACCGCCACCCGGGCGTGGCCGGCGCTTGCCGCGGCCTTCCGCGACCGGAAGTTGTTCGGTTCCCTGGCCCTGGCTGCTGCATTGATCGCCGCCAACTGGCTCACCTACACCTACGGCGTCACCACCGGCCAGGCCGTCGAAGCGGCGCTGGGCTACTTCATCAACCCGCTGGTATCCGTGCTGCTGGGCGTGTTCGTGCTCAAGGAAAGGCTGCGCCCGCTGCAGTGGGCCGCCGTCGGGACCGGTTTCGTGGCGGTGGGCGTGCTCACCTACTCCTACGGAAAGCTCCCATGGATTGCCCTGACGCTGGCGGTGACCTTCGGCCTGTACGGCTTCGTGAAGAAGCGCGTGGGTCCCAGGGTGGACGCGGTGACCAGCCTCAGCGTGGAAACCATGGTGCTGGCGCCGTTCGCGGCGGCCACCATGGCAGTCCTCGCCATGAACGGAACGGCCACCCTGACCACGCAGGGCACCGGGCACTTCTGGCTGTTAGTGGCCTCCGGCGTGATCACGGCGGTCCCGCTGCTGTTCTTCGGCGCGGCTGCCCGCCGGCTGCCCATGACCACCATCGGGCTGCTGCAGTACATGGCGCCGCTGCTGCAGTTCGTGGTGGCCCTGCTGGTCTTCCGCGAAGCCATGCCGCCGGAGCGCTGGATCGGCTTCGGCGTGGTGTGGCTGGCGTTGCTCCTGCTCACGCTGGACATGCTGCGCGCCGCCCGGAAGAACTCGGCGGCGCGCAGGGCAGCGGCTGTTACGCGTGGGCCTTGATGGCAGCTGCCAGGACGTCCAGCCCGTCGTTGAGCAGTTCGTCGGTGATGACCAGCGGCGGGAGCAGGCGGATCACGTTGCCGTAGGTGCCGCAGGTGAGGATGATGACACCCTCCTTGAGGCAGGCTGCGGCCACGGCCTTGGTCAGCTCCGGGTTGGGTTCCTTCGAGCCCGCCTGCACCAGCTCGATGGCCAGCATGGCACCGCGGCCGCGGACATCGCCGATGACGCCGGTTCCGGCCCCGGCCAGTTCCGCCTGCAGTTCGCGGAGGCGGCCGGTGGCCAGGGCTTCGATGTGGCGGGCGCGCCCGGCAAGGTCGTACTCCTCCATGGTGCCGATTGACGCCAGCGCCGCGGCGCACGCCACCGGGTTGCCGCCGTAGGTGCCGCCCAGGCCTCCGGGGTGGACTGCATCCAGCAGCTCTGCGCGGCCGGTTATGGCTGAGAGCGGCATGCCGCCGGCGATGCCCTTGGCCAGGGTCATGATGTCCGGGACAACACCTTCGTGGTTCACGGCAAACCATTCGCCGGTGCGGCAGAACCCGGACTGGACCTCGTCGGCGATGAAAACGATGCCCTTCTCCTTGGCCCACGCAGCCAGCGCCGGGAGGAAGCCTTCGGCCGGGACGATGAAGCCGCCCTCACCCTGGATGGGTTCGATGATGATTGCGGCCACGGACTCACCGCCAATTTGCTTCTCGATCATGGTGATGGCCCGCTGCGCGGCCTCGGCACCCGTGATCGCGGGGTTTTCCTCGCGGTACGGGTAGCTCATGGGCATCCGGTAGACCTCGGGAGCGAACGGGCCGAAGTTGGTCTTGTACGGCATGGCCTTCGCGGTGAGGGCCATGGTCAGGTTGGTGCGGCCGTGGTAGGCGTGGTCGAAAGCGACGACGGCGTCCCGCCCGGTGGCCAGGCGGGCCACCTTGACGGCGTTCTCCACAGCTTCGGCACCTGAATTGAAGAGGACAGTGCGCTTCTCGTGGTCGCCGGGGGTGAGGCGGTTCAGCTGCTCGGCCACGGCGACGTAGCCTTCGTAGGGGGTCACCATGAAGCAGGTGTGGGTGAAGTGCTCCACGGCTTCCTTGACGGCGCCCACGACAGCGGGATCCGACGCGCCCACGCTGGTGACCGCGATGCCCGAGCCGAGGTCGATGAAGGAGTTGCCGTCCACGTCATGGATGATGCCGCCGTCGGCATCCGCCACGTAGACGGGAACGCCGGACGCGACGCCGGCGGCGACTACGGCTTTGCGCCGTTCTGCCAGTGCCACGGACTTGGGACCCGGGAAGTCGGCGTGCACGCGGCGCTTCTGCTCCAGGCGGAAGGTGATGTCTGATGCGGTGGTGGTCATCGGGTTACTTTCTTAAGAATCGAGGGCGGACATGACGTGCTTGATGCGCGTGTAGTCCTCCACGCCGTACATGGAGAGGTCTTTGCCGTAGCCGGACTGCTTGAATCCGCCGTGGGGCATTTCGGCGGTGAGCAGGATGTGGGTGTTGATCCACACGGCGCCGAAGTCCAGGTCACGGCTCAGGCGCATGGCCGTTCCGTGGTTGGTGGTCCAGACGCTGGAGGCCAGTGCGTAGTCAACGTCGTTGGCCAGCTCCACGGCTTCTTCCTCGGTGCTGAACTTCTGGACTGTGATCACCGGCCCGAAGGTTTCGTGCTGGACCACGTCGTCCGTCTGGCGGGCACCGGTGATGATGGTGGGCTCGAAGAAGTAGCCCTTCTCCCCCGCCTGGTGGCCGCCGATTTCGATCCGGCAATTCTCCGGCAGGTTGGCCACCACGGAGCGGACGGCATTGAAGTGGTTGACGTTGTTCAGCGGACCGAAGTAGTTTTCCGAGTCATCCTGCGAGCCAGTGCGCAGGGTCCTGGTGTGCTCCACCATGGCTGCCACGACGTCGTCATGCACTGATTCCTCCACCAGCACCCTGGTGATGGCCGTGCAGTCCTGGCCGGCGTTGAAGAACGCGAACTCGGCGATGGCGGCGGCGCTTTTCTTGATGTCCGCGTCCTTGAAAACGATGGCCGGCGCCTTGCCCCCCAGCTCCAGGTGGGCCCGCTTGAGGCCCTTCGCGGCGCCTGAGGCCACGGCGATGCCGGCGCGGACCGAACCGGTGATGGACACCAGGCCGGGCACCTTGTGCTCCACCATCAGTGAGCCGGTCCGGCCCGTTCCCAGGACAACGTTCAGCACGCCGGCAGGGAAGATCTCCCCGGCGAGGCGGGCCAGGACCAGGGTTGACTCGGGAGTGGTGTCGGAGGGCTTGAGGACCACCGTGTTGCCGGCCGCAAGTGCGGGGCCGATCTTCCAGATGGCCATCAGGAACGGGTAGTTCCACGGCGCCACCTGGGCCACCACGCCGATGGGTTCGCGGCGGACATAGGACGTGTGTCCCTGGAAGTACTCCCCGGCGGACTTGCCTTCCAGGATGCGTGCGGCGCCGGCGAAGAACCGGAGCTGGTCCGCGCCGGCGGCCACTTCCTCGGACGCGATCAGCGAACGGACCTGGCCGGTGTTGCGGTGCTGGGCTTCCACGAGTTCGTCACTGTTGGCCTCGATGGCGTCCGCGAGCTTGAGCAGCATGAGCTGACGCTGTCCCGGCGTGACGTGCTTCCAGGACTTGAAGGCGTCCTTGGCGGCAGCCATCGCTGCATCGACGTCTGCCTCCACCGAAACCGGCGAGTGGGCCACCACTTCACCGTTGGTGGGGTTCACGATGTCCAGCAGCTCAGTGCCTGCCGGCGTCACGAATTCGCCGTTGATGAAGTTCTGCAAGGTTTGGACCACGGTGTACAACCTCTTTCTTTGTGGCTACCGGCAGCCGCGCGGGTGGGCGGGAGCTGATGGCTGGATCTGCCTTGAGCCTATGCCAGCACCCCGTGGCAGGGAATAGCCACCTGCACACCGTTGCCCGCCATCTTTAGTGCGGTTGACCAGCACCCGACTATCCTTGGTCCATGGCTATTTCCCTTGCCGCCCTGCTGGGTGTCGGTTCCCTGAAACTGTCCAAGGCGGGGCTGGCCGAAACCACCTGGCACCAGGACATCAACTGGGTGGCGGTGACCGAACTGGAGGACCCGCAGCGGTTCCTGAACGGCGGCGAACTGGTGCTCACAACGGGCCTGCGGCTCCGCTCCGCCCCCGACCAGCGCCGCTTCGTCCGCCAGGTGCAGCGCGCCGGCGCCGTAGGCATCGGGTTCGGCGTGGGGCTCTCGCACGAATCAGTGCCCCCGGCGCTGCTGGCCGAGGCCAACCGGTGGGGCCTGCCGGTGGTCGAGGTTCCGTACGAGACCCCGTTCATCGCCATCGGCAAGCTGGTGGCGGACGCCCAGTCCGCGGACCACTACGCCAAGCTGGAGCGCCTGATCGCCGGGCACCAGGTGCTGGCCCGCGCGCTCCTGACCGGGGGCGGGCTTGGTGAACTGCTGAAGCAGCTGGGCAGCATGCTGCGCACGGGCATCGCGCTGACCCAGTTCACCGCCGAGCTCTACAACAGCACCGGCGAAACGCCGTCCACCGGGACCTGGTCCTCCTATCCCGTGCCCACCGGCCGCCGTGACGCGTGCACCCTGTGGGTCCGGCAGCCGTTCGAGGACACCGGAATCATCGGCTACGCCCAGAACCTGATCAGCGTGGAGCTGAACAACATGGTCCAGCAGCGGCAGGCCCAGCGCGCCCTGTGCGGGCAGGTGCTGGACGACGTCATCAACGGCGCCCTGGAAACCAGCGAAGCCCAGCGCCGCCTCGCCGGCGTTGGCATCAACAGCACCCGCAAGAATGTGGTGCTTCTGGCCGTGTCCGCGGCCCACCACAAGGCTTTGGCGAGCACCTCGGTGCCGCGCGAACTCGGGGAGGCGGTGGCCGCCGTCGTCAACAAGGACCTGGTACTGGTGATCAATGACGACGGCGGGTCGGCACCCTCGCTGGCGCGCCGGCTCAGCGACCACCTCGCCGAGGCGGGGATCCACGCGACGATCGGGATCGGCGGCGCCTACACGAAGCCCAACGGCCTGCGCTGGAGCTACTACGAAGCCCGGGACGCCGCCAGCCACGGCCTCCCGGTCAACGAACCGGAACGGCTGAGCCTGACCTCCCTGCTGTTGGCCAGCGAGGACGTGCCGCTGGCGGACATGGCGCGGGAATCGCTCACGCCGCTGCGGAACTTTGATGCCACCCACGGTTCCGAGCTGATGGCCACGCTGGAAAGCTACCTGAACAACAACGGCTCGGTGGCCGCCGTGGCGGAGGAGCTGACGCTGCACCGGAACACCGTCCGCTACCGCCTGGCACAGATCACCGAGCTCACCGGATACGACCCCTCCGTCACCGCGGACCGCGTCCAGCTTTGGCTGGCCCTGGCCGTTGCCCGGCTCGCCTCCCGCCCCGGCAACTCCGCCGCGACCGCACCAACGCGCGGTCACATCCCGCTCAACAAACGGCCCTGAGGCGGTGTTATGTGACCCCGCGCTGCAGGAGGCGGCGCGATTTTTTCCGGGCCTTCCGGTATTTCTTCTCCGCCGCGGCCATCAGTTCGATCTCCCTCGCGTGCAGGGCGGCATAGGGACCGTCGCTGCCCATCCGTGCCACGAGGTCACGGGCGATGACGGCGTCATGGAAATCGCCCAGGACCTTCTGCTGCCGGTGCGCGGCCTTGGCCACCTTTCGGGCCCTGCGCCGCACTGGTTCCGCCGACTCCGCCACGTGCCGCAGCCGCTTCGCATCCTTGCGCACCCGGTGCAGCGCCTGCTCGTAGTCGCCCTCTCCCAGGGTTCCGGAGGCCTTCTTCTGCGCTCGGCGCAGGCGTTTCGCGGCCTTCGCCACAGCCCGGGCGGACACCTTTCGGCCGCTCCGGATCCCCTTCGAGGCGGCCCCCATCCGCAGCGGCGGAGCATCCCGGAAATCCTCGAGCGCGGCAAGCAGGCGGAAGTAGCGCCCTGATTCCAGCGCGAGCAGCAGGCGGCGGTATCCGGCGTCGTACTGCTCTGCGCCGTGGCGGCCCAGCCGCTCCCGGGCCGCGGCCGAGTCCTTCCCCGGCGGCAGTTCCGCGGCGTGCCCGTCAAGCCGTTCCCGGAGGACCTCTGCATCGCGCGGGCCGCCCAGCATGCCGCCCAGCCACTTGAGTTCACCCGCGAGCCGGCGCAGGGGCGCCCTCGCGTACAACTTCCGGTACGCGGCCAGCGCCGAGCGGAGCCGCCGCACCGCCGACCTCATGTTGTGCACGGCTTCGGGTTCCTCCAGCCGGACGGCAGGGTCATTGGCCAGCAGCTCGTCCAGGTGAGTTGCAAAGTAAAGGCCGACGACGGCCGCGGCCGGCGCTTCCTTCCCCGCCGCGAGTTCCGGGGCGCTTTGTCCGTTAATGCTTTCGGCGCGGCCCGGGCCGGTTTCCGCAAGCACTTCGAGCGCCCTGGCAAGTTTTGACGCGTGCCGGGCGGGGGTGGCGCCGGCGGCTGCCAGCAGTTCGGCCGCCGGGCCCAACAGCTCCGGTCCGCCATGCACCAGTTCGAATTCCCACTCACGCCACCGGTACGCTCCGGCTCCGGCGGGCAGGAGGCTGGCGGAGACCCTGTCGTCGGCCAGGTCCGCCAAGTGTGTGCCGTCCGGGCCGTAAAGGGCGTGCGTGGTCCGTTCCGTTTCCAGCCGAACCGTGGGGGCGAGGTCAGCCCCCCGCAGGTACACGTGCAGGTGTGCCAGCAACGGGTCAGGCACGACGTCGGGCCTGCCCAGGGGCGCGTGCAGTTCCCGGCGACGCCGGATCTCCGGTGCTCCCGGTTCCGCACCTCCGCCAACCCCTTCCGGTTTTTCGGGCGCAAGCTTCAGGTGCCAGCCCTCGTCCGCCCCGCCCGTGCGCCGCCGCAGGCTGATCCCACGGCCGGCCAACGTACGTCCCGGAGTGTCGAAATACACCGCGGTGAGTCTGTCCACCCGTGGGGGCGCAACGCGCCCAGCCCCGGGCAGATCCGCGAGGCGGGGCACCCGGGCCTCGGGGCCGGCGTCGTACTTCAGCTCCACTTCCATGCCCTGGACGTTCATCTGCTGTCCTCCCGCGTGGTGTGTTTTCCGCAGTCTATTTCGCCCGCCGCCCCACCGGGAGAGATTCCCCACAAAACCCTAGACGTCAAACGTCTAACGTTTATCCTTGAACGATGCCCACACCGCCTTCGCATTCCGTGCTTCCGGCCGCCCCCGCGCCCGCCGCCCCCAACGCTCCGGCAGAGGCGCGCAAGGCGCGTTCGGCCGTCGCCTTCGGGGTCATTGCGCTGGTACTCATCGGACTGAACCTGCGTGCCGGGATTACCGGGGCGTCCGCGCTCCTGCACGACCTGCAGGCGGTCCTCGGCTACGGGACGCTGGTGGCTGCGGTCATCCCATCCATCCCCACGCTGTGCTTTTCGCTCGCGGGGGCGGGGACGTCATGGCTGACAGGCAGGCTGGGCGTGGAGAACGCCATCCTGGTCTCACTGGCCATGCTGGCCGGCGGGCTGTTGCTGCGCGGGATCCCCGCCACCGGCATGCTGGTGGCAGGCAGCGTGGCGGGCATGTCCGGGCTGGCCGTCTGCAATGTGGCCATGCCGTCCTTCATCCGCGAACATTTTGCGCACCGCACGTCCCTGATGACCGCCCTCTACACGGTGACGATGACCACCGGAGCCACGGTGGCCTCCGTCGCGGTGGTTCCGCTGGCGCAGGCGCTGGGCTCGCCGTCGGCCGCCGTGGGCGCCATCGGAATCACCGCCGTCGCAGCGTTCCTCGGCTTCCTTCCCGTAGCCCTGCACGCGCACCGCAACAGCACGCGCACCACCGCCGCGCCCATCTCGCCGTGGCCGCTCCTGCGCACCCGGAAGGGCATCCTGCTGACCGCGATTTTTACGCTCCAGTCACTGCTGGCTTACGCACTGATGAGCTGGTTCCCGTACATGCTCACCACCATGGGGAGAAGCGCAGCGGACAGCGGATTGCTGTTCGGACTGATGCAGCTGGTGTCCGTCCCGGCGGGCATGGTGCTGATCGCCATCGGGTCGCGGCCGCGCATGCTCCGCCCCGCGTTCTACCTTGCCAGCGGGACCATGACAGTTGGAGTCGCGCTGCTGCTGTTCCTGCCTGCGGGCCTTGCCATGGTCCCGGCCATCCTGCTCGGCTTCGGCCTGGGGATCTTCCCGCTGGTGATGGTGATGATCAGCCGAAGTGGCGCCAGTACCGCCGAAACCACCGCGCTCTCCACGCTGGCGCAGTCCACCGGTTACCTGCTGGCCACCGCCGGACCGTTCGGGATGGGACTGCTGCACAGCTCCACCGGAAGCTGGACATTGCCGCTCGCCCTGCTGCTGGCGCTGTCCCTGGTGCAGATCGTCGTCTCGCACCAGGTCACCGGCCGTGCGATGACCGGAGCCAGGAAGTAGCAGCCATGGAACTCAGCCCCTCGCACCGCCAGCCCCTGGCTGAGGAAGTAACCGCCAAACTCCGCGCCATGGTCCAGTCCGGCGAATGGCCCCTGGACCGGCGCATTCCCTCCGAACCCGAGCTCATGGCGGGCTTGGGCATCTCCCGCGGCACGCTCCGGGAGGCCGTCAAAGCTTTGGCGCACACCGGCATGCTGGAGGTCCGGCGCGGGGACGGCACCTACGTCCGGGCCACCAGCGAGATTTCCGGGGCGGCCCGGCGGCTTTACCAGGACCATGCCGGGCAGCACGTCCTCGAGGTGCGCCTGGGGCTTGATACCCAGGCCGCGCGCCTGGCAGCACGCCATGCCACGGACGACGACGTCACGGCCCTGCGCAGTCTCCTCGCCGCCCGGGACCAGGCCTGGCAGGGGGGCAACTATGCGGCCTGGGCGGAGGCCGACTGGCGGTTCCACGAACGTGTGGCCCTGGCGTCGGCCAATCCGCTGCTGCACGAGCTGTACGCCAGTTTCGGGGCAGCCTTCCACGAGGACCTGCTCGCCCAGCACCGCCGGCCCGGTTTCGACGGGCTGCCGCACGAGGGGCACGGGGCGCTGCTTGCGGCCATCGAGCGCCGCGACGAGGAAGCCGCAGTGGCCACGGTCAGCCGGAACCTGAACTCCTGCGCGGAGTGGCTGGCAGAATAACCCCACCTGCGGGCGGGCCGGGCGGGCGGGCGCCGTGTCGGATTCTGCCGCTCCGGGAACGCTCAGTAGGCTTACTGTCAGACGAGGTAGTCACGCCTGCCGTCCAGCCGGCCCGCAGGCGCCACCAACCACGAGGAGTTCCCATGGCGCCCTTTTCACGCCTTGCCGCCCGCAGGGCCTGCACCGAGACCCCGCCGGCGGCGGCCGTCCACCCGGCACCGAAGTCCGGAGCGGCCGCACTCTGGGCCGACGGGCTGGGCAGGGTTGGCACCCGCGCTGCGCAGGTGCTGCTGATCCTGCTGTTGGTATCCGTCTCCGTCTATGCGCTAATGCAGATCAAACTGCTGGTCATCCCCGTCCTGATCGCGCTGATCCTGGCTGCCGCCATCGGCCCGTTTGTTAACATGCTCCGCCGGCGCGGCATCCCGGGCGGGCTGGCCACCGGCATTGCGTTCGTGGCCCTGCTGGCCCTGCTGGCCGGCGTCGGTGCCATCATCTACCTCTCCGTGCGGAACCAGTGGGCCGAATTGGCCCAGCAGGCCTCAACCGGCCTGGACGAGTTGGAGAATTTCCTCCTCAACGGCCCGGTCCCCCTGGACCAGGGCCAGCTCCAGGAGGCACGCCAGGGGATCATCGACTTCATCACCAGCAGCCAGGCCCGCTCCAGGGCCATCACGGGGCTATCGCTGGTCACTGAATTCATTGCCGGCACCGGCCTCATGGTGGTCATCCTGTTCTTCTTCCTCAAGGACGGCGCCAAGATCTGGAACTTCCTGCTCCGCCCCTTCAGCGGACGCCGTGAGGCGAAGCTGCGCCGGGTCGGCCGCCGGACCCTGGAGGTCCTGGGCGGCTACGTCCGGGGCACCGCCATCGTGGCGCTCGTGGACACCGTGGCCATTGGCACCGCGCTGCTGATCCTGCAGGTGCCGCTGGCCTTGCCGCTGGCGGTCATCGTTTTCATTACCGCCTTCATTCCGCTGGTGGGCGCCACCGTTGCGGGCATCCTCGCCGCCCTCGTGGCGCTGGTGGCGAACGGGCCGGTGGTGGCCCTGATCGTGGTGGCTGTCGTCGTCGCGGTGAACCAGCTCGAGGGCGACCTCCTGCAGCCCATCGTCATGGGTAAATCGCTCCAGCTGCACGCCCTGGTCATCCTGATGGCGCTGACTGCCGGGACCATCCTGGCCGGAATCGTCGGTGCGGTTCTGTCCGTACCGCTTGCCGCCGTCGTCTGGGCGATCATCCAGGTGTGGACTGCCGAGGATCCCCATCTCACGGACATGAACCCGGACCTCCCGCCGGCCAACACACAACCGGTTTAGCCCCCCCCTTCCGGGAGGGGACGCACGACGACGGTCCGGCACCCTGGTGCCGGACCGTCGTCGTTCGCGTTGCTTGCGGCCGCCCGTGGCAGCCGGGTGCCTAGCCGCGGAGGCCGGCGAAGACGTTCTTGGGCCGCTGCATCTCGCCGTGCTTGGCGCCGAGCACAACCACTGCCCCCGCAAAGACGGGAATGACCCACTGCAGCATCTTCAGCTGCTGCTGCGCGGACCGGAGTTCGTCGGACGCGCCCGGGCGGGGTTCGGTGGCACCCTCGGAACCCTCGCCGGCAAGCTTCTCCACCTTCTTGCCCAGGAGGCCCGAGTAAAGCGTCACCGCTGCGCCGGCGACCGTGACCGCCGTCTTAATGGCCGTGTCCCGTGCTACGCCGTCCTGCGCGGCGATGCGCCCTTTGTTCTCCCACGCGATCGCCAGGTCCGCCACCAGATGGGAGGCGAAGGCTGCCGTCTGGACCGGCGCCCACTTCATCCATCCGGCACTGGAGAGCCGGGTCCGTTCGGCCGGGTCCTTGGCCTGGGCTGCCGCCCCGTTGAGTCCGATGGCACCCATGAGGGATCCGCCGAACCATGCCGCAGCCGTCAGGTCGTGGACTGACCGGGCAATGAGGTTTCCTGCCATGATGCGTTCCTAACGTTGATCCGGATTCCGGTGCATGTCCGTGCCCCCGGCAGGGGCCACGATGAAGCCATCGTAAGCACACTTACTAATGTTACGAAAGTCCGCATTTTGCCGGTGCAACCACGTAGTATCGTCGCCATGGGAATGACAGGCACCTTGTTCGGCTGGGCCTTCGGGGACCCGGCACGCGAATCCGACAGCTCCTACGTGGACGCACTCCAGCGCGAGGCGCTGGAGAACGCGCGGGAAACAGCCGCGGCCAAGGGGGTGGAGGCGGTGCCTGGCTCCGAGGCGTTCACGGTGCTCAGCGGCAACGACTCCCTGGTGGAACTGGAGAACGCACCGGGCCGGCTGGTGGTCCGCTGCACCATCCACGTCGAAGGACCTGGCGCGGAAAAACTGCGCGCTGAAGGGCCCATGAACGGCTGACGCCATGCGGGAACCGGACTCCACCATCAGCCAGGCCGCGGACGTCCTCGAGGACGCCTCCAACGCCAAAGCCCTGGACTTCCTGGCCCGCGCCGGTTTTGGCGTGATGGCTATCCTGCACCTCATCGTCGGAGCCATCGCCATCGCCATCGCGCTTGGCCAGCCCGGCCAGGCGGAAGCCACCGGCGCCATTGAACAACTGGCGGCCAATGCGTGGGGACCGGCCGTGATGTGGGCGTGCGTGGCTGCGTGCGCAGGGCTCGCGCTCTGGCAGGCCAGCGAGGCCACACTCCGCGCCCGGCACCTTCCGCACAAGGAACGGGCCGGGAAGCTCATCTCTTCCGGGTTCCTGTCGGTCGCCTACGGCAGCGTGGGACTCAGCTTCGCGGGCTTTGCCGTGGGCATGCCCGGGGACTCCGGGGACAGCACGCGCGATTTCAGCGCCACCCTGATGGCCCATCCCCTGGGCCCCTGGGTGCTGGCCGCCCTCGGCCTGACCATCATGGGCGTGGGGGTCTACTTCGTCATCAAGGGCCTGCGGCGCGGCTTCAAGGAAGAGCTGCTGGCGTTCGACGGTACCCGCCGTGGCCGCCTCATCGACACCCTCGGCGTGACCGGCCACGCGGCAAAGGGCGTCGCACTCAACCTTGCCGGGCTGTTGTTCGTGATCGCCGCGGCCAAGCACCGCCCCGAGGAATCCACCGGGCTGGACGGCAGCCTCAAGGCCCTCCGCGAGCACCCGTTCGGCCCGTCTCTGCTGGTGGCCATCGGTGCGGGTTTCATCGCGTACGGCATCTTTGCGCTCATCCGCGCCCGTTTTGGACGCATGTAGGTTGGGGTACGGAGGAACCATGACACAGCAGCGCAGCTCACACGCAGCGCACGACGGCGGCACCCGGGTCCCTTCAGCGCCCGTCACCAGGGCTTTGGGCAAGGTCGTCGCGGCCGGGTTCGGCGGATTAAAGCTTTTGCGGCCGGACCGCCCCATCCATCCGAAAGGCCTGGGCCTTACTGGTGAGCTGGTCCGGAATGGAACCGCGGAAGGAGCCAGCGGACTGGACTGGCTCGATGCGCCCGGCATGGACACGGTGGCTGCACGGTTTTCCCGGTCTGTGGGGCTGCCGCAGTCATTGCCGGACATCCTGGGCCTGGCGTTGAGGGTCACTTCCCCTGGTGCCGGACCGGCGGACATCTTGTTCGCCTCAACAGGCTGGAACGTTCCGGGCCGTTTCCTCCTGCAGCCGCGGCTGGACGTCGAGGCCGCCGCCCTGACCACCCTCATGCCCTACCGGGCCGGCGCGGTCCGGTCCTGCTCGGGCTCCGGACCTTCAGCCTTCCGGCGGGGTCGCCGGCCTCCGGGGAGTGGGTCCTGGGCCTGTACTGGGCGCGGCCCGGTGGCCAGTGGAACCGGTGCGGCGAGCTCAGGCTGCACGTCCCGGACGGGCCTTCGGACACTCCGCTGCGCTTCGACCCACTGGCCCACCGCCCGCCGGGAGCGGCAACCTATGCCTGGACCCGGCTGCTGCGGGAGCCCTCCTACCGGACGGCGCAGCGGGTGCCTCCCGCCGCCGTCGTACGTTCTGTCCTGCCCCAACCTGGCGGCGCTGCCGCAACAGAGAGGAACGCCATGTCCACCGTGTCCCGGCTGTTCAATGCCCCCGCCGCCAACGTCTGGAAAGTGATCGCCGACGGCTGGCTGTACTCCGGCTGGGTGGTGGGTGCTTCGCGGATCCGGGCCGTGGACGATCACTGGCCGCAGGAAGGCTCCAGGCTCCACCATTCCGTCGGCGCCTGGCCGCTGGTGATCAACGACAGCAGCCGGGTCACCGCTGTCGAGCCGGGAAAGAGGCTGGAACTGGTGGCGCGCGGCTGGCCCATGGGCGAGGCCAAGGTGGTGCTGACGATCGAGGACCGGGGCGGCCAGTGCCTGGTGACCATCATGGAGGACGCGATCCGCGGGCCGGGAAAGCGGGTGCCCAAGACGTTCCGCGATCCGGCGATTTCGGTCCGGAACCGCGAAACCCTGCACCGCCTGGAGCTCATGGCTGCAGGCGGTGCAGGGCGGTAAAGCGGTCCGCTGCTAGACCTGGGCGGCAACGCCGTCGCGGGAGATGCTGACCATGTCCTCGCGCGGTACCACCTTGATGCGCTCACGCTTGACCTCGACGCCGTGCGAGCCGCCGGCCTCCGTGGCGGCTGCCCCGAGGGCGAGTTCGTGGGCGTCCAGGGCAAGCCAGCCTTCCCAGCTGGTGAACTTCACGCCGCGGGCGTCCAGGAGGTCCACGACGGCGTCTTCCGCGGGAACGCTGGCAACCGGAAGGTTCCCGCGGTCCTCGAGCAGGTAGGTCACGGTCTCCAGGGCGTCTCCCTTGGTGTGGCCGATCAGACCGACCGGGCCGCGCTTGATCCAGCCGGTGGCGTAGATGCCGGGCACGTGGGTGCCGGACGCGTCCAGGACGCGGCCGCCGTCGTTCGGGATGACGCCCTTCC
Organism: Pseudarthrobacter sp. NPDC092439; assembly: GCF_044754945.1. NCBI lineage: Bacteria > Bacillati > Actinomycetota > Actinomycetes > Micrococcales > Micrococcaceae > Pseudarthrobacter > Pseudarthrobacter sp. NPDC092439. The sequence continues at coordinate 192,512 of NZ_JBIVQB010000002.1, forward strand.
TGTGGTCAAACTCGATCTCCGGGAGGGCGGAGCCGAAGTAGCCGATGGCGCGATACACGGCCTGGACCGGGTAGTCGATGAACTCGCCGGTGCCGCGGGCGTTGCCGGTGCCGTCCAGTTCGGTGCGCTCGAACTTGATGCCGGCCACCTTGCCCGGTGTTTCGGGGGCGTCGTAGATCTCCACCGGGCTGTGCAGGAAGTGCAGGTGCAGGCGGCGGGAGGCCTTGAGCTCGGAGACGTCTTCGGGCTGCTCGGCGATCCAGTTGGTGAGCGTGCCCACCATGGTCTTGGTCTGGTTGTTGCTCTGGATCTGGCGGTCCGATTCCTCGTCGAACTCGAAGTCCTCCGGGTAGAGGATGATGTCCACGTCCTTGGAGTGGGACAGCTCGCGCAGCTCCAGCGGGGTGAACTTGACCTGGGCCGGGCCGCGGCGGCCGAAGACGTGCACGTCGGTGACGGGCGAGGACTTCAGGCCGGCGTAGACGTTGTCCGGGATCTCGGAGACGAGGAGGTCGTCTGCGTGCTTGGACAGGACGCGTGCAACGTCCAGGGCCACGTTGCCGTTGCCGATCACGGCGATTTCCTTGGCGTCCAGCGGCCACTCGCGGGGCACGTCCGGATGGCCGTCGTACCAGGAGACGAAGTCGGCGCCGCCGAAGGAGCCTTCCAGCTCGATGCCAGGGATGTTCAGGTCCGCGTCCTTGATGGCGCCGGTGGCGAAGATGACGGCGTCGTAGTGCGTGCGGAGGTCCTCGATGGTGAGGTCCGTGCCGTAGTCCACGTTGCCGAAGAAGCGGATGTCGCCGCGGTCCAGCACCTTGTGCAGGGCGTTGACGATGCCCTTGATGCGGGGGTGGTCCGGGGCAACGCCGTAGCGGATCAGGCCGTAGGGTGCCGGGTAGCGGTCAAAGAGATCGATGCTCACGGTCAGCTCGCCGCTCTTGACGGCTTCGCTCTTGGTGAGGATGTCCGCGGCGTAGACGCCGGCCGGGCCGGAGCCCACGACGGCGACGCGCAGCGGACGTTCGGCAGAACCTACGGTGGTGCTTGATGACACGGCTGTGTTCCTTTTCTTCTGCATCGATTGCTGAGTACCTGCCGGTTTGGGCCTCCATAACGGCAGTTGCGGAGCATCGATGGGTTTCAGGGGGTAAGGGCGGTCTTGCGGGGCTTGTTCGGCGTGGTGGTGCCGTAGTCAGCGGTTTTGAAGTGCGGCGGCGCGAACGGGCTCACGCGCACCACGTCCCCGATGACAATGACTGCGGGATTTGCGACGCCGGCGGCCTGGGCCTGGTCGGCGATCGAACCAAGCGTGCCAATCGTCACGCGCTGGTTGGGCAAATAGCCGTTCTCCACAATACCAACCGGGGTGCCGGCAGGCAGGCCCGCTTCGCCCAGCGCGGACGCTGATTCGCGCAGCTGGCCGACACCCATCAGCAGGACGATGGTGTGGTCGGCGCGGGCCGGGACCTCGGAAAGTTCCTCATGGCCGGTGACCACGCTGAAGCCCTTGGCCAGGCCGCGGTGGGTCACCGGGATGCCGGCGGCGGCGGGAACGGAGATCGCGGACGTGACGCCGGAGACCACCTCAACCTCGACGCCGTGCTGGCGGCAGTACTCAGCCTCCTCGCCGCCGCGACCCAGGACGTAGGGATCGCCGCCCTTGAGCCGGACCACGCGGTGCCCCTGCAGGGCCTCGTCCACGAGGATCCGGTTGATTTCGGCCTGCGGCACCGGGTGGTGGCCGGGCGTCTTGCCGACCTCGATGACGCGAACGTCGGGGGCGAGTTCGTTGAGGAGTTCGCGGGGGCCGAGCCGGTCGGCAACCACGACGTCGGCCTGGCCTAGGAGACGGCGGCCGCGGACGGTGATGAGGCCGGTGTCGCCGGGGCCGCCACCCACGAGCGCCACGCTCCCCTGGTGGGCGCGGCGGCGGCGTAGCGGCAGGTCTCCGGATTCCAGGGCGGTCGCCACGGCATCACGTACGGCCATGGCCCGGCGCGGGTCTCCCCCGGCGTTGACGGCGATCTTGATGTCATCCACTTCGGCGACGGCGGGAGTCCAGGCAGCAGAGGCTTCGTGGTCTGAGGCGTTGACGCACCAGACGCGCTGCGCCTCGGCGTCGGCCGATACCAGGGCGTCCACGGCGGAATCGCCGGTTGCCGTCTGCACGAACCAGACGCCGTCGACGTCGGTCGAAACGTACGGGCGCGCGGTCCAGGTGAGCAGGCCGGCGTCGGCCATGTCCCGGAGCGCGGGTGAGGCAACGGGAGCCACCACGGTGACCACGGCGCCGGCGTCGAGCAGGCCCTTGGCGCGGCGTGCTGCCACCGGTCCCCCGCCCACCACCAGCACAGGGCGGCCCAGCAGCCGCAGCGCCGTGGGGTAAATGTCCTGAATTGCCATAGATCTACGGTAGGGCCGCGTCACAAACGCCCACAAAGGCGGAGCAACACCAGTTCACGGAAGGTAATCCTGCGTCACACAATCAGTGCCCGTACAGGCCGGTGCTGAGGTAGCGGAAGCCCGAATCGACCATGACGGTGACCACGGTGGCGTTCGGCCCCAGCTCTTTTGCGATGCGCAGGGCCGCCACGACGTTCCCGCCGGATGAGGTGCCGGCGAAGACACCTTCCTCGCGGGCAAGCCGCCGGCTCATTGCCATGGCTTCCTCGGAGGGGACACGTTCAATCCCGTCGACTTCAGCCGGCTCCCACAGGGGCGGGATAAAGCCGATGCCGGTACCCTCGATCCGGTGGGACCCGGTCGGACCGCCGGACAGCACGGCCGACTCGGCGGGTTCCGCCGCGATGATGCGGACCGCCGGGACGTGTGCCCGCAGGCCGCGCGCCGTCCCGTGGATCGAGTGGGCGGTGCCCACGAACTGTACAAAAGCGTCAACACGGCCGTAGGACTGCTGCCAGATCTCTTCGCCCAGGGCCAGGTAGCCCGTGATGGCGTCATGGTTGTTGAGCTGGTCGCAGGCCCAGTGGCCTGGCTGCCGGCTTAACTCACCCGCGCGGGCGATCATGGCCTTGATCAGTTGTTCCGTAATTTTTCCATGGTCGCTGGGAACATCCTCCACAGTGGCCCCGAGCGCTTCCATGGTCCGCCGCTTTTCATCGCTGAACGCGTCGGAGAAAACCACATGGAGCTTGTAACCCTTGGCCGCGCAGACCAGCGCCAGTGAGATGCCGGTGGTCCCGGCCGTGTATTCGACGACGGTGTCTCCGGGGCTGATTTCACCCCGCGCTTCGGCCGCGCTGATCGCGGCGGCCGCCATGCGGTCCTTCATGCTCCCGGTAGGGTTCGCAAACTCCAGCTTGGCAAGCACCCGGGCAGAGCCGGGCGGCACAACTTTCCGCAGTTCAATGAGGGGGGTTGATCCTATCCCCGCCAACACGCCTTCATCCGTTCCGACCGCATGTTCCATGTGTCCGCCTCACGCTCAGCGCCAGCCCGGACTCGCAAGAGTTGCCGGTACGGTTCAAGCTATACCCGGCCGGCCCGGGGACGCCAGAGAAGTGCGGTTCCCTCGCCCGGCTCAGCGCGTACTGCCGGCCAGGAGGCCGCGGCGGCGCAGGAGACGCTTCTCGATCGGGCCGAACACCAGCAGTTCGATCAGGATCCCGACGCCGAGGATCAGCAGAATCGCAGCCATCACTATGGTCATGTCTGAGAGGTCGCGGCCCTGGTCCAGCAGGGAGCCCAGTCCGAAACCGATGGTCCCGCCCACCGCGATGATTTCGGCGGCCATCAGCGAGCGCCAGGAGAAGGCCCAGCCTTGCTTGAGCCCGCCCAGGTAGCCGGGAAGTGCGGCCGGCAGGATGATCTGCAGCGCCATCTGCAGCCGGGACGCACCAAGGACGGTGCCAACGCGGCGGTACTGGGGCGGGATCTGGTCCACGCCGGAAATCAGCCCGTTGATGATGGACGGGATCGCACCCATGAACACCACGAAGTACACGGTGGCGTCGGTCAGGCCGAACCAGATGATCGCCGCCGGGACCCACGCCACGGACGGCAGCACCTGCAGGCCGGAAATCAGCGGCCCGAACGCCCGGCGGAGCGGCGCGACCTGGCTCAGCAGCAGCCCCACCGGCGTCGCGATGGCCACGGAAATCAGGAAGCCGACCAGCCCGCGCTCCAGCGAGGTCCACACCGCTTCCTGCAGCTTGGCGTCGCCCCAGAGCGTTCCCAGCTGCCCCAGCACGTCCAGCGGTCCGGGCACCTGATCCCGGCGCTTAAAGCCAAGGGACACATAGAACTGCCAGATGAGGACCAGCACCGCCAGCGCGGCGACCGGCAGGAGAGCACGGGACCAGTCGATCCGGTGCCTGCCCGCGGCGTCCGACTGCAGCGAATCCAAGCCGGACTCGAGCTGCCTCAGGTCCTCCTTACCGGTGGACGTGCGGGTCAACGCGGCGTGGATGTGCGGGGCGTCGGCGCGCTGCCTGTCCTCAATCGGGGTGGGGTTACTTGGCATGGCGGCGAATCTCCTCACGCAGCCGGGCCGTAATGACCCCGGTCAGCTGGCCGGCGAGCCCGGCGTCGGTACGGTGTTCCTCAGTGACGTCCCATTCCTGGACCACGCGGCCCGGGCGGGAGGACAACAGCAGCACGCGCTGTCCCAGCCGCACGGCTTCGCGGACGTTGTGGGTGACGAAGACGATGGTCCGGCCGGTTTCCTTCCAGATGCGCTCGAGTTCGTCGTGCAGCAGGTCCCGGGTGATGGCATCCAGTGCGGCGAACGGCTCGTCCATGAGCAGCAGCTGCCGGTCCTGCGCCAGCGCGCGGGCAAGGGACACGCGCTGCCGCATGCCGCCGGAAAGCTCGTGGGGGCGCTTGTCGCCGGCGGCATCCAGGTGCACCAGCTCCAGCAGCTCCTGCGCCTTGGCCTGGCGCTCCGCCTTGCCCACCCCGCGCATCTTCAGCGCCAGCTGGATGTTCTCCCGTGCCGTCAGCCACGGAAACAGCGCCGCGTCCTGGAACATGAACGCCGCCCCATCGCTGGGCACCTCCAAAGCGCCCGACGACGGCGGCTCCAGCCCCGCGATGATGTTCAGCAGGGTGGACTTGCCGCAGCCCGATGCACCAAGGAGGGCAACGAACTCACCCGGGGCAATGGTGGCGTTGACGTCATCCAGTACCGGGGCGCCGTCGCCAAAGCGCTTGCCCAGGTGTTCCAGTACGACTGGCATGGTGGGTCCTTAAGTTGGTGGAAGAGCGGGTCAGTCCTGGCCGAGGCCGGCGGCGGATATCCGTTCGGCGCCGGAGACCTGGTTGAGTGCGCGGAGGTCAAACAGGCCGTTGATGTCGGCTTCCTTGGTAGTTCCGGCCTCGACGCCGTCCCGCAGCAGGTGCTGGAAACTTCCGGCCAGCGGGTCAAGGGTGAAAGTGATGTTGGCGAGGGCGCGGTCCAGCACGTCACCGGCCAGGGCCGCCCCGGCAGCCTCCTGCAGCGCCGCATTGATAACCTGCGCTTTTTCGGCCTCCGGCGCCTTGTTCAGCCACGCCACCGACTCCGCGTGTCCGGCCAGCAGCGCCTGGATGGTGTCCGGGTGGGCGGCGGCGAACCGCTGGTTCACAATCAGCACCGTGGTGGGGAACTGGCCCGGCTTGCCTGTTCCGGTTCCGTCCCACAGGTCCTTTTCATCCACCAGGACCTTGGCTCCGGCCTGGAGCACCAGGCGGGAGGACCAAGGCTCAGGCAACCATGCGCCGTCGAGCTTTCCGTCCTGGAAAAGCTTGAGGGTCTGGGCGTTGTCCGTCGGGTTGATGACGACGTCGCCACTGCCGTCCACGTTGGTCTTGAATCCCTGTTTGGCCAGCCAGGCGCGGAGGGCGACGTCCTGGGTGCCGCCCAGCTGGGGCGTGGCCAGGGTCTTGCCGCGCAGGTCCGACGCGGAGCTGATACCGGGTTTGACCACCAGCTGCGCACCGCCCGCCGCTGCCCCGGCGATGACGCGCACGGACTCACCCTGGCTCTTGGCAAAGGAGTTGATGGCAGGGTTGGGGCCCAGGTAGGCGGCATCAATGGCGCCGGCGTTGAGGGCCTCGATGGCTGCCGGGCCGGCGTTGAAGGTCTCGGTGCTGAGCCTGGTGCTGCCCAGGGCCCCGGCGAGGTAGCCGTTCTTCACGCCGACCAGCGCCGCCGCGTGCGTCACATTGCCGAAGTAACCCAGCCGGAGCTCTGCGGCCGGACCCGAAGCGGCGGCTTCCGCCCCGCTGTTCCTGGAAAGGTTGGACGCCACTACGGCTCCTGCCACGATCAGCAGGACAAGCCCGATGGCCAGGGCAGCCTCGATGGCACGCCTGCGCCGTGGCACTGCGCTTTCGCCTGCCACGATGCGCCTCATCCCGGGCTTGGAACTAGTCATTGTTTCACCATAGGGAGTGGCCCAAACCCCATACAATGACGCGGAAACCCGGGGTCACGCGGGTTAATCTGGCGTCACATTAGTCCCCCTTGACGTTGACCAGCTGCCGGAGCGTGTGCCGCACCGTGACCAGGTCCGCGGCGTCCTGCATCACCACGTCGATGGGTTTGTACGCGGCGGGGATCTCGTCGATGAACGCCGCGGACGCCCGGAACTCGATGCCCCGCATGGCCCGCTTGAGCTCCTCAAGGGTGAAGGCTTTCCGCGCCGCGTTGCGGGAGTACTCCCGGCCCGCCCCGTGCGGCGAGGAGTTCAGGGACGCCGGGTTCCCCAGGCCCTCCACCACGTACGACGCCGTGCCCATCGATCCGGGGATAAGTCCCGGATCTCCGCGCTCGGCCTTGATCGCGCCCTTGCGTGAGACCCAGACGGACTTCCCGTAATGCGTCTCCTGCTGGGTGAAGTTGTGGTGGCAGTTGATCCGCTCCAGTTCCTCCACGGGCCCGCCCACGAAACGCGCAAACCGGGCGGTGACCCGGTCCATCATTTCCTCGCGGTTGAGCAGTGCGAAGTGTTGGGCCCAGCGGAGCTCGGCGATGTACCGGTCAAATTCAGGCGTGCCCTCCTCCAGGTGGGCCAGGTCCGGATCCGGGAGGTGCACCTTCAGCCTTGCCGCCACCTGCCGGGCCACGCGGATGTGGTGCTGGGCGATCTTGTTCCCGATGCCCCTCGAGCCCGAGTGCAGGAACAGCCACACCCGGTCGGTTTCGTCCGCGCACACCTCGATGAAGTGGTTGCCCGAGCCGAGGGACCCCAGCTGCAGGTCCCATTTTTCGACGTACCGGGCCGGATCGAACCCGGCCGCGGCGGCGCGGGACTTCAGCTCAGCAACCCGGGGCTCCGCCGTCGGAAGCACCTTCCTGTTATTGTGCCCGGCGGAGAGGGGGACAGCCCGCTCGATGTCTTCCCTGAGCGGCCGCCGGTCCGCGGGCAGGTCGGGCAGCGAGTACTGCGTCCGCACCGCGATCATGCCGCAACCGATGTCCACGCCCACCGCCGCCGGAATGATCGCGCCGAGCGTCGGAATCACGGACCCCACGGTGGCACCCTTGCCCAGGTGCGCGTCCGGCATCAGCGCCAGATGCGGGTAGATGAAGGACAGGCCGGCGGTCATCACAGCTTGCTCGCGGGTCTTCTCATCCAGGATGGACGCCCAGTTCAGCAGCTTGCCGTTGATGGTCTCCATGGTCCTCCCGCCGCCCCGGACTAACGTGGGTTCCAGACTAACCCCGCAACCAGGAGGCACCTATGGTCAATGTCCAGACCGAGACGGTCATCAACCGTCCCCGCACCGAGGTGGCGGAGTACGCAGCCAACCCGGACAACGCACCGCAGTGGTACACCAACATCCACCGCGCGCAACGGCTCACGGACGGCCCCATCGGCATCGGGTCCAGGGTCGCGTTCACGGCCAAATTCCTGGGCCGCGAGCTCAACTACACGTACGAGTTCGTGGAGTACGTCCCCGGAGAGCGGTTGGTCATGCGCACCTCGCAGGGCCCCTTCCCCATGCAGACCACCTACACGTGGACGGACGACGGCGGCGGCACCCGCATGACCCTCGGCAACAGCGGGAGCCCCTCGGGTTTCTCTCGGCTGGCGGGATTGTTCATGGCGCCGATGATCCGCCGGGAAACCCGGAAGGACCTGCGGAAGCTGAAGTCGGTCCTCGAGGGGCAATCCGCATAACCGGCCCGGCACCGCATAACAGTTGCCGGGCAACACCGGTTATGCGGGCAGTGGCCGGTTATGCGTCTTTAGATGCTGTAGCGCTCGTCCTCGTGGTCGCCGGGGTGGTCCTTGACCAGGCCGGCAGCCAGCGTGTTGCCGTCCAGCGGGTCGATCACCAGGAAGGCTCCCGTGCGGCGGTGGTGCAGGTAGTTCTCCAGCGGCAGCGGTGCGGCGAGCCGGAGCTGCGCGTTGCCGATGTCGTTCAGTTCCAGGCTGGACGCCGGCTCCAGCTGGAAGGAGGCCAGGTCCAGCTTTCCGGAGACGTTGCGGACCAGTGCCTGGACCGTGCGGGTGCCGTGCTTGACCAGCACTTTCTGGCCCTCGCGGAGCGGCTTCGGGGACAGCCAGCACAGCGCCGCGTACAGGTCTGCGGACGCTTCGCGGACGGTGCCTGCGGCAGCAATGGTGTCACCGCGGGCGACGTCGAACTCCTCCGCCAGGCGGAGGGCGACGGACTGCGGGGCGGCGGCTTCCTCCAGCGAGGAGCCGGCGAAGTCGATGCCCACCACGGTGGTGGTGCGCGGGTCCTGGCCGGGGGTCAGCACGGAGACCTTGTCCCCCACCTTGACCGAGCCCTCGGTGATCTGGCCCGCGTAGGCGCGGTAGTCGCGGTAGGCCTCGACGTCCAGGCCGGCGGCAACCGCGTCGGGAGCCAGGGCGCCCTGCGGCCGGATGACCAGCTGCACCGGGAAGCGGAAGCTCTCCAGGTGGCTTTCGAGTTCGTCCGCGGCGGGCAGGGTTTCGAGCACTTCGAGCAGCGCCGGGCCGGTGTACCAGGGGGTGCGCTCGGACCGGTCCACCACGTTGTCGCCGTCGAGGGCGGAGACGGGGATGACCAGCAGGTCGCTGATTCCGTCGGAGCCGAGGCCGAGTTCGCGGCCAACCTGCTGCACGTCCGCTTCGATGTCGCGGAACACGGACTCGCTGAAGTCCACCAGGTCGATCTTGTTCACGGCCACGATCACGTGTGCCACGCGCAGCAGCTGCAGCACGGACAGGTGCCGGCGGGTCTGCTCCAGGACGCCCTTCCGGGCGTCGATGAGGACGACGACGGCATCCGCGGTGGACGCGCCGGTCACCGTGTTCTTGGTGTACTGCACGTGCCCGGGGCAGTCGGCCAGGATGAAGCTGCGGCGGTCGGTGGCGAAGTAGCGGTAGGCCACGTCGATGGTGATGCCCTGTTCGCGCTCGGCGCGCAGGCCGTCGGTCAGCAGCGCCAGGTCAATCCCGCCCTTGTCCCCGCCGAAGCCGCGGTCCGCGGAAGTCCGGGCGACGGCATCGAGCGTGTCAGCCAGGATGGCCTTGGAATCGTGCAGGAGGCGCCCCACCAGGGTGGACTTGCCGTCGTCGACCGATCCCGCGGTGGCGAACCGGAAAAGTGTGGTGGGCAGGGCTGTCTCCAGCTCCGAAGCCAAAGTGTCGGTGCTCATTAGAAGTACCCGTCCTTCTTGCGGTCTTCCATGGCTGCCTCGGAGATGCGGTCATCTGCGCGGGTGGCGCCACGTTCGGTCAGGGTGGAGGCAGCGACTTCAACCACGATGTCGGACACGGTGTACGCGTCGGACTCCACGGCGCCGGTGCAGGACATGTCGCCCACCGTGCGGTAGCGGACGGTCTTGGTGATGACTTCCTCGTGCGGCAGCGGCTGGGACACCTCGCCCACCGCGCGCCACATGCCGTCGCGGGCGAAGACCTCGCGCTCGTGGGCGTAGTACAGGCCGGGAAGCTCGATGTTTTCGCGCTCGATGTAGCGCCAGATGTCCAGCTCGGTCCAGTTGCTGATGGGGAAGGCACGGACGTGCTGGCCTACGGTGTGGCGGCCGTTGTACAGGTTCCACAGCTCGGGGCGCTGGTTGCGCGGGTCCCACTGGCCGAACTCGTCACGGAGGCTCAGGATGCGCTCCTTGGCGCGGGCCTTGTCCTCGTCGCGGCGGCCGCCGCCGAACACGGCGTCGAACTTGTTCTGCTGGATGGCGTCCAACAGCGGGACGGTCTGCAGCGGGTTGCGGGTGCCGTCGGCGCGCTCCGCCAGTTGGCCACGGTCGATGAACTCCTGCACGGAGCCCACCACGAGCTTCAGGCCCAGGCGCTCCACGGTGCGGTCGCGGAAGTCGATGACCTCGGGGAAGTTGTGCCCGGTGTCCACGTGCAGCACGGGGAACGGGACCTTGCCCGGCCAGAACGCCTTGGTGGCCAGGTGCAGCATCACCACGGAGTCCTTGCCGCCGGAGAACAGCAGCGCGGGCTTCTCGAACTCGGCAACAACCTCGCGGATGATGTGGATGGCCTCGGATTCGAGGGTGTCCAGGCTGGAGAGGCGCGTGGAAACGGCGGCGTCAGTCACCTGGGTGGTCTCCTCGGTCAGTGAAGTGCTCATACGTGAAGTCCGCATTCTGTCTTGTTGGTTCCTGCCCAGCGGCCGGCGCGGGGATCCTCGCCGGGAGCCACCTTGCGGGTGCAGGGCTGGCATCCGATGGACGGGTAGCCCTGGGACAGGAGCGGGTTGACGGGCAGGAGGTTGTCGTCGGAGTACTGGACCAGCTGGTCGAACGTCCAGTCGGCCATCGGGTTGACCTTGACCAGGCCGTTCTTCTCATCCCAGGTCACCAGCGGCGTGTTGGTGCGGGTGGGGGCCTCGTCGCGGCGGACACCGGTGAACCACAGTTCGTACTTGGCCAGGGTGCGCTGCAGCGGGGCCACCTTGCGGAGGGCGCAGCACTGGGCGGCATCGCGGGCGAACAGGTCCTTGCCCAAGAGCCGGTCCTGCTGCTCCACGGTGTTCTCCGGGAGCACGTCCACCACATTGACGCGGAGGTTCGCGGCCACCTCGTCGCGCGTGGCGTAGGTTTCCGGGAAGTGGTAGCCGGTCTCCAGGAACAGGACGTCGACGCCGGGCATCTGGTCAGCGACGAGAGCCGGCAGGACGGCGTCGGCCATGGAGCAGGCGACGGCGACCGCCGGGAGTTCGAAGTTGCGCGCCACCCAGGCGATCACGTCTGCAGCGGGGGCGTCCCAGCCGAGCTCGGCGGCGCCGGCTTCGGCGATGGCCTTCAGTTCCTCCGCGGGGCGCTTGGGGGCTGCTGCCGCGGTGGCCTCAACCTGCGCGGCGGCTTCAGCGGTATCAACAACGGGGTCAGCCCCCAGTGCATGCTTACTCACTGGAGTGCCTCCTCGTCTGCTGCGTGGGCCCACTCGGCGAAGGTCTGACCTTCGGAGCGCTGGGCCACGAACGTGCGGACAACGCGCTCCACGTAGTCCGGCAGGTCGTCGACGTACACCTTCAGGCCGCGGACGGTCCGGCCCAGGCCGGCTTCCTCGCGGTTGTTGTTGGCCAGCCCGCCGCCCAGGTGGACCTGGAAACCCGGGGAGGGATCGCCGTCGGGCGTGGGAAGCATCATGCCCTTGAGGCCGATGTCCGCCGTCTGGATGCGGGCGCAGGAGTTGGGGCAGCCGTTGATGTGCAGGGACAGCGCCTGCGGCAGTTCACCGGACCCGGCGAGGTCCGCCAGGCGGCGCTCCAGCTCGGCAACCGCGGTGGCGGCGGTGTGCTTGGTCTCCACGATGGCCAGCTTGCAGTACTCGATGCCGGTGCAGGCGATGGTGCCGCGGCGGAAAACGGACGGGCGGGCGGACAGGCCCAGGGCGTCCAGCTCCGCCACTAGGGGCTCCACCTGGTCCTTGTCAACATCCAGGACAACGAGCTTCTGGTGCGGGGTGGTGCGCAGCCGGAAGGAACCGCGGGCCTCGAGGGTGTCCGCGAGCTTGACCAGCGCAGCGCCGGACAGGCGGCCGGCCACCGGGGTGGCGCCGATGAAGAACTTGCCGTCCTTCTGCTCGTGCACGCCCACGTGGTCGCCCGGGGTGGTGGGCTTGGGCGCGGCCGGACCGTCGGCCAGCTTGTAGCCGAGGTATTCGTCCTCCAGGATCTGGCGGAACTTCTCCGGACCCCAGTCGGCCATCAGGAACTTCAGGCGGGCCTTGGTGCGCATGCGCCGGTAGCCGTAATCACGGAAGATGCTGGTGACGCCCAGCCACACGTCGGCGGCCTGCTCCGGCTTCACGAAGGCGCCCAGGCGCTTGCCGAGCATCGGGTTGGTGGACAGCGCGCCGCCGGCCCAGAGGTCGTAGCCGACGCCCAGTTCCGGGTGGCGGACGCCCACCAGCGCGAAGTCGTTGATCTCATGGACCACGTCCTGGCTGGGGTGGCCCGTGATGGCGGACTTGTACTTGCGCGGCAGGTTGGACAGCAGCGGGTTGCCGATGAACCGCTCCCCCAGCTCCTCGATGAGCGGAGTGGGGTCGATGATCTCGTCCTTGGCGATGCCGGCCACGGGCGAGCCCAGGATGACGCGGGGAACGTCGCCGCAGGCCTCGGTGGTGGACAGGCCAACAGCCTCCAGCCGGTTCCAGATCTCGGGGATGTCCTCGACGCGGATCCAGTGCAGCTGGATGTTCTGGCGGTCGGTGAGGTCGGCGGAATCGCGGGCGAAGTCCACGGAGATCCGGCCGATGACGCGCAGCTGCTCGGTGGTGAGCGCGCCGCCGTCGATCCTCACGCGGAGCATGAAGTACTTGTCTTCCAGCTCATGCGGCTCAAGGGTTGCGGTCTTGCCGCCATCGATCCCGGGCTTGCGCTGGGTGTAGAGGCCCCACCAGCGGAAGCGGCCGTGCAGGTCCTGGCCGGGGATGGCGTCGAAGCCTTCCTTGGCGTAGATGGTCTCGATACGCTCGCGAACGTTGAGGCCGTCGTCTTCCTGTTTCCAGGTTTCGTTGGCGTTCAGGGGCGTTTTGCCGTCAACTTTCCACTGCCCGTGCGGCTTTGCAGCGGGACGGGCAGGGCGGGCGGGGCGCTTGGTGGCAGCGGAATCCGCCGACGCTCCGGCTAGAGCTGTATCAGTCATGCATCGACTGTAGGTCCCGCCGGAAAGGCGTCACAAAGGCCCGGAAACGCTAAGTCACCTAGGGAAATATTTCGTCACGAAACGCCGGAGGCGCTGGCTTCGGCGACGGCGGCGTCGTACCTTTCGAGCGCAATTTCGGCTAGTGCGGGGGACGGCAGCAGTGGCTCGGTGACCAGGTCCGCGCCGGCCTTCGCGAGCTGGTCGTGGAAGAAGCCCGGCGCCAGAAGGTAGGACGCTATGACCACCCGGCCGCCGACGTCGACCCCTCCGGCGGACTCCCCCGCCCCGGCACCCCCGGCGAGTTCCTCGCGAAGCATGGCGACGGCGTCGGGCACGGAAGGCTTGGCGGAGGCACCGTAAGCGGCGACCATCCGGTTGGACCGCAGCCGCCGCAACTGCTCCAGCAGCTCCTCGACACTGACGGCGGCGTTGGGATTGGAGGAGCCTGCGGCCGCGAGGATGATCGCGTCGTTGTCAGTAGCGCCGGCTTCCCGCAGCCGCTGGTCAAGCAGAGCGGCCAGGCGGGGATCCGGCCCCAGCGGCGCGGCGGCAGCCATGCCGGGCCGGCTCTTCACGGCGCGGGCGATGTCCACCTTCACGTGGTAGCCCACGCTGAGCAGCAAAGGCACGACGACGGCGGTCACCCCGTCGGGCAGGCCTGCCACGACATCCACCAGGTCGGGTTCCTGGACGTCCACGTAGGCTTCCCGGACGTCCAGGCCGGGGCGGAGGCCGGTGATTGCGGCGCGCAGGGCGGTGACCTCCGCGGCGCCCTCTGCGCTGGACGTCCCATGGGCACAGGCGATCATGACGGGGCTGTTCATACGGGCTAGCGTAACGTTGGAGCAGCCGCTGTCCGCCTTCTTTTAACCGCAGGGACGTTCCATGACATTCCCTTTTGACATCGCCCTGGTGTGGCTGGATCTTGCGGGCGTGTTCTTTTTCGCGGTGTCCGGCTCGCTGCTGGCCGCGCGGAAACAGTTCGATTTTGTGGGTTCCCTGCTGCTGGCTTCGCTGGTGTCCCTGGGCGGCGGCGTCATCCGGGACATCATCCTCAACTCCGTCCCGGCGGCCTTCACCAACCCCGCCTACCTGGTCCCTCCCGTCCTGGCCACGGTGCTGGTGTATTTCCTGTTCTCCAGCGTGCAGCGGTACACCTCCCTCCTGGTGCTGTTTGATGCCGGCGGGCTTGCCCTGTTCTGCATCACCGGCACCCTGAAGGCCCTGACGCTGGGCATGAACCCGTTCGCCGCGGTGCTGCTGGGCCTGACCACGGCGGTCGGCGGCGGGCTGCTGCGCGACATCACCGCCAATGAGGTGCCGCAGCTTTTCGACGCCCGCGACCTCTATGCCCTGCCGGCATTCAGCGGCGCGGCCCTTACCGCCGTCTTATGGGTGACCGGAACATTCAATGCAGCGACCGCCTGCGCCGTGGCGGCCGTTGTTTTCGCCTTCCGGGTAGTGGCCTGGCGGCGGTCCTGGTACATCCCGCTGGCGGTCCGCGGATGGCAGCGCAGCGAGGCCCGGAGCGGCGAGTGGCACACCCGCAGTTAGCTAGGATATGAGCATGACTGACATGTTCCTCGAGAAATTCCGCGCGCTTGTTCCAAAGTATCTCGAGGACGAATGGCAGCCTGAGGACGGGCTCACGCCGGAGGAGCTGGAGGCGGCCCTGGCCGATCACCAGTTCCAGATCCCGCTGGTCCTCCGCGAGTTCTACCTGGCCCTGGGCGGCTGCGAGGACCTCATGGAGGCGTACCACTACTTCTGGGACCCGGAAGAGCTCGAGGTGGACGACGAAGGCTTCCTGATGTTCCTTGAGGACGAGGAGGAGGCTTTTACCTGGGGCTTCCGCATCGGCGACCTCAGCGTTCCGGACCCCATCGTCTACCGCCGCAACAACGCCCGCGGCCAGTGGAAGTCCGAAGAAGGCACCTTCTCCGAGTTCGTCTTCGACATGTTCGAGTGGGCATTCGAGGACGAAGAAGCGTAGGGCTTCCGGGGTCGCTGCCTCCAGCGGACCCGCCGCCGGGTTTGCGTGGCTTTTAGGGGCACGCTGTGGCTCACACCCTGGATTTCTACGGAAGTGACTTTGGCGGAGCCCAAAAGTCACGCAAATGGGTCTGCCGGCCGAGATTCGCCATTCCGCCTGAGCTCAAGAACTGCCAGGACTTCAGCCACCATCATGTCTGGTGAGTGGACCAGCTTCCCGTAAAGGATGAGTCACCGGCAGCGCGAAGACACCGCGCCGGACCTTTGTCACCATGCCGTGGTTGACCGAATAACGGATGGCCGCCCGGCCGAATCCGGCACGCTCGAGCTGACCGGTCCTGGCGACTCCGCCTTGCCTCTGGAGAAAATCAGAAATTTCCACCTGCCCAGAATCGCTTGGAGGCTCCGCAGGCCCACACCAGCCGGCACTGCTATGTGGACAGCGTGGGGCCACGGGCCCAGAG
This sequence comes from Pseudarthrobacter sp. NPDC092439, assembly GCF_044754945.1. Classification (NCBI taxonomy): domain Bacteria; kingdom Bacillati; phylum Actinomycetota; class Actinomycetes; order Micrococcales; family Micrococcaceae; genus Pseudarthrobacter; species Pseudarthrobacter sp. NPDC092439. The sequence goes on from NZ_JBIVQB010000002.1 coordinate 208,040, forward strand.
TCCCCGCCCGTTCTGCGTGACTCCTGGGGGTTGAAAGTTGGCTAGGCCGCGCCGTTCCGCGGGTGTCTCTGAGGATTTCAGCCGAGAGTTACGCAGTTCCGTTTTGGGGATTAAACCGGGGGAAACCGGCCCGGCGAAACCCTGTGACAGCGATCGTAAATAAGGGCTTGCATTATGTGACAAGGTTGTCATAAGCTGTTCATGGATCCGCTAAACGCCTCCGGCGGGTCTGATGCGAACGGAGAGATAGCCCCGGTTCAACGCAACGTATGACTCGTATCGTTGCAGCGAACCGGGGCTATCGTTTTTAAGCCAAAGAGCCCGGCCCGCCCGGACAGCGTCCAGGAGGAACCGGGCTCCACAGCCAAGGAACCGGCAGCCACTGAGCTAGCTGGCGCGGTCCACCACTGCCAGCGCGAAGTTGGAGAGCGAGTCCTTGACCACACCCTCGGGCAGCGGGGCCAAGGCGGCAATCGCCTCGTTGGCCCACCGCCGCGCCTCAACCCACGAGTCAGCAGTTACAGGGTGAACGCGCAGCCCGGCCACCGCCGCGGCCAGGGCTTCATCCGAACTCAGGTCACCATCGATCAGCTTCAGAAGCTCGACGGCGGACTGGTCACCGTCGTCGGCAGCCTTCCGCAGGAGCAGCACCGGCAGCGTGGGCACGCCTTCGCGCAGGTCCGTTCCCGGCGATTTGCCGGACTTGACCTTCACGCCTGTCACATCGATGACATCGTCCGCGAGCTGGAACGCCACGCCAACCTTCTCGCCGTATTCCACCAGGACGGGCTCATAGGCGGGGTCGGCCTCGGCGAAGATAGCGCCCAACTGGCCGGACGCCGCCACCAGCGAGCCGGTCTTGTCCGCAATGACTGAAAGGTAGTGCTCCACCGGGTCCTCATCCGGGCGCGGCCCCACCGTCTCGTGCAGCTGGCCCAGGCAGAGCCGTTCGAACGTCCTCGCCTGGATGCCAAGTGCCCGCGAGCCGAGCTCGGACACCAGGATCGAAGCGCGGGCAAAGATCAGGTCGCCGGTGAGGACCGCCACGGAGTTGCCCCACACCTCGTGGGCGGTGGGGGCGCCGCGGCGGAACGGGGCGGAGTCCATCACATCGTCGTGGTACAGGGTGGCCAGGTGCGTCAGCTCCATGACGACGGCGGCCTGCACCACGGCAGGAAGGCTCGCGTCTCCCAGATGCGCGCAGAGCAGGGTCAGCAGGGGTCGGATCCGCTTGCCGCCGGCCTCCACCAGGTGCCGCGACGTTGCGTCAGCCAGGGGGTCCGAGTTGGCGATGGCCTCGCGCAGCTTCTTCTCTACGCGGGCCAGGTTGTTGGTGATGGCCGGGCCTAGTTCGGGGTCCTCCGCGATCGCCGCAAACCCGGCGGGCAGCTGCAGTCCCGTGGCGATGGCAGTGGTGTCGAGGCTGGGTTCGGTGTCCGGCAGGCCGTGCCCGGCGTGCGTCCAGCTGTGGTCTGCGGAGTTGGTCACGGGTTAACCCTAACTTTTTGTTGCGGATACCGCTGATTCGAGGCAGCCGGAGCATTGGATGTGGCGGGGACCAGCGATTCGAGGATCCTGATCATCCGGTCCTGGACTCCCCGGGCGGACGGGTCCGTCAGGTTGGCCAGCAGCCGGACCACGAAGCGCATCAGGACGGGGATCGGCATGCCCGTCTGCAGCGCGAGCTTCATGACCGCGGGCTTGGCGATCAGCGCGGCAAACACCCTGCCCAGCGTAAAGTGGCGCCCCCACTGGTCCCGCACGTAGTCCGCGTACCGGGACAGGTGCGCGTCGGCGTCGTACATTCCGCCTGCCGCATGTGTGCGGGAGGACGCATCAATGATGAACTCGGCAGCGAACCGTGCGGACTCCATCGCGTAGGAAATGCCCTCCCCGTTGAAGGGCGAGACCATGCCTCCGGCGTCTCCCAGCAGGAGCAGGCCGGGCGAGTAGTGCGGGGTGCGGTTGAATCCCATGGGCAGCGCGGCGCCGCGGATTTCGCCCACTTGGTTCTCCGGCGTGAAGCCCCATTCGGCGGGCATCGCTGCGGTCCATTCGCGCAGGACCTGTTTGTAGTCGAGCTTGCCGAATTCCTTGGAGGAGTTCAGGATGCCCAGGCCCACATTGGACGTGCCGTCGCCCACGCCGAACACCCAGCCGTAACCCGGCAGGAGCTTGCCGTCGCGGCCGGGGAGTTCCAGCCAGCCCTCCATCCAGTCATCGTCGGTGCGCGGGGATGTGAAGTAGGTGCGGACGGCCACCCCGAGGGGGCGGTCGTCCCGTTTATGCATTCCGAGGGATACAGCGGTACGGGTTGAGTTTCCGTCTGCGGCAAGGACGACGTCGGCGCTGAACTCGAGCGTCTCCCCTGTCTTGCGTCCGGACCCGTCCAGCAGCGCTGCGCGGACACCGGTGACGCGGCCGTCGTCCCCCCGCACGGCCTCGGTGACGCTGTGCCGCTCCAGGATCACAGCGCCGGCGGCCTGGGCGTGGCGCGCCAGGTCCTCATCGAAGCCCAGGCGGGTGCGGATCAGGCCGTACTGCGGGAAGTCGGACACCTCGGGCCAGGGAAGTTCAATCGTCCGGCCGCCGGCGATCAGGCGCAGGCCCCTGTTGCGGCGCCAGCCTTCACCGTCCGGGTGCGGCAGGCCGAGCTTCTGGATTTCGCGGACAGCGCGCGGAGTGAGCCCGTCCCCGCAGACCTTCTCGCGCGGGAAGCTGGTCTTCTCCAGCACCGTGACCTGAATCCCGGCCTTGGCCAGGTAGTACGCGGCGGTGGATCCGGCCGGGCCCGCCCCGACAATCAGTACCTTCACAGGTCAGCGGGCGATGTTGCGGCGCAGCTTGGCCACCGGGCCCTTGTGCGCGGCGATGGCGGCGGCAGCCCCGTCCGGCGTGGTCTCCGGGGCTTTGAACGCGCGGTGCACTGCCACGATCCCGCCCGTCAGGTTCCGGTAGGTGACGTTTTCCCAGCCGGCTTCCTGCAGCCAGGCGGCCAGGTGGTCCTGGTCCGGCCAGGCACGAATGGATTCGGCCAGATAGACGTACGCGTCCGGGTTGGAGGCGACCTTCACGGCAATAGCCGGCAGCGCGCGCATCAGGTATTCCGTGTACATCGTGCGCCACAGCGGAACCACGGGCTGGGAGAACTCGGCAATGACCAGCCTGCCGCCGGGCTTGGTCACGCGCAGCATTTCCTCCAGCGCCTTCTTGGGCTGGTTCACGTTGCGAAGGCCAAAGGAAATGGTGGTGGCGTCAAAGGTGTTGTCCGCGAACGGCAGGTTTGTCGCGTCCCCGGCGACGAAGTTGATGTCGGGCCGACGGCGCTTGCCCACCCTGAGCATGCCCAGGGAGAAGTCGCAGGCCACGACGTCTATGCCCGCATCGGCATATGGCTCGCTGGAGGTGCCGGTACCGGCAGCCAGGTCCAGGACCCGCTGGCCCTTGGAAACCTCCATCGCCTCCACCACGATTTTCCGCCAGCGGCGGGTCTGCCCCATGGAGAGGACATCGTTGACGACATCGTATTTCGGTGCGACGTCGTCAAACATCGTGGCTACTTCGTCCGGACGCTTATCCAAGGATGCTCGGTTCACCATGTCATTGTCTCAAATGTTCGGCGGGGCGCGGACCACCGGAAACGCCTCGCGGCGCCCTCTGGCTTCCGCGGAGGCCCGCGGCAGGCCGGAGTAGTGTTGTTCCATCATGACGAGCACGCGTACCGGCCTCATAAAGTCACTGACAGTCCCCCTGGATGGAAAAGCATTCCCCGGGGGGCTGCCGTCGTTTTTGGTGCGCGACGACGTCCTTTGCTGGACCCGCCGTGAAGCAGGACTTGCGGGTTTCGGCGAGATTGCGCGGTTTACGGCCACGGGCCCGGACCGTTTCCTTGAGGCCGACATCTGGTGGCGGCACCTGGTCCTGGAGGCGGACGTCACCGACGCCGTGGAGCTTCCCGGCACCGGCCCGGTGGCCTTCGGTTCCTTCGCGTTCTCCAAGACCTCATCGCACGGGTCCCGGCTGATCGTGCCCGAGATCGTCGTGGGCGTGAGGGACAACCAGGCCTGGCTCACCCAGCTGTCGTTCGACGACGGCCCGCTCACCGAAGCAGGGGCCCTCGCCGCGCTGGAGCGCTGGCTGGGCACCGGTCCCGTACCCGGCGCGGCGCCCGGTCCGGAAGACACGACGGCGGCAGCGGACTCCCGCGGGGACGCTGCCGAAGGTGCCGTCCCCGGGAAGTCGGGGGGCGCCGTCGTACGGCCCGTCACCCTGGCCGCCGGGGCCACCCTGCACACGGGCTCGCTGACGGAGGAGGCGTGGATGTCCGCGGTGGCTGCCGGCGTGGCGGAAATCCGCACCGGAGCCCTGGAGAAGCTCGTGCTGGCGCGGGACGTGGTGGCAACTATTCCCGCCGGCGTACATGCCGCAAATGTCCTGCGTGAACTGGCCGCCCGCTACCGCGAGTGCTGGACCTACGGCGTGGATGGCCTGGTGGGCGCCACCCCGGAGATGCTGATCCAGGTTGAGGGCCGCACCGCCCAGGCACGCGTGCTGGCCGGGACCCTGGACCGTCGCGATGCCCACGGCGAGGACGGCGCGCCGATGGAGTACGCCACCCGGGTCCTGGCGGGCTCGGAAAAGCAGCGGCACGAGCACGAGATTGCCATCCAGTCGCTGACCTCGCAGCTGGCGCCATTCTCCGAGGCCATGAACGCGCACGACGAACCGTTCATCCTGGAGCTGCCCAACGTGTGGCACCTGGCGTCGGACGTGAAGGCGGAGCTGGCCGAGGTTGAGGGGCACGTGCCCACCTGCCTGGCGCTGATCAACGCACTGCACCCCACGGCTGCCGTGTGCGGGACACCCACCCAGGTTGCGGGCGCACTGATCCGCAAGCTGGAGCACCTGGACCGCGGGCCCTATGCCGGGCCGGTGGGATGGCTGGATGCTGCCGGGAACGGTGAGTGGGGCATCGCGCTGCGCGGAGCCGTGATCGAGTCCGCGGACACCGTTCGGCTGTATGCCGGGTGCGGCATCGTGGATGGTTCGCAGCCGGAGGCCGAGCTGGCAGAGACGTGGGCCAAGTTCCGGCCGATGCTGGAGTCACTCGGCATCCGCAGCTGACCTGTCCGGGATCAGAGACACCACCTCCACACCTCCGCTTGATTTCTACCCCATTTAGTTATCCAATAGTCAAACAAAGTTTCCTGTGATGCACATCTCATAATCGGCGCTACACTATGAACCGATTTAGTAAGGCATATCCCCTGCAACAAAAGGTAAAGAAACATGCAGCTCAAGTCCCTGGCCACGGCCAAGATCACCGCCAAGGCAGCAGCAATCTTCGCCGCCGGAGCCCTGACGCTCACGGCATGTGGCGGCAGCTCCACCCCGGCGGCGTCCGAAGGCGGCGTCCAGCTCATCAACGCCGGTAAGCTCACGGTCTGCTCCGATGTCCCCTACGAGCCCTTCGAGTTCGAGAAGGACGGCGAGACGGTCGGCTTCGACATCGACATCGCCAAGGAAATCGCCAAGGACCTCGACGCCGAGCTGAACATCGTGGACAGCTCCTTCGAGGCCATCGAGACCGGCACCGCCCTGACCCAGTGCGACCTGTCCATCTCCTCCGTGTCCATCACGGACACCCGCAAGAACGTCATGGACTTCTCCACCCCGTACATGGATGACGACCTGACGCTGCTGGCGTCCAAGGCCTCCGGCATCACCGGCATCGAAGACGCCAAGGGCAAGAAGGTCGGCGTCCAGCAGGCAACCACGGGCGCCAAGTACGCCGCCGAGAAGGGCATCGACGCCCAGCAGTTCGAGGACACCGGCCTGCTGATCCAGGCCATCCAGGCGGGCACCATCGACGCCGCCCTGGGCAACCAGTCGGTCCTGGCCTACGCCATCAAGGACAACGACAAGTGGGAGCGCGTGGAGAACTACAGCACCGGCGAACAGCTCGGCATCGGCATCAAGAAGGGCAACACCGCGATGGCCGAGAAGGTCAACGGCACGCTCAAGCGCCTGTCCGACGACGGCTCGCTGGAGAAGTTCGAGACCACCTGGTTCGGCGAGAGCGCCAAGTAAGCAGGCCCTGGCCACCCCGGCCACGGCTCCTGCATAGCCCCTGAGAACACGCAGCTGAGGCCCCGGACGCACTGTCCCCCAGTCCGTCCGGGGCCTCAGCCACGCACAACGAATGTGAGCACCCCATGGCAATGACCGCAAGTCAACGAGCCAGAGTAAGCCTTTACGTCCAGGCCGGCATCTTCATCGTCGCAGTTGCCGCGCTTGCCCTGGCCACCGACTGGAAGACCGTCGCCAACAGCGTCTTCAACTTCGGCAAGATCGGCCCGATGTTCCCGGGCATTTTCACGACAGGCCTGATCAACACCCTGATCTACACCGCCCTCGGTTTCATCGTGGGCCTTTCCGGCGGCCTCCTGCTGGCACTCATGAAGCTCTCCAGCTTCCCCCTGTACCGCTGGATCGCCACCGCGTACATCGAATTCTTCCGCGGCATCCCGGCCCTCCTGGTGTTCATCGCCTTCGGTTACGGCGTGCCCCTGGCCTTCGGCGTTTCATGGAACGTGACCGTGGTGGTCATGATCTCGCTGGGCATGGTGGCCTCGGCTTACATCGCAGAAACCCTCCGCGCCGGCCTGCAGGCCGTGCCCAAGGGCCAGCTCGAGGCAGCCCGCTCCCTGGGCATGCCGCAGTGGCGGGCGATGGTCACCATCGTGATCCCGCAGGCCTTCAAGATCGTGCTGCCGCCGCTGACCAATGAGGTCATCCTGCTCACCAAGGACTCCTCGCTGATTTATGTCCTGGGCTTGACCGCGTCCCAGTACGAGCTCACCAAGTTCGGCCGCGACGGCATCTCCTCCCTCGGTGCGGGCCTCACGCCGCTTCTCGTGGCGGGTGCCTTCTACCTGGTCATCACCATCCCCCTGAGCCTCCTGGCCCGGAAGTTCGAAAGCCGCTCCGCGCGGACCAAGCGATAGGCAGGGAAGACAATGAACGACGTCGTCACTAACCCCAGCGGCAGCACCTCCCCCATCAACGCGGCAGGCGTGGACATCAGCAACCTGCGCAAGTCCTACGGCTCCAACGAGGTCCTCAAGGGCATTACCCTAAGCGTCGCCCCCGGCGAAGTGGTGTGCCTGATCGGTCCGTCCGGTTCCGGCAAGTCCACCCTGCTGCGGTGCGTGAACCTGCTGGAAACGCCCAACCAGGGCAGCATCCATGTGGGCGGCTTTGAAGCCACGGACCCCGAAGTGGACATCGACCGGATGCGCCGCAAGGTGGGAATGGTGTTCCAGCAGTTTAACCTGTTCCCGCACCTGGATGCGCGGCGCAACTGCACCATCGCCCAGACCAAGGTCCTCAAGCGGAGCCAGGCAGAGGCGGACAAGGTGGCGCTGCGCAACCTTGAGCGCGTGGGCCTGGGCCACTTGGCCGACCGCTTCCCGGACCAGCTCTCCGGCGGCCAGCAGCAGCGCGTTGCCATCGCCCGCGCGCTGAGCATGGACCCGGAACTGATGCTGTTCGACGAGCCGACATCCGCCCTGGACCCGGAGACGGTGGGCGATGTCCTGTCCGTCATGCGCAACCTGGCCAAGGACGGCATGACCATGCTGGTGGTCACGCACGAGATGGGCTTCGCCCGCGAAGTTGCGGACCGCGTGGTCTTCATGGACGGCGGCGTCGTGGTGGAGGAAGGCGTGGCCGAGCAGGTCATCAGTGCCCCCGCGCAGCCCCGCACCAAGGAGTTCCTGCGCCGCGTGCTGGACCCGACGCACATCGGACTGGACAGCTAGCCCCCTGGCCCAGGTTCCGCACCTATTCGGACAGCCGCTACGTGGACCCGCGTGGCGGCTGTCCGTTTCCGTAGCGTATGTCCGGAGCGCATGCCCGAAACCGGGTCCGGGGAACCCCCGCCCGCTCCAGCATGGCCGCGAAAGCCGCCCGGTCCGCCAGGTCAGTCCACGTCCAGCGGATGACCCTGCGGCCGGCGGCACGGATCCGGTCCTCGCGCCGTTTCTCCGCAACCACCACGTCCGACGGCGTGCGGCCGCTCAGGTACTCGGCCTTCTGATACTTCACCAGCCCGTCGAATTCCCCGGCCAGCCCCTCCTCCGGCCACTCGAAGTCAAGCAGCGCCACAAATCCCCGCCGGTCACGGATTTCGGTCTGGAGGCGCGGTTCCTTGAAGCCTTCCATGTACATATAGGCGCGGCTGAGTGACTCCCCGGGGGAGCCTGAGGCCGGGTCCGCGAAGCCAAGCACCTTTCGAATGCGCCGGGCAGCCGCTGCACTGTATTCCGGGCCTATGGATCCTTCGAGTTCGACCAAGGTCAGGGGCAGGAGCCGCTGGACGGGGTCCGGCTTGAGCACATGGTCCACCGCGGCCACGCCCTGTTCGAACGTTCCAAACGCCGCCAGGTCCAACACCGTGCGCAGTCTTCCGGTCACCCACAGACCGGACCTTAGCTGAACGTCCGCCGCCTCGGGATCCCCGCGGTGCCGTCGCACGCCCGCCCGCGAACGTCCTCCGCCGCCATCAGCTGTCAACGCGTGCACGATCTGCCGGGTCCCGAGCAATGGAATGCCCCAAACAGCAGCAGAGGACTCGCGGCAGAACACCGTCCGTGATTGGAGCGTCGCAGCGGCCGCCCGAATCAGCAACGGATACTGCTCCCACTCCTTCAACGTGTTCCATTCCTTGGCCGCTACGTAGACCCCCTGCCTGATCCTGCAGAGCTCTTTGGACGCAGCGCGGCGGGACAACGCCCGGCTGTCCTGGCCAACCCGTGCGTAGTCGCTGCTCAAAATCAGGGAAATCTGGTTCATTCAACGAGGCTCCTCCGCTCCCCGCGGCTGGTGAAGCCCACTGAACCTCTATGTGGACAAGTCCTTGACGCCGCGGTTTCTGACACAGGCTGCGGTTCCGGACATCCGCATCCGGGGACCGGGCAGCCGCAGTCCGAAACCGGCGCGGAAGTCCGAACCGGTGCAGCGACTACCCGGCCAGCACTCCCTCTACCGCCGCGGCAACGGCTTCCTTGATGCGGGCGTGCAGTGCCCGCAGCCCCCGCCGGTCCGTCCGCACCTCGATGATGGTGCGCCCCTGCAGCGGCTGGGCGAGCGCTTCGGCGAGTCCCGCCGTCGTACTTACCGCTGAATGTCCGACGCCGTACGCTGCGGCGAGTGCCGCCAGATCCACGGAGTGCGGGGTGCTGAAGAGGCGTTCGACGGCGTCTCCGTAGTTCCCGGAATCCTCCACCGCACCGTGCTCCAGGAGTCCAAAAATAGCCCCGCCGGCGTCGTTGAGGACCACGATCCGAAGCGCGGGTTCGTCTTCGGCGGCGCCCAGGAGCAGGCCGCCGGCGTCGTGAAGGAAGGTGACGTCGCCCAGCAGGACGGTGGTGTCCTGGCCGCCGCCGACCGCCAAGCCGGTAGCGGTCGAAACGGTGCCGTCGATCCCGGCCAGGCCGCGGTTGGCGTAGACGGTGGCCGCAGGTTCCGGCGAGGGCAGGCCGGCCAGGTCCACGTCGCGGATCCCGTTCGAGGAGCCCAGGAGCAGCTGCCCGCGCGTGTGCTTCCACACCAGTGAGGCGACGGACGGGCCGGTGGCGGGCGCATCCGCGGCCAGCACACCGTCCAGGGCGTGTTGCGCGGCAGACCCGGCCAGCAGCCAGGCATCAAGCCAGCCGGCGCTCCCCCGGCCTGCGAAATCGGCGAGGTCGGCAAGGCTTTCCAGGGGCAGTTCGGTGCGCCGGCCGGGCTCGTACCAGGCGACGGGAACGGGCTGGTACAGCGCGGACGGGACATCTGCCCGGGCCAGGAGCGCGGCCACCGGGCGGGACAGCGTGGGCCGGCCGAACAGGATCACGCGCTCGATGGGCTGCCCTGAGTCCGGTCCGAAGTGCTCCAGCAGCAGCCGGTACGGGCCCACGGCGTTGGGGCCGAAGCGGGCGTTGGAGGACGGCTCCGCCAGGAGCGGCAGGTTGTGGGCGCGCGCGAATGCCTCCGCCACGGGTCCGGCGTCGTGTCCGGCAAGGACCACGGTGCGCCGCTCCGGGAGGTGGTCCGGCGCCGGGGGCAGGTTCATCACCAGCGGTTCGGCGCCCAGCCGGAAACGCTGCCGTCCGGCGGGGGGAGGCAGCTTCTCGCCGGCCGCCGGGACCAGCGGATCCCGGAACGCGAGGTTCAGTTGCACGGGCCCCGGCGGGAGGTCCGGGAACGCCCCGGTGGCGGCGGAGAGGGCGGTTTCCACGGCACGCCCCGGATCGGTCCCGGCCGGAACGTCGACGGCGAACCGGACCTGCTCACCGAAGAGGTCAGGCTGCACGGTGGTCTGGTTGGCGCCGGTTCCGCGGAGCTCTTCGGGCCGGTCGGCGGAGATGAGCAGCAGCGGGACGGCGGCGTGGTTGGCCTCCATCACCGCCGGCATGAGGTTTCCGACGGCCGTCCCGGACGTGGTGAGCACGGCCGCCGGGGAGCCGGTGGAGAGCGCCAGGCCAAGGGCAGTGAATCCGGCGCTGCGCTCGTCGATCCGGACCAGCAGCTCCACGCGCCCCGCCGCCGACGCCTCCGCCAGCGCGTACGCCATGGGCGCCGACCGCGAGCCGGGGCAGACCACCACGTGCCGCACGCCGCCGTCGAGCATGGTCCCGACGGCGGTCCGCGCCGCCGCCAGCGCCCCCAGCGAAGGCGGGGATGATGGGGCGGGCGCAGGGTCTGTCGAAGGCTCAGGGAGTGAGGGGTCCGGGAGCGAAGACGGGTTCAGCGAAGTCACCCACCCAGTCTCCCACCCCCGGACGCTCTCTCACTTGATGCGGCATTAAACCAAACGCTCTCTCACTTGATGCGGCATTAAACCAAACGCTCTCTCACCCCTCGCCCTGGATGGGACGAACAGTGAGAGAGCGATGGCCAAAAACGTGCAGTAAGTGAGAGAGCGTCCCGGGGAGGCGGGAGCGAACGGGCGCTAGGCGTCCGTGCGGAACACCTGGATCACCGACGGGCGGGGCGCGCGCGCCTGGCCCGGTGCCGGCGTCGTACCTGCCGGAACATAGTCGGGGAAGAAGGAGAGCTGCTGCTCGAACGAACCGTCCTCGCCCGGGTGCTGCACGGCGACGAATACGTGGCGCTCTTCGTCGTGGATGATCGGGCCGCAGGTCTCGGCGTCGCGGGGAACGGCGAGGAACTGCTCCACCTTGCCGCGCTCGGCGCCGTCCAGGGTCACCTTGAAGAGCCCGTCAGCACGGCCGATGCCCGAAGGCGCGCCGTCTGTGGAGATCCAGAGGTTGCCCACGGAGTCGAAGGCGAGGTTGTCCGGGCAGGAGATGGGCGAGACCTGGTCCACCGGGAAGCCCGAGAAGTAGGTCACGTCGCCCTGGGCGGGGTCGCCGCACACCATGAGCAGGTTCCACGTGAAGCGAGTGGAGGTCTGGTCGCCGGTTTCGGTGATTTCCACGATGTGGCCGTCGCGGTTCTGGTTGCGCGGGTTGACCTCCGTGGCACCTTCCTTCGTGCCGGTGCCACGGGCGGAGTTGTTGGTGCAGGCCACGTAAACCTTGCCGGTGTGCAGGCTGGGCTGCACGTCTTCGGCACGGTCCATCTTGGTGGGGCCAACCTTGTCCGCGGCCAGGCGGGTGTAGACCAGGACTTCCTCCACGGACATGCCCGGAACGGCGGACTTGCCGTCCACCACCAGCGGCAGCCACTCGCCGACGCCGTCGAAGGCACCGTCAGCGGGAACGTTCCCGGTTCCGTCAATCTCAGCGGCCGGTGAGTTGCCCGTGAACCGGGCAACGTAGAGGTTACCGGCGGAGAGCAGCGTCATGTTGTGCTTGCGGTCGCCTTCGATGTACTTGTCCTTGGAGACGAACTTGTACAGGTAGTCGAAGCGCTCGTCGTCGCCGGAGTAGGCCACCACGTGACCGGACTCGGCGATAATGACGTTGGCGCCCTCGTGCTTGAAGCGGCCCAGCGAGGAGTGCTTCTTCGGGGTCGATGTGGGGTCGAACGGGTCAACTTCCACGATGTAGCCGAAGCGGTTGGACTCGTTCTCGTAGCCGGGGTTACGGGTGTCGAAGCGCGGATCGTCGAGCTCCCACTGGCGGGCCGTAGCCTTGGAGGTCAGGCCGTAGCGCTTGTCACCGGCGGACGCGCCCTCGGAGACGAAGTAGCCCTGGAAGTTCTCCTCGCCGGACAGGATGGTGCCCCACGGCGTGGTGCCGCCGGCGCAGTTGCCCAGCGTGCCCTTGATGAATCGGCCTGCGGGGTCCTCCACGGTCTTGACAAGGGCGGAACCGGCGGCGGGGCCGGTCAGTTCGTAGACGGTGCTGTTCAGGTAGCGGCGGTTCAGCCCGGCACCCTTGACGTAGGTCCACGGCTGGTTCTTGTTCTGGCGCTCCAGTTCCACCACAGAAAGCCCGTGCGCGGCCTGGCCGATGGCGCGGACCTGCTCTGCCGGCATCGTGGGCGGGAACATCAGAGCATCGTTGGTGTACTCGTGGTTGGAGAACATGACAGCCCGGCGGCCCTTGCTGCCCGGAATTTCCAGGATGTCCGTGTAGTCGTTGTTGTAGCCGAACTGCTTTTCCTGCGCCTCGACCGTCTGGTTGTTGATGTCGAACACCGGGGCGTCGTTGAACATCGGGTCGCCCCAGCGGATGACCGGCTTCCAGGTGAAGCCTTCAGGAACGGTGACGGCGTCAACCATGGCATCGACGGACGGGATGGCGGAGAACTGCAGCTTGGACTTGGCGAAGCCCTCCTTGGCAGCCTTGGACAGGCCCGCAGCGTTGGCGGCTTCCGGCGAGGTGACGGCTCCACCGAGCACGACGGCGAGGGCACCGGCGGCGCCAAAGCCCAGGGCGGCGCGGCGGGACATCGTCGCAGAAGCGATGTCGCGGAAGTAGCTGTTGGAGCTGGTGTTGCAGACGTCGCCGGCGCAGGCGTTGGCGCACTTGAGGGCACAGGTGACGGCGCTGCGCTTGCCCTTGGTGTGGCCGAGCATTGGCAGCAGGTTGAACTTGCGGGCAGTCGTTTCAGACATGGGGGGGCCTTCCAAAATCCTTTGTGGGGTCCCGCCCACCCTGCCAGCCGTTTTCTACGGGCAGGGGTCGGCAAGGTGAAGTTCAGGTGAACCGGGAGTGGCCTATGGGAACGCTGCGGAATGGAGCGAGCGTTCCGGGAAAGACCGCGTTAAGTGAGAGAGCGTTCCGGGAAAGACCGCGTTAAGTGAGAGAGCGTCAGGGGGCGGGAAGGGTCTCAGAGGGTGAGGCGGGCGTGGACGCGGCGGAGCCGGGCCAGCCACCAGTCGCGCCGTTCCGCGGAAGCCGCGTACCGCTCCAGCAGCCCGGCGTCGGGGACGGCGTCGCGGAGGCGGATGGCGCCGTCGTCGGCCGTCAAGGGATCCACGGTGATGTCCGACTCGAACAGCGACACCGTCCCCAGCCCGCACGCGTACGGCAACTCCGGCAGGGACGCGGCGAGCGCCAGCCCGGCCCGCATCCCCACCGAGGTGTCCAGTGCGGAGCTCACGACGGCGGGCAGCCCGGCCTGCGCCACGACCTCCAGGGCGCGCCGCACTCCCCCAAGCGGCGCCACCTTGACCACGATCAGGTCCGCCGCGCCGGCCCGGGCCACGCGGAGCGGGTCGGTTTCCTTGCGCACGCTCTCGTCGGCCGCGATCAGCACGGGCGTGCCGGCGTCCCGCAGCCGGGCGCGCACCTCGGCCAGGCCCTCGATGGTGGGCACGGGCTGCTCCGCGTACTCAAGGCCGACGGCGGCGAGCCGGGCAAGTGCCTTGACAGCTCCCGGCACGTCCCAGCCGCCGTTCGCGTCCACCCGGATGGCGGCCTGCGGGAGGGCGGAGCGGACTGCTTCGACGCGGGCGGCGTCGTCGGCGAGTCTTTGACCCTGCTCCGCGACCTTGATCTTCACAGCGTCCACGCGGCCGAAGCGGGCCAGCAACTCCGGCACACGGTCCGCGGGGACGGCCGGAACGGTGGCGTTGACCGGGATGCTGGTCCGGACAGCTGCGGGGAACCCCTGCCAGGCGGCCTCGATGGCGGCGGCGAGCCAGCGGGAGGCCTCGGCGTCGCCGTACTCCGGGAATGGGCAGAACTCTCCCCATCCCGCCGGGCCCTGCAACAGGAGCGACTCCCGGACCGTCACGCCACGGAACTTCACCCGCATGGGCAGGCTGACCACGTGCGCGCCGGCCAGGAGTTCGTCGAAGGAGGGCACCAGCAGAGGCGATGGTTGACGTGGTGGCTCGGGACGGGGCATGCGTTCACTGTATCGAGGCCCGGCGACTGGACTGCGTAACTCTTGGGCCTGCACCGAAGGCTGGCCCCTGAAATGGCGCGGTCCCGCCCGGCCACGACCGCCATAAGTGGCGCATTTCCGCCGCCTGCTCACTAAACTCGGCCCCATGGCTCTTCCCGAACACGCTCTTCCCGCGCAGACCCGGCTGGCCACCGCACCCCTCTACGCCGCCGGGTTTGTCACGGCCTTCGGCGCGCACAGCATCGCGGCCGGCCTGGGCGCGCAGAGCGACAACATCGGCCTGACGCTCCTGAACCTGGGCATCCTGCTGGCGCTCTACGACGTGTCAGAGGTGTTCCTCAAGCCCGTCTTCGGCGCGTTGAGTGACCGGATCGGGCCCAAACCGGTGATCGTGGGCGGCCTCCTGGGCTTCGCCGCACTGTCCCTGATCGGGCTGTGGGCGGCGGATCCCTTCATGCTCGCCCTCGCCCGCCTGGGCCAGGGCGCGGCGGCGTCGGCCTTCTCGCCGTCGTCGTCCGCGATGGTCGCGAGGCTGGCGCGCGGTGGCCAGGCGGGCACCTACTTTGGGCGCTACGGGTCATGGAAGAGCCTGGGCTACATCATTGGGCCGCTGCTGGGTGCGGGGCTGATTTTCGCCGGCGGGTTCGCGCTGCTGTTCGGGGCGCTGTCCGCGCTGGCGGCCGTCACCGCAGTGTGGGTGCTGCTGGCAGTTCCGCACCTTGAGCCGCTTCCGCGCCGGCGGTACACGGTCATGGACCTCGCACGGCAGGTGGGCGAACGCCGGTTCCTGGTGCCCACGCTGGTCTTGGCGGCGTCGACGGCGGCCCTCGGCGCGGCCGTCGGCTTCCTCCCGGCACTGGCTACGCGCCACGGCATGGACGCGGTGGCTGGCACTGCCGCGGTGAGCGTGGTGGCGCTGGGCTCCGTGCTGGCGCAGCCGTGGATGGGGCGCATGCGGGACCTCCACCGGGTTTCGGACCATAAAGGTACGACGGCGGGACTCCTCCTCATTGCCGCGGGCGTCGGCCTGGTGGCGGCGGCCCCAGGTCCGGCCACCATTTTCCTTGCGGCTGCGGCGATAGGTACGGGCATCGGGGCGGCGACCCCGCTGGCCTTCGCGCACCTGGCGGACACCACGCCGCCGGAACGGATGGGCCGGACCATGGGCTCCGCGGAGCTGGGCCGTGAACTGGGCGACGCCGGCGGGCCGCTCCTAGTGGGCGGGGTGGCCACGCTGACGGTGCTGCCGTTCGGGCTGGGTGCGCTGGCCGTGCTGGTGGCAGCGGCGGCACTCCCCCGCCTCGACGCAGCCCCGGCGTCCCATGACTGAAGCAGGCTCCCGGTTTTTTGTGGCACCCTTGACCCGATGACTTTTTCACGGCTGGCACAGGTCCGGGAGGCGGCACGCCCAGCTCCGGGTTCGGCGGCGCTGTTCGCCCTGGCCACCCTGGCCTGCATTGCCGGACTGGTGGCCACGTACCATTTCTTCGTTCAGACCACCACGGGCCAGTTCATTGACGAGTCGGCGCTGGTGGAAGCCGTGGAAATCCACGGCCCGGCCGGCAAGGCGAGCACCAAGTTCCTTGACCTGCTGCCCACCATCTCGCTGGTGATGGCTGCGGTGGTGGTCCTGTTTGTCACCGTGATCCGCCGGCACTGGGCGGAAGCGGCCATCGCCATCAGCGCCTGCGTCGGCGCGAACGTGGCCACCCAGGTGCTCAAGGCGCTGCTGCCGGCCCGGCCTGACAAGGGCGTGATCACGCTGGAGCTGAATTCGCTGCCGTCCGGGCACACCACGCTGGCTGCGTCGGCGGCGGCGGCAGTGTTCCTGATGGCATCCCCGCGCTGGCGCCCCATGGCCGGGTTCGTCGGCGGCACGTTCGCGATCGCGTCCGGCGTGTCCACCCTCATCAACCAGTGGCATCGCCCGGCGGACGTGGTGGCGGCGTTCCTGATTGTCGGCGCGTTCATGATTCCGGCGGGCTGGCTGATCCTGCGCCGCGGCATGTGGCACGCGTGGGAAGGCTTCGGCCGGCACGTGGGGTCGGCCCGGATCTGGCTGACCCTGCCGGTGCTGATCGGACTCGTTTCCGCCGCAGTTGCCGTGTATTCGCTGGCCCTGATCGCGCCCGGCGGAGCGCAGGCCAGCAGCACCAACTACTTCTGGGCGGGAATCGCGCTGATCGTCATCGCCGGGTACCTGGGCGCTGTGGCCACCACGTCGCTGTTCGCTTTTGCCGCACGACGGCGGGACCCGGCAAGGCGCTGATCCACTAAGGGCAGCGTCCCCGTTTCGCCTGCAACTGGCATCTGACCTGCGGAAACCTCCGCAATATTGAGTGAATCTTGATGAAATCCAGCCATGTAATTTGAGGGAGCCCCGGGATAGTAGCTCCGGGGACGCCATGAGCGCGCCCAGAACCCACTATTCAATGGCCACCCTATGGGGGTGCGCCCGTCGAAAGGTACTCCTCTTGGGCATCAGCATGAAATCCACGTCAGGCAAGATCCTTGCTTCCGTCGCGCTGGTCGGCACCGCTGCGGCGGTCGCGGGGATGGGAACCTTCGGTGCGTTTACGGGCAGCACCAGCGCAAGCCAGGAAGTCACGGCGGACACGGTCAGCCTCACCCTCGGCTCAACGGAACCTGTCTCGATTACGGCCGCGGCGGGAATGCTTCCCGGCGATTCCATGGAGCGCTTCGTCACTCTTACGAACGACGGCACATCGGACCTCGCGGCCATCACGCTCACCACCGCCCTCCCGCCAGCTGCTGCCGGCAACCTCCTCACCACCGACGCCAACGGGCTCAAGCTCACCGTTGAATCCTGCAGCCAGGCCTGGACCACTGTCTCCGACGGCCCGGACGCCTGCGGCGGGTCACGCGTCGCCACCACCATTGCGAACGCCGCCATCATCGGCGCCAACAGGGACCTCGGGGGGCTCCCGGCCAAGATCTCCAAGGGCGTGTCCTTCCTGAAGATCACCACCACGCTCCCCGTGGACGCCGGCAACGCCTTCCAGGGCCTCGGCGCCACGGTCAACTTCACCTTCAGCGCCACCCAGCCCACCGGCACCGTCAGCTAACCGGGTGGCCGCACCGATGAGCACTCCAACTGAAGTTGCCAACCGCAGGCCACCCACTATCAACCGGGCCACCGCTGCCCCGGCCGGCCCGAAGACCGGCGGCCTGCTGGCCACGGGGATCCTTGTCCTCGCGATCGGGGCATTCCTCTTCCTCACTGTGGGTCCGCGCGTACTGGGTTACCAGACAGCCACCATGCTGACAGGGTCCATGTCGCCCCTCATCAACGCCGGCGACGTGGTGGTCACTGTACCCACACCGGTCCGCAACATCGGCGTGGGAGACATCATCACCTACCGGATTCCTGTGGAGGACAAGAGGGTGGTGACGCACCGCGTCACGCGGGTCTCCACCACTGCGGGAGGTACGACGACGGTACGCACCAAGGGTGATGCCAACACCTCCGTGGATCCCTGGACAGCCGTGCTCCAGGGCGCGACCGTGCACAAGTACGCGTTCACGATTCCATGGGCGGGCCATGTCATCCACGCGCTGCGGGAGCCGCTGGTGCTGAATACCCTGATGTATGGCGCCCCGGCGGTGCTGGTACTGGGAGTTCTGCGCTCGATTTGGCGCCGCGATCCGGAGGACGCATACGGCGGGGCTGGTGGCTAGGGCGGGGGTACCAGCCGGCCGCCCGGGCAGTCCCGGACGTCCGGCCGGTCCCGGACATCCCGCCCGGTGGGCGGCTGTTGCAGCATGCATGCTCCTCGGATTCGCAGCCACTCCCTCAGCCCACGCGGCGTTTACGGGGCAGGCGCTGGCATCAGCATCCGTGGGCACGGCGACGATCGGCTCGCCAACCGCCGTCAGCGTGACGCCCACCTGTGTGAACAAGAAAAGCTTCACGCTGACGGTCAACGTGAAGGAAGCTGTGCCCTACGCGAACAACCTGGACGTCATCATTACCAGCGGAACCGACACGCTGACTGCCATCCAGGGCATCACAGAGATCAAGCAGCACCAGCTCACCGTGGTCCAGGGCGCAAAGACGGTGGATTTCACGTACACGGTCCGCGGGCTCTATACGCCGGCCAACTCCAACAACACCTGGCGCAGCTCCACCCCGCTCACGCGAACGGTAACGTGCAGCTAAACGCCGGGCGGACTATTCCGGCAGGTTCAGCTGCTCCACGATGATCCGGGCAGTCCCAGGGTCTCCCAGAATCCGGAAGTGTCCGGCCACGGGCAGTTCGACGTTGGTGGCCCCCGGCAGGACGCTGCCTTCGGGAATGTGCGGATCGAACGGCCCGTACAGCGAGGTGATCCGGCTGTTGACCGATTCTTCCCGGGCCAGTTCCCGCGTCAGTGCGCTGCGCGGCGAGAAAATCCGCAGGCTGGGCAGCAGCATGTACCGCGCATAGCGTGAGCCCGAAAAGGGCGTGCACACCGTGACCATGCGGCTGATCCGCTGCTCAGGATCCAGGTTCAGCATGGCGTACTTGCCGATCAGCCCGCCCTTGCTGTGGGCCACGATCATGGCGTCCCGCAGCCCGGCCTCCTCCAGGTGCTGGGCCACCATGCGGGCCGCCACCGGCACCTGGAGCTTGTTCCGCTGCAGCACCGTGACCACATGGACGGGATGGCCGGCGTCGTGGATGGCGTGGATGAGCGGGAGCATGAACTGCCAGTTTTCGTACACGCCGGGGATGATCACCACGGGGCTTCGGTGGCCCTGGTGGAAAGAGCCCGGCTGCACGCGCGAGAGCATCCCCCGCACCTGCCAGCCCGCGGCGTACAGGTAGTCCTGCAGCCACCAGAGGGCTTTCTGCGCCGGGCCGGGCCTGGCCTCGATGGCGGATTCAGTCATGTCTCGAGGATAACGGCTGCCGGCGCCGCGAAGCCGGGTTTCGGTGCACAGGGACTGCCTGTCGGCACCGAGCCCGGGTCGCACCGCCCAGCACGGCGCAGATAGGGAAAATCCGGGGGTCACAAACGCGCCGCGGAGGAGTAGATTTCGCCTTAGGGGCACTGTTCCGCGCCCCCAGCCACAAGGAGGTCTTTCCATGGGTGATGTATGGATCCGCACGCTGGGCAACGGGCTGGTCCGGGCAGACAGAATCACCGAAATCACGTCCACGCGGGGTTCCCTGCACGAGGAACAGGGGTACTCGTTGAAGGTCATCGTGGACGGCAAGGGCCACGCGCTCATCGACGATGCCGACCTCCAGGGCAGCCTCGCCGACCGGCTTGAGTACGCCAGGCACGTGGAGGATGCGCTGTTGTTGTCCATGGATGAGGCAAAGGACTCGGACGAGTCGATGGTCATCTCGTACGAACCTGAGCGTGAGCGCTGGTCCGCCGCCGCTGTTACGGTGCTCACCGGGCGGCTTCCGGAAACGGTGGGGTGAACGTACGACGGCGGGACGCGGCCGCCGTCGTCAGCCCACCCAGCGGCGGAGGTACTCCTCCAGTCCCGCGGCGCCCTCTGCGTGATCTCCCGTGTAGCAGTAGCCGATATACCCGTCCGGGCGCACCAGGTAATGGGCTGTGCTCCCGCCGGGCAGGTGCCAGTGCAGCAGGTGCCAGGCGGGGCCGGCGAGAACCCGGTGCAGGGTGGTGGCTTCACCGTTACAGAGGACGGGCGTGTCCGGCAGCCGGTCCCCCGCCTGCAGTCCGCCGCGCCGCCGGGGAACCCGCGGGCCGGGTCCGTTGGCAGAGAGGGGGCTGCGTCGGTAGCCGATCCCGAGTTCGGAAATGGTGCGGAAGAGACGGGCGCGCCCCCATGTTGCTTTGGCGGCCAGCGGCGCCAGCACCGGAGCAATCCGCGACCTGGCCAACCGGACCAGCGGATTGAGGGACGTTGCGATCCGGAAGGGCCGGTTGCTCAGGCGGAGCACGGCCTTGCCCACGGGCCGGCGTTCGGCCTGGTAGGTGTCCAGCAGGGCCGGCTCGCCTCTGCCGGCGAGGGCCTGCGCCAGCTTCCACCCGAGGTTCACCGCGTCCTGGATGCCGGTGTTCATCCCCTGCGCGCCGGCCGGGCTGTGGATGTGCGCGGCGTCGCCGGCCAGGAAGAGCCTGCCGGACCGGTAGCGGGCCGCGGCCCGCAGGTGGATCCGGAATTCGGTGATCCAGGCGGCGTCGTGCAGCCGCACACTGCCGTCGGTGTATTCATTGACGACTTCCTGGACCTCCGCCAAAGCGGCGTCCGGAGCGCCCGGCGGCCGGGCCGCCGTCGTCCGCTTGATGGTCCGCTTGATGGTCCGCTTGATGGCCAGAAGGCGCCAGGTAGCCGGGGTGCCCAGCGGAAAGAAAAGCAGGATCCCGTTCGTGGAGACGAAGGCGTGGGCGGCGCCGCGCTGCAGCCCGTCGGCTTCGGCGTCCGCGAGGAGAAAAGTCTGCGGGTAGGTGCTGCCCCGGAACGGAATGCCTGCGAGGCGGCGGACTGAGCTGCGGGCGCCGTCGCACCCCACGGCGTAGGCGGCGCGCACCGTCTCCACCCGGGCGTCAGCATCGGAGCCGGCGCGGCGCAGCACGGCCGTGACGGAATCTGCGTCCTGGGTCAGGTCCGTCAGCTCCACCCTGCGCTCCACGGTGATGCCGAGCCCGGCCAGCCGTTCCTCGAGGATCCGCTCGGTTTCCGCCTGGGAGAGGAACAGCAGGTACGGGTATTCGGTGTCCTCGAGGCCAAGGTCGAACAGCGGCAGGGACAGGACCCGGCCGCGGAGGTGCAGCCGGACCTGTACCGTGCGGTTGCCGGCGGACACGAGCCGGTCCGTCACGCCCAGGCCGGCCAGAACCTCCAGCGAGCGCGGCTGGAGGGCGAGCGCGCGCGATTCGCGGACCCGGTCAGCGCTCCGGTCGACGACCCGGATCCGCACCCCGAGGCAGGCCAGCTGCAGGGCAAGGGTCAGACCCGTAGGCCCGGCCCCTACTATCAGTACGTCGATTGGATCCTGCTGCATCCGGCCGCCCCGTCCCCGTGTAGTCCCCCCATTGTGCGTCCGACGGTCCTTGCGGCCATACCCCCGGATATCGCCATCCAATGTAATAAACGCCCGGATGTTGCGCAGGTCACATTTGCTCCCTACTCTGATTGAGGCTGATGCAACCGGCCAAAGCAAGAAGCTGCAGCGTCGCAGCCAATGCAGGGAAGGTATTTCCGGAATGAATTCGAAGCTCAACATTGTGGTCCGGGTGGATCTGGACCACGCCAAGGCACAGGTGATTGCAATGGGGCATGTCACCGTCCACAGCGTCAACGCACTCTATGTAGTGGCCAAGAGGGCAAACTCCCTCAGGAACGGCCTCGATCTGGAACTGGATGTCTCCCACGCCCGCGTGGATGCGGCGGCTCTGGAAATGCTCCAGGCGTCCTGCGAGACCCACCACCTGCCGGTCAAAATCGATCCCGGACAGGCACCGTGTTCCATCAGCGTCCTGGCTCCACGCCGCGCCACCGCGCAGGCAGCCGCGCCGCTCGCCGCATAGACGATCCGGCTCCCGCCGCGCCCACCTTCGGGCCCAGGGAAGCCCCACCATTTTGGCCGCAGGGCCGTGCTTGAAAACCTCCGAAGTGCAGCTGTACCTGAAGATACGGGTGGCTGCACTTTTGGGTTTAAGGGTCACCATCAGTACATCGCAAGCTGTACTCTGAAAATATGGAGACTTTGACCCACGCGCCGGTACTGGCCCGGTTCGGCTATGCCGTCTCGGATCCCACCCGGGCGCGGATCCTGCTGGCACTGGCCGATTCTGCCGCGTACCCCTCGGACCTCGCCGAGGACCTGGGGGTCTCGCGGCAGAGCATGTCCAACCACCTCACCTGCCTGCGCGGCTGCGGGCTGGTGGTGGCGGTTCCGGACGGCCGGCGCACGCGCTACGAGCTGGCCGACGGCCGGTTGGGCCACGCCATCCGTGACCTGATCGGCGTCGTGCTCGCCGTGGATCCGGCCTGTTGCGCTCCGGACGGGGCGTGCCGCGCATGAGCATCACCCTGGACGTACGACGGCGGACCCTCCTCACGCGCCGAATCCGCCTTTTCGCGGCGCTCACCATTTCGTACAACCTGGTCGAGGCGGCGGTGGCACTGTGGGCGGGCAGCGAGGCGGATTCCGCCGCGCTGCTTGGGTTTGGACTGGACTCGCTGATCGAGGTGGCGTCCGCCGTCGCGCTTTCCTGGCAGTTCGCCGCCAAGGATCCGGAACGACGCGAACACCTCACACTGCGGATCATTGCCGTCTCGTTCTTTGCCCTGGCGGCGTTCGTGGCGTTTGATGCCGCGGGCGCCCTCATCGGCGGCGACCGGGCGGAACATTCCACGCCTGGCCTGGTCATCGCCGCACTCAGCCTGGCAATCATGCCGCTGCTGTCCTGGCTGCAGCGGCGGGCGGGCCAGGAACTCGGTTCGCTGACGGCCGTGGCGGATTCCAGGCAAACCCTGCTGTGCACATACCTTTCAGCCGTGCTGCTGATTGGCCTGCTCCTGAACAGCTCACTGGGCTGGTGGTGGGCCGACTCCGTGGCCGCCCTGGCCATCGCCGCGATCGCCGTCCGCGAGGGCATCAACGCCTGGCGCGGCGACACCTGCTGCACCGTTCCGGCTGTGCCTGATGGCCCAGCCGCAGCGGCTGAAGAGGCCTGCTGCGAGGGTTGCAGGAAGCCGTAGCCGCAGCCCTGGCACGGGCGTAAAGTTCGCCTTATGGGCTGGGTTCAGAAACCGGCCCTGCCAGTGGGGCCGCCCATCCCAGGCATTCAAAGGGGCGGAACTGCAATGTTCGCACGAGTCAGCACATACAAAACAGGGCCTGAGACTGTCTCGGATTCGGTCCCTGACGAGACCGTCCAGACGGTCCTGGCAATCCCCGGCTGCCAAGGCATCTATTACCTGAGCAGTAAAGACGGCAAGGATCTTTCCATCACCCTCTGGGACAGCGAGGAAACTATCGCCGCCAGCCCGCGAGGCCGCAAACAGGATCAGGAACGAAGTGAGCGCGGCGGAGAAGCGGGAGATCGTTGCCGTTGAGGAATTCGAGGTGACGGCCAGCAGCCTCAGGAGCTGAAGCCACCGCCCGCTGCTGCACCGGCTGCGCCTGACGCGTCCGACTGACGGCGGGCCTACTCCTCCACAAACTCCAGCAGGTCGCCGGGCTGGCAGTCCAGCACCCGGCAGATGGCCTCAAGCGTGCTGAACCGGACCGCCTTGGCGCGCCCGTTTTTCAGCACTGCCACGTTGGCCGGCGTCAGGCCTACCCGCTCGGCGAACTCCCCCACGCTCATCTTTTGCCGCGCCAGCTGCACGTCGATCCGGACCACAATGGGCATCAGATCACCGCTTCCATATCCGCGCGCAGTTCCGTGGCCTGGCGCAGCAGCGCGCGGAGCACCACTACCACCAGGCCCAGCGCGGCACCGGCCACCAGCAGAAGGATCAGCAGCATGGGAAGGCCCGGGTCGTCTGCATTGAGTACGACGGCGGCACTCACCCCTGCGAGCATCAGCCAGGCGGCAGCGATGGCCCATACGATCGCGTTGACCCACACCATGGCGGCCGCGGTGAAGATGCGATCGTGCCGGACCAGGGTGAGCAGCTTCCAGGTACTGATGATGACCATCTGCACGCAGGCCACCTCCAGCACCGCAAAGATAGTCAGCGGCCACTGCAGGGACGCCTTGTCCGGGTTCTCCTGGGCCATGTGGGCGAACTGGCCGGGCAGGGACATGGCCTGGAACACGAGCAGCAGCAGGAACGCCACCACCAGCACGATCCGCAATGCCGGCACAGCCAAGCGAGTCATGTTCATGGATTGAGTTTCGATCAAAACCTATCGAAAGTCAATAGGTCTTTCATTATCGGCAAGGGCCCGCCGACCAAGCAAGGGTCCGATGCGGTCTGGACCGGCGGAACTTTAAGGGCCAGTTGAAACCTGTCAGTGCCGGGCTTTCCAGCGGATCACGCTCGCAGCAGCACATCCGACCACCCCAATAGAGGCCAGCATTCCGCCAAGGGCCACAACGTATTCGGTGATACTCATTGCTCCGCTCCCTCCGCACCCGGGTTCTTAGGCTCAAAGTAAACCCGTAGCCTCAGGACCCGCCGAAGAACCGCCCACTGAATTCCTCAAGAATGTGCCAGGCCGCAAAGGTAACCAAGGCGTGACCTGAAACACAGCAGGCCCGACACGCTGGCACAGGTGACTGTTAACAAATGGGAACTGCGGGAGCGCGGACCAGCCCGAAGCCACGACAGACGGTTGTTGCGAGCGCCCGTTCGCTCTGTGGGCTGCGGACCGGCTTCGTGCACCCGCCGCAACTGCGCCACCGGCCGCCGAGGCGGCGCCGTCCTGTCAACAGGGCTCTGCCACCCCGTGGAGAAACCACAGCTGCTGAAAATGACTGCCGCCCACGCCCAGTGCAGCGAAGTGATGCAGTTGGTCAGCGCCGGTCAGGAAGAATCCGCCACATTCGGGAATGGGAAGTACGACGGCGGCCTGCTCACCCACCACTGCTGTGATCAGGACGCGCCGGACCTCCCGGCCTGCTTAGAGGTGGGTCAGAATAGAATGTGACGACCACGCGTCGGCGCGGCAGCATGGCAACTGTCGTTTCGCGTTTCGGATAATGGCATCACGAAGGAGGATCGCGTTCCACCGCGTACGCAGGCCAAATTGCGCCGTGTCGCCTTGACCACCCACCGAAGTGCCAACGCAATTCGCATAAGCTGACGCTATGCCTCATTGGTTTTCAGAAACGCTGTCCTACGCATCAACCACTATCGGTGGTGCCGTCGCAGGAATCCTCGCCGAGAAATTCCTTAATATCACTGGTCGGGTTATTTACCCGGTTTGGAATGTTACGGGTGGCAAGGTGCTTCGCAGACGTAGAACTGCTCAGGATGCCAAGCTCATAGGCCTTTCTGAAACGTTTGCAGTTGGTGCCGCCAAGCACCAGATCTACATACGGCAATTTGCCCCACGCGGATTTTCCGAAGGTCACCTGACCGCGAGCAGGCTTCCAGACCAGCCAGCGCCGAGTCTTATTCGAAGCCTTCGCGAACCCCTGCTCCCGGCGTCACCAGCGGACCTCGAGGCAGCCATTCTGGAAAAGCGGGCGGCGCTGGAAGCAGCCCCCGAAGCCTGGAATGCGGAGAAGATCGCTCTGAGGAGAATCAGGGTCAGCCGGGCAGGCAACCATGAGGCAGCCACCCTTGACCTCGGCTACGCCGTGACGGACTACGCGTCATTTCAAACCATCGCTGACGCTTGGGAAAAGCGCTACAAGAGCCTTGATGATGCTGGCCGGGATCTCACGGCCGAAGATCTGTGGGATGTTCTCCCTGGCCTATCCAATTCTTTCGGCATCAATCTCACGCTAGAGACAGCAGACGACCACTTGGTACTAACCCAACGAAGCGGCAAAGCGAGCAGTGCGAAGAACCTGCGCCATGTCTCGGTTAATGAGGGAATGGCGCTTGCAGACATTAATCCTAAGACCGACCTTCCGGACCCGTACCTGACTGCGATTCGCGGTGTCGAAGAGGAACTCGGAATTGATCTGGGCGAGGAACCGGACATCCGGCAAAGGATAACCTTCCACAGTTTGATTTGCGATGTAACCCGTTATGAGTGGGCGTTGTTAGGCCACGTGAATCTCAGCCAGACTAAATGGACAAATGCCGAGATTCACAGCGCGCGAAAGCTAGGCGCTGCGCCCGATGGCTGGGAATCGAGCGAGCTCACGTTCATCTCGCTGGATCCGAAGTCGATCGGGGCAACACTGGCAGATGACTCAACCTGGGTCGGGCACGGCTACATCAATCTACTTCTTTCGGCCGTTTTTCGCCTCAGGGGCAGCCGCACAGAGCTCCTGAACATAGCGCGGTCCACTCTATTGGCAGGGCCTGCTCGAGGGCTGTAACCCCTACCGGTAGCCGTCCACAATGGCCGCCGCGATCTCCTTGTATGCCCGCCGCGTTTCGGGGCGGAGCGCGTCCAGGGTGACCAGGTCGCCGTCGGCCACTCCGCGGTCGTGGGGAACGGCGATCAGTTGGCGGCATATCCCCGCAAGGTGGTCCTCGATGGCGTCCTTGTCCACGCGGGAAGAGACGGCGTCCTTGTCCGTGATCACCACGACGGCGTTGCGGGCCAGGTCCTCGTAGCCGTGGCTGGCCAGCCAGTGCAGGGTGCTGCGGGCGCGCTTGGCGCCGCTGACGGCGTACCCGGCGGCGATGACCAGGTTGTCGGCCGACTGCAGGATCCCGCGCATCGCATTGTGCGTGACGCCGGTGCCGCAGTCGGTGAGCGCCACCGTGTAGTAGGAGGAGATCAGCTGGCGGATCCGCAGGTATTCCTCGGCGGTGAGCGAATCGGACACCTCGGGGTCCTGCTCGCCGGCGATCAGGTGCAGCCGGCCGGCGTGGTGCATGTACCGGGCCAGGGCGGTGAGCGAGTCCACGGACTCGATGTTTTCCAGCAGGTCGCTGATGGTCCGGGGCGCGGACTGCTGGTAGATTCCCTCGCCGAGCGCGCGCTCCACCAAGTCCCCGGAGTCAGGGTTCGCGTCGATGGCGCAGGGCGCGTCGCCGCGGTACTGGGCCAGGGTCAGGCCGACGCCCACGGTGGTGGAGGTCTTGCCGATTCCGCCCTTGAGGCTGAGGATCGCGGTGTTGTAGTGGCCCTGCAGCTGGCGCGAGATGCGCTGCTCGAGTTCCTCTTCCTCGCGCTGCCGGGCGCCCGGGCCGAGGTTCACGGCGCCGCCGGTCAGGGTATAGAGCGCGCCGCGGACTCCGCCCACGGGCCGGGGCTTCTGCTCCTTGACGAACAGGCCGGGCGAGCTGATGAAGTCCGGCATGGGGCTTCCGGCGATGGTGTCCGCCACGGTGGGGCGGCTGCGGCGGAAGGACGGGGCTTCGGGAGCGGCGGCCGACGACGGCGGCTCCCCCACCGTCTCTGCCGCACCGGTGGTGGGGGCGCTGGAGTAGTGGGCACCGGCGTCGTGCGCGGCGCTGGTGGAAGGCGCGTCCGTGACGGAAGCGCCGGGGTCGGCGTCCGCCGCGGCTGCAACCTCCGCCCAGGAGGATCGCCGCAGGTTGCGGTTGCCGGCGTCGGGCGCCTTGGAAGGGGGTGGGGGTACGGCTGGCATGGTTCCTGTCCGGGCATCGGCCAAGGCGCCCTCGGCGCGACGAAGGTCGCGGCGTCGGCGCAGCGGCTGGTGCCCTGCATCGTCTGCATGGGCGCGTGCGTTGTGATCCGCCGGATCAGGCATGTCTGTCCCCCGGACGTTCGGCAAAGGTTCTGCAACACTGCTTTCGACTGTAAGTCTAGGGGTTTTTGGCATGAATGCCGTTGTCAGACGCGTGCGGGCCACCCATTCGTGAGCCAAAATAGCGCCCGTGCGACTAGCCCTAGTGCTCCCGGCGGGTTTCCTGCAGCCGCTTGATGAACCAGCGGGACTGCTCGGGGCCGTACGGCAGCACCGGGATGGCCTTGGTGGCGTCCGACGGGGTGTCCCGGATGGACTGCTTGGCCTGCCGGACGGCGGTGCTCATGGTGTTGGCCATGGTCTTGACGAATTGGTCGCTGCAGGGCTGGCCGTGGCCGGGGATGAGGAACTCGTAGCGGTGGCGGAGGGCGGAGATGTGCCGGAGCGCGTCCGCCCAGTCCTCGGGGAAAGAATCTTCGAAGGAGGGGTGGGCGCCCTGCTCCACCAGGTCCCCCACGTAGAGGGTGGTGGGGGTGCCGACCAGGAGGTCGCCGTCTGTGTGGCCGCGGCCCAGGTAGAAGAGGGTGGCGGTGAGCCCTCCCAAGTCCACCAGCACGGGCTGGTCCTTGACGATGACGTTGGGGACCACGAGTTCCACGTTGGCGCCTTCGCCGGTGGCCATCTCGGGTTCCAGAGTACCGACGAAGCGGCGCTGCAGGTCACCGTGCTCATCGATTTCGGCGGCGCAGTTCTGGTGTGCCCAGAATTCGGTGACGCCGGCTTCTGCGAACACGGCGTTGCCGAAGAAGTGGTCGTAGTGCGCGTGGGTGTTGACGACGACGAGGGGCAGCTGGGTCTTTTCCCGCACTGCGTCCAGGATCTGCCTGCCCTGGCGCGGCCCGCAGCCGGTATCGATGACCATGGCCCGCTCGGATCCGACGACGAGTCCGGTGTTCAGCTGCGATCCTTCAGTGACCAGCACATAGTTGTCCGCGCCGACTTCGAGCCATTCTGACATTGTTTCTCCGTACCTCCGGCAAAGCAGTGTGCGTTCGTCTTGGCGTCGATTCTACCCACCGGGGCATGGAGTTGCCGGGACGCGGCGCCGGGCCGCTACCGCGCAGTGGCCGCCGCAGCCGGGAGGGGCAGCAGCTTCCAGGCCGCAGGATCCGCGTGCGTGCCGTTGCGGATGGTTTCGAAGTGCAGGTGGCAGCCGGTGGAGGCGCCGGTGGTGCCCACCTTGGCGATAAGCTCGCCGGGCTTTACTGTTTGGCCAGGCCGGACGCCGATGCTTTCCAGGTGGTTGTAGGTGGTGACCAGGCCGTTGCCGTGGTCCACTTCCACGTGGTTTCCGCCGCCGCCCTTCGCCCAGCCGGCGGCCCGGACCACTCCCGCATCTGCGGCGTGGACGCCGGTGCCGCAGGCGGCGGCGAAGTCCTCGCCCCAGTGGAACTCGCCACGCGCGCCGGTGATGGGGCTGGTCCGCGGCCCAAAGGGAGAACTGGGGTTGAGGACCGCCAACGGTGCCACCAGGGTTCCGTCGGCAGGACGGGCCGGGGCGGCCGAAGCGGCGCTCAGCTTTTTGGGCTTCGGCTTCGCCACGGTTCGCACCGAGGTACGGGTGTAGGCCAGCGCGGCGGACGACGGCGCCGCAACAGCCGCCGCTGGAATCCTCTCGGTGACCTCTGTAGCGCCTCCGTCCACGGCAGTGCCGGCGAACGGTACAGCCTGGGGGGTGGCCACTGCTCCGTTGGCTGTCAGCGCGAGGGCCGAGAGGGCCACGACGGCTGTTCCCGCACTGACGGTTAACCGGATGAAGCTGCGCCGCTGCTGTGCCTTGCGCCGTGCAGCTGCCCGTGCCAGATGTTTCCCCAAAAAGATCTCCCATGGAAGCCGCCGCGAGGCGGACGTTTACGGTGGTTTCTTCCATGGGAGCACGGCGGCGCCGCCAAAAAAGCAAAAACAGGCGCTTATGTGGATAACCTAGGCAAACCCTTCACGGGGCTTTGGCGGAGTGGGGAAAACCTGAGCGTCCGCTGCCCTTTCCAGGAACCACGGCCAGAGGTCCGGCATTGACAGTGCACTCATGCGTCGGACCAGCCCAAACCACGTGCCAGCAAAAGATACCTGTTCTACAGTGCCGTCAGGCAGATATGTCATCGGGCATGCGGCGTCAGCCTCAGGGTTTCATGGACGTCCCCACGCGCGGCTCGGGTTCCGGACGCGCCTCGTCGCGCGAACATTCAGGGCAAACGCCGACGAACTGATGCGGACAGTCCAGGACCCCGTCACCTTCCCCAAGAGGCAGCGAAACTTTCATCTCCTTTGCTTACGACCGATGGCCGGGAACGTGAAGGCACGCCGTAATGGGCTACGGCCCTGCGGTCTCAGAGATCCGCCAGCAGCCCCTGTGGGTTCTCAATAGCGTCCGCAACGAACCGCAGGAAGCCCGCCGCCGTGCCGCCGTCGCAGACGCGATGGTCGAAGGTGAGTGTCAGCTCGGTAACCTTGCGGACTGCCAGCTCACCGTTGACCACCCAGGGTTTGTCGATGATCCGGCCGACGCCGAGGATTGCCACCTCCGGGTGGTTGATGATCGCCGCGGAGCCGTCCACGCCGAACACGCCGTAGTTGTTGAGTGTGAACGTGCCGCTGCCCAGTTCGGTGGGGGTCGCCTTGCCCTCGCGTGCGACGTCGGTGAGCCGGCGGATCTCAGCGTCCAGTTCGCGCGCGGTCAGTTTCTCCGCGGCACGGACGGAGGGCACCACCAGGCCGCGGTCGGTCTGGGCGGCGATGCCCAGGTTGATCCCGTCAAAACCGATGATCTCCTGGGACCCGTCGGACGCGGTTTCGATCCGGGTGTTCAGCTCCGGATATTTTTTTAGCCCGGCTGTGACAAATCGTGCGATGAAGGCGAGCAACCCGGGCGGCTGGGCGCCGCCCGCTTTGAGCCCTTCGCGCAACTCGAGGAGCGCGGTGGCATCCACGTCCACCCAGACGGTCGCCTCGGGGATTTCGGAGCGGCTGCGCGCCATGGTCACGGCAACGGCCTTGCGGACGCCCTTGACCGGCGTGCGGGACGAGATGCCCAGCCCGGTCCGCGCGTCGGTACCCTCCGAAGCCTGCGTGGTTCTGGCGGGCTCAGCCGCCGGGGCCGTGGAGGATTCGGCAGGCAGAGTTTCAGCAGGCTCCCCGGCCGGGGCATGGATGGCTGCCTCCACGTCGCGGCGCATGATCAGTCCGCTTTCGCCGGAACCGTTCACGGAGCCCAGGTCCACGCCGTGTTCCCGGGCCATGCGCCGGACCAGCGGTGAGATGACAGCACCGATCTTCCCGGGCACGCGGGTCCGGAGCAGCGTGAGCTCCGGTGCCTCGGCGGGGTCGGTCGCGGCAACAGAAATCTCCGACGAAGGGACGGCAGTCGCTGCGCGCTTTGGCGCCCGGGTGCGGCGGGTTGCTCCGTGGCCGCCCGGGGTGCCGTAGCCAATGAGGACGTTGCCGGACCCGGCCTTCTCCTCTTCGCGGTACGCGTTCGCTGCGGCCTCCGCCGCCGGCTCGGAGGCCGCAGCCGCCGTGTCGTCACGCGCGGCGGCCGGGGTGCCGGTGGGCGCGACGGAAATCAGCGGCTTCCCCACGTCCAGCGTCTCGCCGGGCTTGCCGTGCAGCTCCGCAACGGTGCCGGCGTAGGGGGACGGGACCTCCACCATGGATTTGGCGGTCTCAACCTCGGCGATGGGCTGGTCCACCCGGATCTCGTCGCCGACGGATACCAGCCAGTTCACCAGTTCCGCTTCGGTCAGGCCTTCGCCCAGGTCGGGGAGAAGGAATACTTTCGTTTCGCTCATGGTCAGTCTTCCCACTGGAGGTCGTCAACGGCGTCGAGGATGCGGTCCACGCCGGGGAGGTAATAGTGCTCGAGCTTCGGTGCCGGGTACGGTACATCGA
Source organism: Pseudarthrobacter sp. NPDC092439 (assembly GCF_044754945.1). Classification (NCBI taxonomy): domain Bacteria; kingdom Bacillati; phylum Actinomycetota; class Actinomycetes; order Micrococcales; family Micrococcaceae; genus Pseudarthrobacter; species Pseudarthrobacter sp. NPDC092439. The sequence goes on from NZ_JBIVQB010000002.1 coordinate 239,519, forward strand.
ACCCGGTGACGCGGCGGATCGGCGCGGCCAGATAGTGGAAGCAGCGTTCATGGACGCGCGCCACGATCTCGGACGAAACGGACGCGAACCCATGTGCCTCCGCGATCACCACGGCCCGGCCGGTCTTCCGTACGGACTCGCACACGGTCTCGTCGTCGAACGGCACGATCGTGCGGACGTCGATGACTTCGAGCGAGCGGCCCTCCTCCGCGGCGGCGTCAGCGGCAGCCAGGGCGGTAGGCACCGATGGTCCATACGCGATCAGGGTCGCGTCAGTTCCGGAACGTGCGACGGCAGCAGTCCCCTCAGATGTCTTTCCGGCCTCCGCATTGGCGGTGTGCTGCGCACGCAGGTCCTCGAAATCGACAAGGTCCTTGGACCAGTACAGCTTCTTGGGCTCCATGAACATCACAGGGTCGTCCGAGTCGATTGCTTCGCGGAGCATCCGGTAAGCGTCGGAAACGGTGGCTGGCGTAAACACCTTGAGGCCGGCCGTGTGGGCGTAGTACGACTCCGACGAGTCACAGTGGTGCTCGACTCCCCCGATTCCACCGGCGTAGGGAACCCGGATGACCATTGGGAGTTTGATGGCGCCCTTGGTCCGGTTGTGCATCTTCGCCACGTGGCTGACGATCTGTTCGAAGGCCGGGTAGGCGAACGCGTCGAACTGCATTTCGATGACGGGGCGCATTCCGTTCATTGCCATGCCCACGGCCATGCCCACGATGCCGGACTCAGCCAGTGGGGTGTCGAAGCAGCGCTGCTCGCCGAAGGTCTTGGTTAATCCGTCAGTGATCCGGAAAACGCCGCCCAGCATCCCGACGTCTTCGCCGAACATCAGCACGGACGGATCGGCATGCATGGCATCGGCGAGCGCCGTGTTCAGCGCCTTGGCCATGGTCGCCGGCTGGGGGCCGGCAGCCTCGGCCGTTGCGGCTGCCGAAGCTGCCGCCCTGGCGGTCGCGGCGCTGACGTTGCCGTTTGCCTCGGAGGAGGTGGTGACGGTCGGGCTCACTGGGCGCTCTCCTCGGTTGATGTTTCACGGGCAAGTTCGTCGGCAAGCATGGCTGACTGTTCCTTCAGCTGCGGCGTAGGGGAAGAGAACACGTGGCGGAACAGGTCCTGCGGGTCGACAGGGACGTCTTGGCCCAGGCCGTCGCGCAGCTGCGTGGCGACGGCTTCCGCTTTCTCGCTAATCCGGGCTTCGATTCCTTCGTTGAGCAGGCCACGGCCAGTCAGGTACGTCTTCATCCGGGTCAGAGGGTCTTTGGCAACCCACTCGGCCACTTCGCTGTCCTGCCGGTACCGGGTGGCGTCATCTGCGTTGGTGTGGGCCTGCATGCGGTAGGTGTTGGCCTCCACCAGGAGGGGACCTGAGCCTTCGCGGGCCAGCTTCACTGCACGGTCGAGGACCGCGAGCAGGGCCACCAGGTCGTTGCCATCAACGCGTTCGCCGGCCATGCCATATCCAACAGCCTTGTGGGCCAGGGACGGCGCCACGGACTGATGGGACAACGGAACCGAGATCGCGTATTTGTTGTTCTGGACGAAGAAGACCACGGGCAGGTGGAACACGGCAGCGAAGTTCAGGGCCTCGTGGAAGTCACCTTCGCTGGTGGCGCCGTCGCCGCACATGGCCAGAACCACGGTGTCCTCGCCGCGGAGCATTGCCGCATGGGCGACGCCGACGGCATGCAGCAGCTGGGTGGTGAGCGGGGTGCACTGGATGCCCACCTTGTGCTCGGCGGGATTATAGCCACCATGCCAGTCACCGCGGAAGATCGTCATGGCCTGGACGGGATCCACACCGCGGGCCATCACGGCTACGGCGTCGCGGTAGGTGGGAAACATCCAGTCACCGCCGGAGAGGCAAAGCGCCGCCGCTACCTGGCAGGCCTCCTGGCCGTGGCTGGAAGGGTAGACGGCCATGCGGCCCTGACGGACAAGCGCGGAGTTCTGGTCGTTGACGCGGCGCCCGATCACAAGTTGCTCGTAAGCAGCCGTCAGCTCGTCGTCGCCCGGCAGCGGGTATTCATGCCCGGGCTGGGTTCCCTGTTCACTCTCCTTGAGGAGCCGGCCATCCGGGTCCACCATCTGGATCTGATGCCGGGCCGGCAGCATGTAGTCCTCAACCGTGATGCCAAATTTTCGAACTGCTTCGGTAACGGCGTTGCCGCCCGGCCGGTGCGCCTGGGCCGAGTCAGCCTGATCTGCGGAGATCGTCATTGGTCCGTCCTTCGTTTGCCACTATTCCCTCCCAGTATCGTCCCGGCACATGTTTCGTATCCATTGAATTGCAAAAACATGGAAAAATGGATACCAAAGAGCCGGTTTGAAAGACGGATCGTGACTCCAGGCCGCTTTGAGACGGGAGCAGTGGACGAATGGCAGAAAGCCCAGGAGAGCCGGCGCAGCTGGACGATGTAGACCGGAAGATCATTGGGGAGCTGACCAAAGACGGCCGGATGTCCGTGACCCAGGTCGCTGAAAACGTGCACATCTCCCGTGCGCACGCCTACTCCAGGATCGCCCGGTTGACGGACGACGGCGTCATCACTAAGTTCACAGCTCTGGTGGACCCGATCCGGGCGGGACTTACGTCTTCCGCCTACGTGACATTGAAGGTCAGCCAGCACTCATGGCGTGAACTACGCGAGCAACTGCGATCCATTCCGGAGGTTCACCATATCGCGCTCGTGGGCGGCGACTTCGATGTGATACTGCTCGTGCGGGCTGTCGACAACGTGGACCTGCGGCGGGTGATCTTTGATCAGCTGCAATCAATGCCAGGGGTGCTGGACACGCAAACGTTCCTGGTTTTTGAGGATGTTGATACACGTTAAGACGCCTGGGAAGCGGCTCACCCCGGAGCGTCTCCACGGCTGGGCTGACGCCAGCCTCCTCCTCTGGGGTGCGGCAGGTTTCGGTGCGCTCGGCCTTGGAACCTGTGGCGTGACCCTCGCCCGTCGCAGGTCCCAGCCTCCGCATGATCTGATAACAAACAACTAAGCAAACGCACCCGTTGGGCGGCCTCCACGTGAATTCATGGGGAGACATTGGCGAAAGCAACCGCGGGCATATTATTTCTCTTTTCGGCTACCGCCCGCGCCCATCCTTCGGGTAGGTCATGTTGGGGTTTCCAGCCATGGCAACTGTCGCTGTAAAGGCCCTTGCCCTGTCTAAGGCTCCTAGAGAAATACACAGGCCCGTCACCTTGCGGCGACGGGCCCCGGAAACTCGAACGGCGGCTTAGCCGTTGATGAACCCCTTCATCCAGGTCTTCAGCTCTTCACCGAACTCCACCCGCTCTGAAGCCAGCGTGATCACGGCCTTCAGGTAGCTGAGCTTGTCTCCCGTGTCGAAGCGGCGGCCCTTGAACACCACGCCATACACCCCGGAGCCTTCGCCCTCAGCTGCGGCCAGGGTCTGCAGGGCGTCAGTCAGCTGGATCTCCCCGCCTCGGCCCGGCTCTGTCTTCTCCAGCACGCCGAACACAGACGGGTGCAGCACGTAGCGGCCGATCACGGCCAGGTTGGACGGCGCGTCGCCGACGGCCGGTTTCTCCACCAGGCTGTTCACGCGGACATAGTCCTCGCCGTCCACAGCGGTGATGTCCGCGCAGCCGTAGGCGCTGATCTGGGACGGGTCAACTTCGATCAGGGCGATTACCGATCCCCCGGTCTTCTGCTGCACTTCCATCATCGTGGTCAGCAGGTCCTCGGCCTCGTCAATGAGGTCATCGCCCAGCAGCACCGCGAACGGCTCGTTGCCCACGTGTTGTCTTGCGCACAGCACCGCGTGCCCCAGGCCCTTGGCCTCGCCCTGGCGGACGTAGTGGATGGGGCCAAGCTCAGAGGCGTGCTCAACAGCGGCCAGGCGGTCCGTGTCGCCCTTGCGTTCGAGGGTCCGCTCCAGGCCCGGCTCACGGTCAAAGTGGTCCTCCAGGGAGCGCTTGTTGCGGCCGGTGATCATCAACAGGTCGGTGAGGCCGGCGTCAACAGCTTCCTCAACCACGTACTGGATGGCCGGACGGTCCACCACCGGCAGCATTTCCTTCGGCATCGCCTTGGTCGCGGGCAGGAAGCGGGTCCCCAATCCGGCGGCAGGAATGACGGCTTTGGTGATTTTTTTCCCGGTTGTCATAGGAGAACCCTACAAATGGCGGCTGCACAACGCCAATTCAGGGTTGCACGGCTGCGCCAATTCCTCTACGGTCTGTATGCCGCAAGCACCTACCGCAGCCATGAGCTCCCGCCCGGCCGCGAAGTCCGCGCTATTGACGGCGTCCTCGACCTGCTGCGCCAGCCAGGTCAGACGCCCGGCACCAACCATGACCGACGCCACCCTCAGGCTGATTACGGCGTCCACGGCACCAGGGAAGTCATTGCGTTCCAGCGCAGCCGCCAGCCGGGCCCGGCGCACCTCCCACAGATCCACGTAATCCGCGGCAAAGCGGGACGCGATGTCCGGGCTCTGCAGTTTGTCCGCAAGATCCTTCAGGACCGCCGGATCCACGAGTGGTATCTGCCCATCCAGGCCCTCGCCACTTCCACTATTCATGTTTCCCCCAAACACAGTGCTGCACCTTTCGGGCGGCAGGCATCTTCCGCCTGCTGCTTTTGCTTCAGTCGTTCTTCCGGTGTCCCAAGACCGCTTTAAGCCGCTCTTCGGCGTCATCATCCATATGGGCCGCCGCGAGGTTCGCCTCGCTGATCGCCCGCACCACTTCCTCACGCTGGATGCTGATACCGCGGGGCGCTTCGATCCCGATGCGCACCACGTCTCCCCGGGACTCAAGGACGGTAATGACAATGTCATCACCTATGAGGATTTTTTCATCGACTTTGCGTGTTAGTACCAGCACAGCGCCACTCTATCCCAACGCATAATTGCGGTCTTTGCCCTCCATAAAAGAGTGACGGTCATAGCTTCGGAGCGGGCGAGGGCCTGCCGTCCACCCAGCCCACCGGTACTTCCAGCAGGTTCACCGTTTCCGGAGTGGCCGTGCCATCACTGTGCTCCACTGCAAGGCCGTTAACGTGCACAGCCGCTTTGACAGCGGCCACCCACGAGGCCGTATCTGCCTCTTTCATACGCGCGTCCACTGCCAGCCACACCTGGTCTGGCGCCAGCGACGCCAAGCCGGTGAACCCCTTGTCTTCCCCGTGCGTGTGACCAATCCCCCAGGCAATAAATACCGGGTAGCCGCCCTCCACGCCCGCGGCCCGGGCCGCCACGGCAGCGGCCCTGTTGCCGAGCGGCAGATAGCCCTTGGCCCCATGGCTGCCACCCGTGTACACACCCCGGCCACCGTGCCCGGCCGTTCCCTTACCGGATTCCACCGCAGCATCCTGCGCCATCTCCCGGCACACCTTGAGCGCGTCCGCTTGGAGTCCCACCACAACAGTGAGGTCTCCCGGGTGCCTGGCAGGGCGCGGAACCCGGTGCGCCCTGCGTCCCCGGACACCGGTTGGGGCGGCGGCCCGGGCTTCGTTGCCGGTCCGGGCCCCGTTGTCAGTCCGGGCGATGCTCCCGGTGGAGCGCGTGAGGTCCCGGACGAGCTCGTCGAACCCGCCAGATGCCGTGGAAACCGCCGGCGCCGAGGCCTTCCCTGCCGCGCCGCCAGGACCCGCGCCGGACTCAGCCTGGTCCGCTTCCGCAAGCAAGGCAGCAATCCCGGCGCGCGGCCGCATCCGTCCGCCGCGCTCCTGCCCTGGAGCGGGCACCCGGACCGTTACTTCGTAGTGGCGCCTGGCCAGGTACCCCTTGATGCCGCCAACAGTGACCGCCTCGGCACTGACAATCCGCGCCTCCGTCCCATACCTGGTGCGCACGCGTTCGCGCAGTTCCTCCATGGACCTGCCACTGAGCTGGACTTCCATCCCGGCGCTTACAGGGAAGGCGTGAGCGCGGGCATGCGGCGCCCGGCGTAGGCAATCCCGCCGATCGCCTGGGTGCGGAGGGACTCCAGATACGCAGCCCGCCGGCTGGCCGGCAGGCGTGACTGCGCCTGCCGCGCGCCGTCGGCTGCGGGCTCGTCGGCATAGTGGGTGGCCATGCCGTCCTGCAGGAGCCGAATCGCCTCGGCGCGCTGCTGCGACACCGCAGAGTGGGTCAGGCCCAGTTCCTCCGCCACTTCCTTCACCGTGCGGTCCCCGAAGTACACCTGCTCCACGATGTAGCGCATCTTCTCCGGCAGTGCCTGCACCGCTGTGCGCAGGAAACCCTGCCGCTCCGCAAGGAGGACTTCGGTCTCCGGGGAGGCGCCGTCGTCGGCCACCAGGAACTCCGCGATGGTTCCGTCGATGGTGGACACCGTGCGGGCTGAATCGGCGAGCGCGGCCTCCGCGGTGGCCTGGTCCACTCCGAGCGCGGCAGCGATCTCAGCGGACGACGGCGCCCTGCCGAGCTCGGCGGTCAGGGTTTCCTGGACTGCCAGGGTCTCGCGGATCCGGCGTCTGGCAGACCTGGGCGCCCAGTCACTGGACCGCATGTCATCCGCGAAGGAGCCAACAATCCGGCGGCGCGCGTAGGCGCCAAAAGGCACGCCGCGGGCGGGATCGTAGGAATCGGCCGCCGTTATGAGGGCGATGGTGCCCACTGACGCCGCATCCTCACGCGAGATATGTGTGGCTTTGGCGCAAAGATCCGAGACGAGATACCCCACCAGCGGAAGATTTTCGAGCACCAGCCTGTCGCGTTCGTTCCGATCCATTTTTCCCCATTTTGACAAGAGATTTGTCGGGCCAATCTGCGTGTCAAACTGTGTGACCCGCGGCACCGGCAATAAAACTATCAGCCGATTTTGCCGCTGATTCGTGCATAACCGCAGGTTATCCCTTGTTTTTGCGCAGGATCCGCACAGGTGCGTAACCCTCCGCCGCCGGTCCGCCGAAAACGGGCCTCACGCGGTGATCGGTTCGGCCATCCGGACCACCCCGACAGTCTCGATTCCGGTCTTCGCAGCAGTGGCTTCCTGGTAGGAAAGCACCACCAGTCCACCGGGCTGGGCGGACACCAGCCGGTGGACCGCCGGCCGCAGCGCCGGGGCGCACACCAGCACCGGTGCCTGCCCGGCCGCGTCCGCCCGCGCCAGGGCCTCACGCACAGCCGCCAGCAGCCCCTCCAGCCGGCCCGGGGACATCGTGATCTGCGTGCCGTGCTCCGAGGGCCGCATTCCCTCCAGGAGACTCTGTTCCAGGAGCGGTTCGATGGTCAGCACGGCAAGAGAGCCGTTGCTGATGTGCTTGGCGGCAACCACCGGGCCCAGGCCCTGCCGGGCAGCCTCGATCAGCCCTTCGGGGTCGGTGGAGATCTTGGCCCGCAGGGTCAGTGCCTCGTAGATCCGGGGCAGGTCGTTGATGGGCACCTGCTCGGCCAGCAGCCCCTGCAGGACCCGCTGCACCTCTGCCAGGCTCAGCAGCCCCGGAACGAGCTCCTCCACGGCGGAGGGGCTCTGCTCCTTGACGCCCTCGTTGAGCACCCGCACGTCCTCGCGGCTGAGCAGGCGCGGCGCATTCTCGGTGATGATCGCGGACAGGTGGGTCACCAGCACCGACACCCGGTCGATGACCGTGGCCCCGGCCATCTCCGCCGCATGCCGCATTTCCGACGGGACCCACTTGCCGGACAACCCGAAGACCGGCTCCGCCGTAGTGGTGCCCGGGAGGGCCTCCAGCTCCTCCCCCAGCGCCAGCACCCGGCCCGACGGCGCCTGGCCCCGCCCGGCCTCGACGCCGGCAATCCGGATCACGTAGGTAGACGCCGGAAGCTCCACGCTGTCGCGGGTCCTTACCGGCGGGATGACGATCCCCAGTTCCATGGCGATCTTGTGCCGCAGCGAACGGACCCGTGCGAGGAGGTCGTCCGAGGCTCCGGAAACGATGTCCACCAGGTCCGGTGCCAGCTGGATTTCCAGGGCGTGCACGCGCATCTGCTCCATGATCTCCGCGGTGGGGTCCGGCTTCGAGGCGGCCTGATTGTCTGGGGCTGATGCGAGGTCAGCCGCTGCCTTGCTGTCTGCCGCGGCCTTGACCCGCTGGGAGGCGAAGAGCAGGAATGCGCCCACCAGGATGAACGGCAGCTTGGGCATGCCCGGAATCAGTGCCATGACGATCGCCGCCAGGCCCGCGATCATGAGGGCATTGCGGGACTGCGCCAGCTGCGAGGAGGCCGTGGAGCCCATGTCCGATTCCGCATTGGAACGGGTAACGATCATGCCTGTGGCTACGGCCATTAACAACGCGGGAATCTGGCTGACCAGCCCGTCGCCAATGGTCAGCAGACTGTAGGTATCCAGCGCGTCCATGATGTCCATGCCGCGCTGGACCATGCCGATGGCCACCCCGCCCAGCAGGTTGACGACGATGATGATGATGCCCACGATCGCATCGCCCTTGACGAACTTGGAGGCTCCGTCCATGGCACCGTAGAAATCCGCCTCCGCCGAAACCTCTGAGCGGCGTTCCCGCGCCTGGTCATCCGTGATCAGGCCGGCGTTCAGATCGGCGTCAATGGCCATCTGTTTGCCGGGCATGGCATCCAGGGTGAACCTGGCCCCTACTTCCGCCACGCGCTCGGCTCCCTTTGTGACCACCACGAACTGGATGACCACCAGGATCAGGAACACGACGATGCCGATGATCATGTTCCCGCCCACGGTCACCTGGCCGAAAGCATCGATCACCTGCCCGGCGTGCGCCTCACCCAGGACCAGCCTGGTGGAGGCGACATTGAGTCCCAGCCGGAACAGCGTGGCCACCAGCAGCAGGGACGGGAACACGGAGAAGTCCATGGGCTTCTTGACGAACATCGTGTTCAGCAGGACCACCAGGGCGAACAGGATGTTTGCCACGATCAGGAAGTCCAGGAGCTGGGCGGGGACAGGCACCACCAGGAGCAGGATGATGCCTACGACGCCGACCGGCACCGCCAAACGGCCAAGGTTGCGGTTCATCGTGCGTGCCTTCCGGTTGCAGGGGTTTGGGGTGCCGGGACCTGATGGGAATTGATGGTGTGGGTGCCTGCCGCGGAGCCGCGCGCCTTGAGCTGCATGGTGAACGCCAGAACAGCTGCGACCGCGCTGTACAGTTCCACCGGGATCTCCTGGCCTATCTCGCAGGACGCATGCAGCGCGCGTGCCAGGGGCACATCGCGGACCAGGGGCACGCCCCTGGCCTCCGCCTCTTCACGGATCCGCAGTGCGATGTGGCCGGCCCCCTTGGCGGTGACGCGCGGGGCCGACTTTCCGGCCTCATAGCGAAGCGCGACGGCGATGTGGGTGGGGTTGACCAGTACGACGTCGGATTCGCCCACCGCGGCGATCATCCGGTTCCGGCTCATCGAGAGCTGCCGGGAGCGGCGCTGGGACTTGACCAGCGGGTCGCCGTCGGAATTCTTGTGCTCGTCCTTGACTTCCTTCTTGGTCATCCTGGTGCGCTTGCGGTTCCGGCGCATGACCACCCAGACGTCCGCGAGGGCCAGGACAATGCCCGCTGCGACGGCGTACTGGATGAGCGCACCGATGCCGCCGCCGGCCGAGGCCAGCAGAGAAGCCACCGACAGGCCGCCGGCTGTCATGAGCACCGGCACCAACCCTTGGATCACCAGGTACAGCACCAGCCCCACGACGGCCGTTTTCAGCAAGGCTTTGACGCCCTGCCAGAGCGCCTGGGTCCCGAAGTTCTGTTTCATGCCCGCCGCCAGGTTGAACTGTTCGAATTTGCCGCGGAACTTGCGGAAATTGATGCCGCCCTGGCCGGCGGCGCCGAGGAACACGGCCAGGAGAACCACGCCGAGCATCGGCAACAGGCTGGCCCCCATGGACGCGAGCCCATCCGCCAGCATTCGCAGGGCCTCGTCCGGATCCGGGTTGCGGACCGCCGCGGGGATGTTGAAGAGCTGGTCATTGGCCGCCTGTGCTGCCCTGTCCAGGGTTGATGGCATCATCAGCGCGGCGGCGCCGATGCCCAGCCACGCCGTGAGGTCCTGGGACTTGGATAACTGGCCCTTGGAACGGACCTCCTTCATCCGTTTCTCGGTGGCTTGCTCGGTGCGTTCACCGGAGTCCTGGGACATCTACCTCACCCCCGTCAGCGTGTTGACGGCGTCGCCGCTGATCGCGGCCACAACCCCGGGCAGCGCCACGAAAATCACGGCCGAAAAGATCAGTGTCAGCAGGATCTTCAGTGGGAGGCCCAGGGCGAACGCATTCAACGCCGGCGCCACGCGGGTCAGCAGGCCAAGCCCCACATCGGCCAGGAACAGCACCACCAGCAGCGGCCCGGCAATCTGCACCGCCGCCAGGAACATGCCCGTGGTGCCCCTGACCATGAGTTCACCGGCGCGGGAGAGGTCCACCGTGCCGGCGATCGGCAGCGCCGTGAAGCTCCGGGCAAGCCCGCCCAGGATCAGCTGGTAGCCGTCGCTCACGAACAGCAGGGCCAAAGCTGTCATCTGGAACAGCCTGGTGAACTGGGCACCGTTGACCATGGACTGCGGGTCGAAGGCCTGCGCGAGCTGGAAGCCACCGAACAGGTCGATCAGGTTCCCGGCGGACTGCAGCGCTGAGAACACCAGCATGACCAGGAAACCCAGCACGCCTCCGGTAAGGATTTCCATGGTCAGGGCACCCACGAAGCCGGCCGTGTCCAACGGTTCATAGCCGGGCGCCGCCTGCGGCGAGACGGCCAGGGCCAGTCCGATACCCAGCATGGCCTTGATCCGCAACGGAAAGGCGTTGTAGGAGAACGGCGGGGCGATGGCCAGGAAGGTCACCATCCGCACGGATGCGAGCATGACGGCTTCCAGCCATGCCTGGTTGAGCGGGATTTCCACGGCTAACCGTTTCCCAGCAGTGAGGGAATCTTCTCGAACAGCATCTGGGTGAACGTCACGGCTTCGGCGATCATCCAGTGCCCGGATACCATCAGGACCACCGCAACGGCGATTGCCTTGGGGACGAAGGACAGCGTGACTTCCTGGATCTGCGTGATGGACTGCAGCAGCGAGATGCCGAATCCCACGGCGAGCGCCGTGATCAGCACCGGCGCGGACAGCTTGGCGGCCAGCCAAAGGGCCTGCAGGCCGATGTCCATGACTGCGCTGGTGTTCATCCCGTTCCCGCATAACTGCCCACCAGGGCTTTGATGACCAGGCCCCAGCCGTCCACCAGGATGAACAGCAGGATCTTGAACGGCAGCGAGATCATTACCGGCGGGAGCATCATCATGCCCATGGACATCAGGGCGGAGGCGACCACGAGGTCGATGACCAGGAACGGCACAAAGATGACGAAGCCGATGATGAATGCGGCCCGAAGCTCGGAGACCATGAAGGAAGGGATCAGTGTCAGCAGCGGCACCGCTTCCGGACTGGCCGGGTTTTCCATCTCCGCCGCCCGCGTCATGAGCGCGATGTCCTCTTCCCTGGTATGGGCGAGCATGAACGCCTGCAGCGGTTTGACGCCTGTCTCATAGGCGGTGTCGAATGTCATTTCACCGTTGAGGTAAGGCTGGAGCGCAGTCTCGTTGATCAGGGTCAGGACCGGTCCCATGATGAACAGGGACAGGAAAAGCGCGAGCCCGGCCAGCACCTGGTTGGGCGGGATGGAGGGCAGGCCCAGGGCGTTGCGGGCCATGGCCAGGACCACGAAAATCTTGGTGAACGAGGACATCATCAGCAGCAGCGACGGCGCCACCGCCAGAAGCGTAATGCCGAGCAGCGTGACGATGGCGCCCGCCGGTGCACCATCGGGTCCGTTGATTTCCACGGAGAAGCCGCCGTTGGTGTCCTCCGGGGCGTTTGGATCCGCCGGAGGGGTGGGATCCACCGGGGGCAGCGGCGCGGCATGGCCGGCCGCCGATGCCCAGAGAATCAGGGCCGCGGCCACGAAAATGGCCGCAAGAAGGTGCAGCACCCCGGTGCGGGGGCGCAGGGATGAAACGGGCAAGTTAGTTCCTGGAACCATTCGTCAGGGCATCCGTGCCAGGTGTGTCGACGGCGTCCGTGCCGTTTTTCGGCGCATCTGCGCCGTTTCTCAGCGCCGCGGCGCTGTCCTGCCAGGTTTTCAGCGAAAGGATGGAACCCTCCAGCCCGGTGCGTGATTCGCGCGCGCGGCGACGTTCACGGCGCTTCCGGCTGATCGCCGTCGTGCTTCCACCCGTCTCCGCCGCCAGCGCGGCGCCGAAAGAAACAACCGGGGCTGCCTGCCCGGCCTCGGGTTTAGCCGTGCGGGCCTCGGTGCTGCCAATGACCGTCACGGACTGTTCGGTGACGCCCAGCAGCAGCCGCTGCCCGTCCGCCTCAACGATGACCACCGAGGCCTTCTGGCCGATTCCCTGCCGGGCAATGAGCTGGAGGGGGCGGGTACTTCCGACGGCGGCCCCGGCGTTCCTGCCGAAGCGCCGCTGGATGAGCCACAGCAGCGCCAGCACGGCTCCCAGCGAGAGGATCACCCTCAGCCAGAGAATCAGCTCGTCCATCAGTGGACGCCGTCGGCGATGTCGAGGATACGGGTGATCCGCACGGCGTAGTCCTGGTCAACCACCACTACTTCGCCGTGTGCGATGACCCGGCCGTTGAGCAGGACATCCGCAGGAGCGCCGGCGGAACGGTCCAGCTCAACAACGCCGCCCGGCTCCAGGTTCAGGACGTCACGGACCGACATCCGGGTCCGCCCGATTTCGACAGTCAGCGCCATCTCCACGTTGTTGATCCGGCCGAGCTTTCCGGCCATGCTGCCGTGCTGGTGCGGGTCTGCCGCCGGGACCGCGGAACCGCCGAGCACTCCATTTTCCCGGACACGGATGCCGAACCACCCGGCCGTGTTTTGCATGTCCCGAAGTTCGAACACCACCGTCCCGGGATCCGTGAACAGTGCCGTGGCGTCCTCGTTCCGGCAGTCTCCCAGGACCCCCGTACCCAGCGCGGAGCTGGCGTTCTCCAGCGCCGGGCGGAGCACGCTGGCGGCGGTGACCAGACCTGTCCCTCCTCCCGCGGGCAGGACGGAGTCGGCGTCCACCAGCGCAATGGCGATGTCCGCGGATACAGAGCCGACGAAGTTGGCGCTGACGGCGGAGCCGGCGGCGCCGGGGGGAAGGGCGGCCGTGACAGGCACGGCCGTGAGCGGAACAGGGGTGGGCAGCAGCTCAACCAGGGCGGCTGCGGCTGAGGTTTGCAGGGTGCGGTTTGCGCTCATCGGCGGGTCTCCTGGGTATTGACGATAACTGCGGCCAGCCGTGCACCGTTTGCTCCTGGCGCAGCCTGCGCCAGCGCCCGTCCTTCCACGGTGATGTCCAGCGGCCGGTGGGTGGGATGAGGCAAGGGCACCAAGTCCCCCACTGCCAGGTTCAGGACTGTGCTGGGGCGGACGCTGGCCGGGGTCAGGCTCAGCGAAACATCCACAGGCACGTAGCCCAGCTGCTCCAGCAGCATTTCCTTCGAGTTTTCCGCCGAAACGGTGGGGTTTGCCGCGCCGAGGCCTGACAGCAGCACCTCGGCGGGCATGGCAATGGTTGCATCTGCTGCGTCTTCGCCCACCCGGATGCTGAAGGCGGCCACAATCATCAGGTCCGTGGTGGCGGCCGCCTGGGCGAACTGGGAGTTGTGCTGGATGCTTTCGAGGCTGATGGCCGGTTCCATCAGGGTGCCCAGAGAGTAGCGGAGGTCCTCGAGGGCATCCTCCATGAGGCGCCGCACCAGCGAATGCTCGATCTGCGTGAATTTGCGTTCCGGCGCCGTCCGGCTCCCGTTGCCGCCCAGCATTCGGCCCACCCAGGCCAGGCCTGCGGCGGTGGGGAATTGGATAACGGCTTTGGAGTCCAGGCCCTCGAGCCGGCAAAGGACCATGGCCGTGGTGGACGGCAGCGATGCAGCATAGGAGTCGTAGGTCTGCATCAGGACGTTGCCGAAGGTCACCTGGGACTTCACCCGGACCTTGGCGGTCAGCTGGGTGCCCCACTGGCGGGCAAAAGTCTCAAAGGCCAGTTCCAGGATCCGGCTGTGCTCGCGGGCAAGGGTGGTGGGACGCCGGAAGTCATAGACTTCCACCGTCCGCGGCGCCCTTCCCCGCGGGTTCATGTGCTGCATTTCCTCTGGACTCACGGCTGCTACTATCGGCCGCGGCAGTCTTGGCGTAAGGCGGTCAGGTGGCGCGCGATTTGAGGATTCCGGGAATCAGCGCACGGACCGTTTCGCTTTCATCCGAGAGGACCACGACGTCGGTGCGCCGGTTGAGCCTCAGTTCGTCCGCCGTTTTGCCGGGCGTTAGCGGACGCGCGGAGCCGAACCCCACGGCGCGGATGCGTTCCGGCCTCACACCACCCGGCCCGATCAGGTTTCGCACCACGTTGGTGGCGCGTTCGGAGGACAGTTCCCAGTAGCGGGGATTCGGCGCGTCCACCCTGGCCGTGTGACCTTCGACCGCCACCTCCCGCCCGGTCGGCGACACAACAGGACGGATGGTATCCAGCACCTGAACGGTCTGGTCCGTCAGTTCCGCGGAATCCGGGCGGAAGAACGCCTCGGCACCGACCAGGCGGATGCTCAGTCCGCGCTCATCGATGGCAAACCTGACCGCATCCAACAGGCCCTCCCGGGCAAGGTCCTTGCTGATACGGGCCTTGATGGCCAGCAGTTCGTCCGTTTCGGCCATGGCCAGTTCGAGGTCTGTCATGCCCTCGAGTTCGGCGTTGACTTTCTCGGGGGTCACCACCACGCCCTCTGCGGTGTCCACCTTGCCCTCATTGACCACCCCGAAACCGCTGGCCAGGGAATTCTTCAACTTCTCGAATTTTTGGGCGTCCACCGAGGACATGGCGAACAGCACGATGAACAGGCACATCAGGACGGTGACCATGTCCGTATAGGAGGCCATCCAGCGTTCGTCAGGATGCTCTTCCGGTGGGACGTAGGCCTGCCGTCCACGCCGGCGGGACATCAGGCGGCATCCTCAAGTGGCGGCGCGCCGTCCTTTGCCAAGGACTTCTTACCGGTTCCTTCCTTGGGCAGGGCGTGGGCCGGAACCATGGCCCGCAGCCGTTCCTGCAGCAGAAGCGGCTGGCTGCCGGCCTGGATCGCCAGGACCCCCTCCATCAGCAGCTGCATCCGGGCCAGTTCCAGCTCGTTGACCTTGGCCAGACGGCTGCCGAGCGGAAGCCAGATGAAGTTGGCCGACAGCAGGCCCCAAAGCGTAGCCACGAAGGCGGCTGCGATCATGTGGCCCAGTTCGTCCGGGTTGGAGAGGTTCTCCAGGACGTGCGTCAGGGATACCACGGTCCCAATGATGCCGATGGTTGGCGCGTAGCCGCCCATGCCCATGAAGAACTTGGAGCAGGCGTGGTCAGACTTCGCCTTGGTGGCGATTTCGTCCTCGAGCATGATGCGCAGGTCTTCGCCATCCGTGCCGTCCGCAACGTTCTGCAGGGCGCCGCGCAGGAACGGGTCCTCCTGCTTGCCGGCTTCCTCCTCGAGTGCCAGCAACCCCTCGCTGCGCGCTTTCTCCGCGAGGACCACAATCTGGTCGATGCTGTCCTGGGGTTTGGTGGTGCGCCCCATGAACGCCTTGGGCAGGGAGTTGAAGGCCCGGAGCGCCTCACGCATGGTGGTTCCCGCCAGGCCCACCGCCAAGGTACCGCCGATGACCATGATCATGGGTGCAGGGAGCAGGATCGAGGTCACGCTGGAGCCTTCGAGCGTGATCATGGCGTAGAGCGAGCCGAACGCCAGCAGCAGGCCGATTATTGTTGCGGGATCCATAACTACTCTCAGTGTGTGGGCGGCTGCTCAGCCGCGGGGGCCGGCGGGACGATGCTCAGTGGCCGCGCCCCTGGCTCCGGGGCGCGCACCGGAAGGTCACGGGCTGCCGCCAGGACCCGCGCACGCCAGCCGGCGATCAGGTCGATGACGGCGTCCAGCGGCTCCGTGACGATGTACTTGGCCCCGTCCACCATCACCAGCGTGGTGTCCGGACTGGCATACATGCGTTCGATCAGGTCCGGGTTGACGGCAAACTGTGCACTGTTCAGACGGGTTACAACTATCACGGGGCCCACTCCTGCATTCCGAGCCCGGCGGGCTGTCCCACTAAACTCTCGGCAGCCAAGGACCAACCGTTAGCATCGGGGTCTTGTCCACTTCGGGGCCTTGCGCGGCCGCCTTAACGCTTCTACGTGGACACGAACCCCAAGCGTTACCGCTTCAGGTTGGTCAGTTCCTGGAGCACCTCGTCGGAGGTGGTGATGATGCGCGAGTTCGCCTGGAAGCCGCGCTGGGCCACGATGAGGTTGGTGAATTCCTGCGACAGGTCCACGTTGGACATCTCCAGGTATCCGCCGGCGAGGGTCCCCACGCCGGGGTCCCCGGCGCTGCCGATTACGGCGCCGCCGGAGTTCGGTGTGGAGCGGTAACCGGAGTCACCGGCCTTTTCCAGCCCGCCCGGGTTGGTGAAGGTGGCCAGCGCCACCTTTCCGACCGCTTCCCGGGCGCCGTTGCTGAACGAGCCTACGATGGTGCCGTCCGGCGACAGGGTGAAGGACTGCAGCGTGCCGGCGGCGCGCCCGTTCTGGCCGGTGCTGACCAGGGTGTTCAGGCCCGCGTAGCCGGTGACGGCCGTCAGGTCCACCGTGATGCCGCCGACCGTCATGGTTCCCCCGCCGGTCTGCTTGCCGTTGGCAAACGCAAGGTTCGTTGCCCCGGTGGCGCCCGCTCCGTCGTCGCCCGTTACTGCCCAGCCGCCGGCCGTGCGGCTGAAGGTGAGCGCCATGGTGCGGACCCTGCCCGTACCGTCAAAAACGTCAATGTCCCGCACCAGCTGTGTGCCGACGGCGCTTTCGGAAGGCAGGTTTCCGCCCATACCCGCCGCTGTGGTTGCCGTGGCAGGCGCCGTCTCCCGCGGGTCAGCGGTCAAATTGCCGAGGGCGCCGCCGGTGGGAACCTTGCCGTTGACGGCTTTCCAGCCCTGCAGCAGGGCGCCGTCCGGGGTGACGAAGCGGCCCTGCGCGTCGAGGTCCAAGGCACCGGCGCGGGTGTAGAACTGCTCGCCGCCCTTGCGGGTCACGAAGAAGCCGTCACCGGAAATCATCATGTCCGTGGAGCGGCCGGTGGACTGGGCAGAACCCTGTGAGAAGTTGGTGGAGATGCCCGCCACCTGGACGCCCAGTCCCACCTGCGCCGGATTGGTTCCGCCCACCGTGGGGCTGCCGGAACCTGCACCCTGCGTCATCTGGGACAGGGTGTCCTGGAACTGGGTGGCCGAGGCCTTGAAGCCGGTGGTGTTCACGTTGGCGATGTTGTTACCGGTGACGTCCAGCATGGTCTGGTGCGAGCGGAGTCCGGAAATGCCGGAATACAGGGAGCGGAGCATGGTGTGCCTTTCGAAAGGGGATTCGTGAAGTTAGGAAGCGCCGGCGGCGATGCCGGTCACAGCGTCGAGGGCGACGGCCTGGCCGTCAACGGTGACCGTGGGTACCTTGCCTGCGTAGGAGACGGAGGTTGCCACGCCGGTGGCGGGCCGGCCGTCGGCACCGGTGTAGCTGACTTGTTGCCCGATCAGGGCCGCCGCTGCGGAGCGCATCTGCAGGGAGAAGTTCTCTTTGGCGTTGTTTGAGAGCTCGTTCAGCTTTTCCATCATTGCCAGCTGGGTGGTCTGCGCGATCATTTCGTTGGTGTCCATGGGTGAACCGGGGTCCTGGTTCTGCAGCTGCGTGACCAGCAGCTGCATGAAGACCTCTCCGTCCATGGCCTGCTTGGGGGCCCTTGCCGGGGCCCCTGTGTAGAGGCCCGCGTCCCGGGCGCCCGTGACAGCTTCGATTGGCATGCTTGGTTCTCCTTACTTCAGGCCAGTACGTCGAGGCCGCTTGTTCCGGCATGCCGGAGGTGGGGGTGGGGGTCCTGGTCTGGGCGGGCGGCGGCAGTAACGGCTTGGAATCGCCCCGTACTGTTGCCCGCCCGTTCGCCGGGCCGGTCGCGTGGCCCGCTCTGCCCGCCGTCGTCCGGGCCGCTCCGGGCCGAGAGGTCCAGGGTGGTGCCCAGGCCTGCCGCGGCGAGGTCCCGCTTCAGGTCCTGCAAGATGGACCTGAGGGCTTCGCGGCCGGCGTCGTTCGGGGCGAACAGTTCCACCCGAACGAGTTCCGCGCCAATATGCGCCCGGACGGTCACCGGGCCCAGGTTCTCCGGCGTGACGCTCAGCGTCATGGTGTACTGACCGGGCTTCCCCGCGGCCAAAGAAAACACCGGGCCGGCCAGTTGTCCCGTTAGCGTCGGGTGGGCCGCCTGCACCGGCCATGCGCCCGCCGTAGGGGCCGGAGCGGGCGCCGGCGGGAGCGCCGGACCGGGTACAGGTCCGGGTACCTGCGCAGGTACCCCGGAATCGGGTACGACGGCGGGTTGGGCCGGGCGAGCCTGCAGCTCGCCTCCGGGGGCCGTTGGGTTTGCCGCCACGGCGCCTCCCAGGACAGGCCCGGAAGCAGGTGCGCCGCTGGGAGTGGTTCCAGGCACGGCAGCACCGGCTGCACCCGCCCCACCGCCCGGTGAGGCGGCAGTTTGTGGCGTAACAGGAGGGTTCGAAAGCCCCGGCGGAACTGTGTCCAGGGCCGTTGCGGCCTCGGCCGGCGCTTCGGCGGCCCGCCTCGTGCCGGCGGGAAAAGCGGGACCCGTCGGGCCGACTGGAACGACAGACCCAGCCGGGACATCGGACGCCCTTCCAACGCCGAACGACAGTGCTGCTGCCGCTGTGCCGGCGGCGGCGCCGGCGCCGTTCGCCGCTGGTTGCCTGGCCGCCGTCGTGCCCGATGCCTCCACGGCGTTCGGCACTTCCTGAGCGTGAGACGCGCCGGCGCAGCCCGCCGGAGGCCCGGGCGCCGACGGTTCCGGGGCTGTGGCCGCCCAAAGCCCGGCAGCTGGTGGATCCGCGAGGTGCGTAACCGCTGCCGGGCCTGCACTGGAGACCGTGCCGGCCTGCGCTGTTGTGGCAGCAGCCTCGGCCGGCACGGCCTCACCTGATTCGGACGCCTGCACGGAGGGTGCGGATGCGCCGGGCTCAAGTCCGGCGCCCTCCATCCCGCGGTTCCGTACGGTGTCCGGGGAGCGGTCCCCGCTCCCCTGGTGCTCAGAAGGCCCTGCTGCTAGAGCCTTCTGCATTTGGACGCCGAAACCGGCGTCCCCCGTGCCCGCTGGTTTGTCCTTGCGGGGCATCGGTCCTGGTGTCCCCGGTCGGGACAGGTCAATGGTCATCATCGGAGTGCACCGGCCATGAGGGGTGACCGGGCTCCGGCGTCGCCGGCCGGCAGGATGCGGCGGATGGCCGTAACATTGGCGTCGTTTTCCCAGGCGTCGCGGACCTGGATGGTCTTCCCCGGCTGCGGGGCATCGATGGCTTTGCCGTTCCCCAGGTAAAGGGCAACATGGCCGCCGTTGAAGCTGAAGAGCAGGTCGCCGGGCTTTGCCTGGGCCATGGAAGGAACGGCGGTGCCTTCCTTCATTTGGTCCCAGGTGACACGCGGCAGTTCGTAACCAAGGTCGCGGTAAACGTTCTGCACGAAGGATGAGCAGTCCAGGCCGACGGCGGGGTCGTTGCCTCCCCAGATGTAGGGCAGGCCGGCGTATTTGGCGGCCGTCTCGCCGATTTTGCCCGCTCCGGGTGCCGGGGCCGCCGGCGCTGGGCCCAGGCCGGGCGCGCCCGGTGCCACAATGCCCGGCATGGACGCGGTCAGGGCTTCGAGCGCCTGCCCGAACTTAGCGGGGTCGGCGGGTCGGCCAGGGGCGGTTCCGGCGCTGGCCGGAAGCTGCTGCACCGGAGGAGTCAGCTCCGACATCCGCGTCAGCGCCGTACGGATTTCCTGCATTCGTCCCAGGGCTTCGACCATTGGCATCAGTGCTGCCCGCCGATCTTCCGCCCGCGGAGCGCGAGCTCATCCAGGCCTATTTGTTCAGCGCGCAACGCTTCGCCGCGGGCGGCAGCCTGGTGCCGGGCCTCCAGCTTTTCAATGCCGGCCGCTTCCAGACGCGCCTGCAGGTAATTTTCCTGGGCTTCGGCGGCGGCAGCCTGGTGTTCGACGGCGAGCGCGTCCAGGGTGGCGAGCATGCTGCGGGCCGAGGCCCGGGCCGCCGCAACAGCCAGCAGGGCAGGCGTGCCACTGGCTTCGCTGCTGGTCGAGTCCAGTTCGTGGCGGGCGGCCCGCTGCCGGTCCGCGTGCAGCCCGGCAGCCTGGTTCGCTGCCGCCAGCGTGCCGGCGGCTGCATCTTCCTGGAGCCGGCGCAGCCGCATCAGGCCCGCAAGGGGGAAGGATCGTGCCATCAGGAATCTCCGAGGGTGGTGGTGAGGTTGATCAGCTGCGCCCAGGCTTGGTCTGCCGGGGTGCTTTCGTTCATGGGTTGCTGGAGGAACGCCGCGATGGCTTCCTCATGGTCCAGGGCAGCGTCAACCAGCGGGTTGCTGCCGCGGGCGTAGGCGCCGACGTCGATCAGGTCCTGCGCCGCGGTCCGCGCCGCCATGACCTTCCGCAGTTTCGCCGCAGCGGCCGAATAGTCACGCGGGTTGACCTTGGCCGCCAGCCGCGAGATTGAAGCCAGCGCGTCCACGGACGGGAAGTGCCCTGCTACTGCCAGGCGGCGGTCCAGGACCACGTGCCCGTCCAGGATGGAGCGGGCCGCGTCCGCGATCGGTTCGTTGTGGTCATCGCCGTCCACCAGCACCGTGTAGACGCCGGTGATGGAGCCCTCCCGGTCTGTTCCGGCGCGTTCCAGCAGTTTTGCCAGCACCGAAAAGGTCGACGGCGGGTACCCGCGGGTGGCCGGCGGCTCGCCGACGGACAGGCCGATCTCACGCTGGGCCATCGCCACGCGGGTCAGGGAGTCCATCATCAGGACGACGTCGGAGCCCCCTTCCCGGAACGCCTCGGCGATGCGGGTGGCTGTGAAGGCTGCCCGCAGGCGCATCTGGGCGGGTTCGTCGGAGGTGGAGACCACGACGATGGACCGGGCCAGGCCTTCGGCTCCGAGATCGTCCTCGAGGAATTCGCGCACCTCACGGCCGCGCTCCCCCACCAGGGCGATCACCGACACCTCGGCGTCCGTGCCGCGGGCAATCATGGACAGCAGCGAGGACTTGCCAACGCCGGAGCCGGCGAAGAGGCCAAGCCGCTGGCCCCGGCCCAGGGTGGTGAGCGTGTCGAGGACCCGGACGCCGGTCTGCAGCGGGGTGCTGATCCGGGCGCGGTGCATCGCGGATGGCGTGGGGTGGTCCAGCGGAACAAGCGCGTCGGCGCGCAGCGGGCCCTTGCCGTCAATAGGCCGGCCGAGGCCGTCGATCACCCGGCCCAACAGCCCCCGGCCGGTGGGTACCAGCAGCGCCACGCCCTTGGTCCGGACAGGATCCCCGGCGCTGATGCCGGAGATGTTCCCGAGCGGCATGCACCGCAGGCCAGCTGCCGATACGGCGACCACTTCGGCGTCGACGCCTTCGCCGTCACCCACGGTCACCAGGTCACCGATTGCGGCGTCAAGGCCGGCTGCTTCGAGCCCGAGCCCGAGGACCGAGGAAACGATGCCAACCCGTTGGGGCCGGGCCGCGCCGAGCGCAGCAGTAAAGTTGGCGCCCCGGGGCCGCCAGTCAAGGGCTGTCACGGCGCACCCACCGCCAGCGAAGTCTTGGCCCGGGCCAGGGCGGTGCCGATCTTGGCGTCCAGGAAACCGTGGGGAAGTTCCGCTATGGCATCGCCGGGGCTGAGTGCGGGGTCGGGGATGAGTACGACGGCGGTCCGGCCCGGTTCGTTGCCCAGGTCCACGCCGGTGGCCGCCGCACGCTCCAGGACCGCGAGGTCCTGCGGGTTCATCCGGATGCTGACCGGATCAAGCCCCTTGCTGCCGGAGAGTGCACGGTCCAGCGCTGCCCGGGCCGCCTTGGAGCGGTCGGCCAGCTCATAGCCCAGGACGGCTTCGGCGAGTTCGACAGCGGCAGCCACCAGGGTTTCCTCCGCAGCCGAGACCGTGGGAAGGATACGTGCATCAAGCGCCGCGGCCGCGGACTGCAGGAGCCCGGCCAGCTGCCGGGCCTCCCGCTGCTGCTGGTCGCGTCGGACAGCGAAGTCGGCTTCCAGTTCCTCCAGCCGGCGCAGGCGCTCGGTTTCGGCGGCACGGAGTCCGGCGGCGTAGCCGGCGGCGTGCCCGTAGACATACCCGTCGTCGCGGCTTTCCGGCTCCGGCCGGCGCAGCTGCGGAAAGGCCATCTGGGTGAATCCGTCCTCAGTAGACAAAGGCATCTTCGTCGCCCCTGCGCACGGTGATGGAACCTTCGGCTTCGAGCTCGCGGATGGACCGGACGATCTCGGAGCGGGCTTCCTCGACCTGGGATGCCCGGACCGGGCCCATGGAACTGATCTCGGATTCCAGGATTTCCAGGTTGCGTTCGGATACGTTCGTGTGGATGGCCTCGAGGACGGCCGGGCTGGCGCCCTTCATGGCCAGCGCCAGCACGGAGACATTGACGCCCCGCAGGATGCGCTGGATGTCGCGGCGCTCCAGTTTGACGATGTCGGCGAAGGTCAGCATGCGGGAACGGATCTCCTCGGCAAGCTCCGGATCAAGGTCCTGCAGGCCGTCCAGGACAGACCTTTCGGTGAGGACGTCGGCGCGGTTGATGATTTCCACCAGCGGCTGGATGCCGCCCACGGCGTCGACGTGTTCCGGTGCGACGACGGCCCGGGCGCGTGCCTTGAGTGTCTCAGCTACCGCCGCCACGGCTTCCGGAGTGGCGGTGCCCATGGTGGCGATGCAATGCGCCACTTCAGTCCGGACACCGTCCGCCAGCCCGGACATGACGGCGGACGCGGCGTGGGGCGGGAGGTGGGCGAGGACCAGCGCGATGGTCTGCGGCAGCTCGCCATCGAGCATTGCAATGACCTGGCCCGGCTCCGCGTTGTCCAGGAACTCGAACGACTTGCCCGCCATTGAGGACGTCAATCGGTCCATCACGCCGGCGGCGCGCTCCGCACCGAAGGAGGCTTCCAGGAGGCCGACGGCGAATCCCTTGCCTCCGTGGGCGTGCCGGCGGCCGCTGACGGTCAGTTCATGGAATTCGGTGATGACGCTTTCGGCGATGCCGGCATCGACCCGCCGCAGCTTGACGATCTCCGCGGCGATCTCCTGCGCCTCGCTCTCAGAGAACTGCTGCATGACCAGCACGGCTTTGTCCTGGTTCATCTGCATCAGCACGACCGCGACCTTTTGGATCCCGGTCAGCTCTTTTTGGGCAGTACTCATACCGGTTGCCTGTCATCGATAAGGCTGCGAAGGTATTCCGCGGTCCGTTCCGGGTCGCTGCCGGCCAGAGCGTCGATCTGGGCGCGTTTGAGTTCAATGTCGGCTGTTTCGGCCGGGGGCACCGGCAGTGCCTGGATATCGATGGCCGCAGTGGGCGGATCGAGGGCAATTGGGGCGGGGACTGTCACGAGTTCCGGCTGGGCGTCGTAGCGTTCGCCCAGGTCCACCGGTTCCCTGAGCTGGTGCCGGGAGCGCCGGGCATAGAGGATGGCGGCCAGGAGCATGAAGAGGAGGACGCCGGCCACGATGATGGCGGTGCGGATGAGTCCGGCAATCCTTTCTGCGTCGGCTGCTGCGTCGGCTGCTGCCAATGCCTCCGCTGCGGCATCTGCCCCCGCGGTATTGAAGGGAACGACCTGCACCGTGACCTCGTCGCCGCGGTCCGCGTTGATGCCGGCGGCCGCCCGGACCAGGTCGGTGATGCGGCCGACATCGATTCCGGCGGCCGCGGCGTCATTGACCGCCACGGAGACGGTTTGGCGGTTCAAGGTACCGGCGGGGATTTTCCGTGATTCGGTGACCTTGTTGACGGCGTTGTTGCGGGTGCTCTCTTCTGAGTTGAATGTCCCGCCGTCACCGTTACCGCCAGGGACGGCAATGTTGTCCGGGCCCAGGACCCCGGCCGCGGGGCCGCCGGTGCCCTCGTAGGTTTCGGTCCTGGTGGACTCGTTCAGGGCCAGGTCTTCCTGCGGCGAGGTGAAGGCCTCTTCAACCCGTTCAGCGGATTCGCGGCTGATGTCAGCGGCCACGGCGACAGTGGCGTTGCCGGGGCCCACCACGCGGTCCAGCATGGTCTGCACCGAATTCCGGACATTTTCCTCGTAATTGGCCGCCTGCTTATCCGCTGAGCCTGTGGCCCCGGCACCCACGGCCGAAAGGACGGTGCCCTTCGAATCGATCACGGCCACGCTCTCAGGCTTCATGCCCTCGATCGAGGCAGAGGTGAGGTGCACGATCGCCTCGATCTGGTCCGTGCTCAGCGTGACTCCGTTGCGGGTTTCCACGAAGACGGACGCGGTGGGGTCGGCCTTTTTGGAGACGAAAACAGTCTCTTCCGGGATGGCGAGCCGCACGGATGCCTTCTTCACGCCGTCCAGGGCAGTCACAGTGGCGGCCAGTTCGCCCTCGAGGGCGCGCTTGTAGGTGACGGACTGCTGGAACTCGGAGGACGTGACGCCCATGTCGTCAAGCAACGCATAGCCGGTGGCTGCCGCGGAGGGCAGGCCGGCGGAGGCGGCCTTGAGGCGCTGGTCGTACACTTTTTCCTCGGGGACCAGGATGGTGCTGCCGCCGGCGCTGAGTTCGTACGGAACGCCGTCGGCCCTCAGCTGCTCGACGATGGTGCTGGCATCGGATGCCTGAAGGCCGGAAAAAAGCGGCGTGTATGAAGGCTTGGTCAGCATCGCGGCCAGGGCAAATCCGCCAAGGGCAAGGAGGGCGACGCCGAGAATCACTAGGGTCCGCTGGGCTACGCTGAAGCCTTGGACTACGCCGCCTGCCCGCTGGAGCAGGCCGTTAATCTTTGGTGGCATCAGGCCTGCATCCTCATGATCTCGTTGAAGGCGTCAACGCCCTTGTTCCGCACGGCGGCGACAAGCTCCAGCGTCACCTGCGCACGGGTGGAAGCGAGGGTGGCGGAGTGGATGTCGTCAAGGTCTCCGGTCACGGCCTTGATGGCGAGGTCTTTGGACGTGGACTGCAGTTGCTGAAGGTTGTCGATGGCGCCCGTCAGCGAGGAAGCGAACCCTTCGTCCCCTCCGGAACCGACCGGGGCGGCAGGCGTGAGATAACCGGTGGGCGCGACAGGCTCGACGGCGCCAATAGGGCTGATGGGCATCAGGATTTTCCGATCTGGAGTGCGGCCTGGTAGGTCTCTTTGGCCCGGTCAACTACTGCCGCGTTCGCCTGGTAACCGCGCTGGGCCATGATGAGCGAGCCCATCTGTTCGGCCATGTCGATGTCCGGGTAACGAACGTAGCCGTCCTTATCGGCGAGCGGGTGGTCCGGCTGGTGCACCATGCGGCCCTCGGCGTCGCCCCATTCGGCGCCGGTGACATAGACACCGGCATTGCCCTGCCCGGCCTGGGCAAGGACGTACCTGGCCTGGAAGGCTGCTCCGTCGGTGGAAGAAGCGTTGTTGATGTTGGCGAGGTTGTCCGAGACGGCGTCGAGCCATTTGCGGTGAACGGTCATGCCGGTGCCGGCGATGCCGATGGCGTCGAAGGTCATCAGTTGGTCCTCATCGCTGAGCGCACTGCGGAAAAGGTTCCTTCGGCGGCTTGGGCGGCGAATTGGTAGCGCAGGACGGTGTCGATGTTGGAGAGCGTTTCTGTCTCCAGGTTGACGTTGTTCCCGTCCAGCCGGGTGGGTTCCAGGGAACCCTCAACGCTGGCCTGGACGTGACCGTCACCGGCTTTGACGGAACCTGCCAAGGCTGCCTCGAACGCAACACGCTTGGCCTTGAAGTTCGGTGTGTTGACGTTGGCGATGTTGTTCGCAATGGTGCGCTGGCGTAACGCCAGCCCGTCCAGCGCGCTTTCCAGCGCCACGGCCGATACCGAATTAAACACAGAAGCCCTACTTGTGCAGAAGTTACAGGCGGCCGATCCATGGCCCGGGAGGTGAGGCATCCTTGCTCACCTAGTTCTATCGGCACAGCGTCCGGGCACGTAAGCCGCATCCAGTGATTTGTTACCCGTCGGTTGGGTCTAGCCTTCGACGTCCAGGTAGACCGACTGCAGCGGCGCACGGACGGAGGGTATGGCGTCCAGTGCGGCCAGGTGTTTTGCGGCGTCTTCTTTAGCGTGTTCCAACGCCCTGAGGGCGTGCCGCTGGGCGCTGAGGATCCGGGCGGCCCGCTCTGCCAGGCGGGCAGGTAGCGGGCCCAGGTCCTGCGGCGCTGTCCACGGCTCCATGGCTTCCGCAGCCTCGCCGGCAGCACCCGCATTTTGCGCGGCCTGCACGTCCGCTTCGAAGTCTGCCAGCAAGGAATCCCAGCCGGCACCCATCCCGGTCTTTGGGGCTGGCGCTTCAGGCAATGCCCAGGCTCCCGCCGGACGCCATCATTGGAGTGCCGGCGGGCAGCTGAGCTGCGGCTTCGCGCCAGGCCTGCTGCAGCGGCTGCAACAGGCGGATGGCCTCGCGGGTGCGGTCCGCGTTCCGGTGGAGGTTGGCGGAGACCAGGGCTGAGGATACGTAGTTGTAGATGCCCAGCAGGTTGTCGGCGCCGTCCCACGCAGTGGTGTCCAGGGACGCGCTGAGTTCGGCGATGATGGCCTGCGCGTGCAACAGATTCTCGGATGCAACGGCCCAGTTGGCGCCTTCCTGCGCGGTTTCCGCCCGGCCAAGGTCCAGCAGCAGCCGGTCATAGAGCATGGTGACAAGCTGCGCCGGCGTTGCCGAGAGGATGGCCTCACGGCGGAGCTGCTCACGCTGCCGGTTGAACATTGCGGCCGTTGTCATGATCCTTGGTCTCCTTGGGGAAGGGTGGCAATCTGTGAGGCGAGCCAGGCCGACTGCGAGTTCATGCGGCTGATCTGCACTTCCAGTCCCGAGTAGATGCGCTTGAGCGTCTCCTCGCGGGCAGCGAGCCGGTCGTCCCATTTCAGGATCTGGTCCTGCAGGTTCTTTACGACAGACTGGCGCCCATTGATGCTGGCTGTGATCAGCCCCGTGTATCTGTCTGAAGTGACAGTGGCAGCGGTTTCCACCCGACCGGCGATGGTTTGGAGCGTGGACTCCACGAGCGCGGGATCCGCTGCGAGCGCCGCGGAGAACTTTGCCGCGTCGAAGGTGAAGTTTCCGTCCTTGGTGATCGCGATGCCGATCTCCGCGGGCGATCTTCCGCCAACCGGCTGGGAGGCGGCAGCCAGCAGCCGTTGGTTGGCGTCACGGACGGTGCTGTCGCCAGTAAAGTTCCCTGCCTTGGTGCCGGCCGATCCGGTCGCCGGGGTGACGGCGCTGTTGGACTTGATGTACGCGAAGATTCCGTTGAGGGCGCTGACCAGGTCCTCGGCCTTCTTTGTAATCTGCTCGTTGTCTCCGGCTACGGTGACGGTTACAGGCGCGGTTGGCACGGAGGCGAGCGTAACGTCCACCCCCGGCAGCAAACCCGTGAAGGTGTTGGACGACGACGTGATGGCCTGCGCCGCGCCGGTTCCGGCCCACAGGGTGACCTGGGCGTCCTGGCCCGTCTTGATGACGGCCGCGCCGGGCTCGGCGAAGAGATCGGTGGCGGTGCCGGCGTCGAGGTCGGCGGTGTTGCCGCGGTAGGCGGTAAAGGACCCCGCCGCCCCGGAAGTTTTGGAGGTCAGCTGCAGCCGGTATTCCCCGTTGCCGGTGGAGACCTTCATGGCGGTCACACCCGCCGTCGCTGAGGCGTTCACGGCGGAGACAACGTCGTCGAGACTGGTGGATGCTGCGGCGACCTCGGTGCGGGTGCCGTCGGCCCCAACGAACGTCAGCACCGGCGGATCGTTTGGCCAGACAGTCATGCTGGCTGTGACACCCGCATGGGCCTGGGCCAGGCGGTCTACCGTGAAGTCCACAGAGCCCGCGGTGGCGCCGGCGCCGGCTTTGGCGGTCACGCCCTCGCTGCTGGATGTTGCAACGAAGAGGTCCAGCGCTCCGGTCTTCGCGGTGGCCTTGCTCAACTCGGCCAAGGACGCAATCTTCGCATTTAGCGTCTGCAGGGACGTCACCATGCTCTGTGAAGCGGAGACCTTATTTTTGAGCAGCGTCTGCGGAATCGCCTCGATCCGCATTAACGAGCTGATCAGGCCGGTGGTGTCCATGCCCGTGGCGAGGCCGGGTAGTGCGATGCCCATAAGAAGTCCCTTGAAGTACTAGGTAGCGGCGCTGGTACTGAAAGCGGCGCTGGTACTGAAACCGGCGCCGCCTGCAGTGGCCAGGAGGATCCACAGCTCGCCCCTGGCCACCGTTGGCGGCGTCCGGTTATACCGGGCTAGCGGTATTAGCCCAGCAGCTGCAGGACGCCCTGGTTGGACTGGTTTGCCTGCGCGAGCATGGCGGTTCCGGCCTGGGACAGGATGTTCGAGCGGGTGTAGTTCACCATCTCGGCAGCCATGTCCGTGTCGCGGATACGGGACTCGGCAGCGGTCAGGTTTTCCTTGGACACGGCGAGGCTGTTGATGGCCGACTCCATGCGGTTCTGGTTTGCACCCAGTTCCGAGCGGCCCACCGAAACGTTCTTGATGGCAGTATCGATGAGCTCAACAGTGGCCTGTGCCGTCGCTGCGTCGGTCACATCGAAGTTAGCCGCATCGGTGCCAAGGGTTCCAGCAGTGCCACCGGTGACGCCGTTGACAGCCGTGGCCAGATCCAGCATGTCCACGGAGATGGTGGACGCCGCGTCCCCTTCAGCACCGACCTGGAAGCTCAGGCTTGCAGGTCCGGTGGTGGCGCTTGCCTGGAACAGGTTGATGCCGTTGAAGTTGGTGGACTCAGTAATGCGGGAAAGCTCTGCGCCCAGCTGGTCGGCTTCGTTCTTGATTGCGGCGCGGGAGTCGGCATTGTTCGAGTCGTTAGCACCCTGCACAGCGAGGTCACGCATGCGCTGCAGGATGCTGTGGACCTCGGTCAGTGCGCCTTCAGCTGTCTGGATGACGCTGATGCCATCCTGTGCGTTGCGGGAAGCGACGCCCAGGCCGTTGATCTGCGAGCGCAGGCCCTCGGAGATGGAGAGGCCGGCGGCATCGTCCGCGGCGCGGTTGATACGCAGGCCGCTGGAAAGCTTCTCCAGCGACTTGGACAGGTCGTTCTGCGTGCTGGACAGGTTGCGGTACGAGTTAAGTGCCGCGATGTTGGTGTTGATCTGCATACCCATGGTGAATTCCTCCGTGATGTGGGTGAACTTGAGCCGCTCCGTCCATGGGGCGGCGCTGTGGACTATCGCCCGCACGCACCGTTCCGTTAGTAGGCGTGCCACATTTTCTTTAACCGGTTTGCTCGAGTGTTCCCGGTGGCCGGGTTCCTTTCTTTAACCGGTTTGCTCGAGTGTTCCCGGTGGCCGGGTTCCTAACGGCTGGTGAATACAGGACGATGGTGAAAGGCGTAGGAAGTGCGGCAGGCATCACTGCACTGGCATTCAAGGGAGTTGAATATGCGTGTGGCGGCCAATGAACTGTCGGCACTGCTCTGGCGCGAACGGGAGCTCCTGGGACTCCTTACCTTCAAGCTGGAAGAAGAACAGCTGCTCTTAACCACGGGCAACACCAAATGGCTTCACCACGCCACCCGCGAGGTGGAACAGGTGGTGGAGCGCCTGCGCTCCGAGGCGCTCTCGCGCGAGGTGGCCGTGGCGGCACTGGCGGCCGAGTGGAACCTCGGCGAACAGCCCACCCTGCGGGACATTGTGTCGAACGCCCCGTCCGGCCCCTGGGCGGAGATCTTTGAAGGCCATTTGAAGGAACTGCTCGCCCTGACCGCACGGATCAAGGAACTCCGTGACGCCAACGAGGTGTTCCTGCGCGCGGCCATGAAGTCCACGCAGGAAACGCTTGCTGGCCTCCGCGCCGACGCCGGGACTTACGACTCCCTGGGCGCCCCTTCCCCCACCTCTGGAACGTCCACTCTGGACCGGCAACTCTAAAGGAAAAGCGTGAGCACATTCAGCGGCCTTAACACCGCGTACACGGGCCTGTCGGCCGCCCGGCAGGCACTCAACGTCGCGAGCCAGAACGTGGCCAATGCGGGCACTGAGGGATACACCCGGCAGCGGTTGGAGACTTCCGCCGCCGGTCCGGCGGGCCGCACGGGCCTTTTCGCGGGCGCACCCTCCGCCGGACAGGGAGTATCGGTTGATGGCATCGCCCGCCTCGGTAATGCCTACCTCGACGCACGCGCCCGGTCGGGCGCCGCAAGCGCCGGCTATACCGCGGTCCGCGCCGAAGTCCTCATCTCCCTCGAAGATGTACTGAATGAGCCCGGGGAGAACGGCCTCAGCGCCCAGCTCCAGCGTTTTTGGGGAGCTTGGCAGGACCTGGCCAACCAGGCCGGCGAAGCCGCTCCCACCAAGGCCGTGCTCCAGGAAGCCGGCGCCCTTGCAGCGCAGCTCGGCCGTGGATACGGGGACATCGATGCACTCTGGAGCCGCACACGCTCCGGCGTATCCGGTATGGCGGACCAACTCAACGCTGCGGCAGCGCAGGTGGCAGACCTGAATATCCGCATCCGCACCACACTCTCCGCCGGGGGCTCGGTTAATGAACTCATCGACCAGCGAAGCCTCATCACCGCAGACATCGCCTCCATGGCCGGTGGCACGGTCCGGGACAACGCGGATGGAACCGTGGACGTCTTCATAGGCGGCAACACCCTTGTGTCGGCAGATAGGTACCGCACCGTCCAGGTTGCAGGATCCAACCGGATGGAGGGGGCTTCCACCGCCCGGGTCCAGCTGGAATGGACGCACCGCCCGGGCTCCGCCGTCGGACTGGAAAGCGGTGAAATGGCCGGATCTCTCTCGCTGCTGGCCCCGGCCAGCGGCGGCTCCGGGGGCGCGATCGCAGAAGCGGCGGCCTCTTACAACGCCTTCGCGGAAAAGTTGTCCAGCACTGTGAACACCCTGCACCGCGGTGGCAGCAGCGTGAATGGCAGCACCGGCCTGGACTTTTTCAAGTTTTCCCCCGGACTGGCTCCAGCGGCCGGCTTGGGCGTGGTGCCTACGGATGCCTCCGGCCTCGCCACGGGCAGGGCGGGAGCTGGACCGTTCGACGGCGGCAACGCCGACGCAATCTCGCAAATCAATGCAGGCGCCGATTCTCCGGACGATGCCTGGAATACCTTCGTGATCCAGCTGGGCTCCGCCGCCCGCGCTGAACTTCAGCGCGGCGTGCTGGCGGAGGCAGCGGCAAACACCGCCAAAGACATGCAGCTGTCCCAGGCGGCAGTGAGCCTGGACGAGGAAAACGTCAGTCTCCTGAGTAACCAGCACGCGTACCAGGCCGCCGCGCGGGTGATGACAGCCATCGATGAAATGCTGGATGTCCTCATCAATCGAACCGGGCTGGTGGGAAGGTAACCCATGATCACGCGCTCAACGAACCAAACCCTGAGCATCGCCGCGCAGCGCACCCTGCAGTCCAACATGACCCGGATGGCGGCCTTGCAGGAAAAGGTCGCCTCGCAGCAAAAGATTACCCGCCCCTCCGACGATCCGTCCGGCACTGCTGCCTCCCTGAAGGTGCGCGCGGAGCAGGCCGCGGCCGACCAGTACGGCCGTAACATCGCCAACGGCAACGGCTGGCTGACCACTCTTGATACCGCCATGAGCACTGCGACGGGCATCCTGAACCGCGTTCGGGACCTGACCATCCAGGGCGCCAACGACTCGGTACCGCCGGCGGCCCGCCAGGCGATCGCCGTCGAGCTTGAAGGCCTGCGGGCCGACCTGCTCAGTCAGGCCAACACCCAGTACCTAGGGCGCAGCGTGTTCGCCGGTACATCGGATGCCGCGGGCGCCTTCACCGTTGACAATCCCCCTGTCTTTACCGGCGTGCCCGGTGCTGCGGTGGAACGGCGGATAGCTCCCGGCACCACCGTCCGTGTCTGCACCGACGGCGCGGCAGTCTTCGGCACCGGCACTGACTCAGTTTTTAGCCTGGTGGACAGCATCGTGGCCGATCTGCGCTCCGGTGTGAATGTCAGCCGACACCTTGCCGCCATTGATGCCCGGCATGAGGTGTTTATTGGACAATATGCTGACATCGGCACCCGCCATGCGCAGCTCCTGCGTGCGGAAGAGATAAACATGGACCTTTCCGGCCTGTTGGAGGCCCAGCGTTCCGGCGTCGAAGACGTGGACACCGCTCAGGCGATCCTGGACATGAACCTCCAGGAGGTCAACTACCGGACGGCCCTGGCCGTGACTGCCAAGGTCCTGCAGCCTACCCTTATGGACTTCCTGCGATGAGCGCGGTGACGTTCACCTCGCCTTTGCCCGGGCTGGCGCCCTTTGTTGACTTCAGCCTCGATGCGGTGGACGGCGCCGAGGGGCTTTATTCGCTGCGGTCGGCAGACGAATCAGCACTTCGACTCTTCCTGGTGGACCCTGCGGTCTACGCTCCGGGTTACCAGCCCCACATGTCCCCAGCGCAGCTGGAACAGTTGGCGCCCGGAGAAACCGGTGTAAGGATCCTGCTGGTGGCTAACCCGGCCGAAGACGGAACCACTGTGAACCTGATGGCACCCATCGTGGTCAACCCGGTCAGCGGGATGTGTGCACAGGTGGTCCTTGAAGGCAGCAGCTGGCCAGTGCGGGCCCAACTCCCTTTGGCAGGGTAAGCGGCAGGCCCAGGCCGGGCGCCCTGCCGGCAGACCCCCAATGACAGCCGCTTCAGCCCGCCGTCGGATGTTCCTGGTCCGCGACGTAGGCCTCGAGCGTATCCGCCGGGCCGCGGTGCATGGCAGCCGCCGTCGCGATGCCGACATGCCGCAGGTGCCATGGTTCGTACGTGTAGCCGGTGACTGCCTGCGCGCCTGCCGGATACCGGACGATGAACCCGTAACGCCAGGCGTTCGCTGCAGCCCAGGCACCGGCGGGAGTCTGCGCGAAGCATGGCATCAAGGCGCATTCGCCGGAGGGATCGGCGATGTCCACGGCGAGGCCGGTCTGGTGTTCGCTGTGACCCGGTTGCGCGGACAGGTCCGCAGCCCGCCCGGCGCCTAACGTAGCCACGAATCCTGCGTGCAGGGCCTCTTGTTCCTGGTAGGAGCGGTACCCGCTGGCGACGAGGACGGGCGAGCCGTCGCCCGCGGCGGCCTCCAACATGGCTTCGAGGTCCCGGGCCGCAGCCTCAACGAGCCTCGTGCCTGCGATGGATACGAGGTCATCCGGAACGTAGGTGAGCGGCTGAAGAGGGCGTTCCTTGGTCACCAGGAGCGGAAGTCGCCACGGGTCTGTAGCCGCGGCTGAGGGTCCTGGAGTCATGGCAGGGCCCTCGTAGGTTGGGACCCCGTCCGGCTTTGCTGCCTGGCCCGCTGTCCCATGTCCCGCAGACGGCTGCGAACCCACTATGCCCTGGGCAGCGAGCAAAACCAGCAGGGATCCTGCTCCCGTCAGGGCCAACAGAACCGACACAGGCTGTTTGGGAACCTCGGGGCCCGTGTTCGTGAGGTGCCCGCGACGCTGCGGAGCATGCTGCTGCCGGGCTCCTGCCGCCCTGCTCTCCCTCAAAGGCACGGCTTAACTATCGGCAGCGTGCCGCAGACGGTAACCACCGGCCGCGCCATTGTTGGGAACTGGCCGGAAAGAAAGACAGCTCTGACGCGTTCAGGTAGCATAAATTCACTGGGGAAAAGGGGGCCAACAGTGGGGCTTTCTGCCGATCCACGCCCGCCAGCCTCCCAAAGCACTGAAGCCGCCTCGGGCGTTGACCATGCCGGCCCGGGCCGGGCCGGCGGGGCACGAGGCAGCCGGGACATGCTGTCATCCGCGGCCGGGCGCCTGTTCCTTGCCGTTGTCGGGCTGCAAAGCGCAATCGCCCTCGCCATCCTCCTGGGGTTGTTGTCCCGCGAGCACTGGCTGTCCGCTCCCGGAGCAGTGGAGTTCCTGGCCACGGCAGCGGTCGTCCTGGTGCCGGTAAGCGTGACAGCCACCTGCCTCTTGGTACGGGAGCAACGGCATGAGAGCCGAAAGGCATCCCGAACGGCCGAACTTATGAGTACCGTCCTGTCCACGAGCCGCGAATGGCTCTGGGAAGTGGACGCCGACTGGCGGTTCACCTTTTCCAGTCCTGCCTCCGCCACGATATTGGGCTATGCACCCGGCGAACTCATCGGCCGGCATTGCGGACTTGTGGTGGGCGAATCGGACCTCGCCGCGGCACAGAAAATAATTGCCGATCCGGCCCGCAAGGGCTCCTTCACCGGTCTGATCGTGCCCTGCCGGCACCGTAACGGAAGCACCGTCTGGGTGGAGGCGTCCGGACGCGCCCGCTATGACGGCTCCGGCGTCATGAACGGCTTCGAGGGCACCAGCAGACCTTTGGGGTCCGAGACTGCGCAGACCATCTCCGCCAAACAGATGCGGGGCCGGTCGAGGCAGTCCTGGAAGGGCTGTCCTTCAGCATCGCCTTCCAGCCGATCTACGACCTGTCCAGCGGCCGCGTCACCGGCGCAGAGGCCCTCGCCAGGTTTCGGGATGCTGGGGATGTAACCCCCGATATCTGGTTCAGCCAGGCCACCTCCGTTGGCCTCGGCGCAGAACTCGAACTGGCTTCCATGCAGGCTGCGCTTGCCGCCGCCACAGGCCTGCCTGCTGACATCTACGTCTCGGTGAACCTTTCCCCTGAAACCTGCCTCAATCCCCGTCTGGCTGAAGTGATCCGCCGGTCACAGCCCGCGGCGCGCCCCATAGTCCTGGAACTGACCGAGAGGACAGCCGTCGCCGACTACCGGACTCTGAGGGAAGCACTCGCCGTTCTTCGCCGCGATGGGATCCTGCTGGCCGTGGACGATGCCGGGGCCGGCTTCGCCTCCATGCGCCACATCCTGCAACTGGCCCCGGACATCATCAAAATCGACCGCGAAATCATCGCCGGGATAGACAAGAGCAAAGGTCAGTACGCCCTAGGCGCCGCCATGACCGAATTCGCTGCGCACGTTGGGGCCGTCGTCGTGGCCGAAGGGATCGAAACGGAGAGGGAACTCGCCGCTGTCACCACCATTGGCATGGCCGGAGGGCAGGGATACCTGTTGGGGCGCCCGTCCACCCGGCCCGGCGATTGGGCACAATGGAAACCGGTGCCAACGGCGGAAAACAGGTCCCCGGAATCGTCAGGCTAATCCTTGAACTGCGGCTCCCGCTTCTCCTGGAACGCCCGGAAACCCTCGGCATAGTCTTCCGTGGTGCACAGCCGGGCCTGCTCCGCGTTCTCTTCCTGCATTGAGGCCCACAGTCCCAGCCGCTGGTCCCGAATGTGCGCCACCAGCTCCTTGGACGCAACAAAAGCGCCCGTCGGCCCGGCAGCCACCCGGCCCACGATCCCCCGCGTCGTCTCCAGCAGCGAGCCGGCCGGCATCGCCCGGCTGAACAACCCTTGCGCCACCGCCTCTGCGCCGGAGATCAGGTCCGCCGTATAGATCAGGTCCAGCGTCCGGTGCATGCCAAGCCGCTCCGTGAAGTACCAGTGCCCGCCCGAATCCAGCGTGGCGCCCAGCTTGGCGAACGGCGAGCCGAACTTGGCGTTCTCCGCCACGTACACCACGTCCGTAGCCAGCAGCAGCCCCAGCCCCACGCCCAGGCACGCCCCCTGGGCGGCTGCGAACGTCGGAGCGGGGAACGCTGCCATCTTCTTAAGCAGTGGCTCCACAAGCCCGCCCAGGTACGCGGCGGCGTCGTCGCTCTCCGGGGTGACTCCGGCGATGTCCCGGCCCGCGCAGAAGGCGCGGCCCTCTCCGCGCAGGAGCAGCGCCCGCACCTCACCGCGGGAGGCGGCGGCAGCGGCGTCGTCGTACGCCTGGGTTAAATCCTTCAGTGCCTGCCCGTCGAGCGAATTGAGCTTGTGCGGCGCGTCAAGCACCACCTCGGCAACACCGTTGTTGATGGACAGCGAAATCATGGAGCTCCTCAGGTGGTCGGATACAGGCTAGACGTCGAAGTCGACCGTGACTTCCTTGCTGGTGGGGTGGCTTTGGCACGTGAGCACGTAGCCCTTGTCCAGCTCATCCTGCTCCAGCGCATAGTTTTCGTCCATGGTGACGCTGCCGGTGACCACCTTTGCCCGGCACGTGCCGCACACCCCGCCGGCGCACGCGAACGGCACGTCCGGCCGGACCCGGAGCGCGGCGTTCAGGATCGACTCGCGGGCGTGGGTGGGGCTGGCCACCTCGCCCTGCAGGCCGTCCAGCTTGAACGTGATCTTGTACGTCTCCTTGGACTCGTCCACCAGCACGGGACGGCCGGCATGCCCCTCCGGGCGGTCCGGCTTGCCGGAGGTGAACAACTCAAACCGGACATGCTCCGGCTTCACGCCGCGTTCGGCCAGGGTGTCGCGGCACAGCTGCACCAGTTCAAACGGCCCGCACAGGAACCACTCGTCCACGTCGTCCGCGTGGATGGCGGTGCCGAGGAGCTGCTGCAGCTTCTCCGCGTCGATCCGGCCGCTCAGCAGCGGCGCGATCCGCTGCTCGCGGGACAGCACGTGGTGGATGGCCAGCCGCTGCGGGTACCTGTCCTTCAGGTCCGCCAGCTCCTCCAGGAACATCACGTCCATGGCGGCCTTGTTGGCGTAGATCAGGTCGAAGCGGGTATCCGGGTTGGCGGCCAGCAGCGTGCGGGCGATCGCGATCACCGGGGTGATGCCGGACCCCGCTGCGATGGCCACGAACGTGCCGCCTCTAAGTCCGGCGTCCCCCGCCAGCTCCTCCGGGTGGTTCATGGAGTTCATGACGTTCTGCTCCACAGCCTGCCCGTCCCGCCCGTGCTTGGACACGAACGCGCCCATCGGGCTCATCACGTCCAGCGTGTCCCCGGCCTTGAGCTCGGCGTTGGCCCACGTGGAGAACAGCCCGCCCAGGTCCTTCTTGATGGCGACGCGGATCTCGCTGGTGCCGTCCGCGAAGCTCCGCGGCTCGGCGCAGATCGAGTAGCTGCGGCGGATTTCCTTCGGCTCGCCCGTCTCGTCCGGCAGCGTGGTGCGCAGGGCCACGTACTGGCCGGGCAGGTAGTCGAACTGGCCGGCGAGCTCCGCGGGTACGTGGAAGGAGACCTCGATGGCGTCATCGGTGAGCCGGCGGACCTCCTTCACGGCGAGCGTATGGAAGGACGGACGACGGCGGCCGGTCACCTGCGCTTCTTCGGCGGCGGTCTGGCGGACAACAGGCATGGGTGCTTCCTTTACAGGACTTTGAAGTAGTCGAACGGTTCCTTGCAGTCCTGGCAGACGTACAGCGCCTTGCAGGAGGTGGAACCGAAACGGGTGAGTTCCTTGGTGTTGAGGCTGGCGCACTGCGGGCACTTCACGGCCAGGCTCAAGCGGACGGGACCGGAGTGGCCGCCGGCCTTGGAGTTGCCGGTGGGCGGGGCGATGCCGTACTCCTGCAGCTTTGCCTTGCCTTCGTCCGTCATCCAGTCCGTGGTCCACGCCGGGGCGAGGACCAGTTCCACCTGCACGTCCTGGTAGCCCTCCTTCGCGAAGGCAGTCTTCAGGTCATCCCGGATGGCGTCCATGGCCGGGCAGCCCGAGTACGTTGGCGTGATGGTGACGCGGACGGTCCGGGGCGTGCCGCCGTCGTCCGTTTCCTCCGTCACCTGGACGTTGCGGAGGATGCCCAGGTCAGCAATGGTAAGCACCGGAATTTCCGGATCGCACACCGTGGCGGCGATGTCCCAGGCCTTCTGGCGCCGGTCAACCTCCGTGGCCATGACGGTCACCAGCCTGCCCCGGGGTGCTCGCGGGCCAGCACCTGCATCTCCGCGAGGATGTAGCCGAGGTACTCGGAGTGCCTGCCCTGGCGGCCGCCGCCGGGGGCCGGCGGGATGTCCGGGACGTCCAGTTCCGCCTCGGCGAGGATTTCGCCGGTGAGCCGGTCGAAGTCCTCCCGCAGAGTGGAAGGCACGACGGCGGCACCCGCCTCAGCCAGCCGCAGCGTCAGGTCGTCGTCCTGGAACAGTTCGTTCACGTACGGCCACATGGTGCGCAGGCCGTGGATCATGCGGGTCCGGGATTCCTCGGTGCCGCCGGCCAGGCGGAGGATCCACTGGGCGCTGTGGTCCCGGTGGTAATCCACTTCCTTCACGGCCTTGGCGGCGATGGCTGAGAGGGTTGCATCCGTGGATCCTGTGAGGCGGCGGTAAAGCTCGAACTGGTAGTAGCTCACCACGAACTGGCGGGCGATGGTGGCCGCGAAGTCCCCGTTGGGCTGCTCGAACAGCTGGACGCTGCGGAACTCGTGTTCGCGGCGGAAGTAGGCCAGGTCGTCCTCGGTCCGCGGCGTGCCGTCCTCGCTGGGCAGGCCGGCGCCGGCATAGGTGAGGAAGCTGCGGGCGTGGCCCAGCTGGTCCAGGGCGATGTTGCCCAGGGCGATGTCCTCCTCCAGTTCGGGGGCCCTGGAGATCCAGTGGCCCAGGCGCTGCGCCAGGATCAGGGCATCGTCGCCAAGGCGGAGGGCATATTCTGCAATGTCCCGGCTGGGCCGGGCTGCGCCAGTGCTGACGTCGAGGGCGATATCTTCCGGACGGAGCGCGTTACCGGGGGTGATTCTTGTTGCGGAGGCGTTGGAGTCACCACTGCCGCTGGGCGCAGCCACGCCGGTGGAGATGTCGCCGTGGCCTTCGGTATGGGTGGAGCTCACAGGTGCTTCACCCCTTCGCTCTTGGTGTAGTAGGTGGCGTGCCGGTAATCCTTGCCCTGGGGCGACTCGAAGAAGGCGCCCTTGGAGTCGGGGTCGCTGGCGGCGATGGCGTCCGCGGGGACCACCCAGATGGACACGCCTTCGTTCCTTCTCGTGTAGAGGTCGCGGGCGTTGCGCAGTGCCATGGCGGCGTCCGGGGCGTGCAGGGAGCCGGCGTGGACATGGCTCAGGCCGCGGCTGGACCGGACGAAGACCTCCCAAAGGCCCCAGGCGGAGCGGTCATCCGTGTGCTCGTTGGGCGCAGGGCTGGCCTTGGGGGCGTCGCGGTTGATCCGGGCTGCGGCGCTTGCGGGGGCCTCCGGGTTGCCGTGGGGACTCATGCTGCGTATTCCTTTGCCTTGGCTGACTGTTTTGCTGCGTAAGCCGCCGCTGCCTCGCGGACCCAGGCGCCGGCGTCGTGCGCTTCCCTGCGGCGCTCCAGGCGCTGGGCGTTGCACGGGCCGCGGCCGGCGAGCACCTCGTGGAACTCCTCCCAGTCCAGCGGGCCGTGTTCCCACTTCCTGGTGTCCTCGTTGAAACGGATCTGGTCATCGGGGAGGGTGAGGCCAAGGACCTTGACCTGTTCCACCATCATGCCCACGAAGCGGCTGCGGAGCTCGTCGTTGCTGAAGCGCTTGATGTTCCAGGCCATGGACTGCTTGGAGTTGGGCGAATCGTCATCCGGCGGGCCGAACATCATCAGGGCCGGGGCGTACCAGCGGTTCACGGCGTCCTGGGCCATCTGCTTCTGGGCTTCTGTACCGTTGGCGAGTTCCAGCAGGATCTCAAAACCCTGGCGCTGGTGGAAGGATTCTTCCTTGCAGATGCGGACCATGGCTCGTCCGTAGGGCCCGTAGGAGGCGCGGCACAGCGGGACCTGGTTACAGATCGCGGCGCCGTCCACGAGCCAGCCGATGGCGCCCATGTCCGCCCAGGTCAGGGCAGGGTAGTTGAAGATGCTGGAGTAACGGGCCTTGCCGGCGATGAGGTCATCCATCATCTTGTCCCTGGACTGGCCAAGGGTTTCGGCGGCGGAGTAGAGGTAGAGGCCGTGGCCGGCCTCGTCCTGGACCTTGGCCATGAGGATGGCCTTGCGCTTGAGGCTGGGGGCCCTTGAGATCCAGTTGGCTTCAGGCTGCATGCCGATGATTTCCGAGTGGGCGTGCTGGCTCACCTGGCGGAGGAGGGTTTTGCGGTACGCGGCCGGCATCCAGTCCTTCGGCTCGACCCTCGAATCCTCGGCGATGATGCGGTCGAAGTTGGCCTGGCCTTCGGCGTCCAGCTGCGCCTGGTGCTGCTCTGACGCGGGTGGCTCGGCGGGCACTGATTGCAGGGTATGCGCTGCCATGGTTGCTCCTATGCAATGACCTTCGGGGACGTGCGGAATTATTTACCGACCGTTCGTTCAGGATATGCGGAAGGGGCGTGGGGCGTCAAGCGTGTTGGGCGGGTGGCTGGTGGTGTCCCTTCGACGCGCATCTTTGAAATCGACGCGCATGTTCCCGGACGCGGCCCATATATGACGTGCGCCAGGGCAGGACCGGGTCGAGGCCAAATATGCGCGTCGAAAACATGCCCACGGCTGCGGTCCCGGACCCCGCTTTCTTACACGCCGGCACCCCTGACACGGCATGGCGGTCCCCCGACAGCCCCGGTTATCCACATAGCAGGACTTCCCCCTCCCGCTGCTGGCCTGGCGCTGCCACCGTGAATCCATGCAAGACCTTCCCCCACTCCTGCTGGCCCGCGAACGGATCGAACACGGGCTGACGGCCAACGACCTCGGAAAGCGAGTGCGGGCCGGCGAGCTGGTCCGGGTCCGGCACGGGGTCTACGTGGACGGGCAGACGTGGCAGGAACTTAAACCATGGGAGCAGTACCGGGTGCGGGTCCAGGCAGCCGCGGAAACGCTCGAAAATCCCACGGTGTTTGCCCGGCGCTCTTCGGCCAGCGTGTGGGGCATCCCCATAATTGGCCAGCACCATCCCGTCGAGGCCCTCACCCACAAGAACGACGGCGGGCGGTCGCGCGCCGGGGTCCGCCGCCACTTCGCCGCACTGGGATGTGTGGATCCAGTCCAGCGGGAAGGACTGCTGGTCACCGGCCGCCGTCGCACCGTCCTGGATCTCGGCGCCTTTCTTCCGTTTACCGAAGCCATCGCGCCGCTCGATCATGTACTGAAGCCGGACATTGCCCGGGCATTGCCGGCCCTCACCAAAGCCGAGCTGGAAGCGGGTATTGAATCGAACTATTCCGCAGCTGCGGCGCGGAGGATCCGGGCGGCAATCAAGTTCGCGGACCCGCGCTCGGGGTCGCCGGGAGAATCGTTGAGCCGGGCGCTGATCCATGTTGCGGGGTTCGAGGCACCGGTCCTGCAATTCAACGTCCGGACAACGGAAGGCTCATTGGGCTACACGGACTTTTACTGGAAAGAGGCCTGGGTGGCGGGCGAGTTCGACGGCGTGGAGAAGTATGTGAAGGCCGAGTACCTCAAGGGCCGCACCACTTCCCAAGCGGTGGTGGCGGAGAAGAACCGCGAGAACCGGATCCGCGCCACCGGGCTGAACGTGGTGCGGTGGGACTGGGCGGTCCTGATGGAACCCGGGCGGCTGGAAGCCGAGCTGGCCGCAGCAGGCGTGCCCCGCCGTCGTACGCGTTCTGCCGTTATCGACGCAGGAGCCCGGCCATGACGCGCAAATTACCCGTCGCCCCGCATGTGGCGCGGCGCCAGGTAATGCGCGTGTCGGCCGGCCCCTACGCCCGGACTGGAGCTGGGAGGCGGTCAGCGGGTCACTTCCTCCAGCAACTCCAGCACGTGCCGGTAGTCCGCGCCGGTTGCCCGGGTCATTCCCAGCTCACAGGTGCGGTTGCAGGAGGCGTGCGCCTGCGCGCCGAGCTCCCCCACTTCCGCGGCCTGTTTGCCGGTGGCGGAAGCCGTGAGCTCGGGGTGGAGCATGCCGCGGTCCCCGGCGAAGGCGCAGCAGCCCCAGTTCACGGGGACGTCCACCTTCTCCGCAACGGCGCCAGCCACGGCATCCAGGGAACCGTTGATCCCCATCCGTGTGGAGGAGCAGGTGGGGTGCAGCGCCAGCGATTCGAGCTTCGCGTACTCGGGCAGTCCGGGCAGGATGCGTTCGGCGGCGAAATCCACGGCGTCCACGATCCGCAGCGGCCGCTGACCCACCAGCGGGACGTCCGCCTCGACCGCCTGGCGCAGCCCCTCCGTGCAGGAGGATGCATCGCAGATGATGGCCAGTTCCCCGTCCCGGGTTGCCTCCCGGAGCGCGGCGATGGTCTTCTCCTGCATGGTGGCCTGCCCGGCCGCCATGCCCTTGGACGACCACGGGGTGCCGCAGCACAGCGAATCGATCCCTTCAGGGACCAGCAGCGTGATGCCTGCCCGTTCGCACAGCTGTTCAAAGCTGTACTGCACCCCGCGGCCGGCACCGGCGGCCCCGGATGCCCCCGATCCGCCCGCCGAGGCAGGCCCAAACATCGTCCCCACGCACGCGGGGAAGTAGACGGCGTCAGGCGCGTTGTCCGGCGTCGGGCGCTTCCGCACGGACCCGCCGGCGGGCAGCTCCGGCGAGTACAGCGGCACCGTATCCCTGCCCAGCACCGCTCGGGCGGCCTTGTTGGGGGCCACCACCGCGGGCGACGGCAGCTTGTCCACCACGGTCAGTGCGAGCGAGGCCCCGCGCGTGACGCCTTCCCAGTGCTTGGCGGCGGCGTTCCAGGCGCCGTTGGCCACCGGCCCGGCATCCGCGCGCCGGAACCGTTTGACCAGCAGTCCGGTGTTAATTCCCACCGGACAGGCTGTCTGGCACATGCCGTCCACGGCGCACGTCTGCACGGACTCGTAGTCGTAGTCCTTCTCCAGTTGCTTGACCAGAGCCGCGTCCCCGGCCAGCCTGGCGGCCTCGATGGCGCGGAGCGTGACGATGCGCTGCCGCGGCGTCAGGGTGAGGTCCTTACTGGGGCACACCGGTTCGCAGTATCCGCAGGAAACGCACCGGTCGACTTCCTCGGCCACCGGCGGCGCGGTCTTGATGTGGCGGAGGTGGGCCTCGGGGTCGTCGTCCATGAGTACGCCGGGGTTCAGCATTCCGGCGGGATCGAACAGTTCCTTGATCCGCCGCATCACCCCGTACAGTTCGTCGCCGTACTGCCGGCGCACGTAGGGGGCCATGACCCGCCCGGTCCCGTGTTCGGCCTTCAGGGAGCCGCCTTCACCGAGCACCAGGTCCACCATGTCCTCTGTAAAGGCGGTGTACCTGTCCAGTTCCTCCGTGCTGGCGAATCCGTCGGTGAGCATGAAGTGGACGTTGCCGTCCTTGGCGTGGCCGAAGATCACGCTGTTCTCGTACCGGTACTTCCCGAACAGCCCGATCAGTTCCCGGCAGGTGCGGGCCAGTGCCGGCACCGGCACCACGATGTCCTCCAGCAGCGCCGTGGTGCCCTGCGGCCGTGCCCCGGCCACCGACGCATAGAGGCCCTTGCGCAGGTGCCACAGCTGCGCCCGGGCGGAGGCGTCCCCGGTGAACTGGGCCGGTGCTGCCAGGTTGAGGCCCGCCAGGGTGCGCTCCCCCACCTGCTGCAGCGCGGCCAGGTCGTCCTTCTGCCCGGCCGAGTACTCCACCAGCAGCGCCGCGTGCTCGTGGACTGCCAGGTCCTGTACGACGGCGGGAGTCCCCTTCAGCGTCTGGCCCACCTTGAGCGAGAGCGCATCCAGGAGCTCCACGGTGGCGGCGCCGGTATCCACCAGAGCCGGCAGCGCCTCGTTGGCGGCCTGCAGGTCCGGGAAGACCAGCAGCCCGGTGGCAGCGTGCGGCAGCCGCGGAATGGTGCGGAACACGGCCTCGGCCACGAAACCCAGGGTGCCCTCACTGCCCACGATGAGATGGGCCATGATGTCCACCGGCCGGTCGTAGTCCAGCAGGGAGTTCAGGCCGTAGCCCATGGTGTTCTTCATGCTGAACTGCTGCTGGATCCGCTGCACCGAGCCACTGTTGCCGCGGAGCCGGGCGGCAAGCTGCACCAGGCCCTCATGCAGCTCCGGTTCCAGGGCGCGCAGCCTGGCATCCGCGTCCGCGGCGCCGGTGTCGATAACGGTCCCGGAGGGGAGGACCACCGTGAGCGACTCGAGCGTGCGGTAGGCATTGTCCACGGTGCCGCAGTTCATTCCCGACGAGTTGTTTGCCACCACGCCGCCGATGGTGCAGGCGGATTCACTCGCGGGATCGGGGCCGAACTTCCGCCCATAGGGGGCCAGCCGGGCATTGAGTGCCCGAACGGTCACGCCGGGCTGCACCCGGACCCGGGCGCCGCCGTCGAGCACCTCAACGTCCCTGAAGTTGCGGCGCACGTCCACCAGCACGCCGTCGGTCACGGCCTGGCCGCTGAGGCTGGTCCCGCCGGAACGAAGCGTCAAGGGGACGCCCTGCGCCGCGCTGGCACGGAGCAGGCTGCCCACTTCCGACGCGTTCGCCGGAACCGCCACGGCCTGCGGGATGAGCAGGAAGTGGGAGGCGTCGTGGGCGTTGGCGTGAAGGTCGATGGCGCGGGTCTTGACCTGCCCCGGGTCGGCCACTGCCTGCCGGAAGGCCGCAAGCTCGGGTCCGGGCATCAGGGAACCATCCAGCCCAGCACCGGGGTGGACTGCAGGAAGATCAGCACCGTGATGAGGGCCAGGAGGGCCAGACTCCAGCCGA
This sequence comes from Pseudarthrobacter sp. NPDC092439, assembly GCF_044754945.1. Lineage (NCBI taxonomy): Bacteria > Bacillati > Actinomycetota > Actinomycetes > Micrococcales > Micrococcaceae > Pseudarthrobacter > Pseudarthrobacter sp. NPDC092439. The sequence continues at coordinate 283,900 of NZ_JBIVQB010000002.1, forward strand.
TCAGCTTGCGGAACAGGGTTCCTTCCGCGCCGTCCAGGCCCACGGCCGCGGACGCCACGGCGAGGTTTTGCAGGGACAGCATCTTGCCCATCACGCCGGCGGAAGAATTGGAGGCGGCCATCAGCACAGGCGAAAGACCGGTCTGTTCGGCGGCGGTGGCCTGCATCTGGCCAAAGAGCGAGTTGGACGAAGTGTCCGATCCGGTGAGGGCGACGCCGATCCAGCCGATCAGCGGCGAGAGCAGCGCGAAGAAGCCGCCGGCCGAGGCCAGGGCGAAGCCCAGCGTGGTGGTTTGGCCAGAGAGGTTCATGACGAAAGACAGGCCCAGCACCGCAGTCACGGTGACGATGGTCCAGCGGAGCTGCACCAGGGTCTCCCGGTAGATGCGCAGACCCTGCGACGCGCTGATCTTGTACAGCACCATGGTGAGCACGCCGGACAGCAGCAGCAGGGTTCCGGTGGACTTGAAGTGGTCCAGCTTGAACTTGGTCGCTGCCACGGCCTTGCCGGCCGAGTCCTCGATGTGCAGGCCGGGCCATGCGAAGGTCACGCTGCCAACCTGGCCCAGCCAGGCCTTAATGGCCGGGATCTGCGCGATGGAGAACACCGCGATGATGATGAGGTAGGGGGCTATGGCGAACCAGATCTGCCGTGGCTCGGGCCGGGTGTTGTCCGTGGGGATGCCGGCTGCGTCAGTGCCCGCCGCCGATCGGCGGGGGCGGCCGGCCGCCGTCGTGCTTTCCGCTGCCGCTCCCGCCCCGGAAAGGGTACCGCCGGGCGGCACCATGGCCGGAACGTCAGCGGTCTGAGCGGAACCGCCCACGCCCACGGTCTCGGCGGGCTGCCACACCTTGAGCATCAGCAGCACCGCGGCGACCGTGACCACGGCGGCAACCACGTCGGTGAGCTCCACGGCGAGGTAGTTGGAGGTGACAAACTGTGAGGCGCCAAAGGCTGCGCCCGCTACGAGGGCAACGGGCCAGGTCTGCTTCACGCCCCGCTTGCCGTCCACGATGAAGACCAGCAGCAACGGAACGATAAGGGCGATGAACGGCGTCTGGCGGCCTGCCATCGAGGACAGGTCCTGCAGGGGCAGCCCGGTGACGCCGTTCAGGGCGATGATCGGGGCGGCCATGGCGCCGAACGCCACCGGAGCGGTGTTGGCCAGCAGGGAAACGATCGCGGACTTGAGCGGCTTCATGCCGGCGGCCATCAGCATGGCAGCGGAGATTGCCACAGGGGCGCCGAATCCGGCAAGGGACTCAAGGAGCGCGCCGAAGCAGAAGGCAATGAGGATGGCGAGGATTCGCAGGTCGTTGGAGATGGAGCGGATGGTCCGGCCCAGGACTTCGAACCAGGGCGTAGCCACCGTGAGCTTATAGATCCACAGCGCGTTGACCAGGATCCAGAGAATGGGAAACAGGCCGTAGAAGATGCCTGCGGCCGTGGCGCTCAGCGCCTGGTCCAGCGGCATCCGCCAGCCGATGACGGCCAGGGCCAGGGAGAGGACCAGGCTGGCAATGGCGGCTTTGGGCGCCTTGACCCGGAAAACACCCAGCAGGATAAAAAGCAGGGCCAGCGGAAGTGCAGCACAGAGGGCCGAGAGCAGGAGCGAGCCTGCTATTGGATCGAGGATTTGCTGAAACATAAGACTCCAGTTGTGTGGGCCATCACATCGACGTGATGATGGATCGATTGTCTAACAAGTACACATGTAGGTCAATAGTTGTGCGCGCTTGTCTGGCAAGATTGGCACCAGGACATACACAAGCAAGGAACGGAGAACCGTGGCAGGCCGGGTATCAGCCGTCTCGATCGTTGAAGCAGTGGCTTCGGACCTGCGGCTGCGGATCTTCTCCGGCGATCTCGAATCCTCGCACGCGCTTACTGAAACGGACGTAGCGGCCTCCTACGAGGTTGCCCGGCCCACCGCAAAGGCGGCCATCGAAAAACTCGTCTCGGAGGGACTGCTGGCCCGCGGGGCGCATAAGACTGCCCGCGTGGTTGACCTTGGGCCTGAGTCGGTGCGCGACATCTACCTGGCGCGGGCCTACCTTGAGAGCGAAGTGCTCCGCAGGCTGGCAGCCGGGCGGACCGTTCCCGCCGGCGCGGTGCAAGCCAACCAGGACATAGCCGCACTAACCACCGGAGCGCCGCTGGACGTGGTGGAGCCGGACATGCGCTTCCACACCAGCCTGATCGACGCCGTGGGCAACGAACGGGTCAGCAAGATGTATTCGTCCCTGGTGGCGGAGGTCCGCCTCTGCATGTCCCGGGTGCAGTCACTGCACCTTCTGGACACTGCCCTCATCCAGGCCGAACACCAAAGGCTCCTTGAACTGATCGAGGCCGGGCGCGGGGAAGACGCCGCACGCCTGTTGGACGAGCACCTGGGCCGCGCCAGGGAGCGGCTGGTGGCCGCCATGGGCGGCGAGGCCGGTCCGGAAGCGGATCTGCCATCCAGCCTTGCTACCTAACCGGACGCTGTTCATCCGCCGTCTTGAGCAGGTGCGGCTCATGCTCACGCGGTTCCGCGACGCTAACGCAGGTTTTCCTCAATAAATCCCACCGTTGGATTTAATCGCCTGAAGCTTTCCGCAGGATCCTCCCAGATCCCGGAATTGCGCCAAATCTGCTTGCTAACTTCGATTTATCGGACCGAGCAAACGCAAGATCCTTCTTCTGCGGGCCGGTTGATTGATAAAGGCAAACCCGCCGTAAGCCGGGGACGCAAAGCCACGGGGCCATCCAAGGTCAGCCGGGCCACCACCAAACCGAAAGAGAACAAATCACCATGCGCAAAGCCGCAAAGATCGTCACCGCCCTGTCCGTCGCCGGCCTCGCAGTTGCTGCAGGCTCCGCCTTCACCGCGGGCAACACTTTCGCCGAGGGCTCCATGGCTCCCCTCACGGGTTACGCGACCACCAGCGTCACGGGCGCCACCGTCAACTCGCTTCAGTACAACCTCAACGGTGCGGGCGACACCATCAACTCAGCAACGCTCGTCCTGGCCGGTGATACGAGCTCGTCTACCGTGAAGATGAACTACAACGGTGGCACATCCTTCGCATGTGGCACCGGCACCGTAGATGCAACCGCCAACACGACCACCTACACCTGCACCCAGACCCAGTCCACCGCCGGACTGACCTCCACGGGCGTCGTCGTCAGCTAGTTCCTGACGCGCTGAGGTTCGGCCGCTCCCACCACGGGCGCGGCCGAACCTCAGACCTTCTTCCAAACGACAGCAACGATGGGACATGTAATGCGGCAGGTGCGCTGGGCGGTGGCGATAGCAGTAATCGTCCTGGCTGGTTTTTGGCTCCTGCCGTCTTCCCTCGGCGGGCAGACAACTTATGTCAGCACGTACGGGAACAGCATGGAACCATCCTTCAAGGCCGGGGACCTCGCGGTGCTGCGACCGGCTGGCACCTACAGCACAGGAGACGTCGTCGCCTACCGGAGCGAACTCTTGGGCACGACCGTGATGCACCGCATCGTCGGGATCGAGGATGCGCACTACAGCCTCAAGGGGGACAACAACTCCTGGCTCGATCCCGAGCAACCCGCTGAAAGTCATCTCATCGGCAAACTGGCGTTCCAGGTACCCCAGGGCGGACTCTGGCTCGACCGCCTGACCAGCCCTCCCGTCCTTGGCCTGATTGCCTTCGCCCTCGTCGCCAGCGGTGGAACAGCCGCCGCTACCCGTAAAAAACGCAGAAACAGGAGAGCCACAGTGTCACGCCACCTCAGCGACCGCCGCGCCAAGCCTTTGCCGGCCGCCGGCCTGGCGATCAGCAACCTCTCCCCATCGCTCCGGCTCGCAGCAGGCGGCGCCGCCCTGGTGGCAGTCCTGGGCGCGTCACTGGGAGTCGCCGCCTGGGCGGGCCCACTGGAGGAATCCTCCTCCGCCGCCGTACAAAGCGGCACGAGCATGAAATTCTCCTACACCGCCGACGTCGGCCGGAGCGCCGCGTACGACGGCACCACCGCCGTTTCCCCGGCCCCGGTCTTCCGCAAGCTTGCCGACACCGTGCAGGTGGATTTCACCTACGAAGGTGAGCCCGGAACCGTGGCCGTCGATGCAGAGCTGTCGTCGCCCAGTGGCTGGCGGTCAACGGTCCCGCTGGCAGAACCACAAACCTTCAGCGGCAGAGCCTATGACGGCAAAGTGACCCTGGACCTGGAAGCCCTCCAAGCCAAAGCCGACGCCGCCGCGGCGGCCACCGGGCTGCCCGCAGCGCCCGTCGCGCTCACCGTAGTGCCGAAAGTCGCCACCGAGTCCGGCGCTGAATTCAATCCCGAGCTCAAGCTCACCCTGGCTCCGCTCCAGCTGGCCATGGTTGGCGGAGAAGAAGCGCTCACTGTCACCGACAGCTCCACCAACCAGCAGACAGTGATGGCACCGAGGACCATCGGTTTCAACTCCTGGAGGATCACCGCTGAAACGGCCCGGATACTGTCCGCCCTGTTGGTGCTCGCCGGCGTCGTCACAGGCGCGGCTGTCCTCCTCCTGGCACACCGGAGTGCCCCTGTGGACGAAGCCACCGCCATTCTCCGCCGTTATGCGAACCTCCTAGTCCACGTCCATCCGATGACGACGCCCCAAGGGCATCCGGTCATCGACGTCACCACGTTCGCAACCCTGGCCAAGCTGGCCGAGCGCTACGGCCTGCTGGTCCTGCATTGGAACCGCAGCGGCGTGGAAACCTTCATCGTGCGGGATGAGAACATCACCTACCGGTACCGTCCGGGTGCGAGCCGCCCCGCCGCAGATCCGGCCGTAACGCCAGACGTCCAGAACGCCTCCGCCGTCGAACTGCTGCCCAAGCGATAGCCGCGTACGTCGAAATGGGTTCCGACGGCCGCCGGTGATACCGTGACGCCTATGCATCTCAAGGCCTACCAGCGAGGCCCCACCCCGCAGCGCCCGAAGAAGAGGAAGCCGCGAAAGGTTCTGACCGACGTCGGGCGTTCCTCCGCATCTTTCGCGGGCAGGCTAGTGGCGATGCTTCGCAGAGCGGGCGAGCTGCTGGTGCCGAGGCATCCCGCCCAGGTAATCGTTACCGGATTCCTGCTGGCCATTCTGGTGGGCACGGGGCTGCTGATGCTGCCGGTGGCCACGCCGGGCGCGGGTGGCGCGTCATTCCTCGAAGCACTCTTCACCGCCACATCCGCTGTGTGCGTAACCGGGCTGGTCACCGTTGATACGCCCGTATTCTGGAGCGGATTCGGGCAGGCTGTGATCCTCGCGCTGATTCAGGTGGGAGGGTTCGGCGTGATGTCCTTCAGTACTTTGCTGGGGGTGCTGATGGCCCGGAAACTCGGGCTGCGGTCCCGGATGCTGGCGGCTGCAGAAACCAAAAGCACGGGGTTCGGGGATGTCCGGTCTGTGCTGTTCGGGGTCCTGAAGATCACCGTGACCGTCGAGGTCATCCTTGCGACCGTGCTGGCCGTGCATTTCGCGATGGCGTACGACTACCCGGCCGGCGAGGCGATCTGGTTTGGCGCGTTCCACTCGATTTCCGCGTTCAACAACGCCGGTTTTGCCCTGTACTCAGACAGCCTGGTGGGGTTCGCCTCCGATCCGTTGGTACTGCTGCCCATCGCGGCCGCGGTGATCATCGGCGGCCTGGGCTTCCCTGTGCTGTTCGAACTTCGCCGCCGGTACCGCCGCCCTATCCACTGGAGCATGAACACCAAGCTCGTCCTTGCCGGCAGCGCCACGCTCCTGGCCGGCGGTACCCTGTTCCTCACCGCCGCGGAGTGGACCAACACGGCCACGATGGCTGCCCTGTCCCCCGGCGACCGGGTGCTGAACGGGTTCTTCCAGTCCGTTATCACGCGAACCGCGGGCTTTAACAGCATCGACATTTCGCAGATGCACCCCGTCTCCTGGATGGGCATGGACATCCTCATGTTCATCGGCGGCGGCCCCGCCGGAACCGCCGGCGGCCTGAAGGTCACCACGTTCGCGGTCCTGTTCTTCATCCTGTCCACGGAACTGCGCGGAGGCACGGCCGTGAACATCTTCGGCAAGCGCCTCTCGAGGGCCGTGCACCGCCAGGCGATCACCGTGGTGCTGCTGGCCATCGCCTTGGTGGTGGCATCAACCATGTTCCTGATGCTGATCACGGACTTCGGGCAGGAGCGCATCCTGTTCGAGGTGGTTTCCGCGTTCGCCACCGTGGGCCTGTCCACCGGCATCACGGCCGGGCTGCCGCCAGCGGGACAGGTGGTCCTGATCCTGCTGATGTTCATCGGCCGCCTTGGCCCCGTGACGCTGGGAACCGCACTGGCCCTCCGCAGCCGTCCCATACTGTTCGAATACCCGAAGGAAAGGCCGCTCATTGGCTAAGGACATCTTCTCCCGCAAAGCCGAGCGCGTGGCGCAGACGGACTCGGTGGCCGTGATCGGCCTGGGCCGTTTCGGCGGGTCGCTTGCCCTGGAGCTCGAGGCACAGGGCACCGAAGTGCTGGGCATCGACACCAATGAGGAAATCGTGCAGTCCTACAACGGCCGGCTCACCCACGTGGTCCGTGCCGACTCCACCCGCGAAGAGGTGCTGCGCCAGCTCTCGGTGCACGAGTTCGACCGGGCGGTGGTGGGCATCGGCTCGGACCTCGAAGCCAGCATCCTCACCACCTCGCGGCTGCTCACATTCAAGCACCCGGAGATCTGGGCCAAGGCCATCAGCGAACCCCACGCCGAAATCCTGGGCCAGCTGGGCGTGCAGCATGTCATCCGGCCCGAGCATGACATGGGCAAGCGCGTGGCGCACCTGGTCCGCGGCGCGATCCTGGACTACGTGGAGTTCGAGGACGACTTCGTGATGATCCGCACGCAGCCGCCGTCCGAAGCCCGCGACCGTCCGCTCGGCGTTCTGGGACTGCGGGACCAGTACGGAATCACCATCGTCGCCGTGAAGCGTCCCGGCGGCACCTGGCAGCACACCACTGCGCAGACCGTCCTCTACGAAGAGGACCAGATCATTGTGCAGGGGACCAAGAACCTGGCTGAGGGGTTCAGCACGCGGGCTTAGCTCATTCCGACGCGCGCTGCCCGCCCGCGTTGGGCTTCGAAGGCTGCAGCAGGGCGGCGATCCGGGCACGCACGTCGCGGGGGCGGAACGGTTTGATGATGTAGTCCGCCGCACCGGCTTCGAAGGCGGCCTCCTGGTCCGCCGGGTGGGTCCGGCCGGTCAGCATCACCACGCGGGCGCAACTGAACCCGCGGATTTGCCGCAGGACCTCCAGTCCGTCCAGATCGGGCAGGCCGGCGTCGACCGTGACCACGTCCGGCTGTGCGGTGCGGGTGAGTTCAAGTCCCGAGCGGCCGTCCACCGCGGTGAAGACCTCATAGCCGGATTGGTGCAGTACCGCCTCGAGCAGGTTCCGCATATCCAAATCATCTTCAATGACAACCACGCGTATACCGCCCATGGTGCCTCCCGGAAGTCCCCAGCCCTTGCCCAGCGCAAAAGCTACAATTCCCCCGATAAACGGCAGTCTACGCTTAATAAGGAGTCGCAGTCCTAGTCAGGGCGAAAGTGATAGCCGAAAATCAAAAACAGTTCACCCTGAAAAGGCGAATTGATGAATGACTCCTCCTGAACACACGAGGAATAATGGGAGAATATGATTCCGGCATCAAATGGAATAATCCGGCGGGATAATAAATTCGCCGGGTTCGTTCCGCTGAGGACGCTGAACCGGCCATGCTTCCCGGGTGCGGGCCGGGCGTTTGTAGCCTGGCGGGCATCCGGGAAACGGTCTCCTAGTGGGACATGCGGTATTGGTGGTGGAGCTCCGTGCTCGGTTTGATGGCGGCCGCTGTCACAACCAGGGCCACACCACCTGCGATCCACGAAGTCCAGGCAGCCCCCACGGTGCTTGAGTAGCTACCGAGCCAAGGGGAAAGAATCAGGCCGGCGGCGAGGACCGCCTGCACCCACTCCATGGCCGGCGTGCCGGGCATGGCCAGGTTGATGATTCCGCTGACTACCAGAAGCCCGCCGAACGCGAGCATCAGGGTGGTGGACATGCCTTCCTGCCGCATCCACAGGACTGACGCCGCTGCCACAAGTCCGGCAGCCACGCTGACCCAATCCTGCCAACGATGCCACTTTTCCATTGGGTCCTTCCTTCCTGTTTGACGCGGGGAACGCCACGGGCGTTCCGGGCGTGCGGGCGGATAACCGCCCACACTCCTATTGAACTCCTATGCAGAGGCGTTTTACAGGGCAGTGACCAGCAATTACGCAACACAAGTGGGTCTTTTTGATGGGACGTTACAGGTTTACGGTAGTCCCACAGATAGCCGCCCGCCCGGGGCAGCCTGGAGGAGGACTTTCCATGACAACGCACGTCGCTGACTGCAGCGTAACGAACTGTTCCTTTAACGACCACACCAACTGCAACGCAGCCGCCATCACCGTCGGTGGCGCTGAGAACCATGCCCACTGCGCCACCTTCATTGACACCGGATCCCACGGCGGCCTGCCCAAGGTCCTCGCCGACGTGGGAGCCTGCCAGCGCAGTGAATGCATCCACAACGACCACCTCATGTGCAAGGCACCCGAGGTCCACGTTGGCCCCGGCGCCGACAACGCCGACTGCCTCACCTACTCGCACCAGTAGAAACCCCCGATCCCCGGAGCACCCGGCGCGGCCAGGCCCCGGGTGCTCCGGCGCTGCCCGGCATCCGCGCAGCGCCCAGCATTCATAGACTGGAAGCGCCGCTGCACCGTGCCGCGGACGCACCCGTGGGTGCGGCGAAGACCCGAAGGAGTAGTCCATGATTGGATTCATCGTTGCAGGCCTGGTGATCGGCGCCCTGGCCCGCCTGATCAAGCCCGGCAAACAGAACCTGGGCCTGCTGGCCACCCTGCTGCTGGGCCTGGCCGGCTCCGTAATCGGCGGAGTGGTGGCGTCGCTGCTGGGAACCGGCGACATTTTCGAACTGAACTTCCTGGGCTTCATCGTGGCCGTCATTGCCGCCGTGCTCCTGGTGGGCACCGCCGAGGCGATCGCCGGCCGCCGCAAGGGCGTCCACTAGCCACCCGTAACCCCAACGCGGGTCACCTTCGGCCCAATAGACCCGGATTATTGGGCGGAAAGTGACCCTCCCCGCCCGGCCCTAGAAAAGGGCTACTTCTGGTAGACGTCCGGGATGCCGTCCTGGTCCGCGTCCACCTTTTCCCGCTCCTCTTCGGCCCGGTACTGCCGGTTGCGGGTCCGGAGCACCGTCGTGGCCAGCAGCGCGGCGAGCAGGGACGCGCCGAGGATGCCCACCTTGGCGTGGTCGTCATGCGGGCTCCCGAGGCCGAAGCTCAGTTCAGCCACCAGGAGCGAGACAGTGAACCCAATGCCGGCCAGCAGTGCGACACCGAAGATGTCGATCCACTTGAAGGAGTCATCCAGCCGGGCCTTGGTGGCCTTGGTCAGGATCCAGGTGGTGCCCAGGATACCGATCGGCTTGCCCAGGACCAGCGCCACGATAATGCCCAGCGCCACAGGATCCGACAGTGCCGAGAGCAGCCCGTCCCAGCCGCCCACGGCCACGCCGGCGGAGAAGAACGCGAAGATCGGCACGGCCACGCCGGCGGAGATCGGCCGGAAGCGGTGTTCAAAAATCTCGGCCAGCCCGGGGCCGCCTTCCGGCCCGAGCGCCCGGGATTTGATCACGGGGACCGCGAAGCCGAGCAGCACGCCGGCCACTGTGGCGTGGATGCCGGAAGCGTGGACCAAGGCCCAAACCACGACGCCCAAAGGCAACAGGATCAGCCAGGCAGCGAAGACCTTCCGGCCGAAGAAGTGCCGGTACTTCTGCGCCAGGAACGTGTAGATGCCCAGCGGGATGAGCGCCAGCAGCAGCGGTTCGAAGTGCAGGTCGCTGGTGTAGAAGAACGCGATGATGGTGATGGCGATCAGGTCATCCACCACGGCGAGCGTGAGCAGGAAGATCCGCAGCGCACTGGGCAAGTGGGAACCGATGATGGCCAGCACGGCGACGGCGAACGCGATGTCCGTGGCCGTCGGAATGGCCCAGCCGCGCAGGGTACCGGGGCTGCCGAGGTTGATGGCCACGTAGATCAGCGCCGGAACAACCACACCGCCGGCCGCCGCGGCGACCGGCACGATCGACTTGTTGATCTGCCGCAGGTCCCCGGCCACGAATTCACGTTTGAGCTCCAGGCCCACCAGGAAGAAGAAGATGGCCAGCAGCCCGTCAGCAGCCCACGCGCCCAGGCTGAGTTCCAGGTGCCAGGGTTCGTAGCCCACCTTGAAGTCGCGGAGCGCAAAGTATGAGTCCGATGCCGGCGAATTGGCCCAGACGAGCGCGATCACCGCAGCGATAACAAGCAGAGCGCCGCCGACGGTTTCTTTCCGGAGGATCTCGCCGATACGCAGGGCTTCGGCGTAACTGCCGCGTCCGAGGATGGTCGACCCGGCCTTTGGCGGAGTGGGGGGCGGCGCTGAATTCATGGAGGGTCCTCCTGGTTTCGGGTTCGACAAAACTGTTGCCGACCAGACTTCCCGGCGCACCTCCAACCCATTGTATGGGGCGCGGGTCACACTGCCGCAACCGGAGCGGCCCCTGCGGGGCGGGTCTCGAACCTGCGGACGCCCGCGCTTGCGTCCCACCCGGCAGCACCCAAAGTGGCCCGTTTCACAATTTTCCCATCCGTCACCGCAGCCGCTCCGAACTGCCAGTGTCCCCTCTTCCGGGGATACCGTCCTTTCCCGGGACAGGTCCCCATTCGGGACATCACCGTTACTTGTATGAGGAGAGCATTCCGATGAACAAGGCACTTCGCTTCCTGGCCGTTCCCACCCTGGCACTCGGCGCCCTGGCACTGTCCGGTTCGCCGGCCATGGCCCATGACGGGTCCGATCACTACCAGTCCACGCTGGGCCAGATCAACGGCAGTTCCGCTTCCGGCACCATCACCGTCGATGTCACCGGCAACCAGGCCCACGCGGTCCTGACGGTCTCCGGCCTGGCCCCCACCTTCAACGACGCTCCCTACCCGCACGTCCAGCACATCCACGGGGGAGCCAAGGGCATCTGCCCCGCCCCGGGTGCCGACGCCAACGGCGACGGCGTCATCTCCACCACGGAAGGCAACCCGAGCTACGGCGAAATCGTGACCACGCTTTCCACCAGCGGCGACACGAGCCCCGCCGCCGGGCTCGACCTCAAGGTCGCAGGCCAGGGCGCCGGCTACACGGTGGACCGCACCTTCGAACTGAACGCAGAGACCAAGGCGGCGCTTGAGGCCGGCACGGCAGTAGTGGTGGTCCACGGCCTGGATCCGGCCACCCTCAGCAAGGAGGCACAGGCCGCCAAGTCAGACCTCGTCCCGAGCCTGCCCCTCGCAGCCACTTCCCCTGCACTGTGCGGAACCCTCCAGGCGGGCCAGATGACCATGCCGGTTGGCGGGGCTGACACGGGCGTCACCGAGGGAACCAACGACGCCGGCGCCCTCGCACTGGGCGGCGGCCTGGTGCTCGCCGCAGCTGCAGCCGGCACCTACGTGGTCCGCCGCCGCAACGGTGCAGCAGCCTAGGTCAGCCGGATACAACAGGTGAAACCAATGGAATCCGGCCGCTGCGGGGGCTTCCGCGCTTCCGCGGCGGCCGGGCTTCTCCTGCTCCTCGCGTTGACCGGGTGCGGCGCCCCCGGCAACGGAACGTACGACGCCGGCGCCCCGCCTGCCGCCTCGGCCGCACCCTCCAGCACCACACCGGAGGCCACGCCCACCCGGACGGCCACTGCACCGGCCCCGCCCAAGACCAAGGCACCGGGGGCAGCAAAGGCTCCGGCCGCCGTCGTACGCCCTGTCCTCCCCAGGTCCAAACCGAAGGCGCTGGAGATCCCGTCGGTGGGCCTGCGGACGGAGCTGATCCATCTGGGGCTGCGCCCGAACCGGTCGCTCGAGGTCCCGGAGGACACCGGCAACGGCGCCCCCGCCAGCTGGTATGACGGCTCCCCCACCCCCGGCGAGCGCGGACCGTCCGTCATCCTGGGCCATGTGAATGCACTCGGCGGCAACAAGGGCGTGTTCGCGGACCTGCGCAGCCTCAAGCCCGGCGCGGACATCAAAGTGACCCGCGCCGACGGCAGCACCGCGGTGTTCACCGTGGAACGCGGCGCCCTCTACGGGAAGGACAGCTTCCCCACGCTGGAGGTCTACGGCAACACGGCCGGCGCCGAACTGCGCCTCATTACGTGTGACGGCTATGACCCCGCCACCGGACTTTTCGACGACAACTACGTCATCTACGCCAAACTCAAGGCCTGACCCCCCGGAACGGATCCGCCATGAACAACCGCCCGCCCCTGATGGCATCGGTCCTCCTGTCCGCAGTCCTGCTCACCGGCTGCTCGGCCGCCGCGGCCGGCCCGGGAACCGCCGGCCAGCCGGGCCAGAGCCACGGTGCGGAGAGCCACGGCGCGCACGACGGCGGCCACCACCAAAGCGTGAAAGCCCCCGCCCGCGCCGCCGCGGGCGGTCCCAGCGAAGCCGCGAAAATGGTGTGCGGTGACCAGCCTATGGACCGCCTGATTGCCGTCCTGGATCTGGACAAGGCGCCGCACACCGTGAACAACTGGGCGGACAGCACGTTCACCTGCACGTACCACCTGGACCAGGCGTCACCGGCGGTGCCGGGCTCCCTGGACATCTCGGTACAGGAAGCCCGGGACGAGGCCACGGCGCTGGAATACTTCGACGCCATGCAGGCCCTCGCCTCGGACGCCACACCCATCGGCGGCCTGGCCAACCTTGGGTTCCCAGCCTACGAAACCGCCGACGGCAAGGCCGTGTTCCAGAAGGACAGCTTCGTGCTGACCGTGGACGCGTCCGGCCTGCCCACCGCCGTGGGCCCGGATGCCGTGACCCGCAACGCGCTGGCGTACCAGCTGGCCACCACCATCCTGGCCTGCTGGGTGGAGCACGGCTAAGCTGTCAGCCCGTATCCCTGCCTGAGTGCCCGCTAGCCGAGCGTTTCGAGGAGTTCGGAGCACGCGGTTTCGCACCGGCGGCAGGCTTCGGCGCAGATCCGGCAGTGCTCATGCATGCCGGCGTGCTGCTCACATTCGGCGGCACAGACCGCGCACGCGGTGCGACAGGCTTCCAGCAACGACCGGACCAGTTCCACATTGGTGCCGGTCTGGCGGCTAAGCACGGTCCCGGTGGCGGCGCAGACGTCGGCGCAGTCCAGGTCCGTGCGGATGCAGGAGGCGAGTTCGGCCACCATGTCCTCGGCCAGGCAGGCGTCCGCGCAGGACGAGCAGGCCTGGGCGCACTGGAAGCATGCGGCGATGCAGGCGGCGAGTTTTTCCTTGTCCACGGCGGGGGTTCCTGCGGCTCCCGGGTGTGAGCCGAGCATTGCGCTGATGTGGTGTGTCATGTCCTTCTCCTGTTCGGTCGAGGTGCACTAACACGTCCCACGCTAAGCCCAAGCGTTGGACAGCCAAAAGGCCTAGCCGATAATCGGCCGCTCCTCCGGAAGCCTGAACAGCCGGGGCCGCGCGGAGAGCGCCAGGGCGGAGGCGACGGTCACGGTTCCGATGCGGCCGGTGAACATGAGCGCCATCAGCACCCACTGCGCCGAGGGCGGCAGGCCGTACGTGATTCCCGTACTCAGCCCAACCGTGCCGAACGCGGAAATGGCTTCGAACAGAACCCTTTCCAGGCCGTGGTCAGTGAAGAGCAGCAGCAGCATGGTGCCGCTGATCACCGCGGCGATACCCAGCAGCGCCACCGAAAGCGCCTGGCGCTGCGAGGAAGAGCTGATGGAGCGGTGGGCGATGGTCACCTGGTCGCGGCCCCGGACCTCATTCCAGATGGCGAAGCCGAGCACCAGGAAGGTAGTGACTTTGATGCCGCCGGCGGTACCGGCACTGCCGCCGCCGATGAACATCAGGATGTTGGTGACCATCAGGGTCTCCGGCGCGGCCACCCCGTAATCGATGGCATTAAAGCCTGCCGTGCGGGGGAAGACCGTGCCGGCGAAGGCACCCAGGAGCTTCCCTTGTACAGACAGCGGACCCAGGGTTTCAGCCCGGTTCCACTCGAAGGCGGCGAAGAAGGCCCCGCCGGCGGCCAGGAGCAGAAGCGTCCCGTAGACCGTGAGCCGCAGGTGGACAGTCCAGTCACGTGGCGGTGTTCCACCGCGGGAGAGCTGGATGATGACAGGGAAGCCCAAGCCGCCGGCAATGACCGCCAGGCAGATGGGCACCAGGATCCACGGGTCCTCGGCGAACCCCATGAGGTTGTCGCTATAGAGGGAGAACCCGGCGTTGTTAAAGGCCGAGACCGCATGGAAGACCCCGTGCCACAGTGCCGTCAGCGGATTGTCATCGTAACCGCCCAGCCAGAAGCGGAGCGTGAGCACCAGGGCCGTGGCACCTTCGAGGGCCAGCATGATCCGGGCGACGCTGAGCAGGACGGAGCGGACGTCGCCCAGGTTCAGGGTGTGCGTCTCCGACTGGGCCACCAGCTGGCCGCGGAGGCCGATGCTCTTGCGCACCAGGAGCGCCAGGAGGGTTGCCAGGGTCATGATCCCGAAGCCGCCCACCTGGATCAGGCCCAGGATGATGCCCTGTCCCAGCGGGGTCCAGTGGATGGCCGTGTCCACCGTGATCAGACCGGTCACGCAGACAGCGGACACTGAGGTGAACAGCGGCGCCAGTCCGTCTTCAGGGCCGGCGCCGGTCTGCGCCGCGGGCAGTGCCAGCAGTCCGGCGCCGGCCAGGATGACCAGCAGGAAGGCCGCCGGAACCGCCCGGACCGGGTGTGCCAGCAGTTCCGCCGTACCGGCCCTCATCCGACGTGGATTCCCGGCCGGCGGTCCGGATCGGGTTCGTTCTCGCGGATGATTTCCCGGACCACCGGAGCGGTATCTCCCGTCCCCAGCAGCAGGTAGCGCATAAGGTGCGCCAGCGGATTGCCCTCGGACCATTCAAAATAGACATGCGGTTTGACCCCCGTGGCGTCGCGCAAAGCCAGCAGGATGGCAGCGATGGCGTTCGGGGCCGCAGGGCTCTCGGCCCGCAGCACGCGGTGCCCGTCCACTTCCACACCGCGGACGCACAGCACGTCGCTGAAGCCGGAAGGGTCGCTGACATCGATTTCCAGGAAGATCACGTCCGCCGTGCCGGGTACGGGGTTGTTGGCCCGCTGCGCCAGTTCCTTCCCGGCGTATTCGGCGGCATCCCGTGCCTGCGGCCGGTTGGCGATGATGTTCAGCCGTCCGTCGAACGCCAGGGAATCGCTGACGAAGCGCCGCGCCTCGGCATCGAACTCGATTCCGTGCACCCGCAGTTCGGTAGTGCGGCTGACACGGGACACCAAGGAAACCGCGATGATCCCCAGGATGAAGAATGCGGAAATCGTGATGCCGTCCGGCTTTTCGATGACGTTGGCGCCCAGGGCGTACAGCATCACGAGGGTCAGAACGGTGAAGCCCACGGCCTGCCCGCGCCGCTTGTTCCGGATGGCGGAGATGGCCACGGCAACGGCAGCAGAGACCATCATGGCCAGGACCCCGGTCGCATAGGCGCCTGCCTGTGCGTTGACGTCCGCGCGGAAGCCGACGGTGATCAGGATGCTGACGGTGGTGTACACCAGCACCAGGGGCCGCACTGCGCGCGACCAGTCCGGTGCCATGCCGTACGAAGGCAGGTACCGCGGCACGATGTTGATGAGGCCCGCCATCGCGGAGGCCCCGGCAAACCAGAGGATCAGGATGCTGCTGATGTCATAGACCGAGCCGAATCCGTTGCCCAGGTGTTCGTGAGCGAGGTAGGCCAGGGCACGGCCGTTGGCCTCCCCGCCATCCTGGAATTCCTCTGCCGGGATCAGCACCGTGGTCACGAAGCTGCTGCCGACCAGGTACATGCTCATGATTACCGCTGCGGCAGTGAGGAACTTGCGCGTGTTGCGGATGCGGTTCTCCAGCTTCTCCTCGGGAGTGTTCCCCCTGGCTGCCACGAGCGGCATCATGCTCACGCCCGTTTCGAAGCCGGACAGGCCCAGGACCAGCAGGGGGAACGCGACCAAAGCCGGGCCCACCACGCCGCCCGGCCCGCCGCCGTCGGCCTCCAATGCCGACAGCCAGTAAGAAAACGCCTCAGGCTTGGCGAAAACCTCCACCAGCCCGGTGCCGATGATGATGGCGTTCATGCCCAGGAAGACGGCCACCAATGGGATGGCCACCGCCACCGCCTCCGAAAAGCCCAGCAGGAACACCCCGCCCAGGATCAGCAGCAGCACCACGGTGATGGGCACAGCCTGGCCTTCCAGCGCGGGCGGCAGGTACGGGTTCTCCAGCAGGTGCACGGTGGCGTCGGCGGCGGAAAGCGTGATGGTGATGATCCACGAGGTGGCCACGAAGCCCAGCAGGACCAGCACAAAGATCTTGCCCCGCCAGAATGGCAGCAGCCGCTCCAGCATGGCGACGGACCCCTGTCCGTGGGGGCTCTCGACGGCAACCCGGCGGTACATCGGCAACATGCCCAGCAGGGTCAGCGCAACGATCAGCAACGTCGCCAGCGGCGAGAGGGCGCCGGCAGCCAGGGCCGCAATGCCCGGCAGGTAGGAAAGAGTAGAGAAGTAGTCCACGCCGGTAAGGCACATCACCTTCCACCAGGCGTGCTGGGTGGCGTGGCCCTCGTCGGTTTCGGGGCCGACCGGCTGGTTGACGCGGTGTTCCAGCAGCCACCTGACCAGCGGGGTGCCTGGCTCCGATTCCTTTTCCGGGTTGGGAACTGTGGCGGGCATGGAGAAGTGGGCGGAAGCCGACAATTACGTGTCTTTCTGTGCTGCGCCGCCCCGGCGGACCGGTCCGGCACAAGGGCTGGTAACTTCCGGAGCCTAGCACCGGCCTGGAAGCCCTTCCGGTGCCCGTTCGGGGATCTTAATGCTTTCTTAATGGCCCCCTTCCGCTGGGCTGCCCCGGTCCAGCGCCTACTTCTTCAAGCGGTACCCCAGTCCGGTCTCGGTCAGCAGGTGCCGCGGGTTGGCCGGGTCCATTTCGAGCTTCCTGCGCAGCTGGGCGAGGTAGACGCGCAGGTAAGCTGTTTCCTCCGCATAACCCGGCCCCCACACGTGCGCCAGGATCTGCTGGTGCGTGACGAGCGCCCCGCTGTTCCGCGCCAGGAGTTCCAGGATCTTCCACTCCGTCGGCGTCAGCCGCACCGTGACGCCGCGCCGCGTGACCTGCTTTGCTGCCAGGTCCACGGTGAAACCCGCGGTCTCCACCACAGGGACCGCGTCGGCGGCCGAGCCGCGGCGTTGCGCTGCCCGCAGCCGGGCCAGGAGCTCGTCCATGCCGAACGGCTTGGTCACATAGTCGTCCGCGCCGGCGTCCAGGGCCTGGATTTTGTCTTCGGAACCGTGCCGGGCAGAAAGCACGACGACGGGCACACCGTTCCAGCGGCGAAGGCGCCTGATGACTTCCACGCCGTCTATATCGGGGAGCCCCAGGTCCAGGATCACCGCGTCCAGCCGGTGGCGGGCTGCCTCTTCGAGCGCCTGGGAACCGTTCAGCGCGGTCACGGTGGTGTAACCGCGGGCATTCAGGTTGATCTGCAGCGCGCGGAGGATCTGGATTTCGTCGTCGACGATGAGGACGGCGGGCGTCATGTTCGCTCTTTCCAGTGGTTCGGAGGCTCGGCAGCCGCCCGGGTGGACAGGGGCAGGCGGACCACCATGGTCAGGCCGCCGCCGGGGGTGGGTTCGGCCAGCAGCACGCCTCCCATGGCCTCGACGAAGCCCTTGGCCACTGCCAACCCCAGCCCGATGCCGGTGCCGGCCGCTGTATCGTCCGCGCGCTGGAACGGCCGGAACATGGTCAGAACCTGCTCGGCGGGGATTCCGGCCCCATGGTCCACGATGGTCAGCTCGCTGGCCGGGACGCCACGGATCACGGCGTTGCCGGCGCCGCCCACCGCTCCGGCAATGACCACGTCGGAGCCCGGCGCGTATTTCAGGGCGTTCTCCACCAGGTTCGCGATGACGCGCTCCAGCATCCCGGGGTCCGCATCCACGGGCGGCATATTGTCCGGCAGGAGCACCCGCACACGCTCCGGCGCGGTTCCGCGGACCGCCTCGGCCACTACGTCCGCCCAGTACACGGGCCGGATCAACGGGGAAACCGCATCAGCAGTGATGCGGGACATGTCCAGCAGGTTGCTGACCAGGCGGTCCAGCCGGTCGGCCCCGGCCTCGATGGTGGCCAGGAGCTCTTGCTCCTCAGCCTTGGAAAACGCGATGGTCCCGTCCCGCAGGCTGCTGGAGGCAAGCTTGATGCCGGCCAGCGGCGTCCGCAGATCGTGCGAGACGGCACGGAGGATGGAAGTGCGCATGGTGTTCCCCTCCGCCAAACGCAGGTTTTCACGCTGGCTGGCCGACAGTTGCTCACGCTGCAGCATGGCCAGCAGGTGCGCCCCGAACGCGGCCAGGAGCCGGCGCTCGTCCTGGGACAGTTCCCGCCCGGTCAAAGTGAGCGCCCGTTTTCCGTCCAGGTCTTCCCGTGTGGACGCGGCAGAAATTTCGCCGGGGACGGCACCGCCGGCATGTTCGCTGATCCGCCAGGCGGCCGGGCCGCCGTCGTCCGTTCTGGTCCACAGGGCGGCGCCGTCCACCTGGAAGTAATCGCGCACCTGCTCAAGGAACCCGGGGATGGTATTGCCCTCAGCGACTGCACGCCGGCTCAGTTCGCCGAGGACCGCCGCCTCCGCACGGGCCACTTTGGCCTCCTGGCGAAGGTTGACGGACCGGTCCATCAGGAGGGAAACTGCCACCGCAAGCACCAGGAACACCAGGATCGCCAGGACGTTTTCAGGGTCCAGGATGAACAGCGAACCCACCGGCCGGACGCTGAAGTAATTCACTATCATCCCCGCCACCAAAGCGGCCAGCACGGCCGCCCACACGCCGCCCAGCAGGGAAACGGCCACCACGCCGGACAGGTGCACCAGCATGTCGGTGGAAAGCTGGCGGTGCGGCAGCTGTCCCAGGAAGAACTGGAGGAGGGCCGGGAGCAGCACGGCCAGGGCAAACCCGGCGCCCTGGCGGACCCTGCCCCTGCCGGGCCGGCCCATCCCGGCCCGCGGACGGGCGGCAAGGCGGCGCGCTGGTCCTCCCGTCCCCTCCGCACCGTACCCGTCAGCCGCTTTCGTGGCAACGAGATGGATGTCCACGTTGCCGGCATTTTTCCTGACCCGCTCCGCGACTCCGCCACCCCGCACCCAGTCCGCGATGCCCCGGCGGCGGCACGGGCCCGCCGTCGTTCCCAGGACAATCTGGCTGGCGTTGATGCTGCGGGCAAAATCCAGGATCCCGGCGGCCGTATCCTGCCCGCCGACTGAATGGAACACCCCGCCAACCTCCCGGGTGAGCCTGCGAAGCAGCTCCAGGTCCTTGCCGGTCCGGGCGTCGCTGCCGGCAGCTGCGGTCCTGATGTGCACGGCATGGAGCTCTCCGCCGGCCGCCGCGGCCAGCATCCGGGCCGCCCGCCGGAGGAGTGCCTGGTCGCGGGGACGGCCGCTGAGGCCCACCACAAGCTTTTCGCGCGCGGGCCAGCTGTCCCTGATGTTCCTCGCCACGCGGTAGTCCGCCAGCCCGGCGTCCACGCGTTCGGCCAGCCAGATCAACGCAAGTTCCCGCAGGGCGGCGAGGGTCCCCGGGCGGAAGTCACCGGCCAGGGCCGAGTCGGCCTCCTCCCGGCTGCTGAAGATCCTGCCTTCCCCGAGTCGCTGGCGCAGCAGTTCAGGCGAGGCGTCCACCAGTTCGATCTGGTCCGCACCCAGTACCGCCGCGTCGGGCACCGTGGCAGTGGCGCGGGCACCAGTGATGTCCTCCACGACGTCCCGCAACGATTCAACGTTTCTGATATCCAGGGTGGACAGCACGTCGATGCCGGCGTCCAGGAGCACCGGCACCTGCTCCCACCGGGCCGCACCGGGCGCGGGAAAGGCGGCATAGTCGTCCACCAGGACCACCTGCGGTGCGCGGTCCAGCAGGGCCGGGAGGTCGAGCCCGGAGTCGAGGTCCGGGCGCGCCGTTGCCGGGCAGAACTCCAGTCCCGCCAGCAGCGCCTCCGTTTCTGACCGGCCGCGGCTCAGTGCAACGCCCACCACAACGTCCTTGCCCTCCTGGCGGAGCCGGCACCCTTCCTCCAGCATGGCGAATGTCTTGCCGGCACCGGGTGCGGCTCCCAGGAATATGCGCAACGCCCCTCGACCCATGGCTCCATTGTTCACGCTCCGGGCGCCGCAGTCTTGACACATATACCCCCCAGGGGTATGTTCAAGGTGTTGTCAGTGAAGTGGTATGTCCCGGCAGGCGCCCCGCGCCTCCTCTCACAGCCGTTCAACCCCAGCGCCCATGAATCCTCGACGGAATGGAAACTGACATGTGTGCACCTCAAACCCGGACAACCCTCCCCCTCGCTTCCGCGGCAGGCTGCAGCTGCTGCGGACCCTCCGCCGGCGACACGGAAGCTACCGGCAGCGCCCCGGCGCGTGCCGCCGTCGTCCCTCCCCGTACAGCCGGCGCGCCGCGCGAGTTCGCCGTGGAAGGCCTCACCTGCGGACATTGCGTGCAGACCGTGGAGAAGGCCGTGGGTGCGCTGGCAGGCGTGGACGCGGCGAAGGTGGACCTGGTGTCCGGCGGGCGGTCGCGCCTGACCGTGACCGGTTCAGCGGCCGACGCGGACGTGCGCCAGGCGGTGGCCTCGGCCGGCTACGCAGCCCCGTAATTCCGGCCCGGGGCCGCGTGCCCCGGGCAACATCCTTACCTAAGGCGGCACCATGCAGGACCACAACCACCATCACGACGACGGCGCCCCGCCTTCCACGCCAGCCGTCATCGACCACATGGGGCGCGCAGGCCACGGGATGACTGCAGCGCGCCCATCATCTTCGGGGCATCCGGGCCACGGCGGCCACGCGGGGCCAATGCCCGATGACGACCACGCCGTCCACACCCACGGCCAGCACGCCGGTCACAGTACCGCGATGTTCAGGAACCGGTTCTGGCTCACGCTGGCCCTGTCCATTCCGGTGGTGTACTTCAGCCCCATGGTGGGCCACATCTTCGGCTACATGGCCCCGATGTTCCCCGGCTCAACTCTCATTCCGCCCGTCCTGGGCACCGTGATTTTCCTCTATGGCGGCCAGCCGTTCCTCAAGGGCGCCGTACAGGAGGTGCGCGACCGCCGGCCCGGCATGATGCTGCTGATCGGCATGGCCATCACCGTGGCGTTCGTGGCCTCGTGGGTCACCAGCCTGGGGCTTGGCGGGTTCGACCTGGACTTCTGGTGGGAACTGTCCCTGCTGGTGGCCATCATGCTGCTGGGCCACTGGATCGAGATGCGCGCCCTCGGCTCCGCCCAGGGCGCCCTGGACGCGCTGGCCGCCCTCCTTCCGGACGAGGCGGACCGCATTTCGGACGACGGCGGCACTGAGACAGTGCCGGTGGCGGACCTGCGTGAGGGGGACGTGGTGCTGGTCC
The DNA here is from genome assembly GCF_044754945.1 of Pseudarthrobacter sp. NPDC092439. NCBI lineage: Bacteria > Bacillati > Actinomycetota > Actinomycetes > Micrococcales > Micrococcaceae > Pseudarthrobacter > Pseudarthrobacter sp. NPDC092439. The sequence continues at coordinate 305,430 of NZ_JBIVQB010000002.1, forward strand.
GGTCCGGCGCACGGATGCCGGCCGACGGTACCGTGGTGGACGGCCGGGCCGAGTTCGACGAGTCCATGATTACCGGCGAATCAAAGACCGTTCCGCGCGGGCCGGGCGACGCCGTCGTGGCCGGAACCGTCGCCACAGACAACACCGTCCGTGTGCAGGTCACCGCGGTGGGAGACCAGACCGCGCTGGCCGGCATCCAGCGGCTGGTGGCCGAAGCCCAGGCGTCCTCGTCCCGGGCCCAGGCCCTCGCGGACCGGGCGGCCGCGTTCCTCTTCTACTTCGCTGCCGGCGCCGGCGTGCTGACGTTCATCGCCTGGACCCTGCTGGGCAGCGTGGCCGACGCCGTGACCCGCACCGTGACCGTGCTGGTCATCGCCTGCCCGCACGCCCTGGGCCTGGCAATTCCGCTGGTCATCGCCATTTCCACCGAACAGGCAGCCCGTGCGGGTGTGCTGATCAAGAACCGGATGGCGCTGGAGCGGATGCGCACCATCGACGTAGTGCTGTTCGACAAGACCGGAACCCTGACCACCGGCGAGCCTGATCTTATGGACATCGCGGCCGTCGAAGGCGCGGAGCCGGACCAGATCCTGGCGCTCGCCGCCGCGGTGGAGTCCGACAGCGAACACCCCGTAGCCCGCGCGATCGTCCGGGCGGCGCGTGGGCGCGGCCTTGCCCTGCCTGCGGTCTCAGGCTTCACCTCGATGACCGGCCGCGGCGTGCGTGCCACCGTGGACGGCCGCACCGTCCATGTGGGCGGGCCGGCGCTGCTGCGCGAGCTGGCCGCCGTCGAACCTTCCGCCCTGGCCGAATCCACCCGGGCCTGGATGGGGCGCGGCGCCGCAGTGCTGCACGTGGTGGACGAAGGCCGTGTGCTGGGCGCCGTCAGCCTCGAGGACGCGGTGCGCGCCGAATCCCGGCAGGCCGTGGCCGCACTGCAGAACCGCGGCGTGAAGGTAGGCATGATCACCGGCGATGCCCGCCAGGTGGCCCAGGCCGTGGCCGAGGACCTGAACATCGACGAGGTCTTTGCCGAGGTCCTGCCTGCGGACAAGGACAAGAAGGTGGCAGAGCTGCAGGCCCGGGGCCTCAAGGTGGCCATGGTGGGCGACGGCGTCAACGACTCCCCCGCCCTGGCCCGCGCCGAGGTGGGCATCGCGATCGGCGCCGGCACGGACGTGGCAATGGAATCCGCCGGCGTGGTGCTGGCCGGGAACGATCCCCGCGCCGTGCTCTCCATGGTGGACCTCTCCCGCGCCAGCTACCGCAAGATGTGGCAAAACCTGGTGTGGGCCACGGGCTACAACATCCTGTCCGTGCCCCTGGCCGCCGGTGTTCTGGCGTTCGCCGGGGTGGTGCTCTCGCCCGCGGCCGGTGCCGTACTGATGTCCGCCTCCACGATCGTGGTGGCCCTCAACGCCCAGCTGCTGCGCCGCGTGAAACTCAATCCGTCCGAGGTACGTTAGAAACACCATGCCCCGACGCTCTCTCACTTCCTGCGCGTTCCCCTCCGACGCTCTCTCACTTAGTGCGCGTTTCGGGCCAACGCTCTCTCATTCAATGCGGGTTTTGGGGCAGCCCTCGCTCACATCACAGGCGCTGCTGCGCTGTGCGGTGTTCGCAGGGATCCTGTCGGTCATTGCCGGGATCCTCGGAATGCACGTGATGACGGGGAGCCACGCGTCCCATTCTGTTGTTGCGCACTCGGCGGTTTCACACGCTGCGGCCGCTGCGGCCGGGGAATCTGCGGCCGGGCACGCTGCGGCCGCGGACGACGGCGGGGGGCAGCCGGGCGGGCCGGCGCACCCGGGCGGGGACGCCGTCGTCGTGCTCTCGGCCGGCGCGGTCTGCGGGGAGGCCTGCCCGGGCGCGGAAGAGGCCGGGGCGGCGTGTGTCCCGTTGGCGAACGCGGGATCGTTCCCCGCGATTCCGCCGCCGGCGCCCGCCATGAAACAGGAGTCGCGCACTGCCGCAGCCGCCGCCGCATATTCCTACATTCCGTCCAGCCCCACGCCCTGCGAACTGTCCATCAGCCGGACGTAAACCGAACCGCGCTTTCCGCCCGAAAACCGGTTCAACCTTAAGGACGAATTCCGCATGAACACCACACTGAAGACCCTCACCGTCACCGCTGCCCTCGCCGCAACCCTGGGCCTGGCCGGCTGCGCCGCCGACTCCGGCTCGGCGCCCACCGGGGGCGGCAGCATGTCCGGCATGGACCACGGCTCCAGCCCGATGACCAGCATGATGCCCGACGCCAATGCCGGGCACAACGCGGCGGACACCATGTTCGCGCAGATGATGATCCCGCACCACGCCCAGGCGGTGGAGATGAGCGACATCGTGCTGGGCAAGCAGGATGTGCCCGCCGAGGTGACGGCGCTGGCCACCAGGATCAAGGAAGCCCAGGGCCCCGAGATCGAGAAGATGACGGGCTGGCTGGAAAGCTGGGGACAGCCCACCATGATGCCCACCGACTCCGGCCACGGCATGTCCGGCATGGTGGACGCGGACGGCATGGAGAAGCTCAAGGCCGCCCCTGGCCCCGAAGCCCCGAAGTTGTTTCTCGAGCAGATGATCATGCACCACGAGGGCGCCGTAGAGATGGCCCAGCAGGAGATCGGCGCGGGCAAGTACGCCGAGGCCGTGCAGCTGGGCCGCGATATCGTCACCGCGCAGCAGGCAGAGATCACCGAGATGAAGCAGCTGCTGGGAAAGCTCTAGCTCCTGCCGCCCCGCGGCGTAACGCTCCTGCGCTTCCCTTTCGGGGGTGCAGGAGCGCCGCCGCAAAACCCGCTTTAAGTGAGAGAGCGTCGGCCCAAAACCCGCCTTAAGTGAGAGAGCGTCGCGGGGGTGGCATGTTAAGTTGAGGTGCGCGGACTGCACGGTCCCGCCGGTTGGAAAGAGAGCTCCTTGGACACGTCCGCACCCGTAAGAATCCTGACCGTCTGCACGGGCAACATCTGCAGGTCGCCCGTGGCCGAGAGGCTGCTGCAGGCCGGGCTGGACCAGGTGGTGCCGGGCGGCTTCGAGGTTGCCAGCGCCGGCACGCGGGCCATGGTGGGTGAGCCGATGCAGCCGATCTCCGCCGACATCGTGCGTACCTTCGGCGGCAGCCCGGACCACTTTGCCGCCCGCCAGCTGACGCCGAATATCCTCCGCGGCGTGGACCTGGTGCTCACCATGACCTCCGGGCACCGCGGCGAGGTGCTCCAGCTGGATGCCTCCTTGCTGAAGCGGACCTTCACGATCCGCGAATTCGCACGGATGCTGGACGTCCTCGACCAGCGCGCTGCCGACGGCGTCGCGGAAGCAGGGGCCGCCGTCGTGCCTTCCACGGCGGACGCGCACGACGGCGGCTCCCCCTTGGCTGCCAACGCCGCCTATTGGCGCGGGTTGCCCGCCCGCGCGGCGGGTGTCCGGCACCTGTCCCTGCCGGCGGATTCCAGTGAGAACGACATCGTGGACCCGTACCGGCGAGACCCCGGGGTGTACCGGCAGATGGAGGACCAGCTCGCCCCGGCCATCGTGTCGATTCTGCGCCACGCCCGCCTGAACGCCCCGTCCGCCGAGGCTGCCGCCGGCCCCGGTTCCTGACCTCCCGGGGCCGCTGCCCCAAACCGACGTCCATCGGCCCCTGCACACCACGGGACTGCGGGTTTTCGTGCGGGCTTCCTGCGGATTCCCCTGATGAAACAGCGCCCGGGCCGCAGTAGTTTTCGGCGATGGGCACCCAGCAGACGTATCCAGGCGGCGCGGCCCCCGGCCTCCCCAAGAAGCATCCCCGGCACCGGCTGCGGGGGCTCCTCCTGGTGCTGCTGACCGTCGCGGTGCTGATGGCGGCCTCTGCCGGAGCGTTCCTGTACACCCTTGGCCAGACCTTCGACTCGCAGAGCACCACGATCGAAAACGCGTTCCCCGACGAGTCCCTGCGGCCCCGCCCCAACGCCCAGCCAACCGGGCCGTCGGCCGGCGCCGCGGAGGAGGCCCCGGGCGCGGCGGCCGGTTCAGGTCCGGCTGCCGCCGTGGCCCCCGGAGAAAAGGCGCCCGCGCCGGGCGGGGCCTTGAACATCCTGGTGATGGGCACCGACAGCCGCGGCGCCACGCCCGGCGAAGCGCTGTCCGGCAGCAACTCCAACCAGCGGGCGGACACCCTGATGCTGGTCCATGTTCCCGCCGACCGGTCCCGGATCTTCGCCGTCTCCCTGATGCGTGACCTTTGGGTGGGGATCCCGGGGCAGGGGGAAGCCAAGATCAATGCGGCACTCGCATTTGGCGGTGTCCCCCTCATGGTGCAGACCGTGGAGTCGCTCTTCAACCAGCGCATCAACCACGTGGCAATGATCGACTTCGAGGGCTTCAAGGGCATGACCGATGCCCTTGACGGGGTAGAAGTGAACGTCACCCAACCCTTTGTGTCCCTGCACGGCAACTTCACCTTCACCCAAGGCCCTGCGCTGCTGGACGGCGAGCGCGCCCTGGCGTTCGTCCGCGAGCGGTACGCGTTCACCGACGGCGACTACCAGCGCGTGCGGAACCAGCAGGCATTCGTCAAGGCCCTCCTGGCCAAGAACCTCAGCGCCGGCACGCTGCTCAACCCGTTCAAGGTCAGCGAGGCACTTTCGGCCATCTCGCCGTTCATCAGTGCTGACAGCGGGCTGAATGCTGCGGCCCTGGCCCGGCTGGCTCTGGAGTTGCGCGGCGTGGGCCCCGGCGACCTGGTCTTTTTCACGTTGCCGACGGCGGGAACCGGCACTTCATCGGACGGCCAGTCGATCGTCCTGCCGGACTGGGACGCCGTCGCCGCCATGGGCCAGGCCCTGGCAGGTGACAGTTTGGACAAGTTTGTAGCCAACAGGGGGCTGGCGGGCGGACACTGATCCCACCAAACACGATGAGGTGGAGGCACAAATGAGCGCTCCCGCTGGCCCCGGCCCGGAGTCCCACCCGGCGGGCGACGCCTGGCACCAAATGTTTCACGGGCGGAGGCGCTGGATCGCGGCACTGCTGGCCGTGGCACTCGTGGCCACCGCCGTCGTCGTAATTTTCAACCTGAACCGCGCCGGCACCGAAGCCGGGCCCGCCGCCAGCCCGACTCCGACGGCGACGCCCAGCGACACGCCGTCGGCAACTCCAACCAGAACCAAACCGCCCGCCCCGGCGCCCATTCCGGAACTCCGCGCCGTGCCCATGAACGTGCTGGTGATCGGGAGTGACAGCCGGGCGAACGCACGCAAGCAGGCGGCGCATACGGCGGCCACCGGTGAGGCGTCGGACCAGCGGGCGGACACGCTGATGGTGGTCCATGTCCCGGCGGACCGGCGTTCGCTGACCCTGATTTCGATCAACCGGGACACCTGGGTGGAAGTGCCTGGGGTCGGCGGCGCGAAGATCAACGCGAGCCTGGAACGCGGCGGCATCGACTTGGCGCAGCGGACGGTGGAGCAGTTGCTGGGAATCAGGATCGCGCACACGCTGATGCTGGACTTCCACGGTTTCAGGGTGCTCACGGACCGGCTGGGCGGAATCGACGTCAACGTCACCACACCGTTCCGGTCCACCCACGAGACCCGCCACGTTTTCAAGGCCGGGGTCAACCATCTCAATGGGCAGGCGGCGCTGGAGTTCGCCCGGGAGCGCTACGCCTTTGCCGACGGCGACTTCCAACGGGTCCGCAACCAGCAGACCCTGCTCCGCGCCATCCTGGCCCGGCTGACCGCCCGCGGCGCGCTCAACAACGTCACGGCCGTGCGCGCCCTGGTGGACATGGCCAGCTGCTGCCTCACCGTGAACAAGGGTTTCGACCCGGCGCAGGCGGCGATCCTGGCGTACAGCCTGCGCAACCTCAACGTGAAGGCGATCCGCAGCATGACGCTGCCCAACGCGGGGATGGGCTACGTGGGAGAGCAGTCCGTGATCTTCCCTGACCAGGCCGGCATCGCGGCCGTCGGCGCCGCGCTGCGCTCCGGGCGGATCGCGCAGCTCGCGCGGTAGCCCGGGGCAACGCGCGCAGACACTGCGGCGTGGGGCAGATAACGCCCACCTCCGGGCCCTTAGCGCGCCGGATCTGAACCCCGCGCTGCTTTCGGAGGGCGGCCGGTGCGACTGTTCAGCGGGGCCTTACCTGCGGTTCACCGCCCGGACAATGCGCGTGCGCCCGCGGCCGGAATTCTGGGGCCATGACTGATACTTCACGCCCTGAACTTTCCCGCCGCACGGTGGTCCGCGGCTCAGTCCTCGCCGCCGCGCTTGCCTCCGTCCCCACCGCGGCCAACGCCAACGCCGCATTCTCCCCTGCCGGCGTTGCCCTGGTCCGCAACCGGCTCACCCTGCCGAGCGGCATCGCCACCGGCGACGTCACCTCAGACTCGGCCGTCCTCTGGTCCCGCGCGTCGGGTGCCGGCCGGATGACGGCGGTCCTGCGCGCAGTGGACGACGGCGGCGAAATCCTGCGCGGACGGGGTGCCTTCGAGCGCGTCCTCCGCGGCCCCCGCGCCACGCAGGCCTCCGACTTCACGGCCAAGATCCACGCAGGGAATCTGCCGTCCAACACGCGGTTCGCGCTGGAGATCAGCTTCGAGGACGACGGCGGCGCAGCCGGCGAGAGCGTCCGCGGCACCTTCCGCACGGCGCCCGACGCGGGGACGTACTACGGCGCGGGACGCACCGGCGGGACGAGCAACGGCGGTGAGGTCCCGGCGTCGACCGCCCAAAGCTTCGTCTGGACCGGCGACACCGCCGGGCAGGGCTGGGGCATCAACGAGGAGATCGGCGGGATGCGCGGCTACCGGGCCATGCACCGGACCCGGCCGGACTTCTTTATCCACGCAGGCGACACCGTGTACGCCGACGGTCCCATCGCCGAGTCCGTGGTGGAGAAGGACGGACAGGTGTGGCGGAACCTGGTGACCGAGGAAGTGTCCAAGGTGGCCGAGACGCTCACCGAGTTCCGGGGCCGGCACCGCTACAACCAGATGGACGCCAACATGCGCGCCATGTTCGCCGACGTGCCCGTCATCGCCCAGTGGGACGACCACGAGACCACCAACAACTGGTACCCCGGGGAGATACTGCAGGACCCCCGCTACACGGTGCGCGACGTCAACACGCTTGCGGCCCGGGGCCGGCAGGCGTGGCAGGAGAACATGCCCATCGCGGACAGTGCCGCGCTGTGGCGGCCGGGAACATTCGACGACGCCGGGCAGTACCAGCCCGCGCGCATCTACCGGAAGATCTCCCGCGGCCCGCAGCTGGACATCTTCTGCCTGGATATGCGGACTTTCAAGTCCCCGAACACCGACGGCAAGGAAAGCTACGCCACCAACATCCTGGGCCGGGAGCAGGTGGACTGGCTCATCCGCGAAGTCAGCAAGTCCAAGGCGACGTGGAAGGTGATCGCCGCGGACATGCCCCTGGGCGTCATCGTGCCCGACGGACCCGTGAACCAGGAAAGCGTTGCCAACCGCGACGCCGGCGCTCCGCTGGGCCGCGAACTGGAGATCGCCGGGGTCCTCAGCGCGTTCAAGCGGAACCGGGTCAAGAACATTGTGTGGCTGACCGCGGACGTGCACTACTGCGCCGCGCACCACTACTCCCCCGAGCGGGCGGCGTTCACCGACTTCGACCCCTTCTGGGAGTTCGTGGCCGGGCCGATCGCGGCCGGGTCCTTTGGACCGAACACGATGGACGGCACGTTCGGACCGGAGGTGGTGTTCTCCAAGGCCGGCCGCTTCCCCGGCGAGTCACCCCGCGACGGCGAGAACCAGTTCTTCGGCCATGTCCAGCTGGATACCGACGCCTTCACGGTGAGCCTGCGGAACGCGAACGGCGCCACGGTGTTCTCCAAGGTGCTGACGCCGGAGCGGTAGTTTTCGGACGTTCGCTATGGATTCGGACAAGCGCTGCCGGGACCCGGGTAGCGGTTGTCCGAATCAGTAGCGGTTGGCCTCCCGAAGGTCCGGAAGACGTCTGTCCAAGTGCTGCCCGATCACGATCAGGGCAGCCGTGACCGCCACCACCATGCCAAAATAGGCGAGCGTTCCGGAGATGCCGAAGCTGATGCCGAAGGTCCCCCGGAGGACCAGGTAGGCAGCGAGTGTCACGATGACGACAAGTCCGGCCAGTGTTCCCACCCGCGCACCTCTGGACGTGGTTGTTCCTTCAGGGAACGAGGCCGCGTAGTCACGCGGCTGCCCGAAGGCCGCCTCAGCGCTCTCGCCGCTCTCGGCTACATAGCTGCGGACTTCCTGAAGCGTGCTGTGGACCATCTCCTCGCTGTGTTTCCGCTGCCGCAGTTCGTAGGCAAGGGTCTTCAGGTATTCGTCTACAGGCACTTATTCAGCCTTTCTTCGCTTGGAGAAAGTGGTCGATGAGTGCGGCGAAGTCCCTCCAGTCCGCACCTGCTTCGGTGAGCCTCTGGCGGCCTGCCGATGTCAGGTAGTAGAACTTTTTGCCCGGACCCGAGCTGCCTTCGCGCCACTCGGAAGTTATGGAGGCATCCGTTTCGAGCCGGTTCAGGGCCGGGTAGACGGTTCCGCCGCTAAGGCCGTCAAAACCGGCGGCCTTCAGCGCGTGGATAATCTGGTAACCATAGGCTTCGCTGTTGTCGGCGATGACCTGGAGGATGCAGATGGGCAGCACCGCCCGCACCCAGTCGCTCGGCCATCGCTTCTCCGCAGTCATGACTAGATGGTGTCACGAACTAGATAGTGATGCAACGTATCGCGCGTGATGCACCGCCGTCGGACGTTATTTTTGCCGCACCGTGGGTAAGGCCGCTGATAGTGTTCCTGCATTCGGCACCGAACGCGGACGGGGTGATTTTCTTGAACGACGACGGATTGACGGAGGCCGTACAGGAGGCCGGGGCGGTGGAGCTGCTCCTGGTCCGGCACGGCGAGAGCGAGGGCAACGTTGCCGCCACGGAGGCGCGGCTGGCGGGGGCCGAGGTCATCGACGTACCTGCCCGGGACGCGGACGTGAATCTGTCCGGGACCGGGCAGGAACAGGCCAAGGCGCTGGGGACGGCCCTGGCCCGGATCGCGGAGGAGTTCCGCGCCGATGCCGTGGTGTCCTCCCCTTACGCGCGCGCCCGTCAGACGGCGGAAATCGCCGTGGAGACGGCAGGCTGGCCGGTGAAAGTAGTCACCGACGAACGGCTCCGGGACCGGGAGCTCGGCATCCTCGACCGGCTCACCCGGCTAGGCGTGGAGAACCGCTTCCCGGAAGAGGCCGAGCGTCGGCTCTGGCTGGGGAAACTGTACTACCGGCCGCCCGGCGGGGAATCGTGGGCCGATGTGGCGCTGCGGCTTCGGTCGGTCCTGGCCGAGCTGAACAACCTGGGCACCGGCCACCGCGTCATGTTGGTGTGCCATGACGCCGTGATCATGCTGTTCCGCTACGTCATGGAGGGGCTCTCGGAGCAGGAACTGCTTGACCTTGCCGCAAGCACGTCCGTCCTCAATGCCTCCATCACCCGTTACGTCCGCCCGTCCGGCGCGGGTCCGTGGACGCTGGAGAGCTTCAACGTGGCGGACCATCTGACGGAGCAGGGCGTCGAGGTCACCGAGCACGCCGGGGACGCAAGTGTCCACCCCAGGTAATTACGACGGCGGCGCCGCGGGCCCAGGAGCGCAGCCCGCCTTGGTCACGCCCTCCTTCCTCCGCGACTGGCCGTTGCCTGCCGCCGGCGAAGACAAGTATTCCCGCGGCTCGGTGCTGGTGGTGGGAGGGGCGCGGGCCACTCCCGGCGCGGCGTTGCTGGCCGGGACTGCGGCCCTCCGGGCAGGGGCCGGAAAACTTACGCTCGCCGTAGCCGAGTCCGCCGCCGTCCAGGTTGGGGTGGCACTGCCGGAGTGCGGCTCGATCGGGCTGCCCGAAAACTCCGGCGGGTCCGTCCTTGCCAGCGGGCTGGAGCGGATCACCACCTACCTGGACCGGGCCGACGCCATCCTGGTGGGCCCCGGGCTGGACGATTTGGACCTCGCCGAGGAGCTGCTGGGCGCGCTGCTGGCTCGGGAAGCGGCAGCGCGGGCGGACGCTGCCCGGGAGGACGCGGACGGTGACGCCGGCCGGGAAGGCGGTCCCGCCGTCGTTCTCGATGCCTACGCTTTGGGCGCCCTGGTGCGGCTGGAAAGCAAGCTGGACCCGTGGCGCGGGCGGTTGATCCTCACGCCCAATCCCAACGAGGCCGCGCTCCTGCTGGGCCGCGATGCGGGCGATCTTCACGCGGACGGCCTTGAGGCAGCCGTGTCCGAGGTGGCTGCCCGGTATGACGCCGTGGTCAGCTGCCAGGGGGTGATCGCGCAGCCGCCGGCACACGGCCCTGGTGAACCGGACCTGTGGAAGATCACCACCGGATACGGGGGACTGGGGACGTCCGGCAGCGGTGACGTGCTGGCCGGGGCGGTCGCGGGGCTGCGGGCACGCGGGACCACCGGTCCGCAGGCAGCCTGCTGGGGTACTCACATGCACGCCGCGGCGGCCGACCGGCTGGCCAGCAGGATGGGACCGCTCGGCTTCCTTGCCCGCGAACTTGCCGACGAGCTCCCGGCGCTGATGCTGGAACTCGGCTCCTGACCCAACGCGGGGTCCCGGGTCCCGGGCGCAAAAGCCACCAGGCATGGGATGGCCCCCGGCCGGAACCGGGGGCCACCTTGCGGGAAGGCCGTGCATACGCTGCCGGTGCGCTGTCTGGCGCTGTGGCGTGCACAGAATGGCGAATCGCCCCAAAAGGCAGCCAACAGAAGGAGCGCGGCCTCCCGGTCCTATGAAATTGTCCTGCGGGACTATGCGGCGATCTCTTGCTTCGACCCCCTGGTTTCGATCTCGATCTTGCGCGGCTGCGCCTTTTCGGCGACGGGGATCCGCAAGGTGAGGACGCCGCCGTCGTAACTGGCCCTGATGTTTTCCGTGTCGAGGGTGTCTCCGAGAATCAGTTGGCGGCTGAACACGCCGCGCGGCCGCTCGGAGGCGATCAACTCGGTGTCCTTGCCGGCCGGTTCAGGGCGTTCAGCCCGCACCGTCAGGACGTTCCGTTCCACATCCAGGTCCACGGAATCCACCGCTACGCCAGGCAGGTCAAAGGCAACGACGAATTCCTTGTCCTCCCGCCACGCGTCCATGGGCATCGCAGCCGGACGCGCTGCCGTACCGAGGACCTGCTGGGCCAGCCTGTCCAGCTCGCGGAACGGATCGGTTCGCATCAACATGGCTTCCCTCCTCGAAAGAGACGGTTCCATATCAGCCGATCTGTGTTGACTGATATAGATTTTTTAGCACCGGCGCGGGAGGTCTTCAAGCGGTTCGGAACAGATTTTTTGAAAGTTTTTCGAGCGTTCGAACCGCGCAGACAGGGCCCCTTCCCGTGGGGAAGGGACCCTGCCAGGTGGTCTTCGGTTAGCTTCTGGTCGGGTCCGGGCGGAGCGGCGCCGGGCCCGGATCCGGTACCGGCAGCGGCCCGGGCGGTTCGGGGGTGGGGAAGGGACCGGGCGCCGGCGGTCCGGGAGGATGGGGCTGGGTGGGGTCAGGTGATGTCGGTTCCGGACCCGGCTCCGGCGGGAACGGCTCGGGTTCGTGCACTGGCGGGATGGTCATGGAACTTCCCCTCTCACGCTGGGCGGATGTGCCTCAAATGACCAGAATACGCCCGCGACCTGGGCGCCGATAGGGCGGCGTCCCGATGCTCGATCAAGTGAGAGAGCGTCAGCGGGAAAACCGCATTAAGTGAGAGAGCGTCGGTGAAGGGGGCCGGCGAGGGGAGCGGGGAAGGTGGCCGGCAGCGGGCCAGGCGGGTTTGCCCGGTAGCGAACGGGCCGCAGGATTGTCCGAGGGGGTCTATATATTGAAGGCATGACCTCCACTCCCCTGCAGGATCCCGCCAGCACTGCCCCCGCCACGGCCGCCTCACCGCCCGTCGCCAAGCGGATTCCCATGGAGCGGACGCATCACGGAGACACTTTCGTGGACAACTACGAGTGGCTGCGGGACAAGGAATCCGCCGAGGTCGTAGCGCACCTGAAGGCCGAGAACGCCTACCAGGAGGCGGTCACGGCACACCAGGAACCGCTGCGCGAGGCGATCTTCCAGGAGATCAAGGGCCGGACGCAGGAAACCGACCTGTCTGTCCCGCACCGGAAGGACGGCTGGTGGTATTTCAGCCGCTCGGTGGAAGGCAAGGAGTACGGCATCCAGTGCCGCGTCCGCGCCAGCGATACCGAGGACAAGATTGCCGACTGGACCCCGCCTGCGGTTGAGCCGGGAATCGGGATTCCCGGCGAGGAAGTCCTGCTGGACGGCAACGTGGAGGCGGAAGGCAAGCCCTTCTTCTCCGTGGGCGGCTCGGCCGTGACCGTCGACGGCAACCTTTACGCCTACGCCGTGGACAACTCCGGCGACGAGCGGTTCACCCTCCGCATCAAGGACCTCCGCACCGGCGAACTTCTGCCGGACGTCATCGAGAACATCTTCTACGGCGTCGCCTTCTCCCCCGACGGCACGCGCATTTTCTACACCGTGGTGGACGATTCCTGGCGCCCCTACCAGGTGAAGGCGCACATCCTGGGCACGCCCGTCGCCGACGACGTAGTCATCTACCAGGAGGACGACGCCGCCATGTGGCTGGGCTTCGAGCTCTCCGCAGACCGGCGTTACCTGGTGCTGGGGATCGGCTGCTCCGAGTACAGCGAGACACGCCTGCTCCGGTTCGATGACCCCTCCGGGACAGTCCGGACCGTCATCCCGCGCAGCGAGCGGGTCCTCTACGAGGCCGAGCCCTTCCTGCTGGATGGTGCAGAGCGCATCCTTCTGACGCACAACCGCGGCGCCGTGAACTCCATGGTCTCGCTGGTTGACCCGGCCGAGCTCGAAAAGCCGCTGGCGGAGCAGAGGTGGCAGACCGTCGTCGGACATTCCGAGGAGGTCCGCGTCAACGGCGCCGGCGTCACCGCCACCCACCTGATCGTGTCCATCCGCAAGGACACCATTGAGCGCGTCCAGGTGATGGGGCTGGCCGGGCTGGGGACGCCGGCGCAGGAAGCGCCCGTGGAACCGGCGTTCGATGAGGAGCTCTACACTGCCGGAGTGGGCGGGTCAGACTATGACGCCCCGGTGATCCGGCTGGGCTACACGTCCTATTTCACCCCGTCGCGCGTCTACGATTTCGTGCTGCCCACCGCGGAACGGCCCGCCGGTGAGCTGCTGCTGCGCAAGGAAAGCCCGGTGCTGGGCGGATATGACGCCGCCGACTACGTGGCCACCCGGGAATGGGCGACGGCGGCGGACGGCACGCGCATCCCGCTTTCCGTTCTGCGGCACAAGAGTGTGCGGCAGGATTCGACGGCGGCGGGCCTGGTCTACGGCTACGGCTCATACGAGATGAGTATGGACCCGGGGTTCGGCATTGCACGGCTGTCGTTGCTGGACCGGGGCGTGGTGTTCGTCATTGCGCATGTGCGCGGCGGCGGTGAGCTGGGCCGGAAGTGGTACGACAACGGCAAGAAGCTGGCCAAGAAGAACACCTTCACCGACTTCATCGACGCCACAGGCTGGCTGGCCGCGTCCGGCTGGGTGGACCCGGCCCGGATCGCGGCGCTGGGCGGATCGGCCGGCGGCCTGCTGATGGGCGCGGTGGCCAACCTTGCCCCGGAGAAGTACGCGGCCATCGTGGCGCAGGTGCCGTTCGTGGACCCGCTGACCAGCATCCTGGACCCGGACCTGCCGCTGTCCGCGCTGGAGTGGGAGGAATGGGGCAACCCCATCACAGACCCGGACGTGTACGGCTACATGAAGTCCTACTCGCCCTATGAGAATGTCCGGGCGGCCGCTTACCCCAAAATCGCTGCCGTCACGTCGTTCAATGACACCCGCGTGCTGTACGTGGAGCCGGCCAAGTGGGTGCAGGAACTGCGGAGCAAGACCACGGGGACCGAGCCGGTCGTCATGAAGATCGAGATGGACGGCGGGCATGGCGGCGCGTCAGGACGGTACGTGCAATGGCGGGAGCGGGCCTGGGACTACGCATTCATCGCCGATGCCCTGGGCGCGACCGAACTGCTGCCGGGCGCCGGGCTGAAGTAAGCCCCTCCCAGTCGAGCGTACGACGGCGGCCGCCGCCCGCCGTCGAACACTCAACTCCCGAGGGGGTGCCGCAGCGGTTCCGCCACATGCTCACCCTGCTTACCATGTAGGGGTGTCCGCGATCCGTTCCGGGCCGGACCGCACGAACCCTGGGCGAAGGAGTGGCATGAAAAGCTTCGAAGTGGTGGTCATCGGCGGCGGCAACGCGGGCGTGTCGCTGGCGGCCCGGTTGGAGCGGTACGGCGTCAAGGACGTGGCCCTCATCGAGCCGAAGAACCACCACCTCTATCAGCCGCTGTTTTCGCATATCGCCGGCGGGCGGGCGTCTGCCAAGGAAGCGGTCCGGACACAGGAGTCGGTGACGCCCAGGGGTGTCACCTGGATCCGGGACAGCGCCGTGGATGTGGACGCCAACGCCAACACTGTCACGCTGGAGTCCGGGTCAACAGTGGCCTACGGGCAGCTGGTGGTGTGCCCCGGCCTGCAGTACGACTGGGACGCCGTTCCCGGCCTCGCCGAGGCCGTGCACTCGCCCCATGGCGCGTCGCACTACGAATTCGAGCTCGCTCCCAAGGCCTGGACCCTCCTCAGCGGGCTGACCTCCGGCACCGCCGTGTTCACCATGCCGGCGGGGCCCATCAAGTGCGGCGGCGCCAGCCAGAAGCCCATGTACCTCGCCTGCGACTACTGGCGCGAACAGGGCGTCCTGGACCAGATCCGCGTGGTGATGGTCCAGCCCTACCCCACCGTGTTCGGCGTGCCGGAGGTGGACCGGGAACTGGACCGGAAGATCGCGGAGTACGGCATCGAGCTGCGCACGAACAGCGAACTCGTGGCCGTGGACCCCTCTGCTCAGACGGCCACCATCCGCAATGTCGAGACCGGGCATGAGGAACAGCTCCACTACGACGTCCTCAATGGCGTACCGCCGCAGTCGGCGCCGGACTGGCTGAAGGCCACGGATCTGCCGGCTGCCGGGGACAAGGGCGGCTTCGTGGAGGTGGACCGGCAGACGCTGCGGCATCTCCGGTACCCAAACGTCTGGTCCCTGGGCGACGCCGCGGGCACCACCAACTCCAAGTCCGGCGGCGCCCTGCGCAAGCAGACCAAGGTGCTGGCAAGGAACCTGGTGGCCGCACGGCAGGGCAAGCGCCTCCCCGCCAAGTACAACGGCTACTCCGTGTGCCCGTTTACCGTCTCGCGCGACACCGTGGTCTTCGCCGAATTCGACGACCGCTACCGCCCCATGCCCACCCTCCCCCGCGTGCCCACATGGAACGAGAGCCGGCTCTCATGGGTGGTGGACCGGGACATCTTCCCGAAGATCTACTGGAACCTCATCCTCAAGGGCCGCGCCTAGGCCTATCCCGGTCGGCTGCTCCGATAATGCCGTTTTGCGCCGCCGGAACGGCATCTACGGAGCAATCGATGAAGAGACGACGGCGGCCGTCGCCTCCGCGATGGCGCGTTCCTCATCCGTGGGCACCACCAGGACGGGCAGGCCGGACTGCGGCGTGGAAATGACGCGTGGTTCCTTGGACCGCTGAAGGTTCAGGCCGCCGTCGAGCTCTACACCCAGGGCACCCAGCCGGTCCGCAACGAGCGCGCGGAACTGGTGCGAGTTCTCGCCAATGCCGGCGGTGAACACCAGCGCCTTCGCCCCTCCCACTGCCACGTGGTATCCGCCGATGTACTTGGCCAGGCGGTAGGACGTGACGGCGAGGGCCATCGCGGCGCGGCCGTCACCTGATTCCGCGGCCTCCACCACGGAGCGCATGTCGTTGTTGCCGGCCAGGCCCTTGAGCCCGGACCCGCGGTTGAGCATGGTGTCCAGGTCCTCGGGCGTCCATCCGGCCCGGCCCAGGAACACGAGGATCGAGGGGTCCAGGTCGCCGGAGCGCGTGCCCATCACCAGGCCTTCCAGGGGCGTGAAGCCCATCGACGTATCCACCGACCGGCCGCCCTGGATCGCCGTGACCGAGGCGCCGTTCCCCAGGTGGGCGATAACGCCGTCGAACTCCTCCGCCGGGATGTCCAGCAGCGCGGCCGCCTGCCGGGTGACGTACTCGTGCGAGGTGCCGTGGAAGCCATAGCGCCGGATGCCGTGGTTCGTGTACAGCTCGTCCGGGATGGCGTAGCGCCAGGCGTGCTCGGGGATGCTGCGGTGAAAGGCGGTATCGAAGACGGCCACCTGCGGCATGTCCGGCCACTTCCTGCTGATGGCGCGGATGCCCAGGACGTTGGCCGGGTTGTGCAGCGGCGCCAGCGGGTTAAGCCGTTCGATGGCGCGGGTGATCTCGTTGTCGATCAGCACGGGTTCGGCGAACCGCTCGCCGCCGTGCACCACCCGGTGGCCCACCGCGCCAAGCTCCAGGTCGCCCAGCTCGCTGTGGATGGCGGCGTCCACCTGCTCCAAGGCCTCGGCGTGGTCACGCGGACCCTCGATCTCGCCGTCCCCGCCGCCGCCGTTGCCCATCCCGATCTTCTCGACCAGCCCCTCGGTCAGGACGGATCCTGCGGCGACATCGCGCACCTGGTACTTGAGCGAGGACGAGCCGGAGTTGATGACGAGCACGAGCATGAAGGGCCTCCTGAGCCTGAGCTTCCGCGGTTCAGTTCCACACTATCGGCTGCCCCCTCCGCGAGATGGCAGTTAACGGCAATACTCGAGCCCGGGACTGCCGTTAACTGCCATCTCGCGGGGCTGGGGAGGAGGCGGGCGGGGTTTGAGTGGGGCGGGCGGGTCCTTGCGGATCCCCCGGCGCTGTGCCTACAGTCAGCGGACAGGCCGGACCACGCCGAGAGGACATCGCATGACCAACGAGCCCACGCCCGCCGAGGACAACGACCCCACCAATACCGGATCCAGCAGCACCGCGCCGCTGCCCGAGGGCGCAAGCGGAACGCACGACGGCGGCGCTGGCGCCGGCCCGGGCGGCTCCGGCACCAAGGATCCCACCGGCGTCGAGGGTGCGAACCCGGCGCTCGACGACACCGGAGCGCTCAAGGCCAACGAAACCGGCGAGGCCCCCCAGGCCCCGGAAAACACTGAGGGCCTGGACCTCAGCCCCCAGGGCCTGTCCGATGAGCCCGCCAAAGAGGAAGACCCGGAGAGCCTGGCCAAACCGGACAACAGCTAACGAACGCAACGCGGGATCAGGAGGCCGGCGCCGGGGCTAAGCCTGGGCCTGGATCGCCGTGATGGCTACCGTGTTTACGATGTCCTCCACGGTGCAGCCCCGGGACAGGTCGTTCACGGGCTTCCGGAGCCCCTGCAGGACCGGCCCGACGGCGACCGCACCGGAGCTTTGCTGGACGGCCTTGTACGTGTTGTTGCCGGTGTTCAGGTCGGGAAAAATGAACACGGTCGCCTGCCCTGCCACGGACGAGCCCGGCATCTTGGACTCCGCGATGGACGCGTCCACGGCGGCGTCGTACTGGATGGGGCCTTCGACGGCGAGGTCGGGGCGCCGCTGCCGGACCAGGTCCGTGGCCTGCCGGACCTGGTCCACAGCCTCACCGGAACCGGAGCCCCCGGTGGAATAGGACAGCATGGCCACGCGCGGCTCCACGCCGAACTGTGCCGCTGTCTCGGCCGAGGCCAGCGCGATGTCCGCGAGCTGCTCCACGTTCGGGTCCGGGTTCACGGCACAGTCGCCATACACCAGCACCCGGTCCGGCATGAGCATCAGGAACACCGAGGAAACGATCTTTACGCCCTCGCGCGTCTTCACGAACTCCAGCGCCGGGCGGATGGTATGCGCGGTGGTGTGCGCGGCGCCGGAGACCATCCCGTCCACGACGCCCAGCTGGACCATCATGGTGCCGAAGTAGCTGACGTCCTGCATGATTTCCAACGCCTTGGGCAGGTCCACGCCCTTGTGCGCCCTCAGCTCCGCGTACTTCTCAGCGAACTTCTGGCGCAGCTCCGAGGTGGCCGGGTCCACGACGCTGATCCCGGTCAGGTCGATGCCGCTGGAGGAGGCCAGTTCGCGCACCTCGGGTTCCGGGCCCAGGACTGTAAGGTCACATACGTCGCGGCGGTGCAGGATTTCGGCGGCGCGCAGGATCCGGACGTCCGTCCCTTCGGGCAGGACTACGTGGCGGCGCTGCGCCCGGGCCCGCTCGATCAGGTCGTGCAGGAACCGAAGGGGTGTCATGCGTTCGGCCCGCGGCAGGTGCAGCCGCTCCACCAGCTCGGCCTCGTCTACGCTCCGCGACCACAAACCCAGCGCGGAGGCCACCTTGCGGCGGTGCCCGGACCAGATTTCGCTGCGGACCTCAGAGATGCGCTTTGCTGTGCCATAGGTGTCCTCGGCGGAGGCAAAAACGGGGAATGGCGCCTGTGCAAGCAGTGGGTAGATGTTGGCATCCGGGGCCAGGCCGCCGGTCAGGACGAGCCCGGACGGCACCGGAAATTCGGGCGAGAACGACGAGGCCAGGCAGGCGACCATTACGTCCGCCCGGTCCCCGGGAACGATCACCAGCGCGCCTTCGTCCAGCACGTTCAGGAAGTTGCCCACATTCATGGCCGCCACCTTGACGTCCTTCACGTCCCGCTCCATGTCTGCCCGGCCGGCGATCTGCCGCACACCAAGCGCCGCGGCCACCTCACCCGTGGTGGGCCGGGCGATGTCCTCCAGTTCGGGGAAAACGTAGACGGGACGTCCGGAGGCGCCGGGCTTCACGGCGGCGGCGATAGCACCGACGTCGTCCGGGTTCGCGCGGTTGACCATGATGGCCAGCAGCGAGCATTTCTCCGCGGAGAGCTCCTTGCGGGCCACCTCGACGGCGGCGGTGGCCTCCTCGACGGTCCTCCCCTTCGCTCCGACAACGGCCACCACGGAGGCGGCAAGGTTGTTGGCGAGCCGGGCGTTCAGGTCGAATTCGACGGCGGCATCCTGGCCGGTCAGGTCCGTGCCCTCCACGATTACCACGTCGCAGTGGCGGGAGATTTCGGCGAAGATTTCCACGCAGCGGGCGTCGATCTCGGCCCGGTTGCCTTCGGCCAGCAGCTCGCGGACCTGCTGGAACGTCAGGCCGCCGCGGCAGCGCTGGTCATCGAGTTCGAAGCGGCTCTTCATCAGCGCCACCATCGGATCGTCCCCTGGCCCCTGGACCACCGGTTTGAAGAATCCAATCCGGTCCGCATGCCGGTGGAGGGTGTCCGCCAGGCCCAAAGCCACAAGTGACTTGCCCGATCCGGGTGTGGTTGCACTGACGTAGATCCCCTTGGCCATGGTCCGCCCTTAGGTAGTGGTGATGCAGGTCCACCCCAGTCTTTCACCTCCCCTCCGCGAGTTGGCACTTCGCAGCAGTGTTGACACCCCGGACTGCCGTTAAGTGCCATCTCGCGGAGGGGCTGCAGGCAAGGGAAACGAAGGGCCCCGGCGCCGGACAACCCTTGACACCGACCCCCTGCATGGGATTACCTAATGAACATTCGGTAAATAAAGCTGGAGGCAATGACGCATGGCTGGAACAACCCTCTCGGGCCCACCCCACCAAATCCTGGAGAACGACTACGCCTCCGAGTGGATGGGCATCGACGTCATCGCGCTCAGCGACGGGCACGCCACCATCCGGATGACCCTCCGGCAGGAAATGCTCAACGGCTTCGGCATGGCCCACGGCGGAATGATCTTCGCCTTCGGCGACACGGCCTTCGCACTCGCGTGCAACCCCGCCGCCCCGGCACCCGGAGAAGAAAACAGCATCACCGTGGCATCCGGCGTCGACATCAACTTCCTCAAGCCCGCCTTCCGCGGCCAGGTACTCACGGCAGTGGCGGACCGCCGCTCCAGCGCCGGCCGCAGCGGGCTCTACGACATCCAGATATTCGCCGCCGACGCCCGTACGCCGGCTTCCGGCTCCCCCGCAGACTCCTCCCTGCCCCAGTACGGCCAACTCATCGCCGAGTTCCGCGGGCGCAGCCGCACCATCTCCAAGAAGTAGGAAAACCATGTCCCTGCATGCCCCTGAAACCCCCGCCGCCACCGCCGCTTCAGCCGATATCACAGGCTCGGACGCCGTCCTGGACCGCGAGGAGACCATCTCCCGCGACGAGCTCGAAGCGCTCCAGCTGAGCCGGCTGCAGCATACCGTTCAGTACGCCTACGACCGCGTCCCCCTGTACAAGCGCAAGTTCGACGACGCCGGCATCCACCCGCGCGACCTCCGGGAACTCAGCGACCTGGGCAACTTTCCCTTCACCACCAAGGAGGACCTGCGGGAGGAATACCCGTTCGGCATGTTCGCCGTCCCGCAGGCTGAAGTAGCCCGCGTCCATGCAAGCTCCGGCACCACGGGCAGGCCCACCGTCGTCGGCTACACGAAAAAGGACCTGGCTGACTGGGCCAAGCTCGTGGCCCGCTCACTCCGCGCCTCCGGTGTGCGGCCCGGCATGAAGGTCCACAACGCCTACGGCTACGGCCTGTTCACCGGCGGCCTGGGCGCGCACGCCGGCGCCGAGGCGCTGGGCTGCACCGTCATCCCGATGTCCGGCGGCCAGACCGAACGCCAGATCCAGCTCATCCAGGACTTCCGGCCGGATGCCATCCTGGCCACCCCCACCTACCTGCTGACCATCGCCGACGCCATGGCGCACATGGGCATCGATCCCCGGTCCACTTCCCTGAAATTCGCGGTCCTGGGCGCCGAGCCGTGGACCGAGGAGATGCGGCACGAACTCGAGGTCACCATGGACATCAAGGCCTGCGACATCTACGGCCTGTCCGAAGTCATGGGCCCGGGCGTCGCCGGCGAAGCGGTGGAAACCCAGGATGGAAGCCACATCTGGGAGGACCACTTCCGCCCCGAAATTATTGACGCTTACAACCCCGCGGTGGGCAAGGAAAACGTCCTGCGCGACGGCGAACACGGCGAACTCGTCTTCACCTCGCTCACCAAGGAAGCGCTGCCCATCATCCGCTACCGCACCAAGGACCTCACCCGCCTGCTCCCCGGCACCGCCCGCCCCGCGCACCGCCGCATGGGCCGCATCACCGGCCGCAGCGATGACATGATCATTCTCCGCGGCGTGAACCTCTTCCCGTCCCAGATCGAGGAGATCGCCCTGCGCATCCCCGACCTGAGCCCCCACTTCCAGCTCGAACTCACCCGCCCCGAAGGCCAGCGGATGGACCAGCTGACCGTGCGGATCGAGCGGCGGGATGCCGTCACCCCCGAGCAATGCGCGACGGCGGCGCGTGCCTTGAAGGAGCAGATCAAGATCCACGTGGGTTCTTCGTGCGCCGTGGATGTGGTGGACCCGGGATCGCTTGAGCGCTCAAACGGCAAGCTGCGCCGCATCTACGACCTGCGCCCCAAGGGACAAGGCTGACCGACCGTTCGTGAGAAACTAGCCTCTATGCCCAGCACAGCAAGCACCACAGCAGCCGCCACCCCTTCGGGAACCAAGCGCGGCCGGCCGGGCTACGACCAGCAGTCGGTGCTGCGCATTGCGGTGGACGTCTTCAACCGGCATGGTTACGACGCAACCTCCATGGGCATCCTGGCGGAAAACCTGGGCATCTCCAAGTCAGCGATCTACCATCACGTGCCGTCCAAGGGCGACCTCCTCAAGCTTGCCCTGGACCACGCGCTGGGCGGGCTGGAGGCCATCCTGGAGCAGCCGCAGGCCACATCCGGCGCGGCGGATGCCCGGCTGGAATTCGTGCTGCGGCAGACGGTGGCGGTGCTGGTGGACCGGCTGCCGTTCGTCACCCTGCTGCTGCGCCTGCGAGGCAACACGGAGATCGAGCGGGACGCGCTGGCCCGCCGCCGCATGTTCGACCACAAGGTGGCCGCGCTCATTTCCGCTGCCCGGGACGAGGGCTCACTGCGCCAGGACATCGATCCGCGCACGGTCACCCGGCTTCTGTTCGGCATGATCAACTCCATCGTGGAGTGGTACAGGCCGGGCGGGTCGCTCTCGCCGGAGAAACTGGCGGACGACGTCATCACCATGGCCTTTGACGGGCTGCACGGCCACCAGTAGAAGGGCGCGTACGTCGGTTCAACCAAGGATACTAAGCGTACTTGGTATCGACGCGCCCGACGGTTACGGTGGTAGCAAGACCAGCATCCGCAGGGAGGTTTGCCCCGTGAAGCCAGCCGCAGCTCAGCCCCTCCGGCGCCCGGCTGCCGCCGCCGCCATGGCAAGCGCCGCCGTCGTACTTTCCGCCTGCACCGGTTCCCTGCCTCCCACGCCAGAGGGACCAGCGAGTACGACGGCGGTTGCCCCGCCGAGTGCCGCGCCGGAGCCGGCCGCGGCGGGCAGCCTTCCGGAACTGGTGGAGAACCTGTCGCCGTCCGTGGTCACGATTTTTACCCGGGGCGGCCTGGGCAGCGGGGTGGTGTACTCCGAAGACGGCCTGATCCTCACCAACGAGCATGTGGTGCGCGGCGCCGCCGAGGTTGAAGTGGGGTTCGCGGACGGACAGAGGGTGAGCGGCACGGTCAAGGCGACGGATGCGGTCACCGACCTCGCGCTGATCCAGGCCGACCGTACCGGCCTGCCCAAGCCCGTGTACCAGACCACGCTCCCCAAGGTGGGCGAGGACGCCCTGGTGCTGGGTTCCCCGCTGGGCTTCGAAAACACTGCCACGGCCGGGATCATCTCCGGGCTGCACCGCTCGATTCCCGGATCGGCATCCAACAGCCTGTCCCTGGTGGACCTGATCCAGACAGATGCACCCATCAGCCCCGGCAACTCGGGCGGCGCCGTGATCAACATGCGGGGCGAGATCATCGGCATCAGCGAGGCCTACATCCCGCCGTCAGCCGGCGCCGTGGCCCTGGGTTTCGCCATACCCGCCGCCACCGCGGTTGAGGTTGCCGAGGAGTTGCTGGAGGATGGCACAGCCGAGCACGCCTACCTGGGCCTGACCCCAGGTGAGCTCACGCCGCAGATCGCCAGCCAGTTGGGCATCCGGGCGGGCTCCGGCGTGCTGGTCCTGGCGGTCGACGGCGACGGGCCGGCCGGGCGCGCCGGGATCCGGCCGGGGGATGCGCTGGAGTCCATGGAAGGCGTCCAGCTGACGGCGCCGGAGAAGCTCTTGGCTGAACTTCGCGGCCGGAATCCCGGCGATACCGTAGGCTTCAAGATCAAACGCGGGGACCAAAGCCTGGATATCAAGGCGGACCTCGTGGAGCGGCCCACCAGTAGAACCACCCGATAGGAAGGTCAGAAAATGAGCCACCCCAAAGAAGAAGCGGACGCCGGTTTCATCGTCCCGGACCCGTCCAAGGTGCGGGACGACGTCCCGGGCGACGCCGGCGATGAGGCGAACGCTATCCGGTTCAGTGAAGAGCAGGCCCTGATCGAGGAACAGTCCCACGGCATCCGCCCGGACACCTACAGTGTTCCGTCCGGCGGCCCCACCATGGAGGAAGCCCGCGGCAACATGGACCTCTCGGACCAGAGCAGCACCGGTCACGGCACCGGCCCCGAGGACGACAGCAGCGACGACGGCCTGCACGCCGGCGCCGAGTCCTGATCCTCCCCGCCGGACGCTCTCTCACTTAATGCTGCAAAACGCCCAACGCTCTCTCACCAAGTGAGAGAGCGTTGGGCGTTAAGGCGCATTAAGTGAGAGAGCGTCGGGGGTTAGGGGCCCGCTTTCCGCGCCGCGATTTTTCGGCCGTTACTTTTCGACCAGCGTGAGGACGTCGTAGGTGGCCACAATCTCGTCATTCTGGTTGGTCAGGACGGCGTCCCAGGCGACCTCGCCGTACTCATCCGTTTCGCGCGGGGTGATCTTCTTGGCCGTGAGCGTCACCCGGATGGAATCCCCTGCCGCGACGGGGGTGATGAACCGCAGGTTTTCCAGCCCGTAGTTCGCCAGGACAGGGCCCGGAGCGGGCTCCACGAACAGCCCGGCGGCCCAGCTGAGCAGCAGGTAACCGTGGGCCACGATGCCCGGGAAGAAGGGGTTCGCTTCCGCCGCTTCCTGGTTGGTGTGGGCGTAGAACGTGTCGCCGGTCGAGTTGGCGAACGCGGTGATGTCCTCCAGGGTGACCTGGCGCAGCCCGGACCGGACGGCGTCGCCGATGCGGAGGGAGGAGAGCGGCTTCCGGAACGGGTGCGTCCCCTCGGTCTCCACGGTGAAGTTCCGGTCCGCCCCTGCGTGCCAGATGCCCGTGACTGCGGTGAGCATGTTGGGCGAACCCTGGATGGCGGTGCGCTGCATGTGGTGCATGACGGACCGGATACCGCCAAGCTCCTCGCCGCCGCCGGCGCGTCCCGGGCCGCCATGGACCAGGTGCGGCACGGGCGAGCCGTGCCCGGTGGAGCTGCGGGCGTCCTCCCGGTTCAGCATCAGCACGCGGCCGTGGTGGGCAGCGATGCCGGTGACCAGTTCACGCGCGACTTCGGGATCATTGGTGCACACGGACGCCACCAGCGAGCCGCCGCCGCGGGCGGCAAGGCGGACGGCGTCGGAAATGTCCTTATAACCGATCACGGACGAGACCGGACCGAAGGCTTCCAGCGAGTGGATCGCCTCCGCCTCGGGATCCTGCCAGTTCAGCACCACCGGAGACATGAACGCGCCCTCCTCCACTACCCCGGCGGTTCCGTCGGCAGAGGTGACCGACGGCGAATCGAGCGTTCCGTAGGCAAGCTCACCGCCGGCGTCGAGCATTGACTGGACGGCGGCGCGGACGTCCTGGAGCT
The DNA here is from genome assembly GCF_044754945.1 of Pseudarthrobacter sp. NPDC092439. Lineage (NCBI taxonomy): Bacteria > Bacillati > Actinomycetota > Actinomycetes > Micrococcales > Micrococcaceae > Pseudarthrobacter > Pseudarthrobacter sp. NPDC092439. The sequence goes on from NZ_JBIVQB010000002.1 coordinate 330,184, forward strand.
GCTCTACGGAGGCGAGGGCACCCATGGTGACGCCTTCCGCGCGGGGGTCGCCGAGGATCACGCGCTCCTGGACGCGCTTGCCAATGGCGGCGGAGACGGCCGGAACCATCGCCTGGGGCACGATGGCGCGGCGGATGGCTGTGCACTTCTGCCCGGCCTTGACGGTCATTTCGGTGACCACGGACTTGACGAACGCGTCGAACTCGGGGGTGCCCTCCACGGCGTCCGGACCGAGGATCGCGGCATTGAGGGAGTCGGTTTCAGAGGTGAACCGGACTCCGCCCTCCACCACGTTGCGGTGCGATTTCAGCGACTGCGCGGTGGACGCAGACCCCGTGAAGGCCACGAGGTCGCGGTAGTCCAGCACGTCCAGCAGCCCGCGGACGGAGCCGGAGACCAGCTGCAACGATCCCTTGGGCAGGATGTTGGATTCAATAATGGCCTTCACCACGGCGGCGGCAACGTAGCCGGTGGGGGTGGCCGGCTTGACGATGGTGGGGACGCCGGCGATGAAGGCGGGCGCCAGCTTTTCCAGCATGCCCCAGACGGGGAAGTTGAACGCGTTGATCTGCACGGCTACGCCGGGGATGCGCGTGTAGATGTGCTCACCGGCGAACGAGCCGTCCTTGGACAGGATCTCCATGGGGCCATCCACCACCACCTGGGCGTTGGGGAGCTCGCGGCGGCCCTTGGAGCCAAAGGTGAAGAGGACGCCGATGCCGCCCTCGATGTCGATCATGGAGTCGATTTTGGTGGCGCCGGTCTGCGCGGAGAAGGCATAGAAGTGCTCGCGGCGGGCATTGAGGTACTGCGCCAGTTCCTTGAGCTTGAGGGCGCGCTGGTGGAAGGTCAGCTTGCCGAGTTCGGCCTGGCCCACGGTGCGGCCGTGCTCCACGACGGCGGCGAGGTCCAGGCCTTCCGTGCTCACCCTGGCCAGGAGCTCACCCGTGCTGGCATCCCGGACGGGGACAGCGGAAGCTGCAGAGCCGGCGTCGGGCGTCCACCAGCGGTCCTGGACGAAACTGGGGACGGTCTCGACGGTGTCGACCGTGGCCTGGGGAGCTGTGGCAGTGGTGGTCATCGTTGACTGGTCCTTCCAACACGGGGGCAGACGAAGACGGTCGATCATTACTGACCGGCCGTTCGGTAATATAACTACAGTACATGAATGCGCCGTGGTGCACACTAGGAATTTGCACGCCGGACGTTCCGCCACTGCCGAGGAGAACCATGACCGCCACGCCTGCCGACCGCTCCCCCACAGACACCGGGCTGTGGAAAATCACGCTCGGCGAGCTCGACGAGAAGATGGGCGTGAAGATCGTCGAGGAATCCGTCCAGCGCGTGGTGGCCACCATGCCCGTTGAGGGGAACCGGCAGTCATTCGGACTGCTGCACGGCGGGGCGTCCCTGGCCGTGGGCGAGGCGGTGGGCTCCTGGGCAGCAGTGATCCACGCCAGCACCATGGGCAAGACGGCGGTGGGTGTGGACGTTTCCGCCACGCACCACCGGTCCGCACGCGAGGGCCAGATCACCATCACCGCCACGCCTATCCACCTGGGCGGCACCCTCACCACCCACGAGGTACTCATCACCAACGACGCCGGCCAGCGCCTGTGCACCCTTCGCATCACCAACCTGCTCATGGAGCGGCGGAAGTAGGGAAAATCGGGTACCTCGTACTCGTGACGGCCGGCCCGGGCAGGCGTAGCGTTCATCGGACACCCCCTTTTTTTGCTCTCACGCGTCAAAGGAGAACCTGATGGAAAATGCACGACGGCCGCACCCGGCTTTAGCGGCCTTCCTCGCCGCCCTGGCCCTGGCACTTGGTTTCACGGCCGTTCCGGCCGAGGCGGCGCCGCCGCCGAAGGATGTGGACTACGTGGCCGTCGGGGACTCCTATACAGCGGGGACCGGCGCCGCCGCCTTCGTCCCGACGCCGCCGTGCACGCAGACGGCCGGCGGGTACGTCGACCATGTCGACGCCGTGGTCCCGGTCTCCCTCGCCGGCAACGCGGCCTGCCACGGTGCCCTGCTCGTGGATTCGTCGATCGGCGTTACCAGCGTCCAGGCCCAGATCGGCGGCCTGATGGCGAGCGGCCGCCTCTCCAGGGACACCGAACTGGTCAGCATCACCGCCGGGGCCAACGATATCGGGGTCAGCGCCATCCTCTACACGTGCGCCACGTCCACCATCGAGGCGTGCACCGCTGCCAGTTCCGCCGCGGCAGCCGCCCTGCCGGCCGTTCACGCCAACCTGGTCCAGACCTTCGCCGCCATCCAGAGCTACGCACCGCGGGCAAGGATTGCTGTCCTGGGTTATCCGATGCTATTTGACACGTCCGCTGTCCCGATCATCCCAACACCGGCCCAGGCCCTGGTCAACGGCGGAACGGCCGGGCTGAACCTGACCATCGCGTCTGCGGCGGCAACCGCCAAGAACCTGTTCGGAACGCAGGTCCAGTACGTCGATGTGACCGGCACGTTTGCCGGCCACGCGGTCAACTCAACCAATCCGTGGATCTTCCTCGACAGCGGAAACCTGTTCGATCCCCGGAATTTCCATCCGAACGCTGACGGGCACGACGCATACGCAGACGCACTGCTGGCCTCAGTCAGCCTGAAGCAGCTGGCCCGGGCGTAGCCGGTCCTAGGAGGGAAGGCCATCCCCGGCTACGCTGGGCACAGCACCAGCAGCGCAAGCCAAGGGAGTTGAAATGTCAGGTACCAACCCGGATCCGGATGACGACAGGGTCACAGGCCTCGAACCCGGCGGCGGAGTGCCGCCGGGCGAAACTCCGCCGGGGGAAGGGTCAGTGACCGGCACGCAGGAGCCGCGCCAGCCCGGATCCGGGAAGGGCCAGCAAGTGTTCTGGCTCGCGGCCATCGGCGCGGGCGTGCTGTTGTTCCTGCTCTTCTTTATTGGCTACATCGTGGGGCTGTTTGGCTAGTTGCCCGCTGCCGGCCAGTCGAAGAATCCCTTGCCGGTCTTGCGCCCCAGCTCGCCGCGGGCCACCTTGTCGCGGAGGATCTGCGGCGGCGCGAACCGGTCGCCCAGGGTGGAGTGCAGGTATTCGGCGATGCCGAGCCGGACATCCAGCCCTACGATGTCGGTGGTCTTCAGCGGCCCGGTAGGGTGCTTATAGCCGAGCACCATGGCGTTATCGATGTCCTCGGCGGACGCCACGCCTTCCTCCACCATGCGCATGGCCTCCAGGGCGATGGCCACGCCAAGCCGGGAGGACGCAAAGCCGGGGGCATCATTGACGACGACGGCGGTCTTGCCGAGTGCCTCGACCCACCTCTTTGCCGCGGCAGCGAGTTCGGGAGACGTCCTCTCGCCCAGCACCACCTCGATGAGGGTGGACGCGGGGACGGGGTTGAAGAAGTGCAGGCCCAGGAAGTTCTGCGGCCGGGCCAGTTCGGCGGCCAGGCCGTTGACGGACAGCGACGAGGTGTTGGAGGCGAGGAACGCATCCGCGGCAAGGCGTTCCTCGATGCCGCGCAGCGATGCGACCTTCAGGTCCCAGTCCTCGGGAACGGCCTCGACCACCAGCTTCCGGTCCTTGAAGGCCTCGTAGTCCACGCCGACCGTCAGCCGGGAGGCCACCTCGTCCAGGTTGGCGTCCGTGGCGCCCCGCTCAATGGACTTCGCCGCAGCGGACTCCACCCTCTCCCGCGCGGCTTCGGCCGACTGCTCGTCACGTTCCACCACCAGCACGTCCGCGCCCTTGATGAGGAACGCGTGGGCGATGCCGGCTCCCATCCGTCCGCCGCCCAGGACGCCGACGGCGCGGGGCAGCTCTGCGGGCAACTCGGAGTTGGTCATTGCTGGTCCTTCTTCTGTGATTTCCTGTCCAGGAACGCCTGCATGCGGTCGAACTTTGCCTGGGATTCAAAAAGGATCCCCTGGGCCAGCTGGTCGATCAGGGGGTGCGCCTCGGCCGGCGCGTGGAACACGGATTTGGTGATCCGCACGGCCAGCGGGTCCTGCCGGCCGATCCGGTCCGCCAAACTGTGTGCGGCGGCCATGAGCCCGTCAGCCTCGTGGATCTCCGTGATGAGGTTGACTGCCAGGGCTTCCTCCGCGCCGAGGATCCTGCCGGCCAGCAGGATCTGCTTGGCCACCGGCTCCCCCACGAGTTCCTTGAGCCGCCAGCTGGCGCCGGCGGCGGCCAGAATGCCCAGGCCGGTTTCGGGGTTGCCGATTTTGACCGAGGGCGTGCCGATCCGGAAGTCCGCGGCGTATGCCAGCTCGGCGCCGCCGCCCAGGCAGTAACCGTCCAGGGCCGCGATCACGGGCATGGGCAGCTTCGCCATCCGCACGAAGATGGTGGAGTTGATCCCCTGCAGGGCATCGTCACGCCGCCGCTCTCGCAGCTGGGCGATGTCCGCACCCGAGGCGAAGACACCTTCAACGCCGGCGATGACCAGGACCTTCGGGTCCTGTTCCAGCGCTGCGCATACGGTGTGGAGTTCATCGACCATCTGCTGGTCGATCGCGTTGCGCACCTGCGGTCGGTTAAGCAGCACCACCACCCGGTCCGGGCGCTCTTCGACCAGCAGCGCCTCAAATTTTTCAGCAGCGAGGTCCACGGCGCCGGCCATCAGACCTTCTCCAGCAGCATGGCCGTGCCCTGGCCAACACCGATGCACATGGTGGCCAGGCCGATCCGGGCGTCCTCGCGCTCCATCCGGCCCAGCAGCGTGATCACGATCCTGGCCCCGCTGGAACCCAGCGGGTGCCCCAGGGCGATCGCGCCGCCGTCGTTATTCACGATCTCCGGATCCAGCCCCAGGCGCCGCATGCTCGCCAGCGACTGGGTGGCAAAAGCTTCATTAAGTTCGACGGCGGCAAGGTCACCCACGCCGTAGCCGCTCCGCTTGAGCACCTTCTGCGTCGCCGGGACCGGGCCGATGCCCATGATCTCGGGCTCGCAACCGGCCGAGGCACCGTCGATAATGCGCGCGCGCGGCACCAGGCCCAGGCGCTCAATGGCTGCTTCGGAGGCGACGATGATCGCCGAGGCGCCGTCGTTGAGGGTGGAGGAGTTGCCCGCGGTGACTACGGAGCCGCCCGGAATCACGGGGCGCAGCCCAGCGAGGACGTCCATCGTGGTGCCCTGGCGGGGACCTTCGTCGGTGTCCACCACGGTCTCGGACTTTCGGGTCTTCACCGTGACGGGGACGATTTCGTCCTTGAACCGGCCGGCTTCAATGGCGGCCAGCGCCCGCTCGTGGGAGCGGACGGCGAACGCGTCGGCGTCCTCGCGGGAGATGTTGTCCACACGGGCCACCTGCTCGGCGGTTTCCGGCATGGAGTATGTCATCTTGCCGTGGCGCGCGAGTTCGCCCTTCTGGAATTTCGGGTTGACGAAGCGCCACCCAATGGAGGTGTCAAAGATCTGGCCGGGCTTGGCAAACGCGGTGGCGGGCTTTTCCTGGACCCACGGCGCGCGGCTCATGGATTCGACGCCGCCTGCTATGACGATGTCCGCGGCTCCTGCCTTGATCATCTGGCTGGCCTGGATGATGGCGCTCAGGCCGGAGGCGCACAGCCGGTTCACGGTGATGCCGGGGATATGGAGGGGAAGTCCGGCCAGGAGGGTGGCCATGCGGGCGACATTGCGGTTTTCCTCGCCGGCACCGTTGGCGTTGCCCAGGATCACCTCCTCGATGCTGTCCGGATCCACGCCGGCCCGGGTTACGGACTCGCGGACCACCAGGGCGGCGAGGTCATCGGGGCGGACGGACGAGAGCGCCCCGCCGTACCGGCCCACCGGCGTACGTACCCCGCCAACAAGGAAAGCCTGCGGCCCTGCGGTTGCAGCCATGGAAACACCCTTCACGCGATCTACAGCACTGTCTCGGCGGACGGTACCGCGGGCATGACCCACTTACCGACCGTTCGTTCTGTAAATAGTACACGGCCGCCCGCCCCAAGACACCCCTGTTGCGTTGTTAGCGGGACTCTGCCTTGGCCGCGATGTCCGCCAGGTCCCTGGCCAGCGCCTTACGGGTCAGGGACATGCCCAACCTGCCGAAGAGTGCCATCAGGATGCGGCTGGCGGCCGTGGGCTTCATGATCTCTGCCCCGAAGGTGAGCGTCAGGTCCGTCCCGCCGTCGCGCGGGGACAGATTGAAGCGGGTGGTGTAGTCGGCTCCGCCCTGCACGGCCTTGACCACCGTGCTTCGGCCGGGGTCTGCCGAGGCCACCCACATCTCCACCGTCTCGGAGCGGCCCATCATCTTTCGCGTTTCACGCCACCGCGTGCCCTCTCCGTAGGGGCCGTCGGTGAGCAGCTGCACCGACTCCACGCCACTGAGCGTGGCCGCCGAGCCTGGAATATCGGTGATCACCGCCCACACGCTCGCCGGCGTCGCCTGAATGTGCTGGGTGAGGGTGGTGGAATGTTCCATGGGCTTGAGCCTAGTCCGATTCCGCCCGCGGGGCTTGAAATAGTAAGCAAGCTTCGTGTTATGGTGAAACCGCATTGTTTGATCACCGGAAACGAAAGGAGGCCACCACAATGGGCCTCGGAGACAAGATCGGTAACGCAGCAGAAGACATGGGCGGCAAGGCCAAGGAAGCTGCAGGCAACGCAACAGACAATGACCGCCTGAGGGCAGAGGGCCAGGCCGACCAGGTCAAGGCCGACGCCAAGAAGGTCGGCGAAGACATCAAGGACGAGTTCAAGCGCGACTAGCCTCCCGCACGCGAACGGCGGCGGACCCCTTTTCGGGGTCCGCCGCCGTTCTTTTTCGCGCCGGACGCACTGCGGCTGCCTCCCTTTGGCACGGGAGGGAAGCCGTCACCACCCGCTGCGGGTGGGGGTATGCCCCTCCCGGGAGTCGTCCGGCATTGTCATTTCGGCGCGCAGCCCCAGGAGCCTGATGGGGCGGCCAGGCTCAATTTTCGTCACAAGGCCAAACACCCGCGCCAGCACTTCCGCGGGGTCCGACGTTTCAGGGATCTTCCGTGAGTATGTCCTGGTGATGAAGGGGGCATAGCGGACCTTAAGCGTCAGGCCAACGACCGGCCGCCCTTCGGCTGCCACATCCTCCAGCACGTGCACCGCCAGTTCCCGAACGGCGCCGTCAATCTGCCCGGGCTCGGTCAGGTCGTGCTGGAAGGTGGTCTCCCGGCTGTGCCCGCGTGCCACCCAGGGCGTGTCATCAACTGTCCGCGCGCCGTCACCCCGCCCCAGCTGCGCATACCAGGGCCCCATCCTCGGGCCGAACTCGGAGACCAGTTCTTCAGGACTGGACGCTGCCAGCTCGGCCACTGTCCTGATGCTCAGCTTGGCCAGGCGCCGCGACACCTTCGTTCCTACGCCCCAGAGTTCGATGGTGGGCCGGCTCCCCATCACCTCCAGCCAATTGCCTTCCGTAAGCCGGAAGACGCCGGCCGGCTTGCCGAACGTTGTGGCCACCTTGGCACGGACCAGGGTGTCACCGATGCCCACACTGCAGTGCAGCCGGGTCGCCCCAAGTACAGCGTGCTGCAACTGCCGGGCGTAGGCCTCCGGATCCTCTGCCCGCACGCCGACGAAGGCTTCATCCCAGCCGAGCACCTGGACGGTGGCACCGGGCTGCGAGCGGAGGACCGCCATGACCTGTTCGGATGCCGCGAGGTAGGCCTCCTGGTCGACGGGCAGGATGACGGCGTCGGGCACTTTCCGCGCAGCGATCCGCAGGGGCATTCCCGAGCCGACGCCATAGGCACGGGCTTCGTAGGATGCCGTCGACACCACTGCCCGCTCGGTGGGATCACCCCGGCCGCCAACAATCACCGCCTTGCCCGCGAGCTCGGGCCGGCGGAGTACTTCCACAGCTGCAATGAACTGGTCAAGGTCCACATGCAGCACCCAGGGTTCGCCCACAAGGCCCAGTCTGCCCCTGCGGCGTGCTCCACACCACCGCCCCCATCGATTGCTCCGTAGCGGTCCTTTTGACACCCCAAGACGGCAGTTGCGGAGCAATCGATTCCGGAAAACGCCAACGGCGGGCCGCCCGGGAAGGGCGGCCCGCCGTCGTCGTCATTGCCGAAAGCGTTAGCTGAACAGCGCCGACTTCGGTTCGTTATTCCTGACCTTCCGCCAGCCCAGCCACAGCAGCAGCGAGAACAGCGGAATGGTGGCCAGGGTCCAGAGGCCGAGGTGGAAAACCTCGCCGGACTTGCTGGTCATCGTGTCGAACCCGATCAGGATGGTGATCACCAGCAGGGAGGCCAGGCCCACCCAGCTGCTCCACACGCCGCCCGGTGCGGGCAGGGCAGAAACCTTGCCCTTCTTGGTGCGCAGCGCGATCTGGCTGGCGAAGATGGCACCCCACGTGAAGATCACGCCGATTGAGGCGGAGTTGAGGGCGAGATCGAACGCGTGGGAGCCGCCAAGCCAGATGTTCAGCATGATGCCCACCAGGTACACGGCGCCGATGGCCAGGATGGCGGCATACGGCACGTGGTTCTTGGACATTCGGGTAAGCCATTCCGGGGCGTGCCCGTTGTTGGCCATGGTGCGGAAGATCCGGCCGATTGAGTAGAGGCCGGAGTTGCAGGAAGACAGCGCAGCGGTGATGACGATCATGTTCATGACGTCACCCATCCATGCCAGGCCCATCTGGCCGAACACGGTAACGAACGGCGAGGTGCCGGCCACGTACTGGTCCGAAGGCAGCAGCATCGCCAGCAGGGTGACGGAACCAACGTAGAACACCACAATGCGGAGCACGACGGCGCGGATCGCCTTGGGCACTTCCTTCGCCGGATCCTGCATTTCGCCGGCGGTGATGCCAACGAGTTCAATGCCGTTGTAGGCAAAGATCACGGCGTTGAGCACCAGAATCATGACCAGCGCGCCCTTGGGGAACATGCCGCCTTCGGCAGCGAAGAGGTTGGCCACCGAGGCGTTGCCGTCACCCACCTGGGCGTTGGTGACGACCATGAAGGTACCCACGGCCAGGAAGATGACGATGGCACCCACCTTGAGGCAGGAAGCCCAGAATTCGAACTCGCCAAACGCCTTGACGCTCAGGAGGTTCACGCCCACCAGGAGGAGCAGCGCCGCGATCGCAGACATCTCGACCGGAACGTTGGGGAAGAAGAACTGGAAGTACAGGCCGATGGCGATGAGTTCGGCGATGCCGGTCATGGCCCAGTTGATGAAGTACATCCAGCCCGACAGGTACGCGCCCTTCTTGCCGAACATTTCGCCGGCGTAGCTGACGAAGGAACCGGAGGTCTGGCGGTACATGATGAGTTCGCCGAGGGCGCGCATCAGGAGGTAGGCGATGACGCCGGCAATGGCGTAGGAGAAGATCAGGGCGGGGCCGGTGGAGGCCAGCCGGCCGCCGGCACCCATGAAGAGTCCGACGCCGATGGCACCGCCCATGGCGATCATGGTGACCTGGCGGCCACTCAGGGCCTTCGCGTAGCCCTCAGCGCTGAGGGAAGAGTCGGCGGCTGTGGATGGCGCCGCGGCGTTCTTAAGTTCTGTTGGGGTTTGGGACACAACTATTCCTTGTGGGTTGGGGTTTTCGCCGCATCCGGTGATAGTATGACCTGGCTCACATATTCGGTCTTTTGCTCGTCAGGCATCCGTTTATGAGCGCAATTGGGCACACCGCCGAAGCTCAAGCGGCCTATCCATCCTACAAGAAATTTCGTATACCACCGTGACCCGGGCTACAGCCCGCGGTGGCTGGGCTCACGCGGGGCCTGCGGGAACCGCCTGCCGGCGGCGCCTCGCTTTGGCCAGACGGCTACCGATGAGCCCTTGGCGGGGGCTGAAAAGGTGCACCAGGGCGAACACCGTGCCCTGCGCCAGCACCACCATGGCGCCGGAGGCGGTGTCCAGGTAGTAGCTGAGATAGATGCCGGCCACCGAACATACTGCGGAAATCGACGGTGCGATCAGGAGCATCCGCGAGAACCGGTCAGTCAGCAGGTACGCCGTGGCGCCCGGGATGATCAGCATGGCCACCACCAGCACCACGCCCACGGTCTGCAGCGCAACCACCGAGGTCAGGGCCAGCAGGCCGAGCAGGAGCGCCCCAAGCCGCCGGGGCGAGAGCCCGATGGCGTGCGCGTGGGTGGGATCAAAGGCGTACAGCGTCAGGTCGCGGCGCTTCAGGATGAGGACCACCAGGGCCACCACGCCCAGCACCAGCACCTGGATGAGGTCCGGGACACTAACCCCCAACAGGTTGCCGAAGATGATGTGGTTCAAATCCGTCTGGCTGGGCGTAACGGAGATCAGGACAAGGCCCAGCGCGAACAAGGAGGAAAAGACGATGCCGATCGCCGCGTCCTCCTTGACCCGGGACGTATTGCGGACCACCCCGATCAGCGTCACGGCCACCAGCGCGAAGACCAGGGCTCCCAGCGCGAACGGCGCACCCACGATATAGGCCAGGACCACGCCTGGCAGGACCGCATGGGACACCGCGTCGCCCATAAGCGACCAGCCGATCAGCACCAGCCAGCAGCTCAGCACGGCTGAGACGACGGCGGCCAGCACCGTGGTGAGCAGGGCGCGGACCATGAAGTCGTAGCCCAGGGGTTCCAGGAGCAGTTCCATCAGGCCGTCCGCCCTTCCGCACGGCGGGCATCCCGGTCCAGGACATCAAGCCCGAACGCCATGGCCAGGTTTTCGGGCTGCAGCACTTGTTCCGGCGGCCCGTGCATGAGCACCCTGTGCATCAGCAGCACCGCCTCATCACACAGCCGAGGCAGGGCGTGGAGGTCATGGGTGGACACCAGGATGGTGCAACCGTCCGCTGCAAGCTCGCGCAGCAGCCGGGTGATGGTGGCCTCGGAGCGCTTGTCCACACCGGCGAACGGTTCGTCCAGCAACATGGTGGTGGCACCCTGCGCGATGCCGCGGGCTACGAAGGCGCGCTTCTTTTGCCCCCCGGAGAGCTGCCCGATCTGCCGGCCGGCGAAATCCTGCAGTTCCACACGCTCCAGCGCTTCATCCACCGCAGCCCGGTCCGCCTTCGATGCCCGGCGGGTGAAGCCCTGGTGACCATAGCGGCCCATCATCACCACGTCGCGGACGGACAAGGGGAACTGCCAGTCCACGTCCTCGCTTTGGGGCACGTAGCCGATCCCCCCTTCCCTGCGCGCCCGGGACGGCGGCTGTCCGTGGATCCGGACCGTCCCGGCGTCGGGCTTCACCATTCCCATGATGACCTTGAAGAGGGTGGATTTGCCGGAGCCATTCATCCCCACCAGCCCGCAGACCCGCGCCGGCTCCAAGGCAAGGGATGCTGAATCCAGCGCCAGCACTTCGCCGTAATGGACGGTGACGTGGTCCACCAGGATGGCAGGGTGCGTCATGATTCGGCTCCGGCGAGAGCCTTGATAATCACGTCCGCGTCGTGGCGGATGAGGTCAAGGTAGGTGGGAACGGGCCCATCCGCTTCGGACAGCGAGTCGACGTAGAGCGTCCCGCCGAATTCCGCGCCGGTGGCCTCAACCACCTGCTGCATGGGCGCGTCGGACACGGTGGACTCGCAGAAAACGGCGGGAACCCGGTGCTCCTTGACGTATTCGATGGCGCGGGTGATCTGCTGCGGGGTGGCTTGCTGCTCGGCGTTCACAGCCCAGATATACACCTCTTTAAGCCCTGCGTCGCGCGCCAGGTAGGAGAAGGCGCCTTCGCAGGTGACCAGCGCCCGCTGCGATTTGGGCAGGGCGGACAGGCTCTTGGTCAGCTGGTCCTGCACCGCCTGCAGCTCCGCTTTGTAAGCCTCCCCGTTGGCCTTGAAGGCGGCAGCGTTCTCCGGGTCCAGGTCGGAGAAGGCCATGACCATGTTGTCTACGTAGATCTGCACGTTCAGCGGAGACATCCACGCATGCGGATTCGGCTTGCCCCGGTAGGAGTCCTCACCGATGTCCATCACTTCAACTCCGTCGCTGACCACGGCATGGGGGACGTCCAGTCCCTCCACGAACTGGGAGAACCAGGCTTCCAGGTTCAGGCCGTTGTCCAGGATCAGGTCAGCCTTGGACGCCTTGCGGATATCCCCGGGGGTGGGTTCGTAGCCATGGATTTCCGCGCCCGCCTTGGTGATGGACTCCACCGTCAGCTTGTCCCCCGCAACGTTTCGGGCGACGTCGGCCAGCACCGTGAAGGTAGTGAGGACCACCGGCTTGCTGTCCCCGCCGTTCCCCTCGGCGCCACCTCCGCAGGCGGTGAGGACCAGTGAAAGTACCACTGCGGCAACGACCGCGGCGCGCAGGCGCACGTGCTGGAGCGCACGGACCTGGGACCGCCGGTTCGGGACGGCTACTTTGGCGCACCGAAACATATTTTTAGGCATACCGAATATTCTAGTTGACGCGGGTACGGCGGGCAACGCGGCGGCGTCCAGCCGGCGTCCATGCAACGGCGATAGGCTGGGCCCATGCCTACTGCCCGCCGTCTCCCGCCGGCACCACATCCCCGTATTTACCGTTTCTCGTCCCTGGATTACTGGGCCCTGGGCGCGTACGTCGCCATCGGAGTGGTGTTCGGGATAGCGGGAGAACTGCTGGCCCCGTTCCTCAGCAGCCTGGCTCCGTCCCCCGCCGCAGTCTCCTACGCGGTAAACCTGTTGTTTTATGCCTCCGTAGGCATACTGGCGCTGCTTGCGGCCCGCAAGGTGGTGCGCCGCGACCTCGAGGTCCTTGCCACGCGCCCGTGGTTCACCCTGCTGATGGTGCCGGCCGCCGTCGTCGGGATGCTCATCCTGACCGCCCTCCTGGTCTCATGGGGCGGCGAAACGGAGACATCCGCCAACCAGGAAGGCCTGCAGGAACTCATGCAGCAGGTCCCGGGCTGGCTCATGGTGCCGCTGCTGGTGGTGGTGGGGCCGTTCGTCGAGGAATACATCTTCCGGCACCTGCTGATCGGCAAGCTGGGCCGGCGCCTGAACGTCTGGATCTGCTGCACCCTGTCCGTCATCCTGTTCGCCGGCATCCATATCGCCGGCCAGGAGGCCATCACCCTGACCGCACTGCTGCCCTACCTGGCCATGGGGGCAACCCTGGTATTTGTGTATGTCTGGACCGGAAAGAACCTGATGTTCTCCTACTTCGTGCACGCCGCGAAGAACCTCCTGGCCGTTGTATTCATCTATGCAATCCCGCCCGAGGTCTTCGATCAGCTGCAGCAGGTCCAGCCCTGACCCGCTCCTCCGAGTGCGGCGCGGGGTGGAAGCACATTTCGGGGGTTTCGCACCGGCGACTGCAGCCGTAGCGTGGGCGCATGGGACTCAATATCCAGATCGTCGTGGACTGCCGGCACCCGCACCAGCTCGCGGATTGGTGGGCCGAAACACTGCAGTGGTCCGTGGAGGCGCAGGATGCCACCTTCATCCGCTCGATGGTCACGCAGGGGTACGCCAGCGAAGACCAGACCATGATCCACCGCGGAAACCTCGTGTGGAAGGACGGCTCGGCCATCCGCCCGTCCGAGGAAGTCGACGCAAAGGCTCCTGCCCGGCGCATCCTTTTCCAGACCGGCACGGAGGTTAAGTCCGTCAAGAACCGGGTGCACTGGGACGTTAACCTGGCCGGTAAGGACAAGGACCAGGCCCGGCACGAGCTTGAGGCGCGGGGCGCCACGTACCTGTGGTCCGCCAGCCAGGGGCCGCATTCCTGGCACACCATGGCGGACCCCGAAGGCAACGAGTTCTGCATCAGCTGAGGCCGATTACTAGACTTGAACGGTGAGCAATCAAATCCCGGCCAAAGTGTCTGACGTTTTCGATCCCACCCGCTGGCGCGTGGTGTCCGGCTTTGAGGACTTTCAGGACATGACGTACCACCGCCAGGTGGAACGTGATTCCGACGGCGGCCGGGTGCGCGACCTGCCCACGGTCCGGATTGCTTTCAACCGGCCCGAGGTCCGCAACGCCTTCCGGCCGGGAACCGTGGACGAGCTATACCGCGCCATGGACCACGCCCGGATGACGCCGGATGTCGCCACAGTGCTCCTCACCGGCAACGGACCCTCCCCCAAGGACGGCGGCCACTCGTTCTGTTCCGGCGGTGACCAGAGGATCCGCGGCCGGGACGGCTACCGCTATGCAGACGGCGAAACCCAGGAGACCATCGATCCCGCCCGCGCCGGGCGCCTGCACATCCTGGAAGTCCAGCGGCTGATGCGCACCATGCCCAAGGTCGTCATCGCCGTCGTCAACGGATGGGCAGCCGGCGGCGGGCACTCCCTGCACGTGGTCAGCGACCTGACCATCGCGTCCCGCGAGCACGGCAAGTTCAAGCAGACAGACGCCACGGTGGGCAGCTTCGACGCCGGCTACGGCTCCGCCCTGCTGGCCCGGCAGATCGGCCAGAAGGCCGCCCGCGAGATTTTCTTCCTGGCCCGCGAGTATTCCGCCGAGGATATGGTCAGGATGGGCGCCGTGAACGAGGCCGTTGACCACGACCGCCTTGAAGAGGTCGCCCTGGAGTATGCGGCGGACATCGCGCGCCAGTCGCCGCAGGCCATCCGGATGCTCAAGTTCGCCTTCAACCTCGCCGACGACGGACTGGCCGGCCAGCAGGTCTTTGCCGGTGAAGCCACCCGCCTGGCCTACATGACGGATGAGGCCGTGGAGGGCAAGGAGGCCTTCCTGCAGAAGCGCGACCCCGACTGGTCCAGTTTCCCGCACTACTTCTAAGGCAGGAACGGCTATGAACAGCGAACCGTCCGCCGGAGTCCCCCTCAATGTCGAACCGGCACTGAGGGCCCTCTCGGCCGCCCTCCACGGCGAGGGTCCCGCCGTCGAACTTTCCGTGGACGCCGCGGGCGGGCTGGTGGTGGGACACGTGGACACGCCCGGCTGCGACGACGCCGTGGTGGTGGTCCGCACCTCCGGGTCCACGGGCGCGCCCAAGGCCGCCGTGCTTACTGTCGAGTCCCTTGCTGCGTCCTCGATGGCTACCGCGATCGCGCTCAAGGGCGAAGGCCAGTGGCTGCTGGCGCTGCCCATCCAGTATGTGGCCGGCGTCCAGGTACTGGTCAGGTCGCTTTTCGCCGGCACCCGGCCATGGGTGATGGACATGTCCGGCGGGTTCACCCCCCAGGCGTTCACCGCGGCGGCGCTGGAACTGACGGACACCGTCCGGTTCACCTCGCTGGTCCCCACCCAGCTCCAGCGGCTCCTGCAGGACCCTTCAGCCGACACGCTCGCCGTACTGCGCCGCTTCAACGCCGTGCTGTTGGGCGGAGCGCCGGCACCGTCATCGCTGATGGCCGCCGCCCGCGACGCAGGCGTCCGGGTTATCAGCACCTACGGCTCCGCGGAGACCTGCGGCGGCTGCGTCTACGACGGTTACCCTCTGGAGGGCGTCTCCGTGCGCGTGGACCCGGACGGCCGGATCCTCCTGGGCGGCGACACCATCGCCGCCGGGTACCTGGAGGCGCCGGACCTTGAAACGGGCACCTTCTTCGAAGAGGACGGCGTGCGCTGGTACCGTACCAGCGACCTGGGCCGCCTGGACGACGACGGCCGGCTCACCGTGCTGGGACGCGCGGACGACGTCATCATCACCGGAGGCATCAAGGTGTCCGCGGCACGGGTCCAGGAAGAGCTGGAAAAGTCCGACGGCGTGGGCGCGGCTTTCGTGGCCGGCGTGCCGTCCGCTGAATGGGGACAGGCCGTGGCCGCCTATGTGGCGGTGGCGCCGAACGCGGACCCGGAAGAGCAGGGCACCGCGCTGGAAGGGCAGTGGCACAACACCCTGGGCCTGCTGGCCCCCAAAACCGTCCTGGCCGCACCGGCGCTGCTCATGCTGCCCAATGGGAAGCCCGACCGGCTGGCCATGACCGCTGAACTCAGCGCGCGGCACCGGGGAAAGTAAAGTGGACCTGCACCATCGCGGCGGGAGCACCATCCCTGTCCTGCCGTATTTCCGAGCCAACACGAGGTACTGACCGTGGCCACAGCCGCACAATGGATCAAAGGCGCCCGCCTTCGCACGCTTCCGGCTGCGATCGCGCCGGTGCTGATCGGTTCCGCCGCCGCCTACGAGATGGATTCGTTCCTTCTGCTGAATGCGATCCTGGCGGCCCTGGTGGCGCTTCTCCTGCAGGTAGGCGTGAACTACGCGAATGATTACTCGGACGGAATACGCGGCACCGATGACGACCGGGTGGGCCCCCTGCGGCTTGTAGGTTCCGGCGCCGCGGAACCGGACCACGTCAAATATGCAGCCTTCGGCGCATTCGCCGCGGCGATGGTCTTTGGACTCATCCTGGTGGTGATCACCCAGAGCTGGTGGCTGCTCCTGGTGGGGCTGGGCTGCGTGATGGCTGCCTGGGGCTACACCGGAGGAAAGAACCCCTACGGCTACCTCGGTCTGGGCGACGTGTTCGTGTTCGTCTTCTTCGGCCTCGTGGCCACCTTGGGCACCACCTACACGCAGGCCGGCCAGGTCAACCTGCCCGCCATCATCGGCGCGGTGGGCACCGGCCTGATTGCCACGGCGCTGCTGATGGCCAACAACGTCCGCGACATCCCCACCGATATCCAGGCGGGCAAGAAGACCCTCGCTGTCCGGCTGGGCGACAAGCATGCGCGCGAAAGTTACGTGCTCATGCTCGCCGTGGCCATCCTGCTGGTGGTGGTGCTGGCTCCGGGCCGGCCGTGGATGCTGATCGTCCTGCTGCTCATCCCGGCCTGCCTGATGCCGGCCTGGCTCATGATCAACGGCCGCAAGCGCAAGAGCCTGATCCCCGTCCTGAAGCAGACCGGGCTGATCAACCTCGGATACAGCCTGCTCTTCTCAGCCGGACTGGTGCTCAGCCACGGGTTCTAGCGGCTCGGGATCCATCAGTACGGCGGGAGGCGTTACGGGTTCTTGCGCTCCGTGGCGTCGTTCCGGATGGTGACGCCCGGGTTGGAGTCCAGCAGCGTGTCCTCGGCGTCCGCGTCCTGGACCTCGCCGGCGGAACGGATGGGCTTGGCCTTGCCGGAAAAGCGCTGGTGCAGTGCGGCCGCAGCTTCGTCGCGCTGCTTCTGAAAGAACAGGTAGCTCACGGCGAAAGCGATGAGCGCAGCTGCCACCACGGACATCAGTGCGCCCAGCTGCAGGAACAGGAAAAGCACGAACAGGGGCACAAAGAGCGCCAGGCGGATCAGGGAATATTTCAAAAAGGCCACTATTCAAGTTTAGCCGCCCCCGCCGGAAGCCCTTGCTCCCGCGGGCGATAGACTTAATGGCATGCTCATCCGTGTGGCTCTGGCCGTCGCTGTCCTCGTCATCTTCGTGTATGGCCTGGTGGACGTGATCCGCACTGACGCCCGCCTCACCCGGGGCATCTCCAAGCCCGCCTGGATCGTAGTCATGATCGTGCTGCCGGTCCTGGGCGCCATCCTGTGGCTGCTGATGGGCCGGCCCCGCGGCGGTTCGGCCAGGCCGCAGGAGTACCGTCATCCCACCGCGCCGGACGACGACCCCGACTTCCTTCGCAACCTTGAGGCACGCCGCCGCAACCAGGCGGAGGCGGCCCGCCTGCAGAAGCTCAAGGATGAACTTGACGCGAAGTCACGGGAGCAGGGCGGCGGCAAGGATCCCCGCGATACCGGCGACCGGGATAGCGGCGCCCAAGGCCCGGACGGGACGCCGTAGCGCCCCGTTATTCAGGCTCGCCCCGCAGGAGCCCTAAAGCCCTGAGTACGAGTGGAGCCCGTTGAAGAACTGGTTCACGATGGTGAAATTGAAGATTACGCACAGGTAGCCCACAATGGACAGCCAGGCCGCCCGGGTTCCGGTCCAGCCGCGCGTGGCGCGGGCGTGCAGGTAGCCGGCATAGACCACCCAGATGACGAACGTCCAGACTTCCTTGGTGTCCCAGCCCCAGAACCGGCCCCAGGCCTTCTCTGCCCAGATGGCGCCGAACATCAGCGTGAACGTCCAGCCGATGAAGGCGATGGCGTTGATGCGGTAGGAGAGGTTTTCCAGGCTCAGTGCGGACGGCACCAGGCGCATGAAGCCGAGCTTGTCGGCTCCGCCGGCGGCCACGGTCTTCTGCCGGTGTGCCTGGACCAGCTGCAGCACTGACATCGCGAACGTCAGCGTAAACAGGGCGGACGAAAGCACGGCGATGGACACGTGGATGATCAGCCAGTAGCTCTGCAGCGCCGGGACCAGGTGGCCCACAGGGGTCCAGTACGCCACGGAGGCGGCCACCAGCATGATGATGCCCAGCCCCACCACGAAAGTGCCCAGGAAGCGCAGGTCGCGGCGGATCAGCGCCAGCAGGAACACGGCGATGGCCACGAACGCGCCGGTGGTGAGGAATTCGTACATGTTGCCCCACGGCACGCGTCCGGCGCCGATGGCGCGGGTAACCACGCCGGCGCCGTGGATAACGGCGCCCAGGACGGTCAGGGCGACGGCGACCCGTGCGGGGGCGCGGCGTTCGGCTGCGTACTTCATGTCGGCGTCAGCCATGGCCACGCCGGTGGCGCCGGCCGCCTTGGCAACGGACGACGACGGCCGCTCCGCACGTCCCGCGGGCCCGTCCAGGCGGGACGCACCGGAGTCCGCCTCGCCGCCCGCCGCTGCGGCGCCGGCCCCCACGACGGCCGGAACAGCAGCCTGTTCTCCCGCCTGTGCGGCCTTCAGGTCTATGGCGCGCAGTGCCTTGCTGCTCTTGGCCAGGTCCCAGGCGAAGGCGATGAAGGCAACGGTGTAGGTGCCGGCCGCGAGCAGCATGAAGAGCTCGCTGTACTGTCCCATGGTTTCGTTGATTCCGTACGGCATTACTGGTCCTTTTCGGGCCCTGCGGGGCCGGCTGGGGTGGAGGTGGAGGAAGGTTCTGTGGCAGCGGCGTCCGGATCCAGCTGCCATTCGGCGGCCAGCAGCTTCCGGATGGTGTCGGCTTCTCCGGCCAGCCTGTGGTCTTCGCCCCGGGCCAGGAGTCCGTATTCCACCATAGTGCGGCCGTCCTCGGAGGTGCCGGTGCGCACCCAGACGCGGCGGCGGTTGACGTAGAGGGAGGCGACCAGGCCCGCCACTGCCAGCAGCGCGAAGATCAACGCGTACATCTGGCCGGGGTTGTGGTGGATGTCCACGCCGATGTAGCGCTTCACGCCGTCGAAGCTGATGCTGCCCTTGCCGTCCGGCAGGGTGTAGCTGGTGCCCGGAGCCAGGGTGATGCCGCCGGCATCCAGGTTCCGGGCGTTCAGCGGCGTCAGCTCCGCCACGTCCAGTTCGAAGACGTTTTGCGGTGCGCCGGCGTCCAGGCCCAGATCGCCGTAGAACGAGTTCAGGGTCAGCTGCGGGTTGAAGAGATCCGGGTCGCCGCTGAAGGACACGCCCTCGTCCGTGACGAACGCGGTGGGCAGGAAGAAGCCTACGAAGCCCAGCTGGTCCGGCTTGGCGTCCGGGACCTTGATGACCACGGAGGAGTAGTAGTTGTCGCCTTGCAGCTTGGCCACCACGGGGCCCTGCATGGCCACGTTGCCTTCGCCGTCGCGGATGGTCACCACGGGCGCGTAGCCGTTGCCGGTCAGGTAGATGCTGGTGCCACCCAGGCTGACCGGGTCGTTGACCTTCAGGATTTTCTGCTTGGCCGGCGCGTCCGGGCTTTCCTTGGTGGTCACCGCGGCGGAGAAATCGATGGGCTGGCCGAACTTGCCCTGCGATTCACGGTCGAACGTGATGTCGAACTTGTCCAGCTGGACCGAGTAGGGCTCCAGCTGGCTGGACTGGAAGTTGGTGCCGGGCGTGAACTGGTCGTAGCCCACCAGGGTGTTCACGAATGTGTCGCCCTCCACCAGGATGCGCTGGCCGCTGTAGCCGAACAGGCCGCCGGCGGCCACGGACACCAGCACGCCGATCAGCGACGTGTGGAACACCAGGTTGCCCACTTCCTTCAGGAAGCCGCGCTCGGCCCCCAAGGATGGCCGCGCGCCGTCGTCGTCCCTCACCTCAACGCGGTAGCCGCGCTTCTTCAGCAGCGCCGCGGCACGGTGGATGGCGTCCGACGCCGGGATCCCGGCACGGGCGGGAATGGCCAGGGTGCCGTACTCCGGCAGGCGGGACAGGCGTTTGGGGGTACGCGGCGGCTGGGAGCGCATCGCCTTGTAATGGGCGATGGCGCGGGGAACCACGCAGCCGATCAGGGAGGTGAAGAGCAGCAGGTAGATGGCGGAGAACCAGACGGAAGAGTAGACGTCGTAGAGCTGCAGCGAGTCCAGGATCCTGCCGTAGTCGGGGTTGTCCTTGATGTATTGGGTGACCACGGAAGGGTTGGCGGGCCGCTGCGGGAACAGGGAGCCCGGCACGGCGGCCACGGCCAGCAGGAGCAGCAGGAACAGCGCCGTGCGCATGCTGGTCAGCTGGGTCCACGCCCAGCGGAGCATTTCCCGGGGGCCGAGGACCGGCACCGCCGCGTCCGGCTTTGCGCCGGCCCTTGCGTCTTCAGCGTCAGGCTTCGGACCGGTCACGGCAGACTTAGCTTCTTCGTTCACTCGCTCGCTCATCAGATTGGCAACTTCACGTCGGTTTGGAACCAGTACTGCAGCCCGGTGACCCAGGTACCCCACACGCCGCTGGCCATCAGCAGTCCCAGCAGCACCAGGATGCCTCCTCCGGTGCGCTGGATGGCCACGCGGTGCTCGCGGAAGAACGCCATCACGCCCATGCCGCGGCGCAGGCCCAGCGCAATCAACAGGAAGGGGATGCCCAGGCCCAGGCTGTACACGAAGGCCAGGAAGGCGCCCTTGGCCGCGGATGAACCGCCGGAGAGGCTCAGCAGCTGGACCGCGGAATAGGTGGGGCCGATGCACGGCGCCCAGCCGAGCCCGAAGGTCAGGCCCAGCAGCGGAGCTCCCCACAGGCCGGCCGGCGGTTTGGCGTGAATTTTGGCGTCACGCTGGAACCAGCCCAGGCCACCCATGAACACCACGCCCATCATGATCACCACGATGCCCAGGAGCTGGGTGATCCACGCGTTCTGGCTGCCCGTGACGAGGGTACCAAGCTGTCCGAAGGCGCCGCCCAGCAGGACGAAGATCACGGAGAAACCCAGGACGAACAGCCCGATCCCGGCGAGCATCCGGCCGCGCTTCTGCTTCTGCAGGTCCACGCCGCTCAGGCCTGTGACATACCCCAGGTATCCGGGGACCAGGGGCAGCACGCACGGGGACAGGAAGGAGACCAGTCCGGCCAGCAGGGCCACCGGGATGGCCAGCAGCAGCGAACCGTTGAGGATGGCTTCGGCGAAGGGGCTGTTCACGGCCGGCTACTCTGCCACGGCCGCGGCGATGAGGGCCTTCAGGGTGCCGCGCTCGATCTCGCCGAGCACGCGGGCGGACACCCGGCCCTGCTTGTCCAGGACCAGTGTGGTGGGAACCGCTCCGGGCGGGACGAGTCCGGAGACGGCCAGCAGCACTCCGCCGTCCTGGTCGTCGAAGCTGGGATACGTGAGGCCGAAGGTCTTGTCGAACGCTTCCGCGGTGGCTTTCTCGTCGCGCAGGTTCACGCCGAAGAACTGGACCCCCTGGTCCTTGAATTCCTGGTGCAGCTCCTCGAGGATGGGGGCCTCCACCCGGCAGGGTGCGCATGCGGCGAACCAGAAGTTCAGCACCGTGACCTTGCCCTGGAAGTCCGCAGGGGTGATGGCCGTGCCGTTGAAGAGCGTTCCGGTGACCTGGACCGGGGCCTTGCGGTCCGTTGCGGCGAACTCGGTCACGGAGCCGTCTCCGGCCACGTAGTTCTTGTTGTCCCCGGCGCGGGCCTGCTTGGCCAGGGCGTCTTCCTGGGCACACGCGGACAGCCCAAGGGTCAGTGCCGCCAGGGTGAAGCCGCCGGCGGCCAGTACGCTGCGCCGGGAGGCGAGGGGCCCGGCGCTGCGGGGCTTGCTGCTGTTGCTGTCAGTCACTATCAGGCTCCAGGGGTGCTGGCCGCACCCGGAAGAAGGGAGGCCGCCGGCTCGGTGTACTCGACGCGCAGAAGCACGCCGGCGTCGTCGAACACCAGGGAGGTGATGGAGGTCAGCGTGCACTCCCGCTTGCGCGGGTCGTGCCACAGCGGTTTGCCCTCGGCGCTGAGCCGGGTGGCCCAGATCGGGAGCTGGTGGCTGACCATGATCGCTTCAGGACCGGCCGTGCCGTAATCGCTGCCGGCAAGTTCTATTGCACGCAGGCGCGCTTCCTGGACCGCATCCATGACACGGGACGCCTGCTGCTTGTAGGGCTCGCCCCAGGACGGGCGGAGGGGGTTGACCAGGTGTGGCCAGTGCTTGGGCTTGCGGAGTTCGGCCTTGGTGACCTTCAGGCCCTCGAAGTAGTTTTCCGCCTCGATGATCCGTCCGTCCGTGTGGATCTCCAGTCCCAGTGCCTCTGCCGTGGGGCGGGCGGTCTCCTGGGCACGGTCCAGCGGGGACGCTGCCAGGTAGGTGATCCGTGCCCCTGCGGCGGCCCGCCGGGCGAAGTGCTCCGCGAGCATTTCAGCCATCCGGCGGCCCAGCTCCGAGAGGTGGAATGCGGGCAGCCTGCCGTACAGCACGCCGTCAGGATTATGGACCTCGCCATGGCGGAGCAAGTGGACAGTGGATTGGGGCATGTTTACCAGTTTCTCAAAGATGGCGTGCGATCCGAAATCTTCTACACCCGGTAGAACTCAGGATTTTGTAAAAAAGTTCCCGCCCGGGGGAACAAAAGATGCAAATGCATGTTTATACTAAATGCAGCGGTTAGTTGAGACTTCAACAGATGAAGCGTCAATGGCCTCAACGCAGACAGCACAGCCCTTCCACCTCAAGGAGCATCACCATGGCACTTCCCGCAGACGTCACCACCGGCACCTGGATCCTGGACAACTCCCACAGCGAGATCGGATTCACCGTCCGTCACGCAGGCATCAGCAAGGTCCGCGGCCAGTTCACCGAAGCGGCAGCGACCCTCGAGGTTGCCGAGGACGTCGTCGACTCCAAGGTCAACGCCACCATCCAGACCGGCAGCTTCGACTCCGGCGACACCAACCGCGACGGCCACGTCAAGGGCGAGGACTTCTTCGACGTGGAGAAGTTCCCCGAGATGACCTTCGTCTCCAACGGCCTCGTGGCCAAGGGCAACAGCTACGAGCTCTCCGGCGACCTGACCATCAAGGGTGTCACCCGCCCGGTCGTCCTGGAAACGGAGTTCAACGGCGTTGCTGTCGACCCGTTCGGCAACACCCGCGCCGGCCTCTCCGCTGAGACGACCATCAGCCGCAAGGACTTCGGCCTCACCTGGAATGCTGTCCTCGAGACCGGCGGCGTGCTGGTCAGCGACAAGGTTGCCATCAACCTGGAACTGGCCTTCATCGCCCCCGCAGCATAAGCAGCTTTCTCCCAATTGCATCAGCACCCCGGGCACCCGGCTTCAGCAGCAGGGCGCCCGGGGTGCTGTGTTTATGCGGGTTATCCCCACAACGCGACCGTGCAGGGGTACGGTTGAGCTAAGCCATGCCGGGGGTAGGGCAGGATCGATCCCGGCAGTACCGTTTTGGAAGCATTTCTGGAAAAGGACCGCCCATGAGCACTCCGCCCGTCCCCCCGCCGCCCGGCCCGAACGATCCCCGGCATGGGGACAGCTCAGCGAACCAGCCGCCGCGCTATGGCGAAAACGCCCCGCAGTACGGGCAAAACGCTCCCCAGTACGGGCAAAACCCGCCGCAGTACGGCCAGAATGCCCCGCAGTACGGACAGAATCCGCCGCCGGCTCCCGGTTATGGGCAGCAGCCCGGAGGCCAGGCGCCGTACGGCCAGAATTCCCCGCAGTACGGCCAGGCACCCTACGGCCAGTCCCCTTACGGGCAGCAGCCGTATGGCCAGTCCCCCTACGCCCAGTACCCCTCCGAGCAGCCCAACGGCGGCGGCAAGGGCCAGGCGCCGCAGCTGGTCAATGTTTCGTTCTGGCTGCTCATCGCGTCCGGGGCCATCTTCCTCATTTCGCTGCTGACGGGCCTGGGAGACCTGGACAACCCCATGTTCCGCGAGGAATTCGAGCGGCAGCTCGAGGGCAGCGGCAACGCGGTCAGCTACGACGACATCAAGGGCCTTATCGCCGGCACCATGGTGGTGTTCGGCATCATAGGCGTGGTCCTCTACCTGCTGGTCGCCGTCTTCGTCCGCAAGGGCAAGAACTGGGCCCGCATCCTGGGAACCGTCTTCGCCGCGCTCTCCGTGTTCGGACTCTTCGGACCGCCCACCATCGCCACCCTGGGCACGGTCCTGGGCATCGTCGCGATCGTCCTGCTCTACCTGCCGGCAACTGCTCCGTACTTCCGCCAGCAGCCGTTCGCCAACCCCTACGGCGGCGGCATGGGCAACCCGTACGGGCGGTAATGCCCGCCCGCAAACACCAGCACCCTGTAGCCAGACCTGCACACTTCAACGGGGGCAGGCGCCGGACACCGCCGGGATTAGGCGGTCTGCCCCGGAGCCTGCGCCCGTTGCGCGTGGTACGCCAGGATCTGCAGTTCGGTGGCCATATCCACCTTGCGCAGGTTGACCCCGTCGGGCACCTGGAGAATGACGGGGGCGAAGCTGAGGATGCTGTGCACTCCTGCCGCGACCACCCTGTCGCACACGTCCTGCGCCACGGCCGCCGGCAGCGCCAGCACCACCATGTTGGCGCCGGTCCGGTGCAGGACGGGCTCAAGGTCGGCAACGTCGCTCACCCGGAGCCAGCCGACTTCGTTGCCCACCACCATCTGGTCGGCGTCAAAGATGGCCACCACATCGAAGCCCCGGGATTCGAAACCGCCATACCGGGCCAGCGCCTTGCCCAGGTTGCCGGCACCAACAATCGCGACTTTCCAGTCATGGGTCAGACCCAGGGCCGCGGCGATGTGGCGGCTGAGGTACTGCACCTCGTAGCCGACGCCCCTTGTCCCGTAGGACCCAACGTGCGATAGATCCTTACGCAGGGTGGACGAACTCACGCCGGAGACTTCGGCAAGGGATTCGGATGAAACCCGCTCCACGCCGTCGGCCATTAGCGCGTTCAGGGCGCGCAGGTAGATGGTCAGCCGCGCCACGGCAGCCGGGGGAATTTCCTTCCCCGGCGCCCCCGGAAGGTCCGCAACAGGATGCGGGGTGTGGTCCATTGCCGTCACCATCCCATCCTTCGCGCTGCGTCGTGCCTCCACTCTAGGGCCACGCTGCCGGTGCCAACAAAGCAGCCGTATTCACGTGAAGCCACTCCCCTACTGCGCCATGGCGCGCTGGAGGACACGGTGCAGGCGGTTTTCGTCGATCTTCCAGAAATCGCGCTGGACGCCGTCCACCAGCACCACCGGGATCTCCTCGGCGTAGCGTTCACGCAGTTCCGGGCTCTGGTCCATGGACTCTTCCGTCCAGGCCAGCCCCAGCGCGGCAGTAACGCGTCCGACGGCGTTGCGCGCCTCTTCGCAAAGGTGGCACTCAGATTTGGTGATCAGGACGACGCGCGGTGTAGCCATGCGTTAACGGTAGCCCCGTTCGCGGGGACGCGGTGACGGACCGGGATGCGCGCCTTCTCGCGCGACTGAATCACATCCATCCCATAGGCGACCCAGCCGCATCAAACAGGGCGCTGTCAGAAGAGCGGTGAGAGCCCGTTCCAGCCCGGACCCACCTGGATCCGCGAAACCAGGCCGCCGGCACCGCTGCCGGGGTAGAGCCACAGCATGCCGGCACCGTCGCGGGCCAGCAGATCGGGACGGCGGTCGCCGTTGAAGTCGCCAGGGCTTACGACGGCGGTCATCGCATTCCATCCGCTGCCCACCCTGATCCGGGGCAGCCAGCCGCCGGCACCGTTACCGCGGTACAGCCATAGGAATCCCGTCGCACTCTCCCGCGCCAGGACGTCGGCTGCCCCGTCGCCGTTCATGTCCCCCGGGCCGACGATGGCGCTGAAGATGTTCCAGCCGCTGCCGACGAGCACCCGGGGCAGGAAGCCGCCGGCGCCGTTGCCACGGTACAGCCACAGGTAGCCGGTGCGGGTTTCCCTCGCAAGGATGTCGACCCGCTGGTCCCCGTTGAAATCGCCGGGGCCGATGATGGCGGTGAAGATGTTCCAGCCGTTGCCGATGCGGAGCCGGGGCAGGAAGCCGCCGGTGCCGTTGCCGCGGTAGAGCCACAGGTAGCCGGTGGCAGTTTCCCGGGCCAGGACATCCAGCGCACCGTCCCCGTCGAAGTCTCCGGGTGTTTCGAGGGAGTTGAAGATGTTCCACCCCTTGCCGATGGGCACGCCGGGGAGCCGGCCTCCGCGCCCGTTTCCGGGGTACATCCGCAGCTCGCCGGTGGCTGGCACGCGGGCGAGGATGTCCGTGTTCCAGTCACCGTTGAAGTCCGCGGTCGATCCGGAGAGGCTCGATGCCGGGATGGGCAAAGGAGTGAATGCATAGGGATCGCAGGTCAGGTCGTAGTCCCGGGTGTCGTCGTACCACTGCGAAATGTAGACGCGTCCCCCCGAGAAGCTCGGCTGATGGCAGCGGTCCAGCGCCTCCCCGGGGTAGTCCAGCTTGCCGGCTGTTGCCCACACCGGGACGCCTGGCAGCCGCCACGAGCCGGTGATGCCGGCCCATCCTGATGCAAACGAGTAGAGGCCGTACGAGAATTTCGCGTCCCGCAGGGCGCGCATGATGCCCTCGATGATGTATCGGTTTTCGCGCTGCTGGGCTGCGGTGGCCGTGGGCCAGGGCTGGGCCGGACGGGGCTCGACGTCGATCCACACCACCGTCGGCGCAAAGCCCACCCGTGCCAGGCTGGCGATGGCGAAGCGCGCTTCGGCATATCCCACGTTGGACAGCTGGCCGGCGCGGGTGGTGGCGGACCAGGGTCCTTGCGTCCCGTACGTAGCGAGCTGTCCAGGCGTGGGGAAAGCCGCCATGGTGTACGCCTGCGCGGGCTTGCTGTTGGTCCTGGCCCAGTCCACCTGGCTCGCCAGGCACGGGTTCTCGGTGAAGGGCAGCCCCTTCGTCAGGCCGATGATGACGAACTGGGACGACGCGGGCGGCATGGGCAGACCAAAGCCGCCCGCCGCCGTCGGGCATTGCGGCCACGAGATGTCGTGGCCGTACAGGGACACGGCGTGGGCGGAAGGCGCTCCGGGGACGAAACCCAGGAGAAGTGCAAGGAACGCGAGCACCGCCGTCAGGGCCCGCCTCCGGGATCCCCGCGCGCAGGATTGAACCTCTGGATGACGAACTTCAGCGCCCATCGCGGCCGCTCCTTTGCTCGCACCCAGTTTACGGTCGGTGATTCCGGGCCGCTAGCTGCTTCTTTTTGCCGCCCGTCCCCGCCGGGCGTTCCTGGCCTCCGAGGGCGATACAACTAGACTCGAGACCATGCCCGAGGAGAAATACGTCGCCGTAGTCACCAGGCCGGTTGCGTCGCCGCAGCCCGGCGAGGCGGCTTTCTTCGACGTGGACAACACCCTGATGCGCGGGGCCAGCCTGTTCCACGTGGCCCGTAAGATGCACCAGCGCGGTGCATTCACCCTGCGGCAGGCAGCCGGGATGGCGTGGAAGCAGTTCATGTTCATGGCCCGCGGAGAAAACATGGATGACGTCCATGCGGTCCGCGATTCCGCCCTCAGCCTCGCGGTGGGCATCAGCGTCGATGACGTCAGGATCCTGGGCGAGGAAGTCTACGACGAGATGATTGCCTCCCGGATCTGGCCCGGCGCCAAGGCCCTGGCAGATCAACATCTGCGCGTGGGCCGGCGCGTCTGGCTGGTAACCGCCACCCCCATCGAGGTGGCTACGGTCATCGCCACCCGGCTGGGCCTCACCGGAGCCCTGGGCACGGTGGGCGAGATTTCCGACGGGCTGTATACCGGCCGGCTGGTGGGCGACATCCTGCACGGATCCGCCAAGGCCGTGGCCGTCCAGGCAATAGCCGACACCGAAGGCCTGGACCTCAAGCGATGCTGGGCCTACAGCGACTCCTTTAATGACATCCCGCTGCTCACCCTGGTGGGCCACCCGGTGGCCATCAATCCGGACTCACGGCTGCGCCGGCACGCCCGCGATAACAACTGGCCCGTGTATGACTTCCGGGCCGGCCGGCGGGCCGCCACCTTCGGGCTCAAGGCCGCCACCGTCTGCGGCGCCGTGTACGGGCTCTGGAAGGGCTTCGCCCGGATGCGCGGCCCGCGGCTCTAAGCCTCCGTGGCAACAGAAAAGCCCGCCGCCAGAAAGGCGACGGGCAGTTCCACGCTGTGCGAAGTATTTACTTCTTGTTGCGGCGCTGGTGACGGGTCTTGCGAAGCAGCTTGCGGTGCTTCTTCTTGGCCATACGCTTGCGACGCTTCTTAATAACTGAACCCACGAAAGTTCCTTACCAAACTAGATGCAGTACCTGTCTGATGGAAATGGTTCGCGGACTGAGCAACGAACTGACAACTGACAGATTCTTACAATGACGTAAAACGTTCCTTAACAGGGTACCGCTTATCCGGAGCGGCTCCTGACAGCGCGGATCAGGCAGTCTCGGTGTGCCCGTCCACGATGGCGCCCTGGAGGTACTGCTCCACGGCGTTTTCCGGCACCCGGTAGGAGCGGCCGAAGCGGACGGCCGGCAGTTCGCCGGCGTGGACAAGACGGTACACCGTCATTTTGGAGACCCGCATGACCTGGGCGACTTCTGCCACGGTCAGGAACTTCGCGTTGGAGAAGTTCTGCTCTGCCGACATTTCCCTGAATTCCTTTGCTGACGGATGGACACAGTGACCCCATGTAATGCCAATGCGGTGTTCTGATGCTGAGCCATCCACCAACCACCTATTTGCACACTCTAGTTGTTCATGTGGCAGAAGTGAAAGTGCCTGACGGCACTTTTAGCAGGCCGTCCGGCGCTTCCGGGCCGACGCCGCCAGCTGGTCCAGGACGGACACCGTGACGTCCCACTCCATGCAGGCATCCGTGACGCTCTGGCCGTACACCAGGTCAGCCCGCCCGGCCGCGTTCTCAGCGACATCCAGGCTCTGTGCGCCGCCCACCAGGAAGCTCTCGAGCATGACTCCGGCGACGGCCTGGGCAGCGGTGCCGCCGTCCTCCAACTGCGCCCCGATTTCCAGCGCCACCTCGGCCTGCCGGTGGTGGCTCTTGCCGCTGTTTGCGTGGCTGGCGTCCACGATCAGGCGGGGGTTCAGGTGCTTGGCAGCAAGTTTTTCGGAAGCACTCCCGACGTCGGCCGCCGAGTAGTTCGGCCCCTTCCGGCCGCCGCGGAGGATCATGTGAGTGTCCGGGTTTCCGGAAGTCGCCACCAGGGCGGCGCGGCCGTCGCCGTCGATCCCCAGGAAGGACTGGGCTGCCGCGGCGGCACCGCAGGCGTCGATTGCCACCTGGAGGTCGCCGTCGGTCCCGTTCTTGAAGCCGACCGGCATGGACAGCCCGGAGGCCAGCTGGCGGTGGATCTGGCTCTCGGTGGTCCGTGCCCCGATGGCGCCCCACGCGATCAGGTCTGCCATGTACTGCGGGCTGATGGGCTCCAGGAACTCGGTGGCGGTGGGCAGGCCCAGTGCGGTGACCTGCTGCAGGAACCGGCGTGCGGTGCGCAGGCCGGTGACCATGTCGTGGCTGCCGTCAAGGCGCGGATCGTTGATCAGGCCCTTCCAGCCCACCGTGGTGCGTGGCTTTTCGAAGTACGTGCGCATGACGATCAGCAGGTCCTCCTTGTGCTTCCCGGCCTGGCTGACCAGCCGGCGGGCGTATTCCAGGCCGGCCTTGGGGTCATGGATGGAGCAGGGGCCAACGATGACCAGGAGGCGGTCGTCCACCCCGTCCATGACTGCGCGGACTTCGTCACGGCCGCGTTCGACGACGCCTGCCGCCTTTTCGTCCAGGGGCAGCTCCGCGATGAGGTCCTGGGGTGTGGGGAGGGCGGTGAATTCGCTGACGCGCAGGTTCGAGGTGGAGTTCTGGGCTGTTGCGGTGTTCATGTGGTGGGTCCTGTTCCAGATGGGAAGCGGGCCCGGAATTTCAGAACCCGCCGGAGAAACGGCGAAGGGCAGAGAATGATCTCTGCCCTGTTGGCTCTGAAGGTAGTTGGATGCGTGTCAGTCAGACGCGGGCCCCTCCAGAGCCAACGAAAAATACGCATACCAACGGTTTGTCATGGGAAAGACCATAGCCGCGCACCGCACCACCCGCCAAATCGTCTCCGCAACATCCCGTTTTGTGTCCAGTTACAGCCCTTAACACCCCGCTTAAGCCGTGTGAGTGGAGGAAAACTCAAAGGGTTGATGTGGTCCGACCACATGTCGTACAGTGTGAGGCAGACCACCACCGGCACGCCCAACGAAGGACGCCATGACGCACACGCTCCAACCCGGCAATCCCGAGGCGACCCCCGCTCCGGAAACCACGGACTTCCCGGCAACGCGGGCACCTGTTGCCGCGCCGGCGTCGTCCGCCGCCCCCGCATCCAAGGTGCCCGCCGCGCTGAAGCGCCGGATTCCCAAGTACTCGGACCTCGCGCCGCTCATGCAGTTCAAGACGCCGGAGTTCAGCAAGGAAGCCCGCCTCAAGCGCGCCAGCACCATCTGGGAGCTTCGTGACATCGCCAAGCGCCGCACACCGCGGGCACCGTTCGACTACACGGATGGCGCCGCCGAAGAGGAGATCACGCTTCGCCGCGCCCGCGAAGCCTTCCTGGACATCGAATTCCGCCCGGGCATCCTCCGGAACGTATCCCAGATCGATCTGAGCACGGACATCCTTGGCCGGACCTCCCGCCTGCCCGTGGGCATCGCCCCCACCGGCTTCACCCGGATGATGCAGTCCGAGGGCGAATACGCCGGGTCGCAGGCAGCAGAAGCCGCAGGCATCCCGTACACCCTCTCCACGATGGGTACCGCCTCAATCGAGGACGTCGCCGCGGCCGCTCCGAACGGCCGCAACTGGTTCCAGCTGTACCTCTGGACGGACCGGGACCGCTCGCTGGAACTCATCGAACGCGCGGCCAAGGCAGGCAACGACACCCTCATGGTCACCGTGGACACCGCCGTGGCCGGCGCCCGGCTCCGCGACGTCCGCAACGGGATGACCATCCCGCCGGCCCTGACGCTCAAGACCGTCCTGGACGCCTCCTACCGGCCCGCATGGTGGTTCAACTTCCTCACCCACGAGCCGCTGACCTTCGCGTCCCTGTCCCGCTACACGGGCACCGTGGCGGACCTGATCAACTCCATGTTCGACCCCACGCTCACCTTCCAGGACCTGGACTGGCTCCGGGACACCTGGAAGGGCAACCTGGTGGTCAAGGGCATCCAGACGGTGGAGGACGCCCGGCGGGTGGTGGACCACGGCGCCGACGGCGTTATCCTGTCCAACCACGGCGGCCGCCAGCTGGACCGCGCGCCGATCCCGTTCCACCTCCTTCCGGAGGTCAAGGAAGCGTTCACCAAGGACAACACGGACGCAGCGATCATGCTGGACACCGGCATCATGAGCGGCGCGGACATTGTGGCCGCCCTGGCACTGGGTGCCGATTTCACGCTGATTGGCCGCGCCTACCTGTATGGGCTGATGGCCGGTGGCCGCGCCGGAGTGGACCGCACCCTGCAGATCCTCGAAAAGGACATGGCCCGCACCATGGCGCTGCTGGGCGCCAGCCGGATCTCCGAACTTAACCCGGACCACGTGCGCCTGCTGCGCAGGTAGGCATCGGTCCCGGCAGGTCCTATTTCTTCCGGCCGAACTTGGGGAGGTTCGCCAGGAGGTCCGCGGCCTTCGTTGCGGCACGGCCCACGCTGCGGCCAATCTGCTGGGGCACGGTGTCGTCGCTCAGCGCGGCGGCAGTTCCGCCGGGAATCACGACGGCGGGGCTCAGTTCCGCGCCGTCCCTCGCAAGGACACCGGCAGAGACAGCTTCGGCGGCAACCTCTTCCGGCGCGCCCGCGGCAGTTCGACTGGCTTCACCGGCTGAACGCGCCGCGGCGGCCGTTCCGGCTGACGGGCGGCCTGCTGCGGCGGCCTTCCCCTGGGCTCCTCGGGCGGCCGGCGCGGAGGGGGCGGCGGCCGCATTGCCGACGTCGAACGTCTCCAGCCAGTGCGAAATGCCCTCCAGCGGTTCCCGGTTCAGCGCGTAGTACCGCTTCTGGCCCTGGGCGCGCATGCTCACCAGCTGGGCCTCGCGGAGTACTTTCAGGTGCTTCGAAATCGTGGGCTGGCTCGCCTCAAGCTCCTGCACCAGCTCGCCTACAGCCTTGTCACCCGCACGAAGGGCCACCAGGATGTCCCGCCGGGTAGATTCCGCAATGACGGCAAATACGTCGTCTGTCACCATGCCTCCACCCTAGCGACATATACGCCGAAAGGCATCAACTATTTCGTGCGGTACAGGCTGGGCCGATCAGTCGAACCATGGGTCCAGGCCGTGCAGCGGGAAGACGGCCTTCCGGGTGGCCATGATGGTGCGGTCCACGGCGTCGTTCGGGTCGAAGCCCACTTCCCAGGACCGCCACCACAGCTCCACGTCGTCACCCATCAGGCGGGGCGCGGCGGTCCCGAATTTCTCCTCGACGTACCGGCGCCAGTCCTGCGGGACGGGGGTGCGCACGGGCACCGGCCGCGCCGCGGCAATCGCCACCAGGTGGCTCCAGGACCTGGGCACCACGTCCAGCACGCTGTACCCGCCTCCTCCCGTGGCGATCCACCGGCCGCCGCAGTGGCGCTCCGCGAGGTTCCCGACGGCGGTGGCCGCCTCCCGCTGGCCATCCACACTGAGGTTGAGGTGCGTGAGCGGGTCGTCCCGGTGCGAGTCGCAGCCGTGCTGGCTGACGATCGCGTCCGGGTCAAAAGCGGCGATCAGCTGCGGCACGACAGCGTAAAACGCCCGGAGCCAGCCGGCGTCCCCCGTACCCGCGGGAAGGGCGACGTTAACCGCCGTTCCCTCCGCCGGCGCTCCGCCGGTTTCATTGGCGAACCCGGTGCCGGGGAAGAGCGTCAGGCCGCTCTCGTGCAGCGAAATGGTCAGCACGCGGGGGTCGTCCCAGAAGATGCTCTCCGTTCCGTCGCCGTGATGCGCATCGACGTCGATATATGCCACGCGCTGGATACCGCCGTCGAGCAGCCGCTGGATGGCGAGGGCCGCGTCGTTGTAGATGCAGAACCCGCTGGCGCGGCTGCGGGAGGCGTGGTGCATGCCGCCGCCGAAATTGACCGCATGCAGAGCTGAACCGTCCAGGATGCGGGAGGCGGCCAGGAGCGAACCGCCGGCCAGCCGGGCTGCGGCCTCGTGCATGCCGGCGAAGGCGGGGTCGTCCTCGGTACCCAGGCCCCGCTCATGGTCGTGCCTGTCGGGGTGGGCGCTGACGCGGCGGACGGCGGCCACGAACTCCGGGGAGTGGACCGTTTCCAACTCCGGGTCCGAAGCGACGCCGGGCGCCGCGACGTCAACGTGGGCCAGGTCGAAGAGCCCCAGGCTCCGGGCCAGCCGGGCGGTCAGGTCCATCCGTTCCGGTGCCATCGGGTGGCCCGCCCCGAAGTTGTAGGCGGTCATGTCCGGACTCCACACCACCACTGTTGGCGGCGCGGGCAGGGCGAGGCCGGGGAGGTATGTCATCAATCACAGGCTACCCGAGCACAGCCGTCCAACCCCCGGGCCATTACGGGGCATTAGTGGTTTACTACTGAAGGAAACCGTTTCAACCAAGGAAAGCCACATGACGCAGCGCGAGTCGGGGCCCATCGCCCGGGCAGAGTGGCAGCCGGGCTCCGCCGAGCACCAGGGGCTGTGGTTCCTCACACGGCTGCGCGACTTCATTGACACAGTGGCCAATACGTCCCCCGCACGGCTGGCGCTGACAGCCTTCGGCATGGTGGTCCTGCTGTTCACGGGACTGCTGTCACTGCCGGCAGCTGCGGCCAACGGCCAGTCCACCCCGCTGCATGACGCAATGTTCACCGCGGTATCGGCCGTGTGCGTGACCGGACTGACCGTGGTCACCACCGCGACGCACTGGTCCTTCTTCGGGCAGCTTGTCATCCTGGTGGGCATCTTTGTGGGCGGCCTGGGAACCCTGACCCTTGCTTCACTGCTGGCGCTGATGGTCAGCAAACGGCTGGGCGTACGCGGCAAGCTGATCGCCGCGCAGTCCATGAACAACGCCGGCCGCCTGGGCGAGGTGGGTACGCTCCTGCGGATCGTCATCACCACCTCGGTTGTCATCGAAGCCACTCTTGCCGTGATCCTGGTGCCCCGTTTCCTCATGCTCGGCGAAAGCCCGGCGACGGCACTGTGGCATGGGATTTTCTACGCCATCTCCTCGTTCAACAACGCCGGCTTCACGGCCCACGCCGAGGGCATCATCCCGTTCGAGAACGACCTGTGGATCCTGCTCCCCATCATGGCTGGCGTGTTCGTGGGCAGCCTGGGCTTCCCCGTCGTCATGGTCCTGCAGCAGAACGGGCTGAACTGGAAGCGGTGGAACCTGCACACCAAGCTGACCATCCAGGTTTCGCTGATCCTTTTCCTGGCCGGCGCGCTGGCCTGGGCGGTCATGGAGTGGGAGAACGCCGCCACCATCGGCGGCATGGGTACCGGCGACAAAGTCATGCATTCCCTGTTTGCGTCCGTCCAGATGCGGTCGGGCGGCTTCAACCTGGTGGACCAGAACCAGCTGGAGTCCACCACCATGCTGCTGACGGACGCGCTGATGTTCGCCGGCGGCGGCTCGGCGTCCACGGCCGGCGGCATCAAGGTGACCACCATTGCCATCATGTTCCTGGCCATCATGGCCGAGGCCCGCGGAGACACCGATGTGAAGGTGTACGGCCGCACCATCCCGGAAGGCGCCATGCGCGTTGCCATCTCCGTGATCGTGGCCGGCGCGACGCTGGTCTCCCTGGGGGCTTTCCTCCTGCTCCACATCAGCGGGCAGTCGCTGGACCGGGTACTCTTTGAAACGATTTCCGCCTTCGCAACCTGCGGCCTCAGTACCAACCTGAGCGCCGAAGTGGCGCCCGCAGGCAAGTACGTCCTGACGGCCCTGATGTTCGCCGGCCGCGTAGGAACCGTTACACTCGCCGCTGCGCTGGCCCTGCGCCAGCGCAGCCAGCTGTACCACTACCCCGAAGAGAGGCCCATCATTGGCTAGTTCCTCAGACGCCCCCCGGCGCCCCGCCCACAACGCACCGGTGCTGGTCATTGGACTGGGCAGGTTCGGTTCCTCCACTGCGGAGCAGCTGGTCAAGCAGGGCCGCGAGGTCCTCGCCATCGAGCGTGACCGGTCCCTGGTCCAGAAGTGGTCGCCGCTTCTGACGCACGTAGTGGAAGCCGATGCCACCAACATTGACGCTCTCCGCCAGCTCGGGGCGCAGGAGTTCAGCTCCGCCGTCGTGGGCGTTGGAACGTCCATCGAGTCCTCGGTGCTGATCACCGTCAACCTGGTGGACCTGGGCATCGAGCACCTGTGGGTGAAGGCAATTACGCCCTCGCACGGCAAGATCCTCACCCGCATCGGCGCCAATCACGTCATCTACCCGGAGGCGGACGCCGGGGTGCGGGCCGCCCACCTGGTGTCCGGCCGCATGCTGGACTTCATCGAATTCGACGACGACTTCGCGATCGTCAAGATGTACCCGCCGCGTGAGACAGTGGGCTTCACGCTGGACGAATCCAAGGTGCGGTCCAAGTACGGGGTAACGATTGTGGGCGTGAAATCCCCGGGCGAGGACTTCACCTACGCCCGGCCGGAGACCAAGGTGTCCTCACGCGACATGCTGATCGTGTCCGGCCACGTGGACCTGCTGGAGCGTTTCGCCGCCCGGCCGTAGGAGGTCAGCCGAGTTGGCGGGTGATCTCCGCCGCCCGCTCCGCCGCGGCCCGCGCGCCGGCGGCGACGATGGCGGGGATGCCCTGCTCATCGAAGGTGGCGATAGCCCGTTCCGTGGTGCCGTTGGGGCTGGTGACGGCCTTGCGGAGCGCCGCCGGGTCAGCGCCCGGCTCTGCCAGCATGAATCCCGCGCCGGCCACGGTCTCGCGGGCCAGCAGCAGGGACAGTTCCGCGTCCAGCCCCAGTTCGACGCCCGCGGCGGCCATGGCCTCCGCCAGGTAGAACGCGTAGGCCGGTCCTGAGCCGCTGATGGCCGAAAGGGCGTCCACCTGCTCTTCCGGAACCTCCACCACGGTGCCGGCGCCCCGAAGGACCTCCTTGACCGCCTGCAGCTGCCCGGCGCTGCAATTGGTGCCCGGCGAGACCGAAACCACTCCACGTCCCAACTTGGCGGGCGTGTTGGGCATCGAGCGGATCACGGGCTGCCCGGCCGGCAGCGCCGCCTCGAGCTGTGCGATGGACACCGCTGCCGCAACGCTGACCACCACGGTGTCCGGGGAGAGCGAGCCGCTGATCTCCCGGGCCAGGTCCGCGATCCCCACGGGTTTGACGCCAAGGACGACGACGGCGGACCCCTTGGTTGCCTGCCTGTTGTTGTCGGGTTCCTCCTCACCGGCGATCGCGGTGATTCCGTGGTGGCGCTCGGCCAGCTCCGCGGCGCGCTCGGCGCGACGGACGGTTGCCACGATGTCCGCCGGATCCGTGCCCGCCTCGACCAGACCGGCCAGGATGGCCTCGTTCATGGACCCACAGCCAAGGAATGCGATTCGGTTGCTCATGGCTCCATCATTGCAGTTCGGCGTTAATGGTGCAGGTCTCCCATGCTGGGAGGGATTCCCAGCCTGTTCCCATGTTGGACGCAGGCTGCTCACAAGTTGGGGTCCTAGCGTAATAGGTACCTCATTGAGGGTGCGAGTGATGCGGCAGGCATGGGGATGCCTGCCGGGGCACCGGAGGTCCTTGCCGGGTTTTCCCCCATTTTCCCGGCTTCGGACCCCGGTGCTCCCGCATT
The DNA here is from genome assembly GCF_044754945.1 of Pseudarthrobacter sp. NPDC092439. NCBI lineage: Bacteria > Bacillati > Actinomycetota > Actinomycetes > Micrococcales > Micrococcaceae > Pseudarthrobacter > Pseudarthrobacter sp. NPDC092439. The sequence continues at coordinate 367,010 of NZ_JBIVQB010000002.1, forward strand.
TAAGCGGGCTTCCGGGGCGTGTCAGCCGCTATACGCGCGCGGCCACGTGCGGCGCCGGCTCCAGCGGTCCGGAAAACACCAGCTGGTCCAGGCGGCGCAGGATCAGGCCCTCCCGCAGTGCCCAGGGGCAGATCCTCAGTTTCTTGAATTCGAACAGTTCCAGTGCAGCTTCCGCCACCAGGGCCCCGGCCAGCAGCTGACGGGCGCGGGCCTCGGACACGCCGGGCAGGTGCAGGCGGTCCTCAGACTTCATGGCGGAAATGCGCTGCGCCCATACTCCCAGATCCGAGGCCTTGAGTTCCCGCTTGACGTACGGCCCGGCCGCGCTGGGCGCGGCCCCGGTAATCCGCGCCAGGGAGCGGAAGGTCTTCGAAGTGCCCGCCACCACGTTCGCCTTGCCCAGCCCGTCAAATTCGCGGACGGCGGGCTTGAGGGTGTCGCGGATGTAGCGCCGCAGGTCCTTCACGCTCTTCGCCGTGGGCGGGTCTTCGGGCAGCCAGTCCCGCGTGAGGCGGCTGGCGCCCAAAGGCACGGACGTGGCCATCTCCGGCAGTTCGTCCTGGCCGAAGGCCATTTCGAAGGACCCGCCCCCGATGTCCAGGTTAAGGATCGGCCCTGCACCCCAGCCGTGCCAGCGCCGGACCGCGAAGAACGTCATGGACGCTTCTTCGCTGCCGGTCAGCTCCTGGAGAGTGACCGTGGTTTCGTGTTTTACGCGGGCCAGGACCTCCGGACCGTTGGTGGCCTCACGAATGGCGGACGTGCAGAACGCCAACAGGTCCTCGGCCTTGTGCCTGGCCGCGAATTCCCAGGCCTCCAGCACGAACTCCGTGAGTTCGTGCTGGCCGGCGTCGCTGATGCTGCCGTCCGGTTCCAGGTACTGGACCAGGGACAGTGGCCGCTTGTGCGAGGCGAACGGAACCGGCCGGGCGCCCGGGTGGGCATCAACAAGCAGGAGATGGACAGTATTTGACCCGATATCAAGGACGCCTAGCCGCATGGTGACATTATTCCTCGTCGGCCCGCTTGAAGTCGCGCTTGATGTTGGCCACGCCCTCGGGGTTGATCTCGAAGCCGTAGGCTGCTCCCGGGTTGATCACCATGCCCAGCTCCTCGCCGATGTTGGCGATGATGGCGGCGCCCTGGGTGCCCAGGACGTTCGGGGCCGCATCGAGGTACCGGGCGTCCACCCGGCTGGGGTGCGAGAACACAGCCAGCACGGGATCACCGTCAGCGTTGGCGAGGACCAGGGGCTCCACCTGGGAGTCCTCGCCCTCGATCCCGTCCGGGCTGACGATGTAGACCTCGTTGTTCAGGAACGAAAGGATCACATCCACGGGGCTTGCGTCGGGCTGTCCGCCCTTGGCGAGCTTCTCCTCGAGGTCGTTCAGCGGAGTGGTGTCGGCAATTCCGGGCTGTTCAGTCATATATCTACCTGATCATGCACCGCCCGACACCGCAAACGCCTACTTCTTCGCGGCTGCCTTCTTCCTGGCCGGCGCCTTACGGGCAGCGGTGCGCTTGACCGGGCCCTTGGCGCGCTTCTCCGCGAGCAGCTCTACAGCCTGTTCGCGGGTCAGTTCCTCCAGGGACGTGGACCGCGGCACGGTGATGTTGGTGATCCCGTCGGTGATGTAGGGACCGAACCGGCCTTCCTTCACCACAATGTTTTTCTCCGACACCGGATCCGGGCCGAACTCGGCCAGCGGCGGCACCGCAGCGCGGGCACCGCGCTGCTTGGGCTGCGAGTAGATCTCCAGCGCCTGTTCCAGCGTGATGGTGAAAATCTCCTCTTCCGACCCGATGGACCGGGAATCCGTGCCCTTCTTCAGGTATGGGCCGAACCGGCCGTTCTGCACGGTGATGAGGTTGCCTTCAGCGTCCTCGCCAAGGGCCCGTGGCAGGCTCATCAGCTGCAGGGCTTCGTCCAGGGTGACCGACTCCACGGTCATGGACTTGAACAGCGAACCGGTGCGCGGTTTGGCCTTGACGGGCTTCTTGGGCGGCTTCGGCTTGCCGTTCTTGTAGTACTCCACGGGCTGCGCCGCGATCTGTTCCTCTGTCATCTCGGGGATGACCTCGGTGACGTAGGCGCCGTAGCGGCCGTTCTTGGCCACGATGGTGTGGCCTGTGTGCGGGTCGGTGCCAAGGACGCGTTCCTCGGGTGCCGCCGTCGTCATCAGCTCAACGGCCTTCTCAGCGGTCAGTTCGTCCGGAGCCAGGTCCTCCGGCACGTTGGCACGGGCGTTTTCCACCACCTCGCCGGTCTTCGCGTCAACGGTGGGCACTGTGCTTTCCAGGTACGGGCCGAACTTGCCCACGCGCAGCGTGATGCCGTCTGTGATGGGCACCGAGTTGATCTCCCGCGCGTCGATCTCGCCGAGGTTGTTCACGATGCTCAGCAGGCCGGGGTCCGAATCTTCACCGTAGTAGAAGTGCTTCAGCCAGGCGGCGCCCGCCTCCTGTCCGTTGGCGATCCTGTCCAGGTCGCCCTCCATGTCCGCCGTGAACTCGTAATCCACGTAGTCGTGGAAGTGCTGTTCCAGCAGCCGGATCACCGAGAACGCGATCCAGCTCGGAACCAGCGCGGAGCCTTGTTTCCGGACGTAGCCGCGGTCCTGGATGGTGGAAATGGTGGACGCGTACGTGGACGGGCGGCCGATGCCCTTCTTTTCCAACTCCGCCGTCAGCGAGGCCTCCGTATACCGCGGCGGCGGGGAGGTCTCGTGGCCCACGGCCACGATGTCGGAGGCAGCGAGGGAGTCACCCTTGGCTACGTTCGGCAGGCGGCGTGCCTCGTCCGGGTCGTCGTCGCCGCGGGTCTCGTCCTTGCCTTCCTCGTAGGCGGCCAGGAAGCCGGGGAAGGTGATCACGGTGCCGGAGGCGGAGAATTCGGCGTCCCGGCCGTCGGCGGCAACGGCACCCAGCCGGATAGTGGCGGTCGAACCCTTGGCATCGGCCATCTGGGAGGCGACGGTGCGCTTCCAGATCAGTTCGTAGAGGCGGAACTCGTCGCCGGACAGCTGCGAAGCCACCTGGGCCGGGGTACGGAAGGAGTCACCGGCGGGACGAATGGCCTCGTGGGCTTCCTGCGCGTTGGCGGCCTTGTTGGAGTAGACCCGCGGCGAGCCGGGAATGTACTCGGAACCGTACAGCTCCGACGCCTGCCGCCGGGCGGCCGTGACGGCCTCGTCGCTCAGCGCCGAGGAGTCCGTACGCATATAGGTGATGTAGCCGTTTTCATACAGCCGCTGGGCGATCTGCATGGTGCTCTTGGAGGAGAACCGCAGTTTGCGTCCGGCCTCCTGCTGCAGCGTGGAGGTGGTGAACGGCGCGGCCGGACGCCGGGTGTAGGGCTTGGTGTCGACGGCGCGGACGCGGAACTCGGCGTTCTGCAGCCCTGCGGCCAAGGACGTTGCCAGTTCCTCGTTGAGGTGCGCCACGTTGCGCGAGGTGAGTTCGCCGTCGTCGTTAAAGTCCCGGCCGCTTGCCACCTTGGCGCCGTCCACGGCGGCGAGCTTCGCCTTAAAGGAGCCGGCGTCGGCGCCGAACTGCCCGGTCAGGTCCCAGTAGGACGCCGCCTTGAACGCCATGCGCTCGCGTTCGCGGTCCACCACCATGCGGGTGACAACGGACTGGACGCGGCCGGCGGAGAGACCGCGGGCTACCTTGCGCCACAGGACCGGGGAAATTTCGTAGCCGTAAAGGCGGTCCAGCACGCGGCGGGTTTCCTGGGCATCCACCAGGGCCGAATCTACGTCGCGCAGGTTGCCCATGGCGCGCTGGATGGCTTCCTTGGTGATTTCGCCGAACGTCATCCGGTACACCGGGACCTTGGGCTTGAGCACTTCCAGCAGGTGCCACGCGATGGCCTCGCCTTCGCGGTCCCCATCGGTTGCGAGGTAGAGTTCGTCGGCGTCTTTGAGCGCCGCCTTGAGTTCGGTGACCTTTTTCTTCTTGTCCGGAGAGACCACGTAGTAAGGCTTGAAGCCGTTTTCGATGTCGACGGCGAACTTGCCCACCGGGGTTTTCTTCAGTTCCGCAGGCAGCTCGGACGGCTGGGGCAGGTCACGGATGTGACCGATGGAGGCCTCCACGATGAAACCCTCGCCGAGGTACTTGGCGATGGTCTTGCTCTTGGCCGGAGACTCCACGATCACGAGTTTCTTGCCGGTTTTGGCCTTGCTTGGCACGGTGCTCCTACAGAAAAGGGTTGCTCGGGCAGATGAGCCCATATTTGCCTAGTTCACCATATTTTGGCCGATTGTGCGCATTCCTGTGGAAAAGCGCGGGGTTGTGGAAAGGCCCTTCGGCGCTCAGGCGGCGGGGATGAGAAACCCGTCACGTACCAGGTTTTCGGCCCCGGTCAGCAGCGCTGTCCGGAACATTGCCGCGTCGAAGTCCTCTCCTCCGCCGAGCAGTGCTTCCAGGGCCCCGGCGATCTGTCCGGCGGTCAGGTCGCCGTCGCACGCGGACACAAAACCGGCCAGCTCCGTACTGAGCACGTTGGTCCGGCGCAGCCCCGCGCCCTGCCGCAGCAGGATCACGCCGGGGTGCTCCGCGCCCGGCCGCTGGTGCCGTTCCTCGGTGACGTCCTCGGCCACGAGCAGGTACGCATCCTCGATGCTGTGCGTGAAGAGCCAGTCGGATCGTTCCACCGCCGCGCCCAGGTGCGGGCCGACGGGCTGTTCGATGGGGTAGGTGATTTCCTCGAAGCGCCGGATGCGTTCCCCGCCCGCTTCCGCGGGCCGACGCAGCCACACCATCCCGAAGCCGACGCCCTCAACGTTGCGCGATGCGAAGTCGGCCAGGTAGGCGGCGTAGGCGTCCCGGTAGTGTTCCCGGTCGCGGCCTTCGGAGGCGTCCCGCAGCCACGTTTCCGCGTATTGCTCCGGGCTGACCTGCTCGCGCTGGATGAACCAGGCGTCAACGTCCGGACCGGCCCACTTTTGCGGCCCTTCCTGCCATTCGGTCCCTGCGGCCACCTCCCAGTTGCCCAATAGCTGGGCTGTTCCGGCCGGCGCCAGCACTGAGGGCAGGCCCTGGATCAGCGAAGACACAATCTGGTCGCCCGGGAGCCCGCCATCGCGGTAGGTGAACTGCCCGGCCGCGTCCTCCCCGGCGGTCCGCGGGGTGATCACGAAGGGCGGGTTGGATACCACCAGCCCAAACTCCTCGCCGGCTACGGGCTCCAGCATGGACCCACACCGGAGGCTCACGCGGTCCGACAGCCGCTCCGGGTCCACGGACAGGGCCTCCGCATTAAGCAGGATGTTGAACCGCGTGAAGGCCAGGGCCCGCTCGGAAATATCCGTGGCCGTGACGTGCTGGCAGTGGTGCAGCAGGTGGAAGGTCTGGATGCCGCAGCCGGCGCCCAGGTCCAGCGCCCGTTCCGTGTGCCGACGGATGGTCGCCTGCACCAGCGTGGTGGACGCCTGGCCGATGCCCAGCACATGATCGTGCCGCAGGACGCCCTCCTGCTGGTGCGCGGCCAGGTCGCTCGCCACCCACAGCTCGGCCCCGCCGCTGCCGTCGTCGTTCTTATCCCAGCCGTAGGGCCGCAGGTCCGCCCGTGCCGTGAACTTCCCGGTGCCGGGCACCGGCTGCAGCAGCCCCAGTTCCACGAGCCCTTCCGCGCGGATGCCCGGGAGGGCGGCGTCGAGCGTTTTGCCTTCCTGCGGTTCCGCCAGCAGCCAGAGCCGTACGACGGCGGCCAGCGCCGCAGCGGCCCCGCCGCCGCGCGCGGCGCTTTCGGTAGCCAGCAGGGCGGGGATGGTCTGGTCGCGGTTCAGCGCGTTGTAGGCGGACTCACCGAGGAGGCCGGCCACGCCGTCCAGCGTGTAGTCCACGGCGCGCAGGTCCGCGGCGAGCGTTGCAAGCTGCTGCGGGAGGTCGCTGCGCGGGGCATCGGGGGTGTTGCCGGCGGTAAATTCGTATGAGGTGGGCACGGCTCAAGTCTAGGGGCGGGCGCGGACGTCCCCGCGGTCCCGGTAAATTGGAGGCATGGCCCTCCCCCTCCCTTCCTTCCCGCGCGCCCTGGCGGCAACTGCCGCAGCCGCCGTCCTCGTGGCGGGCACCGGCTGCGCGCCCCGACTCACCGTGGAAGAGGCTGACGTACCGGCCTGGAAAGCCACCGCGATGCCGTCCGCCGGCGGAATCGTGGCCGAAGGCTCCGGCAAGCTCCTGACCGCCCGGCCGGTCGACCGCACCCAGGAGCTTCCGGCCGGCGCATACACCGTGACGCTTGTTTGCGAAGGCGGCGGCAAGGCGTTCCTGGCCGTCAGCTCAGGCGGGAAGGATGTAGCCGACCTCGGCGCCGCCTGCTACGGCACGCCTGAGCGCGCGAAGGTCACCCTGGCCGCGGACGGGCCCCTGGAGTTCAGCATGTCGAGCGTCGACGCGCCCGTCCTGTATGCCTACCACGTGGTGTCCGCCGAATAACCGCACGTCCGGGTCACCGGCTCTGGCCCCGGCCGGCGCACAGGCCTAAAGTCTGAGTATGGCCGCCTACCCGGGCGCCCCGGACCGCCGCACTCCAGGGCTCCCATCACCCGGGCGACGGTCCCGCAGGGCCGGCCGGGGAACCAGAGCGGGCGCCGTTGCAGTCCTTGGTGCTTTCGTTGCGGCCGCCGCCGTAGCCGGCTGTGAGTATACGTACGACGACGGGCGCGGCTGGAGCAGCGCCGTCGCCACTCCCGCGCCGGGCCCGCAGTTCACGCGGAACCCGCAGCCGGAGCCGGTCCCGGCCGATGAACTGGAGTCCTGGGTAGCGGAGGTCCTGCCGGGGACGGACCCGCCGGCGCTGCACGTCGAGGCGGGGCTGTTGGCGGCCGGGGAGGCTGCCATGGAGACCACACCAGAGTTGTCGCCCGGGTCCTATGTGCTGTCGCTGGCCTGCCGAAGCACGCAAAGGGTGAATTTCGCGGTCCTCAGCGGCAGTGTGGCACTGGTGGACCTGGGCCTGCGGTGCGGGATCACGCGCGAGAACGTCATCTACCTGCCCACAGGCACTGTGCTGGAAGTCCGGGTGGAGGCATCGGCGGAAGCAAACTACGCGTACCGGGTACGTCAGCTCGCAGGCGGGGCACTGGAAAGGTCAGGCAGCGCAGCCATCGGGGCAGCGGAGCGTCTCCGGGCTGGCGGCGCAATCGGCACAGTAAAGGGTGAGGGTCCGGCAGCTGGGGTTGGAGCAGTTCTCGAACTTACTGGTGGGCGCTGAGCAGCGGGTGCACTTGCCGATGGTCTTGGCTTCGTCGCTGAACTCAAGGTGCATGCGCTTGTCGAAGACGTAGAGCGAACCTTCCCAAAGCCCTTGGTCCTTGAACGTTTCGCCGTAACGGACGATGCCGCCGTCCAGCTGGTAGACCTCCTTGAACCCCCGGTTCACCATAAGGCTGGAGAGCACTTCGCAGCGGATACCCCCGGTGCAGTATGTCACCACGGGTTTGTCCTTCAGGTCGTCGTACTTGCCCGATTCCAGTTCCTTGATGAAGTCATGGGTAGTGGCGACGTCCGGGACCACAGCGTCCTTGAACTTGCCGATTTGGGCTTCGAACGCGTTGCGGCCGTCGAAGAACACCACGTCCTCGCCGTCCTTCTTCTTGGCATCGACGAGCCGGTGGAGCTCCTCCGGCTTGAGGTGCGTTCCGCCGCCCACCACGCCGTTGCCGTCCACCTTGAGCTCGCCCGGGGCGCCGAAGGAGACGATCTCATCCCGCACTTTGACGCTGAGCCTCGGGAAGTCCCCGGCGCCGCCGTCGGACCATTTGACGTCGATGCCGTGGAAGCCCTTGTATTCGCGGGTGGTCTTCACGTACTGCTTCACGGCGCCGATTTCCCCGCCTACGGTGGCGTTGATGCCGTCCTTCGAGATCAGGATGCGGCCGGTCAGTCCGAGCTTCTCGCAGAGGGCACGCTGCCAGAGACGGACGGCGTCAGGATCCGGGATGGGGGTAAAGCCGTAAAAGAGCACGATTCGGTTCAAAGCCACGTATTTAAGGGTACCGGTAAGGGTGTGGACTGATCACAATTGCATAAGCACTCTTCACGCCCCTGTTGCTGGTGCCCGCGCTGGAATAGTCTCAATCCATGAGTCCGGAAACCATGGTTGAAGACATCACCGGCCTGCTCGAGGTCTGGGTGGCCGGCTGGGCAGGCTGCCGCGGATACCAGACGGCCAAGGAAGGCCGGTTCCCGTCCGCGCTCCGGTCGGATACGTCCGGCGATTGGGAATACTTCGCCTCGGACCCCACCGACGACGAATTTGCGGCGCTGGCGGCCAAGACCGCGGAGGTGCCCGCCCGCGGCCTCACCATCCTCACCAACGACCCCGCAAAGTATGCGGCCCTCGCCGCCCGCCACGGCCTGAATGTCACCTCGGACACCCAGACCATGATGATCGTGGACATGGAAACACAGGACGCCGAGGACCCCTGGCTTTCGGACGACGATCTTGCACTGACCGCCACCAGCGCAAACGGCGTCCATTTTGCCGAGGTCCGCTCCGGCGAAACCCTTGCCGCGAGCGGGCGGGTGTTCGTGGTGGGCGATACCGCGGTGTTCGACAAGATCATTACAGAGCCTGCCTTCCAGCGCCGCGGCCTGGGCAGCTTCATCATGCGCGCGCTGGCGGCGCAGGCCTTTGAGCACGACGTCCAGAGCGGGCTCCTGCTGGCTTCCGCTGACGGGCAGAAGCTGTACTCCCACCTGGGCTGGAACACCGTCTCGCGGGTGCTGATGCTCTCTTCCTCCCATGACGGCGCCGACCTCTCCCTGAGCTGATCCGGTCCTTCCTCGCGCCGGACTGCCTGGCGGAGGACGGTTATCCCCATGGCGAACCGGGCGTGCTCCGTGCGCGCCGGGTGAAACAATGTTGGGGTGAACCCCCATGACTCCCTGATTCCCTTGCTGGGCCGCGGCCCGGAACCGGAGCAGCTCCGTCATGTCCATACCATCCCTGCGCGCCAGGCGGTCCACGGGCCCTGGCCGGAGTGGGTGCACCCGGACCTGGTGGCCGCGTACGGCTCCCTCGGAATCCGGGAGCCGTTCCGGCACCAGGTTGAAGCCGCGGGCCTCGCCCACCGCGGGGTCCACACCGTGGTGGCCACCGGCACGGCCTCCGGGAAATCGCTCGCGTACCAGTTGCCTGCCCTGGACGCCATCCACCGTTCCGAACTGCGGGTGCTCGCGGAGCCGGGGAAGATCCACGACGACGGCGCGGTAACGCTCTACCTCTCCCCCACAAAAGCGCTGGCTGCTGACCAGCTGAACGCGATCCGCGCGCTGCAGCTCGCCACCGTCCGCGCGGAAACGTACGACGGCGATACCGATCCTGCGGCGCGCCGCTGGATCCGGGACCACGCCAACTTCATTCTTGCCAACCCGGACATGCTTCACTTCGGTATCCTCCCCAACCATGCCTGGTGGGCGTCGTTCTTCCGCAGGCTGCGGTACGTCATCGTCGATGAGGCGCATAGCTACCGGGGCGTGTTTGGGTCCCACGTGGCGAACCTAATGCGCAGACTGCGCCGGGTCTGCGCCTATTACGGGGCCGGGCGGACTTTTCCCGAGCCTGTGTTCATCGCAGCTTCGGCCACGGCGTCCGAGCCGGATGTTTCCTTTTCCCGGCTCATCGGTGCTCCCGTCACCGCGGTTTCGCAGGACTGCTCCCCGCACGGATCCACCACCGTGGCCTTCTGGGAACCGGCCCTGACGGAAGCGCGCGGCGAGAACGGAGCCCCCCAGCGCCGCACGGCAGTGGCGGAAACCGCGGACCTGCTCGCGAACCTGGTTTCCGCACGGGTCCGCACCATCGCGTTCATCAAGTCCCGCCGCGGCGCAGAGACCATCTCCTCCATCACCAAGCGCCTCCTGGACGAGGTGGACCCCAGCCTGCCCCAGCGCGTCGCTGCCTACCGCTCCGGGTACCTCCCGGAGGAACGGCGGGAGGTGGAACGGTCGCTGCGCGCCGGGGAACTGCTGGGCGTGTCCAGCACCTCGGCCCTGGAGCTGGGAATCGACATCTCCGGCTTGGACGCGGTACTGGTCGCGGGCTGGCCTGGCACCAGGGCTTCCTTGTTCCAGCAGATCGGCCGCGCCGGCAGGGCCGGGCAGGACGCCGTGGCCGCCTTCGTGGCCAGCGACGACCCGCTGGACACCTATCTGGTCAACCACCCGGAAGCCATCTTCGACGTCTCGGTGGAAGCCACGGTCTTCGACCCTGCGAACCCCTATGTATTGGGTCCGCACCTGTGCGCGGCTGCGGCGGAACTGCCGCTGGGCCCTGCGGAACTGGACCTGTTCGGTTCCACGGCCGAAAGCCTGCTGGACCGGCTTGTGGGGCAGGGATACCTTCGGCGGCGGCCGGCGGGCTGGTTCTGGACGCATTCCCAAAGCGCGGCGGGCATGGTCAACCTGCGGGCCGACGGCGGCGCGCCGGTGAGCATCGTGGACGCCGAGACCGGCTCGCTGCTGGGCACCATGGATTCGCCGCAGACGCACTATCAGGCGCATACCGGCGCGGTGTATGTCCACCAGGGCGACACGTATGTGGTGGAGGACCTGAACGAGGACGACCACTGCGTGATGGTGCGCCGGGCGAACCCCGACTACTACACGACGGCCCGGGACGTGACCCAGATCGAGGTGCTCGAAACGCAGCGCACCATGCAGTGGGGAGACGTCACCGTGCACTTCGGGGATGTCAGGGTGACCACCCAAGTCGTCTCCTTTCAACGGAAGGCCCTGATCTCCAACGAGGTACTCGGGGAAGAACCGCTGGACCTCGGTGCTCGGGACCTGTTCACCAAGGCCGTGTGGTTCGTGGTGGACAACCGCTCCCTGACGGGAGCCGGCCTCGTCGAAGCCCAGTTCCCCGGGGCCCTGCACGCTGCCGAACATGCCGCCATCGGCCTGCTTCCGCTGGTGGCCTCCAGCGACCGGTGGGACATCGGCGGTGTGTCCACGGCTCTCCATGCGGATACCGGCGTGCCCACGATCTTCGTCTACGACGGGCATCCCGGCGGGGCCGGCTTTGCCGAGCGCGGATTCGATAAGGCAAAGGTCTGGCTCGCGGCCACACGCGACGCCATCAAGGCCTGTGAATGCGATTCAGGCTGCCCGTCCTGCGTGCAGTCGCCGAAATGCGGCAACAAGAACAATCCCCTGGACAAAGCAGCAGCCGTCACGCTCCTCGACGTCCTGCTGCGCGATGCAGGCGACAGTCCCCTGCCGGCCGCGGTGCCGGCACCAAGCCCCGCCGGCCGTTAGCCGCGCTACGGCGGCGGACCGGCGCGGGCGTGGCCCCGGGCCGGACCCGCCACCGTCCGTTCCACGAGCTCCGTCCGGACCTCCACCGTGTGGCCGGCGCCTTCGACACAGCTGACCAATGTGGCACCGTGCCGGGCAGCCACCTCCAGCGCCACTGTGCAGGGCTCTCCCTCGGTGAGCCCCCTTAGCGCGTCCGCAGCTGCAAGCGCCGCCAAGTCCGCGGCAGACGCTGCCCTGCCGGCGAGGGCCGCTGCCTGGGCGAACAGGAGCACCACAGCCATCACCAGGAGGACCGTCAGCGCCAGCCCCACGGCCAGGACCGTGCCGGAGCCGCGTTCTCCGCAGGAGCGTTGCGCGGGGCCGCGCCTTGTGCAAGCGCGTTCCCTGCGTGAGTTCAGCGCCGTTCTACAGAGGCTCATTCCGCTAACTCGCTGCGGGTGGTAGCCCTGGCGGTGAGTGTCCAGGGGATAGACGCCCCAAGGGGCCCTCCAACCCGGTCGGTCACCGTTACGGTCAACCAGCCGCCATCGGCCGAGACGACGGCCGAGGCCGAGTTCCCGGAGAGACGGGCGACGATGTCCTGGACGGCGGCACGATCCTCACCGCGGGCCAGGGCGCGGGCGCCGGCGCGTGCTCCTTCTTCGAGCCGCACTTGCGTGACCCCGGCAGCCGCAGCCGAGAGCAGCAGGGCCAGGAGCAGGAGTACGGCAGGGAGCGTTACGGCAAATTCCGCAGTCACCGCACCGCTGGACCGGGAAGGATGCACGGCCGGCACCCTGCTCATGGCAGTGCCAGCGCCGTGCGGATCAGCGTCAGGAGGAAGCCCCGGACTTCCTCGCTGCGGAGAATGAACACCAGCAGCCCGGCAAACCCGACGGCGGCGAGGGTAGCGATGGCATATTCCGCAGTGGCCATCCCGGCTTCCGACGCGAAGAGCCTTTCCCTGCGCCGGACCGGAAGAGCGATAACCGACGCTGTCGCAGGGGCAGGGGCAGGGGCAGGGGCCGTGCGGCCGGACGGCGCTCCTGATGCTTCTTCCATAGGCTGCACCAGCCGAAGTGCCGGAGGGCGGGTGGCCTCGGCTGAACGGTCTGATGCCGTGGCGTTGGGTGCCCCGGCGCCTTTCATGCGGTGGCTGTAATGACGGGCATACATGTGCAGGTTCCTTTCGTTATGCCGGCGGGGATCTGCCGGCTGCTTCGACTCTTCCGGTCCGCTAACGGTGCCGTAAGGCGGCATTGCCTGTAAGTGGACAAAGACCGCAGGCAGGGCAGCTGTGGAGGACAGGACGCGCAGGTGCAGTTGAAGGTGCCGGCCGCGTCAGGACGGAACCAGTGCCAACAGCACCGGCAACACGCCGAGGCAGATGAAGGCCGGAAGTGAGCACAGGCCCAAGGGCACTACGAGCTTTACGCCGAGCGACGCTGCGCGCTTTTCGGCAGCCCGGAACCGTTCCCTGCGGAGCCGCGCTGCCTGCGCGTAGAGGATTGCCGATGAGGGCGCGCCAGTCAGGGCCGCGAAAGCCAGGGCGTCGCGCAGTTCCAGGACCTCGGGAAGCCGCACGGCAGAGCTGCGCCAGGCCGTTTCCCAGTCCGCGCCGATCGCCAGGGCCGAAACCACCGGACGCAGGGCATCCCGGTAGCGGGGTGAGGACACCGCCGCCACCAGCTCCAGGGACCGGCCGACACCCGCGCCTGCGTCCAGCATGGCTGCCACCAGTTCAAGCATCATGGCTGTGTCCCGCAGCCCTGAGCTGCCCTGTTCCGGGCCCACGGCCTGGTGGACGCTCCGGCCCGGTTCCCGGACCAGGAGCCGTAACCTTTTCCCCGGCGCAGAAGGCCCGGCCACGGCGAGGAACGCGGCGGCTGCAAGGAGGGCGAAGAGCAGCCCGGCAGGCGCCAGGCCTGGAAGTGCCCAGGCTCCCGTCACGGCACGCCGGCGGCGGCCGCCGTTGCCACGAGCTTCGCGGACCAGACCCGCCCGGCCACCGTAAGCGCCGCTCCCGCGGCGAGCGCGCCGAGGCCCAGCGGCGTACCGAGCAGGACGGCCAGGGGGTCCACGCCAAGGGCAGCACCGAGGCCAAGCCCCAGGACGGGTAGCCAGGTGAGCAATCCAACCGTGGCTTTGGGGCCGGCGAGGGCTGTCCCACGGGCGGCGTCGGCGTCGTCCTCTGCTTCAAGTTGGGCAGCGAACCGTGTGAGCACACCCGCAAGGGGGCAGCCGCTGGCCTCTGCGATATCGAAGCATGCGGCCAGTTCGGCCCAGATCCGGGCGTCCCGGTAGTGCAATGAAACGCCTCGCCGGCCTGCTCCCCCGGCGGCCAGCACCCTCCGGATGGCGGCGGACACCGGAATTCCGTTGGCGGCCGCGGCCCGGGCGGCAGCAATAACGTCCAACGAGGCCGGGTGAAGGCTTCCACGTCCAGGTCCTGCTTCGTGGCTTCCGCTGGGCTGGCCGTACAGGATCCACAGTTCCTCCCAAAGCCGCCCGGGTGAACGGCCACCCTTTAATAGGGCAGCCATCTGCTGCACCACCAGGGTGAGCGAGATGGCGGCCACCCCGTTCCGGAGCCCCCGGTTCCGTGCCGACCGGCTGGCAGGTAGTGGACCGCGCCGGACGACCCGCGCAAGCAGCCCGTACCTCCTCCGGCCCCCGGGCGGCCAGGTTCCTCCGAATCCGGCCCTGCGAAGCCTCGCCCCCGTACCACCGGCCGGACCGAGAGCCAAGACCGCGGCCAGGCCCAGCAACAGAGCAGTCAGTCCGGCCATCATGAGCGGCCGCCCTCCCGGTCGTCCGACCGGACCAGGCCACCATCAGGTCCTTCCAGTCCGAGCCGTCCTGCCAGCGCCGCCCACCCGGGACCGCGGTGGAGGGCGCCGGATGGACCCGACTCGATTGCCGGACGGACCACCAGGCCGCGGCCGAGGTCGGCCATCACCCCAATACAGGTAACCCGGCGGCCATGGGGCGTGCGCTCCACGTGGATGACGGCGTCGAGGGCGCTGGCTGCCTGCAACCGGATCCCGTCCTGGTTCATTCCCGCGAGGGCACCCAGGGCCGCAAGACGCGCAGGAACCGCCGCAGCTGTATTGGCGTGGATGGTTCCACCCCCGCCGCTGTGCCCGGTGTTCAGCGCCGTCAGCAGTTCCCGCACCTCGGCGCCGCGGCACTCGCCCACCACCAGCCGGTCCGGCCGCATGCGGAGGGCCTGCCGGACCAATTCACCAAGGTCCACCGCCCCGCCGCCTTCGAGGTTCCCGTGCCGCGACTCAAGCGACACGATGTGCGGATGGACCGGGTTGAGTTCTGAAGCATCCTCGATGAGGACCAGCCGCTCCCGGCCGGCACACAGGCCCAGCAGCGTGGACAGCAGGGTGGTCTTCCCGGAACCGGTGGCGCCGCTGACCAGGAAACTCAGCCGCTGCTGCACCAGCCGCTCCAGGACGTGCCGAACCTCCATGCCAAACATCCCGCCCTCTTCCAGTTCGGCCATGGTGAACACCCGTTCACGCCGGATCCGGATGCTCAGCAGCGTTCCTGCGGTGGACACCGGCGGGAGCACCGCGTGAACCCGGTACCCACCGGCCAGCCGGACATCCACGCAGGGTGAACCGTCGTCCAGCCGCCGGCCGCCCGCTGCAATCAGCCGGCAGGCGAGGGCCCTGAGCTGCGGCTCGCCGCCGAACGCCACGGCGGCCCGCTCAATGCCCTGTCCCCGGTCGAGCCACACCGAGTCCGGAGCATTGACGAAGATGTCCGTCACTGCCGGATCGCGGGTCAGCTCCTGGAGCGGACCAAGCCCGTTCAGTTCGGCGCTGATCCGCTCCACGGCGGCGAGTGACCCGGCGGTCCCCAGCAGCTTGCCTGTGGCCTGGACGGCCGCGGCGACTCTGGACGGCGTCACCAGCCCCGCCTCGGCCATCACCGACTCCCGGACCGATTCCAGGAGTCCGGCGTCCACGCCGTCGCCCCCGGCAATTCCTCGCGGCCGGGGCTGTCCCTGCGGTAGCGCCGCCCCGGACGGCCGGTCGTTACCTCGCCCAGGGTCGACCCTGCCGGGCATTCCGCCGGCAAGCCCGCCGTCCCGCCGCACGGCCGGTTGTATGGCGGGTTGCACGGCGCGCAGGTCCCGACGCTTCACGGTGCGGCCGCCCGTCCCGGTCCCGCCGGCCGCACCTTCAGCGGACCGCCCGGGCCATCCGTCCGCACCCCTCATCCCGGCCCTCCACCGGCCATCACGTCCCCCAGCGAATCCAGTACCGACGCCGCAAAATGCCGCACGGCCCGCCGCTTGCCAAACTCCAGGAGGCGCCCGGCTTCCATTGCCGCCGCTACGCTGCGCAGTTCCGGCAC
Organism: Pseudarthrobacter sp. NPDC092439; assembly: GCF_044754945.1. Classification (NCBI taxonomy): domain Bacteria; kingdom Bacillati; phylum Actinomycetota; class Actinomycetes; order Micrococcales; family Micrococcaceae; genus Pseudarthrobacter; species Pseudarthrobacter sp. NPDC092439. The sequence goes on from NZ_JBIVQB010000002.1 coordinate 382,631, forward strand.
GCGCCCCTCCACGGGGAGTCCCACCGCTTCCGAGATGAGCGGACCATCCAGTGCCGCTCCGGGCCGTCCACGGACCAGGAGCGCGGCCTCCACGGGCGGAAATTCCTTCAGCAGCCTGGCCGCAGCGACAGCAGCCTTCAGCTGCGCGGGGACCACCACCAGGACGCGGTCGCAGTCCCAGGCGAAAGTGGCAAGCTGACCGGCGCTCCTGCCGATGTCCACCACCACCAATTCGTAACCGCGACGGGCAGCATCCAGCACCGCCGCGGTCGCGGCAGCCGGCACCGCGACGGGCTGGTCGCGGCTGGCCGGCCAGGAAAGGAACGAAAATCCTCCGGCCACCGGCAAGGACTCAGCCAGCTGCAGCGGGTCGACGCTGCCGCTCGCCCCGGACAGGTCCGGCCACCGCAGTCCGGGATCCTCCTCAGCGGCGAGCGCCAATTCCAGCCCGCCGCCCCATGGGTCACCGTCCACCAGCAACACCCTCGCGCCGAGACCGGCCGCGGCCTGGGCTATCCAGACAGCAGCGGTGGTGGCCCCTGCTCCCCCGCAGCCTCCGGTGATGCCAAGAACGAGTCCTCCGGGATCGGGCGACCGGGATCGGCTTAAGTGGTCGGCCAGCCACGCGGCCGCATCGGGCAGCACGGCCACCCGTTCGGCTCCCAGGACTGCGGCCAGGTGCCAAAGGCTGTCGCCTTCCCCATCCAGCCCCACTACCACCGCCGGCGCACGGCGGCGCGGCGGCAACTCGCGCACGTCACTCCCCACGAGCACCGCGGCGGCTTCGTCCCAGTAACCCGCCGCTGTTCCCGCATCGCCGGCCACCCGCAGCCCGGCGCCTGCGGCGGCGACGATCCGTTCCACCTCCCCGCGCAACACCGTGGATGCGGTCACCAGCAACACGTCACCATCCCGCCCAACCCCTGGCGCCCCGGGCTGCCTGACGGTCACCAGACCGGAAGGGGCGGCGGGGCCCAAGCCGGACGGATCGCCAAGCGAACCTCCCTGCAGTATCCCCGGAGTCGCCCTGTCAGGCAGCCATGCCCCGCCGTCCGGCGACGCAGGTGCTGTGCCGGGTGGCGGGGACGGGGTCATTTCATGCCTGCTCATAGCCCTACCCTCCCCGCGCGCCCGCGCCGCCTGTAAGGGTCAGCTTCCGTATGTGGAAAAGAAGGCACAATTGGACCATGTACCTGCTGCTGGCTGCCCACCCCGACGGTGCGGTGCTGCAGCAACTGACCCCGGCGGGCCACCCGTGGCCGGACAACCCCGAACCGCGTCTGGCCGGCGCAGCGGAACTCCCCGCCGTCGTACGCGGACTGGAAGCCGGCCGCCCCGGAGGCCAGGCACCGCGGTGGATCTGGCACCGAACCCGGGACTGGTACCCGGACCTGCTAGCGGCCGGGGTGGAAGTTGAACGCTGCTATGACCTCTCGCTCTGCGGCGCCATCCTGGCGAACTCGCAGTTTTCGGCCCACACGGAATACGCCAGGACCGCCGTGGCAACAGCCGGCGACGAAACCCTCCTGCCGCCTAAAGCGCTCCTCCCGCCTGCTCCACCGGCGGAGCAGGGAGCCCTGTTCGACGCCTCCGGACCGGCGCCGCGCTTTACTCCTGAGGAGCTCCGCACCGAGTTCGCCGCGCAGCAGGCCGCGCTGGCCGCGGTGAACCACGCCGGAAACCTGCGCGGCCGTCTGCAGCTCCTTCTTGCAGCGGAATCCGCAGCGGCCATGGTCGCGGCCGAAATGCAGCACACCGGTGTTCCATGGCGCGAAGACCTGCACGAGCGGATCCTCGCCGAACACCTCGGCCCCCGCCCTCCGGCAGGCCGCCGCCCCGAGAAACTGGAGGCGTTGGCCGCCGAGCTTCGCCTCCTCCTGAACACCCCGGCGCTGAACCCGGATTCCCCGCAGGAGCTCATGCGCGCCCTGCACCGGAACGGCATCGAGGTCAAAAGCACGCGTAAATGGGAGCTGCGGGAGTCCAGCCATCCGGCCATAGGACCCCTGCTGGAGTACAAGAAACTCTCCCGACTGCACACCGCCAACGGCTGGGCCTGGCTGGATGCCTGGGTGGCCGGCGGCCGGTTCCGCCCCGAATACGTGGTGGGCGGCGTGGTGTCCGGGCGTTGGGCATCGCGCGGCGGCGGTGCGCTGCAGATTCCGCGCCAGGTCCGGGGCGCGGTCCACGCCGGCCCGGGCAACAAGCTCATTGTGGCGGATGCGTCGCAACTGGAACCGCGGGTGCTCGTGGCCCTGGCGCAGGACACCGTCATGGCCGAGGCAGCCCGGGACCAGGACCTGTACGCGGGCATCGCGGCCAAGGGGTTCGGCGGCGACCGCTCGAAGGCAAAGATGGCGCTGCTCGGTGCGATGTATGGGGCCACCTCCGGAGAGGCGGGGCGGCTGATGCCCCAGCTGGCGCGCACCTATCCGCGTGCGGTGGACTTCGTGGAACAGGCGGCACGGACAGGCGAGAAAGGCGGTACGGTCACCACCCGGCTGGGCCGCAGCAGCCCTCCCCCGTCGGACCGCTGGCACCACAGCCAGCGCTCGGCGACCGCCGAGGAACAGCGCCGCGCCGAATCCATCGCCCGGGCGCGCGGGCGCTTCACCCGGAATTTCGTGGTGCAGGGCTCCGCAGCGGACTGGGCAGCGTGCTGGCTCGCGGAATTACGACGGCGGCTCCGCACCCTGCGTGCCGGCGGTACACCGGCGGAGCTGGTTTTCTTCCTCCACGATGAAGTGATGGTCCACGCCCCGGCCGATGCCGTGGATGCCTGCGTCACCGCCATCGAGGAAGCCGCCAATGCGGCAAAGGAGCTCCTGTTCGGCCCGATTCCGGTGGAGTTTCCCGTGAGCGTGGCCGTCGTGGATTCCTACGACAACGCCAAATAGACCCGCCGCTTCGCGGAAGGTAACCTACCCGGTGGTAGCTCGACCGCCCCCGGTGACGGGCGTTACAGTCATGACTGCGACTGAGGCAGACCGGTCCATATTGACTGATGCAACGACTTGACTGATGCAACGACGCATATCAAGGGAGGTCCGTGTGGCGGGCAGATTTGAAATTCACCGGGTAGGGGACGAGGACTATCGGCTCCGCCTCACCGACTCGGACGGCAATACGGTGGCCGTCTCACCACGGTTCAAGTCCCTTCACTCGCTCCGCGAAGGCGTGAAGGCCGTGCGCGAAAACGCCGCCACGGGGATCGTGGTGGACCTGCGTCAGCAGCAGGCCTAGAACGCCCAAGGCCCGGCGCTCCGGACCTGCTGGCGTCCTACACCTCTACTTTGTGTTTCCGGGTCCGGTCCCATTGGACGGCCCAGCCGAGCTGCTCGAACAGCCCGTTCAGCACTATCCCGGTAAAACCCCACACCAGCACGCCGTTGACGGTGAACGCGGGGCTGTCGAAAGTGCGGCCCACGCGGCGCACCGTGGCCATGACCCGGTTGTCCGGATCCAGCAGATCCCGCACGGGCACCCGAAACACCTGTGCGGATTCCCCGTAGTCCACCACCCGGACGGGCGAGGGCGACTGCCACCAGCCCACCACCGGCGTCACCAGGAAGTTACTGTGGGCGAGCCCGAGTTCCTGGAGCGTGCCGAGCACCTCCACGCCGCCGGCGTCCAGGCCGGTTTCCTCCTCGGCCTCCCGCAGCGCCGCCTCCACCGCGGACTCGCCGGGGTCGATCCGCCCGCCGGGGAACGCCACCTGTCCGGGATGGGAGCCAAGCGTATGGGCCCGCTCCAGCAACAGCACGTCCAGGTCGGCCGGCGCGAGGGGCTTGTCCGACGCCGCCGGAACATTGTCCAGCGCACCGAAAAGCATCAGGACGGCAGCCTTACGGGCGGTGGCCTCATCCACGGTGAGCGCCGCCCACAGCGGATCAGGCTCGGCCGCCATCCCCTCCTGATTCCTGCGGACCAGCTCCTGCAGGTCGCCCCGCGCGCTCACTGGGCAGCCCGCCGGGATTCCATCCGGATTTCGGCGGCCCGGTGCGTCTCCGCCAGCAGCCGGGCCAGCAGTTCCTCGCTGCCGGGCGCGAGCTCGTACTTGAGCAGTTTGGCCGCCTTGGCCGGGTCCGTCTCGCCCAGGCCATAGCTCGGGCAGAGGTTGGCCACCGGGCACGCCCCGCAGGCCGGCTTCCGTGAATGGCACACCCGCCGGCCGTGGAACACCACCCGGTGGGAAAGCATGGTCCAGTCGCGCGGTTCGAACAGCTCGGCCACATCGGACTCAATCTGTACGGGATCCTCGGACAGGGTCCAGCCGAAGCGCCGGGCCAGCCGGCCGAAGTGGGTGTCCACGGTGATGCCAGGCACGCCGAAAGCATTGCCCAGCACCACGTTCGCCGTCTTCCGCCCCACTCCCGGGAGCGTAACGAGGTCCTCCAGACGTCCGGGGACCACGCCGTCGTACTCATCCACCAGGCGCGTAGCCAGCGCGATAAGATTCCGGGCCTTGGCGCGGAAGAAGCCGGTGGGCTTGATGATTTCCTCGAGCCGCGCCGGGTCTGCCTCGGCCAGTGCGCGCGGGTCAGGGTAGGTGCGGAAGAGCAGCGGCGAGATCAGGTTGACCGTCACGTCCGTGGTCTGCGCGGACAGCACGGTGGCAACCAGCAGCTCGTACGGGTTGGTGAAATCCAGTTCCGCATGCGCGTAGGGATATTTCTCCGCCAGGATCCGGTTGATCCGGCGCGCCCGCCGCTTCAGCGCGAGGGCCGACTCCGCGCTCACCGTCACCATGGCAGGCTAGCCGCGTTCGATGTTGCTCAGGTCCCGCAGGACCCCCAGCCGCCCGTCGGTGTGCTGGACCAGGAATTCGTGGCCGCGGTCCTCGAGGGCAAGGACCCAGCCGCCGGGCTCGATCACAAACGCCGGGGCACCGGTTTCAGGGTCCACGGCGGTGCGGTGCTGCGCCACGGCGAACCAGAAGGCCTCGGGGACGGGGTACTCGCCGGAATCCTCCGGACGGCTGGCGGGGTCCACCGTGGCGCCGATCTGCTGTTCAACCCTGACCTGCGGGTGGACCGCAGTGGCCGCCGGGGGTTCCGCCGTGCGCCCGGTGGCCGGGGCACCCTGCCGCGGGCCGCCGTCGTGCGCTGTTTCAGGCGCGGCGGCGGGGGCGACGACGTCTCCTGGCTGGGTCTGTTCACCCACCGGAGCACTGGCAGGGCGTACGACGGCGGTTGCCTGGGTTGCCGGGAGCTGCTCACCCTGTGCGGTCCATTCGGAAACTTCGGGAGCTGTGGAGACGGGGGCGGCGGCCGCGTGGGGGGTGGTGCCGGCGGCGGTTGCGGCCGCTCCGGCCGCGGCAGTCTGGGCCGGCGCGGCCGGAGCGGCTGCGTGCGGAGCGGGTGCATGCGGAACCGCGGTGCCCGCGGAACCCGGCCGCACCGCAGACGACCCGGCGTTGCCGCCGGCCAGCAGCCGGCCGCCCAGGGGGGACTTCCGGGCGGCGTCGCCGACCGGTTCGGACGGCTTCGGCGGCTTCGGCGCACGCGGCTTACGCACTGGAACCGCCGCTTCGCGGGCCACCACATGTGCCGGCACTTCGGCCCGGCCCTGGAAGTCGGCCGAAATGAAGGGCAGGAACCGCCCCAGGACGGTGGCGGCGAAGAGGATCACGGCACCGATCAGGCCCACCAGCAGGCTGGGGCCAAACGCGGCAGCGGTGGCCAGGAAGAAGAACGCAACCGCAAACGATGCGGTCACGGAAGCGAACTGGTCGATCGAGAGGGAACCAATCCGGATCTTTGTCTGCGGCGCCAGCCTGCGAGCAGCGAACAGCGCCGAGACCACCAGCGGCAGGACGACGCCGAGGCCCAGGAAGAACTGGTTGTTCAGGTTCCAGAGGTTGTACCGGCCGCCGAACAGGGGCAGCAGGGAGGCGGTGAACAGAATGAGGGTGGCGGCGAAAACGGCCAGGTCCCGGACAGTGAAGGGGCCGAGGACCGCCTGCTGCGCACCGTCCGCAGCGGAGCCGTTCCCGGCTGCGGCCTTCCCGCCCGGGGATGCTGCACCGGACTCCGCGGGGTTCGACGCTGAGTTAGTGTCCTGGCCGGTTGTCCGGCCATGGCTCTGCTGGTCCATTCTGCTCTCCTTAGCGTGGCGGCACCGGGGCCGGGTGGCCCCGTCAACCGTGCCGTCGTACAGCGGATCCGGCCGCCTCAGGAATTCGTGATGCCTGGCGCGACCGGCCCGAAGTAAGTCACAATTCCATTTCACCCTAGCCAACAGCCTGCCTGATCACTAGCCGGGCATGCGCCCGGCGGTCCGGCCCAAAAGACGTCACAACCCAGCCGCCGGACCATTCACCGCTTAATAAATGCCGCTCACGGGCTCTCTTGTGACACGGCACACATGCGGGCAGCCGCAGCCATTACCCTTGAACCCGGAACAGCTCTTTGCGGAAAATCCGCCAGGCGGGCCCGACGCCGTGCATGCGGCGGAGCCAGGTCCACGCGGACGCCCCCGCAGCAAAGATCGATGAATGATGAGGTTCACATGTCCCAGGACACAACAAGCTCCACGGCCACTGCTCCCGTCCCGGCCCCCGCCGGCCAGGAAGGTGACGCCTTCGAAAACCTGCTGCATGAGACCCGCGCCTTCGCGCCAACCCCTGAGTTCGCAGCCGACGCTGTGGTCACCGCTGCCGATTACGGGGAAGCAGCCGCCGACCGGCCGGCATTCTGGGCAAAGAAAGCCCGCGAGCTGCTGACCTGGAGCAAGGACTTCGACCAGACCCTGGACTGGTCCAACCCGCCGTTCGCCAAGTGGTTCGTCGGCGGCGAGGTCAACGCCGCATACAACGCCCTGGACCGCCATGTGGAGGCCGGCAACGGGGATCGGGTGGCCATCTACTTCGAGGGCGAGCCCGGCGACACCCGCACCTACACGTACGCGCAGCTCACCGAAGAGGTCAAGAAAGCCGCCAACGCGTTCGAGTCCCTCGGCGTTGCCAAGGGCGACCGCGTGGCGGTCTACCTTCCCATGATCCCCGAAGCAGTCATAACGCTCCTGGCCTGCGCCCGGATCGGCGCCGTGCACTCGGTGGTGTTCGGCGGCTTCTCCGCGGACGCCCTGCGCTCACGGATCGATGACGCCGAAGCCAAGCTCGTGGTCACCGCGGACGGGACCTACCGCCGCGGCAAGCCGAGCGCGCTGAAGCCGGCCGTGGACGAGGCACTCGCCGCCACCGGGCACACCGTGCAGAACGTGGTGGTGGTCAAGCGCAACGGCCAGGACGTGGACTGGACCGAGGGCCGCGACCACTGGTGGGCGGACACCGTGGACGCCGCATCCGCCGAGCACACCGCCGTGGGCCATGATTCCGAGCACCCGCTGTTCATCCTCTACACGTCCGGCACCACCGGCAAGCCCAAGGGCATCCTGCACACCACCGGCGGATACCTCACCCAGGGCGCCTACACCCACAAGGCAGTGTTCGACCTCCACCCCGAAACGGACGTGTACTGGTGCACGGCCGACGTCGGCTGGGTCACCGGCCACTCATACGTCGCCTACGCGCCGCTCATCAACGGCGCCACCCAGGTCATGTACGAGGGCACCCCGGATTCCCCGCACCAGGGCCGCTGGTGGGAGATCGTGGAGAAGTACAAGGTCTCCATCCTCTACACCGCCCCCACCGCCATCCGCACCTTCATGAAGTGGGGCCGGGAGATCCCGGACAAGTACGACCTCTCCTCCCTGCGCGTTCTGGGATCCGTGGGCGAATCCATCAACCCCGAAGCCTGGATGTGGTACCGCAAGGTCATCGGCGCCGACCGGACCCCCATCGTGGACACCTGGTGGCAGACCGAAACCGGCGCCCAGATGGTCGCCCCACTGCCCGGTGTCACCGCCACCAAGCCGGGCTCCGCGCAGGTTCCGCTGCCCGGCATCGCCGTCGATGTCGTGGACGAGAACGGCGAGTCCGTGCCCAACGGCCACGGCGGGTTCCTGGTGATCCGCGAACCGTGGCCAGCCATGCTCCGCGGGATCTGGGGCGACCCGGAACGGTTCAAGGACACCTACTGGTCCCGGTTCGAGACCATGTACTTCGCCGGCGACGGCGCCAAGAAGGACGAAGACGGCGACATCTGGCTCCTGGGCCGGGTGGACGACGTTATGAACGTCTCCGGCCACCGGCTCTCCACTACGGAGATTGAGTCCGCCCTGGTCTCACACCCGTCCGTGGCCGAGGCCGCCGTCGTCGGCGCCGCCGACGAGACCACCGGCCAGGCCGTCGTCGCGTTCGTCATCCTCCGCGGCGATGCGGTCAACGAAGGCGACGTCACTGTCCAGGAACTGCGCAACCACGTGGGCAAGGAAATCGGCCCCATCGCCAAGCCCAAGAACATCCTTGTGGTGCCGGAACTGCCCAAGACGCGCTCCGGCAAGATCATGCGCCGGCTCCTCAAGGACGTAGCCGAAGGCCGGGACCCGGGCGACGCAACCACCCTCTCGGACCCGACCATCATGTCCCAGATAGCGGCGTCCCTGCGGAAGTAGGGGCTCCTTGGGGGAGGGGAGGGAGTCATCCTCCCCTCCCACCAGTCCCCGTCGCCGTATGCTGGGAGCAGACCGTTCCCCTGCCCCAAAGGACCAACCTGGATGCTCGCCGTCGCACGCCACGAGGTGATACTGGACGCACTCCAGCGGGAGCGGGTGGTGCGGATTTCGGATCTGGCTGCCCAGCTGGGCGTGTCGCTGATGACGGTGCGGCGCGACATTGAGCAGCTGGAAGAGGACGGGAAGCTTGAGCGCATCCACGGCGGTGCGAAACTTCCCGGGGACGCCAGCGCGCACGAGCCCGGGTTTGAGCTGAAATCCACCCGGTTGACCGCCGAAAAGCGGGCTATTGCGGTGGCCGCAGCCGCCCTTGTGCAGGAAGGGATGGCCGTCGGCCTGAGCGCGGGCACCACTACGTGGGCGCTGGCCCGGGAACTGGTGGGCGGGCCGCGCATCACGGTGGTCACCAACTCGATGAGGATCGCCGATCTCTTCCACCCCGGCGGATCTGCCGTGATCCTGATAGGTGGCGAGCGCACGCCGTCGGACGCCCTGGTTGGTCCCATCGCGACGGGTGCACTAAGGCAGCTTCACCTTGACCTGTTGTTCCTGGGTGTCCACGGCATGGATGCCGGTGCCGGCTTCACCACGCCCAACCTGCTCGAGGCGGAGACGGACCGCGCCTTCATGGCCGCTGCCCGGCGGACCGTGGTCCTGGCCGACCACACAAAGTGGGGCATGCTGGGGATCAGCACCATCGCGGCCCTGGACGACGTGGACGAGGTGATCAGCGATGCCGGGCTTAGCGCCGAAGCCCGGCGCGTCGTTGGCGAACGGGCGAAGCTGCGTGTGGTGCCCGCTTAAGCGCGGTTATGCTGATCCCCGCCACATGATGGTCGTCTCCAGGACGCGGGGCGTCCCGGCAACCCATGAAGCTGCGCCAGGACCAGTTCAGCGGCGCTGCTGCTGAAGGTCACGGCTCTCCAGGCACGGGCGGGACAGTGGCGTAAAAATGCGCGGGGTCCCGCCCAAGCCGATAGATTGGCTCGCATGACTGAAGCTACCCCTGCCGCCGGCCGCGGCACCATCCTGGTGATCAATGGACCCAACCTGAACATGCTGGGTACCAGGGAGCCTGAGAAGTACGGCACGTCCACGCTGGCGGACGTCGAGCAGCTCGCCGCCTCCGCCGGCAAGGGGCATGGTTTCGAGGTGGAATGCGTCCAGTCCAACCATGAGGGCGTCCTGCTGGACACCATCCACGCCGCCCGCGGAAACGCTGCCGGAATCGTCATCAACGCCGGTGCCTTCACCCACACCTCAGTGGCACTTCGCGACGCCCTCGCCGCCGTGCAGCTTCCCGCCGTCGAAGTCCACATCACCAATGTGCACCAGCGCGAGGAATTCCGGCACCACTCCTACCTGTCGCCGGTGTGCGCTGCGGTGATCGTAGGCGCCGGCGTCAGCGGGTACCGGTTGGCCATCGATTACCTGGCCGAAGTCCTCTAACGGCGTCCAGCTCGCGCTTCCGGATTCCGTTACTTCTGGATGCACTGCCCGGAGGAAACCGGCGATGACATGGCTGGCGCCTGGGATGCCACCGGACTCAAGTCATCCATGGTGATGGCAAAACCCATTGCAGTGTCCGCGGTGGCCTTGGCGAAGATCACCCCTGCCACCCGGCCCTCAGTGGTGAGCAGCGGCCCGCCTGAGTTGCCCGGCTGCACGTCTCCGGCCAGCCGGTAAATCTCTTCCGGCGCCGGGTCCGACCCATAGATGTCCGGAACCAGCACGGTCGCAATGTCCTGCACGGTAGCGGGCTTCGACTGGAACGGACCGCCGTGCGGATATCCGGCGAACGCAGCCGGGCTGCCGTCCGGCAGGTCGGCGCTGAGCGGTAGCGGCTGGGCGGGCAGGCCATCCACGGCGACCACGGCGAGGTCGTGGCGGGTGTCAAAGTACACTACGCGCCCGGGGTAGGCACCGCCGTCGGGCATTTCCACCACCGGTTGCGACACGCCCGCTACGACATGCGCGTTGGTGACCACCCGGTCCGGGGAAACCACAAAGCCGGTGCCCGTCTGGTTCTGCCCGCATTCGTAGGCGGTACCGGCGATCTTCAGCACGGAGGCCGCAGCACGGTTCAGCGCGGGCGTGTCAGTACTCGCGTTGGGCACCGGAACGGTCTTGCCGTTATCCAGGCCCTGGATGAGCGTGGGAATTCCGTTGCCGATTACGGCGGACCGAAGCTGCGCCAGGGTGGCTTTCACAGGCGTGGGTGTCAGCCCGTCGATGAAACGGATCACCTTGGACTCCGCCAGCTGCTGCGAAACAATCGGCACACCCAGCGAACTTACGCTGAACGCCAGCATGGACATCACCAGCGCGGCGACCACCACGTTTACGCCCCCGCCCACCAGCCGGTCCACGGCACGCAGGGGGCTGATCCGCACTGCTCCCCGGATGGCGCGGCCCGCCATGGTGCCCAGGCCATGCCCCATGACCACGAGCACGACGGCGGCGGCAATGGTGGCGGTCAGCCTCCAGCCGGGGTCGGGGACAAAGCCGCTGACCAGCGGAACGGCGACGACGGCGGCCACGGCGCCGGCCGCGAAGCCGGCGATCCCGCCGGCGGTGACCAGGAAGCCGTTGCGGAGCCCGTAGATCAGGTAGGACAGCAGAATCAGGACCAGGACCAGGTCGAGGACAGTCAGGCCGGGCACGCAGGCTCCTTATCAACAGGTGAAACCCCATTCTAGTGGCGCAGGCTGACAACCATCGGGGAGCGAACGTGATGCGCGGCTCCTGGCACGGGGGCTCAGGTGCCAAGTTCGTCACAGAACCTTGAAAATTCTGAAACAATGGCACAAGCGCCACAGACGACACTTTTACTCAGGAGATTTCATGGACATCGAGGTACTGCGCCGAGCACCCCTTTTCGCCACGCTCGACGACGACGCATTCCGTCTGCTGACGGACGAGCTCACCGAGGTGGACCTTTCCCGCGGAGCATCGGTGTTCCGTGAAGGCGACCAGGGCGACCAGCTCTACTTCATCGTCTCAGGCAAGGTAAAGCTCGGCCGCACGTCCCCGGACGGCCGGGAGTCCCTCCTGGCCATTCTTGGCCCGGGTGAGCTCTTCGGCGAAATGGCCCTGTTCGACCCCAGCCCGCGCACCGCCACGGCCACCGCTGTGTCCGAAACGCGCCTGGCCGGGCTCAAGAACGAGAGCCTGAACAACCTGCTGCGCACCCGCCCCGAGGTGTCCGCGCAGCTCCTGCAGGCATTGGCCCGCCGCCTGCGCCGCACCAACGATTCCCTGTCCGACCTGGTCTTCTCCGACGTCCCCGGCCGCGTCGCCAAGGCCCTCCTGGACCTCGCGGACCGCTTCGGCCGCCCCGCCACGGACGGCGTGCTGGTTGCACACGAACTCACCCAGGAAGAACTGGCACAGCTGGTGGGTGCATCGCGCGAAACCGTCAACAAAGCCCTGGCCGAGTTCGTGCAGCGCGGCTGGCTCCGCCTCGAGGCCCGCGCCGTGGTCATCCTGGACATGCAGCGCCTCCGCCAGCGTTCGCGCTAGCGTCCGGCCCCGACGCTCTCTCACTTGATGCACTAAAACGTCAAACGCTCGCTCACTTTGCCTTTGAAAGTGAGCGAGCGTTTGGGTTTAACCGGTGTTAAGTGAGAGAGCGTTTGGGTATAACCGGCGTTAAGTGAGAGAGCGTCCGGAGGGCAGGGTCAGCGGTCGCGCTGGGGATCGTCCGGAGTGGTCTTCGCGGCTTCGACTTCCAGCATCAGCTTTCCGTCCTCTTCGACGAGGACCGGCTGGTACACGTGCGCCTTCCGCTTGTAGCTGAGGTAGGCAATGCAGCCGTTGGCCGCAGCCATCTTCTCCAGCATGATCTCGGAGCCGGGCACCAGCAGCTCACTGAGGGTGCGGCCCACGGTATTCTCCTGGCCCACCTCGTCGCCGAGCGCCGTGGTGTTGCGGTCCGCGAGCACCTGGGACGCGTTGACCCAACGGCCCCAAACGCCTTTGCCTTCCAGCATGACCGGCTGCTGGTTCACCGGGAGCGTGGTGGCGAAGTAACGGGTATCGAAGCGGCGGTGCGCAAAGTCCGGGCTCCGCCAGTTCACCAGCGACTTCAGCAGGTCAGTGCGCAGCGACAGTCCGCGCTTCTCAAGGACCTGTCCGAACGTCTTTTCCTGCTCGGCCACAGCCTGCCGGGCACGCATCCACTCCGGCGTGGAGGTCGCCTCCACCACGCTGGCCATGTCCGTCCCGGCCAGCAGGATGCCTGTTTCCTCGAACAGTTCCCGAATGGCGCCCACTACGTGACGCCGCGCCAGCCCGACGTCGTCCGTTCCCATCTGCTCAGCCCAATGACCGGGTGAGGGCCCCAGCCAACCGACCGGATCGTCGTCGGACGCGTCGACGGAACCGCCGGGGAACGCGAGGACCCCCAGCGGCGAGGAGCCGGGCCGGTAGGCCAGCCAGGTCTCCAGGCCGTTGGGGGAATCCCGCAGGAGGACCACGGACGAGGCGAACCGCGCAGCGCGGGGGGTCCGTTCGCCGTGTTCGAGCCAGCTTTGCGCCGCCCCTTCAAGATGCGGGGGCAGTGCAAACAGGCGTCTGGCTAAATGCGGCAAGGCTGTCCTAGCTGAACTCGGCGATCAGTTCGACCTCTACCGGGGCATCCAGCGGGAGGACGGCTACGCCGACGGCGGAACGGGCGTGCTGCCCGGCGTCACCCAGGACGCGGCCCAGGAGCTCGGAGGCACCGTTGACAACGCCCGGCTGGCCGGTGAAGGAAGGATCGGACGAGACAAACCCCACCACCTTGACGATGCGGGTGATCCGGTCCAGGTCTCCGATGACGCTCTTGACCGCGGCCAGGGCGTTGACGGCGCAGACGGCGGCGAGCTGCTGTGCCTCTTCAGGGGAGACCGTGGGCTCGTCCGCGTAGCCTTCGGTGCCGGTGGACACCTTGCCCGTAGCTGGGAGTTTGCCATTAATAAACGGCAGCTGGCCGGAGGTGTAGACGTGGCTACCGGAAATGACGGCCGGAACATACGCGGCAACCGGGGCGGCCACCTCGGGGAGCTTCAGCCCCAGTTCGGCAAGGCGCTGCTCGACGGCGGACGCGGGCGCCGCTGCCACGGCGGAGGCGGATTCTGCGGGGGTGGACATGCTACTGCTTCTCCCTCTTGAGGTAGGCAACCAGTCCGTTGCCGTCAGGTCCGGGGACAACCTGGACGAGCTCCCAGCCGTCCTCTCCCCACTGGTCCAGGATCTGTTTGGTGGCGTGAATAATGAGCGGAATCGTCGCGTACTCCCATTTGGTCATGAGAGAAAGACTAGTCCTTGCCGGTAAAGTGGAAAACATGGCGACTCGCAAGAACCCTCTATTCGACACTGCCACCACACTGGGTAAGATTCTTCTTTTCCTTGGCGTGAGTGGAATCTGTGGTGTCCTGGCTGCGGGGCTCCTGGTGCCGGCCGCGGCCGTCTCCGGCAGCGCTGCAAGTGGTTCCATAGAGTTCTTCGACCAACTGCCGGATGAGCTGAAGGTTGACCCGCCCAGCCAGACCACCAGGATCCTGGCTGCGGACGGCAGCGAGATCGCCAGCGTCTACATGGAAAACCGCACCAAGGTTTCCCTGGACAAAATCTCGCCGTTCATGAAGGACGCTGTCATCGCCGTCGAGGACAGCCGCTTCTATGAGCACGGCGGCGTGGACACCACCGGCATTCTCCGGGCGCTGGTCAGCACCGCACGCGGCAACAAGCAGGGTGCCTCCACCATCACCCAGCAGTACGTCAACAACGTCCTGAACGCGAACCTCGCCGCCGAGGGCAACGAGGACCAGATCAAGCTCAACGGCGTTAACAAGGGCGTGGGCGACAAGCTTCGCGAAATGAAGCTGGCCATCGCGCTTGAGAAGGAATTCAGCAAGGACGAAATCCTTGAGGGCTACCTGAACATCGTCTTCTTCAACCGGGACGCGTACGGCATCGAAGCCGCCTCCCGCTTCTTCTTCAGCACCTCCGCGAAGGACCTGACGCTCCCCCAGGCCGCGCTGCTGGCCGGCCTGGTGAACAGCCCATCAGCCTTCGATCCGATCTCCAACCCGGAGAACTCGAAGGCCCGCCGCGACCTGGTGCTCGGCCTCATGCTGGACCAGAAGAAGATCACGCAGGCCGAGTACGACGCCGCAGTGGCCACACCGGTGGCGCCGAAGGTCACCCCGGCACGCCAGGGCTGCGCCTACGCGTCCAAGGCGCCCTACTTCTGCGACTACGTGCTGCACCTGCTGGAGAACAATCCGGCGTATGGAGCAGACCCCCAGGACCGCAAGCGCCTGATCTACGGCGGCGGCCTCACCATCACCACCACCCTGGATCCCAAGGCCCAGGCGGTGGCGCAGGAGCAGGTCAACGCCTCTGCCGGCAAGAACCCGGACAAGTGGGGCGCGGCCATGGTCTCGGTGCAGCCCAACTCCGGCAAGATCATCTCGATGGCACAGAACACCACGTTCCTTCCCGTAAAGGGCGGGTTCGACTCGCAGGTGAACTTCAACGTGGACAAGCTGGACAAGAACGGCGCTGACCTCAACGGCCTGGGCGGCGCGCAGCCGGGGTCCACGATGAAGCCGTTCACCTTCGCGCAATGGCTCAATGAAGGCAAGTCCATGAAGACCGTCGTGGATGCTTCCAAGCGCCGTTATCCTCTGGACTTCCCGTGGCGGAACTCCTGCGGCCAGGTGGCCGGCGCCTACAACGACAACGAGACCGCCCTGGGCGCCGCGGAAGACCTTCAGAACGCCGAACCCCAGTGGTACCGGCCGCTGTCAGTGCTGGAGGGTCTGTACAACTCCATCAACACGGTGACGTTCGCGTCCGCCGCCCAGTTGGACTTCTGTGGGATCCAGAAGATCGTTGACGCCGTGGGCCTGCACGGCGGCCTGCCCTCGAAGGACGACCCCAACCCCAAGATCAATATGTTTACGCTGGCCAACCTGTTGGGTTCCACGCAGACTGCCCCGCTGACCATGGCCAGCGCGTTTGCGACGTTCGCCAATGACGGCAAGTATTGCGAGCCCATCGCCATCACTGCGGTGAAGGACGGCACCGGCAAGGCCCTTCCGGCGCAGTCCAGCAGTTGCCGGGACGCCATCAAGCCCGACGTCGCCCGAGGTGTCAACTATGCGTTGCAGGAGGTCCTCAACAGGGGCTCCGGCTCGCTGATCCAGCCGCGGATTTCCACCGGCACCCACTTCCCCATCGGCGCCAAGACCGGTACATCCAACAACAACGGTTCCACCTGGGTTGTGGGCCACACAACCGGCCTGGCCACCGCCTCCTGGTTCGGTGACCCGCTGGGTAACCAGGGCCGCGCCGGACAGAACATCACGGTCAACGGCCAGTTCTACGAGGGCATCGACGGTTACATGATTGCCGGACCGATGTTCTCGAACTTCATGGCGCGGATTGCGCCGGCCTACGGCACGGACCCGTTCCCGGCACCTCCGAGCAACCTGCTCTCGGAGCCGTTCGTTCCGCGGCCCGAGCCGTCCGCCCCGAAGAACGAGGGCTCCAGGGAACCCTCCGCCGAGCCCGCCCCCGAGCCCAGCAAGACCAAGGGCAACGACTAACCCATGGCTATGGGCAGCCTGGCGGACAGCGCACGTAACGCGGCCCGGGCCTTGGCACTTACTGCCGGGGCCGGGGCCGCGGCAGGCGCGGTGGCCTTGGGTTACGGCCTTTGGGAGAAGAACCAGTTCGTCCTGCGGGAGGAATCCCTCGCGATCCTCCCGCCGGGACGGAAGCCGTTCCGCATCCTGCATCTGAGCGACATCCACTTCGTTCCCGGCCAGCACAAGAAGGCCGCCTGGCTGGAGTCCCTGGCAGAGCTGCAGCCGGACCTGGTGGTCAACACCGGCGACAACCTCAGCCACGTGAAGGCCGTGGATCCCCTGCTCGCAGCCCTGCGCCCCCTGCTGGAGTTCCCCGGAGTTTTCGTGCCCGGCTCCAATGACTACTTCGCGCCCACCCTGAAGAACCCCGCCGCGTACCTGCGCGGCCCCTCCAGGCTGAAGCCCAAGCCGCAGGAGCTGGACTGGCCGCGCCTGCGTTCCGGGTTCGGCATGGGCGGCTGGGTGGACCTCACCAACCGCCACCAGTCTCTGGTCCTGAACGGCATGCGCTTCGACTTTTCCGGGGTGGACGATCCGCACCTGAACCGCGAACGGTACGCCGGCTGGCCGCGGGGCACGGTTAACCAGGACGCGCAGGACCACCTCCGCGTTGCGGTCATCCACGCTCCCTACCAGCGGGTGCTGGACCACTTCACACAGGCCGGGGCGCACCTGCTCCTCGCCGGCCACACCCACGGCGGCCAGCTCTGCATCCCCGGCTACGGCGCACTCGTCTCCAACTGCGACCTCCCCACCTGGCGCGCCAAGGGCCTGAATGACTGGGAAAGCAACGGGCGCACGACGCCGGTCAACGTCTCGGGCGGGATCGGCACCTCACGCTTCGCGCCGGTCCGCATTGCCTGCAAGCCCGAGGCCGTGCTGCTCACGCTGACCCCTCGCGAAAGTGCGTGAAGCGTTTCATGGCATGAGGCAGTTGCCAGCCAAGTGGGCCTGCGCCGGTTCCCGCTCCCGGATTTCGCATCGGGACCCCGCATCGGCTATCCTTGTAAAGTTGCTTTTGCAGCGGATCGGGATGTAGCGCAGCTTGGTAGCGCGCTTCGTTCGGGACGAAGAGGTCGCAGGTTCAAATCCTGTCATCCCGACCACAACAAGAAGAGGGTCTCCACGCGGAGGCCCTCTTTTTTGTCATATGGCCCGGTAACAGATTGATAAAGGAAATGGCCCCGGAGCTGCAGCTCCGGGGCCATCATGCCTCCTTGGTGAGGAAGCTGTTACATCGGGTCCGGCCAGTTGCCCACGTAGGTGACATAGGAGATCTGCTCGGCGCTCTTGCCCCTCTCGACCTCCGCACTCTTGCCCTTGGAGGTAGTGGTCATCGGGTCTGGCCAGTTGCCAACGGCTACCGAGGTCCCCGTGGATTCCCCGTGGGAACCGGCAGACAGGACGGCCGGGGCCGCGGCAGAAAACGCCAGCGCACCGGCAAGGGCGGCAGCGGTTGCGATCTTCTTGAACATTATTAGGGTCCTCAATACGAGTCGGATTCGTTACAAAGTCAGCACTGTCCTTGTTGACATACATTGTAAAATGTTTTCCACAGGGACTGTCAAGCATTTGGTACAAAGATGGTCCGGACAGAGGAGGAAATCCCGTGGGCAACGGATTCGGGGAGAAGCTCCGGGCGGAGCGTCTCGAACGGGGGATGACACAGGCTGAACTGGGCAGGGACCTGTATTCACCGAGCTACATCTCGCTACTCGAAACCGGCCGCAGGGAGCCTACGGCCGAAGTGATCGAGGAACTGGCACGCCGGCTGGAGCTGGCACCCAAGGCCTTGGAGGCCTGGAGCCAGCCAATTTCCGTCAGCGACGCCGAGTATGTCCTGGCCGGACTGTATGCCAGGCAGGCCTGGGACCTCCGGGACTATTCCCTGGCTGCCAGCCATGCCGCCACGGCTGCTCAGACCGCGCTGGACGGCCGTAACACCAGCGCCTGGTGGAATATGACCTACATGCAGGCCGAATGCCTCATGAAGCAGGGAAACCTCCAGGAATGCGAACGCATCATGCAGCACCTGCTGGAGCACCCCATGGCCACGGAATCTGCCGGCCTCGCAGTCCGCGCGCGGCAGATGCTGGCCGGCATTTGCCAGGGGCAAGGGAGGCTGAGCGCCGCCGTCGAGCACGCCATGGAGGCAGTCCGGCTCTGCTCGCAGCTGCCCAGGGGCTCCACCCTCATCATCGGCGCACACCGTGCCCTGATCGGCGCCCTGGCCGAAAGCGGCCGGCTGGAGGAAGCCTGGAAATACTGCCTGGACATGATCGAGCACGTGGACGAGCACTCCATGTCCCAGCTGGCCGGCGAAGTTGCCTGGGTCATCGGCAACGTGGCTTTCATGCGCCACGATTACCAGGAGGGGATCAAGCACCACGAGCGGGCGGCACGGCTGCTCTCCCCTGCCAACGACATCGAGCTGTGGGCCAGGTTCAACAAGGCATCGGCGGCCGTCCGGCTGTCCTCCGGCATCGTGGAACCCGAAACCCTTTCCGCCATCGAACGCGCAGAGCTGGCCCTGTCCATCGTGGGCGGGAACAAGTCGGACCAGCTGGAAGTCGCCTTCATCCGCGCACGCTGGCTCTACCTGACCGGGGATATCGTGGCCGCCGTCGAGAAGCTCAGGGAAATCCATAAGGAACGCTCCGCGCTTGCCAAGCACACGGCCGGCGAGGTGTCCCTGCTGCTGGGTAAGTCCCTCAAGGCGGCCGGCGAACCGGAAGAGGCGCTGGTGCACCTGGAAGAAGCCCAGAAGTCCTTCAGTGCCGCCGGAGCAGCGGACCGCGTCCAGCAGGCGCTGGACGCGGTCCTTGAGATCAGGCTGGCGCAGCAGCGCGCGGCTGCCGCTGCCAAGGCGAGCTAGGCGAAGCTGGTGCCGGTCAGCTTCTCGTAGGCCTCGATGTAGCGGCTGCGGGTCCGCTCCACCACGTCCGCAGGCAGCGCCGGCGGCGGGGTGTCGGAGGCCCGGTCCCAGCCCGATTCGGCCGAGGTGAGCCAGTCCCGGACGTACTGCTTGTCGTAGGACGGCTGGGCCTGGCCCGGCTGGTACGTGGCGGCATCCCAGAACCGGGAGGAGTCCGGCGTGAGGACCTCGTCGCCGAGCGTGATGGACCCGGAGACCGCGTCGTAGCCGAATTCCACTTTGGTGTCGGCCAGGATGATGCCGCGCTCCCGGGCGATCTTTTCCGCCGTCGTGTAAATCTTCAGTGTCAGTTCGCTGAGGCGGGCAGCGATGTCGTCACCCACCATCGCCACCACGGCGTCATAGGTGATGTTCTCGTCGTGCTCGCCAATCAGGGCCTTGGCGGACGGGGTGAAGATGGCATGCTGCAGCCGGGATCCGTCCACCAGGCCCTCGGGCAGGGGGATGTTGCACACCGTTCCGGACGCCTTGTACTCCACAAGGCCGGACCCGGTGAGGTAGCCGCGGGCAATGCATTCCACGGGGAACATGTCCAGCTTCTTGCAGATCATGGCCCGGCCCTCAACCTCGGCCGGCACGCCATCCGCCACGGTGGAGGCCAGGACGTGGTGTTCCACGCCCAGCTGGTTGAACCACCAGAGGCTCAGCTGGGTGAGAACGCGCCCCTTGTCCGGGATCTCGCTGGTGAGCACGTGGTCATAGGCGCTGATCCGGTCACTCGCGACCACCAGGACGCACTCCTGGCCCACCCGTTCCACGATGGACTCGTCCACCGGCTCGTACAGGTCGCGGACCTTGCCGGAGTAGACGTGGCGCCAGCCGGGGAGGTCCGGGGCGGTGGCATTGAAGCCGCGGGGAGATTCAGTCATGCTAGGCCTTCGCTTCCGGTGCGGCCACCGAGGCGGCGGCGCGTGAGGTTACCTTGATTTCGCCGCGCGCGGCCTTGCGGCCGATATCCGTGCGGAACTGGCCGCCGTCGAGCTTAATCAGCTCAACGCCGTCGTATGCCTTTTCCCGTGCCTCCACGAGGTCGCTGCCGAGCGCGACGACGGCGAGCACCCGCCCGCCGGCGGACACCACTTTGCCGTCCTCATCCAGGGCGGTCCCGGCGTGGATCACGTGCACGCCGTCAAGCTCCTCCACCTTCTTGAGGCCACGGATGCGGTCGCCGGTGCGGGGCGTGTCCGGGTAGTTTTCGGCGGCGACGACGACGGCGACGGCGGTCTCCTTCGCCCAGCGCAGCTCCTCCGCCTTGTCCAGTTCGCCCTTGGCGGCTGCCATGAGCAGGGAGCCGAGGGGGGTCCTGAGCCGGGCCAGGACCGCCTGGGTTTCGGGGTCGCCGAAGCGGACGTTGAACTCGATGACGCGGGTGCCGCGGGAGGTCAGCGCCAGCCCCACGAACAGCACGCCGACGAATGGGGTGCCGCGGCGGGCCATCTCGTTGATGGTGGGCTGCGCAACGCGGTCGATCACTTCCTGGACCAGGCCCTCGGGCGCCCACTCCAGCGGGGTGTAGGCGCCCATCCCGCCGGTGTTGGGGCCTTCGTCGTTGTCGAAGATGCGCTTGAAGTCCTGCGCCGGGGACAGTGCCACGGTGTTCTGGCCGTCGCAGACCACGAAGACGGACACTTCGGGGCCGTCCAGGAATTCCTCGATGACCACGGAGCCGCCGGCGTTGAAGCAGGCTTGGGCGTGGGCCAGCGCTTCATCGCGGTCGTGGGTGACCACCACCCCCTTGCCGGCGGCCAGGCCGTCATCCTTAACCACGTAGGGTGCACCGAAGGTGTCCAGTGCGGAGGCGGCTTCATCGGCGTTGGCGGCCACCAACGCCATTGCGGTGGGGACGCCGGCCTCGGCCATGATTTCCTTGGCGAATGCTTTGGACGCTTCGAGCTGCGCGGCCGCCCTGCTGGGACCGAACACCGGGATTCCGGCGGCGCGGACGGCATCGGAGACACCGGCGGCCAGCGGAGCCTCCGGGCCCACCACCACCAGGTCCATTGCGAGCCTGGTGGCCAGCGCGGCCACGGCCTCCGGATCGTTGCCGTTGATGCTGTGGGTGGGGACCAGCTTGCTGATGCCGGCATTGCCGGGCGCCGCGTGGACCTCGGACACGTTGGGATCGGCAAGCAGGGAGCGGACAATGGCGTGTTCGCGGCCTCCGGGGCCGATGACGAGTACCTTCACAGTCTCCAAGGGTACTTTGTGCACCCTGCGTGCTCCTAAGCTGTGACCTGACCGGCCGCCCCGGCAATCCGCCGCGCATCCGGCTGCGAATCCCTTGCATGAACAAGCTTCGGAAGTGGCTCAAGGGGCCCTATGCCATGGCCGCGCTGGCAGGCGTGGTGAGCGCCGCCGTCGTACTTTCCGTGGCGGAACTGGTGGGTGCTTTCTTCACCGCCCGCGCCGCGCCGCTGATCGCGCTGGGTTCGACGTTCATCGACTTCACGCCGTCCTGGCTGAAGGACTTCGCCATCGACACGTTCGGCACCAATGACAAGGTGGCCTTGTTCGCGGGCATGGGCATGACTATCGGCGTACTCGCGTGTGTCCTGGGCGTTGTGGCCTACCGGAAGTGGACGCTGGGCGTACTGGGCGTGCTGTTCATGGGCGCCGTGATCGTGGCCAGCGTGGTGACCCGCGCAGGTGTGGAGCCCGTGGATGCCATCCCGTCCGTGGTGGGGACCCTGGCGGGGCTTGCTGTGCTGCGGTGGCTCACAGTGCGGCTGTGGCAGCTGGCGCCGTGGCCCGAAGTGCCGGCGAATGTTGCCGCGGACGCTGCCGCCGGCCGGCCCAGCCGGCGCGGGTTCTTCGCCGCTGCGGGAGTGGCCGCGTTCGCCGCCGCCGCTGCCGCGACCGGAGGACGAATGCTCAGCTCGGCGCGGAGCAACATCGCCAAGGCCCGTGAGGCGCTCCGGCTGCCCGCCCCTGCCAAAGCAGCACCCGCCGTGCCGGCCGCCGTCCAGTCCCCGGCGCCCGGCATGCCCCCGTGGCTCACCCCCAACGACGACTTCTACCGCATCGACACCGCCCTCAGCGTCCCGCAGATCAACCTCGCGGACTGGAAGCTGAGGGTGCACGGCATGGTGGAAGAAGAGGTCACGCTCACCTTCCAGGACCTGCTTGACGCCGACCTGATCGAATCGCACGTGACCCTCACCTGCGTCTCAAACCCGGTGGGCGGCAACCTCGCCGGCAACGCCAAATGGCTGGGCATGCCGCTTCGGGACGTCCTTAAGCTGGCACGGCCCCAGGACGGCGCGGACATGGTGCTGTCCACCTCCATAGACGGCTTCAGCGCCTCCACTCCCCTGCCCGTGTTGCAGGACGGCCGCGACGCGATGCTCGCCATCGGCATGAACGGCGAACCGCTGCCGCTGGAGCACGGCTACCCGGTGCGCATGGTCGTGCCGGGGCTGTACGGGTTCGTCTCGGCCACTAAATGGGTCGTGGACCTGGAGGTGACCCGCTTTGCGGACAACAAGGCTTATTGGACCCAGCGCGGCTGGTCCGAGCGGGGTCCCATCAAGACGATGGCGCGCGTGGACGTGCCCAGGTCCTTTGCCAAGGTCCCGGCAGGAAAGGTGGCCGTGGGTGGCACCGCCTGGGCGCAGACCCGCGGCATCACCAAGGTGGAGCTGCAGATCGACGACGGCGGCTGGGTTGAGGCGGCCCTCTCCGCCGAGGCGTCCGTGGATACCTGGCGGCAGTGGTCCTATGAGTGGGATGCAGCACCCGGCGCGCACTACATCAAGGTCCGGGCCACGGACGGCTCGGGTGAGGTCCAGACCGAACAGCGGGCGGATCCCGTCCCGGACGGCGCCTCCGGCTGGCAGTCCGTGATGGTCACGGTGGAGTAGCGATCGGTCCGCCCGGGCCCGTCCTGCCCTGCGCGGCTGCCTGGCCGCGCGCGCCTCGGGCCCTAGACTGGGCAGCATGCCGCACAATCCGCATGCTACCTTCACCGTGGACTCCGCCGTCGAACTGGCCGTGATAGAGCGCAGCGGCTTCGTGGAGTCCCGGCACATCGGTTCGGCCGTGCTGCTCGCCGCCGACGGCTCGGTGGTCACGGAGTTGGGTGACATCAACACCCCCATCTACGCCAGGTCCACCCTTAAGCCCTTCCAGGCGCTGGCCGCCATGCAGTCCGGCGTACCGCTGCGCGGCGCCCAGGTGGCCATCGCGTGCGGCAGCCACACCGGGTCGCTGGACCACATGGACGTGGTGTCCGGCATGCTCAAGGCGGCTGGCGTGCGCGAGGACCAACTGCAGTGCCCGGCGGCGTGGCCGCAGGACGAGGCCGCCCGGAACTGGCTGGTCCGTTCGGAACGGGGCAAGTCCCGGCTCGCCTTCAACTGCTCCGGCAAGCACGCGGCCTTCCTGTGGGCCTGCACCGAAAACCAGTGGGACACCGGCAGCTACCTGGAGCCGAACCATCCCCTGCAGCAGCGGATCCGCACCGTGATCGAGGAGTACACAGACGAGAAGATCGCGCACCTGGGCATCGACGGCTGCGGCGCACCCGTTGCGGCGGTGTCGCTCAAGGGCCTTGCCCGCGGATACTCGCAGCTGGCCAAGGCACCGGGCGACCAGAGCTTCAGTGCACGGGCGGCCACCATCGCCACCTCCATGCTGGACTACCCCTGGGCGGTCCAAGGCCACGGCGAGGCCAACACCCTGGTCATGGACGAGCTCGAAATCATCGCCAAGATCGGCGCCGAGGGGGTGCTTGCCATGGCCACCCCGCAGGGCGTTTCGGTGGCCGTGAAGATTCTGGACGGGAACGTCCGGGCCACGTCCTTGGTAGCGCTGACGCTTCTGGCAGCCGCTGGTGCCGTGGAGATCCCCGGAGTCGCCAGCGTCCTGGAAAAAGTCGTGGAACCCGTACTGGGCGGCGGGCGGCCGGTGGGCAAGATCCGGCTGGGCCCGGCCGTTTCCGCGCTGCTGGACTGACGCATTTCAACTGACTGGGACGTATTTGACCACTCCGGAAAGGAGTCCGCGCGCATGGCCGTGGCCCGCCGTCGTATAGGCCTTGAAGAAGGGAAGGCGGCGCTGCAGGCGTGGCTGGAAGGCACCGCCCCGGCGTCGGCCGTTCCCGTTCCGCGTGCCGTGGTGGCCACCGCCGTGCGCTACTCGCTGGAGGAGGTCACGGCCCGGGCGCCCGGGAACTCCGTGGAGGTCCGCGTGCCGCCGTTCGGCGTGACGCAGTGCGTGGCGGGGCCCCGGCACACGCGCGGGACTCCGCCGAACGTCATCGAGTGCGACGCCGCCACCTGGCTTGCGATGGTCAGCGGCAGGCTGCGCTGGGCGGACGCAGTCGCGGCCGGGCAGGTGTCCGCCTCCGGCCTCCGCGCGGACCTCGCCGCACTTCTCCCGCTCTAGATAGTTGCTGGTTCGCGGGAAGTTTCCGGCGACGTCAGCCGCGGCCGATGAACGGCATGCCTGCCGCCGTGATGACCACCGAACCCACGCTGGCAGATGCCGGCATGTTGGCCATCATCAGTACCGCCCGGGCCGCGTCCGCCACCGGAAACGTAGGTTCCACGCGCCGGCTGCCGTCCGCCTGCAGCGCACCTGCGCCCACCCCGATGGTGTCCATCAGTTCCGTGGCCGTATTGCCGATGTCTATCTGCCCGCAGGTGATCCCGAACCCGCGGCCGTCCAGCTCGATGCTCTTGGTCAATCCAGTGATGGCGTGCTTGGTCACGGTGTACGCCACGGTCCGCGGCCGTGGTGAGTGCGCGGCGATGGAGCCGTTGTTGATGATCCGGCCGCCCTGCGGTTCCTGGGACTTCATGGCGCGGACGGCCGCGGCGGCGCAGAGCATGGCACCGGTCAGGTTGACCGCGAGGGTGTCGTTCCAGTCCTTGAGGCTGATCTCGTCCACCCCGGCCGCCGGTCCGAACACGCCGGCGTTGTTGAACAGCACGTCAACCCGCCCCCAGCGCTCCCGGACGGTCTGGAAGAGGCGTTCGACGTCGGCGGGCAGCGTCACGTCGCACGGCACCACCAGCGTATCCGGGTTGCGTGCGGCCGTCTCTTCGAGCTGGGCTTCACGGCGTCCGGCGAGTGCCACACGGTAGCCGTCAGCAAGCAGCTGGCGGGCCACCTCACGGCCGATGCCGGAACCCGCGCCGGTCACGACAGCGGTGCGCCCTGGAGAATTCGCGCCGCGCACGTTACCAGCGGGGGTGGATGGCATCGCGGAAGTAGTGGTCGTAGATCCAGCGGACGCCGTCGTCGAACTCTTCACCAAGTGCCACGGACGCTGCCGCGGCGTTCGCCTGCGCCTGCTCCACGTTGCGGGCACCCGGGATGACGGTGGTGACGCCGTCCCGGGCGGCGGCCCACGCGATCGCGGTCTGGGCCATCGACGCGCCGGCAGGGACGAGCTGTTCGAACTCGGCCACGGCCTTGAGGCCGAGTTCGAAGTCGACGCCGGAGAAGGTCTCCCCGACGTCGAACGCGCTGCCCGTGCGGTTGTAGTTGCGGTGGTCGTCCTCGGGGAAGTCGGTGTCCCTGGTGTACTTGCCCGTCAGCAGGCCGGAGGCGAGCGGCACGCGGGCGATGATGCCCACCCCCGCTGCCTTGGCCGCCGGCAGCACCTCATCCAGCGGTTTCAGCCGGAAGGCGTTGAGGATGATCTGGACGGAGGCCGTTCCGCTGTGGCGGATCGCCTTGAGGGCCTCGTCCGTGCGCTCCACGCTGACACCGTAGCTGCGGATGGCCCCCTCCGCGACGAGGGTGTCCAGGGCGTCGTAGACCTCGGCGCTGCTGTAAACAGCCGTTGGCGGGCAGTGCAGCTGAACCAGGTCAAGGGTGTCCGTTCCGAGGTTTCTCCGCGAGCGGTCCACCCACTGGCGGAAGTTGGCCAGCGAATAGTTCTCCGGCACCTGCTCCGCGCGGCGTCCCATCTTGGTGGCTACGGTGATATCCAGCCCCGGGTTCTTTGCCAGGAACGCGCCGATGGCCTGCTCGCTGCGCCCGTCGCCGTACACGTCGGCGGTGTCGAAAAACGTCACGCCTGCTTCCGCCGACGCCGCAAGGACGGCCTGCGCCTGTTCGGGATCAACGGCGCCCCAATCCGCTCCGAGCTGCCACGTGCCCAGCCCCACCACGGAAACGGTCCGGCCGGTTTTCCCCAATATCCGCTGTTCCATCCTCCGACTATAGGGGCTGGGCTGCAGGCGTCCGGAAAATTACGACGGCGGCACGTCAGTAATCGGTACGGTCCTCCATGGCGTTCCAGGCAGTAAAGGGTTCCAGCGGTGCCGGCGAGGGAGGGCCCGCGAGTTCCAGCCGGGACACAGCCATCAGGGTGCCGCGGTCCGGGTTCTGGAAGTACTCGTAGAACACGGCGTCGTCAAAGCCGGCGGAGGCGGCGTCGTGCCGGTCCGCGGCGTAGACCACTTTGCCGATCCGGGCCCAGAGCGCCGACGCCAGGCACATGGGGCAGGGCTCGCAGCTGCTGTAGAGGACGGCGCCCGTGAGGTCGAAAGTTCCCAGTTCGCGGCAGGCGGTCCGGATCGCGGTGACCTCGGCGTGGGCTGTGGGGTCGTTGTCCGCGGTGACCCGGTTGACGCCGTCGAACGCTTTCCCGTCCGCGGTGACAACCGTGGCGCCGAACGGCCCGCCGTTGTTCAGGACGTTGGCCGTGGCCAGCCGGACGGCCCGGGCCAGGAACTGTTCGTCGGTGGCGGTGGTGCTCATGATGCGACTCCCTTGCGCCGAAGCCGGGCGGGCGCAGCCCGGTGGAACCAGGTGCGACGGTGAGCCAGGCTTCAGCGTTGTGCTGTTGAAGGTTCAGTTGCGCCTGGTAGATAGCTTCCCACGTGGGTGCCCGCCGTTGGCAGAATCGAGATTAGCACCTAACGTGGCCGCATGAACCCGTCCAAGGCACCGGCGCAGATCCTCGACGTTGACGGCCATGAGGTCCGCATCTCAAGTCCGGACAAGATGGTGTTTCCCGAGGCCGGCCTGACCAAGCTGGACCTGGTGCGCTATTACCTCGCGGTGGCGGAGGGTGCGCTGCGCGGGGCAGGCGGGCGCCCCATGGTGCTCAAACGGTTTCCCAAAGGGATCGGTGCGGAGCCCTTCTTCCAGAAGCGGGTGCCGGAGAACCATCCGGACTTCATCGGCACGGCAACGCTGCAGTACGCGTCCGGCACGTCCGCCGAGGAGGCCGTCATCCGCGACGCCGCGGGCCTGGCGTGGGTGGTGAACCTGGGATGCCTGGACCTGAATCCGCACCCGGTGCGCGCCGAGGACCTGGAGCATCCCGACGAACTGCGGGTGGACCTGGACCCCATGCCGGGGGTGGAATGGGCCCGGATCGTCGACACCGCTTACGCTGCCCGGGACGTGCTGGCAGAGACCGGGCTGGTGGGCTGGCCCAAGACAAGCGGCTCCCGCGGCCTGCACATCCTGGTCCGGATCGCGCCGCAGTGGTCCTACCGGGACGTCCGGCTCGCTGCCGAAACCCTGGCCCGCGAGGTGGAGAACCGGGCCCCGGGCCTGGCCACGGCGCGGTGGTGGAAGGAGGAACGCGGCGAAAGCGTGTTCGTCGATTTCAACCAGAACGCCAAGGACCGCACCGTGGCCTCGGCATACTCCGTCCGGGCCCTGCCCGATGCCCGCGTGTCCACGCCGCTCACCTGGGAAGAGGTCCGTTCCGTCCGGCCGGAGCAGTTCACGGTGTCCACGGTGTTGCGCCGGTTCGCGGATTCCGGCGACCCGCACCGGGGAATCGACGACGCCGCCGGTCGGCTGGATGGACTGCTGGCCCTTGCCGCGGAGTTGGGCCCGGCGGAGAAAGCCCCGCGCACGGGGGACGGTTCGGGCCGCCGGCGGTCAGTCATGCCCCTGATCGAGGTTGCCCGGACCAAAACGAAGCCGGAAGCCCTCGCCGCCCTCGAGGAGTGGAAGTCCCGGCACCGGGACGTGGTCCCTTCCCTCACCCCGGCCGATGTCCTGGTGGACGGCATGCGCGGATCGAGTTCGCTCTGGTACCGGGTCAGGGTGAACCTGCAGCACGTCCCGGAACCGGACAGGCCGGCCCAGGAGCAGCTCATCGCCGACTATGATCCCTGGGCCGGAAAGCATCCCGGCTCCTGAACCCCTCGGACCAGGGGGGTCCGGCAGACTAGGGGTTCAGGACCACCTTGATGCAGCCGTCTTCTTTCTTCTGGAACTTCTCGTACAGGGCAGGCGCCCCGTCCAGCCCCGAACGGTGGGTGACCAGATCCATCACACCCAACGGGTCGGCGTCGTCCTCCACCAGCGGCAGGATGTCGTCGGTCCAGCGCCGGACGTTGCACTGCCCCATGCGGACCTGGAGTTGCTTGTCGAACATGGTCAGCATGGGCATGGGGCTGGCCTGGCCGCCGTACACGCCGCTCAGGGACAAGGTTCCGCCGCGCCGGACGGCGTCGATGGACGTGTGGAGGGCGGCGAGTTTGTCCACACCCGCGGTCTCCATGGCTTTCTGTGCCAGCTTGTCAGGCAGGAGGCCCAGCGCCTGGTGGGCAAAGCCTGCCACCGGGGAACCGTGGGCTTCCATTCCGACGGCGTCAACCACTGCGTCCGCACCCCTTCCGGCCGTCAGCTCCCGCACTTCGTCCGCAACGCCCTTTGCGTAATCGAGGGTTTCCACCCCGTGGCGGGCAGCCATTTCCCGCCGCTCTGGGACCGGATCCACCCCGATGACCCGCAGTCCCCGCTGCACGCCGATCCGGCTGGCAAACTGCCCCACGGGCCCCAGTCCGAACACTGCCAGGGTGCCTCCCGGCTGGACATCCGCATATTCCACCCCCTGCCAGGCGGTGGGAAGAATGTCGGAGAGGAAAAGGTAGCGCTCATCCGGCAATTCCGTGCCCACCTTCACCGGCCCGTAATCCGCATGCGGTACGCGCAGGTACTCCGCCTGGCCACCGGGAACCGAACCGTACAACTCCGAGAAGCCGAAGAGCGCAGCGCCGGAACCCTTGCTCTTGACCTGCGTGGTTTCGCACTGCGACTGCAGGCCCTGGCTGCACATGTGACAGTGGCCGCAGGAAATGTTAAAGGGAACAACCACCCTGTCGCCCTTGCGAAGGTTGGTGACGGCGCTTCCCACCTCTTCCACGATGCCCATTGGTTCATGGCCGAGCACGTCGCCCTTGTGCATGTACGCGCCCAACACCTCGTACAAGTGCAGGTCGGATCCGCAGACGGCCGTGGACGTGATCCGTACGATGGCGTCGGTCGGCTCCTGGATCACAGGGTCCGGTACTTCCGCCACGGTGACCGAGCGCTTTCCTTGCCATGTCAGTGCTTTCACGGTGTTCCTTCCGCCGGGGTCCTCTGTTATCGGGGGCCGGCAACGGCCCTCATTCGACGCTAGCGGGAAAGCCGGAAAAAAGTAAGTATGCTGATGAAAGTCTTGTGGGAGACGCACGCGGCTTCTAGCGTAGGGAGGGACAGAGCCCGGCCAAGTCGAGTGAAAGAGGTCCACCATGTCGCTGTACCAGCCGGAACCGGTTGAAATCTCCACCCGCATGCGGCCGGGAGAGTGGAGCGAGACCAGTCTCGAACAGCTCGTTGATACCTACAGGGCGCGCATCGTCGAGATGGGCGCCAGCCTCACCGACATCCACACGGACGTTGACCGCAACGACGACGGCTCGGTCAAGGTAGTGGTGTCCTGGCTCAAACCTGGCGATCCGGCAGCCGGAACGGTCAGCGATGGCCCGCTTCGGTAGCGTCCAACAGCCGCCCGATGGCGCTTGAGGTCAGGTTGGCCAAGAGCTCCCGGGGCCCCTCGTAGACTTCCGCAGCCCCGGCGTCCCGCAGTTCGGCGGCGCTGATGCCGCCGCACGTGACCCCTATGGCGGGAATGCCCAAGGCGGCAGCGGCCTGCATGTCCCAGACGGCATCCCCCACGTACACTGCGTCCGCAGCCTCCACGTCGACCGCCTCAAGGGCGGCCACCAGGATGTCAGGGGCAGGCTTGCTTTCCTTCGCGTCATTGGCGCTGGTGGCGGCGTCAATGGCGGCGTCGGCGCCAAGGATCTCCCGCATGGCCTGCAGGTCGCGTTCGCGTGCAGAAGAGGCCAGTGCCACCGCAAGCCCGGACGCGTGGCACTGGACCAGGAGGTCCTTGGCGCCCGCAAAGGCACGCAGCCCGGGCCAGTGGGAAGCGTAGAGGGCTGAGTGGCTGGAGAGGACCTCCTGGTCCACATCGCGGTCGCGGCCGGGCGGGAGCAGGCTGTCCACCAAGCGGTCCCCGCCCATGCCCACGCAGCGGTGGATCCGGGCCATGGGAACGTCGTAGCCATGCTGGCGGAAGGCGCCCCACCAAGAAATGGTGTGTATGTAGGACGAGTCAATCAGCGTCCCGTCAACGTCGAACAACACCCCACGGCGGCGGGTGCCAGGCGGCACGGATCCATCAGGCCTTCCGGGGCGCGGGCTCAACTGATCGCCGCCCGGCGTGCCTCCGGCGCCTTCTTGTGCCGGGCAGCCTCTTCTTTGGCTGAACTGACCGGGCGGACGCGCTCACGGATGACAGTCCCATTGCCGTCGTGGCTGCGGTCCCGGATCAGCCCGGTCCCGGCAATCTCCCGCGCCAGGGCCACGCCCGCCACAGCGGCGCGCTTGGTGGGAAAGGTGACCGAGATGGCCATCAGATCCCCGGCACCGTCGACCATGCGGACCCGGTACCCGCCATCGGGCGCATCCACCAGCTCAAAATATCCGGCCATTGCCATCACTCCTCAGTCAGCCACGGACACCAGGGGCGCTCCATGGAAGTATTAGTAAGTGTACTTACTTATTCCGGGAAGGAAAAGCTCACTCTCAAATCCCCCGGGAATCCGGGGCAACCCGTTCCTCCGGCCTACCCTCCGGCGGGATCGGGGTGTCGCTCCGGCGCACCGTATCCTGATGAAGCTCCAGCGCGCTAGTCACAAGCGCGAAATGGCTGAAAGCCTGCGGCGTGTTACCTAACTGGCGGCCGGCCCGCACGCCCCACTCTTCACTCAGCAGCCCCACGTCGTTGCGCAGTTCGAGGAGCCGCTCGAAAAGCTCCTGCGCCTCCTGGTGCCTGCCGGCGCCCAGCAGCGCCTCCACCAGCCAGAAGGAGCACGCGAGGAAAACGCCCTCGTCGCCCGGCAGGCCGTCGTCGCTCTCTGCCGGACGGTACCGCAGGACGAACCCGTCCTCCGTCAGCTCCCGCTGGATCGCATCGATGGTACCCACCACGCGCGGATCGTCCGGCGGTAGAAATCCCACGCGGGGGACCAGGAGCAAACTGGCATCGAGCTCGGGCCGGCCGTAGGACTGGACAAAGGTGTTGCGCACCGGGTCGAAGCCGTTGGCCATCACGTCCGCATGAATCGTGTCCCGCAGCGCTTCCCAGCGCTCCACCGGACCGGGCAGTCCGGACTCGCGGACGCCCTTGACCATGCGGTCCGCCGCCACCCAGGCCATCACCTTCGAATGCGTAAAGTGCCGCCGCGGTCCGCGCATCTCCCATAGCCCGTTGTCCGGTTTGTCCCAGATGGTCTCCAGGTGCTGCATCAGGACAACCTGCAGGTCCCACGCCTCGTCCGTGTGCTTCAGGAGCGAATTCCGCGTCAGAGCGAGGCAGTCCAGGACCTCACCCCAGACGTCCAGCTGCAGCTGGTCCACCGCCCCGTTGCCGATCCGCACCGGCACGGACCCCTCGTAACCGCGAAGCCAAGGCAGCTCCATCTCAGGCAGCCGGCGCTCCCCATGGATGCCGTACATGATCTGCAGGTCGGCGGGGTCGCCCGCCACTGCCCGGAGGAGCCAGTCCCGCCAGGCCCCGGCTTCCGCCGTATAGCCGGCGGCCAGGAGAGCCTGGAGCGTCATCGCGGCGTCGCGCAGCCAGCAGTAGCGGTAATCCCAGTTGCGCGGCCCGCCCGGCTGCTCCGGGAGGGACGTGGTTACGGCCGCGACTATCCCGCCCGTAGGCCCGTAAGTCAGGGCTTTCAGGGTGACCAGCGAACGGACCACGGCCTCCTGGTACTTGCCTTTGACAGTGCATTGGGAGGCCCAGCCGCGCCAGAAGGCGTAGGTGGTTCCGAGGACCTCCTCCGCGTCCACGGTCTGCGGACGCCCCACGTGGCTGGGCGCCCACGTGAGCACGAACGGCACGCGCTCCCCGGCACTGACGCTGAAATCGCTGGTGGTGTGCATGTTCTCGCCGTGCAGCGGGGCCCGGGTGGCAAAGTAGACGGCGTCCGGGCCGGCAATGGCGTGCAGGCCGAATTCATCCCGCCGCACCCAGGGGACGATGTGCCCGTAGTCGAAGCGCAGCACCAGTTCGGACCGCATCCGCACGGTCCCGGTGATGCCCTCCACGATGCGGACCACATCCGCCACCCGGTCCCTGGGCGGCATGAAGTCGATGACCCGGACGGCCCCGTCCGGGGTTTCCCACTCGGTTTCCAGCACGAGGGTGCCGCCCCGGTACTGCCGCCGGGTGCATGGTCCGCCGCCTTCGGGCGCGATGAGCCAACGGCCGGCCTCGGGCGTGTCCACGAGTGCGCTGAAGCAGGCAGGCGAGTCGAAGCGCGGCAGGCAGAGCCAGTCGATGGAGCCTTCCGTGCTGACCAGCGCACCTGTCTGGAGGTCCCCGATTACCGCATAATCCTCAATGCGCGCCATGGACCAACATTGCCACAGCCGCGGGGAAATGGGAGGTGTAGCCTGCTGGGGTGGGAGTCCATATCGGTACCTCCGGCTGGAGCTATGACCATTGGGACAACGTCCTCTACCCTCCGGGCCTGCCCGCCCGCGACCGGCTGGCCCGCTACGTTGCCGAATTCAGCACCGTGGAACTGAACGCCAGCTTCTACCGCTGGCCCCGGGAAGCGTCGTTCGCCAGCTGGAACCGGCGCCTGCCGCCAGGGTTCGCCATGTCCGTCAAGGCCCCCCGCGGCCTCACCCACGCCAAGAAGCTGTACGCGCCGGAGGTCTGGCTGGAGCGGATCAGCCGGTGCTGGCACGAACTCGGCGACAAACGCGCCGTGCTCCTGGTCCAGCTGCCGCCGCAAATGGTCCGCGACGACGCCCGGCTCGACTACTTCCTGGCCGCGGTACCGCCGTGGATCCGGGTGGCAGTGGAATTCCGGCATCCCAGTTGGGAGGACGCGGAAGTTTTCCGCCTGCTTGAGCGCCGGGAGGCCGGCTACTGCGTCATGAGCGGCGCCAACCTGCCCTGCATCCTGCGCACCACCGCTCCCTTCGCCTACGTCCGGCTGCATGGGCCGGACCACGAGCACCTTTACGGCGGGTCGTACTCCGACGCGGACCTGCACTGGTGGGCTGAGCGCATCCGCGAGTGGTCCGGCCAGGGCGTGGACGTTTACGCCTATTTCAATAACGACGGCGGCGGCAACGCCGTGCGGAATGCCCGGACCCTGCGCGGCATCCTCGGTGCCGGCTGAGTCAGCGGCGCAGGGCCGCGGCCGGACCATCGGTGCCGGATCAGCGGCGCCGATCGCCGCGCTGTGGCAGAGTGGAGCCATGGACACGGCTCCCCAGAAATCGTCGCAGGACCACCCGCAGGATGCGCCGCCGGCGCCTTCTCCCGCAGCCCAGGCCCCCGCGGCCGCGGATTTCGATCCCCGTGCGATCTCCGGCAACCAGGTGTTCCGGCTCGCGCACCGGACTTCCGACGCCGTGAACTCCCTGCGCATCCGGCTCGCCAAACGCTGGAAGTTCGAACCACAGACCATCGCCTACCAGGGCTACGGTTCCACCACGCGCGTGCGCATCCTGGGCCGGGTCCTGCTTACCCGCAAGCCGCTGCCAGGAAGCCGCGCGGAACACGCCGCCCGCAACGGAACGCAGAACGTCCGCGGCTGGCGCGCCTTCACCAGCGTGCCGGTGCAGTTCACGGACGTCAGCATCACCATCGGGGACGTGGTCACCAGAGTGCAGGCGGACCGTGGCGGGCTGATCGACACCGAGGTGGATGTCCGGCTGGAACCGGGCCTGCACACCGCCGTGCTCCAGGCCGAGGGAACCGATCCCGCCGAGGCGCTGGTCAGGGTGATTGATCCCGACGTGAAGTTCGGCATCGTCTCGGACATCGACGACACGGTCATGGTCACTGCCCTGCCCCGGCCTTTCCTGGCGCTGTGGAACACGTTCGTCCTGAGTGAGCGTGCCCGCATGGCAACCCCTGGCATGGCCGTTCTGCTGGACCGGCTCACCGCCGAGCACCCGGACGCGCCCGTCATCTACCTGTCCACCGGGCCCTGGAATGCGGTCCCCACGCTGGCGCGGTTCCTGAACCGGAACATGTACCCTGCCGGCGCGCTCCTGCTCACCGACTGGGGCCTGACCCAGGACCGCTGGTTCCGCAGCGGGCAGGACCACAAGCACAAGAACCTCGAGCGGCTTTCCCGGGAATTCCCCGAGATGCGCTGGCTCCTGATAGGTGACAACGGCCAGCACGACGAAGCCATCTACTCCGGGTTTGCCGCAGAGTACCCGGACAAGGTGGCCGCCATCGCCATCCGCCAGCTGTCCATCAGCGAATCCGTCTTCGCGGGCGGCCACTCCGAGGACGGGGACCACACCACGTCCAAGGTGCCGTGGATCTACTCCCCCGACGGTGCAGGCATGGCCACGCAGCTGTCCGCTCTGGGCCTGCTCTAACCCTTAGGCGCTGGCTGCTATCTCGCCCGCCGCTTCCTCACCCGCGGCGGCGCGGACCACGGCTGCATTCGCTGCGGCGGCAAGGTCCCGTTCCTCGATGAGTTCCTGAAGCCAGAAATAGGACGCCTTCGGAGTCCGCTCGAGCGTCTCGTGATCCAGGTGCACGAGCCCGAAAGGCTGGTTGTAGCCGGCGGACCATTCGAAATTGTCCATCAGCGACCACACGTAGTAGCCGCGCAGGTCCACCGATTCGGCCTCGCCGCCGGGGGCAGTTGCCCGCAGTGCGGTTTCCAGGTGGTCCGAAAGGTACTTGAGCCGGCGCTCGTCCGGGATAAACCGGGTGTTGGTGGACTTGTCCCGGACGATGATGTCCTCGAAGCTCGCGCCGCCCTCCGTGAGGATGACCGGCGGAAGGTTGGGGTAGCGCTCCCCCATCTCCTTTAGCGCCACCGCCATGTACTCGGGCTTGACGGGCCAGCCGTAGGCCGTGATGTCGGCTTCCGGCCACGTCTCCACATGGAAGGGGGTTCCGCCGTTGCCGGCCGCGCTGAGGTCGCTGCCCATGGCTTCGGCCATGCTGGCGGGCACGGCTCCGCCGCCCGGTCCCACGGCCACCTTGGTGGGCATGTAATAGTTCAGACCGTAGAAGTCCAGGGGCTGCGAGATGATCTCCATGTCCTCGTCAGGGTGTTCAAAGGTGCTGAAGAACTTGGCCGCGCGGATCACATCCGGGTATTTGCCCGTGAGCACCGGGTCGGCGTAGAGCCGGTTCTGTGCCAGGTCCATGAGGCCGGCGCTGATCCGGTCCAGCGGGTTGATGGAGTTGGGCACCATGGGCGAATAGACGTTGGTCATGCCGATCTCACCGGGCACGCCGGCGGCGCGGAGGGCCTGCACCGCAAGGCCGTGGCCCAGCAGCTGGTGGTGCACGGTGGGGAACGCGCCCAGCAGCAGTTCCTTGCCGGGCGAGTGCAGCCCCAGGGAGTAGCCGTTGGCGCTCACCGTTGCCGGTTCGTTGATGGTCACCCACCGAGCCACCCTGTCGCCGAATGCCTCCGCCAGGATGCCGGCGTACTCGGCCAGCCGGTAGGCCATGTCACGGTTGAGCCAGCCGCCCTCCTCGTCCAGGGGAAGGGGTGTGTCCCAGTGGTAGATGGTGGCCATTGGCGAGATGCCGCTGGCCAGCAGTTCATCCAGGAGCCGGTCATAGAAATCCAGGCCGGGCTGGTTGACCGCACCGCGACCTGTCGGCTGGATCCGCGGCCAGGCGAAGGAAAAACGGTAGGAGTCCACTCCCAGCTGCTTCATCAGTGCCACATCCTGCGGCATGCGGTGGTAGTGGTCGCATGCAACGGCGGGGCTGTGGTCCTCCACGATGGCACCCGGCCTGGCGGCGAACACATCCCATCCGGCGGGCCCGCGGCCGTCCTCGTCAAGGGCCCCTTCAATCTGGAAGGCCGCCGTGGCCACGCCCAGGGTGAATCCCGGCGGGATGATGGCGGCGAGGTCCTTGGCGGTGATATGCATGGAATGGCCCCTTGTGACGGCTGGATAGGTACGTCCCAGAATGGCACAGCGGGCGGCCGCTGACGAGCACTTGGCCGCCCGCCGCCGTGCCGTCCCTACTGGGATCCGAAGAGGAACTCCTTGGCGTGCGCCACTGCCTTGCGGAAGGCGTCGTTCCGCAGCGTCACAAGGTGCTCCGTCTCGCCGTCGGCCGGTTCAAGGTAGCCGGTGTAGCCGGGCCGCAGGACCCAGATATCCCCGGCCGGCGGGAGGTAGAAGACGCCGAAGGAACGCTGCTGGCGCTCCTCGTTGCTCCACACCGGGACCACTGCCAGGGCAGCGCCGGTGGCCGGGTTGATCCACTGGGCCCGGGGCATTGGCTGTTCGTGCGCTTCGGGGTCGAGGAAGGGCGCTGTTCCCTCGCCCCACCGCTGTTCGAAGCGCTCGTGGAATGCCGGGATCAGGGGTGAATCGTAGCGTCGCCATTCGCTCATTCGGCTCACTGCCTCCTTGCTGTTGATTGGTGTGTTCCTTCGGAGCCTGCTAGGACCAGGGGCCGCTTTCCCAGCGGACGGGAGTCACCCTGATAACGGGACCTGAAGGCCCCTCATCCGGCCGGCGGCGCATCTTGCGGACCGGGATGGGCTGGCCCGCCGGGGCGGCCAGCTGCTGGTCGTATGCGGCGCGGCGCTGCGGGTCGCGCAGCACGTCGAACGCCTGCATGATACGCAGCAGTTCGCCTTCCGGCACCGGTCCGTTGTCCATGTCCGGGTGATGGCTGCGCATCAGCGCCCGGTACGCGCGCGAGATTTCCTGGGCGTCGGCGTCCCGCCGGACTCCCAGTGCGGCGTAGTGGTCAGGAACGGAGGTCATGGAAACTTCCCGGGCCGGCACGGCCGTTCCGGGCGCGGGCAAGGGGGGGCGGCCCGCACCCGGAGCGGATTTGCTACTTGTTGATCTCGTGCATCTGTCCCTGCCGGGTTTCGATTTCGATCTTGCGCGGCTTGGCCTGCTCGGCCACCGGGATGCGCAGGGTGAGCACGCCCTGGTCGTAGCTGGCCTTGATGTTGTCCGTGTTGAGGGTGTCGCCCAGGATCAGCTGGCGGCTGAAGACGCCGCGCGGACGTTCCGATGCCACCAGTTCCACGCCGGGTTTCGTTGGATCCTGGCGTTCCGCCCGCACGGTCAGGACGTTGCGTTCGACATTGAGGTCCAGGGTGTCCAGCTTGACGCCCGGAAGGTCAAACGCCACCACGAACTCGCCGTTGTCCTGCCAGGCATCCATGGGCATGGCAGCTGGCCGGGCGGCCGTTCCGAAGACCTGCTGCGTGAGCCGGTCCAGCTCACGGAACGGGTCCGTGCGCATCAACATCATTTCCCACTCCTTCAGCTTCTAGGGTGCTGGATCTATGCCATATCCACACCCGTAATCTATGGTGATGGATATAGATTTTTTATAGCACCCGTGGGAAACTGAAGCAATACCGCCGCACGATTTTTGGAGACCCCATGACAGACGAACCTGGCCGGGCCGGCCGGCCCTCACCGGCGCGCGCCG
The DNA here is from genome assembly GCF_044754945.1 of Pseudarthrobacter sp. NPDC092439. Classification (NCBI taxonomy): domain Bacteria; kingdom Bacillati; phylum Actinomycetota; class Actinomycetes; order Micrococcales; family Micrococcaceae; genus Pseudarthrobacter; species Pseudarthrobacter sp. NPDC092439. The sequence goes on from NZ_JBIVQB010000002.1 coordinate 420,522, forward strand.
TTTATGCCATTTCCGTGGCCGCCAAGCTCGCGGGCACGGGGCAGCAGAACATCAGGCTCTACGAGACGAAGGGCCTGCTGACGCCGTCGCGGACATCCGGGGGCACCCGCCAGTACAGCGACGACGACGTTGCGGTGCTGCTGCGGATCGGCGAGCTGCTGGACCAGGGGCTGAACCTGGCCGGCGTTGCCAAGGTGCTGGAGCTTGAGGAGGCTAACTCGAAGCTCCACAGCGCATTGAAGCGGGCCAGGTCGCGCCATCAGAAATAGAACGGACGACGGCGGGTGGTCAGTCCTTCGGCGTTTCCGCAGTGGACAGCTCACCGGTGATCCGCTCGCCCGGGATGCGCGCAGTGCGCCAGGTGTCCAGCGCAATCACGCCGCCGAGGATCACCAGCGACAGCGAGAGTGAAGCCAGGGCGTCGCTGAGCCAGTGGTATCCCAGGTACAGCCGGCTCAGGGCGGCCAGCACAATGCCGATGCCCGCCCCGATGAAGCCAAACACGGCGGCACGGCTGTTCTTACGCCGCGAGAAGATCAGGAAAGTTCCTACCAGCAGGAAGTCACAGGCGCCCAGAACATGCCCGGACGGGAATGAGAAGGTGTGATCGATCCCGAAGAGCATCTGTTCCACCGGCGGCCGGGAGCGCCGGACGATGTGCAGGATGATCTGCGAGATGATGACGCCCGTGAGCATTGCCCCGGCCAGGAGAATGGGACGCCAGGCGTGCTTGGCAAGGAACCCCCACGCCACGTTAACTACCAGGACGATGATGGGAAGCGCGATGGGGCCAAAGACTATGGCCAGGAAAATCATCACCGCGGTAAGCGTGTCCGACCGCAGCGTCAGGAGCCAGTCCCGGACCGGGACGTCGGCGGCTGAAAGCCCGTCCGCCTGGAGCACACTGACAAGGGTGGCAATAAAGAGCGCTACACCGGTGACCGCCAGGATTACCGCAGCCCGGTAGAGGCTCCTCCGGTCGTCGGGGTCCATGTAGCGTTCCTCGACGACGAATTTGTCATGGAAGGCGCGCCACCGCCCGCCCTTTCCATTCGTACCGGAGCTTGCTGTCTGGTGCTGTCCCACTGTGATGTGCCCGTCCGTGCGCTGAAGGTTTGCTTAGTGAAGACTATCCCGGCTCAGCGTTTTTGGTCTTGTTCCGGTAGCCGGCTCCTGCCGTTTGAGCGCTCATTGACGATTCGCCTTCCCTGCGTCTTACCAGTCATGGACTGTGCCGTCGACGAGGCGGTTGTAGGGCAGGTAGGCCTGCTGGTACGGAAACGCTGCTGCGGCTTCCTCGTTGAATTCGACGCCGATGCCGGGCTCGTCGCCGGGGTGCAGGTAGCCGTCCTTGAACGTCATGGTCTGGTGGAAGACCTCGTTCGTCTTGTCCGAGTGCTGCATGTATTCCTGGATGCCGTAGTTGTGGATGGCCAGGCCGACGTGGAGCTGGGCGGCGAACCCGATCGGGGAGATGTCGGTGGGGCCGTGGAAGCCGGACTTGATCTGGTACTGCGCGGCGAAGTCCATGACCTTCTTCAGGGGCGAGATACCGCCGAAGTGGGTGGAGGCTGCCCGGACGTAGTCGATCAGCTGTTCCTTGATGATGGTCTGGTAGTCGTACACGGTGTTGAAGATTTCACCGATGGCCAGCGGGGTGGTGGTGTGCTGGCGGACCAGGCGCAGTGCCTCCTGGTTCTCGGCCGGGGTGCAGTCCTCGAGCCAGAAGAGGTCATACGGTTCCAGCGCCTTGCCCAGCTTCGCGGCCTGGATGGGGGTCATGCGGTGGTGGCCGTCGTGCAGCAGCGGGATTTCCGGGCCGAACTCGTTCCGGACCGCTTCGAACACGGTAGGCAGGTGGCGCAGGTAGGCGCGGGTGTCCCAGTCTTCCTCCACCGGGAACGCGCCGCGGCCTGCGGGTTCGTAGTCGTAGCGTTCACCGGAGGCCTGGGCCTGCGCGGCAACACCGTACAGGGCCTTGATGCCCGGGACTGCCGTCTGGATGCGAATGGACTTGTACCCGAGTTCCAGGTGCTCGCGGACTGAATCAAACAGCGAAGGAATGTCCGCGCCCGAAGCGTGACCGTAGGCGCGCAACCCGTTCCGGGACGCACCACCTAGCAGCTGGTAGACCGGAAGACCGGCAATCTTGCCCTTGATGTCCCATAGGGCCATGTCGACGGCGGCGATCGCGGCCATGGTCACCGGCCCGCGGCGCCAGTACGAGGACCGGTACAGGAACTGCCAGGTGTCCTCGATCCGGTGCGGGTCCTTGCCGATCAGCAGCTGCGCAACATGCTCCTTCAGGTAGGCAGCGACGGCCAGCTCCCGACCGTTGAGCGTGGCGTCACCAATACCGGTCACCCCGTCCTCGGTGGTAATCCGAAGAGTGACAAAGTTTCGGGAGGGACTCGTGACGAACACGTCTGCGGCAATAATTTTCACGGCTGATCCTTTCAGTGGGCCGAAGCTGAGGGCTTGGGTCGGGCCGGCGGCCCGGGGATTTAGCGCTGAGTAGCGCCTCGTGCCAGATCTGTCAGCAGGCCCAGCTCTGCGCGGCGCGGCAGGCCTTCCCAGTCGCCTGCGGTACTCACGGCGAATGCTCCGGTAAGCACCCCCCGCTGCAACCGCCCTGCGACGTCCTCGCCGTCGAGCAGGGCGGACAGGTAGCCTGCCGTAAACGCGTCACCGGCGCCCACGGTGTCCCTGCTGGTCACCGCAACGGCCGGCACCTCCCAGTGGCCGCCCCTGGTGTATACGCCGGCGCCGGCAGCGCCCCGCTTGACCACCACTTCGCTGAGGCCGCCGTCCAGAAGCTCCGCTGCCATGGCAGCTTCCACCGTCCCGCTGTCCTCCTGTGAAGGCTGGACGGAGGTCACGAGCGCGAGTTCGTCGTCAGACGCGATAACAATGCCGGCGTGCCGGACCAGTGATGTCAACGCTTCGCGCGCTTCCGCGCGTGACCACAGCTTGCTGCGGAAGTTGACGTCCAGGGAGACCACTGCCCCGCTGTCGGCCGCGAATCGGGCTGCATACTCCGCCGTGTCGCGTGCCTGACTGCCCAGGGCGGCTGTTATTCCTGTGAGATGCAGGACCTTCGCTCCGCATTCCAGTCCCCGCTTCACGTCATCCGGCGCCAGGCCGGAGCCTGCGGAATGTGCGCGATAGTAGAACGCCCTGCTGACGTCCGCGGTGCGCTGCTCCAGGAACATGACGCCGGTGCTCCTCTGCGGGTCGATGCGGCATTGGACGTCGATTCCTTCCGAGCGCAGTTGGCGCTGGATGTATTCACCGTGTGGATCGTCACCCAACACACCGGCCCAGGCCACGCTGTGGCCTAGCCGCGCCACCCCTACAGCGACGTTCGATTCGGCGCCGGCAACGTGCATCGCCAGCTTGCCTCCGGCCGACAGCGGCCCCGCGGACCTCAGTGAGACCATCGACTCACCTAATGTCAGGAGGCTGACGCCGCCGCTCACTTTGCGCCCGGAGAAGCAGTCCCGCGGGAAAAAGCCGCCGCCAGGCTCACGAAGGAACGCGCCCGTCCGCGCATGGGAGCCATATCTCCCCCGGAGCCTGCGTCCCCGAAGAGCGGACCGCCGAGCCCGATGGCTATGGCACCCGCGTCCCAATAAGCGGTTGCTTCCTCAAGGCCCACTCCGCCCACGGCGATAAACGGGATGTCGGGGAACGGTTCCCGGATGGCTTTCAGGTAGCGGGGACCCCCAATGGACGCCGGAAACAGCTTGACAGCGGTGGCTCCCCGGTCCATGGCCTCGTAGGCTTCGCTCGGGGTCAGCGCCCCCGCGAGGACAGGGAATCCGCGTTGCACGGAGGCCCGGATGGAGGGGGCGAGGGACGGCGTCACCATGAACTGGCCACCGGCGCCGGCGACGGCGTCCACATCCTGTTCGCTCATCACAGTTCCGGCTCCGACGCAGCACCCGGGCGGAGCTTTCCTCCGGACCTCGCTGATGGCCTCGAGCGCTCCCGGCGTTGTCAACGCGATTTCAACGAACCTGAAACCCTCTTCCATGGCGGCCAGCGCCGCTTTGGCAGCGGCCGGGCCATTGGTGCCGCGGACGATGCCCACCAGCCGCTCCCCGGTCAGCCCGGCCAGAACCGCCGCTTCCGTCAAAGCGTTCCCGTCGCCCATGCCCCTCACCATTCTGCAAATGCTCCGTCCGCATGTCGCCAGACCGGGCCGCGCCAGGCGTGCCCGCGCTTGTCCGCGGCACGGACTGCCGCCTCGTCGATTTCAATGCCCAGGCCCGGTCCGGTCAACCGCTCGATGTGTCCGTCGACAAATTTCAGCGGGGTCTTGTCCACCACATAGTCCAGGACTTCAGCGCCCTGGTTGTAGTGGATGCCGATGCTTTGTTCCTGGATCAGGAAGTTGGGGGTGGCAAAGCCCACCTGCAGGCAGGCAGCCAAGGCAAGCGGGCCAAGCGGGCAGTGCGGGGCCAACTGCACCTCATAGATTTCAGCGAGCGAGGCAATCTTCCGGACTTCCGTGATGCCCCCCGCATGCGACAGATCAGGCTGTGCAACGGCGATCCCGGCCTGCAGCGCAGGAAGAAACTCCTGCCGGCTGTAGAGCCGCTCCCCCGTGGACACCGGCGTGGTGGTGGCGGAGGTCAACTCCCTCAGCAAATGGGTATTCTCGGGGACCGTCGGCTCCTCGAGGAAGAACGGCCGGTAGGGCTCCAGCAGGGGAGCCACCCGGCGGGCGTTGGCCAAGGTGAAGCGGCCGTGGAAGTCGACCGCAACGTCGCGGTGCTCACCAAGGACTTCCCGGGCCGCGGCAACCCGGCGGATGACGCCGTCGATCTCTGCCACCGAGGCAATAGGGCTCATCCGGCCGCTCGCGTTCATCTTGACGGCAGTGAGTCCGACGTCGAGCTGCGCGCTGATCTGGTCGGCCACCTCGTTGGGTTCATCGCCGCCTACCCAGCCGTACATCCGGATCCGGTCGCGGACGTGCCCGCCCAGGAGTTGGTGAACGGGTGTGTTGAAATGCTTGCCGGAGATGTCCCACAGCGCCTGGTCCAGCCCGGACACGGCGCTGGCAAGGATGGGGCCGCCGCGGTAGAAAGAGCCCTTGGTCATCACCTGCCACAGGTCCTCGATCCGCAGCGCGTCGTTCCCCACCAGGAGCTCTGCCAGTTGTTCGACGGCGGTGCGTACCGTCTCGCTGCGGCCCTCGCACGTTGCTTCGCCCCACCCGACGATCCCGCACTCAGTCTCAATCCGCACGAACAGCCAGCGTGGCCGCACGAGGAAAGTTTCGATTCTGCTGATTTTTGTCATGGTTTATCCGCCCTAGCCCTTGGTAGCGCCGGCGGTGAGACCTGACACGATGTACTTCTGCGTGAAGAGGGCAATGATCATGATCGGAATCGTCACCACGGTGGCCGCGGCCATCAGGCCGCCCCAGTCGATGCTGGCGTAGGAAACGAAGTCGAAGATGGCCACCGGCAGCGTCTTGGTCCTGGATCCGGAGAGCACCAGGGCGAACATGAAGTTGTTCCAGGAAAAGATGAACGACAGGATGCCTGCCGTGGCTATGCCTGCCACCGATAGCGGCAGGGTGATGCGCCGGAACGCCCCGATGGGGGTGAGCCCGTCCACCTGCGCCGATTCCTCCAATTCCAGCGGCAGCGAGTCGAAGTAACTCATCATGATGTAGACGATCAACGGCAGTGCCACGAACATGTGGCTCAGGATCAGCACCTCGAAGCGTCCCACCATCCTCAGGTTGGAGAACACGTAATACCACGGCACCAGAAGGGAAACACCGGGGATGACCCGTGCCATGAGAACCACCAGTGCGGAACGGTGCATCGTGAAACGGCTCATGGCGTAGGCAGCCGGCACGCCCAGCACGATGGACAGTGCCGTGGAGACGAACGCTACCCAGAAGCTGTTGAAGATGAAGACGAAGTAGTTGTTCCGCTGAAGCACATTGGCGTAGTTCTCGCCCGTCGGAGAGAAGAACAGGGCCTTGCCGGTGTCGTAGATGTCCACGTTGGTTTTGAAGGACGCCAGGAGCATCCAGAACAGTGGCGCGATCAGGAACAGCACCACGGCCACCAGCGCGGCGACGCGGAATACCTTGTAGGCCCGCGTGGCCAAGGGCTTCCGACGGCGGCGGATCGCCCGGGTTGCTTCGGCTGGCGCCGGGTTCTGGGTCACGACGGTCATTTGGTTACCGCTTTCTTGCGCATGGTCAGCAGCCACATGGATCCGATGATGATCATGAAGAACAGGATCAGCACCGCCGAGGAGAGCCCGTACTGGTTGTAATCAAAGCTCAGGCCGTAGGCGTAGACGTTCAAGGTCTCAACCTCGTGGAAGGACCCTCCGCCCTTGCCCTTAGTGGCGTAGAGGATGTCGAAGGTCTTGAGGGCGTCGATGCCGCGGAGCAGGATCGCAACGATCACCGTGGGCATCATGAGGGGCAGCGTGATGTAGAAGAACCGCTGGAAGGCATTCGCGCCGTCCACCCTGGCGGCTTCGTCAGGTTCATCCGATAGCGAAGTCAGACCGGCAAGCAGGATCAGGACGACCATGGGCGTCCACTGCCACACGTCCATGAAGATAGTGGTGCCAAGTGCGGTGTCCTGCCCCGAAAGCCAGGGCTGGGGCGGAATGCCGAACATGCCCAGGAGCTGATTGGCAAAGCCGATGTTCGGGTCGAAGATGAGGCGCCACATCATGCCGACGGCCACCGGGGTGGCCACGAGCGGAAGGAGGATGGCGACGCGGACCCACTTCTCGCCGCGGAAGGGTCGCCACAGAAGCAAGGCGATTCCCATGCCGAGAACCACTTCGCACAGCAGCGCCACCCCTGTAAAGGACAGGGTCCGGCCGACGGCTGGCCAGAAGCGGTCGGTGTCAGAGAGGACAGTGAGGTAGTTCTGGAGGCCGATAAAATCGGTGGCGGCCCGGACAGAGCCCTGTGAATCCGTGAGGCTAAGGTACAGCGTCCACGCGAGCGGGAAGACAATCAGGACGCCGACGAAAATCATCGCCGGGGCGGCAAAGAGCCACTTGCGGTGACGGTTGGCCCAGGCGGAAAAGCTTCCTTGGGGGCTGGGCGGCCGGCCGGCACTACGGGCGGGAGCGCTCCGCGGAGCGTTCGTTACAGACATGGTTCGCCTAAAAGTTTGGGGGTTGCGGGCACGGCGGGACGGCATCAGGGCTGCCGTCCCGCCGTGCAGGGGCGCATGGGCCGATGGACCCGGGCGCGTTACTTCTTTTCGCTGTCCAGGAACTTCTGGAAGGCTTCCTGGGCCGAGTCTGCGGCTGCCGCAGCGTCAGCACCGGTGATGCTGGCAACGATCGGGCCGCCCACGATTTCGCGGGCCTTGCCCACGGTAACCACCTGGGGACGGTCATGCCCCACGCCGTTCTCGGCGCTCACGGCGATCGCATCGGCAAGATCCTTCGGGTAAGTGGCGGTTCCCTCGGGGTTGGCCCAGACCGAAGCACGTGGCCCGGGAACGCCGGCCTTCTGCGCAGCCAGGGTACGCTCCTTGCTGGTGGCCCACTGGATGAACTTCCAGGCGTTGTCCTGGTTGGCCGACGCCTCGTTGACTGCCAGGCCCCAGGACGGGACGTTGTACGGCTTGGAGCCTGCGGGACCTGCCGGCAACGGCGCGAAGCCAACCTTGTCGGACACCTTGGACTTGGCAGGATCCGTGGCGTTCTTGTAGAGCGAGTCCGCCTCCGTGTAGAAAGCAGCCTTGCCTTGGGTGAAGATGGCCATTGCCTCCGGCCAGCTCATGTCCGTGCTGACGTTGGCCGGACCGAAGTTCTTGATGAGGCCGCCATAGAACGCGTAGGCCTTCTTCGCAGCGTCCGAGTTGACGGCGGCCTTGCCGTCACCGTCGGTGAAGTCGCCGCCGAAGCTGTAGAGGAAGCTGGAGAACTGGGTCACGGCGGCCGACTTGCCGGTGCGGGCCACGAAGCCGGCGGTGCCGGGGTTTGCGGCCTTGATGGCCTTCGCCGCGGCCTGGAGCTCTTCCATGGTTTTGGGGACTTCGATTCCCGCCGCCTTCAGGAGGTCCTTGCGGTAGTAGAGGACTTCCCGTTCGGTGATGATCGGAACGCCCACCACTTTGCCGTCGACCGTCGTGGCGTTGACCGGGCCTTCCTGGTAATCCTTCCAGTCCCAGTCCGAGTCGTCGGATACTTTGTCCGTCAGGTCTGCGAGGTAGCCGTTCTTCGCGAACAGCTTTCCCTCCTGCAAGGGGCGGTACATCATGACGTCGATCTCATCGCTGCCTGCGTTGAGTTTGACGTTGTACTGGTCGGAGAGCTGGTCCTCACCCAACTGGGTCAGCTCCACCTTAAGGCCGGTGGACTTCTCGAATTCCGGAATTGCCGTCTTGATTCCTTCGGTCCAGACGTGGTTCGCCAGCGTTACCCGGACTACGCCTGATTCCTTGGCATCGTCGCTCCCGCCTCCTGATCCGCAGGCGGTCACCCCCAGTGACAGTGCAGCGGCGACAGCCGCGTACTTCACGATCGAACGTCGCTTCATTACGACTCCCTTTTCCAAGTGGCTGGGAACCCAGCCGCGTACAAATGCGTCTTTACATCTGCTCTGGGAGAGATCATATGGAAATAAGGCAGACTTAAACAACCCCTTGGGGGTTGGACAGTATGATTTAGTTATGAAAACCCCAAGGGCGGAGTCACCTCAGGACCTGCATGCGTCCCTCGTGCACAGCTTGGGGCTTGCTATCGCCGACGGGCGTCTTGCGCCGCATTCCATCGTGCGGCTGGACGAGCTGGAAGCGGAGCATAAGGTCTCCCGCTCGGTGGTCCGCGAGGCTGCCAGGGTACTCTCCTCCAAAGGGCTGCTGGCGTCCCGGCGCCGGTTTGGCACCGTGGTACAACCCGAAGAAGCCTGGAACCTCTACGACCCGGAAGTCATACGCTGGCGCCTGGCGTCATCCCGGCGGCTGGAACAATTGCAGGCGCTGAACGAGCTCCGCGGGGCGATCGAGCCGCAGGCAGCCCGGCTCGCGGCGGGTCGCGTGTCCTGGGACGGGGGCAGCCAGCTGGTCTCGCTCGCCGCACGGCTCTGGGCGGCGGGCCAGAGCGGCAACCAGGATGAATTCCTCCGGCTGGACGTGGAGTTCCACGCGGCCGTCCTCAACGCCTCAGGCAACGCGATGTTTTCGCAGCTGCAGAACCTGGTGGCGGAGGTCCTGACCGGGCGCACCCAGCATGGGCTGATGCCGCACCTGCCCCAGCACGAGGCCCTGCAGCTGCACGTCGATGTCGCCAGTGCCATCCAGCGCGGCGAGGCCGCCGCGGCCCACGCCGCCATGTCCCGGATTGTTGAGCAGTCCACCGAGGAGATGGGGCATATCTGGTCAAGCCACCATCAGGACGGCCCGCTTCCCGCTTAGAACGAGCCCGTGGTGAACTGCCAGGTTTTTGAGGCAAGCGCGTTTCCTGCCAGGTCGCGGACTCCGGCCGTGCCGCCGGTGACCGTCACCGTGTACTTCGTCTTCCTGGCCAGTGCCAGGCTTGGGTCCAGGATCCACTGGTTGGTGGTCCCGTTGCGGAATACGCGGGCATAGACCACGGCGCCGGTGGAGGCGTTTTTCAGGGTGAAGGTGCTTGTCCCAACGCCCTGGACTGCTTCGCTGAATGTCACCGTGACGTTGCTGCCACGCTTGACCAGGAGTGCGTTGCTGCCGGGCGCAAAGCCCGTCACCGCCGGGGCAGAGCCGGTCAGGAACGTCCAGCTGGTGGTGACCAGCGGCGTGCCCGCGGTGTCCCGGATGGCCGCCGTACCGCCCACCAGCGTGGCGGTGTACGTGGTGTCGGCGGCCAGGCCGGACGTGGGGTCCAAGGTCGCCGTACGCGTCGTCGAATTGTAGGAAACCGCGGCCGGCACCGCGGTCCCGGCCGCGTTCTTGAGCACGAAGGTCGAGGCGCCGACGCCCTGCACCCCCGTGCTGAAGGTTGCCGTGACGTTGGTGCCCACAGCCACTGCGGTGGCCTTGGCGGCTGGCGCAGCGGCCGTGACGGTGGGCGCGGATGCAACAGGAGCGTCGGGCGCCGCCTGCGCCGCGGGCGAATACAGGAGTCGGTTCGGCGTGCCGGTGCTGCCGCCCGCGATGACTCCCGCCGTGGCGTTGGCAGCCAGTGATCCGGCCACCTGGGCGGGAGTAAGCGCAGCGTTCTGCGAGAGGAGCACCGCGGCTGCGCCGGCCGCGTGCGGTGCGGCCATGGAGGTCCCGGACATGGAGGCCGTGGCGGTGGCGGAGGTGTAGTACGCCGAGGTGATGGCAACGCCCGGCGCGTACAGGTCAACGCAGGAACCGTAGTTGGAGAAGGACGCCTGCCTGTCGGCGGAGTCGCTGGCGGCGACGGTAACTGCTGCGGGAACCCGTGCGGGGGAACTGCCGCAGGCATCGACGGCAGAGTTGCCGGCAGCCACAACGGCCGTCACCCCGTCATTGATAACCCCCTGGATGGCCGAGTCCACGGCCGTGCTGGCTCCGCCGCCCAGGCTGAGGTTGGCAACCGCGGGCTCGCCCGCGGCGTGGTTGGCCGCCACCCAGTCGAGGCCGGCCACCACGTCCGAATTGTAGCCGGACCCGTTGCAGTCCAGCACGCGGACGGGAACCACCGTTGCGGCCTTCGCGACGCCGTAGGTTGCGCCCGCCACCGTGCCCGCAACGTGCGTGCCGTGGCCGTTGCAGTCGCCGGACCCGCGCCCGTCCGTTACTGCGCTCCAGCCGGCAGCCACCCGGCCTCCGAAATCCGCGTGGGACGCCAGGACGCCGGTGTCCACGACGTATGCCTTCACCCCGGAGCCGGAAGCGGTCCAGGTGTAGGCGCCCGAGAGTGGAAGCGCCCGCTGGTCCAGCCGGTCAAGGCCCCACGGGGCCGGCTGCTGGGTTTCGGTGATGCTCGCCGGAGCGTCCGCCTCCAGGGACAACACCCGGCCTGAGCGCGCCAGGGCAGCCGCCTGCGCCGGCGTCGCGGTCACCACGGCGCCACGGAATGCGTGGGTGAAGGTCCGCCCCACCGCAAGCCCCTGCGCCTTGAGTCCGGCGGCCTCGGCGGCCACGTTGGCTCCGGCGGCGTACTGGACAATGTAGCGGCCGGCAGCGGCGTAATCGGCTGCGGGAGCCGCCTGGGCCGGCACTGAAACGGTGGCAAGCGCAAGGGCCGGCAGGACCGCGGCAAGGGCCGTGCGGGCAAAGGAGAAAGTGCGAATCGGAGGATCCTTGGGTTGGCGTTGGCTGGAGAGGCGGGGCTTAACCCGCTACAAAAAGGATAGGAACAGCCCGCCCGCCCGGACCCGGTCCTTGCACGATCCTGTGCCAACCCTTGGCACCAGCTGCGCCGGCTGCGCTAGCCCTGGTGATCCCGCCACGAGTGCTGCGGCTCGAAGCCCAGCAGCCGCCGGGCCTTGTCGATGCCCAGCAGGGTCTCGTGCTCGCCGAGTTCGCGGGTGACGTTCACTGCGGGGAACACCTCCGCCGCGAGTCCGGCGCTGGAGCGGCTCATCACAGTGTCCGCGTTTGCGATGATAAAAGCCTCAAACCCGGGCTTTCCGTTTTCCAGTGCCCGGGCCACGGCCTGCGCCCCGTCCCGGCCGTCTATATAGCCCCAGAGGTTCCACTTCCGGAGCATCGGATCCGCGTCGAAGGACGGAAATTCCCTGTAATCCTCAACGTCCATGACGTTGGAGAACCGGAGGGCCACAATACTCAGCTCCGGATCCCAGCGCGTCATCTCCGCCGCCATCTGTTCCTCGAGGTGCTTCACCAGCGAATAGGTGCTTTCGGGACGGGCCGGGTATTCCTCGTCCACTGGAATGTAGGGAGGATCGACGTCGAACGGCAGTCCCAGAACCGTCTCGCTGGAGGCGTACACCACCTTCTTGATCCCTGCCCGGCGCGCCGCCTGAAACACGTTGTAGGTGGACAGCATGTTGTTCTCGAACGTCGCCGCGTCCGGGAGGAGGCCCGGTGCCGGAATCGCACCCAGGTGCACCACGGCGTCGAACCCGGCATGCCGGTCATCCACGCCCAGCAGCGCGTCCACCACTTGGCCGTAGTCGCGGAGGTCCACCACAACCAGGCCCGGGCTCCTGCTGCCGGCACGGTCCAGGTTGAGGACCTGGTGCCTGTCTTCGGTCAGCCGACGCACCACGTGCCGCCCGAGCTTTCCACTGCCTCCGGTAACTGCGATCTTCATCGGTTTCCTTCCGTTCGGGCGTGCGGCCGGTTCCGCGCAGGCGGAACCGGCAAGGAATTACGACGGCGGCAGGCACCGTCCGCGTACACCGAGACTACCTCCCGGGGGCGCGGCGCGGCCCAGGAAGGACTCGTCATGATGACACCGGCGTACTCCCGGGGATGTATATACTTCTGCATATCGGTTTAGCAGCAGGCCGTTGGAAAGCGCGTCAATCCAGCGACCTCCACCGCATGCCCGCCGTACGGCGGGACGACTGTGTGTTGCTGGCTCGTTTTGACCTGAGCGAATGGCACTAATAATCGTGGCCAGCGAGTCAACAGCAAGAACCGAAACCAGCATCACCGAAAACCTGAACGAACTGGTCCTCAACAGCTCTGACGTTGAGGACTTCCTTAACGAACTCGCGCAGGTGTCCGCCCGCAACCTGGCGGCGCAGGGTGACGAGCTGCTCTGTGCCATCACCCTGCTGCGCGAGCGAAAGGCCGCCATGGTTGCCAGCAGCAGCCCGGAAGCCAAGGCCGTGGGTGAGCTTGAATGCCAATTCAGCCAGACGCCCGGCATGGCGGCTGCCGACTCCCGTGAAACAATCCATATCCCGGACCTGGCACAGGCCGCCGGATGGCCGGATTACGCCGAGGCTGTCCAGGCGCAGGGCGTCCACTCCGTGGTGGCGATCCCCTTCGAACCGGAGGGCGAGTCCAAAGCCGCCCTGTTGTTGTATGCGCGCCGCCCGCACCGCTTCGCCGCCCGCGTCCTGGTTACTGCCCAGGATTTCGTGGCCCAGGCCTCCCACGCGCTCCGCCTGGCCGTCCGGTTTGCCCAGTACAGTGAGGCGGCTGCCAACCTCCGGGCCACCCTGGAGACCCGCACGGTGATCGACATGGCGGTGGGCATCATCATGGCCCAGAACCGCTGCAGCCAGCGCGATGCCTTCGGCATCCTGAAGACGGCGTCCAGCACCCGGAATTCCAAGCTCCATGACGTGGCAGCGGCCGTCGTCAACTCGTTAGGCCATGGTCCGGCCCGCACCCACTACGACGGGTAGCGGGTGCGGGCCGGCATCCGGGAAGACCAGCAGGATGCCCGGCCGAGCTCAGTTCCGGCGGACGCTACGTGCGGAGGAAAGCGAGCAGCGCTTCGTTCACCTCGGCGGCGTGCGTCCAGAGTAGCCCGTGCGGCGCTCCCTCGATCTCCACGTACTCCGCCGAGGGCAACGCCTCGGCGAAAAGCCGCCCCGTCGCCTCGATGGGCAGGATGTTGTCCGCGGTGCCATGCAGGATCAGGGCAGGAACATCAATCTTGGGGATGTCCTGCCGGAAGTCCGTCAGCCAGGTGGGCTGGGCGGCCACGGACGCCGTGGCGCCGGACGAAGCAGCCAGGTTCCAACTGGCGTTGACCGCCTCCTGGCTGAGCCGCGGGGTACCAAGGAACGTGTCCGAATTGTAGAAATTCCTGAAGAACTCCGTGAAGAACGCGTAGCGGTCCGCCGTGACGGCCTTCATGAGCCCGTCGAAAACCTCCTGCGGAACACCTTGCGGGTTGTCATCGGCCTGGAGCAGGAACGGCTCCAGCGAACCAAGGAACGCGGCGCGGGCCACCCGGGCCGAACCGTAGGTGGAGAGGTAGCGGGCAACCTCCCCGGTTCCCATGGAGAAGCCCACCAGGACAGCGTCGCTAAGGTCCAGGGTGTCCAGCAGGACCTTGAGGTCCGCGGCAAAGGTGTCGTAGTCGTAGCCCACGGCCGGCTTGCTGGACTTGCCGAAACCCCGGCGGTCGTACGTGATTACCCGGTAGCCGGCCGCCAGGAGGGCAGCGGACTGCTTCTCCCAGGACGAGCCGTCCAACGGGTAGCCATGGATCAGAACCACCGGCTGGCCGGTGCCGTGGTCCTCGTAATAGAGCTCGATGTCAGTGCTGTTTTCAGTTCCTACGGTGATGTATGCCATCGCTTCGGTCCTTTCTCGACTGGTATCGGCGCCCGGGGTCAGGCTTTCGCGGCCTTCCCGGGAAGCGCGAGCTTGAACACCTTGGCCCAGGAGGAGCCAACCTGCTTCAACAGCGGACCGGTGGTGTACTTCAGTCCGTACCGCTGGCAGATCTCGCGGACCCTGGGTGCCACCTCGGCGTAGCGGTTGGAAGGCAGGTCGGGGAACAGATGGTGCTCGATCTGGTGCGACAGGTTGCCGGTCATCAGGTGCATGAACTTGGAACCGGAGATGTTGGCGGAGCCGATCATCTGCCGGATGTACCAGTCGCCGCGGGTTTCGCCCTCCACCATTTCTTCGGTGAAGGTGTCAGTGCCCTCCGGGAAGTGGCCGCAGAAAATCACGGCGTGCGCCCAGACGTTTCGGACGGCGTTGGCGGTGATGGTGCCGAAGAGCGCCTGCTTGCCGGAGCCGGTGAGCATGGCGACGGCGGGCGTGGCCGCGTAGTCCTTGGTGAACTGCGTGACCACCTTGCGGCCGAGGGCCTGGAGGTCCTTGAGCAGGGCTTCCTTCGACTTCTTGCCTTCCTTGAACTCGGTAAGTTCAAGGTCGTAGATGGCAATGCCCCATTCGAAGACGGGCGCCAGGATGGCATTGAACAGCGGGTTGGCCAGGTTGATCGGCTTCCACGGCTGGTCCTCGTCCATTCGGAGGAGGTTGTATCCGACGTCGTTGTCCTTGCCCAGGACGTTGGTCCAGCGGTGGTGGAGGTCGTTGTGGGTGTGCTGCCAGGACCGCGACGGCGTGACGAAGTCCCATTCCCAGGTGGTGGAGTGGATATCCGGATCGCGCATCCAGTCCCACTGGCCGTGCAGGATGTTGTGGCCGAGCTCCATGTTTTCAAGGATCTTGGCCAGGCTAAGCAGCGTGGTTCCCGTAACCCAGGCGGCCTTGTTCTTGCTGACCAGCAGGGCGGCACGGCCGGAGATCTCCAGGCCGCGCTGGATCTTGATCATGCGGCGGATGTAGGCCGCGTCCTCCGCTCCGCGCTTGGCCAGGACCTCGTCGCGGATGGCGTCGAGCTCGCGGCCCAGCTCCGCTACCTGCTCGTCGGTGAGGTGTGCAGCGGCGGGCGGACGGACCGTGGGGCTGCCCGATTCGGCGAGCTTGCCGGGGCGGGCCTTGGCGGGGGTGGGCTTGGCGGGTGAGATTACAGACATACCTTGATGCTCCTCAGAGTTCGAGGTTGACGGGCCCGGCGGCTGCCGAGACACACGTTTGAATCAGTTGGCCGGGGTCGCCATGGACTTCCCCGGTACGGAGGTCGCGGACCTGGCCGGCCAGCAACGGCGTGAGGCAGCTGTGGCAGATACCCATGCGGCAGCCGCTGGGCATCAGCACCCCGGCGTCCTCGCCGACGTCCAAAAGGGGGGTGTCGCCATCCGCCTCCACTTCCCGGTCAGACGCCTCGAAGGTGACCAGGCCGCCGTCGTGCCCGACGCCCGCGGCGAAAGTTGTGTTGAAGCGTTCGATCATGAGGTTCCCCGGTTCGCCGGGGACCGCCAGACCGGTTCCGGGGGCCGCGGCGGTGAGGGCCGCCCGGTTCCAGAGGGCTTCGGCGTCATCCAGGAAGCTGTCCGGACCGCAGGCGTACGCGGCACGTTCCTTCCAGTCGGGGCAGATCTCGTCCAGCTGGTCGGTGTTGGAGAAGTCCATCCGGCCCTGCTCGCCGGTGAACCAGTGCGCCAGGCGGAAGTTGGGGAACTGGTCCGCAAGCTCGGCCAGTTCCTCCCGGAAGAGGCTGTCACCGGGGGTGCGGGCTGAGTGGACCAGGACGACGTCGGCATCCGGGCGCCGCGGCACCAGCGTGCGGATCATGGACATCACCGGAGTGATGCCGCTGCCGGCGGTAATCATCAGGAGCGGGCGGGGATGCTCGGGAAGCACGAAGTCGCCCTGCGGCGGGGCGAGGAACAGCACGTCGCCCGGTTTGGTGGTCCGGACAAGGGTGCCGGAGACGGCGCCGACGTCCGTGACGGTGATGGCCGGATCCTTGCCGGCCGGGGCGCTTAAGGAGTAGGACCGCCAGTGGCGGACGCCGTCGAGTTCGACGCCGATGCGCGCCCACTGCCCCGCCATGTGAGCCTTCCAGCCGCGGCCGGGGCGGAAAAAGATGGTCGCGGACTGGGCGGTTTCCTGCACCACGCGGGTGACGACGCCGCGCAACTGTCGCGCGGAGTAGACCGGATTGAACAGCGCAAGGATGTCCTCCGGCGCCAGGGGCGTGGTGAGCACAGTGGCCGCCTGGGCCAGTTGCCGTAACCGGATCATGCGATCAAGCCTAGAGCGGCGCGAGCCATGGTTCTCTCTCTCCGTCATATGACCGTTCCGCAGTCACGCTGTAAATGGTGGCGCTAAGCCCCCAAAGCCGCACTTCAAGAATAACGGCTGGCGCGGGCGGATGGTTCCCCCTCGTATTCCGTAAGCATGCTTAGTATACCCATAATGTTCCCTAAAAGCTTCGTGTTGAGGTCCACTCCCAGCTGGTTTGGCACTGTGACCAGCAGGGTGTCTGCCGCCTGCACTGCCGCGTCGGCGGCAAGCTGTCCGGCCAGGAGTTCCGGGTCCCCGACGTAACTTTTGCCGAACCGGGCGGTCAGGCCGTCAATAACCCCTACCTGGTCGCGGGTGTCGCGCAGGGCGCTCCCGCCGAAGTACCGCCGGTCCTGGTCGTCCACGATCGGCAGCACGCTCCGGCTCACGGACACCCGCGGGGCATGCCGGTGGCCCGCGGCTGCCCAGGCCTCGCGGAACAGCCGGATCTGCTCGGCCTGGAGTTCGTGGAAGGGGACGCCGGTGTCCTCGGTCAGGAGGGTGGAGCTCATCAGGTTCATTCCCTGTTCCGCCGCCCATACGGCAGTGTTCCGGGTTCCGGCGCCCCACCAGATCCGCTCCGCCAGGCCCGGCGACTGCGGCTGGACCGGCAAAAGACCGGCAGAAGCGGCCGCATACCGCGGGTCCGGCCGGGCCACACCGGCGCCGCTGACGGCATTCCGGAATTCGGCCGCATGCCTGCGGGCAAGGTCCGCGTCCGTCTCCCCGGCCAACGGCCGGTACCCGAAGGCGGAGGCTCCCTCCCGCGCCGGTTCGGGTGAGCCCCGGCTGATACCGAGCTGAAGCCTGCCACCGCTGATCAGGTCGGTGGCCGCCGCTTCCTCTGCCATATACAAGGGATTCTCATACCTCATATCAATCACCCCCGTGCCGATTTCGATCCGGCTGGTCCGGGCCGCGATGGCCGCCAGCAGAGGGAACGGCGCGGCCTGCTGGCGGGCAAAGTGGTGCACCCGGAAGTACGCCCCGCCCAGGCCAAGCTCTTCGGCGGCAACCGCCAGCTCAATTCCCTGCAGCAGCGCGTCCCCCGCGGTCCGGGTGAGCGAGCCCTGGCCGGGACCCCAGTGGCCGAAGGAAAGGAAACCAACGTTCTTCATAACTGGCCCAACGGGACCGGAGGCGCGGGCATTCCCCGGGCCTGACGCCGGACCGGACCGGCCAACTGGGATGATGGCCGGGTGGATAACCCTGCCCAGGCTCTCACCGTGTCCAAGACCATCCTGCTGTTCGCGCTGGCCGCCGCCGCTGAAATCGGCGGGGCCTGGCTGGTCTGGCAGTCGGTACGGGAAGGCAAGGACTGGTGGTGGGCCGGACTGGGCGTCCTGGCCCTCGGAGCCTACGGATTCGTGGCCACCCTCCAGCCGGATGCCCACTTCGGCCGCATCCTCGCGGCCTACGGCGGCGTCTTCGTAGCGGGGTCGTTGGCCTGGGGCATGGTGTTCGACGGTTTCCGGCCCGACCGCTGGGACGTTGCCGGCTCCGTCGTCTGCCTCCTGGGCGTTGCCATCATCATGTTCGCGCCGCGGAGCGCCGGTTAGAAGCAGCGCGGTTCAGGGGCGGGTGCAGGTTACCGCCGTGGATAAACTGGCACCGTGACCAACAGCGAGCCGCCCGCCCACGCCCCCGTTCCGCCGTCGCGCGGTAAAGTCGCCCGGCGGCTGCTGCCGGGGGGCGAGGAACCGGACCCCCGCTTCACCCTGGCCAACGAACGGACCTTCCTCGCGTGGATCCGGACGTCCCTGGCCCTGCTGGCCGGTGGCATCGCCATCGAGGCCTTCACGGGCGACCTGTTCCTGGAGCCCCTCCGGAAAGGCCTCGCGATCCTCCTGCTCCTGCTGGGCATGCTCCTCAGCGGCGGCTCCGCAGTGCGCTGGCTCCGCGTGGAACAGAGCATGCGCAACAAGGCGCCCCTTCCCCTGCCGCTCATCGTGCCGCTGCTGGCCGCGGCAGGCGCGCTGGCGGCCGCCGTCGTGCTGGTCTTTGTCCTCTGGCGCTGACATCCCATGGCCCGCTACCGCCCTGCCCACACCCACGGTGACCCCGGGCTCCAGCCGGAACGGACTACCCTTGCCTGGGGCCGCACCATGATGGCATTGGCCACCGTCAGCGCTTTCTTCCTCCGCTGGCTCCCCACCCACGGACTGCCCATCCTGCTCTTGTTCGCCGTATCCGCGTTCGCGGCACTGGCCATCTACCTCACCCAGCGCCGGCGGTACAGCCACCGGTCGCACGGAATAGCGTCCGAAAGCGTGGCGGCCGACGTTGCCGCGGTGCTGTGGACCGCCTTTGCCGGGGTGGCGCTGGGGATCCTGGGAATCGGCGTCGTCCTCGCTGGTTAGCAAACGCGGCGGCGGAAACTAGAACATCGGCAGCAGGAAACCCGCCACCTGCGCCACGGCGCCTATGCCCGTGAGCCAGGCGCCAAGGATCCCGGCCGTCCGGCCCGGCTGCTCCGGCGTGGCCATCCGCCACTGGGTGGGCCGCTTGGGGTGGTAGTAGATGGGGAGCGTGTCGCCGACGGCCATGTCCTTGATGTCGTGCGGCGACATAGGGGCGTGATGGACCTGGTGCCGGCGGTCTGCCCATCGGAACCCGACGCCCGTCACGTCCGAATAGACCACAGCGTCCGCAACCTCCCACGGGTGCACGAAGCGGCGCAGGAAACCTGCGTAAAAGAGGAGTCCGAGCCCGGCGGGCAGGCACAACCAAGTCAGCATTTCCAGGATTGGACCTGCCAGATCGAGCACGGTGGTCATGATGAAGATCGTACAGCGCGGGTTGGCCTCCGGGGGTGGTGGCCGGAGCCGCGACTCCGTACGCTGGAAAATCCGGACGCGGACGCCACCCGCCCGCCGACAGCGACGAAGGAGACGCCATGAACGACCAGGACATTTTGACGCGGATCCAAGCACTTGTGGATGAGGAGCACTCCCTGCGCGAGCCGGCCGACGGGCAGGCGCCGGACCGCGCCCGCCTGCGGCAGGTGGAGGAAAGCCTGGACCAGTGCTGGGACCTTCTCCGGCAGCGCCGGGCCAAGATCCGCTCCGGCGAGGACCCCAATGACGCCGAGGCCCGACCCGTCAGCGAGGTGGAGGGATACCGGCAGTAGGCGCCGCGGGTCCCGGTCTTGCGGACCGGGCCGTAGGCTACAGCGTAAAGAGAAAAACGCCGACAACAGGGGCCCTTCCATGCGCATCGCAATCGCCCAGATCATCAGCAGCGCCGACCCGGCCGCGAACCTCGAACTGATCCGGGACCATACCGCACGTGCCAAGGAAGCCGGGGCGGAACTCGTGGTGTTCCCCGAGGCCACCATGCGGGCATTCGGAAACTCCCTGCGCGGCGTCGCCGAGCCGCTGGACGGGCCGTGGGCGACGGCGGTACGGGACATCGCGCGGGAGCACGGCCTTGCGGTGGTGGCGGGGATGTTCACCCCCGGGAAGGACGGTCGGGTGCGGAATACGCTCCTGGTGACCGGCCCGGGCGTGGAAGCCTCGTACGACAAAGTGCACCTTTTTGACGCGTTCGGATTTACCGAGTCCGAAACGGTGGACGCCGGTGAAACCCCGGTGACGTTTGAGTACAAGGGAACGGTATTCGGCCTGGCAACCTGCTACGACGTCCGGTTCCCCGGGCTCTTCACGGCCAACGCCAGCGCCGGGGCACAGGTCAACATCCTCTGCGCGTCGTGGGGAGCCGGCGAAGGCAAGGCTGATCAGTGGGACCTCCTGGTGCGGGCACGCGCCCTGGACAGCACCACGTTCGTGATCGCGTGCGGCCAGGCCGATCCGGCGAGCGTTGGGGCCGGTGCGGCTGGGACGGCTCCGACCGGTATCGGGCACAGTGCGGTCATCACTCCCCTGGGCGTTCCCCTGGTGACGCTGGGCGCCGAGCCTGAACTCGCCGTCGTCGACCTCGATCCTGAAGAGGCGGCGCAGGTCCGCCGAAAGCTGCCGGTACTGGCCAACGCGCGCCGATTCTAGCTGCAGGGCCCTTGGGTAGGTCGCGTTTACATTTCCGAAACATTGGCGACACGCGATCTTCACGCAACGGCGATTTGTGTAACGTGAGCGCAACTTGAAGCTCGATTACCGGAAACACGGAACCCGAAAAATGGACGGCGGGGGAAACACGGGGCGTGCTGCCAGCTCCCCCGCTTGCCGTTTATATGCGAAGGGACCCGCCGGTGGAGATCACTGCCCAACACGTCTGGCTGATGATTTCAGCCGCGATGGTACTGCTGATGACCCCCGGTCTTGGCCTCTTCTACGGCGGCATGACCCGTGCCAAGGCCGCGCTCAACATGATCATGATGAGCTTCATTTCAGCCGGGATCGTGGGCGTTGTCTGGGTTCTTTGGGGCTATTCCATGACCACCGGAGACAGCGTGCTGGGCCTCTTCGGAAACCCGTTCACCCACTTCGGCCTGCAGGACCTGATGGGCTCCCCGGACCTCATCACGGCAGGTTACAGCGCCACCTTCGCCATCATCACCGTTGCGCTGATCAGCGGCGCCATCGCTGACCGGGCCAGGTTCAGCGCCTGGTCGATGTTCGTGCCCGCATGGATCACCGTGGTGTACTGCCCGCTCGCCTTCATGATCTGGGGCGGCGGCCTCATGGGACCGGACGGTGCGGTGACCGCCGTGTTCGGCCAGGTGATCGATTTCGCCGGCGGCGCGGTCGTGGAGATCAGCTCCGGCACCGCGGCGCTGGTGCTCGCGCTGATCGTGGGCCAGCGGCACGGCTTCGCCAAGGACCCCAACCACCGCCCGCACAACCTCCCCTTCATCATGCTCGGCGCCGCCATTCTCTGGTTCGGCTGGTTCGGCTTCAACGGCGGTGCCGCCACCACCGCGGAGCAGGCCGGCCTCATCTGGGTGAACACCCTGGTCACCCCCGCGGCGGCCATGCTCAGCTGGCTGGTTGTCGAGAAGGTCCGCCACGGCCACCCCACCTCGCTGGGTGCCGCGTCCGGCGTGGTGGCCGGCCTGGTGGCCATCACCCCCTCCTGCGCCAACATCAGCCCAGTGGCCGCCGTCGGCCTGGGCCTGGTGGCGGGAGCGGCATGCTGCTGGTTCGTGGACCTCAAGTACCGCTTCGGCCTGGACGACTCACTGGACGTGGTGGGCGTGCACCTTGGCGGCGGGCTCATCGGCACCCTGTCCCTCGGCTTCATCGCCCTGCCGGTGGACGGCGCGGGCGGCGGACTTTTCTACGGCGGCGGCTTCCAGCAGCTCATCGCCCAGACCGCGGCCGTGGTCATCACCGTGCTGCTGTCCGGTATCGGCACCCTGCTCATTGGCCAGGCGATCCACAAGACCATAGGCTTCCGGGTCAGCCATGAGGCGGAGACCGCCGGCGTGGACCTGTCCGAACACGCCGAAACCGCCTACGCCTTCGGGGAAACCGGCGCCGGGTTCAACCCCTTGGGACGCCTGCTTGCGCACAAGGAATCCCCGACGGCGGCACGCGCCAAGGAAGACTCCTTCGCCTAGACGGGCCCGGCACGCCGGCATGGACCGCGCCGGTAAACGTGACCAAATCCTGACCTGCATGTCTCTGGATCGGCCTCCCGCTGCGGCGTAGTCTGATGCCACCTCCGAGGCTCAGGGGCTGCTGAATGGCACAAACGAAGAAACCCAGGTACGGCGTTGGCGCCGTCTTGGCACGCTTTATTGCATTCATCGCCGCCAGCGTGGTGTGCGGCGTCCTGGCGGCCAGCCTGGTGGTACCGGCGGTGGCCGCAGCCGGGCTGGGCGTCAGCAGATCCATTGGATTCTTCGAAAACCTGCCCGATGAACTGACGGTGCAGCCGCCGTCGCAATCCACCAAGGTGCTCACCTCCGACGGCAAGCTGATCGCCACGTTCTTCGCGGAAAACCGGGTGCGGATCCCGCTGGACCAGATGTCCCCGTACATCAAGGATGCGGTGGTGGCGATCGAGGACAGCCGGTTCTACGAGCACGCCGGCATCGATCCGCAGGCCATTGCCCGGGCGGTGGTGTCCAACCTGACCAAGGGCGGCCAGCAGGGGGCGTCCACCATCACGCAGCAGTACGTCACTAATGTGGTGAATGAGTCCCGGCTCTCGCAGGACCGTCCGGACGAGGTGATCCTCAGCGGCCAGAAGGACATGGGCGACAAGCTGCGGGAGATGAAGCTGGCTATTGCCCTGGAGAAGAAGTTCACCAAGGAGCAGATTCTTGAGGGATACCTGAATATTGTGTTCTTCAACAGCGAGGCCTACGGGATCGAAGCCGCGGCGCGCTACTTTTTCAGCAGCACGGCCAGGAAACTGACGCTCCCGCAGGCCGCGCTCCTGGCCGGCCTGGTCAACAGCCCCACGTTCTACAACCCCGCGGTCAATCCGGATAAGTCGATCGTGCGCCGCAACCAGGTGCTGTCCGAGATGCTGCGCCAGCGCATGATCACTGACGCCGAGCACGACGCTGCTGTGGCAACCCCCATCCAGTTGAAGCTGGCGCCGCAGCGGCAGGGCTGCGCCTACGCCCTGATAGCGCCGTACTTCTGCGACTACATCTCGCACCTGATCCTGAACAATCCGGCCTATGGCGCAAGCCTGATCGAACGGCAGCGCAAGCTGTACCGCGGCGGGCTCACCATCGTCACCACTTTGGACAGCCGTCTGCAGGGAGCAGCCCAAACGCAGGTCAACGGGACCGCCGGCGCCAACCGGGACCGGTGGGGCGCGGCCCTTGTCACCGTGCAGCCCGGCACCGGGAAGATCCTTGCGATGGCGCAGAACACAGTAATCCTTCCGGTGAAGGGGAAGTTCGATACCCACCTGAATTTCAATGTGGACGCGAAGGATCCGCAGGGCAACGACCTCAACGGCGCCGGCGGGTTCCAGCCGGGCTCGACCATGAAGCCGTTCACGTTTGCGGAATGGCTGAATGAGGGGAAGCCGCTCACTGCCATGATCGACGCGTCACGGCGGGTCTATTCTTGGGGGTTTCCGTGGCGATCCAGCTGCGGCCGCGTGATGGGGGCCTACAGCACGGCACAGAACACCCCGGAGCTGGGGGCTGCGGACGACCTGCAGAACGCTGAACCAGGGTTCTACCGGCCGATGGCCATCAATTACGGACTCTACAACTCCATCAACACCGCCACTTTCGCTTCCGCCACGCAGTTGGACTTCTGCGGCATCCAGAAGGTGGTGGACGCCGTCGGCCTGCACAGCGGCCTGGACGGGGCCCAGATCAACATGCACCAGCTGGGGAACCTGCTGGGAGCCATCGGCGTGGCCCCGCTGCACCTGGCAAACGCGTATGCCACCTTCGCCAACGATGGCCGTTACTGCGCCCCGATCGCGCTCCTGGACATCCGTGATGCCACCGGCGGTAAGTTGCCGGCGCAGACCACGGAATGCCGCACCGCGCTCAAGCCGCAGGTGGCGCGCGGGGTCAACTCGGTGCTGCAGGACGTCATGAAGAAGGGCTCGGGTGTGTGGATCGAGCCGAAGGTCCACACGAAGTTCCCGGTAGGCGCGAAAACCGGTACGTCCAACAACAACGGTTCCACATGGGTTGTGGGGTACTCCAGCGGCCTCGCCACTGCGTCGTTCTTTGGCGACGCCCTGGAGGGCCAGGACCGGCCGGGGCAGAACGTGACCATCAACGGCGTGTTCTACGAGCGGCTGGACGGCTACATGATCGCCGGGCCGCAGTGGGCCAACTACATGCTGAAGGTGGGTCCGCTGTACCCTGCGAAGGAATTCCCGCCACCTCCGGCCTCGATGTACGGGGGGCCGGCTCCGTCGCCCACACCCGGGACATCCACCGGCGGCACCGGTTCGACCCCCTCCGGCCAGACTGACGGTGCCACTGGGGGGTCCACCGGAGGTGCCACGGGCGGGTCCACCGGCGGGTCGGATGGCGGTACCGATCGCCAAGGCGGAGGCAAACCACCGACACCCCCGGGCAGGTAACAGGAAGCCCGTT
This sequence comes from Pseudarthrobacter sp. NPDC092439, assembly GCF_044754945.1. Lineage (NCBI taxonomy): Bacteria > Bacillati > Actinomycetota > Actinomycetes > Micrococcales > Micrococcaceae > Pseudarthrobacter > Pseudarthrobacter sp. NPDC092439. The sequence goes on from NZ_JBIVQB010000002.1 coordinate 445,047, forward strand.
CACCGCAAGGGCTGGCCCCCGCCGCGCCACACCTTCTGCCACCACCGGCTCCGCCGCCACCGGGGCGGCGCTGATGCAACCGGCGGTTCCTCAGCAACGCGGGCTGCCCGGCGTTCACGCCACCGGTCAAGCTCGGCTTCCACGTCGCGGGTCCTGGTAACCACCGGCGGACCGCCCTGGAGCTGTCGGCGCGCATCGATGACCCGGCGGTTGAAATCCTCCAGAAGGTCCCGCGCCTGCTGTTCGGTGTACTGCGCGTCCAAAGCGGCATCGAGCCCGGAGTCCTCCTTGCGGAGCAGGATCGCCGCAGGCCCCATGCCGCTGATGTTTTCGCGTTCCAGGAGTCCCTTGACCCACCAGTCGGGGTCGTACGACTCCCCCAGCCCGGGAATCGGCTTGCCCGCGTACTTGAGATTGTCGAACTTGCCCTGGGCCATGGCGTCACGGATCAGGTAGTCGGCGCGGGCAGCGTCTCCCACCTTCCGGCGCTTTTCACGTTCCCGGGCCTCGACGGCTTCCAGCGCGGCCTCCTCCTCCGCGCTGATACCCCCTCCCCGGTATGATCTCAGCTCCGCCGCCCGTTCCAGCCGCTTTCGAAACCCGTCGGATCCCCCCGCCATTCCATGCCCTCCGAAAGCGCTCAGGCGTTGGCGTGTTCGGCCAGGATGCCGTCCATCTGGTCCACGGCGCCCTTGAGCCCCTCTTCCATGCCCATGGCCACCATCTGTTCCATCTGCTCCTCCGACTCAAACTTCGAGTGGATCGTCATCCGGGTCCGCCCGCCGACATCCTCAAGGGTCACCTCGGCATGGGTGATGCCGAGATCGCCGGTGGGGTTGCCGTCGTCGTCCGCAAAACCGTCATCGAACTCGAGCTGGCGCGGCGCGTCAATGGCGGTGAATTCCCACCAGCCACGCGATTTTTGCCCCTCCGGGCCGGTCATGTAGTAACTCGCGCGGCCGCCGCGGACAAAGTCGAGCTTCTCAAACGTCGCCGGCCAGGTGGGCGGCCCCCACCAGCGTTCCAGTTGCCGCGGGTCTTCCCACAGGTCCCAGACGCGGTCGACGGCGGCGTCAAACTCCGCGACGAGGGTGAGGCAGAGTGCCTCGGGGTTTTTGTCCATACTGATGACTGTCATGGCTGTGCCGTCCTAGTTTTCAGCGAGAATGTCGGCAATCCGGCCGGCGCGTTGCCGCCAGATCATTTCGTATTCGTCGAGCAGCAGGCGGGCTTTCTGCAGGCCTTCGCGGCTGCCCCGCACCAACTGCTCCCTTCCGCGCTTTTCCTTGCTCACCAGGTTCGCGCGCTCCAGCACCGCCACATGCTTCTGGACTGCGGCGAAGCTCATGGCGTAGAGATCAGCGAGGCCGGACACCGAGTACCCAGCCACCGTCACCCGCCGGACGATGTCACGCCGGGTGGGGTCTGCGAGCGCCTGGAACAGGCGGTCGAGTTCTGTTTCACGGAGCTGATCTACAACCATTTGGTTGTACGATATTCCCATCCCGCGGAAGAGTCAACAGTTTCAGGAATCGAAGTGCGTCTCGATTGAGGTTCCGGACAGCTGCTCAATGAGCTCGCGGGCCACGTCCCGCAACTTGCGGTTGCGGTTGCTGGAAACCTTGGTGAGGATATCCATGGCCTCAGCCTGCGAGCAGCGGTTCTGCGCCATGATCACCCCGCACGCCAGGTTGATGGCGGTCCTGCTCTCCAGGGCCGCTTCCAGGTCCTCCGCCCTGCTCTGCGCGGAAGTGATCCGCACGGACAGCCGAAGCGTGTTCTGCGCGGCGCCCGCGAAACCCACGGCCTGTTCGTAGACATCGGCGGTGAAGACGCCGGGCCTGCCGGCGAAGAAGTTCAAGGCGGCACTGGCATCCGGACCGATCTCCAGCGGCACGCCCAACGTGCTATGGACACTGTTCTCCGCGAGCCGCTGGTTGTAGGCGGGCCAGCGCGGATCCCTGCTGACGTCGTCGATGATCACCGGGGACATTTCCCGCAGCGCCCTGATGCACGGACCGTCGCCGAGGGCCTGTTCCACATGGTCAAGGTCCACCGCGCGCTGGCTGCTGCCTGCCGCCGTCGCGGGCTTGCGTTTGGTCTTGAGCGTCACGGCGCATTCAATGTGGTCACCGGCGGTTTCGGAGACGGCAGCCGCCGCCATTCCTGAGAGGCCGGACAGGAAATCCACCACGTTTTCAGCGCCCACCAGGATTTCCTGGAGCTGATGGACGGACTCGCGATCGGCTGAAGTCGGCATGCGGCCATCCTACTGGTCCCGCACTGTATCCCCTGGCCCGGCAGGGGCGTAGTGTCGATAGCAGGAGATTTCGGGATAACGACAGGACCCGGAGGTGGACTGTCCGGGCCGCGCCTAAGAGCGGCGGCCACCAGCCACCCGGAGTTTGGGAAGTAGGGCCGTATGGCCATGAGCATTGAAGTGGGCTACGCAGCGCGTCGGCAGGGGTCCCCCGCACGCAGCCCCATTGGAGCGTGACCCGCAGTGGACAACCGCGGTGCGGAGACAGATCTGACCCTGCAGGGAATGGTGTTGGCGAACCCGGACATCCGGAGTTTCCTCACCGAACTGGCCGTCCTCGCCTCCGGGCGGTTATCTTCCCCAGGCAACCCTGTGCACAGCGGGGTCACCGTGCTGCGGCGAAAGCGGCCGGAAGCCGTGGCCGCCAGCGACGCGACGGCCCGCGCCCTGGATGAACTGCAGAACGGATTCGGCGACGGCCCCTGCCTCACCGCCCTTCGGACCAGATCCACGGTGATGACCCCGGACCTCGCCGCCGAGGACCGCTGGAGCGACTACGTCCGCGCGGCACTCCGCAACGGCGTGGCCTCGATTCTCGCAGTTCCCCTGGACCTGGCCGGAGAGGCCGACGCCGTCCTGAATATCTACGCCCAAACCCGCCACAGCTTCCCCAGCGACAGCATTGCCACTGTGGAGGCCTTTGCGGAGCAGGCGGCGGGAGCGCTGCGGCTGTCCCTCCGGATTTCACAGCTCAGCGAGGCCAGGGAGGACCTGACCGCGGCGCTGCAGTCGCGGACGATGATCGACACCGCCCTCGGAGTGATCATGGCGGAGAACCGGTGCAGCCGGGACACCGCGTTCAGCATCCTGACCAGGGCTTCCAGTGCGCGGAACATCAAAGTGCGGGATCTGGCCGCCACGGTGATTGCTTCCGTCTCGGGTGAGGAAAAGATCGACACGCACTTCGACGAATAACCCCCGGGTCAGCGCCGCTCCAGCGCGGCAGCCGCCGGTTTCCCCAACCTTGGGACCGACGGCGGGTCGCACCCCAAAGGCCGGCGCGCCGTCGTCGTCCGTCGCCAAAGGTGCGGAACTCAGCGCGGCGCGGGGCGCGCGGCGGGTGCGTGACGCCGCGGCTGCCTGCTGGCACACTGGGCGAATGAGTCTTTCCCCGTCCCGGCGGCCGGGCATCCGTGCTGCGATGTTCGTCGATTTCGACAATGTCTACACCGGCCTGCTGGCGTTGGATCCGGCGGCCGCCAAGCGCTTCGCGGAGGATCCCAAGCACTGGACTGATGCGCTGTCCGCGGGCGGGACCGCCGAGAATTCGCGCCGTTTCCTGGTGCGGAACTGCTACCTGAACCCCGTGGTTTATTCGAAGTACCGGGCGTACTGGACCCGGGCCGGGTTCCGGGTGATCGACTGCCCGTCGCTGACGCAGCAGGGGAAGAGCAGCACGGACATCAACCTGGTACTGGACGCCATGGACGCGCTCTCGGGCAGCGTCGGGATCGAAGAGTTCTTCATCGCCTCCGCCGACGCCGATTTCACCTCGCTGATCCAGCGTTTCCGGGCCGCGGACCGCATGACCACGGTGATAGCCGCAGGGCCGGTGGCCTTTGCCTACCGGGAGATGGCGGACAGCGTGGTGGAGTCGCACGACTTCATCGCCATCCTCAACCAGTCCGCGGCGGAGCCCATCCGCGCGGTCAGCACCAACGGCACGGCTCCCGTCAGCGGCCCCAGAGCGCCGCAGGGCAGGCCGCTCAGCCCCGCGGTCAAGGAGGTCACGGCCCTGATCCGGAGCGCCGCAGGCCCCGTGGTAGGGGCGATGGTGGCACACCGGGCGCTGGCTGCGGACCCGTCATTGAAGGCCGACTGGGGAGGACACGGGAAGTTCGGCACGTGGGTGGCGCAGCTGGGCAAAGGCATCGAATACTCCCCGGCCCGCGGCGGCTGGGTCTGGGACGCGAAGCGTTTTTCGAGCGCCGACCTGCCGCAGGACACCGAGCCGGAGCCCGGGATCGAGGAGCAGGTGGCCCGGGTGACGGACGTGCCGTCGCTTTCCACGGCCCAGTTCCGGCAGATGTTCATCGCGCTGGAGAAACGCCTCCGCGAACACCCCGTGAACCGCAACGAGCTCGCCAAGCAGGTCCGCGACGACTGCGTGAGCGCAGGCCAGCCGGTGTCCCGGGCGGCCGTGAACTTCGTCATCCAGGGGCTGGGTTACGCGCATTTCGAGCTCACCGACACGTCCACCGCCGCTCAGCTCGCCACAGCCTGGACCCACAACGTGGAGGAGCTCTGCCGCGTGGCGCTGATGGAGTTCGATGACGACGAACGTCGGGCGCTGCGGCGCTGGGCGAGCGGCGGATTCCTTGAGTCCTAAGGCACCGTCCCATCGAGGGGTACCGTGTGGAGTGCATCACACGTGATGCGATTCACTCGCAATAATGTTGTGGCTGCCCCCTCCGTTGGGCACTATGGAGGAGCAGGCCGGGGTTGATTCCGGCCCTCCACATCTGGTGACGCAACGAAGCCCACCGGTGACCCCCGGGCCGCCGACGCCTCCGCGCGTTCACGAGCAGGCCACCTCCGGCACAGCCCGGACCGATACATGGAAGTACAAAACAATGACGTTTGAAACTGCCCACTCCGTAACGCTCAAAATCTGGGACCGCGCCAACATGCACCACACCCTGGACGCAGTGGTCGAGGACCTTTCGGCCCGCCACAACACCACCAAGTGCCGCATCGCGGTCACCTGCAGTGGCCCCAACACCTTCACCCTGAGCCTCCGCGGCCCGGAGCTGGCCAGCGCGTAGCCGCTGCGAAGCTACGGCCCAGGCACCTCGGGAGGGCGTACGACGGCGGGACCTCCCGGCGTCGTGCGCCCTCCTCGTGCTTTCCGCCACCTTGCCGCTGCGAGCGTGTGGGCCAAGTGCTGAACCTTATCGGGGATCAAGCAGGGAAACCGTTTCCATATACTCCGGGACGCGGGCCCGCCGTCCCAGTTCGTGCTTGATGCGGGCCCGAAGGGCGTCGGAGGCATCGGGTTCTCCGTGGGTGATATAGGTCATGGCCGGGGCTTCAGGAACGGATTTCATCCATTGGATCAACTCGTTGGAGTCGGCATGGGCTGAGAGACCTTCCATCTGGATAACCTCGGCCTGGACACCGACGTCCTGGCCGTAAACGCGGACATTTTTCCCGCCTGCGGCCAGGGAAGCGCCCCTGGTTCCTCCTGCCTGGTATCCGCTGAGGATGATGGCGTTGCGGCGGTCGGGCCCATACGCCGCAAGGTGGTGGAGGATCCGGCCTCCGGTGAGCATACCGCTCGCGGAAATAATGATCATCGGTCCGCCGCGGAGGTTGAGCAGTTTGGATTCATCCGCGCTTCGGACCGGCCTGGCCACTTTGTACATCGCCTCGAATTCATGCTGCCCGATCCGGTGCTCATCGCGGTGGCGCCGATACATGTCGGAGGCGTCGATGGCCATTGGGCTGTTGAGGTATATGGGGATGGCCGGGATGGCGCCTTTGGCCAACAGGCGTGACAGATGCAGCAGGACAGTTTCGGCCCGTCCCACGGCGAAGGCCGCGATCATGATGACGCCCTGCCTCTTCGCGACCCGCGTGATGATCCCGCCCAACTCAGTTTCGGGATTTCCTGCCGGGTGGATCCGGTTGCCGTAGGTGGACTCGGCCACCAGGATGTTCGCTGGTTCCAGGGCCCGCGGCGGGTACATGAGCGGGTCATTGGCGCGGCCGAGGTCCCCCGTGAAGTGGATGGTCCGGCCGCCCGTCCTGAGGCGGACCTGGGCCGCGCCAAGGATGTGCCCGGCGGGAACAAAGGTCGCTTCAATTCCTCCGGCAGCCTGGAACGGCGAATCGAACTCCTGGGCCCTGAAGCTGTTGAGCGACCGCACAGCGTCCTCGGCTGTGTAGAGCGGCAGCGCTGGATGGTGCGCCGAGGATCCCCGCTGGTTTGCATAGCGGGCCTCCTCTTCCTGGAGGTACCCGCTGTCGGGCAGGAGCAGCTTGCACAGTTCCGTTGTTCCGGCCGTCGCGTAGACCGGGCCCATGAAGCCGTCACGGACCAGCGCTGGGATGTAGCCGGTGTGGTCCAGGTGTGCGTGCGTCAGGACAACCGCGTCGAGGCTTGCGGGGTTGATATGGAGGGACATGCGGTTGCGGTCGCGGAGGCGCTTGTAGCCCTGGAAAAGTCCGCAGTCCACCAGGATCCGGCGGTCCTGAGAACGGACAAGGCAGCGGGATCCCGTCACGGTATCGGTTGCACCAAGAAACTGCAGCGTTGGAGGATGCTGTTCCCTCACATCTGCTCCTTGGTAAGGGGCGGCGTCTATCCAGTAGATACCCGGTCCGGCGGAGGACAACAGGGACGGTCCTTCTAATGCACAGAACCTGCAGGTACCTTGGCGATCCCGCTAAGAGACGGCTCGGACATTCTCATGTCCTGAACAGCCCGGCGTCATCTGATGGTTACCTGCAGGCGCTTTCAGTCTACGCCCGGCGACTGAGCCGCGACAGGGTATGCACCCCGCCGGTTGTCGCGTAAAGGGCAATCAGGGTGTAACGCCCAACAGCTTCGAATGCGCCGTCCACGCGTGCCCATGCCGCCGCACGTAAACTGTGTGACCATGACGCTGCGATCCCCTGCCCGCTTCCCCCTGGCACTGGCCCCGGCAGCGATGGTATCGGCGTCGGGATTCCTGCTGTTTGCGCGGCAGGACCGGTTCCCGGGATTCATCCTGCTGGCCTGCGCGCTGGCAGTGGCGGCGTTGGTGGGGCGGCGGCTGCTGATCGACCTGGCCCTGGTGGCGGTGGGGCTGACAGCGATGAGCCTGGTGCCCATCACCACGGACATCAGCACCGGCCACATGATCGAGATGGGGACGGCCATGGTGCTGGCCGTGGGAATCCCGTATGTGGTCTCGCGCTACGTGACCCGGGAGCATGCCATCCGCTTTCCCGTCAGGACCGGCCAGCCGTGGACGCGGGCCGAGAAGTGGTACCTGCCCGCGGTCCTGGTGATCGGCTACGCGCTGATGCCGGTTTACATGATCCGCACCGGTGTCTACAACAACTGGCCCGCCGTGAGCGACGCGGAAGGGATTGGCCGGCTGTTCCTGGGCACCAACGTATTGGGCATCTGGGACGAACTGTTCTTCATCTGCACCGCCTTCACCCTGCTGCGCCGCCACCTTCCGGACTGGCAGGCAAACCTGCTGCAGGCCGTCCTTTTCACGTCCTTCCTCTGGGAGCTCGGATTCCACAGCTGGGCGCCGTTCTTCATCTTCCCGTTTGCCCTGCTGCAGGCGCGGCTCTTCACGGTCACCAAGTCGCTGTCCTACATCGTCAGCGTTCACCTGCTGTTCGATTTCGTCCTGTTCCTGGTGCTGGTGCATGCGCACAACCGCGAATGGATCGACATCTTTATCTACTGAGCCGGGGCTGGAAGTGGCCCGTCGATGCGGGCGACGGGCAGGCGAACTCTCCATGCGCAGCGAAGAATTCCGCACCCGCCGGGCTGCGCATAACGTCCGCCGCCACTGCGCGGGGACCAAGTTCTTCCACCACCCCATAGCGGGAACGCTGGAGCTGAATTACCAGGTACTCGGCCTCGAAGAGGACCCCGGCCACACGCTTACGGTCTACCCGGCCACCCCGGGCAGCCCCTCCGAAGAAGCGCTGCAACTGCTGGCCACACGGGCGGCAACGGAAAAGGTCGCGGGCTACGCCAGCCCGCTCAAGCAGTAGTCCTTGACCCAGTGCCGAATGCGCCTGGGAAGCCTGGGGTAGGTCACGGCGAGCGCCGACATGGTCCGTTGGAACCGCCGTTCGCTCCGGGCGCTCCAGGGCAGGCCGAAGTCGTCCCGCAACTGCTCCGTCAGCAGGCCCGCCGTCATGAAGCGTGCAGGCGGCATCAGGGCCCGGTACCAAAGCGGCGCCGTGGCCGGGTACAGGAGGCTGCGGCCAATCTGTACGGCAGCGTCGTCCGCGCGAAGCGTGGCCAGGCGTTCCTCCCAGTAGCGGCCGAAGGCCGCCCGGTCCCCCGGCCACATGCGTGCGGGAAGCTGAAGGGCTGTACCGAGCTTCGCGTACTCGCGGTACATCGCATCGGCACTGTCGTCGTCGAACGGTCCGTAGACCCGGGTGAGGATGGTCGCCGCCGTGTCATAGAGGGTTGCGGCCACCCAAAGCTGCAGTTCAGGATCGTAGGCGCTGTAGCCGGCGGCGCCCGCCTCCGGGCCGCTCCGGACCCGCGCGTGGGCGCGGTTCACCCGCCGGCGGACAGCCCTGATCTGCTCCTCGTTGCCGTACACCACCGCGTAGACGTAGGTGAGCGTGCCCTTGAGCCGGTGCAGCGGCCGGTCCGTGAAGGCGCTGTGCTCCGCCACGCCGCGGCCCACCGCCGGGTTGGCGATCTGCAGCAGGAGCGCACGCCCGGCCCCGGCGAGCAGGATGCCCTCCGCTCCCAGGTCCCCGTGCCCGTGCCCGCGATTCATGGCGACTGGTAATCCGGAACGCCTGGTCATTCCCGGCGGGCGGCCACGCTGATGCTGGCCACCCCGTATTTGGACGTGGCCTTGACCGCGCGGCTGGAAAGGAACCGGTATTCGTCGTTGGGGCGGACCGCCTCCACGCGGAAGCCGGCGTCCTCGAGGGCGGCCAGGAAGCTGTCCTGCTGCATGGCGCCGCCGATGCAGGCCGCCCATAACGACGCGTCACAGGTCACGGTGTCCGGGAGCTGCACTGCGGAGACGATGTCGGCCACCACCAACCGGCCCCCGGGCTTGAGCGCGCGGGCGGCCGCTTCGAAGACGCGCGCCTTGTCCGGGACCAGGTTGATCACGCCGTTGGAGATGACGCAGTCCACGGACCCGTCGGCGACGCCGGGGTCTTCGATCCGGCCCTCGCGGAAGTCGACGGCGGCGGGGAACTCAGCAACACCGCTCACCTGGGCAGCGAAAACCTCCGCCAGGGCGCGGGCTTTCCGCACCTGCGCGGGAGTCATGTCGACGCCGATCACCGCACCGGAGTGACCGGCGCCGAGCGCGGCCAGGAAGCTGTCCATGCCTGACCCGCTGCCCAGGTCCAGCACAGTTTCGCCCGGCCGGATGGCGGCGAGATCGTGGAAGTACCCCACGCCGGCGAAGGATTCGATGGCCGCGGACGGGATCCTGTCCAGGCCGGCCGCGGGGTAGCCAAGCCGTTCCGCCAAGGCGCGGCCGGTTTCGAAGTGGAACTCCTGGTGCGGGAAGTTGGCCACCTGCTCGTACATCGACCGGACACGGTCCTCAAGGTCGGTGGTGTCGAGTTGCCGGGGCGTGGTTTCCATGGGTCCTCCTCGTTGAACATCGCCCAACAAGTCGCCCCAGCACCCGTGCGAGCAGCTGTGGAACATGAGTTTCCTCCGCCGCGAAGGCAGCGTCAAGAACCCCGCAAATTAGGGCCCAAGGACACCTGCGCATCCGCTGAAAAAAGCCCATACTTGGCGCATGGGCGACACACCGCGAAAACCGGACCGGATCCTCCTGGCGCTGCTCGGCGTCGTCGGCCTGTTGGTGGTGGTGGCCCTGGCGGTGGTGTTTACGCGCGGCGGGCCCCCGCCGCTTGACCCTGCGAGCGCTGCCGGCGTGGTGCAGCGCTACAGCACCGCGGTGATCGACGGCGATACCCGCACGGCGGACACCTACCTCACCGACAACGCCCGCAGCATGTGTGGCGGCGGCTACTATTCCGGTGAACCGCAGCCGAGCCGGGTGGTGCTGGTGTCGACGACGGAGCGCTCCGATTCGGCCACTGTGCGGGTATCCATTGTCCATTCAGCGCAGGATGGCCCCTTCGGCCCGTCCGAATATGAGATGGAGGATTCCTTCCGGCTGTCCAAGGTGGACGGGCAGTGGCTGATCGACCAGGCGCCCTATCCGCTGCAGGCGTGCGACGGACCGCTGGTGAAGCGGTGAGCGCCTCAGCAGCCGTCACCGTCCACGGGGCCGGCAGCTCGCTGGCCACCCTTCGCCGGCTGATCCAGTACGGGCTGCTGTTTGCCCTGGTGGTCATCATGGCCAACGGCCTTTCGGGGCTGCTGACCCGTCTCTTCGCGGCCCCCGGCACGCTGGCGTCGGCGGACGTGGCCAGCCTGGCGCTGGCCCTGGCGTTCACCCTGATCGGCGGCCCGCTTGCCTTGCTGCTGTGGTGGGTCAGCTGGAAACGGCTCAGCGTCGAGTCGGAACGGCGGGCTGTGGAGTGGGGCCTCTACCTCACCCTGATGTACGCGGTCTCGCTCATCATCTTCAGCACGTCCCTGTTCGCCCTGGTTGCCTCCTTCGTGGATCCTTCGGGGAACGCCTGGCAGCCGCTGCTGGCCAATGCCATCGTCTGGGCGGGCATCTGGCTGTGGCACCGCTGGATGTGGACGAACCCCGCGAAACCGTCGGCCCACCTGCATGACGTGAGGGCCGTGGTCGGAACCGTCTTTGGCCTGGTGCTCGGAGCAGTGGCGGCCATCGTGGCGCTCGCCGCGCTGCTGGACGTTGCCATCCGGGGACTGCCGCTCCTTTCCGCCTACGAGCCCTGGTGGCGTCCGGCAGTCCAGGCGCTGGTGTGGGCAGCGGGCGGAGCGGCCGTCTGGTGGTGGCACTGGTTCCGCGACGGCGGGAAGAGCTTCAAGTCCGGACTGGTGGACGTGATCATGGTGCTCATCGGCGTCTTCCTTGCCGGGCTCACCGCCCTGGCCGGCTTCGCCGTCGTCCTGTTTGTCCTGCTGCGGCTGGCATTCGACCGCGGAGGCCCCCTGAATGAGCTCCTGGAGCCGCTGGCGCCCGCCATCGCGGGGGCGCTGATTGGCGCGGTGGTGTGGCGCTATCATCGGACGGCCTCCGCGGACCGTTCCCTCGCGACCCGGCGTGCGGGCCTGTTGGTCACCTCGGCGGTGGCGCTGGCGGCGGCCGCGTCCGGCGTCGGGGTCATTATCAACGCGCTGCTGGCGGCGCTGGTTTCGCCGCTGGCCGGCGGCGGGACGCGCACGCTGCTGCTGGGCGGCATAAGTGCGGTGCTGGTGGGCGGGCCGGTGTGGTGGCTTTCGTGGAAGCCGCGCCGCCAACCCGCTGCTGCCGGCGAAATTCCGCCGGGGCGCCGCCTCTACCTTGTGGCGTTCTTCGGGGTCAGCGCCGTCGTGGCACTGATAGCGCTGCTGGTGATTGGTTTCCGGCTCTTCGAATTCGTATTGGGAGACGTCTCCGGCGGCAGCTTTGTGGACCGCATCCGCGCACAGCTGGGCCTCCTGGTGGCGGCCGGGCTGGTGGCCGGCTACCACTTTGCCCTGTGGCGGCGCGACCGGGTGCTGATTGCGGCAGCCGCGCCTGCCAGGAAACGGATGGTGGAGCGGATCACCCTGGTCACGGGGTTCCCGCCGGATCCGGCCGCTCCGGATACCCTCGCCCGCGACATCGCTGAAGCGACCGGCGGCGCCAGGGTCACCGTGTGGCCCAGGGCGTACGACGGCGGCCCGGCACCTGCCGGGGTTGCTGGCAGGGAGACAGACCCCGGTTATGCGACGCGGGTGGCCGACGCGTTGGCGGACATCACGGCCGAGCATGCGCTGGTCATCCTGGGTCCCGGCCCCAGGCTGGAGGTCATCCCGCTGGCCGCGCGCTAAACCCGGGCGGGCAGCGCGTTCAGCGGCCGAACAGCTTTGCCAGCCAGCTGAATCCGCCACCGGAGGGCTGTGCCTCCGCAGTGCAGGTGCAGCGCCGTGACTGCGGAATGGTGGCCATGACCTGGTCTACGTGGTTGCCGCAGCCGGCCCACGTCGCCTTCGAGCATTTCTGGCATGTCGCCACTCGGCACATGAGGATCCTCCGTTATGGGGTTTTTCGCGTGGCGGGCGGGTGCCCGTCCATCGAAATAATACCCCACGGGGTATCCAGGGGCCAACTTCGCCGAACAGGTGGTCACAGCGTCGCGGCTTCTTCCTCGGCCAGCCTCACCAGCCGGAGCTCGTCCTCCACCGCCCGCGAGGGCCAGTAGTCCTTGGCCAGTTCGTCGGCCCAGACCCGGTCCGCGGCAGGGAAGAGTTTTCCGAAAAGGCCGGAAGCTTCCGAGAGGGCAATCAGCGCAAGGAGCCGCGCGTCCGGCGCAACCGACCCGGCGGGCGGGGCAGCCGGAGAACGAAGCGCAGACTCCAGGTCCCGCATCAAGATTGCCTTTGGCCCGTGGTCCTTTCCCGGATACCGCACCGTCCGGAAGAGGCCCAGGTGCCGCTCGCCGGCACGTTCCACAATCCCCAGGGAGGCCATTGCCTCATAGACCCGCTGGACCACGGCCCGCCCCTCGAACATCGAAACCCACGCCCTGGGCGTATGGGGCCGGGACTTGTGCCGGATAAGCTCCAGCTCATGTTCGAAACCAGGCGGCGCCGGGGCGCCGGCAGCCCGGACATGCTTGCCGCGCAGCTCCACCGCACCGCTGCGGTCCAGCTCGGCCAGGATCGCGCCGGCCAGGCCGGCCCGAAGCGCAAACACTGGAATTTCAGGCTTGCCGTCCGCATCGTTTGTTGCCAGGAGAAGGAAGGCCTGCGGCAGGTTCAACCTGCCGGCCTTCGGAGTTTCCGCATCCATACCACCCATGGTGCGCTCCTCCCACAGTGACCACAATGGCCAAGTGAAGCGGACGACGGCGGAAGCCTCCCGCCGTCGTCCGCTTACCCCAACGCGGGCCCGCATCTTTCTCAACTAAATTGATTTAGTAGGGCTTTGTGAGCTAGATTACTTCTGTTCCGACTTTCTTCCCCGGCCTCGATGCGCCATGGAACTGTCGGACAACCCATTCCCTTCTGCAATGCGAGGAGCCCTCCTTGATTGAAGTCGCAGGTGCGCCCGTCAGCTTCGGTGTATTCGATCTGGGAGGAAGCGCGGGCGGGCAGCTTCCGGGAGCCGACGAGGTCTGCAGCACGCTCAGCGCCCATGGATACACCGGCGTTGACCTCGGCCCCCTGGGTTTCCTGGGGCGCGGGGCCGGCCTCCGCGAACGGCTGTCCCGGTACGGGCTTTCCCTGGCCGGTGGCTGGATAGACCTCCCCTTCAGCGACCCGTCCGCCTTTCCCGCCAGCCTGCCGGTGCTCGCCGAAGCCCTGGACATCTTCGGTGAGGGCAGGGCTGAAAACCACGAACTCCTTCCCCTGCCCACCCTGGCGGACAGCGGCTCGGAACTGCGCCGGGCCCATCCGGGCGGACACCCGGACGTGGCCCTTGACAGCCAGGGCTGGGACACGCTGGCCCGTAACGTAGCGGTGGCGGCCGCCATGGTGCGGGACCGCGGATTCGAGCCCACCTTCCATCACCACGCCTGCACCTACGTGGAAACCCCTGAAGAGATCGACCGTTTCCTCGACTCCACGGACGTGGGGCTGACCCTGGACACGGGGCATCTCATCCTCGCTGGAGGGGACCCGGTGGAGGGCCTGCAGCGATGGGGCAGCCGCATCAACCACGTGCATATCAAGGATGCCCGCGTCGACGTGCTCCGGGGCGTGGTGGAAGGCAAGGGCGGCATGCGGGACGTGTGGGCCGGCAAGGCGTTCGTGCCGCTGGGCCAAGGCGATCTGGAGGTGGACACCTTCATGGCCGGGCTCATCGGACGCGGCTATGAGGGCTGGCTCGTCGTCGAGCAGGACACCATCCCGGCACCCGGCGACGATCCCGGCCTCATCGAACAGCACCATGCCATCAACCGGAACGTCCTTAGGAAGTGGATACCTTGACCAAGCTTCGACTCGGAGTGGTAGGCCTCGGCGCCGTTGCCCAGTCCGTCCACCTGCCACTCATCAAACGGCGCTGGGACCTCTTTGAGCTGGCGGCGGTTGCCGATCTCTCCCCCAGCCTCCTCGAACAGGTGGGCGCCCAGTACGGCGTGGCAGCCGGGCACCGTTACGGCTCACTGGAAGGCATGCTCGAGGCCGAGGACCTGGACGCAGTCGTACTCCTGACCTCCGGTTCCCACGGACCGCCGGCGCTGCAGGCAATTGAGGCCGGAGTCGCTGTCCTCTGCGAGAAGCCGCTGGCGTACTCCCTCGCGGAAATCGGGCTGCTCCGCAAGGCCGAACAGAACCAGGGAAGGCCGATGCTGCTGCTCGGCTACATGAAGGAGTACGATCCGGCCGTCCTGGAACTCAAGAAACAGCTTCCCCCTTCCGCAGACCTGCGCTACCTGAACGTGGAGGTACTGCATCCGAGCGGCTCCTCCCAATTGGGTTACGCCAACCTCAGGCCGCCCGTGCGTGACATCCCGGCGGATGTCCTCTCCGGCCTGGCGGCTGCCGACGCCGCCCGCCTGGACGCGGCCATCGGGAAGGACAGTACGGAGAAGCTCCGGAGGTTGTACGCCAATGTGATCCTGGGCAGTTTGATTCATGACATCGCTCTGGTCCGGGCGCTTGTGGGCCCGGTGACGCACGTGGACTCAGTGCACTACTGGGCGGAACAGGACGACCCGGGGTCGATCGAAATCAGCGGAACAGCCGGTGACGGACTTCGCGTCCACTTCAACTGGCATTTCCTGACGGATTATCCCGCCTACCGGGAAACAGTTACCGTCCACCACACCCGGGGCACCGGCAGGCTCGAATTCACCGTGCCGTACCTCCTCAACGCCCCCACCAAGCTGACCATGACCACAGCTTCCGGGCAGGGTGTTGCCAACAGCGTCATGGAGGACATCACGGAGGCCTTCGAGCAGGAACTGCTGGCCTTCCACCGCATGGTTTCCACCCACGAAGCGCCCCCGACCGGAATACCCGAAGGAGAGGCCGACGTCGGGGCGGCCCAACTGATTGCCGCCGCCCTGGCGGATTCCCTGGCAACGACGATTGGCGGAGAGGCTGCATCCCTATGAGCGACCCGAACGAAAAAGGCATTGTCCTGGTCCCGCACACGCACTGGGACAGGGAATGGTACGAGCCTTTCCAGGTGTTCCGGTTCAAGCTGGTTCAAATGTTCGATGTGGTCCTGGGCATGGCCGAAGCGGACCCCCGCTTCAGGTTTACCCTCGACGGCCAGACCGCGGCCATCGAGGACTACTTGGAAATCCGGCCGGAAAACGAGGCGCGCGTACGGGCCGTTGTGGCCAGCGGCCAACTGGCGCTCGGTCCCTGGCAGATCCTCCTGGACGAGTTCCTTTGCTCCGGAGAGACCATCGTCCGCAACCTCCAGATGGGCATGGCCGGGGCCCGCAGGCTCGGCGGGTACATGAATGTGGGCTACCTGCCGGACATGTTCGGCCATGTCGCGCAGATGCCGCAAATCCTCAGCCGTGCCGGCATCGGAGACGCCTGCCTGTGGCGGGGCGTTCCGTCCCGTGTCACCGGGCATGCATTCCGATGGGAAGCCCCCGATGGCTCCTCCGTGCGGGTGGAGTACCTGTTCGACGGCTACGGCAGCGCCCTGGATCTCCTCGCCATTCCGGAGAACATTCCCCACGCCCTGAAGAAATACCGCCAGGAAACCATGGACCGCTACAGCGGTGACGCCATCCTGGGGATGGTGGGAACAGACCACATGCCTCCAGATACCGGTCTCATGGGGCATGTAGACACCCACCACTCCGCGCAGTTCCCCATGAGGCTGGCCACCTTGGAAGAGTATGTGGCAGCCTTCGGCCCCGACGAACAACTGCTCACGGTTGCCGGAGAACTGCGTTCGCACGCGCGCGGCAACATCCTGCCGGGCGTCTTCTCCATTCGCAGGAACCTGAAGACGGCCATGGCAGAAGCCGAACGGATGGCACTGGAAGCGGAACGGCTGGCAGCCACCTACAGCGAGAGCGACTTCGAACCGTTTATCAGCATGGCCTGGCGGCGCATCATCGAGTCCACCGCCCACGATTCCGTGGTGGGATCCGGAACCGATGAAACGGTCAGCCAGGTGGAAGCGCGCCTGCATGAGGCAGCCCAGATCGCCAGGGCGGTCCGCAACGAGGTTGCGCTTTCAGTTGCGGCCGGCATTCCCAGCGATGCGTACGTCGCCCTGAACACCCTGCCTGAAGACCGCAGCGTCATGGTGGAACTGGAAGTCCCCGCGCCGGTCGACGGGGTCCCGCTGGCGGCAGAAACCTGCGACGGCACCCGCCTGGACGTCCAGGAAACCGGCCACGCGCCCACCCTGCTCGGGGACGAATCCATGGACGCGTCCGTGTTGGTGGAACGCATGATGAACCGCATCCACGGGCGGGAGCTGTTTGGCCAGCTGATCGAGAATTACCGCGTTGGACCGTACTCTCTTGAGTTCGACGTCGCCGAGGTGCCGTCGACTCCGGTCTTCGACATCGTTGAGTTCAAGGCGGTCCTGGCCGAGGCCGTGCAGGCGCACCCCGGGGAGTGGAAGGTGCGGATCACCGCGCAGCCCCGGCGCCGGATCCTGGTGGACGTTCCGGTCCCGGCCATGGGCATGGTTCCCTTCAGGGTTTCCCAGCAGGACCATTCCCCTGCGGAGCAGGTGACCTGCCGGGACAATGTCCTGGACAACGGGCTGGTGACCGCGCGGCTGGAGGCGGACGGGACAGTCACGCTCACCGGCCAGGACGGTACGGTCCTGGCCGGCATCGGCAGGCTGGTTGACGGCGGTGACTGCGGCGACAGCTACAACTATGGGCCCCCGGCCGTGGACACGCTTGTCACAGAACCGTCCAAGATCAGTGTCGAGGTGCTCGAAAGCGGCTCCGTCCGCGCCGTGGCCCGGATTGTCCGCCATTACCTCTGGCCGAGTGCCCTGGACCGAAGCCTCGGCGCACGCTCCGAGGACCTGGTGGAAGTCCCGGTGCACACGTTCGTGGAGCTGCGGCGCGGTGAGCCGTTTGTCCGCGTCCGCGTCCACTTCACCAACTACGCGGCAGACCACCGGTTCCGCCTTCACATTCCGCTCCCCCATCCCGTGGAAGGGTCCGCGTCGGAGGGACAGTTCGCCATCACTGAGCGTTCCCTCACCGCAGAAGGCGGCGGCGGCGAATTCCCGCTGCCCACTTTCCCCGCCTACACGTTTGTCTCTGCCGGGCCCGCAACGGTTCTGCTGCACGACGCCACCGAATACGAGGTGGTGGAGGGCAGGGAACTGGCATTGACCCTGCTCAGGGCCGTTGGTTCCATCAGCGTCAATGTCCATCCGCTGCGCGACGAGCCGGCGGCTTCGGAGATTCCCATCCCGGGCGGCCAGGAAAGCGGGACCGACGTCGACATCGAGTTTGGCGTCATCGCTTCCTCAGAGGGGCACCGCAACGCTGACGCCGTACGGCTGTCCGACCGGTTCAATGCACCCGGCCTCGTGGTGCGCGGCATCGCACCTGCCGGAGGTGCCGTACCCGGGCAGGCTGAAGGGCTGCGGGTGCGGGGCGACAACGTCCGGCTGAGCAGCATGCGCAGGATCGGCGGGGACATTGAGGTACGCGTGGTGCTGCTCGCCGGCCAGAGCACCGGCGCCGTGGTCACCGGCCCGTTCAGGCAGGTTGAAACAGTCGATCTCACAGGCCGCAGCCTGGCCAGCGAAGGGGCCGACGGGGAGTACAAGTTCGTGCTCGAACCGTGGGAGATCCGGACCCTGCTCCTCCGCGCCGGGGGCTAGGCCGCCATCGCAGGAGGCTGGCTGCGCTCCCGGGGAGGAGCCGCAGCCAGCCTCTTGCCATGGCGTCGGAACAGCCTGGATGGCCCCCCGAACTTAGATGGTCATTGCAACGATCTGCCGGTCAGCTGTCTCCAGCCGGAAGGGACCCACACCGGGCTCCCTGATGGAAACGCGCGGGCCGCGGATCAACTGGCGCCGGCCTTCAAAATCGATGAGGAGGGTACCCTCGGCATCGACGGCGACCAATTCGCCGTCGACACGCAGCAGCAGAGGCGAGTCGATGCCCATGCTGAGGGCTGTCGGCCCGGTCTTGAGCGCTTCGAAGATACCGGCTTCATCCGGCTCCGCCGCCTGGACCCAGGTGGTTGGCAGCCCGGTAGGGTGGCCGCCCTCATGCCGGTGGAAGTCGCCCCCGCCCAGGGGGATCACGGGTTCGCCCCATGCATTCAGCCACGCCCAGATGCTGGTGTCGCGCCGGTTGGGCAGCCATGTTTCGTGCATGATTTCGGCGTGCGCAGGCTTGCGCGACAACTGCCACTGCCATGAACAGTCGGTGGCCACCGGGTGGTTGATGGACAGGAAGCCACCCTCCGCCTCCACCTGCTTGAGCCACTCGTCAGGATGCCGGCGGAAATCGACCCAGCCGATCCGGCCGTAGGCGTTCGCGTGGCCGCGGACCGTGGTCACCTCCTGGCCGGGAAGGAGGGTGATGCCGTATTCGGTGCCGGCACTCTGCAGGTGCGGGTGGTGACTGACCGTGTTGTGGTCCGTCACGGCAAGGAAGTCCAGTCCGTTTGCCGCTGCATCAGCCGCCAGCTGGCGGATCGAGAGTGCCCCGTCCGAGTGGAGTGTGTGGGCGTGGCAGTCGCCGGCAAACCAGGTCATGCCGGATCCCGATGGAAGGCTTCGGCGTCGGCTGGCCGGGACCGTCTGCGAGGGAGCCGGAGCCGGGGGTTCAGGATCGATCCGGCCCATGGCCGGCGTGTTAATGGTCAGCTCAATGGGGACTCCGCCGTCGGGGACATGGTGGAGGCCCAGCACCACCTTCCACACGCCATCTTCGAGCCGGCCCGGGCAGTAGCCCGTGGTGGCTTCGTCCGCGGTGATGACGAAGCGCTGCCTTGCCCCGCCCGACCATCCCCGCCAGCCTGCCGCCCCCATGCATCCAAGGTCGATGACTGCCCGGGAGGTGTCGTATGCCAAGACCACCTCCACCGACCGTGCACCGGAGAGCTCGAACGGCACGTCCAGGTACAGACTCCGGACCCGGTCTTCGGGAGTCAGGGTCCGCGTGATCCGCACCGTCAGTCTCCGATCCGAAGGCCCTCGGCATCGAACAGCAGGGTGCGCCGCGGTTCGAACGTCACCCACACGGGCGCCCCGATTTCCGGTTCGTTGTCCTCGCTGACCACTACCTGGAGCAGGTGGTCGCTCTCGGGAACTTCCACCGTCATCAGCACGGAGGCGCCGAGGTTTTCGGACACCGTCACCTTGCCTGAAATGCTGCCGGACTCGGGTTCGGTGGCGAGCCGGAGGTACTCCGGACGTGCACCCCAGGTGACCTCCTGGCCGTCGCTGACCCTCTCCGCGGTCCCTTCGGGAAGCCCGACCCGTTGCCGCCCGATGAGGACGGATCCGCCGTCGACCGTTCCCTTGATCAGGTTCATCGACGTGGACCCCACGAAGGAGGCAACGAAGGTGTTCGCGGGCCGCTGGAAGACCTCGCGCGGGGTGCCGAGCTGCTGCATCTTTCCGGCGCGCATGATCGCAATCCGGTCCGCCAGCGCCAGGGCCTCCGCCTGGTCGTGGGTCACGAACACGGTGGTGACGCCCAGGTCCTGCTGGAGCTTCTTGAGGAAGGTGCGGGCTTCAAGCCGGAGCCGGGCATCAAGGTTGGAGAGCGGCTCGTCAAACAGGAAGACGTCGGGCCGGCTGGTGACGGCGCGCGCCAACGCAACGCGCTGCTGCTGGCCGCCGGAGAGCTGGCCGGGGCGCCGTTCCATCAGGCCCTGCAGCGAGAGCTTGTCACCGACTTCTTCCGCGCTGGCCTGCCGCTCCGGCTTGGCCACTTTTTGGATTTTCAGCGGGTAGGCGATGTTGTCCACGATGGACATGTGCGGGAACAGCGCATAGTCCTGGAAGACCATGGCGACCCTGCGCTGGCCGGGCTCGAGGTTGGTGACATCCCGCTCCCCGATCCGGATGGTGCCGGAGGTGGATTTCTCCAGCCCGGCGATGGTCCTCAGCAACGTGGTCTTGCCGCAGCCGGACGGGCCGAGGAGGGCAAAGAACTCGCCGTCGTGGATGGTGAGGTCCATGTCGTCCACTCCCCGGACGCCGCCGGGATACTCCTTGATCAGGGAGCTGGTGGTGATGCTGGCCATTAGCTTTTGATACCTCCATGGAAGCGGAACCCGTAACGCCGGTTGACGAAGAAGTACATGGCGATCACGGGAATAGAGAAGAGCAGGGAGAACGCGGAAATCAGTGCGAGGTTGGGCTGGCCGCCTTCTGTATAGAAGGTGTACATCACGACGGCGGCGGGAGACTTGGCAGGCGAGCGCAGCAGGAGGTAGGGGACCAGGAAGTTGCCCCACACCTGGACGACGGCCCACACGGCGATGGTGGCAAGCCCCGGGCGGGCCAGGGGAATAACCACGTCCCACAGGATGCGCAGCGGTTTCGCTCCGTACAGCCGGGCCGATTCCTCGTAGGATTTCGGCGTCGAGTCCATGAAGTCTTTGAGGATGAAGATGACGGTGGGCAGAATGCCGCCGCTGAGCACCAGGATCACGCCGAACTGGGAGTCGATCAGCCCGAGCTTGACCATCAGCAGGAACGTCGGGACCATGGCCGCCGTGCCCGTGATGATGGAGGACAGCAGCAGCAGCGTGTACAGCAGCAGGTCGCGTCCAGGGATCTTCACCCGGGACAGCGAATAGGAGGCGAGCGAACCCAGGACCAGGACGACGGCCATTGATCCCAGCGCCAGGATCAGGGAGTTCCCCAGCGACGCAATGGCGATGGGGTTCTCGAAGAGGACCTTGAAGTTGTTGAGCGTGAACTCCGGCACCTTCACGTTGAGGGTGGGGTGCGCGTCGAAGGGTGCGAACACCAGCCACAGGACGGGGATGACGAAAAATGCCAGGACGACGGCGACAAACAGGCTCTTGCCCATCAGCCCGAGGAAGTGGCCCAGGATCCGCCGGCTCTCCTGCTCCGCAGTGGGACGCGGGTTGTCCAGGGCGGTCATGATTTTCTCTCCTTCAGGAGTCGCAGGTAGACCATGGCGATCACCAGGTTGATGATGATCATGATCAGTGAGATCGCGGCACCCTGCCCCAGTGCGCCGTCGTTCAATGCCAGCTGGTAGATGAAGATCGGCAGGATGTTGGACCGGTCATCGGGCCCTCCGGCGGTCAGCAGGTAAGGGGTGAAGGTGTTGAACGTCCAGAGCGTGATCAGCAGGGTGTTCGTGAGGATGTGGCCCCGGATGTGGGGAAAGATCACGTCGCGGAACTGGGCCCACGCGCCGGCGCCCACCATCCTGGCGCTTTCGAGCTGGGTCGGTGGAACCGAGGCCAGCGCCGAGCTGAAGAGCAGCATGGAGAAGGCTGTCCCTACCCAGGTGTTGAAGACGATGATGCTTTCCATCGGGTGGTTCAGCAACCACGCGGTATTCCCGGTGTTCAACATCGCGTTGAGGGTGCCGTTGCTGCGGTCCAGCAATGCGTACCAGAGGAAAGTAGTCACTGAGCTCGGGATGATCCAGGCCAGGAGCACAAAGAATTCGACGACGGCGCGGACGGACTTCCGGACCCGGGTCATGGTCCAGGCAATGGCGAAACCGAGAACCGATTGCCCGATGACGGCAGAGCCGAACACGAAGAGAAGCGTCAGTACCAGCGAATTGAAGAACCGGTCATCGGAGAGTGCGTTGATGTAGTTGTCCAGGCCGACGAACTGCGGGTTCTTGGCGGCGGAACCGCTGAGCCGGTAGTTGGTCATGCCGAGGTAGAGCGACCACAGCGCCGGAAAGACGAGGAACACCGAGATCAGCAGCAGTGCCGGCGCCAGGAAAGCCGCGGCTCCGGCCTTGCCCAGCCCGGCGACGTCCCCGTCGTCGGGCAGTGCCCGGGAGGGCCCGGTGCCCGCTGCAGCAGCGGGCACCGGAGCCTTCACGAGTTCATCACTTGAAGATCTGGTCACCGACGATTCCCTCCAGGGACTTCTGGTACGCGGCGCCGGCTTCATCCGGGGACTTGCCCGCCGCAACCAGGCCGGTGGCGTCCTGTACGGCGGTGGACACCTGGGTGTAGTCGGACAGACCCGGGCGGTAGGCCGTGACCGGAAGCACCTCCGTGGAGACGAAGTTCATCAGGGGGTCGCTCTTCAGCGTTTCGGCATTGACGTCGTCACGGGGCGAGATCCTGGCCGCGTTCTTGAGCTTTTCCTTGATGGCGTCCGCTGAGGACATGAACTGAAGCAGTTCCCAAGCCTGCTGCGGGTACTTGGTCTTCGGGTTGATGATCTGTCCGGAGCCGCCGGACATGCTGACGAAATCGGCGCCGTCGGGTCCCTGGCCTGGAGTTTTCGCCGGGATCTTGGCCCAACCGACGGCCGTGTCACGGTCCGCCATGGGAGCCACGCCGTTCTTGGGGTTCAGGACCGAGCGCCACAGGTAGTCGCTCTCGATCATGATGCCCAGCTTGTTCTGCGAGAACTCCAGGAACGACTTGTCGCGTCCCTTGGCGTCCTGCTGCAGGAGCGGATCGCCCAGCTTTTCGCTGCCGTACACGGTGGAGTAGAAGCCCAGCACGTCCTGCACGGCCTGGCTGTTGCCCTGCCATTTGCCGTCCTTGTTGATGGGCTGGCCGGTGCCCTGGAGCAGGGGAAGGAAGCCCTGCATGGTGGTCGCCTCGCCCATCGCCTTGCCCGCATTGATCTGCAGCGGGGTCACGCCGGGGAGCTTCTTGAGCTTCCGGGCGGCCTCGAGGATTTCGTCCCAGCTCTTGGGCTGCCAGTCAGCCGGCAGCCCCGCCTTCTTGAAGAGGTTCTTGTTGAAGTAGATGATCCGGCCATCAGTTCCGTCGGGCACGCCGTAGAGCTTGTCCTCGTACGTGGTCAGCTGCTGGACGGCCGGCGTGATCTGCTTCCAGCCGTCCCAGGCTTCCACCTTCTCCTTGCCGACGATGTCCTCCAGCGGTTTGATGTAGCCCGCGTCGGCGAACTCACCGAACCAGATGCCGTCAATGGACGCGATGTCCGCACCCTGGCCCGTGGAGAGGTCCAGGGAAACCTTGGTCTTGTAGGCCTGGTCGTCCACGCCATTGGACTGGAAGGACACCTTGGCCGTGACACCCTTCGCCTTTTGTGCTTCCTCAAACTTGGGGATGACGTAGTTCGTGATCCAGTCCGCGCCGTCGGAGTTCTTTCCGCCGGAAACGGCGTTGGCCGCGATGGTCAGCGTCACCTCCTTTGCGTCCGCGTTCTGCTTGGTGTCGGCCGACGGGGCGCCGGCTCCGCCGCACGCGCTCAAGGCAACGGTGCCTGCGAGCGCGCTGGACAAAGCCGCAAAAATTCTCTTTCGAGTCATATCAGTGGATCCCTTTGGGAGACAGAGCTCCGCCTCTGCGAAGCTGGTTGGAAAGTTGTCCGAGGTACCTGACAGCATGTGACACAGGCCACTATAGTCGAGTATCGGGCTTAGTCAACTAAATTGAGTTAGGCGGTTTTTCATGGCGCGGGGATCCAATCTTGAGCGTGTCAGCGCGTTCAACCAGGCGGTCGTCCTGGACTTGATCCGCCGCGCGGAAGCGGGGTTGAGCAGGGTGGAACTGATCGGCGCCACGGGGCTGTCCACCCAAACGGTGTCGAACATCGCCCGCAGGCTTCTGGACCTGGGGCTGATCAGGGAAAGCGGAAAAGTCCATGTGCCGCAAGGCAAGCCCCGGACCACGCTGACCATCGATCCGCACAGCCGGTTCGCGGTGGGCGTCCACCTGGACCCCTCCCGGCTGACGTTCGTGCTGCTGGATCTCGCCGGCGCGGTGGTCCACCGCAGCCATATCCCCATCGAGGCGGTGGCCACCCCGGACAAGACGGTAGCCAGGATCGCCGCAGCAATCGAGGATCTGATTACCCATGCAGCCATCCCGCGAGACCGGGTACTGGGCGTGGGCATAGCAGCCCCCGGGCCCATCGAATTCGATGAGGGCGCGGTGGTGGGTCCTCCCATGCTGACAGGCTGGGAACGCGTGGAACTGCGGGAGTCACTGGGCAAGGCAACAGGCTTCGGTGTGTTCCTGGACAAAGACTCCACGGCCGCCGCCCATGCCGACCTGTGGGTCCTCGACCAGCGCTCCGACCAAAACTTCGTGTTCATCTACCTCGGCAGCGGCACCGGCGCGGCCGTGGTGCTTAACGGCGAGGTGGTCAGGGGTTCGTCGAACAACGTTGGCGAAATCGGCCATTTCTCCACGGGCGACGGCGGCCGGCTGTGCGGGTGCGGGCGAAAGGGCTGCTTTGGCGTGTCCGTGATGCCGGTCAAGCTGGTCCTGGAGGCAGCCGCGCAGAGGCTCATCCCGGGTCCGATCGACGAAGACGACCTGCAGCAGGTTGCGCAGAACTTCGGTGCGCTCGCGGCCCTGGCGGACAGCGGGGATGCCAAGGCCACCGCAATCTTCGATGAAGCGGCCCGGCGGCTGGCCCGCGCCGTCGAGGACATTGCCAACCTGCTGGATGTGGACGCCGTGGTGGTGGGCGGACCATCCTGGGCACCCGTAGCCGGGCGCTACCTCGAGGTGTTGCGCTCTGCCCTGTCGCAGCGGCTGGCGATGGGAATGATCCATTCCGTCGAGGCGCGGGGATCGGTGCTCGGCGAGGACATTGCAGCGGTGGGCGCCGCGTGCATCGTGCTGGACCACGTCCTCGCACCGCGGGCGGGAGGGCTGCTCCTTGAGTGAGACGCCGCTTCTGGACAACCCGGGCCATTTGGCGTGGTTGAGGTCTGAAGAGTCCCGGCTGCTGAGGTTTCCCCGAACAGTGGTTACCGCCCGGGGCGATGTCGCGGCATGGTCCCGCACGGGGGATGTCCTGCCCGGGGTGGATTCGCCGACCTTCAACACCGCCCGGGCAGCCCACGTCTACGCCTTGGCTGCAGCAAGGGGTGAACCGGGGGCCGGCGCCACCGCCTTTGTCCTGCTGGACTACCTGGCCGCGTTCACCCCTAGTGGGTGGCCAACAAGCCCGGCGGGCCCTGCCGCAGGCCAGGAGCTGTACACGCTGGCATTCGTCATCCTGGCCGCGTCTTCAGGGAGCACCATCGGGCATCCCGGGAGCCCTGCCATGCTCTCCATGGCGCTGGCGCGGCTGGAACAACAGTTCTGGGAGCCCGCGCACGGCCTGGCCGCGGACCGGATCGATCCGGCCGGCCGTACCGATTCCTATCGGGGCCTCAATGGCAACATGCACCTGGCAGAAGCGCTGTTCGCGGCCGCCGACGTCACCGGAGATGATCTTCTTCGAGCCCGGG
This sequence comes from Pseudarthrobacter sp. NPDC092439, assembly GCF_044754945.1. Lineage (NCBI taxonomy): Bacteria > Bacillati > Actinomycetota > Actinomycetes > Micrococcales > Micrococcaceae > Pseudarthrobacter > Pseudarthrobacter sp. NPDC092439. Next base: position 470,476 of record NZ_JBIVQB010000002.1, read on the forward strand.
CGCTGGGAATCTGCAGCTTTGTCATCCGGCAGGCCGGACAGCGGAATTGGCGCATCTGCGAGCACTACAGCGAGGACTGGCAGCCCCTCCCCCAACACAACCTGCACGAGCCCCACCACACCTTCAAGCCCTTTGGCGCAACAATCGGCCATGGTTTCGAGTGGGCGCGCCTGATGGCCCAGTCCGCCCGCTTCGGAGCCGAAGGACAATTGGAGGCTGCAACGGCCCTGTTCGACAGGGCCGCCGCGGACGGTTGGCAGTCCGGGAAGTACCCCGGATTCTGCTACACCACGGACTGGAAAGGCCGGCCCGTTTCGTCCCGGCGCCTGCACTGGGTGGCGGCCGAAGCGCTTGCCTGTGCTGCAGTGCTGTACCGGCTGACGGGAGAACGCCGCTTCGCTGCCCGCTATGGGGAATGGTTCCACCATATCGAAGCAGCTTTCGTTGATCTGGACTCAGGTTCCTGGCATCACGAGGTGGACATGGAGAACCAGGCTGGCGCACCACTCCCCACGGACAAGCCGGACCTGTATCACGCCTACCAGGCGGTCCTTATTCCGCAGATGCCTGTGCGGACCAGCCTCGCCGCAGCCGTTTGAACCCGCCCGGCAACTAAGTTGCAGCATGTGGCTAAGTGCGGGCCACCTGGGTCACTGGTATCGCTCCTGAGAGCCATGCGCCCAACACGGCCAGCGCACTGGCCCAGGTCGTTAGCCGCCGTTTCCGGCCCGCACGCCCTCTAGGTAGACGCGTCCCGCTCGATTTCCTCGGCAAGGTCATCGACGTCCTCGGGGCGCATGTCGATGCCTGCCTTTTCGAAGCGCTCCTCAAGAACGTGGCTTACGTCATCCTGGACGTGCCCAAGGTGGATCTCATCCTTGATCTCGTCCGCGATGCTTTCAGGAGTCTCGACGTGGGTAACCGCCTCCGCAGAGGCACTGTCAACGGGGAGCTCGCTATCGAAGTCAGCCATATCTCATCGTCGCGGCGGTTGGTCAGGCGGTCAATACGCACAAAAGAAAAGCGGTCGACGGCGGGTTCCTCCCGCCGTCGACCGCTTCCTTTTACCTGGGTGCTTTGGCGCTCCGGTTATGCCGCGCGGGCGGTGAGGAAGGCCTGAAGTCCGGCGAGGTCGTCGGTGTTGATGTGGTCAACACCGGCGTTGTAGAGCTCGTTCCAGACGGCGTCGCGGGCGTCGCCTGCCTGGTCCGGGGTGGCCCAGAAGCGTACCCGGTAGCCGTTGGCGTGTGCGGTCTCAACGTAGGCGTGCAGCTTGGCCCGCTCCAGCTCAGGCATGGGGCCGACGCCCTGCCAGGTGAAGAGCTTGGTCCAGTTGTTGCTCACGATCGGCATCAGGCTGGCAGGCATCCCGGAGGTGAGGTCGCTGGCGCGTCCGTCGAAGAAGCCGAACCGCTTGTCCTGGGCCTGCATGGTGGCCAGCGGACGGTTACCGCTGATGATGGCGGTGACCGGACCGGGCTTGACGGTTCCGTTGACGTAGCGGGTCATGATGGACGGGTGCTCGGCCAGTTCCTTCTCAATGGCGGCGTAGGTGGCTTCGCCCTCGCTCTTGATGTCGATCATCAGCTGCAGGTTGCCGTCCCACTTGGGGTACACGCTGTGGCCGCCCTGCCGGACCAGGTTCTCGAGCGGATCGAGGTACAGGCTCTCCAGGGTCACCCCGGGCTTGACGTCCTCGAAATCGTGGGCGACGAGCAGCTCACCGTCGACCAGCCACACGTCCGCCTCTACGCTGGTGAAGCCGTGCTCCAGCGCGTCGAAGAGCGGGCGCTCGTGCTCGTAGTCGTTGTGGGCGTGGGCGGCGGCCAGCGGCTGGCCGAGGACGGGGGCAGGCGTGGGAGCCTCAGCGTTGGCGGGTGCCACTGCCGTTCCGGTCAGGGCGGCCAGGACGGCAACGGCCGCAAGGGCGCTTTTTACAAACACGGGGTTCTCCTAGGATCAGGTTTCTCTGCCCGGCGTGGGGGTGGTGCCGGGCAAACGTGACAAGCCTGCCGGGTGCGGGAGAACGGTGGAGGTCCTGTGAGTTGACTGCAGGTTAACTCAGCGGTTGGGTTCGAGTCTGGTGGTAAGCCTTTCAACCTGCTCAGCCAGGTTGGCGACCTCCCTGCGGAGGGACTCCTCCGATTTCTCAGTTTCTCCGCTGACCTCCGTGGACACAGCCTCCACCAGCCAGGAAGCCATGGACGCCGTGATCACCCCCAGGACCGCTATGCCTCCGAGAAGAAGAGCCATGGCTACCGCCCTCCCGAGCGGCGTCACGGGGAAATGGTCGCCATATCCAACAGTGCTTATGGTGACGACAGCCCACCAGAGGGCATCACCAAAGTTATTGATGTTAGAGCCTTCGGCACCCTTCTCTGCGTCCAGGATGGCGACGGCGCCAACATAGGTCAGGAGGACTGCCGCGCCGAGGACGTACGTCAGTGCCCGGCCACGAAGGGACCGTCCCGCCGCACGGTGGAACACCTGCAGCAGGGTGACCAGGCGGAGCAGGCGCAAGGGGCGAAGAAACGGCAACACAAGGATCACGAGCTCGTGAAGATTGCGGACAAACCATCGTGAACGGTTCTTGGCGAGGATCAGGTTGGCCACATAGTCAACCCCGAAGATGGCCCACGCCGCCCACACGATTATTTCAAGTACCTGATCTTCCCGGGAGGGCAGGTCCCCGATGACCTGGACAGAATAGGCGGTCACGAAGATGATCGCGACGGCGAGGAGCGGCCATTCCGTGTATCTGCGCCAGAGGATTTGGGTCATGGTCTATTTCCCTCTCGGAGGCAATATAAGAAAATCGCTGCGAAGACAATTACCAGGAATTCCACAGGCGCTCCAGAGTTTTCAGCATGCTTAATGACGGCCCGACAGCTACCACGCCGAGCTCGGAAGCGATGAAACGCCCCTGCGTTTAGCGTTGCGGCGAGAGTATAGTGCGGGGCATGTCTTCCAGATTGTCAAGATTGGTAATTCTCGGATTCACTGTGGCTTTTCTCGGGGCAGCGGGCTGTGCCGCCGAACCTACCCCTCTCCGGCTCCTTACATCGGATAGACCCGAAAAAAGCGGGATGGAAGCGCTGCTCCGGGGAACGCTGGCGGCTGACGAAAGCGGCTGCGTCCACGCGGCGACGGCGGGAGACGCGGTGAGCCTCGTGTGGCCCCTCGGGTACACGGTTAAAGGGAATGCAAAGTCTTTCGAAGTGCTCGACGCCGAGCAGAGCGTTGTGGCACGTTCGGGCGCTCCCCTGAATATCGGCGGGGGCGGTGCTGGCAAAGTCCCGGACAACTGGGCCGAACGCGACTGCGCCAAGGACAGGCTGTGGTTAATCGGTGACGTTTCCGAACAATGATGATCAGCATTGTTCCCAAAGCCGCTGCCCGCTGTAGGAACGGCCAGGTCCCACGTCGCCCTTACCGGAAGGCCGACTGGCCTGTGATGTGGTTGCCCAGGATCAGCGTGTGGACTTCGTCGGTACCCTCGTAGGTCCGCACCGATTCGAGGTTGTTCGCGTGCCGCAGCGGGGAGTGGTCCAGCGTGATGCCGTTGCCGCCCAGGATGGTCCGTGCCTCCCTGCAGATGGCGATGGCTTCGCGGCAGTTGTTCAGCTTGCCCACCGAGATCTGGACCGGTTCCAGCGTGCCGGCGTCCTTCAGCCTGCCGGTGTGAATGGCAAGCAGTGTGCCTTTTTGGATCTCCAGGAGCATGTTGACAAGCTTTTCCTGGGTCAGCTGATACGCGGCGAGCGGCTTATCAAACTGCATCCGCCCCAACGAGTACCTGAGCGCTTCCTCATAGCTGTCCCGGGCGGCACCCATGGCACCCCAGATGATCCCGTAGCGTGCCTCATTCAGGCAGGAGAACGGTCCCCTGAGGCCCTTAGCGCCAGGCAGCACGGCCGAAGCGGGCAGCCGGACGTCTTCCAGGCTGATGTCGCACTGGATGGAGGCCCGCATGGACAGCTTGGGCTCGATGGGGGTGGCCGTGAAGCCTGCCGTGTCCGTGGGCACCAGGAAGCCCCGGACGCCGTCTTCGGCGGCGGCCCAGATGACGGCAACGTGCGCGATGGAGGCCAGGCCGATCCACCGTTTGACCCCGTTCAGGACCCACCCGCCGCCGTCCCTGACGGCGGTGGTCTGCATCGCGGAAGGGTCCGACCCAGCGGTTGGCTCCGTCAGCCCGAAGCAGCCGATGATCTCGCCCTGGGCCATGCCCGGCAGATAGGCGTTCTTCTGCTCTTCCGATCCCCACTTGTGGATGGCACTCATCGCGAGCGAGCCCTGGACGGAGACGAAGGTGCGCAGCCCCGAATCCCCGGCCTCTAGCTCCATGGCGGCGATACCGTATTCGACGGCGGAGCGGCCCGGGCAGCCGTAGCCCTTGAGGTGCATGCCAAGCAGGCCGAGGGCACCCATTTCGCGGGCGATCTCCACCGGAAAGTGCGCGTCCTCGTACCATTTCCTGATGTTCGGCCGGATCCGTGCGTCCACGAATCCGCGGACCTTGGCGCGCAGCTGCAGTTCCTCCTCGCTTAGCAGCCCGTCCAGGTTGAGCACGTCCGAGTGGTCCGGAATGGATGTCATGGGATTCCTCCGTGGGAAGCGGTGGCTGTGAATTTTTCACGAAGCTTGTATTCCTGAATCTTGCCATTCCTGCAGCCCGGAAAGGTCGGGTCGGTTTCCGGGTGACATTGGCCGCCGCAGTCGTAGGCTACTGAGTAGGCCGGACACCCACCGGTCTCGGGTCCCGAAGGGAACGGCAAAGTGGACAGTACAGCCGGTTACTGGTTCTTAAGTGGCGCTGAGCGGGAACATTCGGCCACGGGCGTACACGCCGGCCCTGCCGAAACGCCGGCGTGGTCGGAGGGCAACCTGGTGCGGCCCCTGATCCACGGCGCCGCCTATTTCGCGCGCCTCCACGAGGAGCTCTCGGCTCTTCAAGCGGGTGATCGCGTTTGGTTCACCGACTGGCGTGGCGACGGCGACGAGCGGCTGACGCCCGACGGTCCGGCGATCGGGGAACTGCTGGCGCGATTGGCCCGGACGGGCGTGGAAATCCGCGGCCTGATCTGGCGATCCCACGGCGAGCGCGTGTCTGCCCCCATGAGCAACCGCTCGAATGAACTCCTCAGCCGCCAGATAAACGACGCCGGCGGGGAGGTGCTGCTGGACCAGCGCGTGCGCGTCTTCGGTTGCCACCACCAGAAACTGTTCGTCATCCGCAGGCAGAATGACGCTTCCCGGGACGTCGCGTTCGTGGGCGGCATCGACCTTTCCCACAGCCGCCGGGACGACGCCGATCACATGGGCGATCCGCAGGCGGTGGACATGGACCCCCGGTACGGGAAGCGACCGCCCTGGCACGACGCCGCCGTCGAACTTCGAGGCCCGGTTGTGGCAGATGTGCTGGAACTGTTCGCCGAACGATGGAACGACCCCCATCCCCTGGACCGGCGCACCCCGTACCGGATGCTGTTGCAGCGCCTGGCCGACATGCCCCGGCACCCCCAGCCTCTTCCGGACACCGCACCACCGCCGCCACCCGCCGGGCCCCACGCCGTGCAACTGTTGCGCACGTACGGCGTGAAACACCCCCCGTTCCCGTTTGCCCCGGGCGGCGAGCGCAGCGTGGCCCAGGCCTACACGAAAGCCTTCTCCCTGGCCCGTTCGCTGATCTACATCGAGGACCAGTACCTGTGGTCCACCGAGGTTGCTGCTGGAATCGCAGAGGCCCTCGAACAGAACCCCGGGTTGAACGTCATCGCTGTGGTGCCCCGCTACCCGGACTCCGACGGTCCGCTCGGAGGGCCGCCCAAGCGGCTGGGGCAACTGCATGCCATCGAGACGATTCGTCGCGCCGCGCCCGACCGGTTCGGCGTGTTCAACCTCGAAAACAAGGCGGGAACGCCCATCTATATCCACGCCAAGATCTGCATCATCGACGACACGTGGTTCACGTGCGGGTCGGACAACTTCAATCGCCGGTCCTGGACCACGGACAGCGAGCTGACGTGCGCCGTCATCGACACCAGCGCCGGAACCACTCCGGGCGGCGACTCCGGCTCCAATAGTTCCCGTTCCCCTGCCGACGGGTCCCTAGCCCACGCTGTCCGGCGCCAGCTCTGGGCCGAACACCTGGGCCTTGACGAAGATGACCCCCGGTTCGAGAATCCGTCGAACGGTCTCGCCCTGTGGAATGCCGCCGCCGATGCCCTGGACGAATGGCACGATACCGATACCGATACCGGCAGCCGGTCGCCCCGACCCAAGGGCCATGCGCGCCACCACACCACAGAACCCGTAACGCGCCTTCAACGCTTGTGGGCGGGTCCGGCAAACCGCTTCTTCGTGGATCCGGACGGCCGCCCGCGCAAATTGCGCGGCACCACCAAGTTCTAGCCTGCACGTCAGGCGCCAGGCAGCCAAGCAATCTCACGCAGTCTCACGCAGCGAGGCGCGTCAGGATGACTTGTTCCAGTGGACTTACGGGAACGGGCAGGCACCCCGGCGGCAGGAGTGGAGGCTCCCGGTCCGGATGCTCGGCCGGATAGTGCCGTCCGGTGGGTGAAATCCAGCCCGGCGGTTCATCCTTCGTTGCCTGCGTTGGTCTCCAGGGTCTCTGGTGTTTCAGCCGGTGGTGCTTCGGGCAGGCCTGTCCCAGGTTGCCGATTCCGGTGGTCCCGCCGTGCTGCCACGCGGTGAGGTGGTCCGCCTCATTGTCGAGGGTCTGGTTGCTGCAGCCCGGGAATGTGCATCCGCCATCCCGCAGCTTCAGCCACCGTTTGAGTGTTTCCGGGAGCCGGTAGCTGGTTCGCCCGATTTCGAGCGGTGCCCCATCGTGGGGGTCCACCAGGACCCGATAGAACGAGGTGGAGCCGTCGGCAACCAGCCTGCGAGCGATCGACGGCGGGACCGGGCCAAGTCCGTCGACCTCGGCGGGCTCATCGGTCAGGCCAAGGAGTGAGAAGACCGGAACGGTGACCAGCACGTCAGCCTTGGGAGCGGGCACGTCTCCCGGGTTCTCGCTTGCACTGCCCAACAGCAGTCCAGCCGCGATGTCGGCACGCAGCTGCGCGAGGTTGCGGGGTTGGTCAGGGCCCTGGAGACCACGGGACAGAGCAGTTGTCCTGTTCCAGATGGCACAAGCGGTATCACCCGGCAGGTACAACGAGAGCCAGGCCATGCCGTCCCGGTCCGGAGCATACTCCATCCGCCGGTCCAGCGAGCCCTTCGCGCGGCGCAACTCCAGGGACTCGGGCTGGTGGCGTTCGCGCCACGCCCGGACCTTCCGCCGGAACCGGGCCGGCACCAGATCTCCGGGAGCGCCGCCCCGGGTCGCGTTAGGCTCCTCCGGATCGAAGAAGTGGGCCTGCAGGGCAGCAACCGCTGATGGGGTGAGCCCGGTGGTTTCGTCTACCATGATCCGGGCGTGCTGCCAGCCAATCGCGCCGTTTTGCAGCGCGTCAAGAGTATCGGGCAACGACGTTGTCAGCGCATGGGCTTCGCCGAGCAGAGCCGCTGCTGCGCGTTCGCCGATCGTCAGCACGCACGCGGTTTCAGCCACCAGGCTCATCTCCTGCGCCGACGCCTCATAGGCTGTGGACGGCGGTCCGGCCAGCGCAGCTGCCGCATCCGCGTAGGCAGCCACCAGTCGGACCTTCGCCGCGGCCGTCACCGCCTCGATCCGCGCCAGCACTGCCAATCCCTCCAGGCATGCCTCCGAAAAGTCATGCAACGGATCTGCATCCGGCATGACGTCAGGTCCATCAAGGCAAACCACCGGCGAAACAACACCGGCAAGCTCATCGACCAGGCGGCCTACGGAGGCAACGGCAGCAGCCATCGCGGCCCTGCTTCCTGCCTCAACAACCGCGCCGGATTTCATAACCAAAGCGTCGCAGGGGGGTCTGACATTTAATGGCGGCAAACCCCGTCAGGGCTGAACGACTCGTTCTCCCTTAGGCGGGGCGATCGGAACGGCCGGAGATGACTCTCCGAGGCTCACGCCCAGCCGACACTTGCACCGGCACCCGCAGCTTCGGCCCAGACCTTGCCTAACCGATCCGGAGGTCCAACTCCACGGGGACTGCCCGGCGGACAGCATCATCGACGGGGCAATGCTTCAGGCCCCACTCGACAACCTCCCGGACGGCAGCCTCATCGGCGGCAGGTCCCACCCGGACTGCCACTCGGATACTGGCCGGGCCGGCGCTGACGCCTTCGGAGACGCCGAGAATGCCCCGGTCGTCGGACTCACTGTCCACGTCGACCTGGAGTCCGGGCAGTTCCACGCCCTGCTCAGCAGCGCGCATGGCCATAAGGGTGGCGGCGCAGGAGGCATAGGCAGCGCGGAAGAGCCATCCGGGCGAAGGTGCCGAACCGGTTCCGCCCACGCCGGCGACCATATCTGTCTCCAGGGAGAAGCCATCCGTGCCAGTAACGCGGACCCGGAGGCCCTCCACCACAACGGCGGAGGCGACGGAATCGCGGTAGCGGGCCTCATCGGTATGGGCGCCCAGATATTCCCTGGCCGACTTGATTGCCTCGGCAATTCGCGAGTTGCTCATCGGTCTCCTCCGATTGGGTCCTTGTGCCGCTGGCGCTCGTTCGTCTCGTGCTCCCGCTCGCCTAGCGGGAACCCAGCAGCGAGAGCCCGAGATGCGGTGCTTCAATGGGGAGCAACTGTTTGTTGCCGGGGATACTGCGGATTCTCTCACCGACCAAATAGGCGCCGGAATTTCCCACGATGACGCGGCGGCTTTCGTTTAGCAATGCAGCATCTCCCGGAATGGCCCGCAAGACAGGCATGAAGATGGCTTCAAGCTGGCGAATCCGTATGTCGCAGCCAGCCACCCCAACAAAGCGCCCGCCCACGTGTACAGGTGCGGTGTGCGTCAGGATGTACTCGTCCAAGCCTAGGTAGTCGACGTAAGGACCCCAGAGTGAATGCTCCCCTGTCCGGCTGGCCGACGTGAAAAAGGGCATGTTCTGATAGTCGTAGAAGCGTTCACCCCCAGGCGTGAGATCAAATTCCAACTTCTCAATGCCCTGCTCCTTCCTGGTCCACCACTCAAGGAAGCCGTCGCGGTTTTCAATCGCGTCGGCCGAGAAGATAACCCCTGCGCCAACGACGAAACTGTGACCTTCCAGGAATTCCGTCGCTATTTTTTCCAAGTGCGCTACGTCCCTGGGAGCGATTTCGAGAGGCATCCGCCGATCGTGCCAAATCGACGACACCTGCACCGCGCAGTTGTGAACATCAAGGCTGAGGGTGTTCATCCATGCTGCAATTTCCTTGGCGGCTTCAACCGCACCGGTGTAAGTTGTCATGCGCGCTCCTGCCTCGGGTATCCCAGCGACAACTTCGCATCCACCAGATGGTGGACGTCATGTCGGATATGCGCCAGCACCAATTGTTGAGCGTTCTCAGGCGCATCGCTCGCGATGGCGCGGGCCAGCGCGAGATGCTCAGCCGCCACTTGCTCCGGGTCGCGGACCATGGACACGGCCGACCAAAGCGCCTGCACCGTTTCGGCCTGTAGTCGAATCTCAGCGTTCATGAGCCTGGGCGACTGAGCCAACACTGCCAGTTCAATATGGAATCTGCTGTCCGCACGGGCGCGCAACTCCGGCTTGTCCGTCATAACAACGGCCCGTGCAAGATCCAGGAGCCGGTTCGCCTCGTGGGGTTCTGCCCGCTCGCACGCAAGTCTTACGGTCGCTGCGGCAATCGCAGCATGTTCGTCGCCAACGTCCCGGATCTCGGCGATGGATGTGTCCCGGAACCAGCTCCTGATGACATCAGCCGATGTGAACGGCTGCTTGACGATGAAGGTTCCTCCGCTGCGCCCTCTGCGAGTGGCCACGATCCCTTGATTGCGAAGATCGGACAGCGCTTCCCGGAGGGTGGAGGGCGCGACGCCGAACATTTCTGACAGTGCCATCTCAGGGGGCAGCCGTTCACCAACTTTGAGGAGTCCCAGTGAGATCGCTTTGGAGATCCGGTTGACGATGGCTTCCGACCGCTCCGTTTCCGGCAGCGACCGGTACACCTGAGCTTGAAATGCGGTTGTAGATGCCAACACGACTCCATCGGAATAGGGACCTCGGCAGCACCGCCAGGGACCTGGCCTTCCCAGCGGATTTGCTCTGTGTGCAGTCTACTGCAGCTCAATAAAAACCACGGAAACCATGACATTAGTCGGAGCCTCAGTACGTTGGACCCCCTAAAACAAGCGGATAAGCATCCGGCTATTGCGCTTCTAAAGATATGAAACTAGGGTTTTTAGCACGTGGTCTCGCTCACAGGTAGGTGCGCGACCGAACCGAAGGAGTCTAAATGCGTGTAGAGGTGCCCGAATCTGCCGGGGAGGCTGGCGTCGACGAAGACGCCAGGCACTTGGCCAGCCTTGGCTACTCGTACGACCGGCAGTTCAAGCGGGAGATGACGTTCTGGGGAAACGTGTCCCTGGGCTTCACGTACCTGTCGCCGGTCGTGGCTATCTATTCACTCTTCGCACTGTCCCTCAGCGTCGCGGGGCCGCCGATGTTCTGGTCTTTGGTGATTGTGGGGGTCGGGCAGCTTCTCGTTGCGACCGTATTCGGCGAAGTGGTCGCAGCATACCCGGTGGCCGGCGGCGTCTATCCTTGGTCACGCAGGCTGTGGGGCCGCAAATGGGGCTGGATGAGCGGCTGGGTTTACCTCGTGGCGCTACTCACCACCATCGCGAGCGTCGCCTATGGCGCCGGACCTTTCCTGAGCACTCTCATCGGCGTGGAAAGCACCGTCGACGCCACTGTCATTTCCGGCCTCGTAGTCATCGCCCTGGCCACCATCCTTAATCTCGGCGGTACCAAGGTGCTGAACGCCGTGGCAATGATCGGTCTCCTGGCGGAACTCGGCGGTGCCCTGGTCGTCGGTACTTGGCTGCTCGTTACAGCCCGACAGCATGATCTCAGCGTCCTCTTTAACGCGTTCGGTGCCGGGGAAGGCAGTAACTATTTCGTGGCCTTTGCTGCTGCCGGCCTGATTGGCATCTTCCAGTACTACGGATTTGAAGCCTGCGGCGACGTCGCCGAAGAAGTCCCCAACCCTGGCCGGACCATCCCCAAGGCGATGCGGATGACCATCTACATTGGCGGGTTCGCGGCCATGTTCGTGTGCCTGTCCCTGATCCTGGCTGTTCCCGACTTCACCGCCGTAATATCCGGCGCGGACGCCGACCCCGTCGGAAACATCCTCGTCTCAGCCTTCGGCCCGGTTGGCTTCAAGGCAGTACTCGCCGTCGTTCTTGTCTCGTTCCTTTCATGCGTGCTGAGCCTGCAGGCAGCCACCTCCCGGCTTGCCTATTCAATGGCCCGGGACGGAATTCTTCCGGCCAGCACGCTTCTGAGCACCTTCAGCGAGTCCCGCCGCGTACCGCCGTATGCCTTGCTTCTGGCGGGCCTGGTCCCGGCACTGATCGTCATCGGATCGAAGGTTTCCAGCGACGCCCTGACGGTCATCATCTCCTTTGCTGCCATGGGCATGTACATGGGCTTTCAGATGGTGGTCCTTGCCTCGCTCAGGGCGCGCCTCCTCGGATGGAAGCCGAACGGGGCCTTCCAGCTTGGCGCCTGGGGCATCCCGGTCAACATCGCCGCTCTCATCTGGGGCGTGCTTGGAATGGTCAACATGGCTTGGCCGAGGACACCGGAGGACGGCTGGTTCGCCAACTATGTCGTCCTGATTTCCGCCGTCACCGTCGTCGCCATCGGCCTTGCCTACATGGCCTGGAAGAAGCCGCACCTCAAGGGTGACGCTCCGGCCGCAGACGCCGTTCCTGGCACCGAATCCACGCCCGCACTGGCGTCCGCCACCCGACGGCCTTTTTAGTGCGACAGGTAGCAGACCCATGTTAATCACCGGAATAAAGAGCCGGCCCGTGTATGACGAGCTGGCGCCAATGGCAAGCGGACTCCACCACATCGCTGCCGCCCAGGGCAGTGGCGGCAAGCCCTTGATTCGCCTTCTGGAAGCCATGACTCCAGGTCAGCTGGCCACCACGACTGTCCTGTACTCCACGGAATCATTCACAGGGCAGAACTATCTGGCCGATATCCAACAGTTCAAGGTATGCGATCTCATCGTGTATTCGAGCAACGCCGATGCCGTCCGCGCACTCGATGGCAAGCTCGCGACAGCACAGATGGGCACCCGCCTGTATGTTTCGGGTTCGGAGGGGTTCATCGGGACCTCAATGCAGGTTGCCACCGCTTACGGCATGAACCGGGACGAAGTGCTGCGCGAGCACGCGGGTTCCTTTGTCAGGCGCGTGTGGTGCGCGCACTGTGGGCATTACTCGGAGAATGTCACCCGCAGGGTCTTCAGATGTCCAGGCTGTGAACGCAGCCTGGTCGTCCGCGACCACTACTCGGGGCGTCTCGCCGCGTTCCAGGGAGTCAAAGCCGACGGCGAAGTCCCCGGCGAACTGCCGGATGATGAGGAGCTGGACACATGAGCGGCGCACACCACGGAGCCCTGCAACTCAAGGTCAAGCGTATTGAGGAGCTCACGCCGGAAATCAACAGGTACACCTTCTGCGCTGCCGACGGGTCCTGGCTGCCGCCCTTCTCCGGCGGCAGCCACATCACGATCCTCATCCCAACCGATGGCGAGACCAAACGGAACGCATATTCGCTGATGAGTTCGCCGTATGACACCAGCGAGTACCAGATAGCTGTCCGCAGGGTCGACGAGGGTAAACGCGGCTCCCTGTCCATGCACAGGAACGTCCGTGAGGGGGACGTGTTGCTTGCTTCCATTCCGGCGAACCTTTTCCCGGTCTCCAAGCACGCCAGGCACCACCTCTTTATCGCCGGCGGCGTAGGCATAACCCCAATCTATGCGCAGCTTGATGAACTAAGCCTTAAGGGAGGCGAGTTCGAACTCCATCTGGCGGTCCGGGGGCCGGAACATGCGGCCCTGGGACATGAGCTAAAGGAACGGTACGGCCAGAGGGTTGCCCTCTACGGCGATGACGGCCGGTCCCGGCTGAACGCCATGGACATACTGGCGGGACGCCCCCTTGGTACGCATGCGTATGTTTGCGGGCCAGCAGGCATGGTCGACGACGTCATCGAGGCGGCCCATGTCCTCGGGTGGACCGACTCGAACATCCACTTCGAAAGGTTCGAGGACCTCGGCTCAACCGGTGATCCGTTCACCGTCACCCTGGCCCGTTCGGGGGCCGTGATCAAGGTGTCCCCCGAGCAGTCGCTCCTGGAAGCGGCAGAAGAAGCCGGCCATAAGCTGCCCTATCTGTGCCGTGGAGGCGCATGCGGCGAGTGTGAAACCGAGGTTCTGGAACTGGAAGGCACCATCGACCACCGGGACGACTGGCTGTCCGAATCGGAACGCGCCACAAACAAGCTCATCATGCCGTGCGTTTCCCGCGCTACCTGTTCAAAACTCATCATCAACGCTTAAGGGACCACCATGACCGCAATTTCCGAGTCAGCTCAATTCAAAACGGATGAGACGTACACGCCGGACGGGGAGTACCGGTTTCATAACTCCCGCGAGGCCGTCCGCCGCCTCCCCTTCCCGTTCCCGGATGACAACTACATGTACTCCATGAACCTGGAACCGCACGTACCGGCAGGCGACGGAGCGCTGAGGGCCGCATTCGATATCGATGAACACTACGTTTCCGAATGCGCCCACCGCGCCCAAATGCTGAAGGACATGCCAGGCGTCCATTACCTGGCGCTGCCCCACATGCTGGAAGCACAATGGGACCTGCTTGAGCTGATCTTCGAGTCGTACGCCAGGGATTTCCCCGAACACTTCACACTCACCAAGAACGGGAATGAATGGCGGTGGCAGAACCGGCTCCTTGGCATCGATGATTCGTTCACTTTCGGCGATCCCGCCACCTTGCCGATGGAGCCGATGGAGTACGCCACGCGGCAGGCGCAGGGAGAGTTCGTGGTGCTCGAAGAGCGGGACAACACCCTCGTCATCGGCGCGGGCATGACTACCCAGCGGGCCGACTACTCACTGCAGTTCAACCTCGGCATGAGCTTCTTCGAATTCCACGGACCCGTTCCGAAGCTTCATGAGACGGGCATCCTGGACAGGGCCCTTAAGTTCCTGCTCCGAATGAAACCGGGCCATCCCGTAAGGCGCGTCAATTGGTCCCTCACGGTTCATCCGCGCCTTGAAACCTCAGTAGAAACGCTTCCGGAATGGGCGCCGGACCGCGCCACTGTCACCGCTGACAACGCGGGCGAAAAGGTGTACCTGCGCATCGAACTGCAGCCCCTGCACCGGCTTCCCCGTTCAAACGCCATAGTCTTCCCCGTCCGCACTTATCTGGTCAGCCTCGCTGAACTTGTGCAGCACGCTCCGGATTGGGCAAAACGCATGCACCGTGCCCTGGCCTCCCTGGACTCCGAACTCGTCGATTACAAGGGCTTCCACCGCTACCACGCTGCTGCGGTCGAGTGGCTGGCAAGGCATGACGACGGCGCGCCCCTCGCGACCGGCTACCCCTGGGCCCCGGAAGGTATCCAGCCCGGCGTCGAATAGCCCAACAAGGGCGAAGCAAGGCAGGAGCACCAGCCGCACCAGGTTCAGCGCCGCGGCTGGTGATCCGTCCTGCCTGTTCAGGGCACGCTAGCCCATCCGTTGCCGGATTCCGGAGGAAAACCTATGTCCGCTACCCTTCCTGCCCGGCCGGCCACTGGTCCTACAAAGCACCCATCACGGTGGTCGTCACAGGCTCCTGACCGGCCTCCTGCGGCGAACGTAGTTGCAGCAACCGTTACCAGCCTCGTCGCGCTGGCCTGCCTCGTGTTGCTCGGTAATGTGTCGGGCCACCTCCTGCTAATCCCACCGATGGCTGCCTCGATGGCGCTCGTGGCCGCGGCACCCCAATTGCCCCTCGCCCAGCCCAGGAGCGTCATCGGGGGCCAGGTAGTTTCCGCCCTGATCGGTGTCGGGACGGGACTGGCCAGCCACTCCATCTGGGCTGCCGCGATTGCAGGTGGCTTGGCCGTCGGCGTGACAATGTGGCTGAAGATGCCGCACTCACCCGCAGCCGCCACGGCAGTAATAGGCACCATGCTGACAACAGGACAGGTCTCGTTTGTGGTCTGCACCAGCGTCGCCGCATGCGTGCTCGTCGGATTCGGCATTCTCAGCGCGCGCCTCCGCGGAGCCAGCTATCCCCTCTATTGGCTCTAGGTACCGGCGCCCCCCGACGGGAGGCGACGTCACACAACGCCACGCCATCCCGCTGAGCACCGGCAAAGTCCTACCCTTGACAGGTGACTTTGACTAAGATCCGTACCGCCGCCGTGAGCTCCCTCGCCGCCGCCGGCCTCCTGTTGTCCCTCGCTGCCTGCTCCGCCCCGGCAACCAGCCAATCGCCGTCGTCCGCACCCGCCGCCGCAGGATCCGCCACCGCTTCGGGGCCGTGCGAGGGCGTGCAGGTCATCGTCGATTCCGGCTCGCTGGAGCAGGAGGCCGCGGATACCTCCGCCTGCATCGCCGTGGAAGGCCCGACGGCGGCCGCCAAGGTCCTCGAGGAAGCCAACGTTAAGACGGTGGGCACCGAGGCGTACCCCAACGAACTGGTATGCCGCGTGAACGGCGTGCCGGCTGCCGACTTCGACATCAAGCACAAGGGCGGCACGTACCGCGAAGAGTGCCAGAAGATGCCGGCCGCCTTCGCGTACTGGGCACTCTGGGTCAAGGCGACCCCCGACGCCGAATGGGCCTACGCCCAGGAGGGCCTCGCCACCCTGAAGGTCAGCCCGGGCCAGAGCCTGGAGCTGCTCTTCACGGTCGACGGCGAGCCGGCCGCGCCCAAGGCATGACGTTCCGACCCGCGCCGTTACGCGCGGCGGCGGCCCTCGCCGTCGTCTTCGTCGCGGCCCGGGTCATCTACCGCGTCCTGTTCAACGGGGCGGGGGCCGGCGCCCCGCTGCTGCTCGACCTGCCGCCGGTTCGGCTGCCCGCCCCTTACGCCCACGTGGTCCTTTTCGGCCCGGTGACGGGTCAGGGCCTGTGGGACGCGGCCTTGTCCGCCGTGCCGATCGCCGGGATCATTTTCGCTTTCGGCGTCGTCAATGCGTTCGTGGACATCTCCCGCGGCTTCCTCTTCCTGGCCCGCGGCGGCCCCCTGCAGGGCATGGGCCGGATGCTGGTGGTGGCGTGGGCGGCGCTTCCGGCCCTGGCCGACGCCGTGACCTCCGTGCGGCTCGCCTTCCGGCTGCGGGGCGAACGCTTCGGGCCGCGCGCGCTGGTGCCCGTGCTCGAACGCACACTCGAGCACGCCAGCCGCGTTGCCGCCGCCCTGGAGTTGCGCGGCTTCGGCAGCCGGGCAGCGCACCGGCTCTCAGCGCACCCTCCCTCAGCGCCCCGTACCGTGGACGACGGCGGCGGCCCGCTTCTGGTGCGCGACGCCCGGTTCCGCATCGGTGACGCACAGATATACGTCGCCGCTTTCCAGCCCCCGCCTGGGTCCGTCACCGTCATCACCGGGCCTACCGGCTCGGGCAAGTCCACCCTCCTCCGGGGTATCGCCGGGCTCCTCCCGCACATAGACGGCGGCCAAATCTCGGGCACGGTGCGCGTCGGCGGACTGGACCGCGCTGATACCCCGCCCCGCGACACCGCGGGCGTGATCGGCGTCGTGCTGCAAAATCCCCGCGCCGCCTTCGCCAGCACCCGGGTGCGCGACGAAATCTCCCTCGCCCTTGAGCTGCGCGGAGTTGCGGCCGCCGATGCCAATGCCCGCGTCCTGGAGGTCGCGGAAAGCATGGGGGTCTCCGCCCTGCTGGACCGGAACCTGGGCACCCTTTCCGCGGGTGAGGCGACGCTCGTGGCCATCGCCGCCGCCGTCGTCGAACACCCTGCCCTGCTCCTGGTGGATGAGCCGCTCGCCGATCTCGATACCGCCGCCCGCGCCCGCGTCACCGCCGTGCTGCACTCCCTGGCGCGTGACGCGGGTGTCTGCGTTATCGTGGCGGAGCACCGCCCGGAGCCGCTCGTGCCCGTCGCGGACTCCTGGTGGGCCGTCGACGGCGGCGCGCTGGTTCCAAGTGTCGCGCCTGTGCTGGCGGCGCCGTCGCACCGGGCCGCTGTCCCGCCGCCGGCACAGCCAGCTGATTCCCCCGTGCTGGTTGCCGCGAACCTCGCAGTGCACCGCAAGGGCGAGCCGCTCGTGCGCGATGCGTCCCTGACGCTGCACCGCGGCGAAATCGCCGCCCTGGTGGGCCCGAACGGCGCCGGCAAGTCGTCGCTGCTGGTGGCGCTCGCGCTCCAGGACGGCAAGGCGGGCAGCGGTATCAGCGGGAACATATCGTCCGACGGCGGCCAGGTCGCCCTGGTGCCGGACGCCTCCGACGACCTCTTCACCAGGGATACGGTCGCCGGAGAGCTGCGCGCGGCTGAGCGGCGCCTTGCGCGCCGAAAGAACGGCGGACGGGCCGGGCACGGTTTTGCGGCGTCACACCTCGCGCGGCTGCGCGGCGACGTCACGATCCCCATCGGGCACGAGCATCCCCGGGACCTCTCTGCAGGAGAGCGGAGAATCCTTGCGATCGCGCTGCAGACCATGGACAGCCCGCCGGTGCTGCTGATCGACGAGCCCACCCGGGGGCTCGATCCCGCGGCGCGCACGGCAGTCGCGGCGGCATTGCGGAATGCCGCGGACGCCGGGGCCGCGGTCCTGATCGCCACCCACGACCACGATTTCGCGCACAGCCTCGGCGCGCGGATCCTCCCGATGCGCGACGGCGTCGCACCCGCAGCCCCGCAGGAAAAAGGTGACGGTACTGCAGCCACGGCGCAACAACCCGCGGCACAGGCCATCGCCCTGCCCCGGTTCGACCCCCAGCCGTCAGACACCCCGCCGCCCGCTAACCCGCGCCGGATCCGGATGCCGCGCGGCGCCGAACTCATCATTCTCGCGGCGGCGAACCTCGTTGCCCTCGGCGCCTTCTGCTGGCCCCTGCTCGCAACGGCCCTGCCACAGGATGCGGCAGCAGCGGTTCCTTACGCGGCGCTGGCCATCGCGCCGCTTGCCGTCGTCGCCGTCGTGGTGTCCCTCGACGGTTCGGTTCGCTCGGCACATACGGTGGCGCTGCTCGGTGTGCTGGCTGGGGTGGGGACTGCCGTGCGGGTGGCGAGCACCGGCGTCGGGGGTGTGGAGGCGGTATTCATCCTGCTGATCCTGGCGGGCCGGGCGTTCGGTCCCCGCTTCGGCATGCTGCTCGGCGCGGCCACGATCGCCGTGTCGAGCGCGCTGTGGGGCGGGATCGGGCCGTGGACCCCGTTCCAGATCTTTGCGTGTGCGTGGGTGGGCGCGGGCGCGGGCCTGCTCCCCCGGCGGGTGCGCGGGCGGGCGGAGCTGTGGATGCTGTGCGGCTACGGTGCTGTGGCGTCTTACCTCTTTGGGCTGCTGACCAACCTCTGGTTCTGGCCGTTCGCGGTGGGAGCCGGCACGGGCATTTCTTATGTGCCTGGCGCGCCGCTGGAGACCAACCTGGCCAGCTTCCTGCTGTACTCGCTGGTGACGTCGACGGCGGGCTGGGATACGGTGCGTGCGGTGACCACGATCGTCGGGATCATCCTCGTAGGGCGGGCAGTCCTCGCCGCGTTCCGGCGTGTGAAGCCGGTGTCAGGTGCGGGCGGGCACGTTGCGCGGGATTCCTCCGCCCAGGCCCGGGACCGGCTTCACCTCGGGGTCTGAGGACACCGGACAGCCGACATCATGGTCCCTGTCGGGGAATCGCGTACGCCCCGTCGCATGTGCTGGCTGAATTGATCTCGCCTTGAAGGTCATAGTGCGAGGGATCCTAGGATTCGCTATTTCCTGTGGATAGTCTGGGACAGGACGCCACCCTACGGAGGGTCAGTGAGAACGTGATCGAAGCAGCTGCCGCCGTAATCGGCCGGAACAATGTCACCATATCGGGCCGGGATGACGGGCCCGTGATGATGTTTGCCCACGGTTTTGGCTGCGATCAGGCCATGTGGCGGAAGCTGCTGCCTTATTTCGCTGATAATTACCGGCTGGTGCTTTTTGATCATGTTGGTGCAGGACACTCCGACATCAGCGCCTATGACTGGGAGAAGTACGGGTCCCTGAATGGTTACGCTGCGGACCTGCTGGAGATCTGCGACGCCCTTGAACTTGAGGACGTCATCCTGGTGGGCCACAGCGTCAGCACGATGATCGGCGTGATCGCCGCAGTGCAGGACCCCAACCGTTTCTCCCGCCTGATCCTGCTCGCTCCTTCGCCCCGCCATACGGATGACCCATACGACGGCTACGTGGGCGGCTTTTCGCGGGAAGACATCGAGGGCCTGCTGGCATCCCTGGACAGCGACTACTTTGCCTGGGCCGCGGCCTTGGCCCCCATGGTCATGGGCAACCCGCAGGAGCCTGAATTAGCGGAGGACCTGCGTGCCAGCTTCTGCCGGACAAATCCAACCATCGCGCGGCACTTCGCCGGCGTAACCTTTTTCTCCGACACCCGCCCTGAACTGAAAAAATTGCGCACCAGCTGCCTGATTCTGCAGTGCTCCGACGATCGGCTTGCCCCGCCGGAAGTGGGCGCCTACCTGCACAAAAATCTGGAACAGAGCACCCTGGTGCAGCTCCGGGCGACCGGGCACTGCCCCCACGTCGGCGCCCCGGAGGAGACGGCCCAGGCGATTCTGCACTACCTTGACTCCCGCTCGTGACGGGCGCCGGTCGGGGCGGGTTCATCCAGTGATTGCCCGTTTTCAGGCGAGCTGCAGGATCTGGGTTCAGGCGAGTTTGGTTACTTGGTAGGTGTGCCCGGCCGCACGGAGTCGCTCTATGAGCACATTGCCCAGGGCAGTGGCCGGTGTCAGCGACCCTTTGGCGGTCGGCAGCCGGTCACCGTCGAGGGCAAGAGCGAGTGCAGTCTCCCCTGCCATTACGGCGGTGGCGGCATAGCCGGGATCACCGGGGCCGGCGGCAATCGCCTGGTAACGCTGGCCGTTCCCGGTGCAGGCGGTCACTTGGGAGTGGAACCAGCCCGCGCGCTGCCTGCTGATGCTCGGACCCGTACCCGGTGCCGGGAGACAGCGGTCGAGCACCCGCCGGGTGGGCGGGAACGCCATCGCGGCCGTGAATGCCCGGAGCCCGAGTGCCAGCGCCCTGGCGATGACCGCTCCTGCGGGTCCGGGGGCCACCCCCATCACCTCGCCGTACTGAAGGGAGCGGCCGTAGGCCCAACCCTGCAAGGCGTTGCTGCGGCGCACTATCCGGGTGTTGAACGGGGCCATGACGAAAGGCGCGGTCCAGGTGCCGTCAGCGGAACGGCGCACCGGACCGGCGTCAGGAGGCTGTGGTGTCGTCGGCTCCCGGGCGCGATCGGGGCTCAGGGCGAAGGGGTCCGCGGCTAATGCCCTCAGGGCAGTGCTCGATCGCATCGCATCGAGCTGCCCCCGCATCGATTCGAGCGTGCCACCGCTGATGCCGCCCTTGGCCCTGGCAACGAGTTGGACCTCGGCTAAACCGCCGGCGCCATCGCCCTCTGCCGCCTGATGAAGCAGCAGTACGGCGAGGTCGGACGGCACGGAGTCGTAGCCGCAGGAGTGCACAATCCTGGCTCCGCTCGTCCTGGCCAGAACGTCGTAGCGGTCGATCGCCTCCCGGATGAAGGACACCTCACCGGCGAGGTCGGCGTAGTGGGTACCGGCCCGTGCGCAGGCCTCGACGACGGGCAGGCCGTGTTTCGCGTACGGGCCGACGGTTGTGAAGAGCACGCGGGTGTTCGCAGCCAGGGCGGCGATTGATTCCGGGTCCTCCGAGTCGGCTTCGATGAGGGCCCATCCGTGCGCCGCAGCCGGCAACTCCGACCGAACCGCCTCGAGTCTGGACGTGGACCGGCCCGCGAGTCCGACACGGAAACCGGCCGGTGCATGCTCCGCGAGATAGGCGGCGGTCAGTCTGCCAACGAAACCCGTCGCTCCGAAGAGAACGAGGTCATGTTCCCGAGGTGAATTGTCCATCACTGCAGCCTTTCACAGCGGCATTGCACTCACACCTTGAAGTACTTCGCCTCCGGGTGGTGGAACACGAACGCGTCGGTGGACTGCTCGGGGTGCAGCATCAGCTCATCGCTGAGGATCACGCCCATCCGCTCCGGCTTCAGCAGCTCCGTCACCTTGCGGCGGTCCTCCATGTCCGGGCACGCGGGATAGCCCAGGGAGAATCGTGCACCGCGGTAGTCGAGCTTGAAATACCCTGCCGTGTCCTTGGGTTCCTCGGCGGCGAAGCCCAGTTCCTTGCGGATGCGGGCGTGCCAGAACTCGGCCAGCGCCTCGGTGAGCTGCATGACCAGGCCGTTGAGCTCGTAGTAGTCGCGGTACTGGTTGGCCGCGAACATCTTGGACGTGAACTCGTCGATCTTCGAGCCCGCGGTGACCAGCTGCACGGGCAGCACGTCGATCTGGCCGGACTCGCGGGACTTCACGAAGTCGGCGAGGCACAGGTGCCGGTCGCGGCGCTGGCGCGGGAAGTCGAAGCGCAGCCGGTCGGTGCCGATCGGGCTGCCGGAACCGCCGTCTGGGGCGAGCAGGCCCGCGGTGCCGAGGACGCCGTCGGGGTCTTCACCGTGGTGCAGCACCACCACCTGCTCCCCCTCGGAGACCACCGGGAAGTAGCCGTAGGCGACGGAGGCGTCGAGCATGCCTTCGGCCAGGATGCGGTCCAGCCAGTAGCGCAGGCGAGGCCGGCCCTCGCGTTCCACCAGTTCCTCGTAGGAGGCGCCGTCCTCGCCGCGGCCGGGCTTGAGACCCCACTGGCCCATGAAGGTGGCGCGTTCGTCGAGGAACGCGGCGAAGTCGTGGAGCGCGACGCCGCGCACAATGCGGGTGCCCCAGAACGGCGGCGCCGGCACAGGGTTATCAAGTGCGACGTCGGATCGGCCGGGCATCGCCTCGGGCTCGGTCACCGTGAACTTGGGGCCGCCCTTGTGGATGCGCTTCTTCAGCGGCGGCAGGCCGACGTCGTCCGGGGACTCGCCGCGGGCCACGCGCACCAGCGGTTCCATGAGGGCCAGGCCCTCAAAGGCGTCCTTGGCGTACCGGACCACGCCGTCGAACTGTTCGGCGAGGTCCTGCTCCACGTAGGCGCGGGTCAGGGCGGCGCCACCCAGGATCACAGGCCACTTCTTGGCCATGCCGCGGGACTGCAGCTCGGCGAGGTTTTCCTTCATCACCACGGTGGACTTCACCAGCAGCCCCGACATGCCGATCACGTCCGCATTGTGTTCCTCGGCCGCGGCGATGATCTCGGCGATGCCCTGCTTGATGCCGATGTTGACTACCTTGTAGCCGTTGTTGGTGAGGATGATGTCCACCAGGTTCTTGCCGATATCGTGCACGTCGCCGCGCACGGTGGCGATCACCATGGTGCCCTTGCCGGACGAATCCGACTTCTCCATGTGCGGCTCCAGCAGCGCGACGGCGTTCTTCATCACCTCGGCGGACTGGAGCACGAACGGAAGCTGCATTTCGCCGGCGCCGAAGCGTTCGCCCACCACCTTCATGCCCTCGAGCAGGTGGTCATTGATGATGCCGAGCGGGGTCAGGCCCTCGCTGCGGGCCAGGTCCAGGTCCTCCTCGAGGCCCTTGCCTTCGCCGTCGATGATGCGCCGTTCCAGGCGGGCGCCCGTGGGCAGCGCCGCGAGTTCGGCGGCGCGCTGGTCCTTGAGGGCCGCGGTGTCGACGCCGGCGAACATGTCGAGCATGATAGCGAGCGGATCGTAGGTGGTGTTGCCGTCGGCGTCGTATTCGCGGCGGTCCCAGACCAGGTCCAGGGCTACCTTGCGCTGGTCTTCCGGGATCGAGGCGAGCGGGACGATTTTGGCGGCGTCGATGATGCCGCTGGTCAGGCCCGCTTCGGTGGCCTCGTGGAGGAAGACGGAGTTCAGGACGATGCGCGCGGCCGGGTTCAGGCCGAAGGAGACGTTGGAGACGCCCAGGGTTGTGTTGATGCCGGGGTACTTGGCGGTGATCTGGCGGATGGCCTCGATGGTTTCGATGCCGTCCCGGCGGGTTTCCTCCTGGCCGGTGGCGACGGGGAAGGTCAGGGCGTCCACGATGATGTCCTCGACGCGCATGCCCCATTCGCCCACCAGGGCGTCGACGAGGCGGGAGGCGATGGCAACCTTGCCGTCGGTGGTGCGGGCCTGACCCTGTTCGTCGATAGTCAGGGCAATGACGGCGGTGCCGTGTTCCTTGACCAGCGGCATGATGCGGGCGAAGCGGCTGTTGGGGCCGTCGCCGTCCTCGTAGTTGACGGAGTTGACCACGGGGCGGCCGCCGATGAGTTCCAGGCCGGCCTGCAGGACGGGCGGTTCGGTGGAGTCGATGACGAGCGGGAGGGTGGAGGCGGACGCGAAACGGGAGACGATCTCCTTGACGTCCGCGACGCCGTCGCGCCCCACGTAGTCCACGCAGACGTCCAGCAGGTGCGCGCCGACGCGGATCTGTTCGCGGGCGATGTCCACGCAGTCGTCCCAGCGCTCTTCGAGCATGGCCTGGCGGAAGGCCTTGGAGCCGTTGGCGTTGGTGCGCTCACCGATGGCCAAGTAGGCGGATTCCTGGTCGAAGTTCACGTGCTGGTAGAGGGAGGCGATGCCGGCTTCGCGTTCGGTGGGGACGCGGGCGGGGGCGGGCTTGCCGCCGTTGGAGGCAACGCCGTCGTCCGCGGTTTTACGGGTGCGGAAGGGCGCAAGGCGTTCGACGACGGCGGCCATGTGTTCCGGCGTCGTACCGCAGCAGCCGCCCACCAGGCCCAGGCCGAACTCGCGCACGAACTGCTCGTGTGCGGTGGCGAGTTCGGTGGGGGTGAGCGGGTAGTGCGCGCCGTTGGCGCCGAGGATGGGCAGGCCGGCGTTGGGCATGCAGGCGATGGCAACGGAGGACTGCTTGGAGAGGTGGCGGAGGTGCTCGCTCATCTCGTCCGGGCCGGTGGCGCAGTTCAGGCCGATGGCGTCGACGCCGAGCGGTTCCAGGGCGGTGAGGGCTGCGCCGATTTCGGAGCCCATGAGCATGGTTCCGGTGGTCTCGACCGTCACTTCGACGAAGATGGGGAGGCGGATTCCCTTGGAGACTATGGCCTGCTTGCAGCCGTTGACCGCGGCCTTGGTCTGCAGGAGGTCCTGGCTGGTTTCGATGAGGAACGCGTCTGCGCCGCCGTCGATGAGGCCCTCGGCCTGCAGGGCGAAGGTCTGCTTGAGGTAGTCGTAGCTGGTGTGGCCGAGGCTGGGGAGCTTGGTGCCCGGGCCCATGGAGCCAAGGACCCAGCGCATGCGGCCGTCCGTTTTTTCTGCCGCTTCGGCGCGTTCGCGGGCGATCCTGGCGCCCTTCAGGGCGAGCTCAGCAATGCGGTCATCGATGCCGTAGTCGGAGAGGTTGGACCAGTTGGCACCGAAGGTGTTGGTTTCCACCGCGTCGATGCCGGTGGCAAAGTAGGCGTCGTGGATGTCGGCGATGACATCCGGCCGGGTGTCGTTGAGGATTTCGTTGCAGCCCTCCAGTCCCTGGAAGTCGGTTTCGAGGGTCAGGTCCCGGCCCTGCAGCATGGTGCCCATGGCGCCGTCGGCGATGACCACGCTGTGGTTCACGGCGTCCAGGAGTTCCTGCGCACGGGCAGGGCGGGGCACGGATTCGATGTCGAGCGCAAAGCGGGGCATTTATTCAGGGTACGGGCGGGGGCTTGCAGGGCGGCGCTGTATGTCTGAGTACTACGACGGCGGGCGGCGGGCGGCGGGAGTGGTTGGGCCGGACTGGAGCGCCGTTGCCGTGGGCAGCAGACGCCGCAAGGTCCGGTCCGGTAACGCCGCGGCTCCGAATCCGTAGTAGACATCAGCAACGGAAGGCGGACTTTGGGCGTTCGGCAGGAGTCCGCGGCGTGGGCGGTCACGCTGCGGCGGTACACCATTCCAACAGAGCTCGGCCCCTGTACCGTGCGTGTCCAGCAGGGCTTCGGATACGGGTCTCCAGCGACCGGCGCACCAGAGGTGTACCTGCACGGCGCCGCAGGATCCTGGACCAGCTTCCGGCCGCTGCTTTCCGAAGCATCGCCCCGTGATCGTGTCCTCATTGATCTGCCGGGCTGGGGCGAATCCACGGGGGAAGCCCGGCTGGAACACCTCAGCATCGAGGCGATGGGACACGCCGTAACCGACGTCCTGAACTCGCTCAACTACACCCGGTGGAACCTCGTGGGCCACTCCATGGGAGGCTTTCTGGCTCTGCATATTGCCGCGGCGTGGCCGGAGCAGACCGCCAGCGTCGCGGCCATTTCGCCCACGACGTTCGCCGTGTCTGAGGCCGCCCGAAAGCCACTGCGCAGCCTCCCCCGGTTCCCGGCATTTGTGGGCATGATGCTGATCATGCGCACGCTGGCGGCCCTGGGTCCAGCAGCGCCGGCACTGGTCGGCGCGGTCGGCGCCACGCCCCTGATGAAACTGCTGATGACGCCCTTCTTCGCAGATCCCCGGGGCATCTCCGCCGGGGTGATCCGCAGGCTCGGCCATGACGTCCGCCCTGCCGGTTTCTCCGCGGCTGCCAGGGCAGTGGCGCACTACGACTTTGACCGCTGGCGCGGCATCCGCTGCGCCGTGCTGGCGACGCGCGGGGAAAGTGACGTGTTCACATCGTCATCCGATGTGGACCGGCTGGCCGCCACCGTTCCAAGTGTCCGGGCTGCGGCGATCCAGCATTGCGGTCACTTCGCCAACCTCGAGCAGCCGGAAAAGGTGCTCCGGCTGCTCGAGGACCTGTGGTCAGAGTGACCGGGCAAGCGGCCAATCCAGGAAGGTTCAGCTGCGCGGTCTCCTAGAGGATGTCGCGCAGCACCTGGGGGTAGTTGGTGATTACCCCGTCGACGCCCCAGTTGATGGCGCGGCGCATGTCCTGGCCGCCGTTCACGGTCCAGGTGTAGGTCTTCAGTCCGTAACGGTGGATCATTTCCACGGTGCCCTGAGTCATGTTGCCGAGGGCGGGGTTGGCGGCCTCTGCCCAGGTGGCGGCATCGGCGAGCTGCGCCTCGGTCGGCGCGCCGCCGAAGAGCAGGCCCACCGGTACGTCCACGGCGAGCGTGTCGTACGCGCGCAGCCACAGGTGGTTGAAGGACTGCATCATTACCCGGCCATGCCGCTGCGCGTAGGTGAATTCGGGAAGGGCACGCAGTTCCCTGTCAACATCGATCTCGATGCCCGGGTAGAGCTCGGGCGACTTGACCTCCAGCAGCATGCCGGCCTTTTGGCCCACTGCCTGCATCCACTCTGCGAGGGTCGGCACCCGCTGACCGGCGAACTCGGGCGCGAACCATGAGCCGGCGTCGAGCTGCTTGATCTCGGCGAGGGTGAAGTCGCGGACGTTCCACGGCGCCCGGTCGGGAAAGACTTGCTCGACGTCGGTGGTACGGGCCAGCGTGAGGTCGTGAATGACTATGAGGGCGCCGTCTGCGGTGCGCTGGATGTCGTTCTCCACCACGTCTGAGCCGTGCTTCAGCGCGAGCTCTACGGAGGCGAGGGTGTTCTCCGGGGCCGCCCCGCTCGAACCCCTGTGGGCGATGACCTTGACGCTCGAATCACCCTTGTCCTGGAACGTGCTCTGGGCGGCCTGCGCGGCCGGTGCGATTAACCCACTGAGGGTGGCAATAACGGCCAACCCCGTGACGATGCCTAGCCCGCGTTCTTTACGGCGCATGAATAGCCTCTTTCTGTTTCCAAATCGGCCTGTGCAGGTTTCTCCACCTACGCTCTCGAAACCCTGTGCACTCAAATCGAACTGTCCATGACCGGCAGGTGAACTGTGCCGCACAGCTGCCGCGTTCAGCTTTGCCGTGACGGTCGGCAGCGCTGAGCGGACGACGGCGGGACCTCCCGCCGTCGTCCGCTTCCGTTTCGTCAGGCGTCGGTCAGGGCGGGGCTGCACGGAGATGTCGCCGTGCGGAGGCCTCAGCTGTTGACCGCGGCTTTGGTCTGCAGGAGGTCCTGGCTGGTTTCGATGAGGAAGGCGTCCGCTCACCCGTCGATGAGGCCCTCGAGCTGCAGGGCGAAGGTTTGGTTTGAGGCGGTTACAACCGTAAGTTGGCGGGGCCGTCCTGCTGCCGCGTGATGGTCAAATCCTCAGAAGCCTCGGGTTGAGGTTCCGCTTTCTCAATTTCCCCGGGGCTCTGTCGTCGCGCCTCAATTCCCTGGGCTACGTGCAGGATCGTATCTTCGACAGTTTCCCCGATGGCTTTGGGAACTGAAGCTACCCCTTCGGCCACAGCAGCGGCGGAGTTCACCACGACATCCCCAGCTTTTTGACCAAGGCGGATCACGGATTCATGCCACTGCGTACGCTCGATCGACGCCGGTTCCGGCATACCGAAGGACGAGCTAAAGACACGCAATAGTCGCTGCATTTCCTCAGCGGCAGTGTAAAGCTTTGGCATTTCCAAGGGGTTCGTAATGCGGGTAAAGCTATCCACATCCACCGCTTTTGAAATAGCGTCTGACAAGTTTTGGATTGCCGTGCTGGTGGTGGTCATTCGCTGCTCGCGCGCCTTGGCGATATGCCGCTCGTGAGCCGGGGAGTCCGACCCATCCTGCGCACTTCGGACAGCCTCGAGGGCGTCCATGCGAACCATGTTTGTCAGAGCCACTGCTGCAATGACCAGCCAGTGCTTTAGTTCGCCCCTTGCTCCGATCTCAGCATTGTTGACCCGCTTGCCGAAGTTCTTGACGGTAAGACTGTCGGCAATGGTGTGCAGGTGGTTCAAGGCGACGGCGTGAGCCTGGGCAAGAGCCGCCGCCTGCCCCGACACTTGATCCCAGAGGGCGTCGTTGAGCCGGCCAGTCTCCTCGAAGTATCCAAAGGCCTTGTCTAGGACGTGGGTCGTGCCCTGCACGTTTCCAAGTGCTTCATCACGGCTGTCCCGGATAATCGTGTCTAATTTCGCGTCCACGGCCTGAACAAGTTCGTCGAGTTCTTTAAGGGCCACGCGAATCGCCAAAGTTGCGGCCAGTATCTGCACGTTCGCGGCAGCAGCCGGGTTGACTGGTGAGCCGGCCACCAGTTCGATAATGGTGTCAATTCTGCCATCGGATTGGCGCAGCACACCGCTGACAGTGTCCACTTTTTCCTTGGTGGACCCGAGCAGTTCCAGGTACCGGGCGTAGGACTCGGGAGTCATGTGGAACGAGTTGCCCTCGATATTTGCCGACAAAGCCGTGGCAGCCACCCCAGATATGGCCGCCAGCAGATCCGCCACCCCTGAGCCCAAATTTGAGCGGCGCTCTTCTTTAACGTCCAACTTGCGGAAGAGCTCCGCAATTGCTGTCGGGTCGCCTGCCACCAAGGCATTTCTGCCATCGACGTACAGCGAAATGCCACGGTCATTGTCGGTCATGCCAACATCTTCACACACGCCAGCCATGGCAGGGCCAGCGCCACTTCCGGGTTTCCAGGATCGGCTGCCGAACTGTGTCATCCCGCCGCACGTTCCTCGAGCGCCATCTCGCACGGTGCTAATCTCGGCGGAGCAACCAATCGACATGTGGAGAAGACTGTGGCAGGAGCAACGGACAAAGTGGCAGATGCGATCAAGACCGGCGGCGCGAAGGTGAAGCAGGCTGCTGCCAAAGTGCAGGACTTCGCCACCGACCCCGCAGTGCAAGCGAGGGCGCGGAAGCTCGCTGAAAAGGGCGCCGAAGCCTACCGCATAGCCAACAGCCCAGAGGCGAGGAGGGCGTACCGTCAGGTCGCAGCCTTCTTGAAGAAGACACGCAAGAAGTAAGGCTATTCAGCCAACGCTTCGGAGCCAGCAGCCTCTGCATGCCCACCGACGTCGCCCCTCCCCCATACAATGCAAGGGCAAGTACGTGCGTGATCGATTAAACGCTGCACGGCAATGGGGGCGCCTATGACGTGAGCGGCCAAAGTCAGCGCACCCCACTGTCCGCAGCAAGGAAAGTGGTAACAGTGGCCGGCAACAACAACGCCAACCTGGTGTGGAGCATCGCGAACATCCTGCGGGGCACCTACAAGCCGGCACAGTACGGGTCGGTGATCCTGCCATTCACCATCCTCCGCCGTCTGGACTGTGTCCTCGAGAAGACGAAGGACGCCGTTCTCGCTGAGCAGGAAGCGAAGAAGAACCTCAACATCCCGCTCGACACGTTCCTGCAGAAGGCCTCGGGCCACAGCTTCTTCAACACCTCGAAGTTCAACTTCGCGAAGCTGCTGGATGACCCCACCAACATCAAGGCGAACATCCTCAACTACGTCCAGGGCTTCTCGGAGAACACCCGGGACATCTTTGAACGCTTCGAGTTCCACAAGACCCTCGAGAAGCTGGACAGCGCCGACCTGCTCTACCACGTGACTAAGGATTTCGCCGCGATCGATCTTCACCCGGAGGCCATCAGCAACATTGAGATGGGCCTTCTGTTCGAGGAGCTCATCCGCCGTTTCGCCGAAGCCTCGAACGAGACCGCCGGCGAGCACTTCACCCCGCGCGAAGTCATCCAGCTCATGGTGCAGCTTTTGCTGAATTACGACGACGACGTCCTCAACAAAGAGGGCATCGTCCGGTCCATATACGACCCCACAGCAGGGACGGGCGGTATGCTCACCGTCGCGCAGGAGCACCTGCACGGGATGAACGCGAGCGCCTCCCTCGTGGCCTACGGCCAGGAGATCAACGACGAGTCCTACGCCATCTGCAAGTCCGACCTGCTGATCAAGGGGCAGGACATCTCCAAGATCTCGGTCGGCGACACGCTCGCCAACGACCAGAACATCGGCCAGCAGTTCGACTTCATGCTGTCCAACCCGCCGTTCGGGGTCGAGTGGAAGAAGATCCAGCCACAGATCCAGAAGGAGCACGAGCAGTACGGGTTCGAGGGCCGCTTCGGGCCGGGCCTTCCGAGGGTCAGCGACGGCTCCCTGCTGTTCCTGCTGCACCTGATCCGGAAGATGCGCCCGGCGCACGAGGGCGGCTCCCGCATCGGCATCGTCCTCAACGGGTCCCCGCTGTTCACCGGCGGCGCCGGCTCCGGCGAGTCGGAGATCCGCAGGTACATCATCGAGAACGACCTCGTCGAAGCCATCATCGCGCTGCCCACCGACATGTTCTACAACACCGGTATCGCCACCTACGTCTGGATTCTTTCCAACAGCAAGAAGCAAAAGCACCCGGAGCGCGTCAGCAAGATCCAGCTCATCAACGGCGTGGATTTCTTCCAGAAGATGCGCAAGAGCCTCGGCTCCAAGCGCAAGGAACTCGGCGCCAAGGACATCGAGCGGATCGTCCGGCTTTACGGGGCTTTCGAGGACGACGGCGATACATCCAAAGTTTTCAACAACCAGGATTTCGGCTACTCCACCATAACTGTGGAACGCCCGCTGAAGCTCAACTTCGCCTGCACCCCGGAGCGCATTGAGACTGTCCTGGCGCAGAAGCCAATGGAGAAGCTGTCCGACGACGACCGGCAGCTTCTCGAAAAAGCGCTCACCCGGGTGGGCGAAGGCGAAGTGAAACTGTGGAAGAGCCGCGAGGCGTTCCTCAAGGTTCTCAAGCCCGCCCTCTCCGGTGCCGGCCTCAAGTTGGGCGCGCCGGTCCTGAAGGCGACCCTCGCCGGGCTGTCCGAACGTGACGAGTCCGCCGACGTCTGCAAAGGGCCCAAGGGAACGCCCGAACCGGATTCGGATCTCCGCGACACCGAGAACGTCCCGCTGGGCGAGGACATCCAGGCCTACTTCGAACGCGAAATCCTCCCCCAACTCCCCGACGCCTGGATCGACGAGTCCAAGACGAAGGTCGGCTACGAAATCCCATTCACGCGACACTTCTATAAGTACGTCGCGCCGCGCTCACTGGACGAGATCGACGCCGACCTGAACAAGCTCATTGGTGAAATCACGGCGCTGCTGGCCGAGGTTGAGAAGTGACCTGGTTCGGGAGCACGGAACTCCCGGTTACGACCTTCAAGCAGATGTTCGAGGTTACCTTGGGCAAGATGTTGCAACCCGAAGCCGTGAACGCCACTGACGAAATGAGTCCCTATCTCAACTCCGCGGCCGTCCGAGACGGCTATGTTG
The DNA here is from genome assembly GCF_044754945.1 of Pseudarthrobacter sp. NPDC092439. Taxonomy (NCBI): domain Bacteria; kingdom Bacillati; phylum Actinomycetota; class Actinomycetes; order Micrococcales; family Micrococcaceae; genus Pseudarthrobacter; species Pseudarthrobacter sp. NPDC092439. Next base: position 501,629 of record NZ_JBIVQB010000002.1, read on the forward strand.
ACGACTCAAACCTGAAGCTGATGTGGACTTCCTACCGTGACCGCGTGCAACTCAGCCTCAAGGCAAATGACCTCGTTGTATGTGAGGGCGGTGATGTTGGACGCTGCGCGCTGATCAAAGCGGACACTCCAGTGATCTTCCAAAACAGTGTCCATCGTGTCAGGCCGCGACAGGGGAATGACATCCGCTTTGCCAAGTACGTTCTTGACGCTCTACGTAGCAGCGGATACCTGGACGTCCTCTGCAACAAAGCAACCATCCGGCATTTCACGGCCGACAAGCTCGCGAACCTCCCAATTCCATCTGCGAACCGGACTTATCAGAGCGGCGCTTGCGACTTTCTCGACCGCGAGACCGCCCAAATCGACGATCTGATCGGCAAACAGGAGCGGCTGATTGAGCTGCTTGCCGAGAAGCGCCAGGCCATCACGTCGAATTACGTAGCTAAATCAGTCGAGCCAACTGTGGACGAGCCGGGTGTTCGACTGAAACATCTGTACGACGTGGTAGACGAAAGGGCGAATGGCGCCAGTCTTCCCCTCATGTCAGTTTCTATCCATCGCGGCCTGCAGCGACGCGATGAAACCACAGACGATGAGCCGCGAGCAGACGACCTGAGCAATTACAAAATTTGCAGACCTGGCGATGTGGTCATCAATCGCATGCGAGCGTTTCAAGGGGCTCTCGGACACTCTTCTCAGTACGGCTTAATCAGTCCGGATTACTTGGTACTTCGACCGCACGCGGATGTCGAGGCCAGCTGGTTGTCAGCCATGCTTCGATCTCACTGGGCGATTGGACAGATGCGGTCACGCTTACGAGGCATTGGTTCCATTGATCAAGGGATTATCCGGACACCGCGAATTAACGCCTCGGACCTCGGAGAGATCCGAATACGAAAGCCAGAATTCTCCGCCCAGCGCGCCTTCCTGCGAGAAAGCCACGACGCGATCTTCAGGCTGGATCTACTAACAAGGAACGCAGCATCCGCCATATCGCTCCTCCGCGAGCGCCGCGCCGCCCTCATCTCCGCCGCCGTGACAGGCAAGATCTACGTCGAGAAGGGGTCTGGCACCTGGCAAGAAGGCGACGCCAGAGAGGCAAACCCAATCACCGCTCGCCAATCCACGCATAGGTGATAGGTTTTTGGCAGCGAATCTATCACCCATCCTTCCGGGAGACTACGAATGATTGGTTTTGGGCATCGCCGCTCAAAGCCCACGGGCCGTCGTCGTCCGATGAAATTCCTTGGACCCTGCTGATGACCGGAGACCCCTTAAGAGTCACTGAGCTGAATTGTTCCAGCGTTGCGCGGGCTTCGCCGCGCCCCACCTGCATCAGAGGCGCGGCCGAGGATTCGTCAATCCAACGGTGCCCGGCAGGTGGTTGAGGATCAGCAGAAAAAACTTTGTGTTGGAAACCGACGGCGGACTCATTCCTGGCAGGGCCAAACCGTAACGGTGCCGGCTTCTTATACGCACCGGCGGGCAACACATCGACAATTGGGGGAAACACCGATGGCGCAGCACAATGAAATAGTCCTTGAGGAGGAGATCTGCCAGGCTCTGGCGGCCAGGGGATGGATCTACGAACCGGGCCGAAAAGCGGGCGACTTCTACGACCCCGCCAGGGCCTTGATACCGGAGGACGTCTTCGCCTGGCTGGAAGACACCCAGCCAGACCAGTTGGCTAAAGTCCTCAAGCCCGGGGACTCCCCCGCCGAGCACGAGGTGGCCACGCGGCTCCTCCTTGACCGGCTATGCGCGGTACTGGACAAACCTGCCACCAAGGAAGCCGGCATGCTCTCGGTGCTGCGTTCAGGTTTTAAGGACGTCGCCGCGAAGTTCGAGATGTGCCAGTTCCGGCCGGCCATGGGACTGAACCCGGAAACGCTGGAGCGGTATAACAAGGTGCGCCTCCGCGTCCTGCGCCAAGTCCACTATTCCACCGTAGACACCCTGAAGAGCATCGACCTGGTCCTGTTCGTCAACGGCCTTCCGGCGGCGACCATCGAGCTCAAGACCGATTTCACCCAAAATGTCAACGACGCCGTCCAGCAGTACCGGACGGACCGGCTGCCGCGGAACGGCAAGAACAAAGACGAGCCGCTGCTCTCCTTTGGCCGGCGCGCCCTGGTGCACTTCGCCGTCAGCAATGACGAAATCCAGATGACCACGGACCTCAAGGGCAAGGACACCTACTTCCTGCCCTTCAACCTCGGCGACAACGGCCGCGCCGGCAACCCGCCCAACCCCAAGGGGTCCGCCACCAGCTACCTCTGGGAACAGGTGCTGCAGCGTGACTCGTGGCTGAACATCATCGGTAAGTTCCTGCACCTGCAAATCAGCGACAAAACCAACCCGGTCACCGGCCAGCGGGAAATCCGCAAGTCACTGCTCTTTCCGCGCTACCACCAATGGGACGTGGTCAACGAGCTGGTCCAAACTGCGCGTGCGGAAGGCCCAGGCCACCGCTACCTGGTGCAGCACTCGGCAGGCTCTGGCAAGACCAACTCGATCGCATGGACCGCGCACCAGCTCAGCGCCCTACACGACGACCAGGACAAGAAGATCTTCGACTCGGTGATCGTCGTGACCGACCGCACCGTCCTCGATGCCCAACTGCAGGACGCGATCTACCAGATCGAACACAAGTCCGGCGTCGTCATTCCCATCCGCGGCAACGCCGGCTCCAAATCTGTGGAACTCACTGAGGCGCTTACTGCCCGGACGCCGATCATCATCGTCACCATCCAGACCTTCCCGTTCGCGCTGAAGGCCATCGCCGAATCCCAGGCGCTGAAGGGCCGGAACTTCGCGATCATCGCGGACGAGGCACACTCGTCGCAGACCGGTTCCACCGCCAACAAGCTGAAGAAGGTCCTCTCCGCGGAGGAACTGGCGGACGTCAACGACGGCGGCGAGTTCGACGTCGAATCCTATCTGGCCGCCGAAATGGCGGAGCGGGCGGACGCGAAAAACATCAGCTATTTCGCGTTCACTGCCACGCCCAAGGCCAAGACCCTGGAACTGTTCGGGAGTAAAGGCCCGGACGGCCTTCCGCAGCCGTTCCACGTGTACTCCATGCAGCAGGCCATCGAAGAACGCTTCATCCTGGATGTGCTGCAGAACTACACCAGTTACAAGGTGGCGTACCGGCTGACGCACGACGGCCGCGACTACGACTCCGACGACCCGGGTTCATCTGACACCGTCGAAAAGTCGGAAGCTCTGAAGTCCCTGATGAAGTGGGTCAAACTGCACCCCTACAACATCAGCCAGAAGGTCCAGGTGATCGTGGAGCACTTCCGCGAGAACGTCGCCTGGCGGCTCGGCGGCAAGGCCAAGGCCATGGTGGTCACCGGTTCCCGAAAGGAAGCTGTCCGGTACAAGCTCGCCATCGACAAATACATTCACGACGCCGGCTACACCGGTTTGGGGACGATGGTCGCCTTCTCCGGCGAAGTAGCAGACGACGAGTCAGGCCCTGATGCGTTCACCGAGCTGAGCATGAACCCGTGGTTGAAGGGCCGTACGCTCCCCGAGGCTTTCGCCACCGATGAATACAAAATCATGCTGGTGGCCAACAAATTCCAGACCGGCTTTGACCAGCCGCTGCTGGTCGCCATGTATGTGGACAAGAAACTGTCCGGGGTCTCAGCCGTGCAGACGCTGTCCCGGCTGAACCGGACCGCCGTCGGCAAGGACCAGACCTTCGTGCTGGACTTCGTGAACGATCCCGCTGAAATCTTGGCTTCCTTCCAGCCGTATTACCGCGAGGCCGCCCTGGAAGACGTCTCCAACCCCAATGTGGTGCATGACCTTCAGGCCAAGCTCGACGCGGCGCAGATCTACCTTGAATCAGAAGTGGACGGCCTGGTGAAGGCCTATGTCTTGGAAGCCGGAAACAACGCTCTCTCCAGCTGGACGACGCCGGCGAAATCCCGGTTCAACACCCGCTACAACGAAGCCGTTGCGGACGGGGACAAGGCTGTCCAGGACGAGCTTGACCTGTTCCGCAAGGACCTCGGGTCTTTCATCCGCGCTTACGACTTCCTGTCCCAGATCTACGACTATGCCGACACGGATCTGGAGAAGCGCTCCATCTACTACAAGCATCTCCTGCCCACCCTTCGCGTGAACGACGCCAAGGTGGCGCTGGACCTGTCTGGCATCGTCCTGGCCAAGTATGCGCTCAAGGACAAGGGCGAGGCACAGCTGAAGCTCTCGGGCGAGGGCGAACTCCTTAAGCCGTTGACGGATCCCGGCACCGGGCAGACCAAGGATCCCGTCCTGGTGACATGGGAGGAAGTTATCCAGCAGGCCAACCTGCCGTTCGAGGGCGAGGAACTGGACGCAGTGGCACACTTCGTCGAAGGCGTAAGGCGCGAGCTCGTGAAGAACGAGACTCTGCAGAAGCAGGCCCGGAACAACTCCCGCAGCCATTTCGGCAGCAGCCCGCACTTGGAGTCAGCGGTGACTGAAGCCGTTTCCAACTCCATGGACAGCCACTACAACTTGAGCCTTCAGGCGCTCGGCGACAAGACGAAGATGCACGCGCTCCTAAAGATGCTGAGCGAATTGGTCTACGAGGAACTGCAGGGGTCCGAGGCACATTAAAGGCCCAGGCAGCCAAGGCGACTGGGTCCTTCTAGCGGGAAAGCGGTCTAGGAGGTTTGGCTGGTTCCGATGAACGGGCGGGCTGCTCGATGCTCGGCCCCATGGCACCGAGGAACCAACCCATCCGTCCCTTCTGTGTTGTGACGCTTCTGGGCGCTCGCGGACGATGGACCGATCCGGCCGTCGACGCCGAAGTCGGCCACGTCGGACCAGATAGAAATGACAGTCTTGGCGTCGAACCGTTGCGGGCGCGATCACGCGCCCTGCGCCGCGCTCGCACCAGACGAATCTTCGGTTCTATCGTCATCGACGGTGGACCAGCGAGAAAGTACAGTCATAACGTGGAAAGCGAGTGCAGCCTCATCTCTGGAAACTACCTGCATTAGTCCGTGGGCTGATCTATTGCGCAGGTTAAGGCCCGTTCGTTCCGACAGAAGTACGGACAGATACCGACGGGCGTTTTCGGGAACCCTGCCCTCCAGCAGAGCGAGGAGCTCGCCCAGACCCTTGTACCCGCCCAACGATTTCCCGTCCAAAGATGGTTCGCGATAGGTGGGAAGCCCTAAAGCTTGAGCCATATTCCGAAGCACCCGCTCGATGCGCACAAGTAGGTAATGTAGCGCGGCTTCGAAGTCACCCACCAGGAAGTGCCGGTAGGCCTGCGCAATTCCATCAGAGGTTTCCGTGTCCACAAATTCGCCGGTGGAAAGCGTACGCACGTCCGCCTCTGCAAGGCGACCTTGGCTTCCAAGTCTTTCCAAAATCTCTCCCATGAAACCACCCCAGAAGGTAATCGCAAAGCTGTGGTGTTGAACAAGCGCATGCGCAAACTTCTGTTCCTCAGTGCTTATATGAGCAAGCGGCAAGCCCTCACTATTGGTGACCACGGTGGAGAAAAGGTGTTGGACGGGAAATTCTCGCATTTGCACTCTTACGTGTTCAGCGTCCGCTTCAAGATCCCGGATAGGAATGTATGCTGCAAGCTTGGCGTATGATTCTTCGGAACCTGAGGTCACAGTGAATTCGTTTATGAAGCCCTCAATTACCTCTTTCGGCAGCGAGATATCGCTGGAGACCAATTCCATGCCGAGTTCCTCGGTCGTCTTCGGCTGCTGGAGCTGAACTCGCAATTCATTCGCAATTTCACTCAGCCCCTCGTTGCGGGCTAGTTCGAGGGCGCGTTCGATATGAGCAATTCCAACGAGACCACCTCGCACCTCTGCTTGCTGTCGCCACATGTGCACTGTCTCAAGCGCGATGCGTTTTCTTTCTGCTGCATGTGGCGCCCTTTGCATGCGAAGCAGTTGGACGGCCTCGACGATGAAGGGATCCTCACGGTAGCGATCAAGCGCTTCTGCTATGAGTTGGTCCAGTTCAGCTGGCCGAGCCGGAGGCCGGAGGGCTGCGAGGGCTTCGATCATTGGAAGGGCAACCCCTGGCGCCCATTCCTCGCCTCCCAACGTCTCCCTAACGGCAGAAACTAATTCTGGGACTGTTTCCTCGACCAAATTCGAGTCGCCTAGTTCTACAGCTAACTCAAGCGCACGGGTCAGCCCATCGGAACGGTGTACTGGGCTGAGAGAGTTGTGTCCCCACATACGTCGGTAGGCTGCCTGGGCTGATCGAGCGTGCCGGTCAGGCCTCGGCTTTGCTTTTACGACCCACAACAAGTCGTTCAAACGGGCCGTGATCACATCATTCGAGCCGAACAATTGCGCAGAATCTTGCCATGCCGCGACGCTCTGAGCCGGCACCGCGGACAATGGTTGTGGATAGGCGTACCCCTCCTTGGTCGTGACCATCGGTCCGTAGTGGTCGTCCGCAGTTTCACGGACAGTGTCAGTACGTATTCGATGGTAGTCAAGCGCCTGAACAAAGGCTCTGACGTGATCCTCGAGCTCATCCGGCAACGCTCCTCGAACGCGGGCTGACATTTCGTAGATCTCGCTTGTTTCTTGGATTGCCTTCTCAATCAGTCCGATGACTTCTTGCGGCCACTCGAACCTCAATTCGGACCTATCGGAATCTTCGGAAGGAGTGTTTTCAGCACGATTTGTCAATTGTTCCTCCAACGGTCACACCCAGAGTTGGATTTTATCGTTCACTAACCATGACCTGTGCCCGACGACACTCCAGAAAGCCCGGATAGATTCAATAATCTCAGCAAGAACGAAGGGGCGATTCAAACCTCCGCCACGGGCGCCGCGAACTGTGCCTCGTACAGCCGCGCGTAAGCCCCACCCGCAGCCAGCAGTGACGCGTGCGTGCCCTGCTCCACGATCTGGCCGGCCTCCATCACCAGGATGAGGTCGGCATCGCGGATCGTAGACAGGCGGTGGGCGATCACAAAAGAAGTACGGTCGGACCGGAGTGCACTCATCGCCTTCTGCACCAGCACCTCGGTCCTGGTGTCCACCGAAGAGGTCGCCTCGTCCAGGATCAGCACCGATGGCCGCGCCAGGAACGCCCGCGCAATCGTCAACAGCTGCTTCTCCCCCGCGGATACGTTGCCGCCCTCGTCCTCCAGCACCGTGTCGTACCCGTTCGGCAGTGACCGCACGAACCGGTCCACGTACGTCGCCCGTGCCGCCTCCAGAATCTCGGCCTCAGTAGCAGAAGGCCGGCCGTACGCGATGTTGTCCCGGACGGTCCCGCCGAACAGCCACGTATCCTGCAGCACCATTCCCATCCGCGAGCGCAGCTCCCGCCGCGGCACCAAGGTGACGTCCACGCCGTCGAGCGTTATCCGCCCCGCGTCCAGCTCGTAGAAGCGCATCATCAGGTTCACCAGCGTGGTCTTGCCAGCCCCGGTGGGCCCCACGATCGCCACCGTCTGCCCCGGCTCCGCCACCAGGGACAACCCAGAGATCAACGGCTTGTCCGGCGAATACGAGAAGGACACATCCTCGAACACCAGCCGGCCACGCCCGAACACCGGCCCGGAAGAAGCGGGAGGCTCAACCGATTCCTCCTCCTCATCAAGCAGCTCGAATACCCGCTCGGCTGAGGCCACCCCGGACTGCAGGACGTTGGCCATGGACCCCAGCTGCGCCAGCGGCATGGTGAACTGCCGGGAGTACTGGATGAACGCCTGCACGTCGCCCAGCTGCATGGCCCCGGACGCCACCTGCAGGCCGCCCACCACCGCGATCCCCACATACACCAGGTTCCCGATGAACGTCATGGCCGGCATGATCAGCCCGGAAATAAACTGCGCCCCGAAGCTCGCGTCATACAGCTCCGCGTTCTTCTGCCGGAACCGCTCGCCCACCTCCTGCTGCCGGCCGAACACCTTCACCAGCGCATGCCCGGTGTACGTCTCCTCGATCTGCCCGTTCAGCTCCCCCGTGTGCTTCCACTGCGCCACGAACAGCTTCTGCGAACGCTTGGCGATCAGCGCCGTGATACCCAGCGTCAGCGGAATGGTCACCAGCGCGATCAGCGCCAGTGTGGGCGAGAGGATCACCATCATCACCAGCACGCCCAGCACCGTCAGCACGGACGTGACCGCCTGGCTGATGGTCTGCTGCAGGCTCTGCGAAATGTTGTCCACGTCGTTCGTGACCCGGCTCAGCAGCTCGCCGCGCTGGATCGAGTCGAAATACCGCAGCGGCAGCCGGTGGATCTTCGCCTCGATCTCCGCGCGCAGCCCGAAGACCGTCCGCTGCACCACACCGTTCAGCACGTACGCCTGCACCCACATAAACGCCGACGACAGCACATACAGCACCAGCGCCCACGTCAGCACGCTGCCCAGCGCGGCAAAGTCGATCCCCTGCCCCGGCATCAGGTCCATCGCGGTGAGCATGTCCGCGCGCTGCCCCTCCCCGGACGCCCGCAGCTGCGCGACCACCTGCTCCTTGGTGGTGCCAGGCGGCAGTTCGCGGGAGACGACGCCGGCGAAGATCAGGTTGGTGCCCTCCCCCAGCAGTCGCGGCCCGATCACGGACAGCGCCACGCCGGCCACCGCCGTCACGAACACCAGCAGCAGCCACGCCCGCTCCGGCCGCAGCGTCCCCAGCAGCCGCTTGGCGGACGGCCAGAAGTTCATCGCCTTCTCCGCCGGGACGTTCATCCCCGCGAACGGACCGCCACGCCCCGGTCCGCCTGCCGGACGGGGAATGCGTACGACGTCGGCGCCTCCGGGTGCGGAGGCGGGTGCGGCCTTGGTGCCGGGTGCCTGAGTGGGTTCCGGGCTCATACCGTCTCCTCCGCCGCCAGCTGGGAGGAGACGATCTCGCGGTACGTTTCGGACGTCTCCAGCAGCTCGCGGTGCGTTCCGCGCCCGACGATCCTGCCGCCGTCGAGCACCAGGATCTGGTCCGCGTCCACGATGCTGGACACGCGCTGGGCGATGATCACCAGCGTGGCGCCGGAGGTGCTGCGCTTCAGGGCCTGGCGGAGGCGGGCGTCGGTGCCGGTGTCCAGGGAGGAGAACGAGTCGTCGAAGATGTACAGCTCGGGCCGTTTCACCAGGGCCCGGGCGATGGCCAGCCGCTGCCGCTGCCCGCCGGAGAGGTTGGTGCCGCCCTGGCTGATGGGCGCGTCCAGGCCCCCGTCCATCCGCTCCACGAAGTCCCTGGCCTGGGCAATTTCCAGCGCGGTCCAGAGCTCGTCCTCGGTGGCGTCCGGCTTGCCGTAGAGCAGGTTGCTGCGGACGGTGCCGCTGAACAGGTAGGGCCGCTGCGGGACCAGGCCGATGTGCCCCCAGAGCAGGTCCGGGTGCAGCTCGCGCACGTCCACGCCGTCGATCCGCACCGAGCCGGTGGTGGCGTCGAACAGCCGCGGCATGAGGTTCACCAGGGTGGTCTTGCCCGAGCCGGTGCTGCCGATGATCGCCGTCGTCCGCCCTGCCTTGGCGGTGAAGCTGATCCCGGCGAGGACCGGCAGGTCGGCACCCGGGTAGGCGAATCCGACGTCGCGCATTTCCAGCCCGCCGTTCCGCACCCTGGTGGTGACGGGCCGGGCCGGCGGGCGGACGCTGGACTCCGTGCGCAGCACCTCCCCGATCCGGTCGCCAGAGACGGCCGCGCGCGGGATCATCACGGCCATGAACGTGGCCATCATGACGGACATGAGGATCTGGATCAGGTAGCTGAGGAACGCGATGAGGGTGCCGACCTGCATGGAGCCGTCCTGGATGCGGAACGCGCCGAACCAGATCACGGCCACGCTGGAGACGTTCAGCACCAGCATCACCACCGGGAACGCGAGCGCCATCAGCCGGCCGGCGCGGAGGGCGGTGTCCGTGACGTCCTCGTTGGCGGAGGCAAAGCGCGCGGTCTCGATGTCCTCGCGGACGAACGCACGGACCACGCGGATGCCGGTGAGCTGCTCGCGGAGGACGCGGTTCACGGTGTCGATCCGCTTCTGCATCTTGCGGAACAGCGGCACCATCCGGGCGGTGAGCAGGCCGACGGCCAGAAGCAGCACCGGGACGGCGACGGCGATCAGCCAGGACAGCTGCACATCCTGCCGGATGGCCATGATCACGCCGCCGATGCTGAGCATGGGCGCAGTGACCAGCATGGTGGCGGACATCAGGACCAGCTGCTGGACCTGCTGGACGTCGTTGGTGGACCGCGTAATGAGGCTGGGCGCGCCGAACTTGGTGACCTCCTGCTCGGAGAACTCCCCCACCCGTTTGAAGATGGCGCCGCGCAGGTCCCGGCCCACGCCCATGGCGGCCTTCGCCGCGAAGTACACGGCGATGATGGCGCAGGCGATCTGCAGCAGCGTGATCCCCAGCATCACCGCGCCGAGCCTCAGGATGACGCCGGTGTCCCCGGTGGCCACGCCGTCGTCGATGATGTCCGCGTTCAGGGTGGGCAGATAAAGCGACGCGATGGACTGCGCCAGCTGGAAGACCACGACGGCGGCCAGCAGCCTGCGGTGCGGGCGGAGGTATTCAACAAGCAGTTTCCAGAGCAAGGCGGCTCCCGGTCCAAGGCCACGGGGGTGGCGCGAAGACCAGTTTACGTCTGGCCGCTGGGAACGGGCCGTGCAGGGGAGGACAAGGTGGCCAGGTGACCGTCGGACTGCGCAAATTGCCAGCCGTCGTTATACGTTCTGTAGATGACTGCCCTCACGGATCTTGACCGCAGGCTGCTGTCCGCCCTCCGCGAGGACGGGCGCGCCCCGGTTGCCAGCCTCGCCCGCAAACTCGGCGTTGCCAGGGCGACCGTGAACAGCCGCCTGGAACGGCTGCTGGCCTCCGGAACCATCGTGGGATTCACCGCCAGGGTCCGGGATGAAGCCGATCCGCTCGCCATCCGCGCCGTCACCCTCATCGAGGTGGAGGGCCGGTCGGCAAACAACGTCATACGGGAACTTCGGGGATTCCCCGAAATCACGTCACTTCACACCACCAACGGAGGCTGGGACCTCGTGGCCGAACTGGCCACCGAAAACCTCGGCGCCTTCGACAACGTCTTGGGCAGGATCCGCAACGTAGACGGAATCATGAACAGCGAAACGAGCCTGCTGCTCAGCTCGGTCCTGAGGTAACAGCACGCCCGCGGCGAAATCTTGCAGAATGCCAAAACTACCGCAGCTAACTGTCCAAAGTTTCAGCAAAAGATAGGCTCATCGCTCATTGTGGTTGCATATCGGCGGCCAATACCGTGAGGACGGCAATCTGTTCACACTGAAAAAGGAGCGCAATGACGCGTTTTGTCGATGTTCACAACATGGTGCGGTGGGCCGCCCGCACCGGAACCGAAACCATCATCTCCGAAATGATGGACTACCTGGAGGACGACTTCCGCCGCTGGGAATCCTTCGATAAAACTCCCCGGGTAGCCAGCCACACCCCGTTCGGCGTCATCGAACTCATGCCCACGAGCGACCACGAGACCTACGGCTTCAAATACGTCAACGGCCATCCCTCCAACCCGGCCCGGGGGTTCCAGACGGTCACCGCCTTCGGAGTCCTGGCGGACGTCCATAACGGATACCCCACGTTCCTCACCGAAATGACACTGCTGACAGCCCTGCGGACGGCAGCCACCTCCGGCATGGTCGGCAGAAGGCTTGCCCGGCCAGACTCCACTGTGATGGCAATGATCGGCACGGGCAGCCAGTCGGAGTTCCAGGCACTGGCGTTCAAGGCTGCCCTCGGAATCACCACCCTCCGGGTCTGGGACACCGACCACGCCGCCATGGAGAAGCTGGTCCGCAATGCATCGCCGCTGGGTTTTGACGTCTACATCGCGTCTTCGGCGGCAGATGCTGTCCAGGGCGCCGACGTCATCACCACGTGCACCGCGGACAAGGCCAACGCCACTGTCCTCAGCGCAGACATGATCCGTCCGGGCGTCCACATCAACGCCATCGGCGGAGACTGCCCTGGAAAGACCGAACTGGACGCCGCCATCCTGGAACTGGGCAAGGTGTTCGTTGAATTCACCCCGCAGACCCGGATCGAAGGGGAGATCCAGCAGATGCCGGCGGACTTTGCCGTGACTGAGTTCTGGCAGGTCCTGACCGGGGAAGCCGCCGGGCGCACAGCATCTGACCAGGTCACGGTCTTCGACTCTGTGGGCTTCGCCATCGAGGACTTCTCCGCCCTCCGCTATGTCCGGGATGCGGTGAAGGAGTCCGATTTCTTTGAAGAGATTGACCTCGTGGCCAACCCGGAGGACCCCAAGGACCTCTTCGGCCTGGTGGGCGCCCTTTCTCCGGTCGGTTCCTAGCGCCGTGTCAGTCCAAGCCCCTTCCTCGGTCATCCTCATCAGGCCGCACCGGTTCATCCCCAACCCGGAAACCGCGGCGGACAATGCCTTCCAGGCCACCGGGGAGCATCTGCACACGGACATGCTTGCCGCTGCGGCGTATGAGGAGGTAACCAGGCTGGCCCAGGCTCTGGAGGCCGCAGGCGTCGTGGTGCACCTGTTCGAAGACCAGGACCATACCCGCCCGGACAGCGTGTTTCCCAACAACTGGCTGTCCACCCATTCGGGCGGGCACGTGGCGGTCTTCCCAATGTATGTCCCGAACCGGCGGCGCGAGCGCCGGTCGGACATCGTTGAATTCCTGAAGAGCCGGTACCGGGTGCAGGATGTCATCGATTATTCGGGTTTGGAGCCGGACGGCGTGTTCCTGGAGGGCACCGGGGCCATGGTTCTGGACCACCAGGACCGGGTAGCCTACGTCGCCAGGTCCCACCGGGCAGATCCGGTGGCCCTGGAGCGGTTCTGCACGAACTTCGGTTATGAACCCATGCTGTTCGATGCCACCGATCCGGACGGCACCGCCATTTACCACACGAACGTCATGATGTGCGTGGCCACGGACTTCGCGATGGTGGGCCTGGACCTGATCCGCTCCGAGGTCCGCCGTCAGCAGGTGGTGGAACGCCTGGCGTCATCGGGGCGTGCCGTCGTCGACCTGACGCCACACCAGATCAAGGAATTCGCCGGGAATGCCATAGAGCTGCAGGGCAGGGACGGACTGGTTCTGGTCCTGTCAGGCAGGGCCTACAGGAGCCTGACCGGGGACCAGAAGGACGTGATCCAGCGGAGCTGCACGATGCTCCCCGTCGACGTTCCCACGATCGAACTGGCCGGCGGGTCGGTACGGTGCATGATCGCCGGTATCCACCTGAGCCGGAGGGAAGTGTTGGACCACCCGCCCGCAGAGTCCGTCGCCGGCCGGATCGCGCAGCTGGTGTAGGCCGGGGTCTTCGCGTCACGCCGGGCACGCTTTTGGTTCACGCTCAGGAAAGACTTCCGCGGGTTTCCGGGGTTTTGCCCTTAAACCCGGGCCAGTGCGGGATCAAAAGCGTGCTCAGCGTGACGTCGTCGCCGGGCTTTGGCTGTTTGTGAACACCCCGGGCAGTGGCCGGCGCGCGCCTATGTTCCAATAGGAAGGTTGAACCCGCTGCCCCGAGTCCGACCACGGCCTCGGCCACCTGGAAGGAAGCACCATGACCGACCGCCAATCCGAGGGCGGCTGCCCTGTAGCGCACAGCGGGGCCCCTTACAACGCGGCCCCTGACAGCGTGACCTCGCACGGCAGCGAGAGCGAAAACCCGGCCATTGATTCGCCGCAGCCCAAGGCACACCGCCCCCGGACCATCGCGGACTGGTGGCCCAACCAGCTGGACCTTTCCGTACTCCACGCCCACAGCCCAAAGGGCAACCCCCTGGGCGCGGGATACAGCTACCGGGAGGAATTCCAGAAGCTGGACCTCGAGGCCCTGAAGCGGGACATCACCGATGTCCTCACCACGTCCCAGGACTGGTGGCCGGCGGACTTCGGCCACTACGGCGGCCTGATGATCCGCCTCAGCTGGCACGCTGCCGGCACCTACCGCGTCCATGACGGCCGCGGCGGCGCCGGGGACGGCAGCCAGCGGTTCGCGCCGCTGAACAGCTGGCCGGACAACGCCAACCTGGACAAGGCCCGGCGCCTGCTGTGGCCCGTCAAGCAGAAGTACGGCCAGAAGCTCTCGTGGGCGGACCTGCTGGTCCTCGCCGGGAACGTAGCGCTCGAGTCGATGGGTTTCAAGACCTTTGGCTTCGCCTTCGGCCGCGAGGACGTCTGGGAGCCAGAAGAGATCTTCTGGGGCCCGGAGGACACCTGGCTCGGCGACGAACGCTACGTCGCCGAAGGCCAGATGGCCGAGGACGTCGGAGCCACCGAGATGGGCCTGATCTACGTCAACCCCGAGGGCCCGGCCGGCAACCCGGACCCCAAGCTCGCGGCAGCGTTCATCCGGGAGACCTTCAAGCGGATGGCCATGAACGACGAAGAGACCTTCGCGCTGATCGCCGGTGGCCACACGTTCGGCAAGACCCACGGTGCCGGTGACGCCGACGCGCACGTCGGCCCCGAGCCTGAGGGCGCCAACCTCGAGGCGCAGGGCCTCGGCTGGCTCAGCACCTACGGCAGCGGCAAGGGCGGGGACACCATCACCTCCGGCCTCGAAGTCACCTGGACAGACAAACCGACCCAGTGGAGCAACCGCTTCCTGGAGATCCTGTTCGAGTACGAATGGGAGCTGGTCAAGAGCCCCGCCGGCGCCCACCAGTGGGTTGCCAAGGACGCCCCGGAGATCATCCCGGACGCCCACGACCCCAACAAGAAGCACCGGCCCACCATGCTCACCACGGACCTGTCCCTGCGCTTCGACCCGGCCTACGAAGCCATCGGACGCCGCTTCCGGGCAAACCCGGACGAGTTCCAGCTGGCCTTCGCCAAGGCCTGGTACAAACTGCTGCACCGCGACATGGGTCCCGTCGGCCCGCACATGCTGGGGCCCTGGGTCCCCGAAGCGCAGCTCTGGCAGGACCCCGTTCCCGCCGTGGACCACGAACTGGTCAGCGACGAGGACATCGCGTCACTGAAGGCAAAGCTCCTGGACTCGGGCCTTTCCGTCTCGCAGCTGGCAACCACCGCCTGGGCTGCCGCATCCACCTTCCGGAAGACGGACCGCCGCGGCGGCGCCAACGGCGCCCGTATCCGGCTGGAGCCGCAGCGCAGCTGGGAGGTCAACGAACCCGAGCAGCTTACGACGGCGCTGGCAGCCCTGGAGCGCGTGCAGCAGGAGTTCAACTCCGCCCAGCCCGGGGGCAAGAAGGTCTCGCTGGCTGACGTGGTCGTCCTCGGCGGCTGCGCCGCCGTCGAAAAGGCAGCGGCAGATGCCGGGTTCCCGGTCACCGTGCCGTTCCGCCCGGGACGCACGGACGCCGCCCAGGACCAGACCGACGTCGAGCAGTTCCAGTACCTGAAGCCGCGGGCAGACGGATTCCGCAACTACGTGCGCCCCGGCGAGAAGCTCCAGCCGGAAACCCTCCTGCTGGACAAGGCCTACATGCTGGACCTTTCCGCGCCGGAAATGACGGCGCTTATCGGCGGCATGCGGGCGCTTGGCACCAACATCGGCGGGTCCGGCCACGGCGTGCTGACGGACAAGCCGCAGGTCCTGACGAACGACTTCTTCGTCAACCTGCTCTCCCCCGGCACCAAGTGGAAGGCGTCGGAGTCGGAGGAAAACGTCTACGAGATCACGGACGTTTCCACCGGCGAGCTGAAGTGGACCGCAACCCCGGTGGACCTGGTGTTCGGCTCCAACTCGCAGCTCCGTGCACTGGCCGAGGTCTACGCGAGCGATGACGCCAAGGAGAAGTTCGTCAACGACTTCGTGGCCGCCTGGACGAAGGTCATGGAGCTGGACCGCTTCGACCTGAAGTAAACCCTGGCACGCCCCAACGCGGGGTCACTTCGGGGCCGATAACCACCCGTTATTGGACCGGAAGTGACCCCGCGTTGCTGTGGTCAGAGCGTCAGTCCGTCTCGGGCTTTTCCAACCCGTGCGGGACTTCCTCCGGTTCGAAGGTGTTCTTCGTGTCATCGGCGCCGAGGCCCACGCCGCCCGCACCGGCGGGGATCCCGCCGTCGTTCTCCGCATCGGTGGTGGCCGTGATGTCCTGCGACTCGCCTTCGGGCAATGAGTCCGGGGATTCGATGGTCATGGTTCCTCCTACAGTGGATGGGCCTCCACGCTAACAGCCCGCCGCCGGAAAAGCGCCAGCTCCGGCCCGCAAAAATTTGATCGGATCTTGAGGGATTCCTTGCCTCCCTTTGCACTTCCGGGTCCACGCTGGTGCCATCAGACAAACCAGCAATGGGGAGCAGGAAGTCATGGGGATCGCGGCAGGTTTTGAGGCAGAGGTGAGCACGGTAGGTGGCGTCCTCACCGACCCGTACCCGCCCGATTTCCGCACCCTGGGGCTGGCCGGCTGCATTAACAGGCTCGCAAGGCCCCTCCGGGAGCAAGGAACCGCAGTCCGCTGGGACACTCCGCACTGGGGCATTGAGATACCGGCGGACTGCGCGTTCCTCCTTTACCAGTCGGCGCGCGAGGCCCTCAGCAACACCTACAAGTACGCGCACGCGGAGCACGTGACGGTGCGGCTTGCCGCCGTGGACCACGGCATCCGCCTGGTGGTATCCGACGACGGCACGGGCTTTGACTCCCAGGTTGCCGTCAGCGGGCGGCACCACGGGTACGGGCTGCGGCTGATGTCGGTGGCCGTCCGATCCGTCGGCGGCACCGTCGACATCTCCACCAGCCCGGGACACGGTGCACAGGTAAGCGTGACGCTTCCGCTGGACTAGCCGGCTGGAGCAGAGGCTCGGGTGCCCGCCTCAATGGCGTGGCGGGCATCCGGAGGTTGTGCGGGGCGGGCCGGTTGCGACCGGCCCGCCCCGACGGCTAACGGCTGCTAGCGGGTGAGCTTGGCGGAATCCGTCTGCCGGTCGCCAATGTGGCCCGGTGCGTTGGCGGCGAGGACGCGGGCAACGAAAGCCTCGTACTCCTCCATGTAGTGGCGCAGGAAGCTCGCCGTCCCCTCGTTCTTGATGTCGCCGTCGTCCGCGAACACTGCGGCGTCGAAGTGGACGTAGGCTTCCGGGGCATTCAGCTGCGGCGCATCCAGGAAGCTCAGGACGCTGCGCATCGAGGACTGCATCACCGCGGTGCCGATGCTGCCGGGCGAAGCGCCGATGATGCCCGTGGGCTTGCGGGCGAAGGAGTTGGTGCCCCACGGGCGGGATCCCCAGTCGATGGCGTTCTTCAGTGCGCCGGGGACGGAGCGGTTGTACTCCGGCGATATGAACAGGATCCCGTCGGAGGCCTCGATGGCTTTCTTCAGTTCGCGGCCTTCCGCGGGGAAGTCCGCGTCGTAGTCGGGGCTGTAGAGCGGGAGGTCCCTGATGGGGATTTCGGTGAATTCCAGGTTCTCCGGGGCGAGCTTAATGAGTGCCTTGGAGAGGACCCTGTTGATGGAGTTGCTGGCCAGGCTGCCCACAAAATAGCCGATCTTGTACGGTGCCATTTGGTTTCCTTCCACTGCGCCGGCATGCCGGCTGAGCATGATGACTGGAAAAGGTGCCGCCCGTGGACGGCGGTTGATGCACTGCACCCCCAGTCCAGCACAGAACCTCAAGCCCGGCCAGAGAGCCTCTGGAATCCATCGCGCGCGGAAGGTATGGTAAGCATACTGATGAATTGTTGAGTGTTCGTCAGACCCCCGGTAACAAGCGAAGGAGACGTTATGAGCACGAAGGTGGAAAAACGCATTCTGGTGAACGTACCGGTGAGCACGGCCTATAACCAGTGGACCCAGTTCGAGGAGTTCCCCCACTTCATGGGCGGCGTAAAAAGCGTCCAGCAGCTGAGCGACGACCGGCTGGAGTGGGTCGCGGAAATCGGCGGTGTCCGCAGGCAGTGGCAGGCCCGCATCCTGGAACAGGTCCCGGACCGCAAGGTGGCCTGGGCAGCCACCGAGGGTGCCACCAACGCCGGTGCCGTGGAATTCGAAGACGTCGGCGGCGGCCAAACCTCCATCCGGCTGACCCTTGAGTACGAGCCCGAGGGCGTCGTGGAGAAGGTAGGCGACAAGCTCAACGTGGTGGACCGGCAGGCCGAAGCGGACCTCAACCGGTTCAAGGAATTCATCGAGGACGAAGGCTACGCCTCCGGCGCCTGGCGCGGCACGGTGAACCCGGGCGCCACCGTGGGCACACCCGGCGTCGAACACGCCGCCGGATCCCTCGGCGACTCGGGCAAGGCCGGTGTTTCCGGCAAGGTGGCCGCGGCGGGCGTGGCAGCTGCAGCCGGCGCAGCCGCTGCAATGAGCGCAGCCAGCAACAAGGACGCCTCCGCAGCCGCCGATGAAACGGTGACGCCAGTCGCCGTCGGCGAACCGGCCACGGTCACCCCCCTGACGACGGACACCACAGCAGCGCCGGAACGCACGACGGCGGCAGCCGGCCCGTCCGGTTCGGTCGCCGACCTGGGCAACGACCGGATCGGCCACGCGTTCGACCAGACCAACGGCCTGGTGGACGTGGAAGGCGAGTCTGACGAGACCCTGGAAGGCGAAAACCTGAGCGCCGGCGAGCGCCGCGAGCGCGGGGCCCGGGACGACGGCGGCGTCCCGCCCGTCGGCGGCAACCTCGGTCAGCACTAACCCCCATCCCCCTGCAACGCGGGGTCATCTCCGGCCGCATGAACCCCCATTAGTGGGCCGGAGGCGACCCCGCGTTGCCTTGTGTGCGGAGGGTTCTGCTTACAATCGAAACCTCAAACGACTACTGAGGGAACCATGAAGAAATTCGCCACCACCCTGATCGCTGCCGGCCTCGTGGCCTCCGCCACCGCCTGTTCCCCGTCCAACCAGCTCTCCAACGCTGAAACCTGCGAGCGGGTCCAGGTGGTCCTCTCCAGCCCGGCCAACGCAGCCGGCAAGACGGGCATGAACATGCTGGCCAACCAGATCCGCCCCATCCACGCGGTCGCCTCGGACGACCTCAAGGAGCCGCTCGGCTCGATCCTGGAATACACGGACGAACAGGCCAAGGAAACGCCCGACGAGGACAAGCTCGCCGAGCTCACCCCCGGCTACCAGGAAGCCAGCAACACCTTCAGCAGCGTCTGCCGGTAGCCCTGCCGGCCGGGTTGAAATCCGGACTTTAGGCGTCGCCGTCCCAAGTGCCGGAGTCATCAAGGGCTTCTTCGGGCTTGGGCTCCTGCCCGGGCTCCCCGCTCCCCACATACGACGGCGGTACCGTCCCCGGGGCGTGGGCCTGCTGTTCCTCGCGGATATTGGCCGCTTGGGAACGTTCAGGGTGCTGCTTGTCGGGAGTACTCATGGTCCTGCCTTTCATGGAAAAAGCACAGGGCGGGCGGAGCCGAAAAGGCCCCGCCCGCCCTTCCTGCTGCCTATCAGTTGGACATTGTGGGTGACGGCGAAACCGTCATTGCGCCTTCAGTTTCATCCCCTGTCGGGGCAGGCGAGACGGTGACGTCAGGCGAGGGTGACTCAGTGGACCCCGACGTCCCGGTGGCTTCGGGGCTGGAAGTGGCGCCGCCGCCGTCGGCCTTCGCGAGGACCTCGTTGACCAGGTCCTCAAGTTCCTTCTTGTCCTCGTCATCCAGGTTCGAGCCGCTCTTGGTGGCCACCACCAGCAGCCGGCCTTCCGCGGCGGAGACCTGCATCAGCTGCTCCTGCTCGGCACCGGTCCTGGTGCTGGTGGTAGCGAAGGTTTCCTCAGCGTCCGTCTCGGCGTCGAGCTCCTCGCTGGTGACCTCATACTTCTGGCCCACCGCTTCCACGGTGAACTTGGCACACTGGCCCATCTTGCCGCTGACCTCGCGCAGGGCCTCCACGGCATCCGGGCCGTCACTGCCGGACTGCGCGGAGAGGCTGCGGGGCTCGTCCCCTTCGGACAGCGCAACGGCCACCGAGCCGCTTTCCACACTCTCCAGCAGGCCGGCAGTGGCGATGTCCTTGCAATCGGCCGGATCCACCTTCGCCGTGCCGAGGAGGAGCTTGGCCATGTTGCCGCCCTGGTCCACCTGTTCCTTGGAGTAGAGCTTCAGCTCGTTGCCGTCCGCGTCCTGCATTCCTGAGATCAGCTCACGGAGTTCGTCCTCCGAGTAGACCTTGGCGTCTGCGCCTTCCGTCTCTGCCGGCGCCGACGGGCTGGCCGAACCGCCGCCACCGCCGGTGCAGGCCGCCAGTGCCAACAGTGCCGCAGTAGTCAATCCAAGCGCTGGTACTTTTCGCATCAGGTAACACCCCTTCGAAATAGGAAGCATGCTTAGTGTCTATAGATTAGCACCGGTCCCCACGATGGCAATGTGTAATAATCCGTTGTACTGGTCCTCTCCGGACCGCTCCACGAAAACGAGGGACCGAATTGGCGGCATCAATCAACAACTCGCAGGTCCCCAAGCACGAGCAGCTGCGCCTGATCATCCTCAAGCTGGCCAAGGAGGAGCTGGAGCCGGGCGCCCGCCTGCCCAGCGAGCGCGCCCTCATGGACGCCTACGGCGTCAGCAGGATCACGGTACGCGCCGCACTGGGGCGCCTGGTGAACGAAGGGCACCTGGTGCGCGTTCCGGCCAAGGGAACATTCGTGGCCGATTCCGCGGTCCAGTCGACGCTGCACCTCGCCTCTTTCACGCAGGAAATGGAAGCGATGGGCCACGTTCCCAGCACGGTGGTCCTGGCGGCCGAGACCACGCCGGCCCCCGAGGACACCGCAGAGGCCCTTGGCCTGGCCCCGGGCGCGGATGCCATCCACCTCAAGCGGCTCCGCCTGGCGGACGGCCGTCCCGTCAGCGTGGACGACGCCTGGTACAACCCCGCACACGCCCCGGGCCTCCTGGACATCGACCTCACCGGCTCCGTATACAAGGCGCTGGCCGCGCAGTTCGGCCACCAGATCGACCGGGCGCGCCAGACGGTCCGGTCCGAGGGTGCCCCGGCGGACGTCGGGGCACTCCTCGGCACCGGGACCGGAGCGCCGGTCCTGGCGTTTGACCGGGTTTCCTACTCCGGCCCGCTGGCGATCGAGCACTCCCGCTCGTGGTACCGCTCGGACCGGTATTCACTCACCATGGAAGTGCGGCTCTAGGAGTCCAGCGTGAACAGTCCTGCGCCGGCAGCCACAGTGCCGCTGGCGGCGAGCGTTGCCGTGTCCGGCTTGGAATCGAGTACGACGACGGGACTCACCATCGAGTACCCCGCCGCCAGCGCGGCGGCCGGATCAACGCGCATTACCGGGGCCCCGGCGTCCACGGTGTCGCCCTGCGCAATAAGCAGGGTGAAGCCGTCCCCCTTGAGCTTGACCGTGTCGATGCCAACGTGAGTCAGGATGCCGCGTCCCGACTTCTCAACCACCACGAAGGCGTGCGGCAGCAGCTTGATCACCTTCCCGGAAACCGGGGATACGACGTCGAAGGTTTCACCGGCGGGCGGCTCCACGGCAGCGCCGGAGCCGACCATCTGGCCGGCGAATACCGGATCCGGGACCTCCGCCAGGGGGATAACGGTGCCGCTGATCGGGGAATTAACCACCAGGGAATCCGCCACTAGAGGAGGTCCTCGATGTCTTCGGCGAGCGTGTCGGCCTCGGGACCGACGATAACCTGGACTGCGGTTCCCGCCGCCAGGACACCGTGGGCGCCCGCCGCCTTGAGGGTCGCCTCGTTCACCAGCGAGCCGTCCTTCACCTCAGTCCGGAGCCGGGTGATGCAGGCCTCCACCTCGACGATGTTGCCGGCGCCACCAAGGCCTTCGATGATCTTTTCTGCTTTGGACATGACTGCCCTTTCTGCCGGTGCCTGGTCAGGCACTCCTTGACGATCCGAATCCGGTGGACCCGGTGCGACCAATGATGGCGCTCCCCCGCCGGCGGGTCCACCTCCGGGAGCGTCTCCGCCCCGGGGCCTTCCCAAAATGCCTTCTTGACAGGCACTGGTGGGGTGAATCACACTGAACTGGTCATAACCAGACAGTACCGGCTTGAATGGTCTCTTCACAAGCCCCCACCCGACCCAGCAGAGGTGCTATCCATGTCAACGTCCGACACCCAAGCCCTGGCTCCTGAAAAGAAGCCGAACCGGGCCTTTGCCACGCTGCAGCGCCTTGGCCGCTGCCTCATGCTCCCCATTGCGGTCCTTCCTGCGGCGGGCATCCTGCTGCGCATCGGCCAGGCGGACCTGCTTGGCGCCATCCCCGGGTTTGAGGGCGGCGCAGCAGTCATTTCCGCCGCCGGCAACGCTGTTTTCACCTGGCTGCCCCTGATCTTCGCGGTGGGCATCGCCATCGGCTGGGCCAAGAAGGCCGACGGTTCCACCGCCCTGGCTGCCGTGGTTGGCTACATGGTGATCGACGGCGTGTTCAAGGCGATGTCCCCGCTGGTCCTCGCCGGCCAGGTGGACCCCGCCGGGAAGCCTGCCGTCATCAATTACGGCGTCCTCGCAGGCATCGTGGTGGGCCTGCTGTCCGCGATGCTCTGGCAGCGCTTCTACCGCACCAAGCTGCCTGACTTCCTCGGGTTCTTCAGCGGCCGCCGGCTGGTGCCCATCCTGACCTCCGTGACCAGCCTGGTGGTGGGCGTCGCCATGGCACTGCTCTACCCCCTCTTCAACGCGGGCCTTTCCGCTGTGGGCGAGGCAGTGTCAAGCAACGCGGTGGCGGGCGGCGGCCTCTACGGCTTCGCCAACCGCATGCTGATCCCGGCAGGCCTGCACCACATCCTGAACTCGGGCGTATGGTTCCTCATCGGCGACTACACCGATGCCTCCGGCCAACTGGTCCGCGGCGACCTCAACCGGTTCTTCGCCGGCGATCCCTCCGCGGGAATCTTCATGACCGGGTTCTTCCCCATCATGATGTTCGGCCTGCCGGCGGCCGCGCTGGCCATTTGGCGCCACGCCAAGCCCACGCAGAAGAAGGTAGTGGGCGGCATCATGCTCTCCAGCGCCCTGACCGCGTTCTTCACCGGCATCACCGAACCGCTGGAGTACTCCTTCATGTTCGTGGCCTTCCCGCTGTACATCGTCCACGCGGTCCTGACCGGAACCTCGATGGCACTGGTGAACGCGCTGGACATCCACCACGGCTTCACGTTCTCCGCAGGCCTGATCGACTTCGTGCTCAACTTCGGCAAGTCCGAGAACGGCTGGCTGCTCATTCCCATCGGGATTGGCTACGCGGTGGTTTACTACTTCCTTTTCTCCTTCGTCATCAAGCGCTGGAACCTGCGCACCCCCGGCCGTGAAGACGACGAAATCACGGTGGAGACCGAACCCGCCAAGTAGGCGCCGCCGTCGTACTCCCCCGCCCGCCCAAAACCGAAAGCAGCCTGGAGAGCATGGAAATCGTTATCCTTCCCACCCCGGCCGACGTGGCCCGCACGGCCGCCGACGCCATCGAGCAGCAGGTCCGCCGCGGCCCGTCCGTCCTTGGCCTGGCCACCGGTTCCACGCCGCTTGGCACCTACGCGGAACTCATCAGGCGGCACCGCGCAGGAGGGCTCAGCTTCGCCAACGCGCAGGCCTTCCTGCTGGACGAGTACGTGGGGCTGCCGGCCGGGCACCCCCAGTCCTACCACTCGGTGATCCGCGAGGAATTCACCGGCAGCGTGGACTTCGCCCCTGATGCCGTGCATGGTCTGAACGGCATGGCGGAGGACCTGGAGGCCGAGGCGGCGCAGTACGAGGAACGCATTTCCGCCTCGGGCGGGGTGGACATCCAGATCCTGGGCATCGGGACCGACGGGCACGTGGGGTTCAACGAACCCATGTCCTCGCTGGCGTCACGGACCCGGATCAAGACCCTCACGCGGCAGACCCGGCAGGACAACGCGCGGTTTTTCGAGTCCGCCGCCGACGTTCCCGAACACGTCCTGACCCAGGGGCTGGGCACCATCCGGCGGGCACGTCACCTGCTGCTGCTTGCCATGGGCGACGCGAAAGCGGAAGCCATTGCGGCCGCCGTCGAGGGTCCCGTTGCCGCACTGTGCCCCGCGTCGGCGCTGCAGCTGCACCCGCATGTGTCGGTGCTGGTGGACGAGGCGGCGGCGTCAAGGCTGGCGCACCGGGACTACTACACCGACACGTTCGGGCGGAAGCCGGCGTGGCAGGGACTCTGAGCCCCGCCGTCCGCCTGCCGCAACTGGAACTCGCCGTGGAAAACGCCGAGGGCGTCCGGCTGGCCGAAGCGGTGGGCGCGGCGCGGGTTGAACTCTGCACCGCACTGGCGGAGACGGACGGCGTCACTCCGGGCATTGGCGCGGTGGAGCACGCCTGCGCGCAAGGGTTTCCCGTCCATGTGCTGGTACGGCCGCGGCCGGGCGGTTTTGCGTACACCGCGGATGAGCTTGCCGTGATTGAACGGGACGTTTCCGCGAGCCTGCGTGCCGGGGCGGCCGGGGTGGTGGTGGGGTTTTTGACCGCCGCCGGCGCCCCGGACCAAGCGGCAGCGCGGCGGATCGTCCACGCGGCGCGGCAGTCCAACCCGGCTGCCGAGGTGACGTTCCACCGGGCATTCGACGCTGCCCTTGCCGCCGGAACCGATCCGGCCGAGGCGTTGTCCCGGCTGGAACAGGCCGGCGTCAACCGCGTCCTGACCAGCGGCGGAGCCACCGACTGCGGGGCCGGGCTGCCGATGCTGCGGCGGCTGGTCCAGCTGGGCCGGCAGTCCGCCCCGTCCGTCCAGATCATGGCCGGCGGCGGGGCAACGGTGGAGCTGGTCCCTGCGCTGGTGGAAGCCGGCGTGCATGCCATCCACACCTCGGCACGGCCGCGGGCCGGCGGCGCGCCGGCGGGGCACGGCTCCCCCGCCGCCCGTCCCCTCCCGTCCGACCCCACCCTTGCCGCGGCCTTCGCCGCCGCACTCAACCAGGAAGCCTGGAGCGCATGAGCACCGAATCCACCCTTCGCGGCCGGGTCGTCACCGCCACCGCGGACATCACGGACGGCGTTGTGGCGTACGACGGCGGCGTGCTCACCTACGTGGGGCCGGCGTCGGAATTCCCCGGGCTGCTTGAACCCGGGCTGCTTGAACCCTCGGAAGGCGTGACTGCCGGGGGTGCCGGCCGGATCATCATTCCCGGACTGGTGGACCTGCACTGCCACGGCGCACTGGGCACCGACTTTTCCGAAGGCTCGCCCGAGGGCGCCCGCTCCGCCTCCCGCTACCTGCACAGCCGCGGTGCCACCACCCTGGTCGCGAGCCTGGTGACGGGCACGCCGGAGGACCTGGTCCGCAACGTCAAAAACCTGCGCACGCTCACCGACGAGGGGCTGATCGCCGGCTCGCACCTGGAAGGTCCGTTCCTTTCGGAGGCCCAGTGCGGCGCGCACGATCCCGCACTGCTGCTCGCGCCGGACGCCGGACTGATGGCCGGTCTCCTCGACGCCGCCGGACCTTCCCTGGCTTCGGTGACGCTGGCGGCCGAACTGCCCGGCGCGTCGGCACTGGTGGAGCTCCTCACCGCCCACGGCGTCATCCCGTCCCTGGGACATACCGCCGCGGACAGCCCCACCGCCGCGGACTTCCTGGCCAAGGCGGCGGCAGGACTTGCATCCGCCGGCCATGAGTCCGCCGGCCAGGGGAACGGACGACGGCGGCCAACGGTCACCCACCTGTTCAACGCCATGCCGTCCCTGCATCACCGCGCGCCGGGACCGGTCTCGGCCAGCCTGGCAGCAGCCCGCGCGGGCGAGGCTGTGGTGGAGCTGATCGCCGACGGTGTTCACCTGGCCCCGCAGACGGTCAAGCTGGTATTCGACCTCGTTGGCGCCGGCAACATCGCCCTGGTGACGGACTCCATGGCGGCCACGGGGCTGCAGGACGGGCACTACCGGCTGGGTTCCCTCGCGGTGACGGTGGACCGGGGCGTGGCGCGCGTGGACAGCAGCGGCTCCATCGCCGGCGGGACCGCGACGCTGCTCGACGTGGTCCGGTGCGCCGTGGCCGCGGGGGTGGACCTGCAGGATGCGGTCGCGTCGGCGACGGCTGTCCCGGCGTCCGTCCTGGGACTTTCGGCGCTGGCAGGGGACCTCCGTGCAGGGATGCCGGCCGACGTCGTCGTCCTTAGCCGGGAACTGGACCTGGAGGCTGTGCTGCGCCGCGGGGAAATACTCCCCCGCCCGGAAGCCGCGTAACCCGCGCCACCACCTTAATTGCCCACCACGGCGCCGCTGGAAGTGGTGTCCTCGTTGAGCATCCAGCCCACCCTTTTTACCGTCCGCAGCATGACCACGCTTTCCACCAGCTCGATCCCCGGCACCTTTTGCTGCAGGGCAAGCTCGGCATCCATGACGTCGGCCAACGACTGAAGCCACATGATGATCGTGAAGTTGGTGGGCCCGGTGGTGGAGGCGCTCAGGCGGACGTTACTGATGGTCCTGATGTCCGCCGACGCCGTTTCATGGCGCCCGGCGGGAACGTTCACGAACCACTGGCAGGTCACCGGGAAAGCAGAGTAGCGCTGGGCGATCTCGCACCGGAATGACAGGATGCCGCTGGCAAGCACCCGGTTGAGCTGGCGCTGCACGGTAGCCGGATGCCGGCCCAGTTCCCGGGCGATCTCGGCCGCTGTCGCTCTGCCGTCCCGGGCCAGGAACGGCAGCAGGTCAAGGTGGCTGGCGGGAAGGTCGCCCGCCGGGCCCGGCCGCCGGATTGCCGGAGTTGCGTGGACCCCCAGGGAGCGAAGGGCTGCCAGCTGCGTCCGGTCCAGGATGTTGAGCCGCCACTCGTCCGCACTCGTATGGAGCCGGGTGCACAGGGAGGTCTGGTACTTGGTCAGGCCGTCGATGGTTTTCAGGCGGGACACCACCTGCGTGCTGAAGTCGTCCAGGGACTTCGTGACCACAGTCAGCATCAGGTCCCGGTTGCTTGCCGCTTCCTCCACCGTGATGATGTCCGGAACCTGCGCAAGTTGGGCTGTGACGCTTTCGCGGCGGTTCATCTCGCAGTCCACGGCCACGAAGGCTAGGAGCATCTGGCGGGGGTCACCGGCGAGGTGCGCCGTGACCCAGGCAGCTCCACTCGACTTGAGGCGGTCCCATCGCGCCGCGAGCGTGGTGGCGTGGACTCCCAGCACCTTGGCGGCGTCCGCCCAGCCCAGCCGCGGCGAGGCCTGCAGGACCTGGATGAGCGCCAGGTCCTCTTCGCTCAGCTCCATTACGCCTCCCGTCACAGTGCATGAATCCTGCTAAAAGGCCGGATGCAAATGATAATTCCTGCGGTTTCCCAGCATGTGAGTCATGCCACTTCAGAATAGTCCCCAGAACGGAAAGCCACTTTTCAAGGAGTAACAAAGTGCCCATTACCGAAGATGCCAAGGAACTTCAGGACGACCTGGTCCGCCTGCGCCACGACCTGCATCGCCGGCCGGAAATTGGGCTCCACCTTCCCCGCACCCAGGAGAAGGTCCTTGAGGCCCTGTCCGGCCTGCCGTACGAAATCACGCTCGGCAAGGACACGACGTCCGTCACCGCGGTCCTCCGCGGGACCGGTACCGGCGCGGGGGCAGGCAAGGCCGCCGGCACCGCCGCAGCCGCCGAAGTCCGCCCGGCAGTCCTCCTCCGCGCCGACATGGACGGCCTCCCGGTCCAGGAAAAGACCGGCGTGGACTACACCTCGCGGACGGACGGCGCAATGCACGCCTGCGGCCACGACCTGCACACCTCCATGCTTACCGGCGCCGCCACCCTCCTCGCCGAGAAGCAGCACCGGCTCCAAGGCGACGTGGTCCTCATGTTCCAGCCCGGCGAGGAAGGCTGCGACGGCGCCAGCTACATGATCAAGGAAGGCGTCCTCGATGCCGCCGGCCCCCGGGTCCAGGCCGCCTACGGCATGCACGTCTTCTCGTCCCTGGAGCCGCACGGCACATTCTGCACCAAGTCCGGCGTCATGCTCAGCGCCTCGGACGGCCTTGAGGTTACGGTACTCGGCGCCGGCGGCCACGGCTCGGCCCCGCACGCGGCGAAGGACCCGGTGACAGTGGCCGCGGAAATGGTCACCGCCCTGCAGGTCATGGTCACCCGCCAGTTCAACATGTTCGACCCCGTGGTGCTCTCCGTCGGCGTCCTGCACGCCGGAACCAAGCGCAACATCATCCCGGAGTCAGCCCGCATCGAGGCCACCATCCGGACATTCTCCGAGGAATCCCGCCTCCGCATGATGGAAGCCGTCCCGCGCTTGCTCAAAGGGATCGCCGCCGGGCACGGGGTGGAGGTCCACGTGGACTACCAACAGGAATACCCCCTCACCATCACCAACGAAGACGAGACAACCACCGCGGAAAAGGTCATCACCGGCCTCTTCGGCGAGCGCCGCCTCTCCCGCTGGGCCACTCCCCTGGGCGGTTCAGAGGACTTCTCCCGCGTCCTGGCCGAGGTGCCGGGGACGTTTGTTGGGCTGAGCGCCATGGCACCCGGCGGAGATCCCGCCCGGTCACCGTTCAACCACTCACCTTATGCAACGTTCGACGACGGCGTGCTGGCTGACGGGGCCGCGCTCTACGCCGAACTGGCCATCTCGCGGCTGGCCGCCCTTTCGGCAGCGTCCTAGCAGCGCGCCAGCGGCCGGCACCAGCACCGCTATTCCAGCTTTTTTATCGACCTCCAGGAAGTCATCATGACCATGACAGTAACCAAGCAGCAGACTGGACGGATGTCCACCGCCAAGACCATCGTCGGAACCGGCATCGGAAACGCCGTCGAATGGTACGACTGGGCCATCTACGCCACGTTCACGCCGTTCATCGCCAGCCAGCTGTTCAGTAAGGCGGACCCGGCCTCGGCCGTGCTGTCCACCCTGGCGATCTTCGCCGTCGGGTTCGTCGCCCGCCCCTTCGGCGGCTTCGTCTTTGGCTGGATCGGCGACCGGGTGGGCCGGAAGACATCGATGACCCTCGCCGTCGGCCTCGCCTCCCTGGGCAGCCTGATGATCGGAGTCGCCCCCACGTTCGCCGCGGTGGGTGCCTGGGCGTCCCTCATGCTGCTGGTGGCCCGCCTCATCCAGGGCCTGGCGCACGGCGGTGAACTGCCGTCGTCGCAAACGTACCTGTCCGAGATGGCACCCAAGGAGCACCGCGGTTTCTGGGCAACCCTGATCTACACCTCCGGCACCGTGGGCATCCTGTTCGGCACGCTGCTGGGCGCCATCCTGAACATGTCCATGACCACTGAGGCGATGAACGCGTGGGGCTGGCGGATCCCGTTCCTGCTGGGCGCGGCGATGGGCCTGTACGCGCTGATCATGCGCGCCCGCCTGCACGAAACGGAAGCGTTCGAGGGCGAATCCACCGCCGAGAAGCGCGCCCCGATCTGGCCGCAGATTGTGCGCCACCGCCGCCAGGCACTGCAGGTGATCGGCCTGACCGTCGGACTGACCGTCATCTACTACATCTGGGGCGTCGTGGCACCGAGCTACGCCACCACCGCACTGAAGATCGACCGCGGCGAAGCCCTCTGGGCCGGCGTGGTCGCCAACATCGTTTTTATCGCCGCCCTGCCGTTCTGGGGCAAGCTGTCCGACGGGATCGGGCGCAAGAAGGTGCTCTGGTCCGGTGCCATTGGTTCTGCCGTCATGCACTTCCCCATGACCTGGCTGCTGAAGGATTCCGCGTGGCAGCTGGCGGTGGGCATGTCCGTGATGCTGGTCTTCATCGCCGCGAGCGCCGCCATCGTGCCGGCCGTGTACGCCGAGCTGTTCCCCACCTCCATCCGCACCGTGGGCGTGGGCGTGCCCTACTCCATCTGCGTGGCCGTTTTCGGCGGCACCGCGCCGTACCTGCAGCAGTGGCTGGGCACCACGTTGGGCGCGCCGCAGGTGTTCAACGTCTACGCGGTGGTGCTCCTGGCCATCAGCGCGGCCGCCGTATTTACCATTCCTGAGACAAGGGGCAAGGACCTGACCCGCTAGTTCCCGACTGTTGCGGCTCATCCCCCGGCGCGTCCGGCCGCGCCGGGGGACTGCTGCTCAACCCGCGGAATTCCGCGGTTTAAGGCGCACGACGACGGCCCTGGCGCCGCCGGCCCTTCGGCCCGCCAACGGCAGTGTGACCTGCAGCACTCAAAGTCGGGTAAACTTGGAGCGCCTTAAGCGGCAAAACCCCCGGCCCACCCCAACCAGGGCCAGAGCCTTGCCCAGTTCGCAACAAGAAAGTGGTACCCATGGAAGCGATGCCTATGGCCGTGTCTGAAGACCTCAGCTGGCTGGCGCAAGTCGAGGAGGCCATCGATGCGGTGTTCCTCCCGATTGCAGACATTTTCTCCAAGATCGTCTTTTTCCCCATCACCATCGGGGACGTGAGCTTTCCCGCCGTCGTAGCCTGGCTGATTGCCGCCGGCGTCATCATCACCGCCTACTTCGGCTTCGTCCAGTTCCGCGGGCTGAAGGTTTCGTACGAAGTGGTACGCGGCCTTTACTCCCGCAAGTCCGACCCGGGCGAGGTCCCCCACTTCCAGGCCCTGACTTCCGCGCTTTCAGGCACCGTGGGCCTGGGCAACATCGCCGGCGTAGGTGCCGCGATGGCGCTGGGCGGCCCCGGCGCCACCTTCTGGATGATCCTGGCCGGCCTGCTGGGCATGGCCACCAAGTTCGCCGAATGCACCCTGGGCGTGAAGTACCGCGAGGTCCACGCCGACGGCACCGTCACCGGCGGCCCGTTCAAGTACCTGCCCATCGCCTTCAAGAAGCTCGGCACCGTGCCGGCCAAGATCCTTACCGGCATCTTCGCCGTCTCCATCCTGATCTTCGGCATCGCCGGCGGCAACATGTTCCAGGCCAACCAGACCTTTGCCCAGATCCAGAACGTCACCGGCGGCGAGGACGGCTTCCTGGGCAGTTCCGGCGCGGCACTGGTCTTCGGCCTGGTGCTGGCCGGACTCGTCGCCGCAGTGATCCTGGGCGGCATGAAGTCCATCGGCGCCACCACCGGCAAGCTGGTCCCCGCCATGGCGCTGATCTACGTGGTGTCCTGCCTGTTCGTCATCATCGTCAACATCGACAGCGTTCCGGCCGCGTTTGCCGCCATCATCGGAGGGGCCTTCAACCCGTCCGGCATGGCCGGCGGCCTGGTCGGCGTGATGATCGTTGGCTTCCAGCGCGCAGCGTTCTCCAACGAAGCCGGCCTGGGCTCCGCAGCCATCGCGCACTCCACTGTGAAGACCCGCCGCCCTGTCAGCGAAGGCTTCGTGGCGCTCTTCGAACCCCTGGTGGACACGGTCATCATCTGCACCATGACCGCACTGGCCATCATCATCGCCGGTGCCCCCAGCCTGCAGGCCGGCATCGACCAGGTCCAGGCAGGCGAAGGTGCGCCCGACGGCGTCATCCTCACCTCCGACGCCTTCGCCACCGTCCTCCCCTGGTTCCCGGTGGTCCTGGCCGTGGCTGTTGCCCTGTTCGCGTTCTCCACGCTGATCACCTGGTCCTACTACGGCCTGAAGGCCTGGGAGTACCTGTTCGGCCGCAGCAAGGCTTCGGAGGTCACCTACAAGGCTGTCTTCCTGTTCTTCACCGTGGTGGGTACGGTCCTGACCTTCACCCAGGTGCTGAACTTCGCCGATGCCGCCCTGTTCATCTGCGCGTTCGTGAACCTGCTCGGCGTGTACATGCTCCTGCCGGTCATCAAGCGCGAAATGAAGAAGTACCTGGCCGACCGCAAGAGCGGCAAGCTGCTGGAGCTCGGTGAGGAAGAGGACGAACTCGTGAACGAGGACGTCCGCTAGGAATCATCCTTTGGCGGGGTCGGCCTCCCGAGGCCGGCCCCGCCGTCGTACCGCCCGGAAGGACCTTCGATGACGTACACCGTGAACTGCTCCATCCTGCTCACCGAGCTGCCCCTGCTGGAGCGCCCGGCCGCCGCGAAAGCCGCCGGGTTCGATGCGGTGGAGTTCTGGTGGCCGTTTGCCTCCTCCGTCCCGGCCGACGCGGAGGTCACGGCCTTCGAAAAGGCCATCACCGACGCCGGCGTCCAGCTGACCGGGCTGAACTTCAGCGCCGGTGACCTGCCCGGCGGCGACCGCGGCCTGGTGTCGTGGCCGGCACGGTCCAGCGAGTTTCGGGACAACGTCGATGTGGTGGCCGGCATCGGCGGACGGCTGGGCTGCAAAGCGTTCAACGCGTTGTACGGCAACCGGATCCAGGGCGAAGACGCGGCCAAACAGGATGAACTGGCCGCCGAAAACCTTGCCGCTGCGGCGGAGGGCGTCGCCGGCATCGGGGGCACCGTGCTCCTGGAACCGGTGAGCGGCGCCCCCGCCTATCCCCTCCTCCTGGCCGCGGACGCGCTGAAGGTGATCCGGCGGGTGGAGGCGGAGGCCGGCGTCGTGAACGTCAAACTGCTGGCCGATTTCTACCACCTCTCGGTCAACGGCGACGACGTCCCGGCCGTGATCGAAAGCCACGCCGGGGACTTCGGGCACATCCAGATCGCCGACGCACCGGGCCGCGGCGCTCCAGGCACGGGAACACTGCCGCTGCGCGAGTGGGTGGCGCGCAGCCGCGAGCTCGGGTACGGCGGCTACGTGAGCCTCGAGTACAAGGAGCCGCGGGAGACGGCCTTCACCTGGCTCACCCAACCCCTCCCCTAGATCCTTGGGGTCCGCGGGAATACCGTTTGTGACGGCCGAGTTGAGGACTGTTGGGGGAAAACGCTTCACTAGATGCTTTGCCCGTAAATGACATTGCCTGCCAAAGGAAACGCCATGAGCCACACCCTGACCAC
This sequence comes from Pseudarthrobacter sp. NPDC092439, assembly GCF_044754945.1. NCBI lineage: Bacteria > Bacillati > Actinomycetota > Actinomycetes > Micrococcales > Micrococcaceae > Pseudarthrobacter > Pseudarthrobacter sp. NPDC092439. The sequence goes on from NZ_JBIVQB010000002.1 coordinate 534,298, forward strand.
CAAGCTTCAGCCCGGAACCCCGGCTCCTGAGTTCACGCTCCAGGACGCCCAGGGCCGGACCGTTTCATTGGCCGACTACCGCGGCAGGAACGTCATCGTGTACTTCTACCCCAAGGCCGCGACGCCGGGCTGCACCACCGAAGCCTGCGACTTCCGCGACAGCCTTGCATCGCTGCAGGGCAAGGGTTACGAAGTGGTGGGCGTCTCCCCCGACGCCTCCGAAGCCCTTGATGGCTTCACGGGGGACTTCGGCCTCACATTCCCGCTGCTCTCGGACCCGGACCACGCCGTGGCGCTGGCCTATGGGGCCTGGGGCGAGAAGCTGGTCAAGGGCGAGATCGTGGAAGGCATCGTGCGTTCGACGGTGGTAGTGGATCCTGCGGGCAACGTCGCTCTGGCCCAGTACCAGGTCAAGGCCGAGGGCCACGTTGCCGCCCTCAAGGCGGAACTGGGCCTGTAAGGCTATTCAGAGCTTTTTCCACCACTTGCCGGGCCAGTCGTTCTCGATGGCCCAGAGCGCCATGAGCAGCGCGTCCATGGTCATAAGTCCCGCGATCAGGTACGCCCAACCGGATACAGATCCCATTGCAATCTCCTGACTTGGTTACCCCCAGCCACTCGATTGCTTTCCAGTCTGGCACTTAATGGGCCCGGGCGGAACGGATAATTCAAGGCCGGGTGACGCGGCCGGGGTTACCTGGCCAAGGCTGCGAACCGGCCGTGGGCCTCGGTCTCGATAAGGAGCCTCCGGGTGAGCTTCTCGACATGCTCGGACACCGCAGCTCCCACCTGCAGCCGGTCCCCGGGCCAGCTCGACACCTCCCGGGATTCGGCCAGGGCTTCGGCCAGTTCCCGGGCTGCCGCCCGCACTTTCCGCGAGTGCACGTAGAGGCGAAGCAGTGCCTTGGCCTTCGCCGCACCCCTTGTTTTCATCTGTTCCATTGGCTTCCCCGCCTTCCGCGAGCTGCCCAGCCTCCGGTCCACCCGCCGTCGGGGCCTTGCCGCCTGGAGACCGCTGCTTCGAGTCTCCCCGGCGGACCTCAACCTCCTCGCAAGCAGGCGCAAAGATTTCCACAAGATTCCGCCGGGCGCACCGCGGCGTTCTCCGCCCCGGCGGCACGGACCCGGGGCCCGGGTCGCATAGGATCAGGAAGTATGGCTTCTAAACACGAACCGGAATCCGATACCGACGCCGAGGGCGGCCAGTCCGGCGGAGTCCAGTCCGTGGAGCGCGCCCTGACAGTCCTGGAGATCCTGGCCAGGGACGGTCATGCGGGCGTCAGCGAGATAGCCGAAGAAATGGGCATCCACAAGTCCACTGTCTCCCGGCTGATGGGCTCCCTGGTGACCCGCGAAATGGTCCATCAAAACAGCGAGCGAGGCAAGTACCAGCTCGGGTTTGGGATCCTGCGGCTGGCCAGCTCCATCCCCGGCCGGCTGAGCCTGGTGCGCGAGGCAAGGCCCGTGCTGGAAAGCCTGGCGGAGGAATTTAAGGAGACCGTCAACCTCGCCGTGCTGCGCTCCAACTACGCGGTCAACGTGGACCAGGCGATGGGACCCTCCACCCTGGCCACTTATGACTGGGTGGGGAGCCTGACCCCGCTGCACGCCACGTCCAGCGGGAAGGTCCTCCTGGCCGCGCTGGAGGCTGACGAGCGCGACCGGATCCTGAAAGAGACGGGACTGGCCGCCCGCACCGCGCGCACCGTCACCAGCCGCAAGGAGCTGGACGCACAGCTGCTGGAGGTAGGCAACAAGGGCTATGCAGTGGTGCGCGAGGAGTTCGAGATCGGCCTGAACGCCGTAGCCGTCCCCGTCTACAACCACCAGGGCACCGTGGTTGGTGCGCTCAGCATCTCGGGCCCGGCGTTCCGCTTTGAGCCCGAAACGATTCCGGGACTGATCGATTCCCTTAAGGAAGCTGGACTCAAAGTCAGCGCCAACATGGGCTACACCGTCCGTTAGGCGGAATCGCCGGACAAAGGCACATCACCGGCCGTCGGAGAGCCGGATTGCTTTGGTGGCGGCGTCCTTTCCTGCTGCGGAGAGCCCCAGGATCCATCGGACTGCAGGCCGTCAAGGTACACGTCATCAAGAGGTTCATGCGTCGACGCATTCTTGACTTTTGAAAGTGACTTACAGCACTCTTGTTGCTTAGCGCGAACTCTGTTGATCTTTGCGGAACACCTCCCCGAGGGGCTTTAGGCCCTGCCTGCTCGTCTGCGGCGAACACCGGTCCGTCCCGGATCCGGAAGCCTGCAGGACGCGCATTCAACGCAAGCCCATGGACTAGCCAAAGGATCCGCTTTCATGGCCATTAATAGTGAACTGACTTCCCGCAAGGCCAACGTGCCGCCCTCCGACGGCGAAACCCCCGGCACCCCGCTTGATGCCGGCATGGGAGAGAAACCAGCCGCGCCTCCCCCCGCCACCGACCACGAACAGATCCTGGAGGAGTTGCGGCTAAGCCAGACGGAGCAGGCCATCTCCCGGCGCCGAAACGGCAAACTGACGCTGGACAAGGCAACGTTCGGCATCACGGGCGTCATCGCGCTGGCTTTCGTCGCCTGGGGGTTCCTCGGCAAGGACAGCCTCGCCGCAACCTCCACGAACGCGCTCGACTGGGTGATGGAGTACACGGGCTGGCTGTTCATGGTCCTGGCGTCACTCTTCGTCGTCTTCGTGCTGTGGCTGGCCCTGGGCAAGTTCGGCAACATCCCGCTGGGCAAGGACGGCGAAAAGCCCGAATTCCGCACGGTTTCCTGGATTGCCATGATGTTCGCCGCCGGCATGGGCATCGGCCTGATGTTCTACGGCGTGGCGGAGCCGCTCTACCACTTCATCTCGCCGCCTCCCGGAACCGTCGACGGCCGGACCCCGGCGGCCATTCAAACGGCCATGGCCACCTCGATTTTCCACTGGACGCTGCACCCCTGGGCCATGTATGCGGTGGTGGGAATTGCCATGGCGTACGGCACCTACCGGCTTGGCCGCAAGCAGCTGATCTCCACAGCCTTTACGTCACTGTTCGGGATCAGGACAGTTGAAGGCCCGGTCGGTAAGGTCATCAACATCCTTGCCATCTTCGCCACGCTCTTCGGCACCGCCGCTTCCCTGGGCCTGGGCGCCCTGCAGATCGGCAGCGGCTTCACGTCCAACGGCTGGGCAGGCGAAATCGGCACCCCCGTGCTGGTGGCCATCGTCGCCATCCTGACGGCATGCTTTATCGCGTCGGCGGTTTCCGGCATCAGCAAGGGCATCCAGTGGCTGTCCAACATCAACATGGTCCTGGCCGTCGTCCTGGCCCTCATCGTCTTCGTAGCCGGACCGACGCTCTTCATCCTCAACCTGATCCCGTCCGCCGTCGGCGACTACATCAGGGACCTCGCCGAAATGTCGTCCCGCACCGAAGCCGTAGGCGATGAAACCCTGCGCACCTGGATGTCCGGCTGGACCATCTTCTACTGGGCCTGGTGGATCTCCTGGACGCCCTTCGTCGGCATGTTCATTGCCCGGATCAGTCGGGGCCGGACCATCCGGCAGTTTGTGACCGGCGTCCTGCTGGTACCCAGCATGGTCAGCGTAATCTGGTTCGGCATTTTCGGCGGCACTGCCTTCCACATCCAGCAGGAGGCGGACAAGGCCGGCACGGCCGGGCTGATGACCATGACCGACGGGACAGCCAGCATCGACTTCGACGGCGCACTCTTCAACCTGGTCCGCAACCTGCCCATTCCCCCATGGCTCATGGCGGCCGTCATCGTCCTGGCCATGGTCCTGGTTGGAATCTTCTTCATCACAGGCGCCGATTCCGCGTCCCTCGTGATGGCATCGCTCAGTTCGAACGGGACCTCCGAGCCAAAACGGGCCCTCGTGATTTTCTGGGGAGGGCTGACCGGCGCGGTGGCGGCCGTCATGCTCCTCGCCGGGGGCGACGAGCCTTCCGAGGCCCTGTCCGGACTCCAGCGGATCACCATCGTGGCTGCCCTGCCCTTCGTGATCGTCATGCTCCTGCTCTGTTTCGCCCTCACCAAAGACCTCCGGCGGGACCCCCTCTCACTTCGGCGGAGACTGGCTGATTCCGTGGTGGAGCGCGCCATCCGCAGCGGAGTCGAGCAGCACCGGGGCGTCCAGTTCGAGCTGGTGACAAAGCACGAATGCGCAGAAGGGTGCGCCGACGGCACACCCTGCCCCGGAGCCGGACCGGGGAAGGCGACCACCCAAGAGTAAGAACACACCCGCCTGCGGCCCCCGGCGTCTCCTGCGCCGGGGGCCGCCCTTTTAAGGGCCCAACGGTGAGAGCTATGCCTTGAACAGTGCCTCGCGCACGGCATGCTCGAAGCCGCTTACATGGACCCGGGCAAGCTCTGCGGCCCGGGCCTCGTCCCCCTCGATGACGGCCCGAAGCAGATTGAGATGTTCGTGGACGTGGCGGGACAGGTCCGGCAGCCTGTCGATAACGATGCACCATATCCTCGTCGCCAGATTGTCGTAGCGGATCAGGATGTCCTCAAGGTGCGGATTCCCGGCAGCGGCATATATGCCGCGGTGCACCTGGGCATCCAGCTGCAGCGTTTCCGTTACGCTTGCCGCGGCCACGTCAAAGGATTCGACCCTCTCGAGAATCGCGCGCAGGTCCGCGCGCACCGCGGGGGTGGCAACGCGCGCGGCGCGTTCCGCGGCCAGGGGTTCAAGCTGTGCCCTGATTTCCGAGATGAAGGAAAGATCGGTGACATCGACCCGCGTCGCGAACGTACCGCGCCGCGGGTAGGTCTTGACCAGCCGGTCCAGCTCAAGGCGCTTCAGGGCTTCACGCACCGGCGTCCGGCCGACGCCCAGCTTCCTGGCGAGAAGGTCATCGTTGAGCAGGTCACCCGGCTTGATCTCCAGCGTCAGGAGCTGGTCCCGGATGCTTTCGTAAGCCACGTCAGCGAGAGACTTCCGGCCGGCATCCTCCGCCACCGCCAAAGCTTCGAACGCCATAGTGACCCCCTCATCCAACGAACCGGAAAAAACTATTGACCGCGCCTGCAACCCAGTATACGCTGACTTCCAATCTAATATATCAGTTCGTCGCTTTGGAATATATCTAGAAGGAGGAGGGTATGACCCTCATGGAAGCAGCATCAGCAACCGTCGCCCTGCCGGCGCTCAAGGAAGAGCAGGCCCAGAAGTTCGTACTGACCCTGTCCTGCAAGGAGCAGGCAGGAATTGTGCAAGCCGTCACCACGTTCCTGTTCGAGCGTGGCTTCAATATCGACGAGCACCAGCAGTTCGACGACAGCCTGCGTGAGACACTCCACCTGCGCACCGCGTTCTCCGGCTCCTCCAACTACACCCCTGCCATGCTCGAGGAAGAGTTCGCGGGCATCGCCAACCGGTTCGACATGAAGTTCAGCTTCCACGACCAGACCCCCAAGCGCGTCCTGGTCATGGTGTCCAAGTTCGGCCACTGCCTCAACGACCTCATCTTCCGCTGGCGGGGCGGCAGCCTTGGCGGCGACCTGGTGGCAGTCGTTTCCAACCACGAGACCCATCGTGCAATGGCGGAAGCCGCCGGACTCCCTTTCATCTACGTCCCCGTCACCCCGGACACCAAGGCCGAAGCGGAGCGCCGGCTCCTGGAACTGGTGGATGAGTACGAGGCCGACCTCGTGGTCCTGGCCCGTTACATGCAGGTGCTCTCCGACGACCTCTGCCGGGCGCTGGAGGGCCGGGCCATTAACATCCACCACTCCTTCCTCCCCGGGTTCAAGGGGGCACGCCCCTACCACCAGGCCTACGACCGCGGAGTCAAGCTGGTGGGCGCCACCGCCCACTACGTCACCGCCGACCTGGACGAGGGACCGATCATCGAGCAGGAAGTCATCCGGGTGGACCACACCTATGGCCCTGCGCAGCTGTCCACCGTGGGCCAGGACGCCGAGGCACTGGCCCTCTCCCGCGCCGTCCGCTGGCACTGCCAGCACCGCGTGCTGCTGGACCAGACCAGCACCGTGGTGTTCCGGTAACCCGCACCGCGCCACCCGCAGCCACCCACACCTAAACGCAGCAGGAGAGACTTTATGGAATCGTCGCCACGCATTGTGATTATCGGCGCCGGCATCGTCGGAACGAACCTCGCGGATGAGCTCGTTGCCCGGGGCTGGAACAACATCACCGTCCTGGACCAGGGCCCCCTCAACATGCCCGGAGGCTCCACCTCGCACGCTCCGGGACTGGTCTTCCAGACCAACCCCTCGAAGTCCATGGCCCTGTTCGCCAAGTACACCGTGGAAAAGCTGCTGTCGCTGACCGAAGGCGGCACTAGCTGCTTCAACCAGGTCGGCGGCCTGGAAGTTGCCACCACCGAAACCCGCCTCGCCGACCTGAAGCGCAAGCTCGGCTACGCCGCCGCCTGGGGCATCGAAGGCTCCATCCTCTCCCCCGCCGAGTGCAAGGAACTGTACCCCCTCATTAACGAAGAGGACATCCTGGGCGGCCTCCACGTCCCCAGCGACGGCCTCGCCAGCGCCGCACGAGCGGTGCAGCTGCTGATCAAGCGCACCGAGGCCGCGGGCGTAAAGTACCTGGGCAACACCACGGTCACCGGCATCGAACAGTCCGGCCGGCAGGTCACCGGCGTCCAGACGCCCGACGGCGTGATCCCGGCAGACATCGTGGTCTCCTGCGCCGGGTTCTGGGGCGCGAAGATCGGCGAAATGATCGGCATGTCTGTGCCGTTGCTCCCACTGGCGCACCAGTACGTCAAAACCACTCCGGTTCCCGCACAGCAGGGCAGGAACGAACTGCCGAACGGCGCGCAGCTGCCCATCCTCCGGCACCAGGACCAGGACCTCTACTACCGCGAGCACGGCGACCGGTACGGCATTGGCTCCTACGCCCACAAGCCCATGCCCGTTAACCTGGACGAACTCGGCAGCTTCAAGCCGAACGAGATCAGCGAGCACAACATGCCGTCCCGGCTGGACTTCACCGTGGAGGACTTCCTTCCGGCCTGGGAAGCCACCAAGCGGCTGCTCCCCGCCCTGCGCGAAAGCGAGATCGAGGACGGCTTCAACGGCATCTTCTCCTTCACCCCCGACGGCGGCTCCCTCGTTGGCGAGTCCAAGGAACTTGATGGCTTCTTCGTCGCCGAAGCCGTCTGGGTCACCCACTCGGCAGGCATCGCCCGTGCCGTCGCCGAACTCCTCGTGGACGGCAAGTCCAGCATCGACCTGGGCGACTGCGACATCCACCGCTTCGAGGACGTCCAGCTGACTCCCGAATACGTCAGCGAGACCTCCCAACAGAACTTCGTCGAGATCTACGACGTGCTGCACCCGCTCCAACCCAAGCTCTCACCGCGCAACCTGCGCGTGTCCCCCTTCCACGCCCGCCACAGGGAGCTCGGCGGCTACTTCCTCGAAGGCGCCGGCTGGGAACGGCCCTACTGGTTCGAGGCCAACGCCGAACTGCTCAAGGAGATGCCTGCCGAATGGCAGCCGCCGGCCCGGGATGCCTGGTCGGGCATGTTCAGCTCCCCGATCGCCGCGGCCGAGGCATGGAAGACCCGTACTGCCGTCGCCATGTACGACATGACGCCCCTGAAGCGCCTCGAAGTCTCCGGCCCCGGCGCCCTGAAGCTGCTGCAGGAACTCACCACCGCGGACCTGAACAAGAAGCCGGGAGCCGTTACCTACACGCTGCTGCTGGACCACGCCGGCGGGATCCGCAGCGACATCACCGTTGCCCGCCTCACCGAGGACACCTTCCAGCTCGGCGCCAACGGCAACATCGACACCGCCTACTTCGAACGCGCCGCCCGCCACCAGACCGAAAGAGGAACGGCCAACGACTGGGTCCAGGTCCGCGACACCACCGGCGGCACCTGCTGCATCGGCCTGTGGGGCCCGCTCGCCCGCGACCTGGTCAGCACGGTCAGCAGCGATGACTTCTCCAACGACGGCCTGAAATACTTCCGGTCCAAGAACGTGGTCATCGGCGGCGTCCCCGTGACGGCCATGCGCCTGTCCTACGTCGGTGAGCTGGGCTGGGAACTGTACACCAGCGCTGACAACGGCCAGCGACTCTGGGATGCGCTCTGGAAGGCCGGCCGGCCGTTCGGCGTCATCGCCGCCGGCCGGGCCGCGTTCAGCTCCCTCCGCCTGGAAAAGGGCTACCGCTCCTGGGGTACGGACATGACCACTGAGCACGATCCCTTCGAGGCCGGCCTGGGCTTCGCCGTGAAGATGGCCAAGGACAACTTCGTCGGCAAGGCGGCCCTGGAGGGCCGCACCGAGGAGAACTCCGCGCGCCGCCTGCGGTGCCTCACGGTCGACGACGGCCGCAGCCTGGTGCTGGGCAAGGAACCGGTGTTCTACAAGGGCCAGGCAGTCGGCTATGTCACCAGCGCCGCCTACGGCTACACGGTCAGGAAACCGATCGCCTATTCCTACCTGCCCGCCGAGGTCTCCATCGGCGACTCCGTGGAGATCGAGTACTTCGGGCGCCGGATCGTCGCCACGGTCACCCAGGACCCGCTGTACGACCCCACCATGACCCGGCTCCGCGGTTAGCACCATGATCAGTTCAGAGACAGTCAGCAGCTACCTCACCCGGCTGGCCGCAAGGGAGCCGACGCCCGGCGGCGGCGCTGCCGCGGCCCTGCACGCGGCCCAGGGCGCCGCCCTGGTGGCCATGGTGGCGCGTTACACCACCGGCGCCAAATTTGAGCAGCACGCACCGCTGGTGCAGCGCATCACCCAGGCAGCCGACGACCTTGCCGCCGAGGCACTGCGCCTGGCTGACGCGGATGAACATGCCTTCCAGGCAGTCATCGACTCCTACAAGCTCCCGTCCGATACCGCTGAACTCAAGGCCGCCCGCACTGCCGGGATCCAGGCCGCACTGATCCAGGCGGCACAAACGCCCGCCCAGCTCGTCAAGCTGTCAGGCGGCATCGTGGACCTCGCCACCGAGCTGTTCGACGTCGCCAACGCCAACGTCATCAGCGACGTGGCAGCGGCCGCCGATGCCGCCCGTGCAGCCGCCACAACAGCGCGCGTCAATATCGATATCAATGTCGTTGCGGTCAAGGACCCGGAGGCTCGCGCGCTCCTGGCCCAGCAGACGGACGGCATTGAAGAGAAGGTGGTCCTGGCGGCAGATGCCCTCTCGGCCCGCGTTCGGGAAAGGATCCTTGGTTGAGTGCCTCAATACTTTCCGGAAAGCCGTTGGCGGCTTTGTTCCAGCAGGAAGTGCAGGAACAGGTCCATTCGCTTGAACTTGACGGCCTGCACCCGGTCCTGGCCGTCGTCGTGGCGACCAGCGACGAGTCGACGCACTGGTACGTCCGTTCCATCGAGCGGGCAGCGGGGCGCGCCGGAGTCGGCTGCCGGATCATCAACCTGGGCCATGATGCGACGGAACCTATGCTGGCCGGCGTCCTGCGGGAGCTGAGCGCCGAACCGTCCGTGAACGGCATCATCCTGCAAACCCCGCTGCCGCCCGGGGTCCGGACCGACAACCTGGTGGGGCTCATCACCCCGGAAAAGGACATTGACGGCGCCAATCCACTGAGCCTGGGACGCCTGGCCGTGGGGCAGCAGGCCTTTGCTCCCGCTACCGCCCGCTCCGTCGTCGAAATCCTGGACCATTACCAGGTTCCCGTGGCCGGCAAGGCCGTGGTGGTCGTGGGCCGTTCCGCCGTGGTGGGCAAGCCGCTGTCCCTCCTGCTGCTGGCACGCGATGCCGCGGTGACGGTCTGCCATTCCAGGTCGGGCCCGCTGGAACGCTACACGACGGATGCCGATGTCGTGGTGGTCGCCGCCGGCCGCGCCGGGCTGCTGACCGGCAGGCATGTCTCCTCCCGGACGGTGGTGGTCGACGTCGGCACGAACGTCCTTCCCGACGGCTCGCTGGCGGGCGATGTGGACGAAGCCAGCGTCACCGGGACCGCCGCCGCGTTGACCCCTGTTCCCGGCGGCGTCGGCTCCGTGACCACCGCGCTGCTGCTCCTGCACACCGTGGAGGCCGCACGCCGGCAATCGTCCTCCCGGCCGCTGCCGGGCACGGCAGTGGAGGCCCAGGTCCTGGAAGCCGCGGGCTAGGAAAGGAGCAGCGTCAGCAACGGTGCCCCGTTTTCCGTAGAAGGTGCTTCGATGGGCCTAAGACCTGGGGAGGTATTCCTCATCGAAGCACCGTTTTCGGAAAACGGGGCGACCTACAGGAGGCCTTCGCTGCAACAGCGGCGAAGGCCTCCTTGCTGCCGTGCGACACAGTGCTGCCGACACTCGAAACAAAGCAGGAAACCCTTGACAGCAGGTGTGAGCCGCGACACCCTGTTGCATATAGTGATGTGCGTTGCTCATAGCGAAGCAAATTCCATCACCCGGTCCGGCGGATTCCAGCACCAACCAGGAGAACCCAACATTATGAGCGCATCACCCCGCGTCGTCATCATCGGAGCCGGCATCGTCGGCACCAACCTCGCCGACGAGCTGGCAAACCGCGGCTGGAACGGCATCACCGTCGTCGAGCAGGGCCCGCTGGAGCTCGCAGGCGGCTCCACTTCGCACGCCCCGGGCCTCGTGTTCCAAAACAATCCGTCCAGGACCATGACGGAGTTCGCCACGTACACCGTGAACAAGCTCCTCGCCCTGAGCAAGGACGGCGAGTCCTGCTTCAACCAAGTGGGCGGCCTGGAGCTGGCCACCACGCCAGAGCGGCTGGCCGACCTCAAGCGCAAGATGGGCGTAATGACCTCCTGGGGTGTCGAAAGCCGCGTCATCGACGCCGACGAATGCGAAAAGATCTACCCCCTGTTGAACACCGGCAAGCTTTCCGGCGGCCGCCAGGTCCTGGGCGGCCTGCTCATCCCCACGGACGGACTCGCCCTGGCGGCGCGGGCCGTGCAGCTGCTGATCGAGCGCACGCGCGAACGCGGCGTCACCTACTGCGGCTCCACTACCGTCACCGGCATCGCCCAGGAGGGCGGCAAAGTCACCGGCGTCGAAACCGACAACGGACTGATCCCGGCGGACATCGTGGTCTCATGTGCCGGCTTCTGGGGCCGTGAACTCGGAAAGATGGTGGGCCTGGAGGTGCCTCTCCTGCCGCTGGCCCACCAGTACGCCGTAACAACGCCCCCGGCTGAACTTGACGGCGTCAACGAGCTTCCCAAGGGCGCCAGCAAGCCCATCCTGCGCTACCAGGACAACGACCTGTACTACCGCGAATGGGGCGACCGCATCGGCATCGGCAGCTACGCGCACCGCCCCATGCCGGTGGACATGTCCGCCCTGCCGAAGGTCTCCGCAGAGGAAATGTCGGACCACCGCATGCCCTCCCGCCTGGACTTCACCCTGGAAGACTTCCTGCCCGCATGGGAGGACAGCCAGGACCTGCTCCCGGCGCTGCGCAGCACCGAAATCCAGGACGGTTTCAACGGCATCTTCTCCTTCACCCCGGACGGCGGCCCGCTCATGGGCGAGGCGCCGGACCTCAAGGGCTTCTTCGTGGCCGAAGCCGTCTGGGTCACGCACTCGGCCGGCGTTGCCAAGGCCATGGCAGAGCTGATCGTCGACGGCCATCCACAGACCGACCTGCACGGCTGCGAACTGACCCGTTTCGAGAAGGTGCAGACCTCCGACGCGTATGTCAGCGAGACCTCGCAGCAGAACTTCGTGGAGATCTACGACGTCATGCACCCGCTGCAGCCCAGGAAATCCCCGCGGGATCTGCGCGTCAGCCCGTTCAATGTCCGGCAGAAGGAACTGGGGGCGTTCTTCCTGGAGTCCGCCGGATGGGAGCGGCCGCACTGGTTCGAGGCCAACCGCGGGCTGCTGGAGGAGCTGCCGGCGGAGTGGCAGGCCCCGGAACGCGACGAGTGGTCCGCCATGTTCCACTCCCCCGTTTCCGCCGCCGAAGCGTGGAAGACGCGCACCGCCGTCGCGCTTTACGACATGACGCCGCTGAAGCGGCTCTCCGTCACCGGACCCGGCGCCCAGGCGCTGCTGCACCGCCTCAGCACGGGCAACATCGCCAAGAAGCCGGGTGCCGTAACGTATTGCCTGCTGCTGGAGCACGACGGCGGCATCCGCAGTGACGTGACCGTCGCACGGCTGGCGGAGGAAGAGTTCCAGCTTGGTGTGAACAGCAACGTGGACTTCGACTACCTTCGCGTCGAGGCCCGGCGGCAGTCCGCCGCTGATCCTGCCCGGTGGGTGCACGTCACCGACATTACGGGCAGCACGTGCTGCATTGGCCTGTGGGGCCCCCTGGCCCGCGAGGTCATCGGCAAAGTCTGCCCGGATGACCTGACCAACGAGGGCCTGAAGTACTTCCGAACCAAGGAAATCTCCGTTGGGGGCATCCCGGTCACGGCCATGCGGCTCTCCTACGTGGGCGAACTCGGCTGGGAGCTCTATACCACCGCCGAATACGGGCTGAAGCTGTGGGACCTGCTGTACGAGGCAGGCAAGGAGTACGGCATCATCGCTGCCGGACGCGGCGCCTTCAACAGCATGCGCCTGGAGAAGGGCTACCGGCTGTGGGGCACGGACATGACGTCCGAACACCACCCGTACCAGGCCGGCCTGGGCTTCTCCGTGGCCAAGGACAAGACCGGGTTCGTAGGCGCAGAGGCACTCGCCGGACTCAGGGATCAACCGGCCGCTAAAACGCTGCGCTGCCTGACGGTCGACGACGGCACGTCGGTGGTGCTGGGCAAGGAACCGGTGTTCGTGGCCGGGGAAGCCGTCGGATACGTCACCAGCGCGGCCTACGGCTACACCGTCCGCAAGCCCATCGCCTACGCCTGGCTGCCGTCGTCGGTGTCCGAAGGGGACGCCGTGGAGATCGAGTACTTCGGGCGGCGTGTGGCGGCCACCGTTTCCGCTGAGCCGCTGGTGGACCCCGGCATGGAGCGGCTCCGCGGCTGATCCACTGCCCCCGGCATGACAATGGCGGCACCCCGGACTGAACGGGGTGCCGCCATTGGCATCCGGAGCTCTTTGAAGTTCCGGCAGCGCCCGTGATCTCGTGCCCCGGGACGAGCCCGGCGGCGGGCGTCCGGCCGCGGACCAGGTGCGTGGCTCCTGTGGTCGGCGTTTGGCTGCTACGGAAGGCCTGACGCTGGGTGCCTCAGGCCTTCCGTGTGGTCTTACTTTTCAGTCGCGGTCAATCATGGGGGTGCGGGCCGCTTGAGCGGTGGTTAGGCGTCGATCACCATGTCGGTGCGCGCAGTGGAACAGCAGGGAAGAAACTTGCCCGCATCAATTTCCCGTTTGCGGATTCCGCCCTGGTGGTTCATGTCGATCTCCCCGGACAGCTTGACCACCTTGCAGGAGCCGCACATGCCTTCCTTGCAGTTGGCGCCGATCCGGACACCCGCACGCTGCGCCACCCCAAGGATGGGCTCCTCCGGGTCGATCCGCACATTGATCCCGGTGCGCATGAAGGACAGCGTGAGGCTGCCGGTTCCGACGGTGTCGAAGCTTGAGGCATCGGGGGCCTGGGCCTCCGGAGCCTCAGCCGGGCTTCCGGCGGTGGTGGGGGCTTCCGGGTTGGCTGCTTCCAGAGCCAGTCCCGAGGCCTGAAGTGTTCCGTCCTCGTCGTAGCCGGGCTCGTAGATTCCGAACGCTGCAGGCTGGCCTTCGAAGTAGTCCTCGGCCGACTCCGCGATTTCCTCAGCGATCTCCTCGGCGATGTCCGCTGCCAGGGCGAGTTCGGCCTGGTATTCAAGGAGGGTCTGCCGGTCGCCGGAGAAGAACTCCATGTAGATGGAAGTGTCGTCGACGCCCACTTTCCTGAGCAGCTCAGTAGCGGTGTCCAGGTAACCCTCAGGGCCACAGGCGTAGACCTGCCGGCCGTTGGCGTCGGGTGCCACCTCATCGATCATGGATGAGCTCAGGCGTCCGCTGAAGCCTTCCCAGTCCCCGGGCCTGCCGCGGTCGCCCAGGGCGTAGAAGACCTTGATGCGCGAGTCCACGGAAGCGATGTAGGCCAGCTCCCGGTGGAAGGCAAAGCCGCCGGCTTCCGCGCCGTGGTAAAGCACAACCACGTCGGCGGTTCCCGGCAGGGAGTGGATAGTCCGCAGCATCGACATGATGGGGGTGATACCGGCCCCGGCGGCCAGGAAGAGATACCTTGCGCGCCGGTCGGCGTCAGGCAGGTGGAATGCCCCCACGGGACCCAACATGTCCAGGACCGTGCCGGGCCTGATGTTCTGGTGCACCCACGGGGAAACCAGTCCGCCCGGGTCCCGCTTGACGGTGACGCTGAAGGTCCACGGTTCCGTGGGCGAACTGGACAGCGAGTAGCTGCGGTCCACCGGTTCCTGGTCGTCGCCGTTCACGGGGAAGGCGATGTTCACGTACTGGCCCGGGCGGAACGCCAGGGGCGCGCCGTCGCAGCGGCGGAACACGAACGTCATCATGCCGCCCGCTTCGGGAACGGTCTCGACGCATTCGGCCATGAACTCCTGCGGATGCCACGGGCCCAGGGCCCTGGCTGCGCTGCCCGGCCCTTCGGTGCTGCCCATGACCCTGTTCCACGGCATCTCAAGACCGCGAATGCGCTGTGGTTCCTGGATCACCGTTTCAGTGAGGAGTTCTGTCATGCCAAGTGCTCCTGAACGCGCTGCACGTACCAGTTGATGAATGCTTCGACCTGGTATTCGCTCTTCATGTACGGGCCGGGCTCGTAGGCGGGGCTGGCAGCGCCCTGCTGGCACAGCTCCACGAACGCCTTGTCCTGCAGGTTGGTCTGCTTCCAGGTGTAGGTGAGCTTCTCCAGGTCGTAATCGACGCCTTCTTCGGCGTCATCGGCCACCAGCCAGGTGGTGCGGACCAACGACTGGTGTTCGTTGATGGGAAAGACGCCAAACGTGATGACGTGGTCCCCGAGGAAGTGGAACCAGCTGTTGGGCTGCAGGTGCATGGAGCAGCGGCCCAGGCGGAAGTCCGGCAGGTCGCCGAGCAGCTTCTTGGAGAGCCGGCGCCCGTCGGCGGAGAAGGACTCGCCTTCGCCGTCCAGTGATTCGCGTGAAATACGGATGCCGGCAATGCGGGTATCGAGTTCCTCGACCACCTCGTAGGGCAGGCCGTAGCGGCGGCACCGCTCCTCGAGGGTGGACTGGGCTTCCTTGTTGCGGTCCCAGACCTCTTCGAGGTGGGCCGGGATCAGTCCCTCGGTCAGGCCCCACGTGGGGAAGAGCGAGCAGGCGAGTTCCGGGTGCCCGTCGCAGTGGTAGCACTCACGGTTGTTCTCCATGACGAGCTTCCAGTTGCCCTCTTCGATGATGTTCTGCTGGTAGGCAATCTTCGTCTTGGACAGGTCGTGGGGTGCGAGGTAGGGCTCAAAGATCTTGGAGGTCTCGTCGAAATCTGCGGGCGGTTCGTCAGCGATGCAGACGAAGATGAGCCCGGCAACCTCGCGGCTATGGGCGCGCTTGAGGGCAAAGCAGTTCTTGTCGAACTTGGCTTCGCCGGGGGCGGAGGCGTGGATCAGGTTGCCCTCGGGCGAGTAGGTCCAGGAGTGGTAGCCGCAGACCAGGTTTCCGGTGGAACCGGCAGCCTCCGTCAGGACACGCGCACCCCGGTGGCGGCATACGTTGTGCAGGACGTTGACGCTGCCCTCGTCGGTACGCAGCACGATCAGGGAGTAGGGTCCGTAGTCCACCGTGATGTAGTCGCCCGGCTCCGGCAGCTCGGCAACGCTGCCGGCAAAGATCCAGTGCTGGCCGAAGATTGCCTCCATGTCGAGCTTGAAGATCGTCGGGTCGGTGTAGAAGGGGGCATCGAGGGAGTAGCCGGTGCGCCGCAGAGCGAACAACTCCGAAATTTCAGCCAGCTGCCCGGCAGGCAATGTTGACGCGAGCTTTCCGCGTGCGCTGAGGGGCACGTTCACTGAGATAGTCATGTGGTTCCTCCCGATCGGGCTGGATATTGAGCGAAATGAAGTGATTACGGAGCCGGCGGGCAACCAAAGGATGCCCGGGACGTTCTGTTCCTGAATGTGGGGAGGTCCATCAGCAACAGCAACAGTGACTCCAAAGGAGATCTGGAAGCATCCAACGCAACAGCGATCACCATATGCAACAGTGTGACTCTTGCCACGCCCACTGTCAATCAATTTCGGATATGACGAAAAAGCACGGCCCGTGCCGTGCGGAGATGCGCCCAGGCCTCGCGCCGAGACCAGAACGGCGGCACACCGGACTACCGGTGTGCCGCCGTCGGGGGCCTTTTGTCGTCGATGTTGCCGCGCGGCTAAGCCGGCGTGCCTGCCAGCTCCCCTGCAGACGCCTGGGCCGCCGCCACCACTGGCTGGTGCGGCTCGAAGCGGACGAACATTGCCTTGAAACCGGGGGTGTTCGAGACGCGGGCTACGTTCTCCTTGTGCACCAGGGCGTTCGCCTCGGGGAAATACGCCGCAGCGCAGCCCTTGGCGGTGGGATAGGCCACCAGGCGGAACTTGTCCGCGCGGCGGTCCACCCCCTGGAAGGTGCTGACCACGTCCACCAAGTCCCGGTCCTTGAAGCCCTGCTCCGCCAGGTCTTCCGGGTGGATCAGGATCACTCGCCGGCCACCGGAGATACCGCGGTAACGGTCGTCCAGGCCATAGAACGTGGTGTTGTACTGGTCGTGGCTGCGGATGGTCTGCAACACCAGGTGCCCCTTGGGCGGGGTGAGGTATTCCAGCGGGCTGACGGTGAACCGGCCGCGGCCGATGTCCGTGGCGAAGGAACGGGTGTCCCGCGGCGGGTTGGGCAGCACGAACCCGTTCTTGGTCCGGATGCGTGCGTTGAAGTCCTCGAAACCGGGCAGGACGCGGGCTATGTGGTCCCGGATCACGTCATAGTCCTCGGCCATGCCGCGCCAGTCCACGGAGTGTTCCGGGCCGAACGTCGCCTCCGCCATCCGGGCCACGATCACGGGCTCAGCGAGCAGGTGATCGGAGACCGGGGTCAGTCGGCCCTGGGTGGAGTGGACCACGGACATGGAGTCCTCCACGGACAGGAACTGGGCGCCCTTGGGGTGCTTGTCGTCCTTGTCCGTACGGCCCAGGGTGGGCAGGATCAGCGAGGTGCGCCCGTGCACGATGTGCGAGCGGTTGGGCTTGGTGGAGATGTGCACGGTCAGCCCGATCCGCTGCATGCCCGCCTCGAGGGCCTCCGTGTCGGAGCAGGCCAGC
The DNA here is from genome assembly GCF_044754945.1 of Pseudarthrobacter sp. NPDC092439. Taxonomy (NCBI): domain Bacteria; kingdom Bacillati; phylum Actinomycetota; class Actinomycetes; order Micrococcales; family Micrococcaceae; genus Pseudarthrobacter; species Pseudarthrobacter sp. NPDC092439. The sequence goes on from NZ_JBIVQB010000002.1 coordinate 551,476, forward strand.
GAAAAGTTCCCGCCCATGGACACGAACACGTCCACCTCCTCACGTTCGAAGGCTTCCATGGACTCCACGGCGTCGTAGCCGTGGTGCCGCGGGGAGGTGATGCCGAACTCGTTGTCCAGCGCAGTGAGGAGCCATTCCTTGGGTTTTTCCCAGATGCCCATGGTCCGGTCGCCTTGGACGTTGGAATGCCCGCGGACGGGGCAGGCCCCGGCGCCGGGCTTGCCGAAGTTGCCCTGCAGCAGCAGGACATTCACCATCTCCTTGATCGTGTCCACCGAGTGCGGCTGCTGGGTAACGCCCAGGGCCCAGCAGAAAATGGACGCCTTGGACGCGATGAGCATCCCGGCCACGGTTTCAATCTGTTCCCGGGACAGGCCGGTGGCCTTTTCGGTCTCGTCCCAGTCAAGGCTGCGGCGGGCTTCGCGGTAGGCGTCGAACCCATCTGTCTGTGCGGCGATGAAGGAATGGTCGACGACGGTTCCCGGGTTTTTCTCTTCGGCTTCCAGCAGCAGGTGGCCGAGTGCCTGGAACAGGGCCAGGTCGCCGCCCACCTTGATCTGCAGGTATTCGTCGGCCAGCGGGGTGCCCCCGCCCACCACTCCGGAGACGGTCTGCGGGTCCCGGAAGTTGAACAGGCCGGCTTCGGGCAGCGGGTTCACGGCCACCACCTTGCCGCCCTTGTCCTTGCATTCCTTCAGCGCGGAGAGCATGCGGGGATGGTTGGTGCCCGGGTTCTGGCCGACCACGAAGATCAGCTCGGCGTCGTGGATGTCGTCCAGGGACACGGTGCCCTTGCCGATGCCGATGGTCGGGTTCAGTGCCGAGCCGGAGGACTCGTGGCACATGTTGGAGCAGTCCGGCAGGTTGTTGGTGCCCAGGGACCGCGCGAACAGCTGGTACATGAAAGCTGTCTCGTTCGCCGTGCGGCCGGAGGTGTAAAAGACGCACCGGTCCGGGGTGGACGCCCGGATGTGTTCGCCGATGAGTTCGAACGCGTCCGCCCAGGAGATCGGTGAGTAGTGGGTCTCGCCTTCGCGGATCACCACCGGTTCGCTGAGCCGGCCCTGGTTGCCCAGCCAGTACTCCGTCTTGGTCGACAACTCAGCGATCGAGTGCTTGGCCCAGAACTCCGCGCCGACGGTCCGGAGGGTGTTCTCCTCGGCCACGGCCTTGGCACCGTTTTCGCAGAACTCGGCGGTCTTGCGCTTCTTGTCCGACTCCGGCCAGGCGCAGCCCGGGCAGTCGAAACCGCCGCGCTGGTTCAGCCGCAGCAGGGAGTGCGCTGTACGGGTCACGCCCGCCTGGGCAACGGCGCGCTCCAGCGCAACCATGACGGCCTTGACGCCCGCAGCCTCGGTCTTGGGCTTGTGGACGGACAGTTCGTCCTCGTTGATGTCCGCTACGGGAGCGGGCTGTTTCCCGAACTTCATTGTTCCAACGTCCTTACTTGCATGGTCCTGCTTCGTCACTGCCCGGCGTGCGGCATGGCCAGGCGCGCCAGGAAAGCCCTGGCGCGCCTGGCCGGCGCGTTCTTGGTGGCTCCAGCCTAGTGCGCCGGCCTGGCCAGCGCTTCCCGCTCGGCACCGATGGTGGTGTTGTCCCCGTGTCCGGTGCGGACCACGGTGCCGGCCGGGAGCGTCAGCAGCTTCTCCCGGATCGAGGCAACGATGGTGGGATAGTCGCTGTAGGACCGGCCGGTGGCACCCGGGCCGCCGTTGAACAGCGTGTCCCCGGTGAAGACCGTTCCCTCGCTTTCCAGGTAGAAGCAGGTGGACCCCGGCGAGTGGCCGGGGGTGTGGATGGCCCGCAGCGTCACCCCGGCCACTTCGAACACGTCGCCGTCGGCCAGTTCCCGGTCCGGCCTGGCGTCCGGGTACACCTGTTCCCAGAGCACCAGGTCCTCGGGGTTCAGGTAGATCGGTGCGCCCACGGCGTCGGCCACTTCACGGGCGGCGCCGATGTGGTCGTTGTGCGCGTGGGTCTGCAGGATGGCCAGGACCTTGCGGCCCTTGACCTGGTTGATGATCGCGGCGGCGTCGTGCGGGGAGTCGATGATCACGCACTCCTCGTCGTTGCCCACAATCCAGACGTTGTTGTCCACGTCCCAGGTGCCGCCGTCGAGCGAAAACGTGCCCGAAGTGACCAGGTTCTCGATCCGGACACTCATGCGGACACTCCTTCCGGCTGGATCTCCACTACCGAGCGCAGCACCTTGCCCTCGTGCATCTTGTGGAAGGCCTCCTCCACCTGGTCGATGGTGATGCGCTCCGACACGAACGCGTCCAGGTCCAGGTTGCCCTGCTTGTAGTGGGAGACGAGCATGGGGAAGTCGCGGGACGGCAGGCAGTCGCCGTACCAGGAGGACTTCAGCGACCCGCCGCGGCCGAACACGTCCAGCAGCGGCAGTTCCAGCTGCATCTCCGGCGTCGGGACGCCCACCAGCACCACGCGGCCGGCAAGGTCCCGGGCGTAGAACGCCTGCTTGTAGGTCTCAGGGCGTCCGACGGCGTCAATCACCACGTCCGCTCCGTTCCCGCCGGTGAGGGCGCGGATGGCCTCCACGGCGTCCTCCTTCGTGGAGTTCACGCCGTGGGTGGCGCCGAGGGACTTCGCCATATCAATCTTGTTGTCGTCAATGTCCACGGCGATGATCGTCGTCGCGCCCGCCAGCTTCGCACCGGCGATCGCGGCGATGCCCACACCGCCGCAGCCGATGACAGCCACGGACTCGCCGCGCTTGACCTCGCCGGTGTTGATGGCGGCGCCGATGCCCGCCATCACGCCGCAGCCCAGCAGGCCGACGGCCGCAGCATCAGCCTCCGGATCCACCTTCGTGCACTGCCCGGCCGCCACCAGCGTCTTCTCCGCGAACGCGCCAATACCCAGCGCGGGGGAAAGCTCGGTGCCATCCTCGAGGGTCATCTTCTGGGTGGCGTTGTGCGTATTGAAGCAGTACTGCGGCTGGCCCTTGGCACACGCCCGGCACTGGCCGCAGACGGCGCGCCAGTTAAGGATCACCCGGTCCCCGGGGGCAACCGACGTCACGTCCGGCCCCACAGCGCTGACGACACCCGTGGCCTCATGCCCCAGCAGGTAGGGAAAGTCGTTGCCGATGCCGCCCTGCTTGTAATGCAGGTCGGTGTGGCAAACGCCGCAGGTGAGGATATCCACCAGCGCCTCCCCCGGTCCCGGGTCCGGTACCAGGATGGTCTCCAGCGTGACCGGGGCGTCCTTCTCCCTGGCAATGACAGCTTGAACTTTGTGAACCATATCTTCGTTCCTTTCGTGGATCCGCGCGGATCCGGACCGCATAGCCGCGCCTGGGACGTGACGCCTTTGTTGCGTAATACACAACGATGCGCGCATGGTGCCTACGCGAGCATATGTCAGCGGCCACATTCCCTGTCAAGAGATATATCAGTTTAGGGCCGCCGCCGAACGTCGGCGGCGGGCAACCCAGCGCCACGAAAATGTAGGCTGGATGGCATGTCTCCCGAACACTCCCCTGCCGAGCGCCGCGAAGTCACGGTCCGGCGCGCCCCTAAGTATGTTCCCTTCCTTGTGCTCGGCGCAGTGGTGGGCATCGCGGCCGCAGCAGTGGTGGCCTACGCTCTTCCCGGCAGCGACAGCTTTGATCCCGGCGCCGTGTTCGGCTTCTTTCTGGTCATGTTCGCCGGCGGCGGCGCCATCCTCGGCGCTGTCCTTGCCCTAATCCTGGACCGTCGCAGCCTCCGGAGACAGCAACGCGCAATAGTCGAGTCCGTGCCAGAGGAAGAGCAGGAAAACACCCTCGGCGATGAACCGGAAACCGGCCCGCGGTCATAATCGGAGCCCCGGAAAAGTCCTACCCCATGTCGTGAGATAATCGACCAGTGGCACGCGGCGATGGAAAACTTTCCCATGATCTTCTCCCTGGCGAAAAAGGCCCGCAGGACGCTTGCGGCGTCTTCGGTGTTTGGGCACCCGGTGAAGAAGTAGCAAAACTCACCTACTACGGGCTGTATGCGCTGCAGCACCGTGGCCAGGAGTCGGCTGGCATAGCCACCAGCGACGGCAAGCGGATCAATGTCTACAAAGACATGGGCCTCGTGTCCCAGGTCTTCGACGAAACCACGCTGAACACACTGACCGGGCACCTCGCTGTCGGCCACTGCCGTTACTCGACCACCGGCGCCAGCCACTGGGCCAACGCCCAACCCACGCTCGGTGCCACCAGCACCGGAACGGTCGCGCTGGCGCACAACGGCAACCTGACCAACACCGCCGAGCTGAACGCCATGATCCTGGAGCGCAACGGCGGCAACCTCACCGGCGAGATGAAACAGGGCAACACCTCGGACACCGCCCTGGTCACGGCGTTGCTGGAGGGCGAGGAGGGCAAGACCCTCGAACAGACCGCCATCGAGCTCCTGCCCAAGATCCGGGGCGGCTTCTGCTTCGTCTTCATGGACGAGGGCACCCTCTACGCGGCCCGCGACACCTTCGGCATCCGCCCGCTGGTCCTCGGCCGGCTGGAGCGCGGCTGGGTGGTCGCCTCCGAACAGTCGGCACTGGCCACCGTGGGTGCGAGCTTCATCCGCGAGATCGAACCCGGCGAGTTCATCGCCATCGACGAGCAGGGCGTCCGCTCCCAGCGCTTTGCGGAGCCGACGCCGGCAGGCTGCGTATTCGAATACGTTTACCTTGCGCGTCCGGACGCCGCGATCGCCGGCCGCTCCGTGTACGAGTCCCGGGTGGAGATGGGCCGCCAGCTGGCCCGCGAAAACACCCAGGAAGCGGATATCGTCATCCCCGTCCCGGAGTCGGGCACCCCGGCGGCCGTCGGCTACGCCGAGGAATCCGGCATCCCCTTCGCCCACGGTTTCGTCAAGAACTCCTACGTTGGGCGTACGTTCATCCAGCCGTCCCAGACACTGCGGCAGCTGGGCATCCGGCTGAAGCTCAACGCCCTTGAGTCGGTCATTCGGGGCAAGCGAGTGGTGGTGGTGGATGACTCGATCGTCCGCGGCAACACGCAGCGCGCCATCGTCCGGATGCTCCGCGAGGCCGGCGCAGCTGCCGTCCACGTGAAGATCTCCTCCCCGCCGGTGCAGTGGCCCTGCTTCTACGGGATCGACTTCGCCTCCCGCGCCGAACTGATCGCCAACGGTGCCACCATCGAGGAAATCTCCCAGGCCATCGGCGCCGATTCCCTGGCGTACATCTCCGAAGACGGCATGATCGGTGCCACCCAGCAGCCCCGCGAACGCCTCTGCACCGCTTGCTTCACCGGCAAGTACCCCATCGAACTGCCCGGCTCGGACAAGCTGGGGAAGAACCTGCTGGAGCGCACGGATCTGGGCGGCCTGAAGTCGCCGTCCGCGCTCCCCGGTGAAACCGCCGCCCTGGCGGTGGACAACACGGCAGGTGCGGCCGCCGACGTCGACCCCGCCGTTGACCCGGCGGAAAAGTCCGGCGCCACCGGCTGCGACCCGGGACCGGACTCCGAGCTCGAAAACCTGCTGACCGACGAAGACCTCGTGCCAGACCTGCACGCCGCCACCGGCGCTGACAAGAAAGAGTCCGTATGACCTCCGCTGCCCCCGTCCCTGGCATTACCCCCGACACCCCCGGCATTACCTACGCCTCCGCGGGTGTGGACGTTGAAGCCGGTGACCGCGCCGTTGAGCTCATGAAGGACGCCATCAAGGCGACCCACAATGCGTCGGTGCTGGGCGGGGTGGGCGGATTCGCCGGCCTGTACGACGTGTCGAAGCTGCTGACCTACAAGAAACCCCTGCTGGCCACATCCACGGACGGAGTGGGCACCAAGGTTGCCATCGCTCAGGCCATGGACATCCATGACACCATCGGCTTCGACCTGGTGGGCATGGTGGTGGACGACATCGTGGTGGTGGGCGCCGAGCCGCTGTTCATGACCGACTACATCGCCTGCGGCAAGGTGGTTCCCGAGCGCATTGCGGACATCGTCCGTGGCATCGCGGCCGCCTGCTCCGTCGCTGGAACCGCACTGGTGGGCGGCGAAACCGCCGAGCACCCCGGCCTGCTGGGTGAGCACGAGTACGACGTCGCCGGTGCCGCCACCGGCGTCATCGAGGCCGACAACCTGCTGGGCCCCGAGCGTGTCCGCGCCGGTGACGTGGTCATCGGCATGGCCTCCTCCGGCCTTCACTCCAATGGCTATTCCCTGGTCCGCCGCGTCATCAACCACGCCGGCTGGGCGCTGGACCGCCAGGTATCCGAGCTGGGCCGCACCCTGGGCGAGGAACTGCTCGAGCCCACCCGCGTCTACGCCGCCGACTGCCTGGACCTGGCCCGGACCTTCCCGCTCAGCGGCCCCGCTGCCGTGCACGGCTTCAGCCACGTCACCGGCGGCGGACTCGCAGCCAACCTGGCGCGCGTCCTCCCCCAGGGCCTGGTTGCCACGGTGGACCGCGCCACCTGGGAACTGCCCGCCATCTTCAAGCTGGTGTCCGAGCTGGGCAACGTCCCGCTGGCGGACCTCGAACGCACGCTCAACCTGGGCGTGGGAATGGTGGCCATCGTGTCGCCCGAGGCCGCGGATGCAGCAGTGGCCCGCCTTAATGACCGCGGACTGCCGTCCTGGATCATGGGCACCGTCACCGCGGATTCGGACGCGATCATCAAGACCGGCCCGGACTACGTCCAGGGCGCCAAGGGCGTGGACGGCGGCGCGGTGCGAATGGTCAACGCGTACGCCTAAGAGTCATCGAGTGCTCCGTACTGGTCGTTTTGGGGGTCCATAACGACCAGTACGTGGGCCCATGCCGGCAGGGTTCCCGGGCCGAGCTTGCGAGGCGAGGGGGCCGGTGGGGCGCACTCGATGGTTAAGGGGTGACCGCCATTCTCGACCCCGTCCTTGACTGCTAAGTATGCTTACCTTTAGGCTTGTACGTGGAAGTGCACCACAGATGTCCGACTGAGGTTTCATACGGAGCTTGAAGTTCAAAGCCCGCGCCAATACAGCGCTAGGTCGCTGGCCCAGCCGGACCGCCTTCCCCGCTGACCGTTTCGATATCGGTCCGCGGATGGGACAAGAAGCATCCACAAGACGCCCGGAAATTCGCGTCGCGCAGTATTTGCGCGGCTCACCCACCATCGAGGTACGCCACGGCGGCCGGATGTGTGGCGCATCGGGCCGGACTCAAGGGAGCGAAATAATGTCAGTTTTGAAGAAAGCCACCGCTGCAGCAGCCGGAACCCTCTTCCTGGTGGGCGCTGCCGCCGGGCCCTCACACGCCGCAGACAACACCACCCTCAACGACGGACTCGTCAATGTCACTGTCGGTGACGTGACGGTGAAGGATGCCGTTGACGTCAACGTCGCGGCATCAGTCGCCGCCTCACTGTGCGACGTGGCAGATATCGGATCGATAGCCGTCCTTGGCGAGGCCGTGGACGCGTCCGGCAACGAGGTAACGGTCTGCGAGACGGAAACCGGGCCTGTGAAGATCGTCAACAACTAGCACGTCACAGAAAGGCTCCCGCATTGGCGGGAGCCTTTCTCTGTGTCCAGCAGAGTGTGGACGCGGCGGGCTTAGACCTCCAGGAGGCTGAGGACTCCGCCCTGCGGATCACGGACGGTTGCCAGCGCGCCGTGACCGGCGCCGCCCTCAGGCTCCACCAGGACCTCGCCGCCGGCCGCCACCGCGGCCCGGACAGCATCCGCCAGGCTGGCGACGCCGAAGTACACGTCCCAGCCCGCCTGCGCGCCCTCGTCGGCAGGAACGACGCCGGCCACCTCGGCACCGTTGACCATCAGCGTGCTGTAAGTGCCGCCGTCGTCCTGCGGATATTCGGTGACCTCATGGCCAAAGAGCTCCTGGAAAAAGCCGACGGCGGCAGCCGGCTCGGGCGTGGACAGCTCCGCCCATGCCAGCGCGCCGGGGACGTTGAACAGCTGGCTTCCCGTGTGGGTTCCGGGCTGCCAGACGCCCGTGGTGCCGCCGCCGGGAGGTGCCACGAAGGCGAGAACCCCGGTTTCGGCAACGGCCTCCGGACCGAATTCCGCCTTTCCTCCGGCGAACTCCGCATCGCGCACCAGCGCCGCCGCGTCCGTCGCAGCAAAATAGATGTTCCACTGTGCGCGGGTCCCCGCAGCCTCCTGCACGGTGTTTTGCGGCGCGATCACGGCGACGAGGCTGCTGCCCGCGAAGGCCTGTGCATAGCTGCGGCCGTCCGGCGTGGGCAGGTCCTCGTAGGTCCAGCCGAACACGGCGGCGTAGAACTCCTTGGCTGAGGTGACGTCACGGGTCTGCAGGTCCGCCCAGCACGGCTCGCCGTGCGCATAGATCTTCGGGAGAGTCATGCGGTCAGGCTACAGGGTTCCCCAAGGTCAGGCGGAGACGGCGCGTCCCGTGAACGCCACCAGCCGGTCAAGGCTCGACGCCGATTCACCCACCGGAGCCGGTGCAGCGAAGCTTCCGCCGGCGCGGACCTGGTCGCTGATGGTCTGCTGCGCCAGCACCTCGACGTAGTCGGTCAGTTCGTCGGCCACGGCGAGGTCGCGGCCGAGGGCCCTGGAGAAGTCCCAGGCGTGGACCAGGAACTCGAGGTTCAGGATGGATGCCACCATCGTGGCGGGCAGCTCGGCGAAGCCCATGTCCACGGTGCCTTCGAGGCCGCGGCGGGCAAAGGCCTCCAGGGTGGGCTGCGCGAGGTCCGCGATACGCTCCTCAGGCGACTTCCCGGCGTCGTCCTTAACCGTGGCGCCGAGGGCCTTGCCGATATTGCCCACCGAGGCGGCCAGGTGGTCGAGCAGCTGGGCCACGTTGAAGTCGCTGCAGGGCGTGGCCTGGTCCAGGTCTGCGGGCGTGATGCCGCGGAGGACCCGCTGCAGGATGGCCAGGGTGGCGTCCGCGGCGGTCAGCTGATTGATGTCCTGCGGGGCCGCAGCCCATTCGTCAGCTCCCGCGTCACCGGTGGACGCTTCTGCCAGCAACCTGTCGAGATAGTGGTTCCAGCCCTCGGCGTGGGCCGCGGCTGCCTCCGGTGTGGGCAGACCTTCGTGGACCAGGCGGACATTCGTGCCGCCCTCGGCCGGTTCGAAGGTAACGGAGACGGTGGAGACGTTGTCCGCCGGCGCGCCGGGCTGCTCCCAGCCCCAGGTGAAGACCACGCGCTTCCCTGGCTCGACCTCGGTAAAGGTGCCCGACGCGTGGTGCCCGGGTGTTATTGTCCAGCGGTATTCGCCGCCGACCTTCAGGTCAACGCGGGCGGCAACGGTCTGCCAGCGGCGCAGGCGCGCGGGCTCGGTCACCAGGGCGAACGCATCGTCGAGGCCGAGGGGCAGGAGGACTGTCTTGTCGAGAATCATGATGGATCCTTTGTGAGGTCAGGTGCGGCGGTAAGTGGTGGCGTCGGCGGCGAGCTGGTCCAGTTCGTTGGTCCAGAACTGTTCGAAAAGCTGACGGAGCCTGGCCATGCCGTCCGGATTGACGGCGTAGAACCTGTTTCGGCCCTCCTTGCGGGCAGTGACCAGGCCGGCCTGTTCCAGCAGGAGCAGGTGCTGGGAGATGGCGGAACGGCTGACGGTAAACGAACCCGCAAGGTCCGTCACCGTCCGCTCCCCGCCCGCCAGCAGCTGGAGCAGTCGCCTCCGGTTGGGCTCAGCGGCAACTTCCAGGGGGTCGAGCATGCTTAATACGTTAGTGACGGCTAACGCATTAAGTCAAGGCTGGGCGCATGGCAGGGACTGGGGGTAGATGCAGGTATGTTTTCTCGCTGCGTCCCGGCACTTTCCGGGGACAGCACAACGAACGGATACAGCATGCTGTATCCGTTCGTGCAGTTCTATGTGCTGGCGAAGCGGCGCCGCGGTGCTCCCTGGCAGGGCACTCCGCTGCGGCTAGCCGATGCGACGGGTGTCTACCTCGTCGTCGTCTTCTTCCAAATCATCCGCGTACTTGTCCACATAAGCCGAATAGTCCGGTTCAACCGGATCATTGGCGAAACGGCTCGTGGCACGACTTCCCGGGCCCGTCAGCTCACGCTGAAGTGCCGAATAGTCAGTGTTCGGGGAGTAGTACTTAATGTCCCGAGCCTGCTTGGTAGCTTTTGCCTTTTGACGGCCGCGCCCCATGGCGTGACCCCCTTTTGTACTTGGACCGGAGGTGGTCACCTAGGCGATAGGTGAGGCCCCGGAATGTTTGGTCAATTTGTCGTACACCTAGATTACATGCTTTCGCCGGGCACTGCTTGCCGGTAACGGCCCTCCGGCGGTGGTCTGCGTTACCATTCCGGGCGCGCAGGCAGGATTCGCGGATTTTTCTTCGGTAGAGTCGCTTAACATCTGCCGAAGGAGGATGCACCCGTGGACCACCAGGACGTCCCGCCCAGGCCCGAGACGCCGCCGCAGGGCCAGGAAACCGATACGCCTGATCCTGCAGTCCGGGAGCCAGTGCCCCACGCGCCGGGCAGCGGCCAGCAGACGTTCTGGAAGGTTTTCTTCGTGGTCATCCTGGTAGCCGTCATCGGTTCGCTGGTGTGGCTGGCCGTATGGCTGAACTCCAACGCGGACGGCACTTCCGCCAAGGACATCCCCGGCGTTCTCGAGACGGTTGCCACGCCGCCGGCCACTCAGATGCCCCTCCCCCGGACGGGGGTGAACCCCGGCGACTACACCCTGGGCGACTGCTTCAAGGACTTCGATCCCGAGGCTCTGAAGTCCACGGTGGTGGCCTGCAGCACCAGCCACTCCGCCCAGTTGGTGGCCGTGTTCCGCTATCCGGAGAAGGAGTCCTACCCGGGCTCGGAGGCGCTTAGGGCCAAGGCGCTCGAAGCCTGCCAGGCCACGAAGCTCGGCCCGGCAGCGGACCAGTACACCCTGAATTACGAGCGCAGCTATCCCAGCAGCACCAGTTGGGAGTCCGGGGACCGCCGGGTGGACTGCTATGTCACAGCACCCGGCGGCAACGTCATCAAAGCGAGCGTGCTCCCCTAATTTCCGCGAGATGGCAGATCACAGCAGTTCCGGTGCGCCGGACTGCCGTGATCTGCCATCTCGGCGCGTTAGCCCTTGCGCCGCACCGACAGGCCGCGCGCCGTCGACTCCCCCGCCCGGGCGCCAGCCGCAGCGTCTGCACCCGTGGTGAGCTCGCCGACGTCGGGCGCTGTATCCACCAGCACCGTGTCACCGTCCGCGATCTCGCCGGCCAGGAGGGCCTTGGCCAGCCGGTCGCCGATTTCGCGCTGCACCAGGCGGCGCAGCGGCCGGGCACCGTAGGCGGGGTCGAAGCCGGTGAGCGCCAGCCAGGCCCGGGCGCCGTCCGTGACCTCCAGCGTCAGGCGGCGTTCGTGGAGGCGGCGGCCCAGCTCGGCCACGTGCAGCTCCACGATGTGCGCCAGCTCTTCGACGGTGAGCGCGTCGAACAGCACCACTTCATCCAGCCGGTTCAGGAACTCCGGCTTGAAGGACGCGTTCACGGTGGCCATGACGGCGTTCCGCTTGGCCTCCGGATCCAGCGACTGATCCACCAGGAACTGGCTGCCCAGGTTGGACGTGAGCACCAGGATCACGTTGCGGAAATCGACGGTGCGGCCCTGGCCGTCGGTGAGCCGGCCGTCGTCGAGCACCTGCAGGAGGATGTCGAAGACCTCCGGGTGGGCCTTCTCCACTTCGTCGAGCAGCACCACGGAGTACGGACGACGGCGGACGGCTTCGGTCAGCTGGCCGCCCTCCTCGTACCCGACGTACCCGGGAGGCGCTCCGACCAGCCGGGCCACGGAGTGCTTCTCGCCGTACTCGGACATGTCGATGCGCACCATGGCGCGTTCGTCGTCGAACAGGAAGTCCGCCAGCGCCTTGGCCAGCTCGGTCTTGCCCACGCCCGTGGGGCCCAGGAACAGGAACGAACCGGTGGGCCGGTTGGGGTCGCTGATCCCGGCACGGGCGCGCCGGACCGCATCCGAGACCGCGGCGACCGCCTTGGCCTGGCCGATGAGCCGCTTGCCCAGCTCCTCCTCCATGTGGAGCAGCTTCTGGCTCTCGCCCTGCAGCATGCGGCCGGCCGGAATCCCGGTCCAGGCGGAGATGACCTCGGCGATGTCGTCGGCCGTGACTTCCTCGGCCACCATTTGCCCGGACTTGTCCGAGACGGCGGCCTCGGCTTCGGCGGCCGCGTTGAGCTCACGTTCAAGGGCGGGAATTTCGCCGTAGAGGACCCGCGATGCCGTTTCCAGGTCGCCTTCGCGCTGGGCCCTGTCCGCGGCGGACCGCAGCTCATCCAGCTTCGCCTTCAGGTCGCCTACCCGGTTGAGCCCGGCTTTCTCTGCCTCCCAGCGGGCCTTCAACCCGTTGAGTTCTTCCTCCTTGTCGGCCTTGTCAGCACGGAGGGCGGCCAGCCGCTCTACGGACGCTTCATCCTTCTCGTCCTGCAGGGCCAGCTCCTCCATGGTGAGCCGGTCCACCATCCGCTGGAGCTGGTCGATCTCCTCCGGGGCGGAGTCGATCTCCATGCGCAGCCGGGACGCGGCTTCATCCACCAGGTCGATGGCCTTGTCCGGCAGCTGCCGGCCCGAGATGTAGCGGTTGGACAGCGTGGCGGCCGCCACCAGGGCGGAATCCGCGATCGACACCTTATGGTGCGCCTCGTAGCGTTCCTTCAAGCCGCGGAGGATGCCGATGGTGTCCTCCACGCTGGGCTCGCCAACATAGACCTGCTGGAAGCGGCGTTCCAGAGCCGCGTCCTTCTCGATGTTTTCGCGGTACTCATCCAGCGTGGTGGCGCCGATCAGCCGCAGCTCGCCGCGGGCCAGCATGGGCTTGAGCATGTTGCCCGCATCCATGGACGAATCACCGGTGGCACCTGCCCCCACCACGGTGTGGATTTCATCGATGAACGTGACGATCTGGCCCTCGGAACCCTTGATTTCCTCGAGGACAGCCTTCAGCCGCTCCTCGAATTCGCCGCGGTATTTGGCCCCGGCGACCATCGAGCCAAGGTCCAGTGAGACCAGGGTCTTGCCGCGCAGGCTTTCGGGGACGTCGCCGGCCACCATCCGCTGCGCCAGCCCTTCGACGACGGCCGTTTTGCCAACGCCCGGTTCGCCGATCAGCACCGGGTTGTTCTTGGTGCGGCGGCTCAGCACCTGGACGACGCGCCGGATCTCGGAGTCGCGGCCGATCACGGGGTCAAGCTTGCCCGCCCGGGCCATTGCTGTGAGGTCCGTGCCGAACTTTTCCAGTGCCTGGAAGGTGTTCTCCGGGTCCGGGCTGGTGACCTTCCGGTCGCCGCGGACACCCGGCAGGGCGGCGAGCAGCGCTTCGTGGGAGGCGCCGGCGTCGCGCATTAAACGCCCGACGGCGTCGCTTCCGGAGGAGAGGCCGAGCAGCAGCACTTCGGTGGAGACGAAGGTGTCGCCCAGGCGGTCGGCCTCCTCCTTGGCGTTTTGGATGGCCTGCAGGGCGGGCCGCGAGAGCTGAGCCTGTTGGGTGGATCCGCCGGAAGTTGCGGGCAGGGCCTTGATGGCGCTGCTGGCCTGGACGCTGACGGCATCCGGGTCCGCTCCCGTCGCGCGGAGAAGCGCGACGGCGACGCCTTCGCGCTGGTCCATCAGCGCCTTGAGCAGGTGGGCCGGTTCAACCTGGGGGTTTCCGGCGGTGGAGGCGTTCATGGCCGCGGCCGAAAGAGCCTCCTGGCTCTTGGTAGTGAATTTGACGTCCAAAGAGAGCTCCTTTCGGGGGCAGTTTTCCTAAGTTGAGTGTACTACGCTCAACTTTGTGAAGCATGGTCCTGTTGCCATGTTTGCCGACGGCGAAACTGCTGTCCAGAGCCTTAGGTCCTGCGGGGGTCACGCGGCAGGTTCGGGCCGGGACGCTGCTCTGTAGAGCAGCGCACCGGCCCGACTAATCATTGAAAACTGGTACGGCTACAGAATGCTGTCCCCACCGGTGCTGGTGGAGGATTCGGTTGCTGTCCGGGTTGCTGCATCCAGGTTCGTTTCAGCGTCCAGGTTCACACCGAGACCGGCGTTCAGGTCCGAAACAAGCTCACCGTTGGTGTTGCCCTCGCCCAGAATGCTGTCCCCACCGGTGGTGGTGGAGGATTCGGTTGCTGTCCGGGTTGCTGCATCCAGGTTCGTTTCAGCGTCCAGGTTCGCACCGAGGCCGGCGTTCAGGTTCACACCGAGGCCGGCGTTCAGATCCGAAACAAGCTCACCGTTGGTGCCGCCCTCGCCCAGAATGCTGTCCCCACCGGTGCTGGTGGAGGATTCCGTGGCTGCCCGGGTTTCAGCGTCCAGGTTCAGGTTCGTCGCAGCGTCCAGGTTCGTTTCAGCGTCCAGGTTCACACCGAGACCGGCGTTCAGATCCGAAACAAGCTCGCCGTTGGTGTTGCCCTCACCCAGAATGCTGTCCCCACCGGTGCTGGTGGAGGATTCGGTTGCTGTCCGGGTTGCTGCATCCAGGTTCGTTTCAGCGTCCAGGTTCACACCGAGACCGGCGTTCAGATCCGAAACAAGCTCACCGTTGGTGCCGCCCTCGCCCAGAATGCTGTCCCCACCGGAGCTGGTGGAGGATTCCGTGGCTGCCCGGGTTTCAGCGTCCAGGTTCAGGTTCAGGCCAATGTGGGTTCCCGAGCCGAGGCCCAAACCGGAGCTGGTAGTGGTGTCGGAAGCGGAGGCTGCACCTGCGCCGAGGATGAGTATTCCGCCGGCGAAGACGGCGCTGCACAAAGTTGTACGTATGAAAGATTTCATGGTTGATATTCCTTCTTAGTGATGGGGGCCATGCACCAGTTGATGCTGGCTGGATCGTCGTCCGCGCATCGTGGCGCGGAGCGGCATCACTAGTCGGGGGAGAAGCCGTGCTCGAGGCTGATGGAACCCGGGAGCTCGTCAGAGCGGCGGAAGACATCGGTGAGTAAGGTGCGCGTCAAGGAAAGCTGGAAGACTGCCAGCCCATCCGCGAAAGCGGAGCCGGCTTCGCTGGCTGAGCGGAAGGTTGACCCTGAACCTGTCGGGGCCGTGGCCGGCGAACCGGGCCCTGGCCTATTGGGAAGGTCAGGACCCGGGTTCTGCGTCTGGATCTCCGACGTCTCACCACCAGCTGTGGATACCGGGAAGGCTGACTGGTCTTGGCGAAGCGGGGGCACATTGCCGGCGTCGAAGCGAACTGACGGGCCCCCGGACAGATCAGGGGCCCCGCTTGCAGCGTCCCCGCCCGGCGCATCGTTCGAGGACCCATTTATCGCCTCAGATGCCGCGGAGGGAGAAACTGCCGCTGCGGTGGGATCTTCGCCCACGACTACGGCGACCGGACTGATGGTTGATGCGACGGATGCTGTAACAGGTGCCACCATGTGGGCGAGGGTGCCGGTAACAGGTGCTGTGAGATCAGCGACCGTCGATGTGACCGGTGTAAACACATCAGTGGCAAGCCCGGTCATCGGTCCGGCAACCTCCGTGACTTGACCAACCACGGAGGTTACCGGTGCTGCCACGGGGGCCACGGCCGCCTCCACGGGAGCCAGTACCGGGTCAACGATCTGGCGCGCTGCTGGAATCAGGGGCTCGGCACCAACGATGGCCGGTTCAAGGAGTGCCGCTACAGGAGCCTCAGCCCGTCTGGGTTCTTCCTCGGTGATCACAGGGGCTTCGGCTATCGAACCGGACGCAGTCTCATTGCCGGTGATTTTGTGAACGGCGTCCGTGACCGGGGGAAGCGGTTCGAAGGCGTGCGCTGATGCCGCGCCGAAAATGATCCAGCCAGCGGCTAGGAGTGTTCCGAGAACAAGAGTACGCAGGCCGGAGCGAAGCCATGGCAGACTGACGCCCATTGCCTCACCTCCAGATCTGACATTCTGCAGTCACGGTGTGCTCGAAAGAGAACTCAACAGCTGTTCGTTCTGTCCCGGGGCGCGGATGGGTACCGAATCAAAAAGAATCTGAACATCACCACCGCTGCCTCACGGTCGGAGCTGGCCGGTCGGGCCAGTCACGAGAGTCCAATCGCGGTGCCTTCGAAAGAGTCACGCGGGGTAGATCGCCACTGCAGAAGCCTTGACCACGAAGTACACCCGCACTCCCGGCGCCAGGCCCAGGTCCGCGGACGCCGCCGTCGTAATATCCGCCGCCAGGCCCCCGCCGCGCACCCGGATGCCGTCGCCGTGCGGCTCCAGGTCCGTGATGGTCACCGGGAAGGAATTGCGCGGGCTGCCGTGCGCGTCCGTCAGATACACGGAAACGGCCGACGGCGGGAACACGGCCACGCCGGGCCGGTCCGGCTTCAGCTCGGGGTGCTTCAGCTCGGCATCCTTCAGCTCCGGGTGCGCCAGTCCGTCCCCCGGCCCGTGGATGATCAGTTCACCCGCGAGGACCCCGTCCCCCCGCAGGGTTCCGGGCACGAAGTTCAGCCCGGCGAGCCCGGCGGCAAACGCGCTGCGCGGCCGTTCCAGCACCTCGCGGGTCGGCCCTTCCTCGACAATGCGGCCGTTGTCCAGGAATACCACCCGGTCCGCGAGCATCAGCGCGTCGAGGGCGTCGTGCGTAATGATGATGGCCGGCCGGTCTGCCAGGACGCGCTTGAGCAGGCGGCGCAGCAGCGGTGCCGACCGGACATCCAGCGCCGCCATCGGCTCGTCGAGAAGGAGCAGGGCGGGGTCGGCCGCGAGCGCCCGGGCCACCGCCACGCGCTGCGCCTGGCCGCCGGACAATTCGGCTGGCCGGCGCTCCGCAAGGTCCGCCGCCTCCACCTCGCCGAGCCACCGCAGCGCCTGCTCCCGGGCTGCCTGACGCCCCGAACCGGCACTCCGGGGCCCGAACGCCACATTGTCCACCGCGCTGAGGTGCGGGAAAAGCAGCGGCTCCTGCGCCAGCAGTGCCGTCCCCCGCTGGTGCGGCGGCAGCCAGGTTCCGTCAGCCGTGCGGAACAGCGTCCGGCCGTTGAGCTCGGCCCCGCCGCGGTCCGGGCGCAGCAGCCCGGCGATGACATCCAGCAGCGTTGACTTCCCCGCCCCGTTCGGCCCCATCACCGCCACAGTTTCCGCGGCCCCCACGCGAAGGGCCACGTCCAGCCCGCGCCCCGCCACTGCCGCCTCGACCCGGAACGTCACTGGACGCTCCCGCGCGTGGCGGGTTCCGGCGTCGTACGTCCCAGAGAGATGCGCGTACCGGCACCCGGGCGCCGATCCGCGAGCGCCACCACGGCGACCGCCACGGCAACCAGCACCAGGGAAAGCGCGACGGCGGCGTCCGGGTCGGTCTCCCGCTGCAGGTAGATTTCCAGCGGCAAGGTCCGGGTTACCCCCTGCAGGCTGCCGGCGAACGTGAGGGTGGCGCCAAACTCGCCGAGGCTGCGCGCAAAGGCGAGTACCGCGCCCGACGCGAGCCCCGGCAGGACCAGCGGAAGCGTGACCCGCCGGAAGACGACGCCGGGGGCGGCGCCGAGGGTCGCGGCCACGGCCTCGTACCGCTGGCCGCCGGTGCGCAGCGCCCCCTCGAGGCTCACCACCAGGAACGGCAGCGCCACGAAGGTCTGGGCCAGAACCACCGCGGCCGTGGAAAACGCCACCTGAAGGCCCAGAACCTCCAGGGCACCGCCCAGCAACCCCTGGCGGCCGAACGTATACAGCAGCGCGATGCCACCCACCACCGGCGGCAGCACCAGCGGCAACAGCACCAGCGACCGCAGCAGCCCCTGCAAGGGGAACCTTCCCCGGGCCAGGACCAGCGCCAGCGGCACGCCCAGCAGGACGCAGAGCACGGTGCTCGCCGCGGACGTCCGCAAGCTCAGGCCCAGGGCGTCCAGCGCGGACGGCGACGTGACCAGCGGAACGAAGTTGGCCCAGTCCACCCGGGCCACCATCGCGGCCAGCGGCAGGACCACTACCAGGGCAGCGAGGACCGCCACGCCGGGAATCCAGCGCGGCATGCCGGTGTAGGCCTGGCGGGTCATGAGCCGCCCGCTTCCCCGCCGGTCCGGAAACCCGCCTCCTCCAGGACACGCTGGCCTTCCGGGCCGGTGACGAGCTGAATGAACGCATCGGCCGCGGCCTTGTCCCCTGCTCCGGCCAGCGTCGCGATGGGATAGGCGGCGGGTGCGTCCGCAGCCTCCGGGAACGGCACGCTGTCCACTTTCCCGACGGCGGCGCGGACGTCTGTCCGGTACACCAGCCCGGCGTCAGCCTCCCCGGAGATCACCTTGCCCAGGACGTCCGTGACGGAGTTTTCCTCGCTGACGGGCTTCAGGTCCGTGCCGGTCCGCCGGGCCACCGCGGCGGCCGCCGCCCCGCACGGCACCTGCGGTGCACAGGCAACGAGCCGCGTCCCGGGCCGGGCCAGGTCCGCGTAAGTGCGGATGCCGGCCGGGTTTCCCGGCGGAACCGCGAGCGCCAGGGTGTTCGCCGCGAAAACCCGGGTGCCGCCGTCGGCCATTCCTGCCTGAGTGACCCGCTCCATTGTGGCCGTATCCGCGGAGGCGAACACGTCCGCGGGTGCGCCCTGGCTGATCTGGGTGGCGAGGTCCGACGAGCCGGCGAAGCTCAGCTGTACATGCATTCCGGGGTGCTGTTCCTCGAAACTTGCCGCGAGCTCGGTGAAGCTGGCTTTCAGGGAGGCGGCCGCGAACACGGTCAGGGTTCCGCCGGAGCCGGCGGCAGGCGCACACGCCGCAAGCCCCAGCAGGAGCACGACGGCGGCCATCGCCTGGATAGCGCGCGAGCGCCGCGATGCGGGCCGGCCGCTCCCCCGCCTCACGCCGCTCCCTTGCCCTGCGGCGTTTCGATGATCACGGTGGTCGCCTTGACCACGGCAGTGGCGACCGACCCCGGCTCCAGGCCCAACTCGCGGACGGCCTCGCTGCTCATCAGGGACACCACCCGGAACGGCCCGCACTGGAGCTCCACCTGGGCCATGACCTTGTCCGCGGTAATGGCGGTGACCAGGCCCACGAACCTGTTCCGCGCGGAACTCCCGGTGCGGTGCGGATCATCCGGCAGCTGCGCCAGGCGCTGGGCGTGCTGCGCCAGTTCCAGGCCGTCCACGGCGAGCCGCCCCGAATCGTCCTTCTTCGGCGTGAGGGACCCGTTCTCCGTCCAGCGGCGGACGGTATCGTCACTAACGCCCAGAAAACGGGCAGCTTCAGAGACGCGGATGAGTGCCATTTAGCCATTCTAATCCGCAAATGCGGTTCCCGCGCCAGATAACCTATCCCCTCCGCACGGCTAGCCGTGCGGAGTCCAAACCGGCCCTCCACGCATTTCCCCCACGCGACGCTCTCTCACTTAACGCCAGTCCCCGGCCGACGCTCTCTCACTTAACGCCAGTCCCCGGCCGACGCTCTCTCACTTAACGCCAGTCCCCGGCCGACGCTCTCTCACTTCCCACCACCGTTCTGCGGCAAGGTGAGAGAGGGTTGACGTTTAAAGCGCATTGCGAGAGCGTCCGGGTTTGGGCGGCATTAGGTGAGAGAGCGTCACAAGTGGGGCGGCGTACCTCCGGCACTAGACTTCCCCCATGGCCATCTACCTAGACCCGCCGCTCTGGCCTGCGCACGGAACGCACTTCTCGCACATGGTCTCGGACACGTCCCTCGAGGAGCTCCATGCGTTTGCCGCGGCCGCCGGCATCCCGGACCGTGCGTTCGACGGCGACCACTACGACGTCCCCGAGCGCCGCATCCCGGACCTGGTGGCCGCCGGCGCAATCCAGGTGGAGGGCCGGGTACTGGTCCGGAAGCTGATCGCCAGCGGCCTGCGTATCCCCGCCCGGCAGCGGAACAAGTCGCTCAAAGTTCCGCTGCTGAACCGCTGGAACACCATCCTGCCGGGCCACGATGCCCTGTTCCTTGACCTCCTGGACCGCTGGAGCGAGGACCACCGCCACTACCACGGCTGCACCCACCTGCTCTCGGTACTGGAATCCCTGGACCTGCTCACCGATCCGGCCGAGCCGCCGCGGACCGTGCTCCTGTCCGCCTGGTTCCACGACGCCGTCTACCGCGGCATCGCGGGCCAGGATGAGGAGGAGTCGGCGCGACTGGCCGAGGAACGGCTCACCGCTGCGGGCCTTCCGGAGGGTGAGGTGGCGGAAGTGGCGCGGCTGGTGCGGCTCACCTCAGACCACCGCCCGGAGCCAGGGGACGACGACGGCGCCCTCCTCTGCGACGCGGACCTCTCCGTCCTCGGCGGCGAGCCGGACGAATACGCCCGTTACGTCGGCGCCGTCCGCAAAGACTACGCGCACATCGGCGACGCTGATTTCGCGGCCGGACGTGCCGCCGTCGTCCGCCGCCTACTGGAACTCGACCCCCTCTTCCACACCGCGAGGGCCCGCGACCTGTGGCTTTCCGCGGCGCGGCGGAACCTGCAGGGTGAGCTGGCATGAACGCCCCCGATCCGAAGGTGACGCACCTGCGCACCGCCGGCGCCGCGCACCGGCAGGTTCCTTACGCGGTCCGGTTCGAATGGGGGGCCGACGGCGGCAGGACGGTAGCGCCGGGTGCGGACCTCGTGGTGGTGGTCGACGTCTTCTCGTTCGGCACCTGCGTCAGCGTCGCCCTGGACCGCGGCGCAGAGGTGTTCCCGTTTCCCTGGAAGGACACGCGCGCGGAGTCGTTCGCTGCCAGCCGGCGGGCCGAGCTCGCGGGTCCCCGGGGCGGCGGCGGGCTGAGCCTGTCCCCGATGTCATTCCGGAGCGCGCCAGCGCTGGAACGGGTGGTGCTGCCCTCGCCGAACGGTTCGGCGCTGTGCCACCTGCTGGCCGGAGAGGCGCCCCTGGTGGCCGCGGTGTCTCTCCGCAACGCCGCAGCGACGGCGGACTGGGTGGCCGCCAACCTGCCGGAGGACGCCGTGATCGCAGCAGTTGCCGCCGGAGAGCGCTGGCCGGACGGGACGCTGCGCCCGGCTGTCGAAGACCAGATCGGCGCCGGCGCCTTCATCGCCGGACTGCTGGCCGCGGGCCGGGGCGGGTATGAGGCCGAGGACGGCAAGCCCGCCTACTCCCCCGAAGCGCTGGCGGCCGCCGCGGTGTTCGAGGCGGCGGAACCGCGCCTGCGCGAGATGCTGCACGGCTGCTCCAGCGGCCGCGAACTGGCCGGCGCGGGGTACGCCGGAGATGTCGACATCGCCGCCGAGCTCGATGACAGCGATTCCGTGGCACTCCTTCGAAACGGCAGCTTCCGGCCGCTCTGAGCGGGCCGCTCTGATCCGTCCGCCTTAGACCAGCGGCCGGCGGTGTTATCAGCGGTAGGTGCTGACGAAGGGCGTGTCCGTGGGCACGATCTGCTTGCCCAGCGGCATCAGGGACACCGGAATGAGCTTCAGGTTGGCGATGGCCAGCGGGATCCCGATGATGGTCATGGCCATGGCCACCGCGGTCATGACATGGCCGATGGCGATCCAGATACCGGCCACCACCAGCCAGATGACATTGCCCAACATGGGAAAGACTCCGGTGCCGCCCGGTTTATCCACCACCATCCGGCCAAACGGCCACAGCGTGTAGGCCGCGATCCGGAAGGACGCGATGCCCCAGGGAATGGTGACGATCAGCAGGCAGCAGATGACGCCGGCGGCGAAGTATCCCAGCGCAAGCCAGAAGCCGCCGAAAACCAGCCAGATGATGTTGAGGAGAGTCTTCATCCATCCATTGTGCAGCGGATGTCCGCCAAAAAGGCTCGGGGAATCCCGTGAACCGACCCCTACCCAGGCCGGCCTAAACCGTTTACAGGGGAAATCAGACCGTGGCGGCAAACCTCGCCGCGTGCACGAAGGCCCGGATTTTGGCCAGGTCCTTGACCCCGCGGGAGGACTCAACGCCGGATGATACGTCCACACCCCAGGCCTGGGCCGCCGCCGCTGCCGGACCGACGTTCTCCGGATGAAGGCCGCCGGCAAGCAGCCAGTTGCGGCCCTGCAGCCCGGGGATCCCGGCCATGGAGGCGTAGTCCCACTCCTCACCCGATCCGGGCACGGCGGCGTCGATGAGGAGGAGGTCCTCGCCCCAGTCCTCGAACTCAGCCGGCGCGGCACCCATGGTGACGGCCCTGACCAGCTTCATGCCGGCGTCGTGCGCGGTCGCGACGTCCTCCCGGGAGCGCTGGCCGTGCAGCTGGATCCATTCGAGGCCTGCCGCGCGGGCGATGGCCACGGCGTCGGCCACGGGCTCGTCGCGGAAGACGCCGATCGCCACCACTCCTTCGGGGACGTCCGCCAACAGGGCGCGCGCTTGGCCGGGCGAGACGACCCGTGGGCTGGCGGTCAGGACGAACCCCACGGCGTCCGCTCCGGCGTCCACAGCCTCGCGTACCGATTCGGGCGTGCTGAGACCGCACACTTTGATGAACATTCCCGGCTCCTTCAGGTTTGTAGGTGTCCCCCGCAGGACAGTAGCAGGGTCCGGGGGCCGGTGGCATTGCCGGAACACTAGGCTGGGCAGATGGAGATCATCCGGTATGCAGACCTGAAGGCCGAACCGTGGCGCAACGGCGGCGGCGTTACGCGGGAAATCGCCCGCGGCGTTGCGGATGACGGCGGTGCTGTCGGGAGTTCAGCCGCTTGGGACTGGCGGGTCAGCATTGCGGAGGTGGGCAAAGCAGGCGAATTCTCGGCCTTCCCCGGCATGGAGCGGGTCCTCACGGTGATCGACGGAGAGCTGTTCCTCCTCACCGTGGACGGGGTGGAACATCCCTTGGAGAAGTTCCGGCCGTTCCGCTTTTCCGGCGGCGCGGCCACGGCCGGCGCCCTGCCGACGGGGGACGTCCGTGACCTGAACGTCATCACCCGCACCGGTGCTTTCAAGGGCTACACGTCCATCATCGAACTGTCCAAGAAGCGCGCCCACCCGCTGTTTGCGGGGCAGTTCGGGATCCTGCTGCAGGGGCAGGCGGCAGTTTCTCCGGGCGCCGAGGCACTGGACCGGTATGACGCCGTCACAGGTTCTGACGCCGAAACCCCCGAGATCCTGGGCCGGGGCTTCCTGGCCGTGGTCTCCATCGACGCAGTAGCCGGCTAGCGACAGCCGGGTCAGGCCAGCCTTCCCTCGCCAAGCGGAGCCTTTCCACACTGGCTGTTGCCGGTGGGCGCTCCTAGACTCAGGCTATGACCACTTCATCGTTCAACTCGCTTCTGTCCACCCAGATCGGTAACGAATTCACGGCCTCGCAGCAGTACATCGCGGTGGCCACGTGGTTCGCCAACCAGGACCTCCCGCAGCTGGCCCGGTACTTCTACCGGCAATCCGTGGAGGAACGGAACCACGCCATGATGATGGTCCAGTACATGCTGGACCGGGACATCCCCTTCACCATTCCGGGCGTTCCCGCCGTCCGGAACGACTTCGGCTCCGTGACGGAACCGCTGGCCCTTGCGCTCGAACAGGAAAAGGAAGTCACGCGCAACATCGAGGACCTCTTCCGTGCGGCCCGCGGCGAAAACGATGCCCTGGGCGAGCAGTTCATGCTCTGGTTCCTCAAGGAGCAGGTGGAGGAGGTGGCGTCCATGACCACGCTGGTGAACATCGCCGAGCGCGCTGACAACCTGTTCGATATCGAGAACTTCATCGCCCGCGAAACCATCGGTGATGGCGGCCGGGATGCCGCGGCACCCGAAGCGGCCGGCGGCACGCTCTAACCCTGGCAGGGCGGACCGGTGAGGTTCGCCACCAACCCGGCCACCCGCCGTCGGGCGTTGCTACGCTGGGACCAAGGCCTCTCCCAGGCCTCCGGACGACGGTTCAGTACCCGGCACGCGACAAGACTGGCCACAGGAGCTCCTATGTCGTGGTTAGTCCTGATTCTTTCCGGCGCGCTGGAAGCCGTCTGGGCCGCCGCCCTGCACCGCGCCTCCACACTGCCGGGCCGGCGCCGCATCGCGCCGGCGGCGCTCTTCCTGGCGGCAGCGGCAGCGAGCACGGGCGGCCTGGCCTTCGCGATGCAATCCATCCCCACCGGCACGGCGTACGCCGTGTGGGTGGGCGTCGGCGTGGTGCTGACGTCCGCGTACGCGATCGCCACCAAGGTGGAGCGCCCGACGGCGGCCCGCTTCCTCCTGCTCGCGGGAATAGCGGCGTGCGTGGCCGGGCTGAAGGTGGTGGCGTGATGCGTGCGGGTCGCCTCGCCTGGCCGGTGCTGCTGGCTTCCGCGGTCCTCGAAGCCGTCTGGGCAACAGCCCTGGGCCTGTCCAACGGCTTCACCGAGCCGCTTCCCACCCAGGTCTTTCTTGTCGCCGCTGGCCTGAGCCTCTGGGGCCTCGGCTACGCCACCCGCCACATCCCGTTGGGCACTGCCTACGCCGTGTGGGTGGGCATCGGCGCGGCACTCACGGTGGGCTGGGCGATGGCCACCGGCGCGGAGCCGTTCAGCGTCCTCAAACTGCTGTTTATCGCCGGGATTGTGGGTTGCGCCGCCGGTTTGAAGAGGCTCCCGGCCGGCCCCCGCTGACTCTCCCCACCTTTGCCGCCACCTGACGGCGCGTCCCGGCGAAACGCCGTCGTACGCGGCCTTCCGGCTACCAAAGGCGGGGGAACCCGGCGTCGGAGCTTCCCCGTCCGGTTTAGGCTTTTGCCATGGACTCCCCCGAGATCACCGAGGCCGTCGACGCCCTGCGCGGGCGGTTCGCGGACGGCCGCCGCATCATCCTGGGCATCGCCGGCGCACCGGGCTCGGGGAAATCGACGTTCGCGGCATGGCTGCAGCAGCAGTTCGGGCCCGGTTCCGCCGTGGTGGTGCCCATGGACGGCTTCCACCTGGCCAACGCCATCATTGACGGCACGCCGCTGCGGCAGCGCAAAGGAGCCATGGACACCTTCGACGCCGGCGGGTACCTGGCACTGCTCCGGCGCCTGGTGAGCCGGGACGAGGAAGTGGTGTACGCACCGGAGTTCCGGCGCACCATCGACGAACCCGTGGCCGCGTCGATCGCCGTGCCTGCCGCGGTGCCGCTGGTCATCACGGAAGGCAACTACCTGCTGGTGGAGCAGGGACCGTGGAAGGACATCCGGGCCCAGCTGGACGAGGCCTGGTTCGTGGACACACCGCAGGATCTCCGGATGAGCCGGCTGGTGGCCCGGCACATCGGGTTCGGTATGGAGCCCCGGGCGGCGCAGGCATGGGCCGCCGGACCCGACGAAGCCAACGCCCGCATCATTATGGCCACCAAGGCCGGCGCAGACCGCATCATCAACTGGTAAAACGAGGAGAACCCTGATGACCCCTTCAGTCCCCCTGGGAGACGGATTCAACGTCAGCCCGCTCGGCTTCGGCGGCATGGCCCTGACCCCCGTCTACGGCGAGGTGGATCCGGCAGAGGCCCTGGAGACGCTGCACCACGCGGTGGATTCCGGTGTCAGCTTCATCGACACCGCGGATATCTACGGCGGGGGCAGCAACGAGGAACTCATTTCCCGGCTGCTGAAGGAGCGGCGGGACGAGGTCCAGCTGGCCACAAAGTTCGCGCTGGTGGGCACGCCCACGGACGGGTACACGGACATCCGGGGCGACGCCGCCTACGTCCGGCAGGCAGTGGACCGCAGCCTCCAGCGGCTGGGCACGGACGTGATCGACCTCTACTACATGCACCGCCGTGACCTCCGCGTTCCGATTGTGGAAACCGTGGAGGCCATGGCAGAGCTGGTGCAGCAGGGGAAGGTCCGGCACCTTGGCCTGTCCGAGGTGACGGCGCAGGAACTCGAAGAAGCCTGTGCCGTCCATCCCATTGCGGCCGTCCAGAGCGAGTGGTCCATCTGGAGCCGCGACGTGGAACGCAACGTTGTTCCTGCCGCAGCCGCCCTGGGTGTGGGCTTCGTGCCCTACTCGCCCCTGGGCCGGGGATTCCTTACCGGCACCGTTGACGCCTCTGCACTGGGTTCCGACGACTTCCGCCGCAAGATTCCGCGGTTCGCGCCGGAGGCCGCCAGCGCCAACCAGGCCGTGGTGGATGCCGTGCAGGCCGTTGCGGAGCAGCTGGGCGCCACCCCGGCGCAGGTCGCCCTGGCCTGGCTGCTGGCGCAGGGCAAGCGGCTGGATCTTCCGGTGGTCCCCATCCCCGGCACCCGCAAGGCGGCCCGGATCGACGAAAACCTTGGCGCGCTTGCCCTGGAGCTGACCCCCGCGCAACTGGACGCCTTGGACTCAGCCTCGGCCGCCGTCGTCGGCTCCCGGTCCGCCGATCCCAACTGGGTGTCGCAGGGGCGGGAATAGGGCGGGGACCATGGATTCGCTGGTCTACGACCTGCCTGCCCTGACCATCCGCCGGATTTCGGTCAGCGAGATGGACAACAACGTATACCTGCTGACGGCCAAAGCCAGCGGGGAACAGGTGTTGATCGATGCCGCGGATGACCTTCCGGCCATCCGGCAGCTGCTCGCAGGCGCCGCCGCGGACACGTCCGCCGCGCCCCGGCTCGCACTGATCGCCACCACCCACCGGCACTGGGACCACGTCCGTGCGCTCCCGGAGCTGGTTGCCGCGACCGGTGCGCCCACCGCTGCGGGAGCGGACGACGCCGATGCGCTGCCCGTTCCGGTGGACCGCCGCCTGGCGCACGGGGACACGGTAGCCGTGGACGGGTTCCAGCTCGAGGCTGTCCACCTACGCGGGCACACCCCAGGTTCCATCGCCTTCGTGTACCGCGACCCGGACGGGCCGCCGCACATCTTCTCCGGTGATTCGCTGTTCCCCGGCGGTGTGGGCAACACGCAAAAGGACCCGGAACGGTTCAACTCACTGCTGGCCGACGTCACTGACCGGCTGTTCGGCACGTACCCGGATGCCGCCGTCGTACATCCCGGCCATGGAAAGCCGACGACGCTCGGTGCCGAACGCCCGCACCTGGATGAGTGGCGCGCCCGGGGCTGGTGAAGCCCTGGGTTTCCGCTACAGATTCGGACAGCCGCGCCCGTGATCCGGGTAGCGGCTGTCCGTTTCAGTAGCGGAAATCCGTAACGTTAGCGGCTGCGGCGTTCGTTCGACGCCGGAGCTGATGCACGGCGCGGGCCGCTGCGGGCCGGACGGCCGGAGCCGCCGCCTGCGAACGAGCCGCCCGAGGTTCCGCCGGTGGTGGAGGACCAGACAGCTTTGCTGCCGCCGTTGCCGGTCCGCTGCCCACCCGAGCGCTGCTCGCCGGAACGCTGGCCGCCGGTGCGGGCGCCTGCGCCTGCCGCGGCGCGCTGGCCGGTTGCCGGGCGTCCGCTGCGCTGTCCGCCGGAGGAAGCCGGACGTCCGGTTCCGCCGCGGGGGGCGTCGCTGCGGGTGATGCGTGAATCCGTGCGGCCTTCAGCGGCGCGCCCGTCCGAACCGCGGCCGGCCGATGAGCGGCCACCTGCTGCGGGGACGTCGTTGCGGTGGGTGCCGGCGATGCCGCGGCCACGGCCATTGCGGCGGGCCGCAGCTGCCGCAATGGCACGGTCCTCATTCTGCTCAGCCACACGGTCGAAGGCTGCGCGGGCTTCGGTGCGGCCTTCGAAGGCTGCCGCCCGGCGCTCGGCGCGGGGGACGTCGGTGCGGACCGGCTCAGCCGAGACCTTGCCGCGGCCGCCACGGCCACCGCGTCCACCGGTGGTCGGTGCAGCCTGGCGGCGGGCCCGCTTGCGCTCGGCGTTGGCGCCCGTGGAGGTGCCGCCGCCCTGCTTGGCAGCCTTGGCGGCCAGCAGCGCAGCGCGGGTGCGGGGGTCAACCTTGTCTGCGATCTCGCCCACCAGTTCGGCCACGATCGGCGAGTTGGCGGTGACGCGCTCAAAGCTGACGTCCACGCCGGCGGCCTTCATGAGCTTCTTGACGTCGGTCTGCTGCTCGGGGAGCGTCAGGGTGACCACGGTGCCGTCGGAACCGGCGCGGGCGGTACGGCCCGAGCGGTGCAGGTACGCCTTGTGCTCGGTGGGCGGATCAACGTGGATTACCAGTTCGACGTCGTCCACGTGCACGCCGCGGGCAGCGACGTCGGTGGCCACCAGGACGCGGACGTCACCGTTGGAGAACTCGGCGAGGTTGCGGTCGCGGGCGTTCTGCGACAGGTTGCCGTGCAGGTCCACGGCGGGGATCCCGGCGTCGGTCAGGGTCTTGGCCAGCTTGCGGGCGTGGTGCTTGGTCCGCATGAAGAGGACGCGGCGGCCGGCACCGGAGGCGAGCTCAACGATCAGCTGCTTCTTGACGGTCTGGTCGTTGACCACCAGCACGTGGTGCTCCATGGTGGTCACCGCGGCCTGCGGATCGTCCACGGAGTGGGTCAGCGGGTTGGACAGGTAGCGCTGGACGATCTTGTCCACGCCGTTGTCGAGCGTGGCGGAGAACAGCAGGCGCTGGCCCTGGCTGGGGGTCATGTCCATGAGCTTCTTCACCACGGGCAGGAAGCCGAGGTCAGCCATGTGGTCGGCCTCGTCCAGGACCGTGATTTCCACGGCTTCCAGGGTGAGGATGCGCTGGCGGATCAGGTCCTCAAGGCGGCCCGGGCAGGCGATGACAATGTCGACGCCGGCGCGCAGGGCCTTTTCCTGCCGCGCCTGGGAGATGCCGCCGTAGATCACCGTGGTGTTCAGGCCGGCGGCCTTGGCCAGCGGCTCGATGGTGGCGTTGATCTGGGTGGCCAGTTCGCGGGTGGGTGCCAGGACCAGGCCCATGGGGCGGCCGGGCTTGCGGAAGTATGGTGCTTCGCGCTCGGCGAGGCGTGCCACCAGCGGGATGGCGAACGCGATGGTCTTGCCGGAGCCGGTGCGGCCGCGGCCCAGGACGTCGCGTCCTGCGAGGGTGTCCGGGAGGGTCTTCACCTGGATGGGGAACGGGGTTTCGATTCCCTGGGCGGTGAGGGTGTCGGCAAGGGCCTTGGGCGTGCCGAGGGCAGCAAAAGTAGTCATTAAGTCAAAGGTCTTTCTGGCGGTGTCCGTGCGGACATCGGCCCCCGATGCCGGTTGGCTCAAGGGTTCGCCGAAGAAAAGTCAGGTGGTCACGCCAGCCTGCTGCCGCTTATGCAAAGCGGCGGCCGGGACCAAATGGAACGCGTTCATCGACGCAGGATGTGCCTCTCACATGAAAAAAGCCCAGACCCTTTTATGAAGGGAAACCCGGGCATCACTGCACATCAAGTTCCACCAGTCTAGCATCCTTCGCAGCTTCCCCCGCCGCGGCAGGCCTGAGGCGTTGCCTCAGGCGCCACGGCGGGGCAGTGTTGAGGCATGAGCGAACAGTCGGCACACCACCATGGCACGCACGACGGCGGTGCCTCCCCGGACGGGGGCGACGGCGGCATCGGCAGCGGGATCCGCGGTGACGATGCCGCGTCGATCTGGGACGAAAGATACCGGACCAAGCCACAGATATGGAGCGGCAGGCCCAACCCGCAGCTGGTACGGGAGGCGGGCGGACTGCGGCCGGGCAAGGCGCTGGACCTTGGCTGCGGCGAGGGCGCCGACGCCATCTGGCTGGCGCAGCAGGGCTGGACGGTGACGGCCGTGGACGTTTCTGCCGTCGCGCTGGAACGCGCGCAGTCGCATGAGAAGGCTGTCCTGGCGAGGGAAAGCGTGCACGCGGCCGATGGCGCCATTGCCAGCCGGATCACCTGGCAGCAGGCCGACCTGGAGCATTGGCGGCCCGAAGGGCATTTCGACCTGGTGACCTCCCAGTTCCTGCACTCGAAGGAACTGGGCTGGCAAGGGCCGCTGCGGGCCGCTGCTGCGGCGGTCAAGCCCGGTGGAACCCTGCTGGTGGTGGGGCATCATCCGGACCGGCTTCCGCCGTGGGGCGCCGGCCATCACAACCACCGCGAGATGTTCTACACGGGCGACGAACTGGTCCGCGGGCTGGAACTGGACGGCCGGGGGTGGCAGCTCGAGGTGGAGACGAGCCGCGAGCGTCCCGTTACCGGACCGGACGGCCAGGAGGCGGTCATCGCCGACGTCGTGGTCCGCGCCACCAGGCTGCCCTAAGCCCCGTCAAGCGGGGACGCGACCCGCGGCGTGACGAAGGCGGCGGCGAAGGCAACCAGGGCGGTCAGCGCGAAGACCCCGGCGAAGGATGCCGCCGTCGTCGTAAACGCCGCGAAGACGGTGCCCGTGGCGGCGAGCGCCAGCGCCCCGCCGAGGGAATCAGCGATGGACATGGCGGAGCTGTTGAACCCTTCGTCGTCCTTGCTGGAGAGCGCCAGCGTCATGACGCTCAGGCGCGGGTAGAGCATCCCCATGCCGCCGCCGGCGAACACCCAGCCGGAAATCACGACGGCGGCGGGCAAGTACAGCGCGGCCGTCGCCAGGGCCAGGATCACTGCGCCCAGGACCATGAGCGACCCGGCGCGCACGGCGGTGCGATGGGAAAGCCGGTCGCCCAGCCGCCCCTGCAGAGCGGCTGCAGCAGCCCACGCCAGCGCTCCCAGGGTCAGCGTCAGCCCCGCGAAGGTGGGTGAAAAAGCGTACTCCTCGATCAGCAGGTACGGCAGATACACCTCCGCGCCGAAGAACGCCGCCGAAACCATGCCGCGCGACAGGATCACGCTGGGCAGGCCGCGGCGGGCCGTGAGGGTGCCCCGGGGGACAAGCGGGCGGACTGCCGCGAGGGCAAGGACGACGGCGGCAACGGCCAGGAGCACGGTGGCGGGCGGGAATCCCGGGATGCGGACTTCTGCGGAGAGGTTCAGCCCGAGGACCGCGACTGCGGCCAGCGCAGCCCAGGCGAGCCTGTCCGGAGCCCACGAGGTGCGCGGGGATTCCCCCGGGCCCTCCGCCGAGGCCGGGCCATGGCCGCGCAGCACCGGCGCCACCATGGCCAGCGCCGGGACGATGAGCCCCACCACGCCGAGGAACACCCAGTGCCAGCTGAACACCTGCGCCACGATGCCCGCGGCGAAGGGTCCCACCAGGGACGGGATGACCCAGGCGGCCGAGAACGCAGCGAAGATCTTCGGGTGCAGCTGGGGCGGGTAGATCCGGGCCACCAGCACGTACAGGGCAACGGTCAGCGCTCCGCCGCCGAGGCCCTGCACCAGCCGGCCGGCCACCAGCAGCGGCATGCTGGCGGCGGTGCCCGCGATCAGCAGGCCCAGCGCGAAGAGTGCCACCGAAGCGTAGAGCGGGGCGGCGGGGCCGCGACGGTCGGACCAGTTGCCCGCGCCCACCATGCCGATCACACCAGTGGCCATGGGCCCGGCGAACGCGAGGGCATACAGACCGGCGCCGTCGAGTTCGCGGCTGACCAGGGGCATGATGGTGGTCACCGCGAGGGATTCGAATGCTGCGAGGAACACCAGCGCGCACGTCCCGATGGTCACCCAGAGGAAGGGACGCCGGAGGACGCTGCCGCCGGGCCGGGTGGCGGGGTCCGCCCGCACCTCAGCCAACGAAGCGGTCCCGCCCTGCACGGTAGCCGAACACTGCCGCCAGGGCCCCGACCACCAGGAACAGGATTCCGGCGGCAGCGAAGGAACCCGTTCCCTGATGCAGCTGCCCGACCAGGAGCGTCCCCGTGGAGCCGAGCCCATAGCCCACGCCCTGCATCATGCCGGACAGGTGCGCGGCAGTATGCCCGTCCCGGGTGCGCAGCATGATCATGGTCAGCGCCACTGCGGTGAGGCTGCCCTGGCCAAGTCCCAGCAGCCCGGCCCACACCCACACCAGCTCCAGCGGACCGAAGATGCTGAGCGCAAAACCCGCACCGGTCATCAGCGCCACCACCGTATTGATGGCGCGCTGGTCGCGGAACCGGGCCGCGAGGGCCGGTGCAAACAGGGAACCGAGCATCTGCAGCACGATGCTGGCTGACACGATCAGGCCCGCAGTCGCGCCGTCCACGCCGCGTTCGCGCAGGATCGGCGCCAGCCAGGCGAACACGCTGAAGGACATCATGGCCTGCAGCACCATGAACAGGGTCACCTGCCACGCCACCGCGGAGCGCCAGACATTCACGCCTTCGTGGATGGCGCGGTGCCGTACAGAGCGCTGCCGGACCGCGACGGGCAGGAACAGGAAAAGTACGACGGCGGCAGGCGCCGCCCAGAGCCACAGGGCCAGGGTCCACTCTCCCGTGGCCGCGTAGACGGGGTAGGTAAAGCCCGCCCCGAGGGCCGCGGACGCGCAGATGGCCGTGGTGTACAGCCCTCCCATCAGGCCCAGCCGATGGGGGAAGTCACGCTTCACCAGGCCGGGAAGCAGGACGTTGCAGAGCGCGATGGCAGCGCCGCAGGCGGCCGTCCCGGCCAGGAGCGCGGGAAGGTGTCCGCCCAGGTCCGCGGGGCGCAGCAGGAGCCCTGCCGTCAGGACAGCCATGGCGCCGAGCAGGACCCGTTCCGCACCGAACCTGCGGGCCAGGGCGGGCGCCAGCGGCGCGAACACGCCGAGCAGTGTCACGGGCACAGTGGTCAGTACCACCACAGCCCAGCCGGGCAGGGCAGCCTCTGCCCGGATTTCGGGCAGTACCGCGGAGAAGCTGGAGAAGACGTTCCGGAGGTTGAGCCCGATGAGCACCAGGCAGACGCCCAGGAAAGCGAGCTGCCGCCGGCTTCCCACCTGCGTGGGTGCCGGCGCCGGCACCTCATCGACTTCCGCGTCCACCAGGGTGCCGGGCAGGGATTGCCGGACTTCCGTTCCTGCGTTTCGGCGCCTCCCTGCCCGTGCCCTTGTCGTTTCCCTCATCCGGCCATTCTGTCAGGCAGGGACAGCTGCAGGGTTATCCACAAAGGGCGGGAATGCCCTCGACCGTCCCGCCGGGGCCTTCATAAGGTGGAGACCCGACCAGCCGTACTGCACGCCTTCAACACGTCCAGGAGAAAAATGGGACCGACACCGCTTCCGGAACGCCAACATCCTGACGCCACCCGGGGAAGCTCGTCCGACGGTGAAGCTGCCGGCGGCAAAAAGAAGCATTCCGGAGGTCCACTGGGTGCAAATGGCCTGTCCAGCCTGATTGTGGCGTGCCTGTGCGTGGCCAGCATGAACTTCACTGCACCGGGCGCAATGATCCTGATGTTCATGACCACTCCCCACAACGGCCCGCCTGCTTTTCCATGGCTGGTTGCGCTGCTGTTTTACAGCGCTCCCGTACTTTTTGCCGTGATATCGGTTGTGCTTGCCATACGCGCGGTAAGGGGTTCCCCGCGAAGGTCCGGGGACTGGAAAGCGGCAGTCGCGGCCATGTGTATTTGCGGCCTCGTGGTGGTCCTCGCGCTGGTCACGGGCCTGCGCCTCCTGGGGCTGCACTGACCGCGTGCGCGTTGGGCTGGTGGAAACCCTGATTGTCCGCCGGTTGGGCCCCGTTATCCTTGGAGGGATGAGCGAATCCCCAGAAGACCCCCAGCAGCCGCATGTCCCGAGGCCCGTCACGCCCGGGACCCAGGCATCGTTCGGCACGTACGGCGGCCGTCCGGTCAGTTTCGTCCGCCGCGGCACGCGCCTGCAGGGCCGCCGGCAGGCTGCCTGGGAGGAGCACGCCGAACGGTGGGCGGTTGACGTCCCGCGGCACGTCGCCAACACCTCCGTTCATCCGGAATACACGTTCGACGCCGAAGCGGAGTTTGGGCGCAAGGCTCCCCTCGTGGTGGAAATCGGCTCAGGGCTTGGGGACGCCATCTGCCACGCCGCTGAGCAGAACCCGGATACCGACTTCCTGGCCGTGGAGGTCTATACCCCGGGCCTGGCGAACACCATCATCAAGATCAACAGCCGCGGCCTGAAGAACGTGCGGGTGGTGGAAGCCAACGCCCCCGAGGTCCTGGCCACAATGCTCCCCGAGGGATCAGTCAGCGAGCTCTGGGTGTTCTTCCCGGACCCGTGGCACAAGTCCCGCCATCACAAGCGGCGCCTCATCCAGCCCGCATTCGCCGCCCTCGCAGCCCGCGCGCTGAAGCCGGGCGGGCTCTGGCGGATCGCCACGGACTGGTCCAACTACGCCGTCCACGTCCGCGATGTCCTGGCCGGCTCTCCCGACTTCGAGAACCTGCACACCGGCGAACGCCGCGGCCCGGAAAGCCCCCTGACCCAGGTGTGGCAGACCGGCGTCGAAACCGTGGTGGGCGGCGCCCCGGTGCGCGAGGGCCGCGCCCCGGTCAGCACCGAACACACGGGCCCCAACGAGGGTGTGGACGAGACCGGCGGCTGGGCACCCCGCTTCGAGGGGCGGATCCGCACCAGTTTCGAAGCGAAGGCGCATGAGGCCGGCCGGCTGATCTTCGATCTCTGCTACCGCAGGCGCTGACCGCTGCCCTGCTGTCCTTCGCAGGGCAGTAGTGGCACGATGGGCTTGGGTGGGGGGAAACCGGCACCCGCGCGCAGTGTGCGCTTTGCGTAAAGGACGAGTCATCAAAAGAGAACTGAAGCAGGCCGCCGCCGCGGCGGAGAACGTGACGAACTCACGGACCATGGAAGTGCTGGCCAGGGCGGGCTTCGCTGCGAGCGGGATCCTGCACCTGCTGGTCGGGGCGATCGCTGTCCGGCTCGCGATGGGCGGCACCGGCAACGCGGATTTCAGCGGCGCGGTGGCGGAGTTGTCCACCCAACCGGCCGGGCCGTTCCTGCTCTGGGCCAGCTTCGTTGCCTGTGCCGCGCTGGCGCTGTGGCAGGCAAGCGACGCAATCTTTGACTACAACCGGCTACCGACCAGGAAGAAAGCCGCAAGGAAAGGCAAAGCCGCCGCGCAGGCCATCGTGTATGCAGGACTTGCCCTGACCCTCTTCTCCTTCGCCATGGGAACCGGCTCCGGCGCGGACAACCAGCGCAGCGCCTCTGATTTCACCATCAAGATGATGCAGGCCCCCGGAGGCATTGCCCTGCTGGTCCTGCTCGGAGCCGGCATCGCCGTCACTGGCGTGGCCTACGGCATCCGCGGCCTGCGGAAGTCCTTCGAGAAACACCTGGTGATGCCCTCCAACGACCGCATGCGCAAGGCCGTCCGGGCCCTCGGGATCGCCGGCTATGTGGCCAAGGGAACCGTCCTGCTGCTCGCCGGGCTGTTGATCGTGGTGGCCACCCTGCAGGCCCATCCGGAAGATTCCACCGGCCTGGACGGCGGGCTCCGCGCCCTCCGCGACCAGCCGTTCGGCGTCTACCTGCTGGCAGCCGTGGGCGCAGGCCTGGTCTGCTACGGGGTGTACATGATGGTCCGGGCACGCCTCGCCCGGATGGACTAGGCGGGCCGCAGGTAACCTGCGCTTAAGGCAGCGGGGGCTCCGGAAGCGCGTCGGGCAGCGGAACGTCCGGGTATCCATCGACGGGAACCTTCGGCGGCTGCTCCACTCCGCCGGTAAGCCCGCCGGGGAGTTCGGACGGCAGGATCCGCTCCGGCGGGCCCCCGCCAGTCCCGATGCCGGGGTCCTTCCCGGGTGCTGTAGTGCCGGCTCCCGGGACGGCCGGCGCTGAGGGGGTGCCGCCGTCGGGCGCGGGGGACGGAGCTGCCGGCGTCGGCGCGGGCCCTGCGGGAAGCGGCACATCCTGGCCGCCGGGGACCTCCGGCGCGTCCCCGGCCGGCTTGCCGCCGGTCACAAAGGCCGTGACCGCGACGTTCAGGTCGCTGATGGACTGGCGGATTCCCTGGTCCGATGCGGCGGCCACTGCTCCCCCGGCGGTCAGCGAAACGGCGACGGACAGCGCGGTGAGGGTGGCGCGGCGCTTGAACCGGCGGCGGGCGGCCAGTTCGTCCACCGGCGGTTCCTCCACCGCCGGTTCACGGACGGGGAAATCGTCCCCGGCCGCTGCGGAAGGGACGACGCCGGCATGCCGGCTTTGGTGCGCAGGTACGGCAGTGGCGGTGCGCGCCTGGGGCGCATGCCCGGCCATCAGCGCGGCGATCGCCGCGGACGGTTCAGGTGCGGCACCGGCGAGGGCGTGGAGCTCCAGCAGCGCGGGGCGGAGCTGGCCGTCGTCGTCCAGCCCTGCTTCCAGCAGCAGCTGGTCCACCACGCGGTCGTGGTGGTTTCCTGCGGTGTCACTCATGGTTCGCCCGGTTTCTTGTCAGCGTTTGATCAGTCAGTGTTTGTTCTTTGAGGTTCTGGAGGGCCCTCCGCTGGAGCTGTTTGATGGCTCCGGTGCTCTTGCCCATGATGCCGGCGACCTGCTCGATGGACAGGTCCGCCACTACGCGCAGGGCCAGCACTTCCTGGTGTTCCCGGCTGAGCCCTTCCAGCAGTGCCGATGCGCCGCCGCCCGGGTCCACCGCCTGCTCTTCGGCCGAGGGCGAGGTGCGGTGGTCGTCCTGAGGATCGTACGGACTGAGCCGTGGCCGCCGGTCCACGCGCCGGTAATGGTCCACCAGCCGCGCGTGCGCGATCGAGAAAATGAGCGATTTGGCGCCCTGCAGCCCGCCGGTGAGTTCCTCCACCATCGGGTAGAACGCCATGAAGACGTCCTGGGTGACCGCTTCGGGGTCGTCCACGCCGCGGGCTCTAAGGTAGCCGAGCACCGGGCCGGCGAAGGACCGGTAGGCAACAGCGAAGAGCGCGGCCGGATCCGTCCCGGCTGCGTCGTCGAATATGTCGGTCTCTTCCTGGGCCAAAGTGTCCAGCACCAGCGGTTCCTTCCGGAAGGCGGCAGGTTGCCTGCGGGGCCGGCCCGGGCCGGCCCCGCAGGTAAGCCAGTCGTCCAGACTAGCTAAGTCCGCTTAGCGAACGGAAACCGCGGCAGACTCCACGGCGTCGGCGCCTGCGGCGGGAACTGCGGGAACAGCCGGAACGGCGGATTCGCCGTCGACCTCAGGAACAGCGGGGGCGGCCGGCGCTTCGGGGGCCTCCGGCAGCTCAACCTCGATGGCTCCCGAGCCTGCGGCTTCGCCGCGGGCCTCGGCAGCTGCGTCCGCCTGGGCGGCAACGTCGGTGCAGAAGCTCTCGATGTTGGCTTCGCCTTCGGCGGCGATGACCAGCGAGGAGAAGCCCTCGGAGGAGGCGTTCAGGCCACCGCTGGTGTAGGCGGTGCAGAGGCCCAGGGCCGCAGCGCCGGCAGCGTCGACAGCGCCCGCGGCCTCGCCGGAAGCGGAAGCCTGGGCTGCAACCTTGCTGTCGGAAACTTCAGCGGTCCCGGCAGCCTCGGCGTCCGCGGAAGCGTCAGCGGCCACGGCGGACTGCACGTCAGAAACCTCGGCCGGCTTCGGAGCCGGTGCGCCGAAGACCTCGTGGGCGGTCTGCTGGGCCTGGCCGGGGAGGACGCCGGAAGCGGCAGCAACACCGGTTCCGCCGGCGGCGAGGGTACCTGCGGCCAGGACTCCGGCGGCGACTTTGCTGGTGGCGAGGACAGTGAAGAAAGACATAAAGGAACTCCAGATTGCGTAGAAGACTGGTCCGATCAGGCCCGCCGGGCGGGCCCATCACCTCCTACATCGCCCGGGCCGCCGGGAAAGTTACGCTGGCGCCAAAATTCTTTTCATGGGGCGTTCCACGGGGCCCGCCGTGCGCCCGGGCCCCGCGCTGACGGGGTGGTTGCCGCCGTCGTGACGGCTGCCGCTACGATCGGTGCATGCCCACATCAGACACGGCTCCCGCCTCCCGCCCACATTCCGGCGCGCCGCAGGGGGCCGGCACGTGGCAGTCCATGGTGGCCGGCAACCAGGCGCTCCTGCTGCGGAAGACCGGTCAGGACGTGCACCACTGGGTGGAGCAGGCACGCGCGGCCGGAGTGGAAAGCGACGCCGGGCTCCGCGACTGGATGCGCGACGGTTTCGGCGTGACGGGCTACGCACAGTATGCGGTGTCCTGGGAGATGTTCGGCTACCCGGACTTCATGCTGCGCGACGCCGACGAACTGCTGGACGGGCAGTACGCATCCCATCCGCACCTCCGGCCCATCGCCGACGCCCTCCTTGCCTGGGCCGCAGCCACCGACGGCGTGTCCGTCCAGCTGCGCAAGGGCTTCGTTTCACTCCAGGGCCCACGCCGCAAGTTCGCGCAGGTCACCCGCACCACCAACAGTGCCGTGGATGTGATCCTGCGCCTGGACGCCCCCGCCGGCGGAAGGCTGGAACAGGTGCGGACCCGGCCGGACGATCCGTTCACGCTGCGGGTCCGGCTGACTTCCCCCGACCAGGTGGACGACGAACTCCTGGCCATCCTGGCGGACGCGTTGGCCCGGAACAGCTGAGCCGGCGCTTCGGCCGGCCGGGCATATCCGCTACCGGCGCGCCAGCTGGGCTTCCTCGAACTCGTCCTCTTCCTCGAACTCCACTGCCGCCACGATCTCCAGGGTTTCCGGATTGATCATGAACGCCTCGTCCTCTTCCTCGACCATGAGGAAATCGCCGTGGTCGGTGCTGAAGTGCCAGGCGAGGGTCTTTTCGCCGTCGTGCATGTAGTTGGGGTCGCCCATGGTGATCTTTTCGAGGCTGTAGCCGGCGATGTCGCAGAGTTCGCGGATGATGACCTCGAAGTCGGGGGCGTCGGCGAGCGCCTCGGCGTCGGCCTGTGCCTGGCGCTCGGGCAGGTCCGGAATCCGGGCCACGAGCTCCTTAATGTGGCCGGCGACGTCCTCGTCGTTGAGTACCAGCAGGTCGTCCTGGCCGCGAAGCCAGGCAGCGTTGAGGGCAGTGATGTTTTCGCGCTCCAGCAGTTCCTCGAATTCACCGTCGAGCTCTTCCATGTGCAGGACGGCTTCGGGAGTTTCCTCCGTGTCGTCCAGGGCGCCGTCCAGGTAGTGCCCGCTGTCCTCCCCGGAGAGGGCGTCGAACGCGGCGGCGGCACGGTTGAACAGGTCCAGGTGCGCCGTGGCACCCATACCGGTCATGCCCTCACGGATCAGGGCGTCGGTCTGTCCGCGGTCCAGGGTCATGAAGACGTACTGCGCGAAGCCGCCTTCCAGCGCCTGCGTGAGGTAGAAGTCCACGTAGTAGCTGCGGATGGCAACGGGCGACATCTCCTCGGCCCGGAGCAGGGCTGTGTGCATGGCATCGACAATGCTGATGTTCGACTCCACCACCTCCTCATCGGTGCCATCAATGCCGGTGCTGGTCAGGACGACAGGCTGCGGGGTGGTGATCATGGGATCCTCGCTGTTCTTGTAGTGGAGGGTGGGGAACACTTTTCACGCTACGTGGGGCAGGCATCGGGTCCGCCGAGGAGGAAGTGAACGTCAAGCGAAGTTTTCAGGGCCGCGAAGTTCGGGGAACGGCCGACGGCGGCCTGCCGCCCCGGGTTCTGCACGGTCCTGCCGGTTCGGACCGGTCCCATGCCGGAACTAAGATGGATTAGATAACCACCCACCGGACCCGGCCCCGCCGCGGCCTGCTGAAAGTAGCGCCCCCATGCCATCCCAACCGGACGAGAGTGCGGACCTGGCGATCCAGACCCCAGCCATCAACGACCGCTCCCTGGCGGCCGGACTGGCGTATGCCATGGGAAGCCGCGTGTCCGGGATATCGTTCGACGCCGGCACCGGGCTCATGCTCGGCAAGGTCCGGGGCGGCGCGGAAGTGCCCTACTCCACCACGGCGAAGCTGGTGCGCCGCGGCGGAGGCTGGAGCTGCACGGTGGGCGTTTGCAGCTGCCCGGTCCGGAAGGACTGCAAGCACGTCGCCGCCCTCCTGTTCGCGGCCGAGGACAACCCGGCCATCCGCGTCCAGCTTCTCTCCCCCGGCATGGCGCCGCAGCTCTCCCGCGAACCTGCGGCCGCCCTCGCCGACTGGGAGCAGGCCCTCAGCCCGCTGATCTCACGCCCGGACCCGGCGCAGAAATCCGGCGGCACTCCCCTGGCGCTCCAGTTCGAGGTGGAGGAACCGGCGCCGCACTTTTCGTACACAGGCCGGCGCGACCCTGTCCGCGGCGTCCGGCAGCTCAAGGCCCGGCCGGTGATAATGGGCGCCCGGGGCAAGTGGATCCGCGGCGACGTCACCTGGAACACTCTCAGCTACATGGGCTTCCGGCGTGACTGCAACGAGGAGCATGTCCGCTGGCTCCAGGACTTCCTGTCGGGGTTCTCAGCGTCCGGCAGCCGGACCTACAACCCCTCGGGCCTCATGTGGCTGGGCCTCAATTCCTATGCCGGCAAGGACCTGTGGCGGCTGCTGGCGGAGGCGAAGAAGATCGGGCTCGCCCTGGTCCACACGCGTGGCAGCGAACCGGTGCGGCTCGCGGAGTCTCCCGCCGCCGTCGGGCTTAACCTGGGGCGCTACGGAGCGCCTGCTGCAGAAAGCACCGGGCAGGCGGCCGACGACGGCGGGCTGGAGCTCGCGCCCACCATCACCGTGCAGGGTACTGAGGTCAGCCCGGGTACGGTGGGGACGATCGGCCGCCCCGCGCACGGCATCTTCTTCACCGGCACCGGCGACACACTCGCGGGTGCCGGCGACCCGGACGTCATCACCCTGGCGCCGCTGGAAGAGGGCCTGAGCGAGGAGCTGCTGGCGTTCGTGACCGCGGGCAGCACGCTGCACATCCCGGCCAGGGACGAATCCCGCTTCCTCACCGGCTTCTACCCCAAGCTCAAGCAGACGGCCCGGGTCACCGCGCGGGACGAGTCCGTGGAGCTGCCCTCGTTGGCCGTCCCCACGCTGTCCCTGCTGGCCAACTACGGCGCGGACCACCGCGTCCGGCTGCACTGGGAATGGCATTACAAGTCGGGCAGCCTGGTGACCGCCCAGCCGCTGTGGCGCCACCCGGGCGATCCCGGCTACCGGGACGACGCCGCCGAGGCCCGCATCCTGGAGGGCGTCGGACGGCCGTGGGAAACGGTGCCGGCACTGGCCGAATCGGCCACGGACGGGTGGGGCACCCCGCGGCTGGCGGCCACCGCCGAGCTCACCGGCCTGGACACCCTCGCGTTCACCGAAGAGGTGCTGCCGCGGCTGCGCCGGACGCCGGACGTGGACGTGGACACCACCGGCGAGATCGCGGACTACCGCGAGGCGGAGGAAGCGCCCGTCGTCTCGATCTCCACCAAGGCCACCGAGCAGCGGGACTGGTTCGACCTGGGTATCCAGATTTCCCTCGAGGGCCAGCCGGTCTCTTTCGCCGCCGTCTTCTCCGCGCTCGCGGCTGGCCAGACCAAGATGCTGCTGCCCAGCGGAGCCTACTTCTCCCTGGACCTGCCGGAGCTGCACCAGCTGCGGGCGCTGATCGAGGAAGCCCGGTCCCTGCAGGACAACAAGGACGCGCCGCTGCAGATCAGCCGCTTCCAGGCCGGGCTGTGGGACGAGCTGGCGCAGCTGGGGATCGTGGACGAGCAGGCTGCGGCGTGGCGGTCCGCCGTGGGCGGGCTGCTGGAGGGCGGCGTGGACGGGCTGCCCCTGCCGGCTTCCCTCAACGCCGAGCTGCGCCCGTACCAGCTGGAGGGCTTCAACTGGCTCACGTTCCTCTACCGGCACAGCCTGGGCGGCGTCCTGGCCGACGACATGGGCCTGGGCAAGACCGTGCAGGCGCTCGCCCTGATGTGCGCGGCAAAGGAGCTCGCTGAAGCGGCCAGCAGCGCCGCGGCCGACGGCGCTGCTGCCGCCGCCACGGTGCCTTCACCCGCCTCCCGGCCGGCCGCCGTCGCGCCTTTCCTGGTGGTTGCACCCACCAGCGTGGTGGGGAACTGGGCCGCGGAGGCTGCACGCTTTGCGCCGGGCCTGACGGTGCGTGCGGTGGGCGAGACGTTCGCCAAGAGCCGGCAGGACCCGGCGGAGGTGCTGGCCGGTGTGGATGTGGTGATCACGTCCTACGCGCTGTTCCGGATCGACTACGACTCGTACGCCACCCACGCCTGGTCCGGGCTGGTGCTGGACGAGGCCCAGTTCGTGAAGAACCACCAGTCCAAGGCCTACCAGTGCGCCCGGAAACTGCCGGCCGCCTTCAAACTGGCCATCACCGGCACCCCCCTGGAGAACAACCTGATGGAGTTCTGGGCGCTGACGTCCATCGTGGCGCCGGGCCTGTTCGCCAGCCCCAAACGGTTCGCCGAGTACTACCAGAAGCCGGTGGAAAAGAACGGCGACAAGGGGCAGCTGGAGAAGCTTCGCCGTAGGGTCCGCCCGCTGATGATGCGCCGCACCAAGGACCAGGTGATCAAGGACCTGCCGCCCAAGCAGGAGCAGATCCTGGAGGTAGTGCTGAACCCTCGGCACCAGAAGGTCTACCAGACGCACCTGCAGCGGGAACGGCAGAAGATCCTGGGGCTGATCGAGGATGTGAACAAGAACCGGTTCACCATCTTCCAGTCGCTGACCCTGCTGCGGCAGCTCAGCCTGGACGTTTCGCTGGTGGATCCTGCGCTGTCCGCGGTGCGGTCGTCGAAACTGGACGTGCTGTTCGAGCAGCTCGAGGATCTGGTGGCCGAGGGGCACCGCGCCTTGATTTTCAGCCAGTTCACCGGGTTCCTGGGCAAGGTCCGCGAGCGGCTGGACGCCGAGAACGTGGAGTACTGCTACCTGGATGGCAGCACCCGCAACCGCGCTGACGTGGTGAGCGAGTTTAAGAATGGTTCCGCCCCGGTGTTCCTGATCTCGCTGAAGGCCGGCGGGTTCGGGCTCAACCTCACTGAAGCGGACTATGTGTTCCTGCTGGACCCTTGGTGG
Organism: Pseudarthrobacter sp. NPDC092439; assembly: GCF_044754945.1. Classification (NCBI taxonomy): domain Bacteria; kingdom Bacillati; phylum Actinomycetota; class Actinomycetes; order Micrococcales; family Micrococcaceae; genus Pseudarthrobacter; species Pseudarthrobacter sp. NPDC092439. The sequence goes on from NZ_JBIVQB010000002.1 coordinate 593,868, forward strand.
AACCCGGCATCCGAGGCGCAGGCCGTGGACCGGACGCACCGGATCGGGCAGGCCCGGAACGTGATGGTGTACCGGCTGGTTGCCAAAGACACCATCGAAGAGAAAGTCATGGCACTCAAAGCCCGCAAGTCGCAGCTGTTCGCGGACGTGATGGAGGGCGATGCCCTGACCGGCGGTGCCATCACGGCCGAGGACCTGGCGGGGCTGTTCAAGGAGTAGCGCGGCTTTCGACGCGCACATTTGATTTCGACGCGTACATGCGCCGGCGCACCCCGTATATGAGGTGCGCCAGTGCCGTTCCCGGTCCGGAATGGATATGCGAGTCGAAAACGCAGCGGACGCGGGTCAGTGCGCGCCCCCACGCGGCTGACGCTACAGCGGAGCCGGTTCCGATGCCCCGGATCTCCGTTGGCAGCACTTCGCCCGGGTAGACGTTGGTCAGCGTGGTGGCCCCGTCAGCCTGCGCGCCCGCTCGGGGACTAAACGCGGCCATGCTTTCGTGGCCGGTTCCCTGGAGTTCACCCCGTATTCGGAGGCCGGTTAACCAACAGGTATGGACTGGGCATACCCATCACCCTGCCCCGCGAATTGAGCACCCCCGTGTCACCCCTGCCGCTGCTGCGCCGAAGCGCCGGACTCCTTTTGTTGATCATTGCTTTCCTGGGAACCGGGATCCTACCCGCGTCAGCCCACGTCCGGGACTCAACGGGGTATTCACGCGTCACCGCCGACGGGCCCTCGGTTTCCTACGACCTCAGCCTCGAATACGCGATGCTGGCGCGCGCAGTCGACCTCGGCCCGGATGCGGTCTCCGCCAGCGATGAGACCCGGCAAAAGGCTGCCCTGACAGCAGGCCGAGGCAATCTCGAGGCCTACCTGGCCGACCGAATAACCCTCTTCCTCGACGGGGCGGCGTGCCAGCCGGACCTGGCCGGCACCGACATCAAAAACCGGGACGGCGTTCCCTACGCCGAACTGAAGCTGGAGTACAGCTGCGGGGCCTCCGCTGGTTCCTACCTGATTAAGTACGGCGTCTTCCGGGAAACGGATGCGGTGGCGGACGACCATTCAAACATCGTGAACTACCGCCTGGGCGGCGTCGAAGGCCAGGCGGTCCTGGATGGCAGCAACGCTGAACTCGCTGTCGGCGAGGGGTCAGCGGCAAGGGCAGCTGCGCGGTTCGCCGCCATGGGCGTGGAACATATCCTGTCCGGCCTGGACCACGTGCTGTTCGTTGTCGCCCTGGCCCTGGGCGCCGCCAACGTGCGGAGCCTGCTCGGAGTGGTCTCCATGTTCACCCTGGCGCACAGCATCACCCTGATCAGCGCCCTCCTCGGTTGGATCCGCCTCCCGGCCGAAGTCGTAGAGCCGTTGATTGCGTTATCCATCGCGTTCGTCGCCGCCGAAAACCTGCTGGGTGCCACACGCCGAAGGCTGCCGGCGGTGTTTGTCTTCGGCCTGCTGCACGGGCTGGGGTTCGCCGGCTCCCTCCGTGTCACCGATGAGTTCAGCTGGAGCCTGGTCACGTCCCTGCTCAGCTTCAATATCGGCATCGAGGCAGGCCAGGCCTTCCTGCTCCTCGCCGCTTTTCCCCTGATCCTGCTCGCACGCCGACTCCGCTGGTCGGTCCCGGTGTTGCGTGGGGCGACCGCCACGGTCGCAGCTGTTGGCCTCTTCTGGTTCATTGAAAGGTTCTTACTCGCATGAAACCCACACCCCCGGTACCCTGTCCCCGCACGGGTTCCGGCACGCGCCGCCTGCGGCTGGCCCTGTACGCCGGCACAGCCGCCCTTGGCGGCCTGGTCGTCGCCGCCCCGGTGAGCTCCGCCGTCGACGAAGCTCTTAATCCTGCCGCCGCCATAGTTTCCGGTACGGTCTTCGAGGACCGCAACGGAAACGACGCCTTCGACCCGGGCGAGCCTGTTCTCCCGGGGGTCTCGGTTTCGGACGGTGCCACCATCGTGGTGACGGACGCATATGGCCGGTATCGCCTGGAAACCCGTACCGAGCGCCGGAACACGGACCTGGTGTTCGTCAGCCAGCCCGCCGGATACTCCGTGGGTACCGACGAATTCATGGCGCCCCGCTTCTACCGCAACCTCGGCACGCTTGCCGCCGATGAGCAGAAAACTGCAGACTTCGCCCTGACGAAGGACGCGGACGCGGCGCGCAGCAACTTCACTTTCGGCAACATCGCCGATCCCCACGTCAATGCCGATCTGCCGGAGCAGATCCAGGAAATCAACGCCACCGGTCAGGACGTTGGTTTTATCCAGGTCAGCGGTGACCTCACGAATAACGCAACGGACGCGGAATTCAAAGCGTTCAAGGCGGCAACATCCCTGTCCAAGGTTCCGGTATGGCCCGCCGTCGGCAACCATGAATACTCCGCCGGAACGGGGTACGCCAACCGCATCAACAACTACCGGAACCATGTGGGCCCGGAGTGGTACTCCTTCGACTACGGGAACCGCCACTTCATCGTGCTGGAAAACAACGGCAGCGCACCTTTCGACGAGCAGCTCGCGTGGGCAAAGGAAGACCTGGCGAAGAACGTCGGGGACAAGGAGCTGGTGGTCCTGACCCACCAGCCGATGAACGTTCCCCTCGGCTCGCAGAACATCTACGACCAGTACGGCGCCCTGCTGGAGCAGTACAAGGCGCAGCTCATCCTCGTGGGCCACGAACACTCCAACGACGTCGAGCCGGACAGTGCCTTCGCAGGCACGGCGAAGCACATCCAGACGACGTCGAGCTCGTACTCCATCGATAACTCGCCCCGCGGTTTCCGCTACATTTCCATGACGGACGAGTCCTTCGAGAATCCCTTCCGCATGTATGGTGCGGAAAAGGACCTCACCATCACCAGCCCGGCGGACGGCAGCAGCATCCCGCTGGACAGGTTCCCGGGAATCCAGGCCAACGCCTATGACACGACGGATGCCCCGGTGAAAGCCGAGTTCAGGCTCGACGGCGGCAACTGGCGCCCGCTGGCAGCAACGGGCCAATTCACCTGGCACTCCGACCTGCAGGGCGACCTGAGGAACGCCGGCAAACACACGGTCGAGGTACGGGCCACAGACGCCACCGGCGCGTCCTGGACCAAGACCTCAACCTTCACCTTCACGGCCGACAAGGCGATCATCCCCCTGAAGGGCGCCGACTGGTCGCAGCACCACGGCGACCAGGGGCACACGGGCGTGGCGGCAGACCGCATCGCTGCCGGGCAGCGGCTCGCGTGGTCCTACCGGACGGAAGGGACCTTCCTGACAGGTTCACCCGCCATCGTCAACGGCGTGGTCTACGCCGGTACCCGCGACGAAAACGGGGACGGCAACAGCGCCGTCCACGCGGTGGACCAGGCCACGGGCAAGCAGCTTTGGACCTATAAGGTGCCGTCATCGGTGCACGGAAGCATCGCCGTGTCCGAGGGCCTGGTTTTCGTTCCCACTCTCCGCGGCAGCCTCTTCGCCGTCGACGCTGCGTCCGGGCAGCTGATGTGGCAGCACGATCCCGAGCCTGCACCCGAAAACTACAACCAGCGCACGTACGGCTACTACGGCGTCACCGTGGCCGACGGCAAGGTCCTCTACCCCTACCAGACCCGCCACGGCGAGGCGAAGCAGGGGCTGCTGATCGCGCTGGACGTGAAGACCGGCAACCGCGTATGGGCTTCACCGATGAGTGGCAGCACCATGAGTGACGGGACGCCCGCAGTGGCTGACGGCCGCGTGTATGTGGGCAACCAGACCGCTGACCGCGTCATGGCCTACGACCTCGCCACAGGCAAGGCACTGTGGACCGGCGCCGCGACCCTCGGCGGCTGGCAGGACGGCATCCCTTCAGCGGCCGGCGGCCGCGTCTACATTGGCTCCGGCAACGGGATCATTGCCCGGGACGGCGCTACGGGCCAGACCCTTTGGACCTATCGGAGCCAGCACCCCTCGCTGGTCAACGGCAACGCCACCCCGGCGGCGCCGACCATTGCCGGAAACACTGTCTACATGGGTTTCCCCTCCGGTGCCGTGACCGCACTGGACGCCACCACCGGCGCTGTGCTCTGGGACCGGTTGCTGCCAGGGGAAAAGTACCGCGGCGGCGTGCACACCTCTCCCGTACTGAGCGGCGATACCCTCTTCGTCGGAGCCAACAACGGCAACTTCTACGCACTGGACTCCCGGACGGGACAGCCGCTCTGGCAGCACAACGTCGGCACCTGGGTCGCCGCAGGCCCCGCAGTCAGCGGGAACACGGTGGTGGCAGGCGCCCTGGACGGTAACCTCTACGCCTTCACCCCCGGCGGGACGGCCTCAACGCGCTGGTCCACCGTTGCCGGAACCGTAACCGACGCTGCCACCGGGCAGCCGGCGGCCGGGGTGGGAGTGCAAGTACTCCGCGACGGCGCCCTTGCCGGCACCACCACCACGGCAACTGACGGAACGTACCGGCTGGGCCTTGAAAAGGGCGCCGGAACATACACTGTGCAGGCAGCCAGGCTCGGTTCAGCCACGGCCGCCAAGCAGATCGATGTCGCGGCGGGGCAATCCCCCACCGTCGACCTCGAAATGCGGCCGGTCAGCGTGGACGCCGGCACAGGGAAACGACTGGCCGGCGGCCTCGTTGAAGGCGGCGTCCAGGACATCGTGATCGAGAACAGGAAGTTGGCCCTCGCCATCTCCAAGGTCTTCAACGACCCCCAGCTGGACCAGTCCACCACGGGCAAGCCGCTGGACATGGCCCTCACCGGGCAGCCCGACCAACTGGACTGGATCAACCTGCCCTACGTGACATCGTCGGAGCCAACCGGCGGGAACGCGTGGGCACAGACCCAGGTCCGGACAGAGTCCGTGGAGATCGTCGAGAACACCGGCGAACGGGCCGTTGTACGGGCCTCGGGCACGTCCGCCGAGTACCCGGGACTCGTAGTGACCACCACCTACTCGGCCAATGCAGACGACCAGTGGATCACCGCGAAATCGGAATTCCGAAACACATCCGGGGCTGCGCTCCCGCTCTGGGTTGGTGACGCCATGGACCATGACGGCACCGGACAGCGCAGCGGAGTGGCGGGCCACCCGGTCATCGACACGGGCACCGCCGCGGCCTACGAGCCCAACGGCCGGTGGATCGGCCAAACCGGCACAGGCGCGGACCAGCAAACTTACGGCCTCGTCTACACGGCTGAAAGCGGATCCTTCACCGGGTACGGCTTCCGTAACTGGATCATGAGCAAGTTCCAGGTGGAGATCCCGGCCGGCGGCAGCCATGTCCTGGAACGCAGGATCGTGGTGGCAGCGAACAGCGGGACCCAGAACCCGTTCGCCGTCCTGGATCAGCTCGCCGGGCAGTAGCCAGTCCGACGCTCCCAGCGTCAGCTTTCGTAACCGGACGCGCAAACGGTCCGGGGACGCGTGGATCCACGTGTCCCCGGACCGTTTCCGTAGCCGCAGTCCCCGTTTCCGTAGCCGCAGTCCCTTTGCGAGTCCGCCAACCTACCGCAGCACCACCGTCCTGTTGCCCTGCAGGATGACCCGGCCCTCGCAGTGCCATCGGACGGCGTTGGAGAGGGCCTTGCACTCGGTGTCGCGGCCGGCGGCCACCAGGTCCTCAGGCCCGTACGTGTGGTCCACGTCCACCACCTGCTGGGAAATGATTGGCCCCTCATCGAGTTCCGCATTGACGTAGTGGGCGGTGGCGCCGACGGTCTTGACCCCGCGCGCGTAGGCCTGGTGGTACGGCTTGGCGCCCTTGAAGCTCGGCAGGAACGAGTGGTGGATGTTGATGGCCCGGCCATCCAGCTTCCGGGTCAGGTTGTCGCTGAGCACCTGCATGTAGCGCGCCAACACCACCAGCTCAACGTCCAGCCCGTCCACCAGGGCCATCAGCGCAGCTTCCGCCGCCGGCTTGGTCTCCGCCGTGACCGGGACGTGGTGGAACGGGATGCCGTGCCATTCCACCAGGGCCTGGTGGTCCCGGTGGTTGGAAACCACGGCCACCACGTCCACGGGCAGCTCGCCGCTCCGGGCCCGAAACAGCAGGTCGTTCAGGCAGTGCCCGAACTTGGAGACCATGATCAGCACGCGGCGCTTGGACCCTTGCCGTTCCAGCTGCCAACGCATGCCGAAGCGCTCCGCCACCGGGGCAAAGGAGTCACGGAGGACGTCCAGGGTGGATTCGTCTCCTTCGGACGCGAAATGCACGCGCATGAAAAAGTGCCCTTCGGAGCGTTCCCCGAACTGTTTGTTGTCGATGATGTCGCAGCCGTGTTCCAGCAGGAAGCCGGAGACCGCGTGCACGATGCCCGGCCCTTCCGGGCAGTCCAGGGTCAGGACGTGCTCCACGGTGGTAGGGGCCTTGGGTGCGGGGATGGAGGTTTCAGTAACAGTCATGGCTCAGCACTCGATCACATTCACGGCCAGGCCGCCCCGGGAGGTTTCCTTGTACTTGGTTTTCATGTCAGCTCCTGTGTCGCGCATGGTCTTGATGGCTTTATCCAGGGATACCTTGTGGCTGCCGTCCCCGTGCAGGGCCAGCCGGGCCGCGTTGATCGCCTTGACGCTGGCGATGGCGTTCCGCTCGATGCAGGGAATCTGTACCAGCCCGCCCACGGGATCGCAGGTGAGGCCCAGGTTGTGCTCAATCCCCACCTCGGCGGCGTTCTCCACCTGCGCTGGCGTCCCGCCGAGCACTTCGCAGAGCCCGGCCGCAGCCATCGAGCAGGCGGACCCCACTTCGCCCTGGCACCCCACCTCGGCGCCCGAGATGGAGGCATTCGTCTTGAAAAGAATCCCGACGGCGGCCGCCGCCAGGAGGAAGCGGACCACGCCGTCGTCGTCCGCTCCGGGAACAAACTTCACGTAGTAGTGCAGGACGGCAGGAACGATCCCTGCCGCACCGTTGGTGGGGGCGGTGACGATCCGCCCGCCGGCCGCATTTTCCTCGTTGACGGCGAGCGCGAACAGGTTCACCCATTCCATCGCCAGCAGCGGATCGGCCGGCGCTCTAACGGGCGACGGCGATGCTGCCGCGGCTTCCGCGGTGGCGGCCGAGGCCGCCAGGGTGCGGAACAGCGCGGGTGCGCGCCTGGTCACTTTCAAGCCACCGGGCAGGATGCCCTCCGCGTTGCAGCCGTTCTCCACGCATTGGCGCATCACGGCCCAGAGCCCCAGCAGCTCCTTCCGGAGTTCCGCTTCACTGCGCCAGGTGAGTTCGTTGGCCAGCATGACGTCGGAAATGGACATGCCCTCGCGGCGGCACACCTCCAGCAGTTCGTCCGCCGTGGAGAAGGGATAGGGCAGCACGGTGTCATCGGCCACCACCTTGTCCGCCCCTTCGGCGTCGCCGTCCACCACGAAACCGCCGCCGATGGAGTAGAAGCTCCGCTCGGCCAGCACGGCGCCGGCGTGGTCCAGCGCCCGGAAGGTCATGCCGTTCGGGTGGGCCGGGAGGGACTTGCGCCGATGCAGCACCACGTCCTCTTCCCAGTTGAAGTCCACCCGGTGCGTGCCGGCGATGTGGAGTTCGGCGTCCAAAGCTGCGGCCGCCACCTGGTCATCGGCCGTAAAGGTGTTCACGGTCTCCGGCTCCAGGCCCTGCAGCCCCAGGACCACGGCCTTGTCGGAACCGTGCCCGCGGCCGGTGGCGCCCAGGGACCCGAAGAGCTCCGACTGCACCCTGGCCGTGGCGGCCAGCAGTCCGTCCGCCTTGAGGCCGTCGGCGAAAAGCTTCGCCGCCCGCATCGGGCCCACCGTGTGCGAGGACGAGGGCCCGATGCCGACGGAAAACAGGTCCAGGACGCTAAGGGCCATCAGGGAACCTCTGGTGAGGCATACTCCCGCATGGCGTCCAGGAGCCAGCGGCCCAGGAACTCGGCGAACGAAGCCCGCGGGAAGATCCGGAACGTTTCCTCGCCGGCCTTCCACAGGATCGCGGGGATGTTCGCGATTTCCGTGGAGAAGGCGGTCCCGGCCTTGAACACCCGCGGGTGCAGATCCAGCGAGCATCCCTTTTCCAGCACTGCCCGGGCCCGGGGGCCGGTCAGTTCGAATGTGGTGCGGTTGGCGGAGAGGTCCACCACCTGGCCCGCGTCCCCGCCCAGCGCTTCCCGCAGGGCGGGAAGGAGGTCCCCGCCCAGGGACTCGTGCGCCTCGGTGGGAGCCACCACCAGGAATTCGGCCGGTCCCAGCCATAACACCGCGGTGTCACCGTGAACCACCACGGAACCGGAGCCGGCCGGCAGTCCTCCCGTGACAGCCGCCAGCCGCTGCGCGGTGTCGCTGCGGACGTCGGCCCGGAGGCCCGCCATGGTCAGGTAGGGCAGTTCCCTAATTTCCACGGTTCCCGCCAGGGAGCCTGCCGTGAAGGCGTCCTTCAGGCTGCCAGCCGGGCTTACGCGGGCGGCCAGGTTCTTGTCTGCCGAGTTCTGCGGGGCAGTGGGGGATGCTGCTGTCTCAGCCATCTTTGCGGGTCCCTTCAGGGTCAAAAAGCACGGTTTCTGCCACGACAACGTCAACCAGCTGGTCACCCGCGGCGGCCACCAGGGTCTCGCCGATGCGGTTGCGGCCGTTCTTGATCAGGGCCAGGCCGAACGACCGGCCCAGCGCTGCACTGTGGTAGCTGGAGGTGACGAAGCCCTCCATGGGTACCGGCCCGTAGGCCGGGTTGGTGGAGCGCCCCTTTTCCACGAGCTGGGTGCCTTCCGGGAGGCGGAGCGCGCCGTCCACGGGAAGGACGCTGACCAGGTGTTTGCGGTCTGCGCGCCGGGTGTCCAACCGGGAGTAGGAGCGCTTGCCGATGAAATCCTTGGCCTTGGAGATGATCCATTCCATGCCTGCATCCTGCGGGGTTATGGTGCCGTCAGTGTCCTGCCCCACGATCGGGTAGCCCTTTTCGGCACGCAGCACGTGCATGGTTTCGGTGCCGTAAGGGGTGATGTTGAATTCGGCACCCGCGGCCGCAACCGCCTCCCAGGTGTTGAGCCCGTACCAGGCCGGGACGTTGATTTCGTACGCCAGCTCACCGGAGAACGAAATCCGGCAGACCCGGGCACGGACCCCGGAGGCCAGCGTGGTTTCCCGGAACGTCATGAACGGGAACGCCTCAGCCTCCAGTCCGCCGTTGGCCGCCAGTTCCGGTGCCACCTTGGCGAGTACCTCACGGGATTTGGGCCCGACGACGGCAATGGTGTTCCACTGTTCCGTCACCGAGGTGCAGTGCACGTCGAGTTCCGGCCACTCGGTCTGCAGCCACTCCTCCAGGTGGTCCAGCACCTTGGCGGCGCCGCCGGTGGTGGTGGTCATGAAGTAGGTGTCCTCGTCCAGGCGGAGGGTCACGCCGTCGTCGAAAATCATGCCGTCAGCCAGGCACATGACACCGTAACGGGCGGAGCCGGGGGCGAGCTTCTTGAACGCGTTGGTGTAGACCCGGTTCAGGAACTCCCCCGCATCCTTGCCGCGGATCTCGATCTTGCCCAGCGTGGTGGCGTCCATGAAGCCCACGGACTCGCGGACGGCGGCGCACTCGCGCAGGACGGCTGCGTCCATGTCTTCCCCGGCCTGCGGGTAGTACCAGGGCCGCTTCCACTGCCCCACATCCTCGAACAGCGCGCCTTTGGCTACGTGCCACGGGTGGATGGAGGTGATGCGGGCGGGGTCGAAGAGCTCGCCGCGCTGGCGCCCTGCCAGCGCGGCGAAGGCCACGGGCGTGAACGGGGCGCGGTAGGTGGTGGTGCCGATCTCACCGATGCCCCGGGAGGCTTCGCCGGCCGTGCGAAGCGCCGCGGCGATCACGCCGATCGCGTTGACGCCGGAGGTCTTGCCCTGGTCGTTGGCGGTGCTGATGGAGGTGTATCGCTTGATGTGCTCCACCGAGCGCATGCCGGCTCCGGTGGAGCGCAGGACGTCCGCCACGGACTGGTCGCGCTGGAAGTCCACGAAGTGGTGGTGCCAGTCATCCGGGGTGCCGTTCTCGCCCGGGACCAGCCACAGCTGGCGGGTGGGTGCGGCGGCCTTCGGTTCGCCCAGCGGGGACGGCTCGACCGCTGAGCTGAAGCCGGCGGCGATGGCTGCGGACGCGCCCGCGGAAATCCCTTCGGCGAGGCAGTCCTGGGTGGCGAAGGAGCCGCGGCCGGAGCCAATGGTCTGCTGGTTGGGGACCACTGTGCCCGGCACGAACGCGGCCAGGTCCTCGTCCCAGCGCAGCTTGCCCTGGCGCTGGGAGTGCAGGTGCACCAGCGGGCTCCAGCCGCCGGACACGGCCAGCAGGTCGCAGGCCATCTGCTCGACGCCCGAGGTGAGCTCGCCGTCGTCGTTGATGCTGCGGATGGTGACGCCGTTGAGGCGGCCGTCCGCATCTGCCGAGGTGTTGGCAACGGCGCTGCCGATCAGCACCCGGGTGCCTGCCTCGACGGCGGCGGCTGCCGCCGGGGAGATCTGCGGCCGGGCGTCCACGACGGCGGCCACCTTGACACCGGCAGCCTGGAGGTCCGCGGCCAGGGCGTAGGCGCTGTCATTGGTGGTGCTGATGACCACGCGCTGGCCGGCGGCCACTGCGTACCGGTTCAGGTAGCTGCGCACTGCCGAGGCGAGCATGATGCCCGGGCGGTCGTTGTTCTCGAACACCAGCGGACGCTCGTGGGCGCCGGGGGCCACCACCACCTGCTTGGCACGGATGTGCCAAATCCGCTGGCGGGACACGCCGGGGGCGGCGGGGCTGGGGAGGTGGTCGGTGCGGTTCTGCACGGCAATGACGTAGTTGGCATCGTACGCGCCGAACGCCGTGGTGCGGTTCAGGACCGTGCAGTCCTCGGTGGAGACCAGCTCGGCCTCCACGTCAGCGACCCATTCCAGGGCGGGCTTGCCCTCGATGGTCTCGGCCAGCTCCGGCGACGTGGAGCCGGAGAGCAGCGAGCCGCCCAGCTCGGGCTGGTCGTCCAGCAGCATGACGCGGGCGCCGGTGCGGACGGCTTCGCGGGCAGCGGCCAGGCCGGCGGGGCCGCCGCCGACAACCAGGACGTCGGTGTGGACGTACTTCTTGTCGTACTCGGCGCGGTCCTCGTCGGGGTCCAGCCGGCCGAGTCCGTTCAGCAGTTCAGCCTTCAGGCCGTCCACCAGGGACACGGTGGTGGCGGGGAGCATGGACTCGGCCACGTGGCCCGGGAAGCGGGGAGCGATCTTGACCAGGGCGTTGGGTTCCTCCACGCCGGCGGCCAGGATGCCGCGGGGGCGGTCCTCGTAGAGGGAGCTGCCGACGGCGACGCGGCCGCTGGCGATCAGTGCGGAGGCCAGCGTGTCACCGGGGTGGCCGGTGAATTCCTCGCCGTCAACGGTGAAACGCCAGGAAATGGTGCGGTCGATGCGGCCGCCGGTGGACAGGCGGGCGTTCTGGGAAGTCGCGGGGTTGTGGGAAGTCATCGGGTTGCTCCTTCCGGGGCTGCGGGGGTGGTGTCCGTGCGGGAACCGCCGGCGTCGGGGCGGGGCGTGCCCATGCGGTACACGGCCTTGATGTCATAGCTGGCGGTGTCGCGCAGCATGTTGAACCACTGGCGGCAGCCGGTGCTGTGGACCCAGCGCTCAGCGAAAGTGCCCTTCGGGTTCGCACGGTAGAAGAGGTAGCGGGACCACTCCGTGTCGTTCAGTTCGTCCGGGTTTTCCGGGTAGGCAACGTGGGCCTGGCCGCCATAGTGGAATTCGGTTTCATCCCGGGGGCCGCAGTTGGGGCATGAGATCAGCAGCATGTGCGTAGTCCTTTTCTGGTGCCGGCTAGTGGGCCACGGCGGCGGCGCCGTGTTCGTCGATGAGGGCGCCGGTTTCGAAGCGCTCCAGCGAGAACGGCTGGTTCAGCTTGTGCGGGGCCCCGGTGGCGATGGTGTGGGCGAAGGTGACACCGGCGGCGGGCGTGCCCTTGAATCCGCCGGTACCCCAGCCGCAGTTCACGAACATGTTCTCCACCGGAGTGGTACCCACGATCGGGGACGCGTCCAGGGTGGTGTCCACGATGCCGCCCCAGGTCCGGAGCACGTGCGCACGGGCGAAGATGGGGAAGAGTTCGACGGCGGCGGCCATCTGCTGCTCGATCACGTGGAAGGAGCCGCGCTGGCCGTAGCCGTTGTAGGAATCGACGCCGGCACCCATGACCAGTTCGCCCTTATGTGCCTGGGAAACGTAGACGTGCACGTGGTTGGACATGACCACCGTGGGGTGGACCGGCTCGTGCAGTTCGGAGACCAGGGCCTGCAGCGGGTGGGACTGGATGGGCAGTTCGAATCCGGCCATCTCGGCCAGGACCGAACTGTGTCCGGCCGCGCAGAGCCCCACCTTTTCGGTGTTGATGGTGCCGCGGCTGGTCTTGACTCCAGTGACGCGGTTGCCGTCCTTGATGAAGCCGGTGACTTCGCAGTTCTGGATGATGTCCACGCCCAATTCGTCGCACTTGCGGGCGAAGGCCCAGGCCACGTGGTCGTGCTTGGCGATGCCCGCGCGGGGCTGGTAGGTGGCGCCCATGACGGGGTAGCGGATGTTGTCGCTGATGTTCAGGATGGGGCAGAGTTCCTTGACCTGCTGCGGGTCCAGCCATTCCGCGTCCACGCCGTTGAGTTTGTTGGCCCCCACCCGCCGGATGCTTTCACGGACGTCGCCCAGCGTGTGGGCCAGGTTCATCACGCCGCGCTGGCTGAAGAGGAAGTCGTACTCGAGCTCCTCGGGCAGGATTTCCCAGAGCTTGAGGGCGTGCTCATAGATGGCGGCGCTCTCGTCCCAGAGGTAGTTGGAGCGGATGATGGTGGTGTTCCGGGCCATGTTGCCGCCGGCCAGCCAGCCTTTTTCCAGGACGGCGATGTTGGTCATGCCGTGGTTCTTGGCCAGGAAGTAGGCGGTCGCCAGGCCGTGCCCGCCGCCCCCGACGATCACGGCGTCGTACGAGGACTTGGGTTCGGGGTTCCGCCAGAGGAATTCCGGGTGTTCCGGAAGGTGCTGGGTGCTCACTGGGCGGCTCCAATCAGGTCTGCCTCTGCGGCGGCGAGGGCGGCGTCGTCGCTGAGGTGCGGGTACAGCGGGAAGCGGCCGGCCAGGGCCGTCACGCGGGCGCGGAGTCCGACGGCGGTGTCCCCGGGAAGGGAGCCCGCCGCGTTGGTTCCGGTGCCCGCTGCGGCGACCAGCGCCGTCGCGATGATGTCCGCCACTTCGGCGAACTCGGCGGGACCGAAGCCGCGGGTGGCGAGTGCCGGGGTCCCGATCCGGAGTCCGGAGGAGACCATTGGCGGCCGGGGATCGAAGGGGACGGCATTGCGGTTGACGGTGATGCCGATGCGGTGCAGGACGTCCTCGGCCTGCTGGCCGTCCAGTTCGGAGTGGCGCAGGTCCACCAGGACAAGGTGCACGTCGGTGCCGCCGTTGACCACGGAGATCCCGGCACCCTGGACGTCTGGCTGCAGCAGGCGCTCGGCCAGAAGCTGCGCACCCTGCAGGACGCGCGCCTGGCGTTCCGCGAATTCGGGAGTGCCGGCGAGCTTGAAGGCCACGGCCTTGGCGGCAATGACGTGTTCCAGCGGGCCGCCCTGCTGGCCGGGGAAGACGGCACTGTTGATCTTCTTGGCGTACTCCTCCTTCGCCAGGATGACCCCGCCGCGGGGGCCGCCCAGGGTCTTGTGGGTGGTGGTGGTCACCACGTCCGCGAATGGGACGGGGTTGGGGTGCAGCCCTGCGGCCACCAGGCCGGCGAAGTGGGCCATGTCCACCATGAGGTAGGCGCCCACCAGGTCGGCGATGCGTCGGAACTCGGCGAAGTCCAACTGGCGGGAGTAGGCGGACCAACCGGCCACGATGAGCCTGGGCCTGTGCTCCAGGGCCAGGGCTTCCACTTCCGCCATATCGACGCGGAGGTCTTCTTCGCGGACGTGGTACGGAACCACGTTGTAGAGCTTGCCGGAGAAGTTGATCTTCATGCCGTGGGTCAGGTGGCCGCCGTGGGCCAGGGAGAGTCCCAGGATGGTGTCGCCCGGGTTCAGCAGGGCGAACATGGCGGCGGCGTTGGCCTGGGCGCCGGAGTGCGGCTGGACGTTGGCGTATTCGGCACCGAACAGGGTCTTCACGCGGTCGATGGCCAGCTGCTCGATGACGTCGACGTGCTCGCAGCCACCGTAGTAGCGCTTGCCCGGGTAGCCCTCGGCGTACTTGTTGGTCAGCACCGAGCCCTGGGCTTCCATCACGGCGGAGGGAGCGAAGTTCTCCGAGGCGATCATTTCCAGCGTGGCCTGCTGCCGGTGCAGTTCCTGCGCGACGGCAGCAGCTACATCTGCGTCCACCGTGGCGAGGGGGGCAGTGAGTACGTTCTGCATGTTTCTCCTTACAGAAGCTTTCCGGGAGCTGATCAACAACTGATCCGCGACTGATATATTAGAACTGACGCAATAGTATGTTGTAGATCACGCAGCAGTCAACAGAAAGTTTTGGGAGTCGCACATGAGCCTGGCGCCAGGGAACCAGCTGACGGAAATCGCGGAACCCTCCCTGTCCGAGCAGGCCTACCGCACTTTGCGCGACCGGCTCATCATGCTGGAAATCCGCCCCGGCGAAGCGATCAACGACGGCAGGCTGGCCGCCGAGCTGGGCATCGGGCGCACGCCGCTGCGCGAGGCACTCAAGCGCCTGGAAACCGACCACCTGGTGATCTCGTACCCGCGCCGCGGAACGTTCGCCACCGTCGTCGACATCACCGAACTCGCGGACGTCTCCGAACTCCGGGAGGCGCTGGAACCCCTGGCCGCCCGGCGCGCCGCGAAACTGGCCACCCCCGCCCTCCGCGCGGAACTGCGCGACACCGCCGCGGCAATCGCCCGCATGCAGGATGGCGACGACCCGTACGAACTCATGCGGTACGACATCCAGGTCCACCGCCTGATCTACCGGGCCGCCGCCAACGCGCACCTCGAGGACGTCCTAATCCGCTACGACAACCTGGCCACCCGCATCTGGTGCATGGTGCTGGAAAAGGTCCCGTCCGTCGCTGAGCACGTGGCCGAGCATGTGGCCCTGCTGGAGGCGATTGCCGACGGCGAAGCGGACCGGGCTGCCACGCTGGCCCTGGAGCATGTCACCAGCTTCGAAGAGGCCATCCGCAGCGTGCTCTGAGCCGCGACGACCAACCTCATTTCGACGCGCAGGCTCATTCCCGACGCGCAGGCTCATTCCCGACGCGCGTGTGCGCTGGCGCGCCCCGTATACGGGGTGCGCCGGTGCAAGTCCGGGTCGACGACAAATATGCGCGTCGAAAACGGCTCCCGCCCGGCCCCGGTGTGACGTGAAATACTGCCGGTACAGGTTTCCGCCGGATCCGCCGGCGCGCCGGAAGGGACCATGGCCATGCAGGAATCCGTCAGCCTGGATGAAAAGACGCGGCAGCACGTCCTGGCCGCCCTGGACGGTGCGGATGGCCTGGCCCCGGACCCGGCGTTCCGCCGCCGCCTGGACCAACATTTCCCCACACTGCGCGGGCTATTCCAATCCCTTTACGGATCCCGGCCGGACTGGCTGGACCAGCTCGCGGCGCTGGTGGTCCAGAGCGCCCGGTCCTGGCAGGAGCGGCCCGAGGACCTCAAAGCCCTGGACGCCGAAAGGGAAACCAACACCGGCTGGTTCCAGTCCAACGCCATGCTTGGCGGCGTCTGCTACGTGGACCGCTACGCCGAAAGCCTGGAGGGGGTCCGCGCCCGCATTCCTTACTTCAAGGAGCTGGGGCTGACCTACCTGCACCTCATGCCGCTGTTCCTGGCTCCCGAACCGCACTCGGACGGCGGTTATGCGGTCTCCAGCTACCGCCAGGTTGACCCGAGGCTGGGCACCATGGAGCAGCTCAAGTCGCTGGCCGCCGAACTCCGGCGCAACGGCATCAGCCTGGTGGTGGACTTCATCTTCAACCACACCTCGGATGAGCACGAATGGGCGCGGAAGGCCGCAGCCGGCGACCCCGAATACAGCGACTATTACTGGATCTTCCCGGACCGCACCATGCCGGATGCCTTCGAGCAGAACGTCCGGGAGATCTTCCCGGAGAACCACCCCGGCTCCTTCATCCAGATGCCCGACGGGCGCTGGGTCTGGGCCACCTTCCACACGTACCAGTGGGACCTGAACTACTCGAACCCTGACGTCTTCCGCGCGATGGCGGGCGAGATGCTGTTCCTGGCCAACCAGGGCGTGGACATCCTGCGCATGGACGCTGTGGCCTTCATCTGGAAGCAGCTGGGCACCACCTGCGAGAACCTGCCGGAGGCGCACTCGCTGCTGCAAGCCTTCAATTCCGTCTGTCGGCTGGCCGCACCGTCGCTGCTGTTCAAGTCCGAGGCCATCGTGCACCCGGACGAGGTAGCCCGCTACATCGATCCCGCCGAATGCCAGCTCTCCTACAACCCCCTCCAGATGGCGCTGATCTGGGAGTCCCTGGCCACCCGCGACGTCTCCCTTCTTGCCCAGGCGCTGGAGCGGCGGCACAACATCCCGGACGGCACCGCCTGGGTGAACTACGTCCGCAGCCACGACGACATCGGCTGGACCTTCGCCGACGAGGACGCCGCAGAGCTCGGCATCAACGGCTTCGACCACCGCCGCTTCCTGAACTCCTTCTACGTCAACCGCTTCCCGGGCAGTTTCGCCCGCGGCGTCCCCTTCCAGGACAATCCCAAGACCGGGGACTGCCGCATTTCAGGCACGACGGCGTCCCTCTGCGGCATGGAGGTCAACCCTGCTGAGGCTGTGGAGCGGATCCTCCTGGCCCACTCGGTGCCTTTCAGCACCGGCGGCATCCCCCTGCTGTACCTGGGCGACGAGGTGGCGCAGCTTAACGACTACAACTACGCCCTGGAGGAAGGGCACGACGCCGACAGCCGCTGGGTGCACCGGCCCCACTATCCGGCGCGCCACTACGCCCGCCGCAGTGATCCGGCCACTCCCGAGGGCGCAGTCTTCGCCGGGCTGAAGCGGATGATTGCGGTGCGCGCGGCCACCCCGGAGTTGGCCGGAACCCGGCTGGTGGACTTCCACACCGGCGACCGTGCGGTCCTCGGCTACCAGCGGCCCGGAGAAAGCAGCACGGTGCTGGCCCTCGCCAACTTCAGCGACTCCCCCGAGGCCCTGCCCGCCGAGACCTTCGCAGGGTTCGCGCCCGCCGCCGTCGACCTCCTCTCCGAAGCCGCACTGCACCTGGACGAGGGCATCACCCTGCTGCCCCGTCAGTACGTCTGGCTGCGTGTCACGCCGCTGTAGCGTTTTCCCAATGGGCGTCGGCCCGTGAAACCATACGGATCATGGCCTCCAAGATTGCGTACCAGGGTGAGCCCGGCGCCAACTCCAATATCGCGTGCAAGCAGATGTTCCCCGACATGGAAAGCGTCCCCTGCGCGAGCTTTGAGGACGCGTTTGAGCTCGTGTCCAGCGGCGAGGCCCAGCTGGCCATGATCCCGATCGAGAACTCCATCGCCGGCCGGGTGGCGGACATCCATATCCTGCTGCCACAGTCCAAGCTGCAGATCGTGGGCGAATACTTCCTGCCCATCCACTTTGACCTGCTGGGGATTCCGGGCAGCACCATCGAGGGTGCCACCGAGGTGCACAGCCACATCCACGCCCTGGGCCAATGCCGGAAGCTGATCCGGGACCATGGCCTCAAACCCGTCATTGCCGGAGACACCGCAGGTTCCGCGCGGGAAGTCGCAGAGTGGAACGATCCCCGAAAGCTCTCCCTCGCTCCTCCACTGGCCGCGCAGATCTACGGCCTCGAAGTCCTCGCGTCCCGGGTGGAGGACGATCCCTCCAACACCACCCGCTTCGTGGTCCTGGCCCGGGAAAAGGAACTCCCGGCGAGGGTTCAACTTCCCGGACCGGCAGTCACCAGTTTTGTGTTCCGCGTGCGCAACGTCCCGTCCGCGCTGTACAAGGCGCTGGGCGGTTTCGCCACCAACGGCGTCAACATGACCCGCCTTGAGAGCTACATGGTGGGTAACGAGTTCGCCGCCACCATGTTCATGGCCGACGTCGAAGGCCACCCCGAGGACCAGCCGCTGAAGCTGGCCCTCGAGGAGCTGGACTTCTTCACCACCGAGGTACGGATCCTCGGCGTGTACCCCGCGGCGGGCTATCGGGCGGCGGCCACGGCCTGACGCGGCTGCTGCCCGGGCTTCAGGAATTGGGCGAAAAACGCCCCGAGTTCCGCGGTGGCGGTCAGCGGCAGGACATTCGCCACGTACTGGTCAGGACGGACAACAACCACCACGCCGGCCCGGTCCAGGCCGCGTTCGTCGAAGATGTCCGCGTTGGGGTCGGTGCCGTAGACCTTCTCGTAGTCAGTCAGCTTGAACGGGCCCACCTGCGGCTTGAACACCGCGGGAACCTTGCTGATGTCGACGGCGGTGTGCCCCTGCTGGTAGATGACCTTCAGGTCGAACCAGGCATCCGGGTCGGCCCCGGCCGGGGTGGCGGCCAGCGGTGATTCCGGCGAGCCGGCGAACCATTCGGCCAGCATGTCGGTGGCCGAACCGGTTCCCGGCTGGGCCGGGTCGGCAAACACGTAGATCCGCCAGCGGCCGTCCGCGGTGGCGTGGTGGCCCAGGTGGATCGGGTTGGTGTCCGCCACCCGGACCACGGGGGCGGACTTGAAGCGTTTGCCCACGGGGAAGCCGGTTGCCAGGCCCTGGTGGTCGTCGGTCCCGACGATCAGGGACGGGGCGTACTGGGTCATGAACCCGGCCGGGAATTCGGCGGTGCGGACGTAGAAATCTTCCAGGTCCGAGGGGTGTTCGAACTCTTCGGGCTTCTTGGCCATCATGGATGACCATTCCTTGTCGAAGTCGATGAGGTTCTTCGCCACCACCTGGCGTTCGGCGGAGTAGGTGGCCAGCAGGCTCTCCGGGCTGCGGCCCTCCAGGACATGGCCGAGCTTCCAGGCGATGTTGAAGCCGTCCTGCATGGACACGTTCATTCCCTGGCCGGCCTTGGCGCTGTGCGTGTGGCAGGCATCGCCGGTGATGAAGACGCGCGGCGTGCGGGTGCCGCGGTCCTCCGGCAGGACGTCGTCGAACCGGTCAGTGAGGCGGTGGCCCACCTCGTAGACGCTGTGCCATGCGACGTTGCGGACGTCCAGGGTGTAGGGGTGGAGAATCTCGTTCGCCTTGTGGATGATTTGGTCGATGCCGGTGTTCCGCACCGCATGGTGGGTCGCGGGGTCCACCTCCCCCAAATCCACGTACATCCGGAACAGGTGTCCGCCTTCGCGCGGAATAAGCAGGATGCTGCCTTTTTCACCCTGGATGGCGCACTTGGTGCGGATGTCCGGAAAATCGGTCACCGCGAGCGTGTCCATGACACCCCAGGCGTGGTTGGCCTGGTCGCCGGCGAGGGTGCAGCCGATGGCCTGGCGCACCTTGCTGCGTGCGCCGTCGGCCCCCACCACGTACTTGGCGCGGACAACGCGCTCCTGGCCCTCGTCCGGCCCGGCGGTGCGGAGCAGTCTGACGGTGACCGGGTACTCCCCGTGGGAAGCGACCTCCAGGCCCTGGAACTCGTAGCCGTAGTCCGGCTTCAGGCGCGACGGCGAGTTGGCCGCAAATTCCGCGAAGTAGTCCAGCACGCGGGCCTGGTTGACGATCAGGTGCGGGAACTCGCTGATGCCCATTTCGTCATCCACGGCGCGCGCGGCACGGACGATGTTGGCGCGGTTGGCGGGGTCCGGCTTCCAGAACGCCATCTCGGTGATCCGGTAGGCCTCGGCGGTGATCCGCTCAGCGAACCCGAAGGCCTGGAACGTCTCCACGCTGCGCGCCTGGATGCCGTCCGCCTGGCCGATGGCCAGTCGTCCCGGGCGCCGCTCAACGATGCGCGTGGTGACGTCCGGGAACATCGAGAGCTGTGCGGCTGCAAGCATGCCGGCAGGGCCCGTGCCAACGATCAGCACATCCACTTCGTCCGGAAGTTCTTCAGGGCGGTTGATGCCGACGCCGGCGGCCGGCTGGACCCGCGGGTCACCGGATACGTAGCCGTGGTGGTGGAACTGCACGGGCTTCCTCACTTCGTTGTGGCGGATTCTGTTCGATATCAGAACATCAGGTTCGATATTAGAAATAGCTGGGCTGGTTTCCAACTTTACGCCGGATGTGACGCGGGCGACAAGGGGCCCCTAGCCGCCCCGGCACGCCGTCGAAGGGAGGGGTTGACGGACCCGACGCAACGCGCCATAGTGATCGTATACGATTTCGTACCTGATGAGGAGAAACGTGGAGCTGGTCAACGAGGACACGCTGGCGTCAGTCCGCAAGGTGATTGCGGTGCACATCAACTACCCCAGCCGTGCTGCCCAGCGCGGCCGCACCCCCGCCCAGCCCTCCTACTTCCTCAAGCCCTCCAGCTCCCTGGCACTGACCGGGGGCACCGTGGAGCGGCCCGCGGGCTGTGAACTGCTCGGCTACGAGGGCGAGATCGCCCTGGTCATCGGCAAGGCGGCCCGCCGCGTCAGCATCGAGGACGCGTGGAGCCACGTTGCCGCCGTCACTGCCAGCAACGACCTGGGGGTGTACGACCTGCGCTGGGCGGACAAGGGGTCCAACCTCCGGTCCAAGGGCGGGGACGGCTTCACCCCGGTGGGCCCGGCACTCATCCCGGCCGACGCCGTCGACCCCGCGCAGCTGCGGGTCCGGACCTGGCACAACGGCGACCTGGTTCAGGACGACACCACGGAAGACCTGCTCTTCCCGTTCTCCCGGCTGGTGGCGGACCTGTCCCAGCTGCTCACCCTGGAGGAGGGTGACATCATCCTCACCGGCACCCCCGCCGGCGCCTCCGTGGCCAGGCCCGGAGACGTCCTCGAAGTTGAAGTTTCCGCCGGTGGCCTTACCACCGGCCGGCTGGCCACCACCGTTGTGGAAGGCACGACGCCGTTCGCGGACTTTGGTGCCCGGCCCAGGGTTGATGACCTGCAGCGGGAGGAGGCGTACGGCTCGCGCGAAGCGGCGGGGCTGGCACCTGCTGCGGAAGCCGCTGTCGGACCTGCATTGTCCCCGGAGCTGAAGGCCAAGCTGGAATCCGTGGCCACCGCCACCCTCTCCTCGCAGATGCGCAAGCGCGGCCTGAACAATGTCAGCATCGATGGCCTGCAGGGCACTCGCCCGGACCGCCGCGTGGTGGGACTGGCCAGGACCCTGCGCTACGTGCCCAACCGCGAGGACCTCTTCAAGACCCACGGCGGCGGTTTCAATGCGCAGAAGAAGGCCATCGACTCGGTCAACGAGGGCGAAATCCTGGTGATGGAGGCCCGCGGCGAGAAGGGCACGGGCACTGTTGGTGACATCCTGGCCCTTCGCGCCCAGGTCCGCGGCGCCGCAGCCATCATCACCGACGGCGGTGTCCGCGACTTCACCGCCGTGGCGGGGTTGGACATGCCCACGTACTTCGCCAACCCGCACCCCGCGGTCCTCGGCCGCCGCCATATCCCCTGGGACACGGACATCACCATCGCCTGCGGCGGTGCCACGGTCCAGCCCGGCGACATCATCGTGGCCGACGCCGACGGCATCCTAGTCATACCGCCGGCCATCGCCGAAGAACTGGTGGACGACTGCATCCAGCAGGAGAAGGAAGAAGCTTTCATCTTCGAAATGGTCAAACAGGGCAACAGCGTTGACGGCCTCTACCCGATGAACGCCGAATGGCAGAACAAGTACGCGGAGTGGGAACGAATGGGAAGCAGGAAAAGCTGATGACTGAAACAGCCGTCACCGACCTCCCCGCTGCCGCTCCCGGCAGCAAGTCCGAACAGGCGTACCGGGCCGTCAAGGCGCGGATCGTCGAGGGCACCTACACCCCCGGGTACCGGCTGGTGCTGGGCACCATCGCCAAGGACCTCGGTTTCAGCGTGGTCCCGGTCCGCGAAGCCATCCGCCGGCTGGAGGCCGAGGGCCTGGTGAAGTTCGAACGCAACGTGGGCGCTACCGTAGCCGGCATCGACCCCACCGAATACCTGTACACCATGCAGACGCTCAGCATCGTGGAGGGTGCCGCCACGGCGCTGTCGGCCCCGCTGATCGATGCGGCGGCCATCGCACGCGCCCGCGCCGTGAACGAGGAAATGCGCGAATGCCTTGAACACTTCAACCCCGTCCGGTTCACCCAGCTGAACCAGGACTTCCACAGCGTCCTCTTTGAGCACTGCCCCAACCCGCACATCCTGGACCTGGTCCACCGCGGCTGGAACCGGCTGGCCGCACTGCGGTCCTCCACGTTCCGCTTCGTCCCCGGCCGGGCCCGCGAATCCGTGGCGGAGCACGAAGGGCTGCTGCAGCTCATCGAATCCGGCGCCGATCCGGACACCATCGAAAAAGCCGCCCGCCAGCACCGGGCGGCCACCCTGGACGCATACCTCGCCCAAGCAAAGCACCAGTAAAGGACATCAACGATGACGACCTCCGTAGAAACCTCCCGGCACTACGTCCCGAAGGACCTGCCCGCACATATCCAGCACTACATCAACGGCGAGTTCGTTGACTCCGTGGGCGGGAAGACCTTCGACGTCCTGGACCCGGTGTCCAACCGCAACTACGCCACCGCCGCGGCCGGCCAGAAAGAGGACATCGACCTGGCCGTCGCCGCCGCCCGCGAAGCTTTCGTGAACGGCCCGTGGCCGAAGATGAAGCCCCGTGAGCGGGCCCGCGTCCTGAACAAAATTGCGGACGCCGTCGAAGCGCAGGAAGCACGCCTGGCCGAGCTCGAAACCTTCGACACCGGCCTGCCGATCACCCAGGCCAAGGGCCAGGCCCTGCGCGCGGCCGAGAACTTCCGCTTCTTCGCGGACCTGATCGTGGCCCAGTTCGACGACGCCATGAAGGTCCCCGGCTCGCAGATCAACTACGTGAACCGCAAGCCGATAGGCGTCGCCGGCCTGATCACGCCGTGGAACACCCCGTTCATGCTGGAGTCCTGGAAGCTCGCCCCGGCGCTGGCCACCGGGAACACCGTGGTCCTGAAGCCGGCCGAGTTCACGCCGCTGTCCGCCTCGCTGTGGGCCACCATCTTCAAGGAAGCGGGCCTGCCCGACGGCGTCTTCAACCTGGTCAACGGCCTCGGCGAGGAAGCCGGCGACGCCCTGGTCAAGCACCCGGACGTCCCGCTGATCTCCTTCACCGGCGAGACCACCACCGGCCAGACGATTTTCCGGAACGCGGCAGCGAACCTCAAGGGCCTCTCCATGGAGCTCGGCGGCAAGTCCCCGTGCGTCGTTTTCGCCGACGCCGACCTGGACGCCGCGATAGATTCCGCCCTCTTCGGGGTCTTCTCCCTGAACGGCGAGCGCTGCACCGCCGGGTCCCGCATCCTGGTGGAACGCGCCATCTATGACGAATTCTGCGAAAAGTACGCTGCCCGGGCCAGGAACATCGTGGTGGGAGATCCGCACGACCCCAAGACCCAGGTGGGCGCCCTGGTCCACCCGGAGCACTACGAGAAGGTCGCATCCTACGTGGAGATCGGCAAGTCCGAGGGACGGCTCCTGGCCGGCGGCGGCCGCCCCGACCACCTGCCCGAAGGCAACTACATCGCACCCACCGTGTTCGCCGACGTCGCCCCCGACGCCCGGATCTTCCAGGAGGAAATCTTCGGACCCGTCGTGGCCATCACCCCGTTCGAGAACGACGACGAGGCCCTCGCCCTGGCCAACAACACGAAGTACGGCCTCGCCGCCTACATCTGGACCCAGAACCTCACCCGGGCCCACAACTTCTCGCAGAACGTCGAGGCCGGGATGGTGTGGCTGAACAGCCATAACGTCCGCGACCTGCGCACCCCGTTTGGCGGCGTCAAGGCCTCGGGCCTGGGCCACGAGGGCGGCTACCGCTCCATCGACTTCTACACCGACCAGCAGGCCGTGCACATCACCCTCGGCCCTGTGCATACTCCTAAATTTGGCCACACCCCCGAGTTCGGCGCGTAAGCCGGCCGGCCGCCGTCGGACTTTCACAACCCCTTTCAAAGAAGAGAGACCATCATGACCAATTTCGTCCCCACCCCCACGGTCCCGGCACCGGACATCGTCCGCTGCGCCTACATGGAAATCGTGGTCACGGACCTCGCGAAGTCCCGCGAGTTCTACGTTGACGTCCTGGGCCTGCACGTCACCGAGGAAGACGAAAACGCGATCTACCTGCGCTCCCTGGAGGAATTCATCCACCACAACCTGGTGCTGCGCAAGGGACCCATCGCCGCCGTCGCCGCCTTCGCCTACCGGGTGAAGTCGCCCGCCGAAGTGGACGCCGCCGAGGCCTACTACCGCGAACTCGGCTGCCGGGTGGAGCGCCGCAGGGAAGGCTTCACCAAGGGCATCGGCGATTCGGTCAGGGTAGAGGACCCGCTGGGCTTCCCCTACGAGTTCTTCTACGAAGTGGAGCACGTGGAGCGCCTCACCCAGCGCTACGACCTCTACTCCGCAGGCGAGCTGGTCCGCCTGGACCACTTCAACCAGGTCACCCCGGACGTCCCGCGCGGCCGGGCCTACCTGGAGGACCTCGGCTTCCGCGTCTCCGAGGACATCAAGGATTCCGACGGCGTCACGTACGCTGCGTGGATGCACCGCAAGCAGACAGTCCACGACACCGCCCTCACGGGCGGCAACGGCCCGCGCATGCACCACGTCGCGTTCGCCACGCACGAGAAGCACAACATCATCCAGATCTGCGACAAGATGGGCGCCCTGCGCATCAGCGACCGGATCGAACGCGGCCCCGGACGGCACGGCGTCTCCAACGCGTTCTACCTCTACATCCTGGATCCGGACGGCCACCGCGTGGAGATCTACACCCAGGACTACTACACGGGCGACCCGGACAACCCCACCATCACCTGGGACGTCCATGACAACCAGCGCCGCGACTGGTGGGGCAACCCGGTGGTCCCGTCCTGGTACACCGAGGCCTCCCTGGTCCTGGACCTGGACGGCAACCCGCAGCCCGTGATCATCCGCGAGGAAAAGAGCGAAATGGCGGTGACCGTGGGGGCCGACGGATTCTCCTACACCCGCAAACCGGACGAGGGCGCGCAGGCTGAAGGCTTCAAGCTGGGGGCGCAGCTCTAGTCATGCTGGACGCCGAGACGATTAAGGCCATCGCGGACGAGCTGCTGGAAGCCGGCCGAACCCGCACCCCTGTTCCCCTCCTGACAACCCGCTACCCGGGCATGACGGTGGAGGATTCCTACGCGGTCCAGCAGCTGTGGCGCCGCCGTAACGAGGAAGCCGGCAGGACCCTGGTGGGGCGCAAGATCGGCCTCACATCCAAGACAATGCAGGCCGCCACTGGCATCACCGAGCCGGACTACGGCGCCATCTTCGATGACATGGTGCTGGAAACCGGCTGCTCGGTGGAATGGGATCGGTACACCCATCCGCGGGTGGAGGTGGAGCTGGCATTCGTTCTCAAGGACGGGCTCGAGGGCCCCGGCGCCAGCATCTTCGACGTCCTGAAGGCCACTGACTATGTTGTTCCCGCCCTGGAGATCCTGGATTCCAGGATTGAGATGGAGGGCCGGACCATCGTGGACACCATCTCGGACAACGCCGCGATGGGCGCCATGGTGATCGGCGGGAACCCGGTAAAGCCGGACGCGGTGGACCTGCGCTGGGTCCCGGCCATTCTCTATAAGAACCAGACCGTGGAGGAAACCGGCGTGGCCGCCGGCGTCCTGGACCACCCGGCCAACGGCGTCCACTGGCTGGCCAACAAGATCGCAGCCCACGGGGATTCGCTGAAGGCCGGCGACATCATCCTCGCCGGGTCCTTCACCCGCCCGATGTGGGTGTACAAGGGCGATACCGTCCACGCTGACTACGGACCCCTGGGAGTTGTGACATGCCGCTTCGAATAGAGGACACCTTCCGGTCCGCGCTGGCTTCGGCCAAGCGGCCGCTGGCCGGGATGTGGGTGTGCTCCGGGAGCCCGTTGATTGCCGAGCTCTGCGCGGGGTCGGGACTGGACTGGCTGCTGGTGGATGCGGAGCACAGCCCCAACGGGCTCGAGTCCGTCCTCGCCCAGCTCCAGGCGATCCACGGTTACCCGGTCCACACCGTGGTCCGGCCGCCGGTCAACGACACCGTGGTGATCAAGCAGTACCTGGACCTGGGCGTGCAGAACCTGCTTATCCCCATGGTCAACTCCGTGGCTGAAGCCGAGGCCGCCGTGGCGGCCACCCGCTACCCGCCCCACGGCGTCCGCGGTGTTGGCTCGGCCCTGGCCCGTGCCGCACGCTGGAACCGGATCCCGGACTACCTTGCCCGGGCGAACGAGACCATCAGCGTCACCGTCCAGATCGAATCCACCGCCGCCGTGGACGCGGTCGGGGACATCCTGAAGGTCGACGGCGTGGACGCCATCTTCCTCGGCCCCTCCGACCTCGCGGCATCAATGGGCCTGCTGGGCCAGCAGGAACACCCCGAGGTGCGCGCCGCCGTCGAACGCTGCCTAGCCGCTGCGAAGGCGGCCGGGAAGCCGGTGGGCGTCAACGCCTTCAACCTGGACACCGCCCGGCACTACCTCGCCAACGGCGCGGACTTCATCCTGGTCGGAGCCGACGTCGCCCTCTTGGCCCGAGGCTCCGAAGCCCTCGCCGCGCAGTACATCGAGCCGGCCGACGGCGACCCGCACGCCAGCTACTGAGCGCCATGGCGGAAGCCGGGATCAGCCGCCGGGCAGCCTCCGCACATAGGGAGCTTTGCCCAGCGGCGTCCGTTCCAGCCGTTCCACCACCTGGACGTCCAGGGGGATCCCGGCGACGCCTGCCTTTGTCAGTTCGGCCGACACGGCAGCGCGGATCCCGTCGGCGGACAAGCCAGGCCTGATGCCCGCGACCAGGATCCGCAGGCGGGACGGCTCCTGGATGACCTGCCACCCCGAGACCGCTGCGGAGTCCAGCGCGTGGTGGAAGAGGATGGGGTGGACCCTGACGGCGCCGGTCCTGCCTGGCAGCTGGAGGACGTCTTCGAGGCGGCCCTCGACGTCCTGGAGCAGCCTGAAGGAACGCCCGCACGGGCAGCCTCGGCCGCCGAGCCTTACGGTGTCGGACAGTTCGTAGCGGATGAGCGGCAGGGTCCGGGAGAAAAGCACCGTGACCAGCAGCTTCGCGCCGGTGGTCCCCGGCTCAACCCCATTACCGTCTCCATCCACGGGTTCTACGATGACAAGGTCCTCGTAGACGTGGCGGTTGCGGTGGGCGCAGGGGGAGGCGATCCCCGCCGTTTCGGTGGCGGCATACACGTCGAACGGCGTCCTGCCCCAGGCCTCCCGCATCTCCGACGCCGCCTGCCCGGTGAGGACTTCGGAGGCGGACATGACGCCTTCAGGTGCAATGCGGAGGCGTCCTGAACGCTGCTCAGCCGCCAGTGGCTGGAGGGCCGAGGCGTAACCAACCAGCACCCTCGGCTGGAAGCGGTTGAGCGCCGCAACGGACTCCGCCATGGGTGCGGTCACATCCAGCCTCAGGGTGGGAACCAGGCGGGAGCTGAACGATGCCCCACCACGGCGGACTGGTGGGTGGGCACGCGGGAGCTGACCAGTGCCATCTTGAGCGGCCGCCAAGGGCCCGCAGCGATACCGGCCCAGTCGTTCGCCCTCGCGTACGAAGCCAGGACCGTCGACCATTCGGACCGGTTCCAGACGAACGTACCCCGCCGGCCGGTGGTCCCGGCGGTTGCAGCCGCCCACCACCTCCCCCGCCACGGCTTCCCCGGGTTACCCCCGCCGTCGGTCAAGATGCGCAGTTGATCTTCGACGTCGGCCAGCTTCAGTCCCGGCGCGGTGACCGCCTGGTCGAAGTTCTCCATGAGGTCGGCCTTGGTGACCGGCGGCAGCTGGTCCAAGGGGGCGTTTTGCAGTCCCGCGTGATGCCGGCGGTAGAACTCCGAGCCCGTATAGGCTGCCCCGCGCAGCCTCCGCAGGGACTCCTCCTGGTGGCGGGAGATCCTGGCCGCATCCCAGTGGTCTCGGGGACGCCATGCCGCACGCAGGAACAGCACACGCGCGATGAGCCGAAGGTCCGCCACGCTCGGGCCTATCCCAGGGCCGGGGCGGTGACGGCCCTGCCGGACACACGTCCTGCGAACCGGCGGCGGGCCCAGCGGGCGAGTTTCTTGCCCTTGCCCTTCCACCAGTTGTCTTCGTCCTTGTCGTGGTGCAGGCGGAAAATGATGGCCACCAGGACGAACATGGCCATCCCCACTCCCGACATGGAGGCCATCACCAGATCCACCAGCACGCTGACAGCCAGCGAGATGACGGACGGCACCGCCAGGGTGCGGAAAACGGTGCTGGCCACGTAACGGCTCTGGGACCCTGGCACGGACAGTGCTCGCACCATGTCGAAGCAGACGCACACCACCACCATGGCCTGCCCCAGGGACAGGATGACCAGACCCGGAAGGGACGCGCTGATCGCCGCCACCGATTCCATTCCCGGGCTCATCGCCGGGCCTTGCAGTGAGAACCAAACATGGAAAACCCCCAGAACATTGAAACCGCCTGCTGCTGATCCAGCAGGTGATTCAATTCAAGGTTCCAGGGGTTGGCGGGTCACCAGTAGCGGGTACTCTACTTTCCCGCAGGGCACCGGGCCGGGTACTTGGATGCCGCTTACTGCCCCAGGGCGCGCGGCCGCCAGACCACTACGGCCTGCGAACGCGGCCGGGGACGCTGGCCGCGGGCCAGGCTCACCACATCGCCGGCCGCACCCGCAGCGAAGATGCGCGAATCGAACGGCTGCGGGCGCCGGGCCAGCTCTTCGGTCAGCTCGGACACGCGGTTCCGGAGGGCGGCCACCTGGTTCTCAAGTTCCAGGATGCGCTTGATCCCCTCGAGCGATACGCCTTCCTGGGACAGCCGCTGCACCTCGCGGAGCATGTTGACGTCCCGCTGCGAGTAGCGCCGCGATTTACCGGGCGCCCGGCGCGGCGAAACGATCCCCAGCCGGTCGTACTGCCGGAGCGTCTGGGGATGCATGTCCGCCAGTTCGGCCGCCACCGAAATCACGAAGATTGGCTGATCAGCGCTGATGTCCATGGCAATGACCGCCGGTTACAGCCGGGCCTTGGCGGCCAGGCCTTCCCGGACGTCAGCGTCCGCGGTGGCTTCGGCAAACGCCTTGACGGCAGCTTCGGCTTCTTTGTTCAGGTTCTTGGGAACCGCGACGTCGATGGTCACCAGCAGGTCGCCCGTCCCCTTGGAGGTCTTCACGCCTTTGCCCTTCACCCGCAGCGTACGGCCCGACGGCGTTCCCGCCGGAACGCGGACCCGCACCTTGTCGCCGTCGATCGTCGGGACCTCGATGTCGGCGCCCAAGGCAGCCTCCGGGAAGCTGACCGGGACATGGATGCGGAGGTTGTCGCCGTCGCGCGTGTAGAACGGGTGCGGCTTGACCGAAACAGCAACCATCAGGTCTCCGTTGCCCGCGGGGCTGGGCTGGCCCTTGCCGCGGACGCGGATCTTCTGGCCGTCCTTGATGCCGGCGGGCACGCGGACGTCGATGACCTCGCCGTTCGGTTCGCGCAGGCCGATGGTGGTGCCGCGGATGGACCCTGCGAACGAGATGGTGGTGGAAGCCGTGCGGTCCGCGCCCCGTTGCGGAGCGCGCTGGTAGCCGCCGGCGCCGCCGAAGCCGCCGAAGAGGTCCGCGAATTCCGGCGGAATGCCCCCGCCGGCCGGGTTGAACCCCCCGGCGTGGCGTCCGGTGTTGCCCGTGAAGAGGCCGCCGAACATGTCCTCAAACCCGCCGTTTGCCGCACCGGCGCCGCCCGGCGCGAACCGGGCACCGCTGCCCATGGCCCGGATGGCGTCGTACTGCTGGCGCTCCTCGGGATCGGACAGCACGGAATAGGCCTCGGAGATGTCCTTGAACTTCTTCTCGGACGCCGAGTTGCCCGAGTTGGTGTCAGGGTGGTGCTCGCGGGCCAGCTTCCGGTAGGCCTTCTTGATGTCGGCGTCGGAAGCGTCCTTGGCGACACCGAGGATCTTGTAAAAGTCCTTGTCCACCCAATCCTGGCTAGCCAATGGCGTTTCCTTTCAAAAATCTTTGCCGAGATGGCAGTTCACAGCAATGTGGTTGCCCAACACTGCCGCGAACTGCCATCTCGCGTGGGGTAATGCTACGCAGGTACCGCGACGATGACCTGGGCCGCGCGGAGGACGCGTTCGCCTGACTTGTAGCCGGAGCGGAGCACCTGGCTGACGGTGTCAACCTCGATGTCCTCGCCGGGCTGCTGGATCAGGGCCTCGTGGATCGTGGGATCGAACTCCACGCCGGTCTGGTCGATGCGGACCAGGCCGTAGGTCTTCAGTGCGTTCTCCAGCTTGGCTGCGATCGCGGCGAAGGGGCCGTCGGCAAGGTCGCCGTGCTGCCGGGCGGCATCCACGTCATCCAGGACCGGAAGCAGGGAGTTCAGGACGCCGATGACGGCCATCTCCCCTGCCACGGCGCGGTCGCGTTCAACGCGCTTGCGGTAGTTGACGTACTCCGCCTGCAGGCGGAGCAGGTCGTTGCGGAGTTCGGCTGCCTCCGCGCTTCCCGCTTCCGCCGCCACGCCCCGGGCTACGGATTCCTCGGCCGGCACGTCCACGCCGTTAAGGATCTCCTCCGCCTGGGCGAGCGCATCGCCGTCGGAATCCTGGCCCTCCCGGCCCGAAGCCTGCGCGTCCGGGTGCCGGGCCTGCCCGGTGACCGGGTCAACCTTGCGGTTGTCCCGGATCACCGGCTCCTGGTGGCCCGAGCCGCCGTCACGGCGTTCCTGATCGCGGGAAGCGTTGTGCTCTTCCTCGTTACCGTGATGGGGCATGGCTACTTCTTCGCTTCGTCTTCGTCGATGATCTCGGCGTCAACGATGTCTTCGTCAGCCTTGTCACCGGCGGGGGCACCGTCGGCGCCCGCAGCGCCGGTGGCGCCGTCAGGGGAACCGGCCTGGGCGTAGATGGCCTCGCCGAGCTTGGTCTGGGAAGCCTGCAGCTTCTCGAACGCAGTCTTCACGGCGGCATCGTCGGTGCCTTCGAGTGCCTTCTTGAGCTCGTCGACGTCGGACTGGACCTCGGTCTTGACCTCTTCAGGCAGCTTGTCGGCGTTGTCCGCGATCAGCTTGTCCACGGAGTAGGCCAGCTGCTCGGCGGAGTTGCGGGTGTCGGTTGCCTCGCGGCGGGCCTTGTCCTCGGCTGCGTGCTCCTCGGCGTCACGGACCATGCGGTCGATGTCTTCCTTGGAGAGCGCGGTGCCGCCGGTGATGGTCATGGACTGTTCCTTGCCGGTGCCCTTGTCCTTCGCGGAAACGTGGACGATGCCGTTGGCGTCGATGTCGAAGGTGACCTCGACCTGCGGGACGCCGCGCGGTGCCGGCGCGATGCCGGTCAGCTCGAACGTGCCCAGCGGCTTGTTGTCGCGGGTGAACTCGCGCTCGCCCTGGAAGACCTGGATGGCCACGGACGGCTGGTTGTCGTCCGCCGTGGTGAAGGTCTCGGACCGCTTGGTGGGGATGGCGGTGTTGCGCTCGATCAGGTGCGTCATCACTCCGCCCTTGGTTTCGATGCCGAGGGACAGCGGGGTGACGTCGATCAGCAGGACGTCCTTGCGCTCACCCTTCAGAACACCGGCCTGCAGGGCTGCACCAACGGCGACAACCTCGTCCGGGTTCACGCCCTTGTTCGGCTCCTTGCCGCCGGCCAGTTCCTTGACCAGGTCGTACACGGCGGGCATACGGGTTGAGCCACCCACCAGCACGATGTGGTTGATGTCGGAGAGCTTGATGCCGGCTTCCTTGATGACGTCGTGGAACGGCTTCTTGGTGCGCTCCAGCAGGTCCTTCGTGAGGTCCTGGAACTTGGCGCGGGTCAGCTGCTCGTCCAGGTGGACCGGGCCGTCGGGGGTGACGGAGAGGTACTGAAGCGAGACGTTGGTGCTGGTGGAGGAGGACAGTTCCTTCTTGGCCTGCTCGGCAGCTTCGCGCAGGCGCTGCAGGGCGATCTTGTCCTTGGACAGGTCGATGCCCTTGACCTTCAGCTGGTTCAGCAGGTAGTCAACGACGCGCTGGTCCCAGTCGTCGCCGCCGAGGCGGTTGTCACCGGCCGTGGCGCGGACCTGGATGGTGGAGAAGTTGTCTTCGTCCTTGCCGACTTCCAGCAGGGAGACGTCGAAGGTACCGCCACCGAGGTCGAAGACCAGGATGAGCTCATCTTCCTTGCCCTTGTCCAGGCCGTAGGCGAGAGCTGCTGCCGTGGGCTCGTTGACGATGCGCAGGACGTTCAGGCCCGCGATTTCGCCGGCCTCCTTGGTGGCCTGGCGCTCGGCGTCGTTGAAGTACGCGGGGACGGTGATCACGGCGTCGGTGACCTTTTCACCCAGGTAGGACTCGGCGTCGTTCTTCAGCTTCATGAGGATGCGCGCTGAGATTTCCTGCGGGGTGTACTTCTTGTCATCGATGGCCTTGGTCCAGTCGGTGCCCATGTGGCGCTTGACCGAGGCGATGGTGCGGTCGATGTTGTTGACGGCCTGGCGCTTGGCGATCTCGCCCACCAGGACTTCGCCGGACTTGGAGAACGCAACGACGGACGGCGTGGTGCGGCCACCCTCGGCGTTGGCAATAACGGTGGGCTCGCCACCTTCGAGAACGGAGACGACGGAGTTGGTGGTTCCGAGGTCGATACCTACTGCACGTGACATGTGTTGCTTCCTTCTTTCCTTGGAAACTTGCTGGCGCCCGCTATTGAGCGTTCTGCACTCAACTTTACTCAGGGCGCATGCGATGTCAATACGAAGTTGAGCGAAGCTGACTCAACTTTGCATTTTGCGCCGCATGCTTGCCGGCAATTCCGCACCGTTCAGCGGGTTTCCCGGGCGTCCGCGTACGACGCCGGCACCACGGTTTCGCCGTTGGAGAACGATGGGCGGGGGTTCTGGAGCTCCTCCCGGGCCAGCTTTCCCGGCCACCAGATCTTCGGGCCGATGTCGTAGGCCAGCGCGGGGACCAGCAGGGAGCGCACCAGGACGGTGTCCAGGAGCACGCCGAACGCCACGATGAACGCCAGCTGCACCATGAACATGATGGGGATGACGCCCAGCGCGGCGAACGTTGCCGCGAGGACCACCCCGGCGGAGGTAATCACGCCGCCGGTAACGCCAAGGCCGCGCAGGATTCCGGGGCGGGTGCCGTGCTTCAGGGACTCCTCCCGGACCCGGCTCATCAGGAAGATGTTGTAGTCCACGCCCAGGGCCACCAGGAACACGAAGCCGAACAGCGGCACGGTGGCATCGGCACCGGGGAAGCCCAGGATGTTGTTGAACACGAACGCTGCCACCCCCATGGCCGCCGCGTAGGAGAGCACGACTGAGAGCACCAGGAGGACCGGCGCGATAATCGACCGGAGCAGCAGCATGAGGATGAACAGAATGACCAGCAGGACGATCGGGATGATGATCAGCAGGTCCCGCTGCGCCGTGGTGTTGGTGTCCAGGGCGATCGCCGTCACGCCGCCCACCAGGGCGCCGGAGTCCACCGCTTTCACGTCGGCGCGCAGGGCCTTCACGGACTCCTCGGCCTCGAGCGAATCGGCGGCGGCGTCCAGAGTCGCGTTGATCAGCACCTTTCCGTCCCTGGCCGCCGGGGCGCTGGGGGTTCCGGGAGCTCCGGTGATGGGAACACCACCCTCAGCCAACAGATATGCCTCGCCCACGCCGTCGGCCGCTTTCACCGTTTCCAGCACCTCCGGCGCCTTGCCCTGCTCCGCAACCACGACGGCGGGGCTGCCGCTGCCGGCATCGAAGTGGCGGGCCAGTGCTTCCTGGCCGTCCACAGCACTGGAGGCCGACAGGATGACCTCCGTCTGCGGAACGCCGTTGGCCTTGAGCTGGAGCACCCCGGCGGACGCCACGAGCAGCAGCAGGACCGAGGCGACCCACACGGTGCGCGGCCGGCGCCGGACCAGGGAACCGGTGGCCCGCCACAAACCCTTTTGCCCTTCAAGTCCGGTGACCAGCTCGGGTTCGCGTTCGTCGTCGGGCAATAGCTTGGGACGGAAGGGCCAGAAGGCCGCCCGGCCGGACAGTGCCATCAGGGCGGGAAGCAGGGTCAGCGCGGCGAACAGCGCACAGAGGATGCCGGCCGCGGCCACCGGACCCAGCCCTTTGTTGGAGTTCAGGTCGGAGAACAGCAGGCACAAAAGGGCGATGATCACCGTGGCACCGGAGGCCAGGATCGGCTCGAAGGAAGCCTTCCAGGCGGTGAGCGCGGCAGCCGTCCTGCTGGTGGTGTGCGTGAGCGCTTCGCGGAACCGCGCCACGTAGAGGAGTGCGTAGTCGGTAGCCGCGCCGATCACCAGGATGGAGAGGATGCCCTGGCTTTGCCCGTTGAGCTGGATCCAGCCCGCCTTGGCCATGGCGAACACCAGGAGGATGGCCGCGCAAAGGGCAAACACGGAGGTCAACAGGACCATGACCGGCAGCAGGATGGAGCGGTAGACGACCAGGAGGATGACCAGCACCGCCGCCAGTGCCACCAGCAGCAGGAGTCCGTCGATGCCGGCGAAGGCGCCGGTGAGGTCCGCCGCGAGGCCTGCGGGGCCGGTCACGTAGGACTGCATGCCCTCCGGCGTCCCGGCGGAGGCGGTTTCCCGCAGTTCCTGCACGGCCCCCTCGAGTTCCAGGGATTCGCTGACGGGCACGATGAACTGCACCGCTTCGCCGTCTTCGGAAGGGATGGGTCCGATGACGGAGCTGCCCAGCTCCAGGCCTTCCAACTCCGCCTTCAGGCCGGCAGCCTCACGCAGCTCGGCCGGGGTAAAGGGTTTCGAATTTTCAATCACGATGACGCCCGGAACCTCATCCGCGTCCCGGAACCTGGCCTGCCAGTCCTGGGCCGCGGTTGCTTCGGCACTGGCCGGCAGGAAGGAGGCCTGGTCATTGGAGGAGACCTCCTCCAGCCTGCCGAAGGTGGGGCCGCCGATCCCGGCAAGCGCCAGCCACGTAAGGACCAGGACTGTGGGAACCAGCCACCGCAGCCAGAAGGGTGCCTTAGTGGTTACTTGGCCCGCGTGCTTTGCTCTCATAATGCCTTCCCCGGCGTCGGCGTTTCATCAACAGATTATCTCTACTATAGAGATAAGTGACAGTCTAGATTTCTTTGGCCGCACCGGCTAAGGGGTAGGATCCGTTCGGGCTGTTGGACCGCCCGGAAGATTTCACTACGACTGCAAGAGGAGGCGGGCAATGGCCGGCACCGGACCAGCCGCGGGGCCGCACCCGCTGGTGCGCCTCCTCCAGGAGTTCACATTGGAGGCCAACCGGTACGTGGACACCGCCGGCGCGCGGAAGGACATGCACCGGACGGACCTTAATGCCCTGGCCGTGATCATGCGCCACACCGCCAGGGGTGCCGTAGTCACGCCCGGCGTGCTGCGGAAGGAACTGAATCTCAGCTCCCCCGCAACCACTGCACTGATCGACCGGCTGGACCAGTCCGGGCACGTAGTCCGCGAGCGCGCCAGCACCGACCGCCGCCAGGTTGAACTGAAGATGACCCCCAAGGCGTACCAGGACGGCAGCGTCATCTTCGCCCCGCTCTCGCGCCACATGGGGGAAGCGCTGGCTGCTTTCACGCCGGAGGAACTCGAGGTGGCGACGCGCTTCATGACCGCCATGGTGGAAGCGACGGTGGCCGCGCGGGAGGAGTAGCGTTTGGTTATGAGTGCGCAGCAGCCCGAAGATGATGTCTACACGCACGGCCACCACGAATCCGTGGTCCGCGCCCACGCGGCCCGGACGGCCGAGAACTCCGCCGCCTTCGTGCTCCCCCACCTGCAGCCGGGGACGGACATGCTCGACGTCGGCTGCGGACCAGGGAGCATCACCTGCGACTTCGCCGGGCTGGTGGCCCCGGGAACGGTCACCGGGCTGGACCGGTCGCCGGACATCATCGCGCAGGCCAAGGCACTTGCCGGTGAGCGCGGGATCTCCAACGTCGAGTTCGTCACGGGCAACATCTACGATCTGGAGTTCAACGACGACACGTTCGACGTCGTGCACGCCCACCAGGTCCTGCAGCATCTTACGGACCCGGTGGAAGCCCTGCGTGAAATGCGCCGGGTCGCCAAGCCTGGCGGCATCGTCGCCGTGCGGGACGCCGACTTCCACGGCATGAGCTGGTACCCGGCGATTCCTGAACTCGACGAGTGGATGGAGCTTTACCAGCGGATCGCACGGAGGAACGGAGCAGAGCCCGACGCCGGACGGCGGCTGGTCAGCTGGGCCCAGGCCGCGGGATTCAGCGACGTTGCGCCCACCAGCAGCAACTGGCTTTACGCCACCGGGCAGCAGCGCCGCTGGCAGGCGCGCGTGTGGGGCGAGAGGATCCTGCACTCGGCCTTCGCGGAGCAGGCCCTGGAGTACGGCTTCGCCAACCCCGCGGACCTGGCCAGGATTTCGGCCGGCTGGCACCGTTGGGGCTCCACGGACGACGGCTGGTTCCTCATTCCCAACGGCGAGGTCATTGCCCGGGCGTGAGGGTCCTCGACACCCACGCACAAGTTGGGGCGGCTCCCGGACTTCCCCCTGATGGAGGCCCCCGGCAGGCACCGGATACCGCGGCTGCCAGGGAATACCGCCCCGCCACGCGTACGATTATCAAGTGCAATTCTCCTTGTGGCTCACCCTTGCGGGCGCCGGCGCCCTGATCAGCTTCACGCCCGGAGCAGGGGCTATCAACACCATGAGCAACTCGCTAAATGCCGGCTTCCGCCGTTCCATTTGGGGCATCCTCGGCCAGCAGGCGGCGCTGGTCATCCACGTGGTGATCGTTGCCCTGGGCCTGGGGGTCCTGGTGGCCAGCTCTCCCGTGGCCTTCAACGTAATCCGGTACGCCGGCGCAGCCTACCTGGTCTACCTGGGCGTCCGGCAATTCCTGGCGAAACCCACCGTCGCCCGGGAACAGACCGCCGCACGGCGCAATGAACCCGCCTGGTCCATTTTCCGGCGGGGACTCTGGGTGAACCTGCTGAACCCCAAGGCGATTGTCTTCTTCCTGGCGTTCATGCCTCAGTTCATCCGGGCTGAGCAGCCGCTGCTGCCGCAGTATGCGGTCCTCACGGCCACGGTGGTCGCCATCGACATCCTGGTCATGTGGTTCTTCTTCGCCGCGGCGGCGCGGTCTTTCCAGCGGTTCACGCAAAATGAGCGGGGGCAGCTGGTGCTCAACCGCGTGTTCGGCGTCCTCTTCATCGCAGTGGGGATCCTGCTCGCCTTCATGCATTGAGCATGGGGAACGGTAAGGCGGGCGTCCGGACGCAGCCCAACCATGGGCCCTACCCCGTTTGACCTAAAGTCACTCATCTTTACAAAATCGTCAACCCACATGAATCCCGCGCTAGCCAAGGGCCCGATATGCGCGCATGCTTAGTCTCATGAACTCAGCGTCGAGCCCATACCGCGTCATCGCCGTCTGTACCGGAAATATCTGCCGGTCCCCCATGGTTGAGCTCATGCTCAGGGAGGCATTGAATCGCGAAGGGCTGGACGGAACTGTAATTGTCGACTCCGCCGGCACCACCGGCTACGAGTCCGGACGACCCATTGACCCGCGGGCAGCGCGGCGCCTCGCGGCAACCCAGATCGCCTCGGCCGAGCACGTAGCCAGGGAGTGGGAACCGCGATGGTTCAAGGACCGGGACCTCATCCTCGCCCTGGACATCGACCACTATGCGTGGCTCAGCGAAGCGGCCCCCGACCAGGAGTCGCTGGACAAGATCCGCATGCTGCGGAGCTTCGACCCCGCCATGGAAGGCCTCGACCTGTTGGACCAGGGCATCGAGGACCCTTGGTATGGGGGCCATGCCGACTTCGACGCCGTCTGGCACCAGATCCATGCCGCAGTTCCGGGCCTCGTCGACCATATCCGGAGCGCCGCCCTCCGGGAAACAGCAGCCCTTTCCGGAGCCGGCATCCTATCGGGGTCCGAACTCCAACGGCAGGCGAGGTAACGCCCGACGATTTGTAGTTGAGAATCATTCTCAACTACTCTGTGGTGCATGCACCTCATCGTCGTCAGTTCCCTGGACGCCCTTTGCCGCCAGCAGGCCTGTGAAGACCTGGCCGCAACGCACCCCGAATCCTTGGTGGTGCTGCACGATCTCCTTGAAAACGGGGTTGTCATCCGCCGCGTCTTCGGCGGTGAGGGACTCGTTGAGCGGGAAGAGACCCTGCTCGAGCACGGCTGCCTTAGCTGCGCTGTCCGCCTGGACCTGGTACCCGCCGTCGAACGCCTGTCTGCCGGGACCGCCGGCCCCATCATCATCGGCCTGCCCCCCGCTGTTCCGGCAACGGTGGCCGTCACCGCCCTGAAGCGTGGCCTCGACCGGCCTCCGGGGCCGGGGCAGGTCCACAGCCACGAGAGAATGCTCGCCTGCGCGCCCGACGCCCTGGAGGACCACATCTGGGATTCGCACACCCTCTACGAATCCGGGTTCACGCCGGTGGCGGACGACGAACGCACGCCCGGCGAATTCCTCGTCGGTGAACTCGAGTCCGCCGACACCGTCCTGCTGGCCGAACCGGATATCGTGCCGGCGCATCCAGCGGGCCGCGACCGGGGCCTGCACCTGATCCGCGAGCTCGCGCCGCACACCCGCATAGCCCCGGATCCGGACAAGCCCCCCGCCATGCCATCGCCGTTCACCACAATCCGGCAGTCACTGGAGCGGCCGCTCCATCCGGGCCGGTTCCGCCTCGCCCTGGGCACGCTGGCCGAGGGCTGTTGCGTGCTTCGCGGGCATCTGTGGGTGGCATCGGCGCCGGAGTGCCGGATTGCCATCCAGGGCATTGGCCCGCGCGTGTGGCTGGAAAACGTTGGAACCGTCGTCCCCGACAAGGGCAGGCTCGACGCCGGCACCGTCATCGAAGCAACGGGTGAGGACCTTGATCCGGCGGAGCTCGCGGAACTCCTGCTGCACTGCCAGCTGACGGACGAGGAACTGGCCGCAGGACTGGAGCTGCAGGACCCGTTCGGCCTGGCTGCTGCCGGCTGAACGCCACAAGGAACATAACGCAACAACACCCAACACGAGGAGAAATCATGAAGGTCAGGAATTCACTGCGGGCGCTGAAGAAGATCCCAGGTGCCCAGATCGTCCGCCGGCGCGGGCGCACGTTCGTCATCAACAAGAAGAACCCCCGGATGAAAGCCCGCCAAGGATAGCGGTACGCTCTAATCCATGAGCCCAGCCCCCGTCATCATTGCCATCGACGGGCGTTCGGGCGCAGGGAAGACCACCCTCGCCGTCGAGCTTGCGGCCCGGCTGCGCGCCCATCACAAGGTCTCGCTGTTCCACCTGGAGGACATCTATCCCGGCTGGAACGGCCTGGCCGCCGGCATCGAGCGGTACGTGGCCACCGTGCTCGCGCCGTTGAGCAGGGGCGAGGCCGCTACCTGGACCAGCTGGGACTGGGAGAACCATTACGACGGCGCCGCCCGGGTCACGCTTCCCGCCGAGATCGTCATCGTGGAGGGGGTGGGGGCCGCGTCCGCCGCAGCCCGCCCCTTCCTGGGCGCGGTCATCTGGGCCGATTCACCGGCGGACGTCCGCCGCACCCGCGCCCTGGACCGCGACGGCAGCACGTATGAACCCTTCTGGGACCAGTGGGCGGCCCAGGAGTCTGCGTGGCTGGCCGCCGACCCCGTTCCGGACCATGCCGACCTACAGGTCCGGAACCTGGCGGACGGCAAGGCTCCCGCCGACGTACTGCACCTCCTCCCGCACCTTCCGGCGCTGTCCGCCGTGCTCGCACCCGAAGTGGCGGCCCGCCAGGCCTACACCCTCCGGACTGAACGGCTCGAGTTCCGGCCGGACGCGCCCGCCCTGTTCCACGCCCTGTATGGCGGCTCGCCAAGGGCCGTATGGCTGGACAGCTCGCAGAACTCCCCCCGGCACGGACAAGTCCCCGCCGAAGGCAAGGGGGAGTCCGCTGCCAGAGGGGGAGAAGAGCACTCCAACGGGCGCAGCCGCTTCAGCATCATGGCGGACGACGGCGGTGCGTCCGGCCAGTCGGTCACCCACAGTTCCGGGGTCGCCCGGCTAAGTGCCGGTTCCGTCACAGCCCGCGTGGCCGGCCCGTTCTTCCGCTGGCTCCACACGGTCTGGGGCGCCGGCCCGGTGACGGTTCCCCGGGAATATCCGTGCGGGTTCACTCTGGGCTGGCTAGGCTATCTGGGATATGAGCTGAAACGGGAAACCGGCGGCGCTGACGTGGACTCGCCCACCCCGGACGCGGCCCTGATCTTCGCCGGACGGGCAGTGGTCCTGGACCATGAAGAGGGCACTGTCTGGCTGCTCGCGCTGGACGAGCCTGGGGCTGACGCCTGGTTCGCCGAGGCCAGGGCTGCCGTGGAAGCTGCCGCAGCACACGGCGGCCGGCCTCCGGAAGCCGGCGCCGGCACCGCCGTCGTCCGTCCTGCCCCCGTATTCCACAGCCGTGACAGCGGCGCTGAATACCGGCGGAAGATCGCGGCGGCGCAGGAGCAGATCGCGGAGGGCAACTCCTACGAGGTTTGCCTGACCACCACGCTGGCCGCCACGGTAGCGGCGGACGAATTCGACGCCTGGGCAACCTACCTGGCCCTCCGCCGGCGGAATCCGGCCCCCTTCGCCAGTTACCTGCGGCTGGGAAGCGTGACCGTTGCCAGCACATCACCCGAGCGGTTCCTGAAGATCGCGGCCAACGGCGGGATGCGGGCCGAGCCGATCAAGGGCACCCGCCGCCGGGCCGCCGCCCCGGCCGAGGACGCCCTGCTGCGCAACGATCTGGCGTCGTCGTTGAAGGACCGGGCGGAGAACATCATGATCGTTGACCTGCTGCGCAACGACCTTAGCCACTTTGCAGTGCCGGGGACCGTGACGGTGAGCCGGCTGTGCGCGATCGAAAGCTACGCCACCGTGCACCAAATGGTCAGCACCATCGACGCCCGGCTGATGCCCGGGGCGTCGCGGGCCGAGGCCGTGGCCGCCTGCTTCCCTGCCGGTTCCATGACCGGGGCGCCCAAGATCAGCACCATGGCGATCCTGGACGGCCTGGAGGATGGCCCGCGCGGAATATATTCAGGCGCGATCGGCTACTTTTCGTTGAACGGCGCCACGGACCTCGCCGTCGCCATTCGCACCCTGGTGGTCACCCACCGGGATGAGGGCCGGGCTGCCGAACTGTCCCTCGGCGTCGGCGGCGCCATCACGGCCGATTCCATTCCCGACGAGGAATACGACGAAATCCGCACCAAGGCCTACGGGGTCCTCTCCACCCTGGGCTCGGTCTTCCCGGGAGCCTGACGCGGGCCCGCCGCCTACTGGACCGTTGCGGTGAGGCGGGCCACGTTGTCTACGTACCGTGCCGCCAGGGGCCGGTTGAGCCAGTCGGCCAGCTTGAGTTCGTGCGAGATGTCCCGGTACGTATCCTCCACGGCCCGCATTTCATTGACGATCTTCTCCCCCAGCAGCATCACCGAGACCTCAAGGTTCAGCGAGAAGGAACGCATGTCCATGTTGCTGGATCCGAGAACTGCCACCTCGTCGTCGATGGTGAAATGCTTGGCGTGCAGCACGAACGGCGCCTTGTAGAGGTAAATCCGGACGCCCGCCTCCAGCAGCGCTTCGTAGTATGAGCGCTGGGCGTGGTGCACCAGGAACTGGTCGCCCTTTTCGGAGACGAACAGCTCAACGTCCACACCCCGCTGGGCAGCGGTGGTAATGGCGTAAAGCAGGGAGTCGTCCGGCACGAAGTACGGGCTGCAGATGGAAATCCTGTGCTGGGCGGAATAAATCAAGGTGTTGAAGAGGCGCAGGTTGTTTTCCGTGATGAATCCGGGACCGCTGGGAACCACCTGGGCTGTGACGTGACCGGGCTCGGGATTCGCAGGAAGCTGCAGCTGATGCTCGAGGGACTCGTCTGTCTCGCTCAGCCAGTCCGTTGCGAACACGACGTTGAGGGTGGTGACGATGGGTCCGCGCAGGCACGCCATCAGCTCAACCCATTCGCGCCCGGCCTTCCGGTGCCGCGGGTTGTTGTACGAGGGCTCGATCAGGTTCTGGGACCCCGTGAAGGCTATCTCTCCGTCCACCACCATGATCTTGCGGTGGTTCCTTAGGTCCGGCCGGCGCCACTGGCCATGGATCGGCAGCAGGGGAAGCATCCGTTTCCACTGGATCTTGCCGGCCCGCAGCCTCTTGAGGAGTTTGCGGTAGCCCTTCACGCGCAGGGTGCCGATGTGGTCAAACAGCACCCGGACTTCCACGCCGCGCTCGGCAGCTTCCTCCAGTGCCGTGAGGAGCTCGTTGGTCACGTGGTCCGTGCTCATGATGTAGAACTCCGCGTTGACGAATGTCTTCGCCTTGCGCACGGCCTCGGTCATGGCCAGGATTGAGTCCGGGTAGCCCGGGATCAGGTCCACGGAGTTCCCGTCCACCATGGGAAGCGAGCCCAGCCGGCGGTTGAGCTCGGCGGCTGATTTCACCCATTCGGGGCCCGGGTAATCGCTCTCCGCGTCTGCGAGCGCGGAAATTCCCGCCCGGACCCTGTCATTGACCTGCTGTTGCTGCTGCCGGCGGCGGCTTGAGAGCCGGAAATTGCCGAACAGCAGGAACAGGACGAGGCCCACGAACGGCACGAAGAAGATGCCCAGCAGCCAGGCCATGGCCGTGGTGGGACGCCGGTTGCCGGGGATGATTCCCACGGCGAGTACCCTGATCAGCAGGTCGGCGGCGGCAAGGATCACCACAACCCACATCGGCGCGGTGCCGGAAAGCGAAAACGGCCACAACAAGCGAACAACCCCCGGGGACACGAGCTCCCGGCGGACTGCTTCCTGCCGGGGCGCTGCGCCCAGCTTATCCGGGCGGCGCCGCACTAAGCTGGAGCCATGACCTCTCCAGTTCCCGTGGTTCTCGTCTTCCTTGACCCTTCCTTCCCGAACGGCCGGCTGGCCGACGCTGCGAAGCCGCAACTGATGGTCACCGACCAAGGTGCCACCCGCGGCGACGGCATCTTCGAGACCATGCTGGCTGTGGACGGTTCAGTCCGGAAAATGCAGGCGCACCTGAACCGGCTGGGCGGCTCCGCGGCCGCCCTGGACCTTGTCATCCCGGACCAGGCTGCGTGGCGGAGAGCAATCGACACGGCCCTTTCGGAGCACCTGGGGCAGTACCCCGCCACAGACGCAGCGGGGGACGAACGGGTGGTGAAGCTGGTGGTCACCCGCGGCGTGGAAGGCAGCGACACCCCCACGGCCTGGGTCCAGGTCTCCGCCGCCGGCAGCGTGGGCCGCCGCCAGCGCGAGACCGGCCTTGACGTGATCCTCCTGGACCGGGGCTACGACAGCGAGGTGGGCGAGCGTGCCCCGTGGCTGCTCCTTGGTGCCAAAACCCTCTCCTATGCAGTCAATATGGCCGCCCTCCGGTATGCACGCACGCAGGGCGCGGACGATGTCATCTTCGTCTCCTCCGATGGTCGCGTGCTGGAGGGCCCGACGTCCACGGTGCTTTTGGCGCATGTGGAAAAGTCCGACGACGGCACGCAGGTCAAGCGGCTGGTGACCCCGCAGCTGGACAGCGGCATTCTCGCCGGCACCTCACAGGGCGCCCTCTTCGGCGCCGCCAGGGCTGCGGGC
This sequence comes from Pseudarthrobacter sp. NPDC092439, assembly GCF_044754945.1. Classification (NCBI taxonomy): domain Bacteria; kingdom Bacillati; phylum Actinomycetota; class Actinomycetes; order Micrococcales; family Micrococcaceae; genus Pseudarthrobacter; species Pseudarthrobacter sp. NPDC092439. The sequence goes on from NZ_JBIVQB010000002.1 coordinate 637,548, forward strand.
TGGGAGCTGGGCTATGGCCCGCTGGAGCCCCGGGACCTCTTGGATGCGGACGCGGTATGGCTGATCTCCAGCGTGCGGCTCCTGGCGCCGGTCAACAGGATCGACGGAAAGGAAATCGGTACCCCCGCCCTCCAGAAAGAACTGACGGCGGAGCTGAGCACCCTGTTTGCGGGGATTGATTAGAAACCCGTTCCGGGCAGGGCCAGGTGCCCGTATGGTGGGACCATGAACGCTGACGCGCCCCGGACCGACCAGCTGACGTTCGACGAGTGCTGGGACCTCCTGGCCAATGACACCGTGGGCCGGATCGCCATTGTGGTGGACGGCCATCCGGAGATCTTTCCCGTGAACTACGTGCTCCACCGCCGGACCATCGTGTTCCGGACCGCCGGCGGCACTAAGCTCTGGAGCGCCATGACGGAGCGTCCCGCCGCCCTGGAGATCGACGGCTACGACCCGCAGTCAGAGACGGCGTGGAGCGTGGTGGCCCGGGGTGAGACTGCGCTGATGCAGGATCAGGTGGAAAAGGACGCGGTGGACGCCGAACGGCTGGAGCCGTGGCAGCCGGGCGAGAAGGACCACTACGTCCAGCTCACCGCCCGCGCCCTTACGGGCCGGCGCTTCAAAGTCACCCGTCCGGACGTCTGGAACACCCGGGCGTCGGACCCCCGCAGGGCCTCGTTCGAATAACCGGCGTCCACAAACTCAGGAAGCGGGAACCGCGCCCTCCTCCTGCCGGGACAGGTGTGCTTCAAGCCCCGACAGCAGGATGGTCAGGCCCTGGTCAAGCTCCGCGGCGCCGTCGTAGTCCGCCAGTGCCGGCGCCAGTGCGCGCAGACGGGGAAACTCCTTGGCCGGCAGCCGGTGCAGCCCCAGCCTCAGTAGGACTTCATTCTCCTCCGGGTCCACCACGAACTCCTGCAGTTCGTTCAGGATGTGGCCGTACAGGAAGCCGTAGTAGGCGCGGTAGACGTGGAGGGCGTCGTCCGGCGCGAACCCGGCTCCCACCAGCAGGGAGAGGATCTGCTCAAGCGGGCGCAGGGTTCCCAGCGGCCGCAGGCCCAGCGGTGTGGACAGCGGCCTGGTCACCAGGAGCGGGACCACGTTGGGATGCTGCAGCGCCAAGGCCCGCAAACCATGCGCGATATGCCGCAGTTGAGCCTTCCAGTCCGGATCCTCGGGATGGATCGAGAGCTCGTTCAATACAAGCTCCGAGACACCGTCAAGCAGGGCCGCCCGATTTTCAGCGTGGCGGTACAGGCTCATGGGGTCACGGTCCAGGGCCTGGCCCAGGCGCCGCATGGTGAGGGCCTCGAGGCCTTCCGAATCTACAATTTCCAGCGCCCTGCTGAGGACCAGTTCTCTTGTCAGTGGTGCTTTGCCGGTGCGCGTCCGCGCGACCGGGCTTTTGGGGGATGCCATCGGCTGTTCCGTCCAATTGGTTCGGCTGGGCGCCGCTGGGTTAATAGTCCAGACGCTTGCCTATTTAGTTGGTCTACAGGTAAAGTCTACATCGTAGACAAGCGAACTATCGCTTAGCGGTCCATCTTTTTCGCGGTGGCGCCGCCCAACACTCCCACGCACTTGTGCATGGCATGGGAGTTCGCCGCTGTAGCCGAACGGCGGCGCCGAGCACTTAGCGATGGGAAGCCGTCATGGCACATTCGCAGTTCGACCTCTTCCTCCGGGAAGCCACCCACCTTGACCCCGCATCAGAGTCCGCCCTGGACTGTGACCGTCTCTACGGGCTGTACACCAGCTGGTGCTTTATCAACCAGAAGGCGCCCCGGCCGGAGGCCACCTTTTGGGCCGCCATGAAGCAGCGCATTAATCCAGACCAGCCTGGCCTGAGCATGAAGGGTCCCGCCGCAGCGGATTACATCCTGGCGAGCTCCCCGGGCCTGGTCTAAGGGAGGCCGGCCCGGCAGGACCTGGTCTAGGAGTGGCCCGGCCCTTCCTGCCGGGCCCCTGCACCGCCGGCCAGGCTTCCGCGGCGTGCCGGCGTGCGGCGCCGCTTCAGTACCAGCGCTCCGTTGACCAGCGCCCAATATCCGACGCCGGCAGCCAGGGACGCCACAACGGCAATGCCCGGGTGCAGGGCAACGAAGTGGGGAAAGACCAGCCAATGGGTGAGGTAGATGTACAGTGAGGCGCTGGCCAAGAGTACTGTCACCTTCTGCAGGCCCTTCGGGACCGGCAGTGTCCGCACCCAGATGAGCACCAGGATTCCGGCAAGGAGCGTGCCCTCACGCAGCAGGTCGTTGAAGAAAAATCCCGGAACGCACAGCAGCGCAATGGCTGAGGCCAGCAGGCAGTGCCGGGCCGTCCGCGCCCGGGCGACGGTCCACCCCAGTGCAAACAGCCACAGCGCCGGTCCGGTGTTCGGCACGCCCAGGTCAACGATTTCAAACCTGCCCAGCAGCCCCACTGCTGTCAGGCCAAGCGGGAATGCCAGCGGGAACCGCCGTTCCAGGCGGCTCACAGCGGGGACGGCCAGCAGCGCAGTCATGCAGACAAGCAGGTACGTCAGCACCTCCACAAACCAGAAGTGCCACTCGGTGGTCACCTCCTGCGGCCCGATCAGTGCGTTGAGCAGGAGGATATTCGCCACGCTGTAGTGGTCGGTGACCACATAGGCGAAGGCGATGAACGCCATGCTGGGTACCACGATCCGGGCCAGGCTCGCGGTCTGCCGGCGGAGCCGCCGGGCCCGCTCGCCCCCGAGCTGGAAACGTGCAAAGTTGTAGCCCGCCACGGCCAGAAGCACATGGGCCGTGCCCTCCCAGTGGAACAGTCCGATGTGGGTGCTGATGATGAGGATGATGGCCACCGCGCGCAGCACGATGCTGGACTCGATGCGTGCGGTCAGCTTCCTGCGCCTTCTGGCAGGCGCTGACACTTGTTCCAGCTCGGCGACAGTCCTGAGGTGCCAGTCTGACGGAAGGATGCCCAGCGCCTTTTCCAGCCGCACAGAGGTTGCCACGTAGGACAGGGAATCACCGCCCAGGGAGACAAAAGTGCTGTCCCCGTCCACAGTGTCGAGTTCCAGCTGCTCGGCCATGATCCTGCGCACATCCTGCGGACCCTCCGCTTTGGCGGGACGCTCCTCCTTTGCCGGGATCGGGGCGGCAAGGGCAAGCACAGCCTGGTAGTCCGGCTTGCCGCTTGCCAGCCGCGGCAGTTCCTCGACGGAGAACATCTGTATGGCCACGCGCGGAATGCCCAGGCTTCCGGCGAGCAGTTTCCGCAGCAGATCCGGGTCGTGGCTGCCTTGCAGTGCCACCACCAGGTGTCCGTCGGTGCCGGCGCTCGTGGCCTGCACGCCCAGCTCCGCCAGGATCTGTTCCACCCGGCCGAGGTCGATCCGCAGGCCGGCGATCTTGAGGAACCGGCTGCGCCGCCCCGTTACTTCGTAAAGTCCATCCGGGTGCCGTCGGCCCAGGTCGCCGGTGCGCAGTTCGGTGATCGTCCGCCCTTCGGCCAGGTCCGCGGACGACTCGGCATATCCCAGCATCACGTTGGGGCCGGTGTAGACGAGTTCCCCGTCCTCGAGCCCGTCCACGGGATCGATGCGGAAGCTTCCGCCGGGAATCGGCACTCCGATGCGCGCCGGGCTTTTCGCCGCGAGCTCCGGGGGCAGATAGGCCATCCGTGCGGTTGCTTCTGTCTGGCCGTACATGACGAAAAGCTCCCAGCCCCGTTCCTGGCCGAGCCCGGCGTAGCGCTGCACCAGCTCAGGGGAAAGCCTTCCGCCGGCCTGGGTGACGTAGCGGAGATGCGGAAGGTCCAGGTCCTGGAACCCGATCCGCTCCAGGAGCTCGAACGTGTACGGTACGGCAGCGAACGCCGTGGCTTCGGCACGGCGGAAAAGTTCCCAGAAGCACGGATCCACCACGGAAAGATCGGTCAGCGCCAGGGAAGCACCAACCGCCAGGTGGCTGTTGATCACCGAGAGGCCATAGCAGTAGGACATGGGCAGCGTGGTCGCGGCACGGTCGTCGGAGCTGAGCCGGAGGTATTCGCTGATGGCCTCGGCATTTGCCTGGACGTTGCGGTGCGAGAGCCGGACCAGCTTGGGAGAGCCGGTGGACCCGGAAGTGCTCAGCATCAGGGCAAGGTCCGGGTGGAGCACGTGCCGGGTCTCCGGACGGACCTCCGCGATGCGCGGCGCCCCGTCGCCGGCGCCGTCGACCATGATCACGTCCGGGTCGAATGCTGTCCTGATGGATTCCACGGCTGCCGGATTGTCGCCGGGCACCAGCACCAAGGGGTGCCCGGCGGACAGCGCGGCCAGGTACGCCACCAGGGAATCGATGCCGTTGGTTGCCGCCAGCAGCACCAGCCGCCGTGCCGATCCAAGCCGTTCCGCCGCCTCGTGCACCCGCACCGCCAGCTGCGTGTAGCTGAGCGTGTCCGGCCCGGCGACCACCGCGGGGCGGTCCCCGAACCGGGCAAGTTGCGCCGCAAATGGCACGGCGGGCGCCGCCGTCTCAAGGAGCCTGCTGGGTGGTGCGATGGTCACGGAAATTACCTCAAGGTTGTGGCGGGGGAAGGCGCCGCCAGGCGTTGCGTGGAGCGCGCTGAGCCGGCCGGCGGGCCGGTGACCGCGTGGTCGCCAACCAGAAGGGTCGGCGTCGTTCCCGCAGTGACGGAAACGTGGACCCGGGTGCCCGGGGCGTGGCGCACCTGGTGCGGCTGCCAGGAGCGGAGGGTGCGGCCGGAGGCCAGGCGGACGTGGTGGAGGACAAACGCCCCCCGGTACTCCAGCGATACCACCTCGGCGGTACCGGCCGGATCCAGGCCCAGCGCCACCTCGTGGGGACGGAGCACCACGTCGACGTCCACATCGCACCCGCCCCAGCCGGGAACCGTCGACACGACCCCGATCTCGCATGTCAGCAGCGCATTGTGGACATGCGCGGGAAGGAAGTCGGCGTCGCCCATGAACGAGGCCACGAAGCGCGTCGCCGGCTGTTCAAAGACCTTCTCCGGGATGTCGCTTTGTTCGATGGCACCCGCGCGCATCACCACCACGCGCTGCCCCACGGAGAGCGCCTCGGTCTGGTCGTGCGTGACGAACAGGCCCGTGGTTCCGCTTTCCTGCAGCGCGGCAACGATGTCCGCACGCACCCGGCCGCGGAGGGTTTCGTCCAGGCTGGAGAACGGTTCATCCAAAAGGACGACGGCGGGGCGGGGCGCCAGTGCACGCGCCAGCGCCACACGCTGTTGCTCTCCGCCGGAGAGCTCGTGGGGGTAGCGGCTGGCCAGGTGCCCGAGCCGGACGATTTCCAGGACCTCGGCAACCCTTTTCCGGCGCTCCGTGGCCGGCAGCCGGTTCAGCCCGAAGGCGACGTTCCTGGCCACGGTCATGTTGGGGAAGAGCGCGTGTTCCTGGAACACAAGGCCTACGCGGCGGCGCTCCGGCTCCAGGAACCGGCGCCGGTCAGCGACCGTCTCGCCGGCAATGGTGATGGTTCCTGCGTCGGGCCGCTCCAGCCCGGCGATAAGGCGAAGCATCGTCGATTTGCCGCACCCTGAAGGTCCGATGACGGTGACCAGTTCGCCGGGCGCCACCGTGAGGTCGATGGATGCCGCCGCTGCGACCTTGCCGTAGCTCATGCTGACGCCCGCAAGCTCCAGGGAGGGCGTTCCGTGGGTCGGGGAACTGCTCATGGTGCCACCGTCCGGTCGCGGAGGCCGGCTGTGCGCCGGAAAAGGAAGTACACCGGAATAATGGCGACTGCGACGATCCCCAGCGCAGGCAGCGCCGCCTTTTCCCAAAAGTTCTCGCGGGCAAGCTCATATACCCAGACCGAAACGGTGGTGAATCCGAATGGACGCAGGAGCAGGACTATTGGCAGCTCCTTGACCGCATCGATGGCTACGAGAGCTGCGGCCACGGCCGCTCCGCGTCGGGCCAGCGGCAGGTGCACCCGCGCCAGGAGCCGCCCCGGCGAGGCGCCGAGGCTCAATGCGGACGCCGTCAGCGCGGGTGAGATCTTGGCAAAGCTTGCGTCCACGGCCTGGTAGGCGGGTCCCAGGAAGCGCACCACGTAGGCGGCGAGGATGCCGGCCACCGAGCCGGTCACCAGGAGTCCGGTACCGCCCGGCACACCGGCACCTTCCAGGAACCCGTCGAGGTTGGCGAAGGCAATGAGCACGCCGATGCCGATCACGGCGCCAGGAACGGCGTAGCCGAATGTGGTGGCCTGCGCGGCAGAGACCACCACCGGCCCGCCGCCCAGGCGCACGCTGTGGCCGATCGCGAGGGCAAGTGCAGCGCATGTCAGGGCGGCGATCCCCGCGACCACCACGCTGTTCAGCAGGTAGCCCGGGAAGCGGGGGTCAAGCACCGGTCCCGTGGCGGGCACGGCCTCGCCAACAGCCCAGGCGGCCAGCCTGGCAAGCGGGAGAAGGAAACCTGCGGAGAGCACAGCCAGGCCGGCGAACATCGCGGCCCAGCCGGCCCAGCCGGACAGTTTCTGCGGCTGCAGCCCTTCTCCCCGGCCGGCTTTCTGATGGAACCGGGACCGCCCGCGGAACAGGCGCTCTGCGGCGAGCACGGCAACCGCAAAGAGGAGGACCAGGACGGAGAGCTGCGTGGCCGCGTGGAAATCGAAGCTCCCCTTCCACACGAGGTACACCCCGACGGACACCGTTTGGACGTTGAAGTACTGGACGGTGGCAAAGTCCGTGAGGGTCTCCATCATCACCAGGGCCAGGGCCGCGGCCAGGGACGGCCGGGCGAGAGGCGCCAGGACGCGCCACAGCGTCCGGCCACGACTGGCGCCCAGGGTGCGGGCGGCGTCATACGTCGCAGCGCCCTGCTCGCTGAACGCCGTCCTGGCCAGGAGGTAGACGTACGGGTACAGGGTCAGCGACATGACCAGGACCGCTCCGGGCAGGGAGCGCACCTCAGGGAGCCAGGCCCCCGGCCCGAAGATGGAGCGCAGCATGGCCTGTACCGGGCCGCCGACGTCGAAGGTGGACAGGAAGACGAAGCCCAGTATGTAGGCGGGCATGGCAAGGGGCAGCACCAGCGCCCACGAAAGGACGTTGCGGAGCGGAAAGGTGTAGGCGGTGACCAGCCAGGCGAGTCCGCCGCCCACCAGCAGCGTTCCGGCACCGACGCCGGCCATCAGCAGCACGGTGGTGAGCACCATTGCACCGAGGTCGCGGGGCACGGTGCCGCTGCCCAGCGTACCCAGTCCGTCCACCAGGACGGCAACAACAGGCGTAGCCACCAGGACGGCCACAAGCAGGACCAGCGCAGACCAGAGCGGCCGCCCGTTTCCTGCCAGCATCCGCCGCCGGGCCGGCGCTGCGGATGCGGTCAGGACAGCCGGTCCACTCACTTATATCCTGCCTCGGCAAGCAGCTCGGTAGCCTCCGCGTTCAGGTCGCCGTAGGCTTCGGCGTTCAGCGGCATGCGCTTGAAGTCTCCGAAGCCGGCGATCAGCGGCTCGGGCTTGGCAGACGGATTGACCGGGAACTCGTGGTTTGCGTCCACGAAGGCGTTCTGTCCCTTTGTGGCCAGCCATTCGATGAGCTGCTGGGCCTCGGCCGCGTTGTCGGAGTTTGCGGCCACGCCCGCGCCTGAGATGTTCACGTGCGTACCGGCACCGCCCTGGCTGGCCCAGAACAGGTCAACGCCGAAATCCGGGTCCGACTCCAGCTTGCGCGCCAGGTAGTAGTGGTTGTTGATGCCCACGTCGCAGGCGCCGGCGTCAATCGCCTCGAGCAGCAGGACGTCATTGCTCATGATGTCCACGTCGTTTGCAACCCAGCCCTTGACGATCCCAAGGGCCTTCTCCTTACCGTGGAGGCCGATCAGACCGGCCACCAATGACTGGGTGTAGGAAGAGGTCGCGTCGCGCATGCAGAGGCGGCCCTTCCACTTGGGGTCCGCAAGGCCCGCGTACGTGTCCTTGGCGTCAAATTCAGCTGGATCCACCTTGTCCGGGTTATAGGTAATGGTGCGGGCACGCATCGCCAGCCCGAACCACTTCCCGTCGGGGTCACGCAGGTCCGACGGGACCGCCTGTTCGAGGGCAGCGGAATTAACGCTTGCCAGCACATCCTGCCGCCCAGCGTTCCAGAGGTTGCCCGCGTCGACCGTCATGAAGATGTCGGCGGGGGTGTCTTTTCCTTCTGCCTTGAGCCGCTCCAGGAGCTCCGCGTCATCGCCGGTGATGAATTCGACGGAGATGCCGGTTTCCTTGGTGAACTCGCCGAAGGCACCTTCAAGGTCGTAGTGCCGGGCCGAATAGATCTGCAGGTCCGCCGGCGCCTTGCCGATCCCCAGCACGCCGCAGCCGCTCAAGGCGAGGGCGGACACCGCGAAGGCGGCGCAGGCAGCGAGAAGCTTGGGTCGATGCATGAGGAGGCACTCCTGGAAGAAACGGCCGGGGCCGCGCGAAACTGACACAAAAGGAAGGTTAGCGTTACCTTACCAGAGGCCGCGGCGGCAGAAGTATATGGGATACGTCACGCCAGCGCCGCCGCCACGCCGTACGCACGCCATCGCCGGTGGGCGCCCCTGAACGCGCTCAGTTCGATTACGGAACATGACGACGACGGCGGTGCGGGCATGGGCGCCGGATGTTACGTTTTGGGAGAGTAATGAGAATCGGCGCCAAGCCCTGACTGGCCGGTCGGCAACCCTCCCTTTCGCGGCGGGGTGCCTCAGGTGAATACTCGGCATATCGACCCATTCGAGCTGCAAGCGTGAGAGAAGGAGTTCTGTCGTGTCTGACGCATCCGCCCCTGAAGAAAAGTTGTCTTACCGCCTGATCACGGGCCCTGATGACCGCGCCTTCTGTGAGCGCATTTCCGCCGCCCTGGCCGAGGGCTACGTCCTGCACGGCAGCCCCGCGGCCACGTTCAACGGCACCGGAGTCATCGTGGCGCAGGCCCTTATCCTGCCGGCCGCCATCGCATCTGCCGATGCGGCCGTTGCCACCGCAGTCGAGGACCTGGAATCGCCGGACCTCGAGTTCGACGGCGAGGGCCACGCGTGAGCTACGCGGGCGACCTCACCCCGCAGGAGGCCTGGGCCAAGCTGGAGCAGGGCGCCATCCTGGTGGATGTGCGCACGGAGGGCGAATGGGCGCATATCGGCATCCCTGACACCAACGCCACGGACAACGACCCGCTCTTTATCCAGTGGACTTTTCCCGGCGGAATCCCCAACCCTGACTTCATCAAGGACCTCCGGAGCCAGGCACCAGAGGATTCCAACGCGGAACTGCTGTTCCTGTGCCGCTCCGGCCAGCGCTCAATCTCCGCCGCCATCGCTGCCACGCAGGCCGGCTTCACGTCGTACAACATCCTTGAGGGCTTCGAGGGCGTCCCGGACCGGCACGGTGAGCGGACGGTTAATGGCTGGAAGAACAGCGGACTGCCCACCAACCTGGGGATCGCCGAGTGACGTTCAACCCCGATGCCGCCGCCTGGAATCCAGATACCCAGGCGGTCCGCGGCGGCCTTGACCGCACCAACTTCCAGGAAACGTCCGAAGCTGTCTTCCTGAACTCCGGCTTTGTCTACGAGTCGGCTGCCGCCGCGGAGCGGGCGTTCACAGGCGAAGACGAGCGGTTCGTGTATTCCCGCTACGGCAACCCGTCCGTGGCCACCTTCCAGGAACGGCTGCGCCTACTGGAAGGCACCGAGGCGTGCTTTGCGACGGCGTCCGGCATGTCCGCGGTGTTCACAGCCCTCGGCGCCCTACTGGCGGCCGGGGACCGCGTGGTGGCTGCCCGCTCGCTGTTCGGGTCCTGCTTCGTCATCCTCAACGAAATCCTGCCGCGCTGGGGTGTGGAGACCGTGTTCGTGGACGGCCCGGACCTGGACCAGTGGCGCGACGCCCTGTCCCGGCCCACCACCGCCGTCTTCTTCGAATCCCCCTCCAATCCGATGCAGGAAATAGTGGACATCGCGGCGGTCAGTGAACTGGCGCATGCTGCGGGGGCGGCCGTCGTCGTCGACAATGTCTTTGCCACTCCCCTGCTGCAGCGGTGCGGCGACCTGGGCGCCGACGTCATTGTCTACTCGGGTACCAAGCACATCGACGGGCAGGGCCGGGTGCTGGGCGGAGCGATCCTGGGAACCCGGGAGTTCATCGACGGCCCGGTGAAGCAGCTGATGCGGCACACCGGTCCGGCGCTGTCCGCGTTCAACGCCTGGGTGCTGACCAAAGGCCTGGAAACCATGGCGCTCCGTGTCAACCACTCTTCCTCCACAGCCCTGCGCCTGGCCGAATGGCTGGAGGAACAGCCTGCTGTCCGGTGGGTGAAGTATCCGCTGCTGGCGTCCCATCCGCAGTACGACCTGGCAGCCAGGCAGATGCGTGCCGGGGGAACGGTGCTGACGTTTGAGCTGGCGGCGGCCGACGGCCGGACCGGCAAGGACGCGGCTTTCGCCCTGCTGGACGGGCTGCGCATCATCGACATTTCCAACAACCTGGGCGATGCGAAGTCGCTCATCACGCATCCTGCCACCACCACGCACCGGGCGATGGGGCCGGAAGGGCGGGCGGCGATCGGGCTGAGCGACGGCGTTGTCCGGCTGTCAGTTGGCCTCGAGGATCCGGACGATCTCGTCAGCGACCTTGAACAGGCCCTGAAGCAAATCTGAGGCAGTCCCGGCCCTGGGAAGGCTCCGCCGCCCGGGCGTACTGGGCACGCAGCCAGTCCTCGACCGCGGCGCCGGGAAGGGGCCGGCACCAGTGGTAGCCCTGGCCGAGCCCCGCGTTAAGTCCTGCCACCTCGCTCGCCTGCCTATCCGTTTCCACGCCTTCGGCCACGACCACCAGGTCGAGCGCCGCTGCCATGGAAATGATGGCGGCCACCAGGCCGCGTTCCCGCGCGGAGCCCTCCCGCCCCAGCGGGCTGATGAAAGACCGGTCGATTTTTATGACGTTGGCCGGTATCCGGCTGAGGTAGCTGAGTGCGGAATATCCGGTTCCGAAATCGTCCACGGCGATGCCCACACCCAGTTTCCGGAGCCGTTCCAGGACCTGGATGGAGCCGTCGAGGTCACCCACCAGTCCGGATTCGGTGATTTCAAGCACCACGGCGTCCGGCTGGATCCCGGCCCGGGCTATTGCGTCCTGGACCTCATCGAAGATTGAGGGGTCCTGCAGCTGCCTGGCGGAGATATTCACCCCTATGGCGAGGTCGCCGGCCCCAAGGAGCCGCTGCCGCCAGACTTGGGCCTGCTGCAGGGCCTCCCGCAGCACCCAGGCGCCGATTCGAAGAATCAGCCCCGATTTTTCCGCGATGGGGATGAATTCCCCGGCGGTCACCATCCCCACGCCGGGCCGGTTCCAGCGCACCACGGCTTCAAGGCCGATCGGCCTGCAGTCCTCCAGGTCAAGGATCGGCTGGTAGTGCAGTTCCAGTTCGTCCCGTTCTATTGCCCGGGAAAGCTGCGACTCGATGTTGATGACCTCAAGGGCCCTGTGCTGCATCTTCTCGTCAAAAAGGAACGCGGCCCCTTTCCCGTCGGCTTTCGAGTGGTACATGGCAGCGTCGGAGCGGTGCAGGAGGGAGGCCGCCGTATCCCCCGGCTCCGAGAGGACGACGCCGATGCTCACGGAGACAAACAGCTCATTTCCCTGGATATTGAAGGGGTCCTGGACAGCTGTCGCTATCCGGTCCGCTATCTTCCTGGCATTTTCCTCATCCGTATCGCTGCAGACGACCACAAATTCGTCCCCGGCGAACCGCGAGGCGGCGTCCTGGGCGCGGATGACTCCCGAAAGCCGTGCGCCGAACTGGGCGAGCAGGCTGTCACCTGCAGCATGGCCCATTCCATCGTTGATGAGCTTGAACCGGTCCAGGTCCAGGAAAAAGACCGCCACGGCGCTTCCGGTCCTGTCCGCGTCGGCAAGGACCTGATCAAGGTGCGCAAGCAGCCTGCTTCGGTTGGCCAGGCCGGTCAACGGATCGATGAAGGCCAGCCGTTCGAGCTCCGCCTCGCTGCGTTTCTGTGCACTGACATCCATCATCGACCCCACGAAGCGGATGGCCTGCCCGGGCTGGCTCCGGACCACATGGCCCCTGGCGAAGACGTCCATGTAGCTGCCGTCCTGCCGGCGGAAGCGGTACTCCCTGCTCCACATTTCCCCGTCAGAGCCAAAGAGGCTGGCCAGGGAATCCAGGAGGGGCTCCTTGTCCTCCGGATGAAGCCTGGATTCCCACCATTCCCCGGCGTGAACGAATGTCTGGCCGACGATCCCGAACATGGACCGGACCGCGCCGTGCCACACGGTCCTCCCGGTCTGCAGGTCAGTGTCCCAGAGGACCTCCTGGGTGGCGCGCATGGCCAGGCGGTACCGCTCTTCGCTCCTCCTTAGCGCCTCCTGGGCCCTGCTGCGCTCGGTGACGTCGCGGGTGATGCCGCGAAAGCCGACCGGTTCTCCGTTCCTGTCCTGGATCAATGAGGCCGAGGTGGAGACAACACGCTGTTCACCGTCTTTCCGGGTCAACGTCCACTCGAAGCCCGGATCCGGAGTTTCGCCGGCACGTATCATCCTGAAATACCGGGCTATCCTGGCGGCTTCGGCAGGCCCGGAAAAGTCCTTGTTGGTCAGCGTCAGGGCCTCCTCGCGGGAGCAGCCGAAGAGTACGCAGAGTGCGTTGTTGGCAAAGGTCAGGTTGCCGGCCAGGTCGGTCTCGAAATACCCTTCGGCGATCTCTTCCAGGATCTTGCGGTAGTATCGTTCACTTTCCCTCAGGGCTACTTCCGCCTGGCGGCGCTCTCCGATGTTCTCTGCAACCCCGTACACGCCCACCACGGCCCCGGCAATGATGATCGGCATGTTCGTCACTGCGATATCAACGCGGTGGCCGTCCCTGTGCAGGTGGGTGGACTCGTAGTGCTGGGGTTCCCCGGCGGCTGCCCGCTTGAACGCGGCGGCAGTCCGGGCGATCTTCTCCGGGACAACAAGCTGGTGGAACTGCAACTTCAGCAGCTCCGCCTCGGTGTAACCCGTCAGTTGTTCGCACGCAGGGTTGGCCGAGAGGAACCTGCCTGACAGGTCGAATGAGTAGACGGCGTGGGGATTGTGTTGGAAGAGGGATTTATAGCGTTCCCGGGCCTCATCCAGGGCACGCTCGACTGAAGCCCTCCGGCCAACTTTCCCCCTGAACCGCCACCTGCTGATCCTGCGAACCGCGAGCACCCCCCAAGCATTTGAACCCCAGCCTACGGCACGACAGGGGGCCCGAGCGGCAACTCCCCGACACCCTAGGACTGGCGGACCCTAAGGAGGTCCGGGACGGCGTCCAGATCGGAGGGGTCGGGCGCGCCGCGCATGGTCACGTTCACAGCATGCTGCACCACGGCACCGAAGCCGAAGTCCTCCGGCTGCGACTGTGCAAGCATCCTGTCCCGGATGCGGCGCTGCTCTGCCGCGCCGGTACCGCGCGCAATGATGTCCTCTACGCCCTGCCGTGCAACCGCCAGTTCACCCTGCTCGTCCAGGACCGGCGCGAGGTAGTCGACCAGGGACCGGACTACGTCCGCGGCGCGCGCCGGCCTGAATGTACCGAAGTCGAGCAGTTCCCCGCTGAGTCCGCTGCTGCTGGCCTGCCAGGACGCCATTCTCAGCAACACGGTCGGCACCGGTGCGGGATCCACTCCCGCCCGCCACTCCCGGCTGGCCGACTCCACCAGCGCCCGGACCAGCAGGGCGATCAGGGCCGCATCTTCGGCCCGGAGGCAAACGTCCGCCACCCGGACTTCCACCGTGGGGTGGTTCCGGGAGAGCCTTGCGTCGAAATAGAGCATGCCCTCGTCCAGCATGACCCCGCTGTCCAACAGTCGGGTGACCACGCGCCGGTACGCCGGGTACGTCCCGTAGATTCCCGTCGGCCCTGCTGTCGGCCAGCGGTTCCAGGCCTGGGTCCGGTAACTTTCGAAGCCTGTCTGCTGCCCGTTCCAGAATGGCGAGTTCGCGCTGAGCGCGGTGAGGACTGCGAGCTTGTCGCGGATCCGGTCAAGAACGGCAACGCCTTCGTCCGGCGTTTCAACATATGTGTGGACGTGGAACCCGCAGGTCAGCTGTTCCTGCGCCGTAAGGCCGAAGCGTTCCAGCATCAGCGCATAACGCGGGTCCGGAGTGGTGTGCGTTGCCGAGGCCAGCGGTGAGGTGGCCAGGGCCGCCACGCGGGCGTTGCTCTTTCGGGCTGCGAGATCCGCCAGGGTACGGCCGGCCCTGATCTGCTCAAGAAGTACCCCGTACTCCCGGCATGGCCGCGTCTGCGTCTCGATCTGCTCAAGCTTCAGCTCGGCGCTCAAGCCCATCTCTTCGTCGTCGTAGACCGTCTCGTCCCGCTTCTCCAGCGAGTGCGGGTCGACATCCCGCGTCTCGAGCACCTGCGGCCCCGGAGCATGGGAAACCTGCGGGGCGTCGTCGGCGGCCATGCGCCGGCCGGACAGCATGGCGTCGGCCAGGGCAAGCGGCTCCCCCGTTTCGGGGGAGACGATCAGAAGCTCTTCCTCAACGCCGAATGTACGCATATTCACATTCTGCTGCAGCCCGGGGCATTTGCACGGCCAAACGTGCAATTCATGACGAAGCGTGAATGCCTAGTCCTGGAAATACTCCACCTTGGCGCCGATGGTGTTCAGCCGCTCGGCCAGGTCCTCGTAGCCGCGCTCAATCACGTAGATGTTCCGCAGCTCCGATACGCCGCGGGCCGCGAGCATGGCCAGGAGCAGGCACGCCGCGGGACGCAGTGCCGGCGGGCAGCCCACCTCGGCGGCACGCCACTTGGTGGGACCGTTGACGTAGATACGGTGCGGATCCAGCAGCTGCACCTGCGCACCCAGCCGGTTAAGTTCCGTGAGGTAGATGGCGCGGTTTTCGTAGACCCAGTCGTGGATCATGGTCTGGCCGTGCGCGTTGGCCGCGATGACTGCGAAGAACGGCAGGTTGTCGATATTGAGCCCGGGGAACGGCATGGGATGGATCTTGTCCTCGGGCGCCCGCAGCTCCGACGGCTTCGTGGTGACGTCCACCAGGCGGGTGCGGCCGTTCCGGGCCATGTACTCACCCGAGACTTCCAGCTGCTGGCCCATCTGCTCCAGCGTGGCCAGTTCAATCTCCATGAACTCAATCGGCACGCGCCGCACGGTCACCTCGGAGTTGGTGACGATGCCGGCGGTGATCAGGCTCATCGCCTCGATCGGGTCCTCGGAGGGGAAGTATTCGACGTCGGCCTCAATCCGCGGGCGGCCGGTGATCCGGAGCGTGGTGGTGCCGATACCCTCGATGTCCACGCCCAGCATCTGCAGGTAGAAGCACAGGTCCTGAACCATGTAGTTGGGGCTCGCGTTGCGGATCACGGTGGTGCCCTCGCGGTGCGCCGCAGCCATGATGGCATTTTCGGTGACGGTGTCGCCGCGCTCGGTCAGCACGAAGGACCGTTCGCGGGTGTCGGCGGGCGGGGCCTGGACAGTGTAAAAACCGCCGCCCGCTTCCACGGACAGGCCGAATTGGCGCAGCGCCTGCATGTGGGGTTCCACGGTGCGGGTGCCCAGGTCGCAGCCGCCCGCGTACGGCAGCCGGTATTCGGCAGTCTCGTCCAGCAGCGGCCCCAGCAGCATGATGACGCTGCGCGTGCGGCGGGCGGCGTCGATATCCATGCCGGCCAGGTCCAGGACGGCCGGTCGGCGCAGGCGGAGGTCGGTGTCGTTGAGCCAGGTGCATTCGACGCCGATGCTCGCGAGCACTTCGACGATCCGGTTGACTTCCTCGATGCGCGCCAGTCGGCGGAGGACGGTGGTTCCGCGATTCATGAGGCTGGCACACAGCAGCGCGACGCCTGCGTTCTTGCTGCTGTTGACGTCCACTGCGCCGGAGAGCGTGCGCCCGCCCTCCACGCGGAGGTGGGTCATCCGGGGCTTGCCCACGTTCACGATGCTGCGGTCAAAGATGGCCTCGAGCCGCTGGATCATCTTCAGGCTCAGGTTCTGCTTGCCCTGCTCCATCCGGGCCACGGCGCTTTGGCTGGTTCCAAGTTCGGCCGCAAGTTGCCCCTGCGTCCAGCCTTTTTCTCCGCGGGCGTCCCGGAGCATGGCGGCAACGTGTTCTGTGGTTTCCTGCGTCATACCTCAAATATATCATTCATGAGTTACGAGGGCGCCAGAAGGGGCGGACAGAGGCCCGGATAGGGATTCAGTACCCGCCGCGTGCGATACCCGCGCAACAGCAAGACCCGGGTCTCAGTTCTCCAGCCAGACCATATTCCAGGTGCCGGCCGAGATGGCCGCAGCCGCCGACAGTCCCGCAACCAGTGCCCCGCCGGCTAAAACCCAGACATCCAGCCTGCTGTACGTGGATTCGCGGGCCCAGGTCCGCGGCCCGCCGCCGAACCCGCGTGCCTCCATGGTCACGGCCAGCCGCGACGCACGCCGGATCGCCTGGATCAGCAGCCCGAAGCTCTGCCCCAGCGTGGCCTTCGCCCGCTGCAGCACGTTCCCGCGCGAACCCACGCCGCGCGCCCGTCGTGCCATTCCAATGGTCTGCCATTCCTCCGCCATCAGCCCCACGAGGCGCATCGCGGCGAGCGTGCCCAGCACGAACCGGTGCGGCAACCGGGCCTTCTGCGCCAAGGCGTCCGCAAGGTCGGTGGGGTCGGTGCAGCTCATCAGCAGCACGGCCGGCAGCGCGATGGCCAACCCGCGCAGCATGAATCCGGCACCGAGCTCTAGGGAGCCTTCGCTCATGGTCCAGAGTCCGACGTCGATCAGCGTCCTTCCACTGTCAGGAGCCAGGATGGAGGTGCTCCAGCCCCCTGCCGCGGCCGCGAGGATCAACGGCCAGCCGCGCTGCCACAGCAGCACAAACGTCAGCCCGGCCAGCGGAAACAGGAGAAGTTCGAAGACCAGCGCCACGGTGGCCGAGACCCAGTCGATGGACAGCGCCAGCACCAGGGTGATGAGGAAGACGGACGCGAACTTGCTCAGTGGGTTGGCGTGGGTGAGAAGCGCCTGGTTTCCGCGCAGGTTCAGTTCCTGCCGCCCTGCCCCGGTCATGGTGCCACCCGGTCCGGCGCTGCCATGCGCAGTTCCGCACCGCCAAGCGCGGCGGTGAATTCGGCGTCGTGCGTTACTGCAACCACGGCGGCACCCTGGTCCAGAAGCTCGGACAGGAAGGACGCCAACTCGGCCCAGGTGTTGGCGTCCTGCCCGAAGGTGGGTTCATCCAGGACCAGCACCTGCGGGCTGGCGGCCAGCACGGTGGCCACGGAGAGCCGCCGTTTCTCCCCGCCGGACAGCGTGTACGGGTTTGCGTCCACCAGGCCGGTGAGCCGCAGCCGCTCAAGCAGCTCGTCAACGCGTTCCCCGCCGTGGCCCAGGTGCCGGGGACCGAAGAGCAGCTCGTCCCGGACATTCCCGGTGACGAACTGGTGCTCGGGCTCCTGGAAGACGGTGCCGATCCGCTCGATCAGCTGCTCCGCCTTCCATTGGTACGGATCGATTCCCGCCCCGCGGCTCAGGTCTACGGTGGCCGAAACCTTCCCTTGCACCGGCGCCAGGAGCCCGGCGAGGGTCAGCGCAAAGGTGGATTTGCCCGCCCCGTTGGGCCCCGTGACGGCCAGCGCCTGGCCAGCGCGCACCTGCGCCGAGATGTCACGCTGCACCGGTACCGGCGGGATCTTCCTGAGACCCTTCCGGCCCGTCCGTTCCCGCGAAACTCCCAGCCCCTCGGCGGCGAGCAGGAGCCCGCCGGAACCCGGAGGAGGCATGGCCGCCCGTTGGCGCGTCTCCGGAACGTATCCCGGCACCCACACACCGGCCGCCATGAGCATGGTCCTGGCCTCGCGCAGCACCCGGTCCGGAGGTCCGTCCAGCAATACGGCGGGCCCGGCGCCGGATCCCGGCTGCAGGACCACGATCCGGTCCACCAGGTCCTTCCACACGGACACGCGGTGTTCCACCACCACCAGCGTGGCGCCGGTCTTGTCCATGCAGCGGCCCACGGCGTCCCGGACTTCCAGCACGCCGGCCGGGTCCAGGTTGGCGGTTGGTTCGTCCAGCAGGATCAGCCCCGGGCGCATCGCCAGGATGCCCGCCAGCGCCAGCCGCTGTTTTTGCCCACCGGACAGCGCGGACGTGGGGTGGTGCAGCGGCAGGTGGGAAAGTCCGACGTCGGCAAGCGCCTCATGCACGCGCGCCCAAATTGCGTCGCGGGGAACCGCGAGGTTCTCGGCACCGAAGGCGGCGTCGTCACCCAGCCGTGACAGAACCACCTGCGTTTCGGGGTCCTGCTGCATCAGCCCCGCGCGGCCGGGCCGGCCCCGGGGGGAAGCCCCGTCAACCAGAAGCGAACCGGACTCGTCAGCGTCGCCTGCCTCGCCGTCGTCGTCCGCGTCCCCCAGCACCCCGGCGAGGGCGTGGAGCAGCGTCGACTTGCCGGCACCCGACGGGCCCAGCAGGAGCACCCGCTCCCCCGGCGCGATGTCCAGGTCAAGGCCCCGGACGGCTGGCTTGGCGCGTCCGGGGTGCCGCCAGCCCCAGCCGCGGGCGGCAACCGCGGCGGGGCGGACGGCGGATGCGCTGCCGGAAGGTCTTGGCATCAGGAGAAGACGGGCTCCGTGGCCGCCTTGCGGGAGGCGAACGGGCTCAGCACGCCGGTCCGGGCGAGGCCGCGGGTGGCGATCCAGGACAGGGCGCCGGCGATGATCGCACCGGAGATGCTGGTGAACAGGATGTAGGCGAACTTGTCACCGGCGGAGTAGGCGATGTTCCAGCCCCACGGGGAGAACGAGTCGTTCAGGCCGCAGAACAGGCCTGCCGCGGCGCCCGCGAGCAGGGCCACGGGCAGGTTGAACTTCCTGTAGACGAAAACCGCGAAGATGATCTCCGCGCCGAGGCCCTGGACGAATCCGGAGAACAGCACCGACGTGCCGTACTGCGAACCCATCAGCAGTTCGCCGGTGGCTGCAACCGTCTCGCAGAAGAGTGCCGCGCCGGGCTTGCGGATGATGAGCATCCCCAGGACAGCCGGAATCATCCAGCCGCCGGCGATCAGGCCGGTCAGGGGCGGGTAGACGGCGTTCATCGGACCGGACACCGCCAGGGCGCCCTGGGACCACGCCCAGAAAATCACCCCGCCGGCGATGGCGATCAGCGCCGCCACCACGATGTCCACGACGCGCCAGGACTTGCCGGGGGTCTTCTTGATTGCTTCAGTTGCCATGGTGAATCCTCCTGGGTAGCAGGAGGGGAAAGTGGTCACGGCAACCGCGTTGAACGGTGTTGCCGGCCACTTCGAGAACTCGACTCCCTTGCGCCGGTACTAACCGGATCAGGTTCGAGGGTCTGCGGATCTCCGCACTCTCAGCGCCCACACGGGTTCCCGGCTGAGCCGGCAATGCCCGACGGCGGCGCTCCCCTGTCGTTTGAATGTTGCGTTGAGTGGTATGCCCCTGAGGGCGTGGTCCAGTTTACACCGCAGCGGCCAATGGCGGCGGGGAAAATTACGGCGCCGGGCCGTTAGGCTGGGGTCAGTCCGTTTTCTGCCCGCAAGGAGTACAAGGAATGAACCTTTTCATTAAGCTGCTCGGCACCGGCATCTCGCTGGTGGCAGGCTTCGTCGGCACCAAGATGGTCAACACCGTCTGGGAGAAGACCACAGGCCGGAAGCCTCCCACCGGCAAGGACGAGGATGTGCCCACCAGCCTGCACTCGGCCCTGACGTTTGCCCTGATCTCAGCATCGGTGAGCACCGTCATCCAGGTCCTGGCGAACCGCGGCACCCAGCGCGCCATCACCCGCTTCGCCAAGAGCCAGGACATCGTTTAGCCCCGCTTCAATCTGCCGCCGGCAACCCGCCTCACTCATTCCTCGGGAGGCGGGTTGCCGGCGGCTTTTTGGACCACGGCTTCGAGCTCGTCCGAGGTCAGCAGCTCCCGGTGCAGGTGCTTGGTGCGATAGCCGGCCCGGCCCACCATGTGCGCGGAGACCGGCACCGTCAGTAACTGGAAGATCCAAGCCACCAGCAGCACGGGCCACACCCACCAGGTGCGCAGCTGCAGTCCGATCGCCGCCAGCAGCAGGAACAGTCCCAGCACCTGCGGCTTCGTGGCGGCGTGCATCCGGCTCAGCAGGTCCGGAAAGCGCAGCAGGCCTATGGCGGCGCCCAGCGACAGGGCAGCGCCGACCACCATGAACACCGCAGACACGGTGTCCACCCAGGCATCAACGCCGGGGACAGTCTCGCCCACCGCCCGGTAGCCCGTGAGCAGTTCAGGATTCATGCGGCTGTTCCCTTCTGTCCGCAACGAACCGGGCCACCGTCACTGAACCGACGAAGCCGATGATCGAGATGGCTACCACCAGCATCAGGTTGTTCAGGTGGCGGTTTACGGCCATGTCGATGCACAGCGCCGCCCCCAGGATGGCCAGCAGCACGTCGGTGGCCAGCACCCTGTCCAGGAGCGACGGTCCCCGGGCGATCCGGAGAATGGCGCCGCCGGCGGCGAGCGCCAGGATCACGGCCGTCACGGCCAGCACGGACTGCATCATGCCGCGGCCTCCCTGCGGACAGCCTCAAGCTCGGCCGGTGTTCCCATAATCCTGATCAGCCCCGCCTCGATGGAAAGGACCTCGTTCCGCAGCCGGGCCACGTCCTGCTCAGTGCTGATGTTCAGCCCGTGCAGGTAAAGAGTGGACGTGGAGCGGTCCACCTCCACCACCAGTGAGCCCGGGATCAGCGAAATCACGTGTCCGGTGGCCGTCACCATGAGGTCCTGATGGCTTCGCAAAGTGACAGCGACGACGGCGTTCCTCACCTTGCGGCCCCGGGCCACCGCCAGGAAGAGCACCTGGGCGCTTGCGCCGGCCACCTTTCCGAGGAACGCAAAAGCGAACGGTATTGCGTACAGGATGTTGAAGCGGCCGCTCAGTTCCACAGGCGGCAGATAGAACAGCCGGGCCACCGCCACGGCAAGCAGCGCGCCGAACAGTACGTTTCCCGGACTGAAGTCCTGCCACAGGGCACCCCAGACGATCACCAGCCATACCAGCAGCGGCAGTTCCTGGCGCAGCGAAATCCGGCGGCGGCTCATTGTCCTCCTCCAGCGGTGGTGATCTGCGGGACGGAGGTGTCCGCGCCCAGCACGGCCTGAACATAGTCCGTCCTGTCCAGCATGTCCTGGGCCGCCTGCCCGGACAGCGTGAACAGCGGACCCGCAAACACGGTCAGGGCAACCCCGAGCGCCACCAGGCCCAAGGTGGACCCCACCATGGTCCGCGGAAGCACCGTGGTGTGCGGCTGGCCGGTGGTGTTCGTGCGGCCGGCACCGGATGCCGTTCCCCCTGCCCCGGAAACCGACAGCAACACGGGATCCGGATGTTCGGCATCGGACGGCTTGCGCCAGAAGGCCCTGTTCCACACCCGCGCCACCGCCAGGAGGGTGAGCAGGCTGGTCAGCACGCCGCCCGCCACCAGCACGTAAGCAAGTGGCGTGCCCAGGGCGACCCCTGCCTGGATCAGCCCGGCCTTGCCCAGGAATCCGGAGAATGGCGGAATGCCGGCCAGGTTCATTGCGGGGATGAAGAACAGCACCGCCAGCAGCGGCGAGAGCTTGGCCAGTCCGCCCAGCCGGTCCACGGACGAACTGCCGCCGCGGCGTTCGATCAGTCCGGTCACCAGGAAGAGGCTGGTCTGGATGGTGATGTGGTGGGCCACGTAGAAGACGGCCGCACCGAGCCCGGCAGCGGAGGACATCGCCAGCCCGAACACCGTGTAGCCGATGTGGCTGACCAGCGTGAAGGACAGCAGACGCTTGATGTCGCTCTGCGCCAGGGCGCCCAGGATGCCCACCAGCATGGTCAGCAGCGCTGCCACCATAAGGGGGGTGTTCAGCGAGTCGCCGGGAAACAGCAGCGTTTCGGTCCGGACCATCGCGTAGACGCCAACTTTGGTCAAGAGCCCTGCGAACACCGCGGTGACCGGCGCCGGCGCGGTGGGGTAGGAGTCGGGCAGCCAGAACGAGAGCGGGAAGACGGCCGCCTTGATCCCGAACGCCACCAGCAGCATCACGTGCAGCAGCGTCCTGGTGCCCTGGTCCAGTTCCCCCAGCTTCAGGGCCAGGTCCGCCATGTTCACCGTACCCGTGGCGCCGTAGACCATGGCGATCGCGATCAGGAACAGTATCGAGGACACCACCGATACCACCACATACGTGACCCCGGCGCGGATCCTCGGTCCGGTCCCGCCAAGCGTCATGAGCACGTAGCTCGCGGTCAGCAGGATTTCGAACCCGACGTAGAGGTTGAACAGGTCGCCGGAGAGGAACGCGTTGGAGACGCCCGCGACCAGGATCAGGTAAGTGGGGTGGAAGATCGATACGGGCGCGTCGCGGTCGCCGTCGGCCATGCCCTGCCCGGTGGCGTAGACCAGCACCGCGAGGCTCACCGCGGAGGACACCACCAGCATCAGAGAGGAGAACTGGTCCACCACCAGCACAATCCCCCACGGCGGCAGCCACCCTCCGATGGTCACCGCTGCCGTCCCGCCGTTCCACACCGAGGCCAGCAGGAGGCATTCGAGCAGCAGCGTCAGGGACAACAGCACAATGCTCACGCTCCGCTGCGCGCGCGTGTGCCGGATCAGCAGGAACGTGAGGGCCGCTCCCAGGACGGGAAGGACGACGGCGAGCGGGGCCAGGGAAGCGACGTTCACTGTTCGGTCCCTTCAGTGGGCCGGGCCGCTTTGGGCGCGCGGGATCCCTCGGCCGGCGCCACGTTCAGTGACCCTGGGGTCTCCTCCGATACCGCACCGTCCACCGGCATTTCCCGTCCGCCCGTCACCAGCACAGGGAACTCGGATGTCTCGGCCGGAATCTCGGCGTCGTCCTCCGCATCGAAACTCGGGGTCTCCGCCACGCGGAGGTCTTCCACGTCGTCCTGGATCTCGTCCTGCCGCGCCAGGACCCAGGTGCGGTAGATGATGCCCAGCATGAACGCGGTCACGGCGAACGAGATGACGATCGAGGTGAGGATCAGGGCCTGCGGGAGGGGGTCGCTGTAGTCCCCGGGGGCTGTGTCCCCGGAGTACAGCGGCGCCAGCCCGGCATAACCGCCGGTGGCAAGGATCAGCAGGTTGGTGGCGTTGGCCAGCAGCATCAGGCCCAGGAGCACCCGCGTGAGGCTGCGCTCCAGGATCAGGTAGATGCCGCAGGCGAACAGGGCGCCCATGACCAGCAGCAGGGTCAGGTTGACGCTCATGCTTTGCCCTTCACAGTGGTTTCGGCCGGAACCCCGTCCGGTTCCTGGCCGCTGGCAGGTTCCGCGGACCGTTCCTCGAAGTGCTCGTCAATTTCGGCGCCCAGGCTGCGCAGCACGTCCAGGGCCAGCCCCACCACCACGATGTACACGCCGGTGTCGAAGATGGTGGAGGTGACGAACTTGATGTCCCCGAACACGGGCAGCCAGAGCTCGATGATGGCCGTCTGGAACACCTGCCCGCCCAGGAGCAGCGGCACAGCGCCGGAGGCGGCCGCTACGGCCAGGCCGATGCCCAGCAGCGCGCCGGCACTTACGGGCGTGGCCTCACGCAGTTCGAACCTGCCGCCGGCCAGGTAGCGGATCGCCAGGGCCAGTCCGGCAGTGAGGCCGCCTGCGAAGCCGCCGCCCGGAAGGTTGTGGCCGGCCAGGAGCAGGTACAGCGAGAAGATAATGAGCGAGTGGAAGATCAGCCGCGTCACCACCTCGAAGATGATGGAACGCCGTTCCGGGGCCAGCGTCCGGCCGGCCACGATCCAGGGGTCGCGCGTGGCGGCTGCGAACTTGCGGCTGAGCGCCAGTGCGGCCCCGTCCCGGGAGCCCGGATCCACGACGGTGTGCCGGCCCACGGTGCCTTCGGCCACGGTGCTGGAGGACTTGAGGCTGTCGCCGCGCCCGCGGATGAAAATCAGGCTGGCCACGCCCGTCGCGGCGAGCGCAAGGACCGTGAGTTCGCCGAAGGTGTCCCACGCCCGGATGTCCACCAGGGTTACGTTGACGATGTTCTTTCCGCCGCCGCCTTCGTAAGCCAGCCGCGGAAACTCAAGGGAGACAGGCACTGCGATCCGGGCGCCCATGGCCTGGATGGCCGCAAACACCATGGTGGCACCGAACGCCAGACCGATGATCACGCGCACCACCCGGTATTTGCCGCCCGTGCGGTCCCGCAGCTCGGCCGGCAGGCTGCGCATGGCCAGAACGAACGCGACCAGGACGATGGTTTCCACCAGCATCTGCGTGAGGGCAAGGTCCGGGGCGCCTTGCAGCGCGAACATCAGTGCAATCCCGTATCCGGCCACGGACACCATGAGCACCGCTAGGAACCGCTTGTTGGCCCGGACCGCGGCGAGCGCCGCCGCCACGATTCCGGCGCCCGCCACCAGCTGCAGCGGTGAATGCGGATCCACCAGGTAGATCCCTTCCGGCAGCGGCCTGCGGGCCAACAGCAGCGCAGCCAGCGGGAGGGCGAACGCCGCGGTGAGAATGACGGCCAGGTAGTAGTACAGCGAACCCCGCTGCGTCCGGCCGGTCACCCACACCGCCACGTCATCCAGGGCACCGATAGTCAGCTGGTAGGCGCGGTCCGAGTCAACCCAGGCCGGCACCCGCGCCTGCAGCCGCTCCACCGCCGCCCGGGCAGCATAGAGGGCCAGGCCCAGCGAGAAAGCGAGCGCCGTCAGTCCCAGGGCGGGGGACAAACCGTGCCACAGCGCAAGGTGGCCTGCCTGCTCGGCGGGACTTCCGGCGTCGGGCGCTGCTGAGGCGAGTTGGGCTGCGTAGGGCTGGATCCACCCGTCCACGGGGGCCGGCCACATGCCGTAGGCGATGGTCAGGAGGCTGAGCAGGCCGGGCGCGGCAAGGAACGACGGCTTGATGGACTTGAACGGGGTGCGCGCCACGCCCGGTTTGGTGCCGAACGCGCCCCACATGAACCGCGCGCTGTATGCGAAGGTGAGCACGGAGCCCAGGACCATCCCGGCCAGCATCACCAACCCCCACGGACCCGTGGCCGGGTCCTCGGCGTGGTGCACGAAGGCTTCCAGGACTGACTCCTTGGCCACGAAGCCCGCCAGCAGCGGCACCCCGGCCATGGAGGCGGCGCTGATCCCCGCCACGATCCCGAGCGCCCGGGACGAGCTGAACACGCCGGACAGCTTGCGGACGTCGCGGGTGCCCGACTGGTGGTCGATGATCCCCACCACCAGGAACAGCGCCGCCTTGAACAGGCCGTGCGCCAGCAGCATCGCCAGGCCGGCCAGGGCCGCATCAGGGGTGCCCAGCCCGACCGCCACGGTGAGGAAGCCGAGCTGGCTGACCGTGCCGTGGGCCAGGATGAGCTTGATGTCCGTCTGCCGCAGCGCCCGGTAGCCGCCCACCAGCATGGTGGCCAGGCCCAGGCCCAGCACCACCGGCTGCCAGTACGGCACCTCCGCGAATCCGGGCGCCAGCCGCGCCACCAGGTAGATCCCGGCCTTCACCATCGCGGCCGCGTGCAGGTACGCGCTCACCGGGGTGGGGGCCGCCATGGCGCCGGGCAGCCAGAAATGGAAGGGGACCAGCGCGGACTTGGTGATGGCGCCGACCAGGATGAGTACGACGGCGGCGCCCGCCATCGCGCCCGACGGCCCACCCAGCAGCGGGGGCGCCTGCGCCACAATCGCCGAGAGCCGGTAGGTCCCCGCCGCATGGCCCAGCATGACCAGTCCCACGAGCATCGCCAGGCCGCCGGCGGTGGTGACCATGAGTGCCTGCAGCGCCGACCGGCGCGCGGCCAGCCGGGTGCGGGCGAACCCGATGAGCAGGTAGGACAGGATGGTGGTCAGTTCCCAGAAGACGAACAGCAGCAGGAGGTCGTCTGCCACCACCAGGCCGAACATGGCGCCGGCAAACGCCAGCAGCTGCGCGCCGAACGCGCCCAGATCCTGGTCCTTCCGCTTGAAGTAGCGGGCGCAGTACACCAGCACCAGCGCACCCACGCCCAGCACCAGGAGCGACATCACCCAGGCCAGCGCGTCCATCCGGAACGCCAGATCCACGCTGAGTCCGGGAATCCAGGGATGCACCTCGGCCACCGCGCCGGCGCCGGAGTAGACCGGGGCGTGCTGCAGGATGAGCCAGCCGAAGGACCCGGCAGGCACCGCGGCAAGCGCGTAGAACGCATTCCGGCCCCACTTCCTGAACAGGAACGGAGCCAGCACAGCCACCGAAAAGTGCACGGCAAGGACTGTGATCACTGGAATCTCCGCAACGTCAGGAATTCGATTATCAAAAGTTGGAGCAGGCGGGCCAAAAGTAAGGTTCAAAAGAGCGGCCAGTTTATCAAGCCGGACACGGCGCGACGGATACGATGCACCTATGAACAGCGCCACACCCATGGACAGCGCAGGCGCTCCCGGCCCCGCCCGGCCAGCGTCGGAACCCGCGCCAGGGACCCAGGCCCCCGGAAAGGGGCAGGTCCTCGCCTGGGCCGCCTGGGACTGGGGCTCGGCCGCCTTCAACGCCGTGATGACCACTTTCGTGTTCACCGTTTACCTCACTTCCGAGCCGTTCGGCGGTGAAGACCAGGCGTCCGCCGTCCTGGGTGCGGCCTTGGCACTGGCCGGCCTGGCGATCGCCCTCCTGGCACCTGTCACGGGGCAGCGTTCGGATGCCGGCGGCCGCCGGAAGCTGTGGCTGGGAGTCAATACAGCCGCCGTCGCCATCCTGACGGCGCTGTGCTTCTTCGTGTTCCCCCGCCCCGAATTCCTGCTCCTGGGCGTCACCCTCATAGCCCTGGGAAATGTCTTCTTCGAATTCGCCGGCGTCAACTACAACGCCATGCTCACGCAGATTTCCACGCCGCGGAATATCGGAAAAGTCAGCGGCCTGGGCTGGGGCGCGGGATACCTGGGCGGGATCGTGGCGCTGCTGGTGGTGCTGCAGCTCTTCGTCCAACCCAGGTTCGAGTGGTTCGGCGCCTCCACGGCGGACAGCCTGAACATTCGCCTGGTGGCCGTTTTCTCGGCGCTCTGGTTCTTCATCTTCGCCCTGCCGGTCCTGTTCGCCGTGCCGGAACTGCCCCGTGCGGTACAGGCCAAACGGCTGGGGATCATGGCCAGTTACGCGCTGCTGGTCCGGCGGATCAAGGCCATCTACGCCACCAGCCCGCACACCATCTACTTCCTCCTCGCCAGCGCCGTATTCCGGGACGGCCTGGCCGCCGTCTTCACCTTCGGCGGGGTGATTGCGGCCGGCACATTCGGGTTCGAGCTGTCCCAGGTCATCTTCTTCGCCATCTTCGGTAACGTGGTGGCCGCGGTGGGGGCGTTCATCGGCGGCTTCCTTGATGACAGGGCGGGGCCCAAAGCCGTCATTACCGGTTCATTGGTGGGTCTGCTGCTTGCCGGGACCGTAATCCTCATCCTGGGCAATGGCGATTACGTGTTCTTCGGGCAGGAGTGGGCCGGCAGCACCACCTTCTGGGTGTTCGGGCTGTTCCTGTGCCTCTTCGTGGGCCCGGCGCAGTCATCCTCCCGCGCCTACCTGGCCCGGCTCGCCCCGCACGGCGAGTCCGGCGAACTGTTCGGCCTCTACGCCACCACCGGCCGCGCTGTCAGCTTCCTTGCCCCGGCGCTCTTTACGCTCAGCATCACCGTGGCCACCCCGCTGGTGGCTCCCGGGGAAGCACAGCGCTGGGGGATCCTGGGGATCATGCTGGTCCTCCTGGCCGGTCTGCTGGTCCTGCTCCCGGTGAAGTCCCCCGACAAGGCACCCATCGCGGTGGTTCCGGCCGCGTGAAACGCGCAGGGAAGACTAGGCTGGAACCATGAACGTGGATGAGACTGACCTTCCCGGCCTGGGGCGCCGGAAGGATTTCATGACAGCGTCCGGGCGCCGGATCGGCGTGGTGGAGCTGCGGGAAGGCCAGACTGAACTCATCGTTTCCGCCTGGGACGACCCCGACACCTGCCTGGCCTCGATTCCGCTCACCGGAGACGAAGCCGCCACCCTGGGCAACCTGCTGGGCGGCCGGCACCTGACCATGAAGCTGACCGAGGAACACAAGGATGTGCCCGGCATCGTCACCCGGCAGTTTTCCATCGCCCCCGATTCCCCCTTCCATGACCAGCCCATGGGCAATGCGGCGATCCGGACCCGCTGCGGCGTGTCCATCGTTGCGATCATGCGCGAAGGCGAGGTGCTCCCCTCGCCGGGACCCGACGTCGTCCTCCGCGCGGGCGACCTCCTGGTAGCCGTTGGAACCCAGGAAGGCCTGGACGAGGCGGCAACTATCCTCCGCCACGGCTGACTGTCATGGATCCGCTCGCCCTGGCCCTCATCGAACTGGGGGCCGTTGTGTTCTGCCTTGGCCTGTTGGCCAGGCTGGCCGGGCGGATCGGAATGTCACCCATCCCGCTCTACCTTCTGGGCGGACTGGCGTTCGGGGCCGGCGGAATCGTGAAGCTCGAGGGCATGCACGAGTTCGCACATCTCTCCGGCGAGATCGGCGTCATCCTGCTGCTGCTCATGCTCGGGCTGGAATATACGGCTGCTGAACTGTTCACCGGCCTGCGGCGCTCCTGGCATGCAGGTGTCCTGGACCTTGTCCTGAATTTCCTTCCTGGCGCCGCCCTGGCCTACTTCCTGGGCTGGGGCGGGGTAGGGGCGATGGTGCTGGGCGGCGTCACGTACATCTCCTCCTCCGGCATCGCGGCCAAGGTGATCACAGACCTGGGGCGGATCGGTAACCGCGAAACCCCGGTGGTGCTCTCCATCCTGGTGTTCGAGGATCTTGCCATGGCCGTGTACCTGCCGTTGCTCACCACCGTGCTGGCCGGGGTCAGCTTCCTGGGCGGACTGACCAGCGTGGGCATCGCCCTGGCGGTGGTCAGCGTGGTGCTGATGGTGGCGCTGCGGCACGGGCACCACGTGTCCAAGGCGGTGCACAGCGAAAACTCGGAAGTGTTCCTGCTGAACGTCCTGGGTGCGGCGCTGCTGGTGGCCGGGCTGGCGTCCGCCATGCAGGTCTCTGCCGCGGTGGGCGCATTCATGCTCGGTATCGCCATTTCCGGCGCCACGGCGCACAACGCCACCCGCATCCTCGAACCGCTCCGCGACCTCTTCGCCGCAATCTTCTTCGTGGCGTTCGGCCTTAACACCGACCCTGCCACCATTCCGCCGGTGCTGGGCTGGGCGCTGGTACTGGCCGTCACCACGGCCGCCACCAAGATGCTGACCGGCGTCTGGGCCGCCAAGCGCGCGGGGATCGCCCGGCCCGGCCGTTTCCGTGCGGGCGCCACGCTCATTGCCCGCGGTGAATTCTCCATCGTCATCGCGGGCCTCGCGGTGGCCTCCGGCGCGATATCCGGCGAACTTGCGGCCCTTGCGACAGCCTATGTATTGCTGATGGCGGTTCTGGGACCACTCGCAGCGCGCTACGTTGAGCCGCTGCTCAAAGCCGCTACCCGGCGGCGGGCGGCAGCAGCGCCGGCCTAGGGGTTAGCCCCGGCTGCGCAGGCCGGTTGCCGAAGTGCCCGCTCAGATGCCCGTGCGGTGGAAGTTCAGGTGGCTGCGGCTCGCGGTGGGGCCGCGCTGGCCCTGGTACCGGTTCCCGTACTCGCCCTGGCCGTAGGGGAATTCGGCGGCTGAGGTCAGCCGGAAGAAGCAGAGCTGGCCGATCTTCATACCGGGCCACAGCTTGATGGGCAAGGTAGCCATGTTGGACAGTTCCAGGGTTACGTGGCCGGAGAACCCGGGGTCGATGAACCCGGCGGTGGAGTGCGTCAGCAGGCCGAGGCGGCCCAGCGACGACTTGCCCTCCAGGCGGGCGGCGATGTCGTCCGGGAGCGTCACGGTCTCATAGGTGGAGCCCAGGACGAACTCGCCCGGGTGCAGGATGAACGCTTCGTCCTCCTCCACCTCCACCAGGCGGGTCAGCTCGGGCTGCTCCTGCGCGGGGTCGATGTGCGCGTACTTGTGGTTATCGAAAAGGCGGAAGAACTTGTCGATCCGCACGTCCACGGAGGACGGCTGCACCATCGCGGCATCGTACGGTTCAAGCACAATCCGGCGGGAGTCAATTTCGGCACGAATGTCGCGGTCAGAGATCAGCACTGTCCCAAATTACCGTATGGGTTATCCACACCGCATCGCGCACCCGTTGTTGCAGTCAACAGGTGGGGCTAATGTTGCGTGTGAACATTCAGGCGCCGGATGGTCTCCCGGATGGCCCGACTGAGCTGGGGATCTTGTGAAAAAATGGCTGGCAAACGCCGTGATCGGTACCTTATGTACCGTCGCGCTGGTTTCGTCCCCTGCGGGCACGCCGCCCGGATCCCCCCAGCCCGGACCATCGGCGGGGTCAGCACTGTCGGCCGCCGCGCAGCCGGAGAGTGCCCTGCCGGACGATAGTCCTCCCGTACCGGCGGAGAAGGACGCGGAGCCCCAGCAGGCCAGGGATTCTCTCCGGGAACGGCCGCGGCTTGCCGGCTCCCATGGAGCGGACGACGCCGGCAGCGCGGCTTCCACGCCTCCGTCCACCGGATCTTCGGACGGGTTTGCCGAGGCACCCGCCGCCGGAAAGGAAGAGGCACCTGCCGCGGGCACCACCCATGGTCCGGATCCGGCACCTGCCAGCCCCGTGCCGCCGGCCGCCCCTGCGCCTTCACCGTCCGCCCCTGCGGACCCACCCGCAACCGGAACACCGCCTGCGGAAACAAAGCCCTCCCCAAACTGGATCCCGGCGATGTCGGCCACCGACCGTCAACTGGCCGACTCGATGGTCGGAGCGGCAGCGGCGCCGCCCGAACCGGAAGAACCACTGCCGTCCACCCAGGCGCTGGTCAAGGACAGCAACGCGGCCGACATCCTCAAACTCTTCAACCTCATCAATGAGTACCGCGTGTCCAAGAGCCTGGCGCCGCTGAAGTACCACGCCACCGTGGCCGGCATGGCGCAGGAGTGGTCAGACAGTATCGCCAGCCGCGAAGTCATCGAACACCGGGCAAATTTCTGGCTCGACCCGCGCGCGCTAAGCCCGGACAAGGGCGCCGGGGAAGTCATCTCCATCAACACGATCCGTGACCCCGCCCTCCTGGTGAACTGGTGGAAGGGCTCCCCGGGCCACAACGCCCTGCTGCTGGACCCGCGGTTTAACGTTATGGGCGCGGGCATCACGTACACGGACAGCACCTACAAGATCTGGGGTGTGGTCAACTTCTTCGGCTACAGCACCCTCCCGGCCGGAACCACCACGGCTCCCGGCGGCTCCACCACAGACCCCGGCGGCGCCTTCCCCGCTCCCCCGCCCAGCCTGTGCGACCCCACTGCCAAGCACATGCCGCCCACGCTGGACCTTTCCGCCGCCTCGATCAACAGCGCAGCGGACATCGTCACCGTAAATGCTTCCGGGCAACTGCTGAACCGTCCTTCCACGGGCGCAGGGACGTACGGCGCGGCCAAGGCCATCGGATCAGGGTTCGGCGGTGCCAAGGAAGTCTTCACTACTGACTGGGACCGCGACGGCGCCTACGACCTCCTGACCCAGTGGAACAGCACCGGCAACCTGACCCTGCACCGCGGACTTGCCGGCGGCGGGTTCCAGTCTCCGCTCACCCTGGGCAACGGCGGATGGGACAGCCTCAAGCTGACAGTCGGCGGTTGGTGTGCCAACAATCGGATGCCCCAGATCCTGGCCCTGGATACCGCAGGGAACCTCTACCTCTATCCCAACCGGGGCGTTGCGGACCTGGCAACCCGGGTTCTGGTGACGTCCGGCGTGACCGCGGCCCGCATCACGATGGTCGACTACAACGCCGACGGCTTCCAAGATGTCCTGGCCCTGCGGACTGACGGCGCGGTGGTCCTGTACCGCGGCATCGGCACCACCGTCCTGCCCGCGGAAGTCCGCGCCACCGTGGCCACCGGCTGGCAGGACGTTACCAGCGTGCGGCCGCTCCGGGATGTGACCGCCCTGAACTCAACGGGGCTGGCGCTGCGACGGGGAACTGATGTCCTGCAGTACTGGGACCTTACCAGCGGCAAGCTCGCGTCGCCGTCGTCCATTGCCGGGTCCTGGTCAGGCCAGAGGCTCGCGCAGTAGGGCTGCCGCGCCGGTCAGCTGGCGAGCTGGAGCTCCATGACACCCTTGAGCCGCTCAAGCTGGGCGACGTCCGCTTCAAGGCTGCGCTGCACCATCCGGTTGAGGAACCCGAAGGGCCCCTCGGGCCTGGCTTCGAGCGCGAACCGAACGCGCGTGCCGGCCGGCTCCGTGCTCAGATAGTAACCGCCGGACCTGCGGCCAGGTCCGGAAACCACGCGGAACTGGACCTCGGCGCCGGGGCGGGCTTCAACGAGTTCCAGGTCAGCCGGAATGCTGAGGCCGGACCGGCCGGCCACCATCTGCCGGTAGACGGCACCCTTGGTCCCGGCGGACCCGTGCAGCAGCTTGACGCTCCGCACGCCGTCACGCCATGAGGGCAGGTTGGTGGCGTCAACGAGGTAGAGGTAGACAGACAGCGCGTCGCGCCTGATAAGGACCTCGTGCTCCGCGAATGCCATCAGATTCTTCCCGTGTCGCCGTCCGTTTGCCGTGCGGCCACATTCGCAGCGGCCGCCCGGATCAGGTTAGCCAGCGCCGCGCGGCGGGTCCTAACCAGGGCGGCGGACGTTATTGAAGAGTTACTGGATGACGCAGGAAGCAACAGGACACGGCCTCCGGAGGCAGCGGTTGGCGGGTGCTGCGCTGATCTGCGCTAAGCTAAGTCCTGCCCCGCACGCGGGGCGTCGCGGCTGTAGCTCAATGGTAGAGCGCTAGCTTCCCAAGCTTGATACGCGGGTTCGATTCCCGTCAGCCGCTCCACACTTCCCCCGGTTGCCACAATTCCCCGGTTGCCGGCCGCCTCCCATTAGGTACGGCCATGTATCGTCAGTAGTCAGGAACCTATTCGGTTCCACTACAGGAGCAACCATGGCTGACAAGTCCCCCCGTCAAGCAGCATCCAAAAAATCCGGCAAGTCCATCAAGGAAAAGCGCGCAGATAAGCGCGCAGCCGCAGCACCGGCGAGTTCCCTGGACATCACCTCCGGCAAGGCCGCCAAAAAGAAGTGACCGGCCTACAGAGCCAACTAACCCTCGGCGTCCTGGCGTCCACACGTAAACCGGACGAACGCCGCCTTCCCATCCATCCGCTGCATTTTGAGCGCGTCTCCCCCGAAGTCCGGCGCCGTATCATCCTCGAGCAGGGCTACGGCGAGCGTTTCGGCGTCTCCGATGCCCACCTCTCCACCCTTGTGGGCAGGATGGCGGGCCGGGAAGCGCTGCTGGCGGAGGCCGACGTCGTGCTTCTGCCAAAACCCCAGCCTGAGGACCTGGCTGACCTGCGGGACGGCCAGGTCCTGTGGGGCTGGCCGCATTGCGTCCAGGACCGTGCCATCACCCAGCTTGCGGTAGACAAGAAGCTGACCCTGATCGCCTTTGAGGCCATGAACCACTGGGCCAGCGACGGCGGCTTCGGGCTGCACGTGTTCCACAAGAACAACGAACTGGCCGGCTATTGCTCGGTACTGCATGCCCTTGCCCTGGCCGGATCGACGGGCGATTACGGGCGGCGGCTAAGCGCCGTCGTCATCGGTTTTGGTGCCACCGCCCGCGGTGCCGTGACAGCGCTGAACGCCCACGGCATTCACGACGTACAGGTGCTGACCAACCGGGAAGTGGCCGCTGTGGGCGCCCCGATCCACTCGGTCAACATCGTCCAGTTTGACCACGACGCCGAAGCCCCCTTCCTGAGCCAGGTCATCACCGAGCGTGGCAGGGTTCCCCTGGCACCGTTCCTGGCTGAGAGCGA
The DNA here is from genome assembly GCF_044754945.1 of Pseudarthrobacter sp. NPDC092439. NCBI lineage: Bacteria > Bacillati > Actinomycetota > Actinomycetes > Micrococcales > Micrococcaceae > Pseudarthrobacter > Pseudarthrobacter sp. NPDC092439. The sequence goes on from NZ_JBIVQB010000002.1 coordinate 671,399, forward strand.
CATTGTGGTCAACTGCACGCTGCAGGACCCGAACAATCCGCTGACGTACCTTCGGACAGCTGACCTGGACGCTTTCAGCCCGGGCAGCCTGATCGTTGATGTTTCCTGCGAGGAGGGCATGGGCTTTAGCTGGGCCCGCTGCACCACCTTCGCCGAGCCCATGTTCACGGTGGGGAACCACATTGGCTACTACGCCGTGGACCACAGCCCGTCCTACCTCTGGAATTCGTCCACGTGGGAGATCAGCCTGGCGCTGCTGCCGTTCCTGGAGACGGTCATCGGCGGCCCTGCGGCCTGGGAAGGCAACGACACCATCTCCCGGGCCATCGAAATCCACGACGGCGTCATCCGCAACAAGGACGTGCTCGAGTTCCAGGGGCGCGCCGCGGAGTACCCGCACCTTCCAGCCTAAAGGCAGCGTCAGGCGGGCATCGCGCGGCTGATGATCCGCACCGGGTGGCGGCGGTCCTTCACGTCCACCTTCAGGCGCAGCGAACCCTTCCTCGCAAGCACGGCGGCGACTGTCACCGCCGCGAGCGCGGGTACACCGCCGGAGACGGTCAGGGCAAGCTGCGGGCCTGCATGTTCAGCGATCCAGCCGATCATGGGCCCGCCGATAGCCTGTCCGCCCATCAGCACCATGATGTATAGGCTCATGACGCGGCCGCGGATTCCCATGTTCGAGCTGACCTGGACCAGCTGGTTGGCTGCTGTCAGGAACAAGAGGCACCAGAACCCGGAGAGGACCATCGCTGCACCGAACCAAGCCAGGGACGGTGCAAGCGCAGCCAGGCACAGCATGGTGCCGTACATTCCGGCGCAGAACACAACCGACCGCAGCCGCAGCTGGCGGCGCCGGGTCGACGCGACGGCGCCGGTCAGCGCACCAAGGGCCACCAGCGCGTTGAGGAGGCCGTATCCGCCGGCTCCGATGTTGAAAACATGGTCCGCGAAGGCGGCAAGCAGCACCGGCAGGCCCAATGCGAAGACGGCGACGAAACCTGCCATCAGCCAGGGCCAGAAGATGGTCGGCTTGCCCAGCGCATAGCGCAGTCCGGCACGGAGCATGCCCTTGCTTCCGGGCACGGGTGGACTGACGAACAACTGGTCGCGGCGCAGGACCAGCAGCGCCACCACCGTGGAACAGCAGGCCGCGGCGTTGGCCACGAAGGCCCAGCCGGCCCCTACGGCAGTCAGGAGCAGCCCGGCCAGGGCCGGGCCGATGAGCCCGCCCAGCTGGAAGGTGGTCGAGTTGACGCTGATGGCGTTGCGCAGATACGCCGGCCCCACCAGTTCATGGACGAACACCTGGCGGGCAGGCTGGTCCAGCACCGTGACCAGGCCAAGAACCAGAGCTATCCCGTAGACGTGCCACACCTCGATGGCACCGCTGAGGGCCAGCACCGCGAGGGCCGCTGCCAGGACGGCAGCCATCCCTTGGCAAAGAATCAGCACCTTCAGCTTCGCGAACCGGTCAGCCACCATCCCGCCCCACGGCCCCAGCAGCAGGGACGGCAGGAACTGCAGTGCAACAGTGATGCCCACCGCGGTCACGGAACCGGACAGCTGCAGCACCAGCCAGTCCTGTGCAATGCGCTGCATCCACAGGGCAATGACGGCCACGAAATGGCCGATGGCAAAGATGCGGAAGTTGGGGACCTTCAGCGAGATGAAGGTATGGCGCCAGGGAAGGTGCTGGGGTACGACGGCGACGGGCTGGGTTTGGTGGAGCGCGGGGTCGGTGACGGGCTGGCTGACGGTGGCCGGTGATGGCGCAGGGGATGCCACAGGAAGGTCCTCACAAACGGGCGGTCGGGATGTGCTTAACGCTAGGGTGGGTGCACGCGATTATGGAGGGGCATCGCCCCTATAACTCCCATTGCAGAACGTAATGAGTAAGTTTCCCGCACCGGAGGTCCCGCAGTGTTCGACCCAGCCCAGCTCCGTTCGTTCCTGGCCGTGGCGGAAACCCAAAGCTTCACCAAGGCGGCCGAACGCCTGGGACTTGCCCAGCCCACCATCAGCCAGCACGTCCGCAAGCTCGAAGCCGCCGCCAGGCGCGGGCTGATCGCCAGGGACACGCGTGAAGTTAGGCTGACGGACAACGGAGACGCGATGGCAGGATTCGCGCGCACCATCCTCTCGGCGCACGATGCTGCAGCGCGCTACTTCTCCGGCTCTGCCATGCGTGGCCGGCTGCGCTTTGGGACGGCCGACGACCTTGCCATCACCGGCCTCCCGCGCATCCTGCGCGAGTTCCGCCAGGTCTATCCGCAGATCAACCTGGAGCTCACGGTGGGCCAAAGCGACCAGCTATACCGCCGGCTCAACGCAGGCCAGCTCGATCTGGTCTTCGTCAAGTGGGTCGCGGGCGCCAAGGAGGGCACGCCGGTACAGCACGACTCGTTCGCGTGGGTGGGGCTGGAACAGACCAACCTTGAACCGGGGCATCCGGTGCCGCTGATCTCCTACCCGGCGCCGAGCCTGAGCCGGAAGCTGGCTATCGACGCGCTGGAGGCCCATGGCCGGACGTGGCGCATCACTTGCACCACCCGGCAGATCAGCGGCGTCCTGGCCGCGGTCCGGGCCGGCATCGGGGTGGCGGTGATGCCATCGTCGCTGGTTCCGGAGGACCTGAAGATCATCACCCGACGCTTTGACCTGCCCCCGGTAGGCGACGTCGATTTCACCCTGCTCCGCAACCCGCTGGCCAACACGGAGGTGGTGGATGCGCTGACCCAGGCCATCCTGGGCCGCGCCCTGAAGCAGCCTTAACTCCTGTGCGGGCTGCGTCCGCCATAGTCGTCGCCAATATGGCGGGCCGCGTCCAGCAGCAGCGGCACGATGCTCTTTTCGATCTCCCCCGGCCCGATCCGGTGTCGTTGCAGCGACACATTCAGGGCTGCCACCACCTGGCTCCCCCGCCACACCGGCACGGCAACTCCGCGAAGGCCCTCCTCAAGCTCACCCGAAACAATGGCCCACCCGGCCTGGCGGGCGGCATCCACCGCCGTCCGGAGCTCGTCGATAGTGCTCACAGTGTGGTCCGTGAAGGGCCGCAGCTGGACGGTCTCCAGATAGGCGTCCAGCTCATGGCCGGCGAGCCCCGCCAGCAGGACCCGGCCCATTGAGGTGGCCCACGCCGGGAAGCGCGTTCCGACATTGATGGAAACACTCAGGAGCCGGGGCGCCGCCACCCGCGCAACGTAGACGACGTCATCCCGGTCCAGGATGCACAGCGACGTGGTCTCGTCAAGCTCCGCCGCCAGCGTCTTCAGATGCGGTTCGGCGATCCGCGGCAGTGTCAGGTTGGCCATGAAGGAAGCACCGATGTCGAGGGTGCGGGGCGTCAGTTCAAAGAAATTTCCCTCAGCACGCAGGTAGCCAAGGTCGGTGAGGGTGAGCAGGAAGCGCCGGGCGGCGGCGCGGCTGAGGTCTGCCCGTCCGGCCACTTGGGTAACCGTCAGCCGTGGTTCCTTGGAGGTGAAGGCGAGCAGCACCGCGAACGTCTTCTCCACGGACTTCACAAAGTGGGGAGGCGCGGGCTCTTCCTCGACGGCGCTCACGGCTGCTACATTACCTGCCCTGCCGGAGCAGGCTGAGGAAGTGCTCCCGCATGCGGGGGGCCTGTGGTTCAAGGCCTGTGATGAGGCGGAAGGCGTCAACGGCCTGGCCTACCGCCATGTGCCCGCCGTCCAGCACCCGGCAGCCTTTGTCTGCGGCGGCCTTGAGCAATTCGGTCTGGATAGGACGGTAGATGATGTCCGCCACCCATTGGCGCGGCTTGATGACGGACGGATCCAGCGGCATGCCGGCGTGGCCCTGCATCCCGACGGGACTGGCGTTGACCAGTCCGTCCGCATCCGCCAGCGCCTCCGCGGCGTTGTCGAGCGGTACCTGGCGGATGTCGCGGCCCGGAAAGAGCCTGGACATCGCGGCGGCCCGCTCCGCGGCCCGCACCGGGTCAATGTCCGCCAGGATCAGGGACTTGGCGCCTGCCGCAAGCAGCGCGTAGGCGACGGCAGCACCGGCGCCCCCGGCACCCAACTGCACCACTTGGTCCAATTCCGCGTCTGGAAGACCTTCCTGAAGGGCCGTGCCGAAGCCTGAATAGTCGGTGTTGTGGCCGATAAACCGGCCGCCCCTGATCAGGACGGTGTTGACGGCACCCAGCCGCGCGGCGTCGTCCGATAATTCATCCAGGTACTGAAGCACCACCTGCTTGGCCGGCACCGTGATGTTGAACGCGTTGAATCCAAGGTCCCGGCCAGCCTGCAGCAGCTTCCCCACATCGGCGGCCGGGCGGTTCAGGACCGTCAGGTCTACGGGGCGATATAGGTACCTGAGGCCAAAGCAATCGGCTTCCCGCTCGTGCAGGGCGGGGGTCAGGGAGTGGGATGTCCCCTCCCCGATCAGCCCAACCAAATACGATTCCGAGACTGCACTCATGCGCACGCCCTCCTGTAAACCACCGCAATAAACGGCCCGTTGGTCACGATTGGGGCGCAGGCATTGCCCGGGGCCCCCGGTGTGAACTACATTACAGGTAGTGTTCGATTTATGCACATATGTTCGCCTAGCGCACAAGATCGACAACTAAAGCCAGTACGCCGCCCAAAGAAGGGCCGCGTTGCACCCCGTTACGGAAATCAAAGGAGCCACCGTAAATGAAAGCCTTCATCAAATCACTGGCCGTGGGGACCATGGGCCTCATGGTCCTCAGCGGCTGTGCATCCGGCAACAACAGCAATGCTGACGCTGAATTTCCGAGCCAGGACATCAGGCTGACCGTTCCCTGGGCCGCGGGCGGTTCGGGCGACCTCACCGCCCGCACCATCGCGCCGATCCTGGAAAAGGAGCTTGGCGTTGAGGTCATCGTCGAGAACAAGCCCGGCGCCAACGGCTCCGTGGCCTACAACTGGCTCAAGGACCAGAAGCCGGACGGCTACAACCTGTCGATGATGGGTGTGGAAGTGGCCACGCTCCAGTTCCAGGACTACGACATCGACCCGTCCAACTACGAGCCCATCGGCCAGGGCCTGGCCGGTCCCGGCGCCATCGCGGTTCCGGTGGACAGCCCCTACAAGTCGCTCAAGGACCTGGTGGCGGACGCCAAGGCCAACCCCGGAAAGGTGACCTACTCCAGCCCCGGCGTCGGCTCGGTCTGGGACTCGCCGGCGCAGGGCCTCCAGGAACTGGCCGGCATCGAACTGACCTCCGTCCCGTTCGACGGCTCCGCACCGGCAGTCGCGGCCGCGGCCGCAGGTGACGTCGACTTCTCCATCGACGCCATCGGCACCCAGAAGAACCAGGTGGACGCCGGCAAGCTGCGCTACCTGGCCATGCTCACGGATGAACGGGATCCCAAGAACCCGGATGTCCCCACCGCCAAGGAGGAGGGCATCGACCTCCAGAACGCCTCCTGGGTAGGCATCATGGCCCCGGCCGGAACGCCGGAGGACGTGGTGAAGAAGCTGTCCGAGGCCATGGGCAAGGCCGTCGAGGACCCGGAGTACCGGAAGGTCATCGAAAGCTCCAACCTGGTCCCCACCTTCAAGGACTCCGAAGAAATGAAGGCATTCCTTGACGAAGAGGCCGACCGCTACGGCCCGTGGATCAAGTTGGCGCAAGGAAAATAGCTCCTGAATCGGGGCCGGCCGCCCTCCGGCGGCCGGCCCCGGTACCAGTTAGGAAACTCCCATGAACGATTCCGCAGCGCTCCCCCCGGCGGCGATGGATCCGTCAAATCCTGAGCAGGACCACGCCGAAGCGCACATCCATCCAGCCCCCGAGTCGCTGGTCACGGACCGGGCGCACCGCATCCGCGAACTGGTTCCGGCCGCCGTCACCATTGGTTTCGGCGTGCTCATCCTGGTCCTTGCGCAGGCCATCCGCTCAGGTGTCCGCGTGGAACTGGGCCCCCCGTTTTGGCCCACCATGCTCGCCTGGGCGCTGGTCGCCGTCGGGCTCCTGCAGGTGGTTGTCAACGTATTGCGCGGCGTAAGCCGGGCCAACCTTCCCGAGCCTCTTACTGGCTGGGGCGTAGGGCGCATGCTGGCCACGGCCGCCATCCTGGTGGGCTACCTGCTGCTCTGGAATGTCCTCCAGTTCTGGCTCATCACCCTGGCAGCCACAGCCGGACTCACGTTCCTGTACGGCGGACGCGGCTGGAAACCGCTGATCGTGTTTCCCGCCATCGTGGCCGCGCTTCTCCATTTCCTCTTCGTTGTCGCATTGCGGGTGAACCTATGATCCAGATTGCCGCTTCTCCAGTCACAGACGGCATTCTTGCCGTCCTCCAGGTGGACACCCTCCTGTACATCGGCCTGGGCATCCTCGTGGGCATGCTTGTGGGTGCCTTCCCCGGCGTCACCGCCACGATGGCCGTGGCCCTCGCCAGCGGATTCACGCTGACGCTTGAACCCATCCAGGGCCTGGCCGTCCTCCTGACCATCTATGTGGCCGCGCAGTTCGGGGACCGGGTTCCGGCCATCCTGATCAATACCCCAGGCACACCGGCGTCCATCTCCACCACGTTCGACGGCTATCCGTTGGCGCTCAAGGGCAAGGCCGGCCTCGCGCTGACAACATCGGCATTCGGCTCCGCATTCGGCATGCTTTTTGGCATCCTGATCCTCGCCGTCGCCGCCGTCCCGCTCTCCGAGTTCGCCCGCCAGTTCGGCCCGCCGGAGATGTTTGCCCTGGTGGTGTTCGGCCTGACCATGATGGTGGGCGTGTCCTCCGGACGTATCCTCAAGGGACTGGCCGCAGGAGCCTTCGGACTGCTGCTGGCCACGGTTGGCCGCGACCCCATCACAGGCGACGCCCGCTTCACCCTGAACGTCCTGGAACTGAACGGCGGCATTCCGTTCATTCCCGTGATCATCGGATTCTTTGGCGTGGCGGAGGTCCTCAACCAGATCCTCACCCGGCGGCGGCACGAACACCACGTCAAGCCCATCTCCCAGCTGGGGCAGTGGATGCCAGGGCGAAAACTCATGCAGCGGCTGTTCAAGCCCATGGGAATTGGCGCAGTCACCGGCTCCATAGTCGGGCTGGTACCGGCCGTGGGCGGCGACATCGCCGGCATCATCGCCTGGGACAACGCCCGCAAGGTCTCCAAGCACCCCGAGGAATTCGGCAAGGGCTCGCTCGAAGGCCTGACGGCCGGTGACACCTCCAGCACCGCCACCCTTGGTGGAAGCGTCACCACCACCATGGCACTGGGCGTGCCTGGCGATTCCGTCATGGCCGTGATGATCGGTTCCATGATGATCTGGGGCATCCAGCCCGGCCCCACCCTGTTCAGCAGCAGGCCGGACCTGGTGTCCTCGCTGGTGGCCATCATGCTGATCGCCACCATCCTGACGCTGGGACTGAGCCTGCTGCGGATGAGGGGCATGGTCAAGCTGCTGGAACTTCCCAGCCACTACCTCTGGGTGATCATCCTGATTTTCTGCATGGTGGGTACCTACTCCATCAACAACAGCGTCTTCGACGTCTTCATGATGATGATCTTCGCCGCCGTGGGCCTGTTCATGCTGCGCTTCGGCTTCCCGCCGGGACCGGCAGTATTGGGCCTGATCCTGGGCCCCCTGGCCGAGGCCAACCTCCGCCGGGCACTGATCACGGACGGCTGGGCCTCGGTGTTCACCAGCCCAATCGCCCTGGTGCTCCTGGCCATTTCCGTGGCGGCCCTGGTGGTCCCGCCGCTGCGTGTCCAGGCCAAGCGCCGCAAGGCAGCCTCCGCGGGAGCCGGCCAGCTTACGGCGCACTGACCTGACACCCCTCGCAGCGCGGGGTCATATCCGGCCCAGTACCCCTGGGATTGGGCCGAATATGGCCCCGCGCTGCAAAATTTCCATTGATGCAGGAAGCTTGCGTCATCTATGCTGATTTTCCCAAGGTCAAGCAACGGCCGGCACAACAACACGGGCGCGCCCAGCAGGCCAGGTTTCGACGCCCGGGACAGGCAGCCAATGACGACAGCCAGCAACATTCATTCGACGACGCCCCACGCACGTCCGCACCGCACCGCACGGCCAGCCACACGCCAGTCCATGCTCGGCACCGGCAGAGCAACCGTGGACTCCGGATACATCGGCCGGCCCACCTGCGACAAATGCCGAACGGACGAGTTCATCTACCTCGAGTCCTACATCCCGCCCACTTACCGCCGCGACGGCGCCGTTGCCGCACTCGGCGAAGTGGCCTACACGTGCACCGGCTGCGAGGATTTCTCGGCCCACAGCGTGCCGCTCACCTGGACGCCGCCCGGCTGGTATCTGGGCTGACCGCATTGGCACAGCAGGCCGGGCACCCACATTCCGTGGGTGCCCGGCCTGCTGCTTGTTCAGCCCATTGCCGAAGAACCTAGATCAGCGCGTCCGACAGGTGGTTCGGGGTGCCGAACCGGTGGGCGGTGATGCTGACGGCCTGTTCGTGCAGGAACGGCAGCAGCTCCACGCGCCCGGCCTCGGTGACCGGGTGCGTGTAAACGGCCAGGTCGGGACGTCCGCCCGTGGCCTCCGCGAGCGCCGCCGCGTCGCCGCCAATGAGGCGGATGCGCGCTCCTGAGAGCTTGCCCGCCTGGGCGAGCCGGCCCGCGGATGCCAGCCATTCGGCGTCGGACTCCACGGTGACGCTGACGTCCAGGCCAGTGAGTACGGCGTGGACCTGGGCGGGAAGTTCGACGGCGGCGGACACCGTCAGCGCGGAGCCCGCCAGGACGCCGGCTGCTGCAGTCCGGACCAGGTGCGCCAGCGGCTCACCCTCGGAGAGGCGGATGGTGACCGGCAGGCTGCGGTAGCGGAAGATGTTGCGTTCCGCGCTCAGGCCGGACACGTCCTTGGCCGTGCCGAACTCGTCTGCCCAGGCGGCGGCGTCGGACGCCAGCGCACGGTTCACGGAGTCAAGTTCGGCCGGCTGCAGTGCGGCACCGGCGGCGTTGAGAAGGCGCCTGACGCCGGCGTGGGTTACCGCGGCCGTGGCTGTGCTCTCCGCCGAAACCCAGTCGCCCAGGCCGGCCAGGTAGTTGGGACCGCCGGCCTTGGTGCCCGCACCGACAGCGGACTTCTTCCAGCCGCCGAACGGCTGGCGCTGCACAATGGCACCGGTGATGCCGCGGTTCGCATAGAGGTTGCCGGCCTGGATGGAGTCCAGCCAGATACCCAGCTCCTCCGAGTTCAGGGAGTGCAGGCCGGCGGTGAGGCCGTACTCGATCTGGTTCTGGATGGCGATTGCCTCTTCCAGGGTCTCTGCGGTCATCACGCCCAGGACCGGCCCAAAGAACTCGGTCAGGTGGAAGTAGGAACCGCGCTTGACGCCGTAGCGCACCCCGGGGCTCCACAGCTTTCCGGTGCTGTCCAGCTGCTTGGGTTCAACCGCCCAGGTTTCGCCCTCGCCCAGGGTGGTGAGCGCGTTCAGGAGCTTGCCGCTCGCCGGCTCGATGATGGGGCCCATCTGGCTGGTGGGGTCCTGCGGGTAGCCCACTTTGAGCGAAGTGACGGCGTCGATGAGCTGGTTGTGGAACCGGTTGGACTTGGCCACGGAGCCCACCAGGATCACCAGCGAGGCGGCGGAGCACTTCTGGCCGGCGTGGCCGAACGCGGAGTAGGCCACGTCCTTGGCTGCCAGGTCCAGGTCTGCGCTGGGGGTGACGATGATGGCGTTCTTGCCGCTGGTTTCGGCCAGCAGCGGCAGGTCCTTGCGGAAGGAGCGGAACAGCTCTGCGGTCTCGTAGCCGCCGGTGAGGATGACTCGGTCTACGGCCGGGTGGGAGATGAGCTGCTTGCCGAGCTCGCGTTCCCCCAGTTGAACCATGGTCAGCACGTCCTTCGGGACGCCCGCTTCCCAGAGGGCTTCGACCATCACGGCTCCGCTTCGCGCGGCCTGCTTTGCCGGCTTGATGACGACGGCGGAGCCGGCGGCGAGTGCCGCGAGGGTGGACCCTGCCGGGATGGCCACCGGGAAATTCCATGGCGGAGTGACAACGGTGAGCTTGGCAGGGACGAACGTGGCGCCGTCGACCTCGTCCAGCTTCCGCGCGGACTCGGCGTAGTAGTGCGCGAAGTCCACGGCCTCGCTGACCTCGGGATCGCCCTGGTCGATGGTCTTGCCGGTTTCGCTGGCCATGACTTCGAGGAGGTCGGCGCGGCGGGCCTCCAGGATGTCGCCGGCACGGTGCAGGATCTCTGCCCGTTCGTTGCCGGAGAGTTCGCCCCAGGCCTTGCCCTTTTCGACGGCGGTCTTGATGGCCGTGTTGAGCGTGGCCTCGTCATTGATTACGGCGGCCTGCACTGAAGCGTTGCCCAGCGTGGAAGAGGGAACGCGCTCCAGGATGGCCCGGCCCCAGTCGCGGTTGGCCGGGAGCGCGGGGTCGGTATCCGGGGTGTTCCGGAAGCCGGTGTGCGGCATCGGAACCGGCGGGAGGTTCCGGTCCTGCCGGCGGTTGGCCGGCGGGACACTGTTATCCAGTGCTTCCAGGGAGGAGAGGAAACGCTGTTTCTCGCGCTCGAACAGGGCTTCGTTTTCACTGAGCTCGAAGACCGCTGACATGAAGTTTTCCTGGCTCGCGCCCTCTTCCAGACGGCGGATCAGGTAGGCGATGGCCACGTCGAACTCGGACGGGTGCACCACGGGGGTGTAGAGCAGCAGCGAGCCGACGTCCTTCTTGACGGCTTCGGCCTGGCCCTGCGCCATGCCCAGCAGCATCTCGAATTCGATACTCTGCTGTGCGGTATCCGCGATGCCGCGCTGCTTGGCCAGGAGCCAGGCGAAGGCAATGTCGAACAGGTTGTGGCCGGCCACGCCGATCCGGATGTTCTTGATCCGTTCCGGGTGGAGGGCGTAGTTGATGACGCTCTTGTAGCTGGTGTCGGAGTCCTGCTTGGTGCCCCAGGTTGCCAGGGGCCAGTCATGCAGGGAGGCTTCCACCTGCTCCATGGGCAGGTTGGCGCCCTTGACCACGCGGACCTTGATGGCGGCCCCGCCGTTGGCGCGGCGTTCGGCTGCCCAGTCCTGCAGCCGGATCATGGCGGACAGGGCGTCGGGAAGGTAGGCCTGGAGCACGATCCCGGCTTCGAGATTCTTGAACTCGGGCTTGTCCAGGATCCGGGTGAAGACCGCGATGGTCATGTCCAGGTCCTTGTACTCCTCCATGTCCAGGTTGATGAACTTGGCCGTTCCGCCGGTGCTGCTCCCGGCGCGCGCAAAGGCGTTGGCGCGCTGGAACAGCGGGGTGAGCTTTTCGACGACGTGCTCCACGGCCTCGTCGAAGGCCCAGGCGGAGTGCGGGGCCACAGTGGAGGAGACCTTGATGGACACGTAGTCCACGTCCGGACGGGCCAGCAGCGTGTGCGTGCCTTCGAGCCGGCGGGATGCCTCGTGTTCGCCGAGGACCGCCTCGCCAAGGAGGTTGACGTTGAGCTTGATGCCGTCCTTCCTGATCTTGGCGATGGCCGGGCCTAGCTTTGCGTCGGTGGCATCGACGATCAGGTGGCCCACCATCTCGCGGAGGACCTTGCGGGCGATGGGGATGACAACCTGCGGCATCACCGGGGCCATGGTGCCGCCGAGCGCGACGGCGCTGCGCATGTACCAGGGCAGGAACGCCGGAACCTTGGGCGCAAGCTTCGCGAGGTTCCTGGCGGCGACGTTCAGGTCTTCCGGACGAACGACGCCGTCGACGAAGCCGACGGTGAATTCCAGGCCGTTCGGGTCCTTGAGGACGCCGGCGAGCTGCTGCGCCGAGGCGTCCACGGGCACTTTGGATGCCTCGGTCAGCCAGTGGCGGACCAGGGCGACAGCGTCAGCGGCCAGGGCTTTGGCCTGGGGCACATCGACGTCGACAGTCCGCGGCGCGGTGCCGCCGGCGACTGCAGGTTCGATTGCAACGTGGGTCATGGTTCTTCCCGTTCTTTCCTGTGGTTCTAGGAGGTCTTTCCATCAGTATGGGCCGGGATTCACATAAGATAAAGCGATCTTTTCTAAGCAATACTGATTAGAAAAACCAACGCTTCCGCGGCGACCCTCTCTCACCTAATGCAACAAAAGCAGGGACGCTCTCCCACCTGAAGCCGAAAAACCGGAAACGCTCTCTCACCGCCTGTCTGGGGTGAGAGAGCGTCCGGGTCTAACTGACGTTAAGTGAGAGAGCGTCCGGGTGTAACCGACGTTTGGTGAGAGAGCGTCCGGGTGTAACCGACGTTAGGTGAGAGAGCGTCCGGGGCGGGTTTACGGGAGGGGGCGGTGCATCTCCACGATCTCCTCGTGCCGCGGGCTGTTGGGGTTCATCAGCGAGTTGCGGCGGCCGTAGAAGAAGTAAATGGCCAGGCCGATGACCAGCCAGACGCCGAACCGCACCCAGGTCTCCCAGTGCAGCTGGAACATCAGGAAAGCGGAGGCCAGAACGCCGAAGGCGGGAACCAGCGGCATCAGCGGCAGGCGGAAGGTGCGCGGGGCGTCGGGGCGCTTGTAGCGGAAGATGATCACCGAGAGGCAGACGACGACGAACGCCGCCAGGATGCCGATGTTCGTCAGGTCCGCCACTTCCTTGATGGGGAAAACACCGGCCAGGAAGGCTGAGGCGACGCCTGCGATCCAGGTGACGCGCTGGGGCGTGCCGTGGTGGTCGGTTTTTGCGAACCAGCCCGGCAGCAGGCCGTCCCGGCTCATGGCGAACCAGACGCGGGTGACGCCCAGGAGGAAGGTGAGCATTACGGTGAGGATGGACAGCACCGCGAACACGGAGATGATCGTGGCAATGACGGGGAGTCCCACGGAAGTGAACGCGGATGCGAAGCCCGCCTTGGGGTCGATCTCGCTGTAGTTCTGCATTCCGGTCAGCACCAGAGTCGCGGCGACATACAGCAGCATGGCCACGATCAGGGACAGGATGATTGCCTTGGGCATGTGCTTCTTGCCGTCGGTGGCCTCTTCTGCCGCGGTGCTCATGGCGTCGTAACCGAACACGGCGAAGAAGACGGTCGCGGCGCCGGCCAGGACCGGGCCGAACCCGCTGGGCATGAACGGGTTGTAGTTGTTGGTGTCGATGTAGAAGACGCCGAGCCCGATGATGAAAAGGATCAGCAGGACCTTGACGGCAACAGCCACCAACTCAAACCGGCCAAAGGCCTTGGTGCCGCGGGAAAGGATCCAGGTGACCAGGAGGCAGACGAGGATGGCGGGGATGTTGACGATGCCGCCCTTGCCCTCATCCGCCGTCGAGGTCATCCAGACAGGCATATGGATGCCGATGCCCGAGAGGAAGGCGTCGAAGTAACCCGAAATGCCGATGGCCACCACGGCCACGATGGCGATGTACTCCAGCAGCAGGTCCCAGCCGATGAACCAGCCGATGATCTCGCCGAGCGCCACGTACCCGTAGGTGTAGGCCGAGCCGGCACGCGGAATCATGCCCGCGAACTCGGCGTAGGACAGCGCGGCGGCTGCGGAGGCGAGGCCTGCAATCAGGAAGGAGAACAGCACGGCCGGCCCTACGCCTGGGTTGCTCTCGCTGCCCGCCGCCACCAGGCCCGCCAGCGAAAAGATTCCAACGCCGATAATGCCGCCAACGCCGATCGCCGTCAGCTGCCAGAGCCCCAGGGATTTGAAGAGGCCGCTGTGTTTGTTCTCTTCCTCGATGTCGTCGATCGGCTTGCGCCGCATGACTGATTGGGACATGTCTCTGCTGCTCATCAGGAACTCCTGCTCGTGCGTACCTGCCGCGGCGCGGAATCGCTGTGGCAGGGGTAACTCGGTTCCAACAGTATGCAAGCGTCATTGCATTAGATAAAGTGACTCCTCCTAACCTATATTCGTTAGCTTCGATAAGGATTTCCAGATGCTTGACGTCCGCCGGCTCCGGCTGCTCCGCGAACTGAGCATCCGGGGAACGCTAGCCGAGGTGGCCGAGGCACTCCAGTACAGCCCGTCGTCGGTATCGCAGCAGCTCACCCTCCTGGAGAAGGAGGTGGGCGTTGAACTGCTCCGTAAGACAGGGCGGCGGGTCCAGCTGACGCCGCAGGCGGAGGTGCTGGTGGCCCACACCGCGCAGCTGCTGCAGACCATGGAACAGGCGGAGGCGGACCTCGCCGCGTCACTCACCACGGTCACGGGCACGGTGAAAATCGCGGTGTTCCAGTCTGCCGCGCTGGCGCTGATGCCGGAAACCCTGACGCGGATGACCAGGGAATATCCGGAAGTGCGGATCGAGATGATCCAACGCGAGCCGGAGACCGCCCTCCACGAAACATGGGCGCGCGACTTCGACCTGGTGATCGCCGAGCAGTACCCCGGCCATGCCGCGCCGCGCTATCCCGAACTGGACCGCGTCAAGCTCACGACGGACGCCATCCGGCTCGCCGTTCCCGCGTCCGACGGCGGCGCAGACATCCGCACGATTGAGGACACCGCGGAGCTCGCCTGGGTCATGGAACCGCGGGGTGCCGCGTCCCGCCACTGGGCGGAACAGGCGTGCCGCACCGCCGGATTCGAGCCGGACGTGCGGTTTGAGACGGCGGACCTGCAGGCGCAGATCCGCCTGATCGAGTCCGGAAACGCCGTGGCCCTGATGCCGGACCTGGTCTGGACCGGGCGCGGCACTACGGCCCGGCTCCTGGAGCTGCCGGGCAAACCGCACCGCACCATCTTCACCTCGGTGCGCCGCTCCAGCGCCAAGCGCCCGGCAATCCTGGCCGCCCGCGAGACCCTGGCTGCGGCGGCCGAGGCAGTGGCGGCGCACGACGTCGGGTGAGCGCCGCCGTCGTACGCTTCCGCTGCGTTCACACGGGCCCTGCCCCGGCGGCGGGATCGCTACTGCGTCACTGTTCCGTGCGTCACTGCGCCGGGCGGTCCGCCGGGGCTAAACTGATGCAGTTATGAATCGAACAATGTTCAAGTCCAAAATCCACCGGGCTACCGTCACGCACGCCGACCTCCACTACGTGGGTTCGGTCACCGTCGACCTGGACCTGCTTGAGGCTGCCGACATCCTGCCCGGGGAACTGGTATCCATTGTCGACGTGACGAACGGTGCACGCCTGGAGACGTACACGATTGCCGGCGAGCGCGGCTCCGGGGTGATCGGCATCAACGGTGCGGCAGCGCACCTGATGCACGAGAACGACATCGTCATCCTGATTACCTACGCCCAGATGACCACCGAAGAAGCCAACGCGTACCAGCCCAGGGTTGTCCACGTGGACCGGGACAACAAGATCGTCCAGTTGGGCAGCGACCCCGCCGAGGGCCTGACGCCCGGCATGCTCCGCCCGCCGTTCGCCCTCAACAACGCAGCCCTCTGACCGGAGAGTGAGCCCCGGGAACCCGCTCCGACGCGCCTTCAGGGGTGATCCTTGCTAGGCGTGCTGGCCGGCTTCTTCGTGGTCTGGTCCATTATCCTGGTGGGCTGGTTCGTGGGCCGGAACCGCGTCCTGGGCGAGAATGCCCGGCCCGTCCTCAGCGCACTCACGTTCTTCGTGGCCAGCCCTGCGCTCCTGTTTGAAACGCTCAGCAAGGCCCGGCTCGAGGACGTTTTCGCCGAACCCCTGCTGGTCACGGCCGTAGCTGCCATCGCCAGTGCTGCCATCTACTTCAGGGCAGTGAAGTTTTGGCTGAAACGCACGCTGCCTGAATCGCTGATGTCCTCGATGGCGGCGTCCCTGGCCAACTCCGCCAACCTTGGCATTCCCATCGCGGTATATGTCCTTGGGGACGCGAGCTACGTGGTGCCGCTGCTGATCTTCCAGTTGGCGTTCTTCACCCCGCTGTTCCTGATGCTGCTGGATTCGAGCACCAGCAGCCACCGCACCACTCCCCTGGGCTTCGTGGTGATGATCCTGCGCAATCCGATGATCGTGGGCTCGGCGCTGGGACTCATCGTGGCGGGGACCGGCTGGGAGGTGCCGGCCCTGGTGATGGAGCCGGTCCACCTGATCGGCGGCGCCGCGATTCCTGCCATGCTGATCGCCTTTGGCATGAGCCTGCATGGCACCCGCCCGCTCCAGGCCTCCGCGGCCCGGCGGACGGACACCCTCCTGGCCAGCCTGTTCAAGCTGGGCATCCAGCCGGCGCTGGCCTACCTGTTTGCCCGCTTTGCCCTGGGCATGGACGGCCATGCGCTCTTCGCCGTGGTGGTCACGTCCGCCCTGCCCACGGCGCAGAATGTCTTCGTGGCCGCGAGCCGGTACAACACCGGCCTGACCGTGGCAAAGGATACGGTGCTGATCACCACCATCGTGGCGGTCCCGGCGATGATCGGCGTGGCGCTGCTGCTGACGTGAGGCGGAGTTGCAGGAGGCCTACGCCCGCACCAGCCCGGCCACCTGCGCCAGCAGTTCCACCGACCGCAGCCGCTCGGCGGTACCGGGGCTTTGGTGCGCCACGATGAGTTCGTCCGCGTCAGCGTGCCGGCCGAAGCTGTCCAGGTACTCCAGCACCACGTCCGGGGTACCCACGGCAGAATAAGTCATCATCTGCGAGACGTGCTGGCCCTGCGGCGAATCGAGCACCATGTCGGCTTCGTCGTCGGTGAACTCGCGCCCGCCGCCAAAGAACAAGGAAACCCGGGCGCGCTTGGTGGCGCGGAGCATGTCCTGCGCTTCGGACGCCGAGTCGGCGGCGATGACGTTGACGCCGGCGATCACGTGCGGAGCATCCAGCTGGGCAGACGGCTTGAACTCGCGCCGGTACAGCGCCACCGCGTCCTGCAGTGCTGCGGGGGCAAAGTGCGAGGCGAACGCGTAGGGCAGCCCCAACTGCGCGGCCAGACGTGCGCCGAAGAGTGACGAGCCCAGGATGTACAGCGGTACGTTCGTTCCCTTGCCGGGGGTGGCTTCCACGCCTTGGATGCGGGTGGGTCCGGTGAGGTAGCCCTGCAGTTCCAGGACGTCCTGCGGGAAGCTGTCGGCTGCCATCGGGTCGCGCCTCAGTGCACGCATGGTGTTCTGGTCGCTGCCGGGCGCGCGGCCGAGGCCCAGATCGATCCGGCCCGGATGCAGGGTTTCCAGCGTGCCGAACTGCTCGGCAATGGTCAGCGGCGAGTGGTTGGGCAACATGATGCCGCCGGCGCCCAGCCGGATGCTCTCGGTGTGGGCAGCCACGTGGGCAATCAACACGCTTGTAGCCGACGAAGCGATCGACGACATGTTGTGGTGCTCGGCGTACCAGACCCGCCGGTACCCCAACTCCTCGGCCCTCTGCGCCATCGACACGCTGCCTGCCAGGCTGTCCGCCGCCGTCTGCCCCTTCCCGATTGTCGCCAGGTCAAGGATGGAGAGGGGAGGAGTCACGTCAGGTGCCGGCCTTTCAAGCGTCTGCAATGGTCGCCTGCCGCGTCGCGGCACGCACGGAAGGCATAACGACGGCGGTGCCCGGCTTATTTCTGCCCGTCGCCGGGACTTTCGGAACCACAGGGGGGCACATGGAATATCGCCGGACCGGACTGTGTTGCCGCCCACATGAGCCTAAACGCATCCAAGGAACTCGAACTGTCCGCAACGATCGACCTGAAGGACCTGGGAACCGTCCACCGGCTCGGTTTCGGCGCCATGCGCATCACCGGCCCCGGCGTCTGGGGTGAGCCGGCGGACCGCAGCGCGTCCGTTGCCCTGGTACGCCGCGCCGTCGAACTTGGTGTGGACTTTATCGACACCGCCGATTCCTACGGCCCGAACGTCAGCGAGGAGATTCTCGCAGAGGCCCTGCACCCGTACCGTGACGGCCTGAAGATCGCCACGAAGGTGGGCTTCACCCGGACCGGTCCCAGCAAGTGGATTCCGCTGGGCCGGCCGGAATATTTGCGCCAGCAGGCGGAACTGAGCCTGCGCAAGCTCAGGGTCGAAACCCTGGATCTGTTGCAGTTGCACCGGATCGACCCCTCCGTCAATGCCGACGAACAGTTCGCAGTCCTCCGCGAACTGCAGGACGAAGGCAAGGTCCGTGCCCTTGGCCTGTCGGAGGTCACGGTTGCGGAGATCGAGGCAGCCAGCCGGCATTTCACTGTGTCCACGGTTCAGAACCGGTATAACCTGACGGACCGCAGCTCCGAGGATGTCCTGCAGTACGCGGAGGCCAACGGCATCGGGTTCATCCCCTGGGCGCCCATCTCCGCGGGTGAGCTGGCGCAGCCCGGCGGGCTGCTGGACGCCGCTGCCACGCGCCTGGGCGCCACCGCTTCACAGGTGGCCCTGGCCTGGCTGCTGCGGCACTCGCCCGTCATCATGCCGATCCCGGGGACCGCCTCCATGGTGCATCTGGAGGAGAACATGGGCGCCGCGGGTGTAACGCTCGACGACGAAACTTACGCAGAGCTTTCGGCCGCCGGCCACTGAGCGGGTCACCGCCGGAGCGGCGACCCGGCAGTTAACTGAACATGCGGCAGGCGGTCCGGTCTATCCCCGGACCGCCTGTCTGTTGCCTTTCCCCTGCTTCGGGCGCCTATTTCAGCTTGAAGCTGGCGCTGATCAAGGAGCCGTCAGCTGCTTTCATCGTGAGCTGGTAGCAGGAACCGGCAAGGGTGGGCGTCTTCCAGTTGTACACAAACTGGCCGGCGGTGGTGTCGTAGCGCAACGCGGTATTGCCTGCGACCACCATCTCGATGGCGTCTTCCACTGCACCGTTGGCACATTGGATTTTCGCTGCGGAGAACGCCAGGGTACCAGGATCGGTGATCTCCCGATCTCCGGCAAAGACCTCGAACTTGGCCGGCACCGTGCTGCCGCCCTTGACCGTATTCAGGACGCCGCTCATGTCCACGGGCTGGTAGAAGCCCTTGAGCGTCCATGCCTTGACCTCGTAGTCCTGGGTGATGGTGGCAGTGTTGCCGGCCAGGTCCGTGGCGGTCGCGGTGAGGGTGTGCTTTCCGGTCGAAGTGGAGTACCCGGAAACGGTGCACGGCCCGGCCAGGCCGGAGAGGTGGTCCCGTGCAGTGCACCCCGGTTCTGCCGGCGTGGACCCGAAGTAGCTCACGCCCAGGTCCGAGGTGAACCCGAGCTCCGGCTCAGCCCCATCCTTCTTAAGGCTCACCGCCACCGGGTCCGCGGGGCCTGCGCTGCTGCTGGCTGCGCAACTGTATTCCGTGGCCACCTGGTCTTCGGAGATCGTCCGGTCGTCACAGCCTGCGAGGACAAGGGTGCTGGGCGAATCGTCTTCGGTCACCGTCCAGTCCAGCGTCACTGCGTTCTTGTACCAACCGTTGGCGCCGTCCGGCGTCGCAGGGCTAAGGGTGTAGCTGACCGCGGGAGCTGTGGCGTCGGTGATGACGTAGGTGACCGAACTAGCCACGGTGATGCCGCCGCCGTCCGTATAACTGCACGAGGCCTCCTGCGTCCCGACGCCGTACGCACCGTCCGGGCCTGACACGGCACCCAACGTGGCGGGGAAGGAGCTGGATTCGTCCTCGGTGTCGGCTACCTCGCACATCGCGGCAGGGACCGCGCCCTTTGCGTAGGATGCCCCGTTCGCCACCCCGGAGATGGACAGCTCCGGCGCCGTATTCGCGGGGGCGGGCGCAACGACGTCCACGCGGAAGGCCGCGGGGGCGGTGCTGAAGGAATACGGCGTGGTGTTGCTAATGATGCTCACAGTGACGTTCGCTGAACCCGCTCCCACAGCAGTTACGGACAGCGGCTGCGTAAAGCCACAGGAGGTGAACGTGGTGGTAGCCGGCGATACCGTGGCCACCGACGTGTTGGTGGATTCGATTTTCAGCGTCAGGGTGTTAGAACCGGTCAAATTACACCCCCTCTTCCCGTCGCCGTCGGTGGTCCACAGTGCCAGCGACGCAAAACCCTGCGCGCCGCCCAGGTTCAGTGCAAGGACTTCGGCGTCTGTGTCAACCGAACTGTCCAGCGTGTTGTGGATGTCGTCAGCGAAAGCGATACCGCTGCCGGCGAGTACCAGCCCGGCTGCGGCGAGCGCCGCCGCGGCCCTGAAGCCGCCACGGCCCTGCCGTCGAGCGCCACTGCCAATGCCCAGCAAATTGTCCATGTGTCTCTCCCTCAAGGCCTGCGGACCACCCTGGCCGCAGAATGGCTTCACCCTAGGTGCGGGGTGCGCCGGAGCGCACGCGTAACGCCCCACCTGTCTTTTGGCGGGAGTACTCGTTTTTTCGGCGGGGAGGAAGGGGACTACTTGCTTTGCCGGCGGCCTCGGCTCACCAGGACGGCAGTGCCGGCAGGGGACGTCGTCCTGGCGACGCCGCCTCGCGGCTGCTGGAACGCGCGGACCGCGCGGTGCGGTAGACCCGGCTGCCGGCGCCGCTAAGCTGTGGGCATGGCCGGGAAATCCACCGCAGAGAAGCTTGCCACCCTCCAAAAGGGGTACACCCTGGAGGGTGCCACCATCGAACTGGGGGCTGCGGTGGTGGACGGCGAAGTCCACAAGGAAGCCCCGGTCCGCCTGCCGCTGGCCATGATGAACCGGCACGGACTCGTGGCCGGAGCCACCGGAACGGGCAAGACGGTCACCCTGCACATGATGTCCGAACAGCTCTCCGCCGCGGGCGTCCCTGTGTTCCTGGCGGACATCAAAGGCGACCTGTCCGGTCTGGCGACTGCCGCCGTCGGAAATTCCAAGCTTGCGGAACGTACCGAGGGGATTGGCCAGGAGTGGGAAGGACGGGCCTTTCCGGTAGAGTTCCTGGCCCTTGGCGGGGACGGCGCCGGCGTCCCGGTCCGGGCGACGGTCACCTCCTTCGGACCTATCCTCCTCTCCCGGATCATGGAGCTGAACGACACGCAGGAATCCAGCCTGCAGCTGATCTTCCACTTCGCGGACAAGAACGGCCTGGAACTGACCGACCTCAAGGACCTCCGGGCCGTGATCCAGTTCCTCACGTCTGCGGAGGGCAAGGAGCAGCTGGAGGAGCTCGGCGGTCTGTCGAAGGCAACAGCGGGGGTAATCCTCCGCGAGCTCGTGACCCTCGAGGCCCAGGGCCTGGACACGTTCTTCGGCGAGCCGGAGTTCGACACCGCGGACCTGATGCGCACGTCGCCGGACGGGCGGGGCATCATCACCTGCCTGGAGCTGCCCACGCTCCAATCCAAGCCGTTGCTCTTCTCCACCTTCCTGATGTGGCTGCTGGCGGACCTTTTCGAGGAGCTGCCCGAGGCCGGTGACCTGGACAAGCCCAAGCTCGTCTTCTTCCTGGACGAAGCGCACTTGCTCTTCAAGGACGCCTCCAAGGCCTTCCTGGCCGCGATCACCACCACCGTCCGGCTGATCCGGTCCAAGGGCGTGGGCATTTTCTTCGTGACCCAGACGCCGAAGGACGTCCCCGCTGAAGTCCTGGGCCAGCTAGCCAACCGGGTCCAGCACGCGCTGCGTGCCTTCACCCCCGAAGACGCCAAGGCCCTCAGGGCAACGGTGTCCACATTTCCCCTGAGCGACTACGACCTCGAAGAGACCCTGACATCGGCGGGCATCGGCGAAGCCGTGGTCACCGTCATGAACGAAAACGGGGCACCCACCCCGGTGGCCCACACCCGGCTCCGCGCGCCCGAGTCAGTCATGGGCCCGAGCGGGGCGGGCGTGGTCTCGGGAATCGTCAACGGCTCAGCCCTGCTGGCGCGGTACGGCGAGGCGGTGGACAACCAGTCGGCCTATGAAAAGCTGTCCGGGCAGGGTGCCGGGGCGGGAGCTGCGCAGGATCCGGCGACCGAGGACTCCGCTGCAGACATGGACGTCGACGCCGAGGCCCGGCGCATCGAGGAGGACATCCTCGGCCGGCCCAGCAGCCGGCCCGCCCCCGGCGGCCGGACGGTGCCGGCTCGGGACTCCACGCCCCGCTCCCCCTCCGGCGCGGACCGCAGCTCCGCGGACGGCCTCGGCGGTGTGTTCGGTGACGCCCTGGGCGGCGGCCTGAAGAGTATGGCCCGCTCCATCGGAACCCAACTCGGCCGTGAACTGCTGCGCGGGGTGTTCGGTACCTCCCCGCGGCGCCGCCGCTAAGACTCCCGGTTCCAGCCACCCGGTAGCCGTGGCCAGCGGCGGCGGGCGCCGCCGTCGTACTCCCTGTCCCCGTGGTGCGCGGCACATGTGACGCCGCCCGGGAAGGCCGTGCGCACGCTTACCGGTAACGTGGGAAGCGTGCAGATGAGTCAAGCGTTGGTGAGGATCGCGGCCGGTTGGCTGCTTGGCCTCATGCTTGCCGTGGCTGCGGGGGTGGTGGCGGTGAACGTCGTGAACAACACCGTGTCCAGTCCGCAGCAGCCTGTGCGCGAATACCTGGAAGCCCTCCAAGGCGGCGACGGCGGCAGGGCCCTGGGCCTCCTCCGCGCCACCGTTCCCGGCGGCAACGCGGCCATGCTTGACGGGACAGCCCTGCAGACGGCCGTCTCGAGGCTGTCCAACACCACCGTGGGCGACCCCGAGCCACGTCCCGGAAACCGTGTCATGGTGCCCCTGGACTACACCATCGACGGCAGCCGGCTACGCACCGAATTCCTCCTGGAGCGCACCGGCACCGAATGGATATTCTTCGACACCTGGGCGTTTGTCCCCTCCCGGCTGCCTACCGTGGACGTCACGGTCGTTAACTCCAGCGAAGCCACGCTCAACGGCATCCCGGTGAATATGCCGGACGGGCAGAACAGCTTCGCCGTGTTCTACCCGGGCGAGTACGAGGCGTCCTTGAACGGACGCTACTTCTCGGCCCCCGCCACCCGGGCCACCGTCACGGGCCGTGGCGCACCCGTGGCGCCGCTGAACCTGCTGACCGAGGCCACGGACCGCCTGAAAAATGAGGTCGCAGCCAAGGTGAAGCAGTACCTGGACAGTTGCGCCGCAGAGGCTTCCAAAGTGCAGAAGCTGCAGCCGGACTGCCCGTTCTACTACGCGAGCGACAACCGGGTCCAGGACGGCACTATTAAATGGAGCATCACCAAGTACCCCGGGGTGTCCATCGAACCCTTCAACGGCCGCTGGGTGGTGGCCCCGCTGGACGGCAAGGCGCGCGTCCAGGCCCAGCAGCAGGATTCCTTCACCGGCGCCTGGTTCCCGCTGGATGAAGAAGTGGACTTCAGCTTCACCACGCGGCTGGACATCGGCGGCGACACCATCAAGGTCACCCCGCTGCTGAGCTTCTAGCGCCGGGGCTGCCCGAGCGTCACACCCAGCACGCTTTCGGGGCTCTCCCAACTACCAGTCCCCGTGATTCCGGGGTTGCAGCCCTCTCCTGGTATCAAAAGCATGCTCTGCGTGACGTCCGCTCGATCATCGCCGCCGCGCCAGCACCTGCAGGACCTGAGCAACCATGGCTTCGGGATAGTGCACCACGTCCGGATAGTAGTACCGCAGGGCTGTGTACCCCTGCACCACCGACTCGTTGTTCCGCCGGTGGTCCTTCTGCACCTGCTTCCATTCGGCGTGGTGCCGGCCATCCAGTTCCACCACCAGCCAGCCGTCCAGCAGCAAATCGACGTGACCCACGCGCTCCAGGTAGACCTGCGCCTGGACTGAAATCCCCGCCTGCCGGAAATAGGTCCGCGCCAGCGTCTCAAGGAGTGAATCCGAGCCCCGGTCCACCCAGTCCAGCACCGCCCTCGCCTTGCCGTTCCTCTTCCCGGGCAGGTGTTGGCGCAGGAAGTCGACGGTGATATCGCCTCGCCCCACGGCGCACTCGACCATCACCAGGGACTCCGCGAAGGACAAGCACCGCAGTGCGTGGATCAGCACGTCGGCGAGCGCCGCTACCGGCCGGAGGGAGGCTGGCGGCAGGAGCAGTCCGGCGTGGTAGACGGCGTTGCCCCGGACGGATTCCCGGCGCCGGTGGTGGACGTGGCGGAGCCCGTTGGGCGGCAGGCACCAGAGGTTGTACATGGGCGCAGCACTTGAGCAGGTCAACAGCTCACGGTTCCGCAGCGCGGCCACCAGGTCCGGAGAGGCCGACGGAAGCGCATACAGTCCCCGTGCCGGCCGCAGGACTCCTCCCCGGACGGCACGTCGCAGCGCGGCATCGTCAACTCCCATTCGGGCGAGTACCGGTCGGCGCGCTGCTCCGCCACATCGTGCGAGGGCTTTGAAGGCGTCCATGCGGACATGGTGGCTCCGCGCTTCCGCGCATGGCAGAGGTACGAGAGCCTATGTGGAAAACTGCTGCCCACAGGAGTCGCGTCACGCCGGGCATGCTTTTGGCTGCCGCCGCGAGGCGCAGTCCCGTGAGTCCGCGGTTATTGCCAGGCCGGGTACCCAAAAGACTGCTGTCCGTGACGCGTAGGCGGCAGCCTGTCAGGGATGCTAGGCCGGGTCAGTCCATGCCGCGCAGGTCCAGCACCAGTTCCGTGTCCCCGTCACCCTGCAGGACCACCGGGATGCCCCAGTCCTGCTGGTACAGGTGGCAGGCAGCGTGGTCCGGGATCTCGCCGTCCTCGGTCTCTGGTCCGTCGCAGGCGGCCGCGCGGGCGGTAATGTGCAGGACGCCTTCGGGTACGTCGGCGGACAGTTCAAGCGTGCGGAGCAGCCCCACAGAGGTGCCGCCACCCGAGACCAGCAGCTCCGGCGGTGTGGAGGAGATCTTCAGCTGCGTGGGGTCGCCCCAGCGGTCATCCAGCTTCTGCCCGGTGGGAGCCTTGAAGCGGACGGTCAGCTCCAAGGGCCCCGGCGCAACGGGGCTCTTGGGCCGCTGGGTCTGTGACGCGCCCTCATCCACCTGCTGTGCTTCCTTCGGGATGGGCACGTACACCAGCTGGTGCTTGTTTGCTTCCACCACCACCAAGAGCGGCTCGGAACCGGCGGACCGGGTGTGGTCCACAATCACGTCCGAAGGCTCGGACAGGCCGCGGGCCAGGGTGGACACGGTGCCGGCCGCGGGGTCATAGCGGCGGACAGCTCCGTTGTAGGTGTCCGCGATGGCCACAGAGCCATCGGGCAGTACAGTGACGCCCAGGGGGTGCTGCAGCCGGGCCTCCGGCGCAGGACCGTCCCGGAAGCCGAAGTCGAACAGGCCCTTGCCCACGGCCGACTCCACCATCACGGTGCCGTCTTCCGCGATGACGAGCTTGCGCAGCGCGGAGGTTTCGGAGTCGGCCACCCAGATGTTGCCGTCCGCGTCCTCGGCCAGGCCGGAGGACTGCGCGAACCATGCCTCGTCCGCGGGCCCGTCCAGCAGGCCTTCCAGGCCGTTGCCGGCCACGATGGCCACCGCCCCGCTGATGGGGTCGAAACTGAAAATCTGGTGTACGCCGGCCATCGCCACCACCACGGCGTTGAGTTTGCCGGACCACACCACGTCCCACGGCGAGCTCAGAGCGACCTCCAGCGGGTGCCCGCCCAGTTTGCCGGTGACTCCGGCGGCGTGCTCGTCCACGCGCGCCGGGCCGGTTTCCAGGAGCCGCTGCACGCCGTTACCGGCCAGTGTCGACGCCTTGCCGTCTTTCAGCGACAGTCCCCGGAGGCGGTGGTTCACGGAGTCGGCAATGACGACGTCGTAGCCCGCCTTTGCTGCCACGTCTTCAGGGAGCAGCACCAGGCCTTGGGGCTCGTTGAATTCAGCGGTGCCGGTCTCGCCGGCGGCGGGGCCGTCGGCGTAGCCCTTGGTGCCCGAACCATAGGTGGCGAGGACCGTCTCAAAGTCGGTGTCCAGCTCCACCAGCCGGTGATGGCCGGTGTCGGTGACCAGCCAGGAACCCTTTTCCCCGCTGTTGCCTGCGGCACCCGCCGCGGCGCCGCCGTCGTACGTTTCCTCCAGGGCGACGGAACCGCGGCCCGCCGGCAGGAACAGCGCCTTGCCGGGGAAGCGGAGGGTGCCCGACGTCGGTTCGGGCGCCACATAGGGGCCGGAACCTCGGTGGAGGGTGCCCTTGGCCTCGTGTTCGGCGATGAGCTCGGGGATCAGCACGGCCAGGCCGTCTGCGTGGCCCTCGCCCGACAGGTGCGCCACGATGTAGCCCTCGGGGTCGATGACCACCAAGGTGGGCCAGGCGCGGGCGGTGTAGGCCTTCCAGGTGTCCAGCTCGGGATCGTCGAGGACCGGGTGGTGGATCTCGTAGCGTTCCACGGCAGCGGCCAGGGCCACCGGATCGGCCTCGTGCTCGAACTTGGGTGAGTGGACGCCGACGGTCACCAGGACGTCCGAGTACTCCTCCTCCAGCGGACGCAGCTCGTCCAGGACGTGCAGGCAGTTGATGCAGCAGAACGTCCAGAAGTCGAGGAGCACGATCTTGCCGCGCAGCGCTTCGAGGTCCAGCGTCTTGCCGCCGGTGTTCAGCCAGTTACGGCCCACCAGTTCGGAGGCGCGGACCCGGGCAGAGGTTCGTACGGTTTCGCTCATCAGCGTCCTTCCAGCTTGTTGCGTTCAGCCAGCCTGGCGTCGCGTTCAGCCAATTTGGCAAACATATCGTTGTAAGCGGCCAGATCGGCGTCGTTATTCCTGTCCGCCGCCCGGTCCACGCGTTTTGTTTCGCGCTGGTCGGACCGGGACCACATAATCGCGACGCCGATCGCCACCAGGAGCGTGGGTACCTCGCCGATGCCCCAAGCCACCGCGCCGCCCATTTGCTGGTCCACCAGCGCCGACGGACCCCATTCGCGGCCCAGGTTGCCGAAGTAGTCCGCGGCGAGGAGGTTGGTGCCGCCCATGATGGCCACGCCGAAGAACGCGTGGAAGCCCATGGTGGCCAGCAGCAGGAGCAGGCGCATCGGGAAGGGCGCGCGCCGCGGCAGGGGGTCCGTCCCGATCATGCTGAGGACGAAGATGTAGCCCGTCAGCAGGAAGTGCAGGATCATCAGCTCATGCCCCACATGCTCCCGCATGGCGAACCCGAAAAGGTCCGAGTAGTAGAACAGCACGATGGAGCCGGCAAAGTTGGCCGCGGCGAACAGCGGGTGGGTAACCAGCTGCGAGAACTTCGAGTGGACGAACACCAGCAGCCACTCCCGCATGCCCCGGGAACCGTCGGCGCGGGCCGGGAGGGCGCGCAGGGCGAGCGTGACGGGGGCACCCAGGACCAGGAAGATCGGCGCCACCATGGTGAGCGCCATGTGGTCCACCATGTGCGCGGAGAACAGCACCCGGCCATAGACCGACGGCGGACCGGACGTGATGTACGTCAGGACCAGCAGTCCGATCACCCAGTTCACGGACCGGAACCAGGGCCACTTGTCTCCGCGGCGGCGAATCTTGACGACGCCCAGGAAGTAGGCGACCAGCCCGAAGACGGCCGCCGTGATCCAAAGCCAGTCGGGACGCCACTCGGTGAGCCAGCGCTCGGGGGTGAGCTCCGGGGGAAGCTCATAGCCGGTGAGGATGAACGCCGGGGACGCATCCGGGGCGTAGGCGGTGGGCTCCGGCGGTGCTGAGCGGCCCAGTGCCACGGCGATGCCGGAGGTGGCGCCCATGATGACCAGCTCAGCCAGCAGCAGCTGCCACAGTACGCGCCGCGAGGACATGGCGGATCCCTGCCGGCCCAGCTGCGGGATGACCCATTGGCGGTGCATGAAGCCGATTCCGCCCAGCACCAGGGTGGCTGCGGACTTGGCAAGAATCAGCTGGCCGTACGGTGAGCCAACGAGGTCCTGCCACGCGGTGATCCGGATGGCCGCATTGATCACGCCGGATGCAAAAACCAGCACGAACGCGAAGCCGGCCAGGGTGGAAAACCTCCTGAGCGTGGGCTCGGTGATGTCCGTGTTTTTCCCGGTGAGGAGGCCGGACAGCAGCGCGAGCACGATGATGCCGCCCACCCAGGCGCTGACACCCACCAGGTGCAGGCCAAGGGAGTTGATGGCGCCTTCGTGGTCCGACGAACTCGAGGAGTGGCCGATCAAGGCCATTGGGATCAGCCCGCAGAGTGCCAGGATCAGAGTCAACGCCAAGGCGCCAAGGGACCTGACACCGAAGAGGGCCGTGGTGGTGACCGCAGCAATGATCGTGACGGCCAGCCAGGCTCGGCCGGTGTCGATGTCAGTCATGAAATAAATCAGCGAGGTGGTGAACTCGGCATCCGCGGCCAGCGGCTGGCCGGCCACGTCAGCGTACGTAAGGACCAGGACAGCGACGGCGGACAGCGTCCACGCGGCGCCCGCCGCGGCCGCTATTGCCAGGGCGCGGGCGAAGGCCGGATGCTCCGGTCGGCCGCCTTCAGCACGGCCGTGCTGCCGGGCAGCGGCACCCGCGAACCTCGGCAGGATGCCGACGGCGAAAATCAGGCCGCCGATGACGGTCGCCAGGGATACATTGTGGATGGCCTTGCTGGCAGGCAGGCCCCAGCGGACGAAAGCACCCGGATCGGCCACGTCGGGTGCTGCAGCGGCGCCGGAGAACAACAGGGCCGCGACCAGGCCCAGAAACAGTACAGCCAGCCCGGCCAGCTGCCACGGGCCGGAGATGCCTAGTGCGGTGCCGCGCGCCGGGGTCCGGCCGCCAGCAGCAGGCCTGCCCTCCGCGCCGGCGGAGGCAGGCTGCGGGGCGTTGGAACGGGGGTTGGCGGCAGGAGACACCATTCCATTGTCCGCTACTGCGGGGCCGCCCGCGAATCGGCTTAACGCAGAAAGGAGCGGCAACCAGGTGGTTGCCGCTCCTTTCGGAAGCCGGCGCGTGGCCGGCCGGAAGGACTACTTCTTGTTGGAGACTGCAGCCTTCAGCTTGGAGCCTGCGGTCAGCTTGACGCTGTGGCCGGCGGCGATCTGGATGGTCTCGCCCGTCTGGGGGTTGCGGCCGGTGCGTGCTGCACGGTCGGTACGCTCGACGGCGAGCCAGCCCGGGATGGTGATCTTCTCGCCGGCGGCGACAGAAGTCTCGAAAACCTCGAACAGTGCGTCGAGGACGGAGTTCACGGCTGCCTGGCTGGTGCCGGCCTTGCCTGCTACCTCTGCAACAAGTTCACTACGGTTCTTAGCCATTTATGTCCTCCTGGACTGTCATGATTCTGGAGCCTGCACGCGGCATGCGTACAAGCCACTGTTCGAAAACTTACCAGCTTGGGCCGTCCCGGTCCGCAAATTCCGCGTGTTTCCGGCACTTTTTGAGGTTAATCACCGGATTTCCGGGGTTGCGGAGCGCTCCGGGTGTGGGTTGTGGGGTGTGGGTGTTTAAATGTGGGAGGCCCCGAACCTGGTGGTTCGGGGCCTCGACCAATGTGTGTCCGGCGGTGACCTACTCTCCCACACCCTC
>NZ_JBIVQB010000003.1:0-379999 GCF_044754945.1 Pseudarthrobacter sp. NPDC092439
CACCACGGGGTGGCGGCACAGCAAATCCAACCAATTCATAAAAAATCGGTATCAATAAACTTGGCACACTATTGAGTTCTCAAACAACAGACACATTCGAATATTCCCGAAGCAATTCATTCAATGAATTCCGCTTCGTATTTCTTCGCTGCGATGTTTTTATCTTATTTCATCTTCATTCGCTTTTGCAAATCCGGTTGTTTTCCCGGAATTCACCCGGTCGAGATGAATCCGCCCAGCAAAATGTCGAAGAATTCTTCAATCCGTGCCCTGCACGGCCAAGAATCGCTTCTCATTTGTTGGGGGTTTGTCACCGCTCAGCGGCGGCGACTCAGAAAACAATACACGCCCCTCCGCGGCCGTGCAAATCGGCTTCGGAAGGGCGTGCATCGGGCGGGCCGGCAGGCTGCCGGCCTAGGGAACGAGGACCTCGACAGTGGCAAGGTTCTTCTTGCCCCGGCGGAGCAGGAGGTACTGCCCATGGAGCAGTTCGGACTCCGAAATAACGGCCTCAGGGTCCAGCACCTTCTCGTTATTCACGTAGGCACCGCCCTCCCCCACAGTGCGCCGGGCTGCGGACTTGCTGTCCGACAAGCCGGAGGCGACGAGCAAGTCGATGATTCCGAGGGCGTCCACCTGGACCGTCGCGGAAGGAAGCTCGGAGGTGGCTGCCTGCAGGGTCTGCTTGTCCAGTGCGGAGAGGTCGCCGTTACCGAACAGGGCGGCGGAGGCGGCGATGACCTTTTCCGTAGCCGCGACACCATGGACCAGCGAAGTCACTTCGAAGGCAAGCTTCCGCTGGCCCTCACGGGCAAACGGGCGCTCCGCCACGGCGGCCGCGATTTCCTCGATCTCGGCGCGCGAGAGAAAGGTGAAGACCTTCAGCCGGTCCACCACGTCAGCGTCGGCCGTGTTCAGCCAGAACTGGTAGAAGGCGTACGGGCTGCACATGCCGGCATCGAGCCAGATCGCATTGCCCTCGCTCTTGCCGAACTTGGTGCCGTCCGAATTGGTGATGAGCGGGGTTCCCAGCGCGTGGACGCTCTTGCCTTCCACCTTGCGGATCAGTTCCGTGCCGCTGGTGAGGTTGCCCCACTGGTCAGAGCCGCCGGTCTGCAGGACACAGCCGTATTCGCGGTACAACTCCAAGTAGTCCATGCCTTGCAGGATCTGGTAGCTGAACTCGGTATAGCTGATGCCCTCATCCGAGCTCAGGCGCGAGGCCACGGCGTCCTTGCGGAGCATGGTTCCGACGCGGTAGTGCTTGCCCACCTCGCGCAGGAAGTCGATCGCGCTTAGCGGCGCGGTCCAGTCCAGGTTGTTGACCATCCGGGCGGCATTGCCGCCCTCGAAGCTGAGGAAACGGCGGACCTGGGCCTGGAGGTACCCAACCCACTCAGCAACGGTGTCCTTGGTGTTCAATGTGCGCTCCGCCGTCGGACGCGGATCGCCGATCATGCCGGTGGAACCGCCCACCAGGCCGAGGGGCCGGTGCCCCGCCAGTTGGAGCCGGCGCATCAGGAGCAACTGGACCAGGTTGCCCAGGTGCAGGCTCGGAGCGGTGGGGTCGAAGCCGCAATAATACGTAACCGGTTCACCGGCGAGGAGCTTTTCCAGCTCCTCTTCGTCGGTGGAGACATGGACCAGGCCACGCCACTTCAGCTCCTGCCAGATATTGGCAAAGGTCGGGTCGTTCTGCTGCGATTCGAGGCTGCTTAGTTCTGGCACGCCTTCTAAGTTAGCAGGATTGCCGGCGGCCCCATCAGGGCAGCGTACCGCCCCCGATATCAGCGGACGATGCCGGCAGGGACCGGCCGGCCGGCGATCAACCGCAGGCGCTGCGTGGCACGGGTCATGGCGACGTACAGGTCCCCCACCTTGCCGTGCTCATGGTTGAGCATCATGGCAGGCTCCAGGATCACCACGCCGTCGAACTCCAGGCCCTTGGCCTCCCGTGGGCTGATCACCACGATGTCCTGCTCATAGCTGCCCGCACCGTTGCCGATGCGCCGGCCGTAGGAGGCGCGCAGGGCTGAAGCAGCTTCAGCGAGAAGGGGGCCGTCGGCAATCACCGCAAGCAGGCCGCCGTCTAGCGCTGCAAGCTCCTCCGGCAGTACCTCCACCAGGCGGTCCACCAGCGCACCCGGCTCCACCTGGTCCACGACCGGTGCCCAGCGGCCCTCCCGGACCGCCTTGGGCGCCGACACCACCAGGCCGGCCGCGTTGGCCATCCGCACCGCGGCCTCGGCGATTTGTGTGGGCGTGCGGTAGTTGACGGTCAGCTCCTCCAGCTGCCAGCGTTCCCCGAACATGGGCGCCAGCGCGCCCTGCCACGAGTTGGCGCCGGCCACGGAGCTGGTTTGGGCAATGTCACCCACGATGGTGAAGGACTTCAGCGGGCACCGGCGCACCAGCAGCCGCCACTGCATCGGGGACAGCTCCTGGGCCTCGTCCACCACGATGTGCCCGAACGCCCAGGTCCGGTCCGTGGTGGCACGCTCGGCCGCGGTAAGCCTGGCCTCGCGCTCCTGGTTCTGCTCCATCAGGTCCTCAGCCGTCATCAGCGCATCGACGCCGGCCGTTTCCATGTTGACCAGGGTCTGCTTTGCGTTGGCCAGGTCCCGGGCGCGGTCGTGCTCCTGCTGGGCCAGGCCGCGGCCGGCCGCCGGGTCGAGTTCGCCGAGCAGTTCGGCGGCCTCGTCCAGCAGCGGGACGTCGGATTCGGTCCAGGGGGCGTCCGCCGGCCGCAGCAGCAGTTTCCGTTCGCCGGGAGACATGTGCGGGGTGCAGAACTCCAGTACGGCGGGCTTGCTGAACAGCTCGGAAATCAGTTTCTCCGGCGTCATGGGCATCCAGCAGAGGTTCAGCGCGATCCGCACGTCCCGGGCGGTGCGGACATCCTCAGCCAGATAGGAGCGGTCCGCATTGTTGCCGATGTTCCCGGCCTCGACCATGTCCGTCAGCTGTTCGGTCAGCTCACGCAACAGGATCTTCACGAAGGTCACCCTGGCCTCGTTGTACGGCTTTCCGGTGGAACGGGCGCGTTCACGGGCGCGGCGCACCTGGCGCGGGGTCAGCACCAGCTTGCGGCCGTCCACCTCCAGGATCTGGTTCGCGGCCGGGACCCGCTGCCGGTTGGAGACGGCGTTGGCCACCACGGTGGCCATGTCCAGGCGTCCCTTGATGGCGGCAACGGCGGCTTCCGGTTCCGGGACCGCCTGGATGCCCGGCATGAGCCGGCCAAGGCTGGCCATCACGACGCCCGTTTCGCCCAGCGAGGGCAGCACCCGCTCGATGTATTTCATGAACGACGACGACGGGCCCACCAGCAGGACACCTGCGCTCTTGAGCCGGTCCCGGTGGGTGTAGAGGAGGTAGGCGGCACGGTGCAGCGCCACGGCGGTCTTGCCGGTACCCGGCCCGCCCTGCACCACGAGGGCGCCGGAGATGGAGGAGCGGATGATCCGGTCCTGTTCGGACTGGATGGTGCTGACGATGTCGGACATGCGGCCGGTCCGCTTCGAGTTCAGCGCCGCCAGCAGGGCACCTTCGCCCTGGAGCGATTCGTTGTCCGCGAGCATGGAGGCGTCCAGGACGTCGTCCTCAATGGCCTTGACCTCGCGGCCATGCAGGATCAGGTGCCGGCGGCGCCGCACGCCCTGGCGGTCAAAAGCGGTGGCCTGGTAGAAGTGGCCGGCTTCCGGCGCGCGCCAGTCCACCATGAGCCGCTGCAGGTCCTCGGTGGACAGGCCGATACGGCCGATGTACTGCGCTTCCCCCGAGTCCAGGTCCAGACGGCCGAACACCAGCCGGTCATCCACGGCGTCCAGCTGCGCCAGGCGGTCCTCGTAGAGGGCTGCGAAGGCGTCACGTTCGGAAACATTCTGCATGGTGCCCACGGCGCCGGCCCGGCGGACCTGCGCGAGCTGCCGGCGTTTTTCCTCGCGGAGCTCTTCAAGCCGGGCATACAGGCCGGCCACGTACTCCCGTTCGTGGGCCAAATCCGCGTCGAGCATTAACGTTCCCCTATCGCAAAAGACAGACCTACCATTCTACAACCATTTCCGTTAACGGTCGCCAAACGTGTTTGGTCTGACCTTCACCGGGCGGGCTTTGGCGGCCTTGTACCGGGACACGGTGGGATCGCCCGTGATCCAGTACCGCCATGCGTACTCCTCCGACCCTCCCGCGCCGGATACCCCCACCCGCGGTCCGGAACTGACCGCCTCAGCCGCGCGGGGCGGAAGCACCAGCGCGAAAGGGGGCGCCAGGGCATCCCGGCCGCTGTCCGCCGTCGTAAGCCCCAGCGCCTTGGCGAGCCGCGCGGGGCCGCTGGCAAGATCCGCGGCGGTCCTGGACGTGTGCCGGCGCTTCCTGGCCAGCTCGAGGCCGTCTACGATTTCGCCGGCCCGCAGCAGCAGGGCCGAGGCTGTGCCCGGAGGCCCGCACACGATGTTGGTGCAGTGGTGCATTCCGTACGTGAAGTAAACGTAGAGGTGACCGGCCGGACCGAACATGGGGGCGTTGCGCGGTGTGGGGCCGCGGTACGTGTGGGAGCCTGGGTCCGGATGAAGCGAATCCTCCGGCCCCAGGTACGCCTCCACCTCGGTCAGCCGGACGGACACCGGACCTTCGCGTGATTCGTGCGTCAGGACGGCGCCGAGCAGCAGCGGGGCAAGGTCGCGGGCATCTCCGGACAGCATCCCGCGCAGGTCTTCCGGGTCTGTAGGCAACTGGTCACTCATGGGCAGACTCTATCGAGGACGGCAGCACTTCGCCCTTCGGAGCCGTGTCCGATTTCCGCTAGGTGCAGCCTCCGCGGGCTGGCAGGATGGAGGCATGGATTTCTGGCAGCGCTACCGGGCCATCGACGCCCGGGATACCCGCTTCGACGGACAGTTCTACACTGCCGTGCGGACCACGGGCATCTACTGCCGCCCGTCGTGCCCGGCGCGAACCCCCAAAGCGGCGAACGTCACCTTCTACGAGACGTCCGCGGCGGCGCACGACGCCGGCTACCGGGCCTGCAAGCGGTGCCTCCCCGAAGCGGTCCCCGGCACCCCGGCGTGGAACCAACGCCAGGACGTCGCCGGACGCGCCATGCGCCTGATCAACGACGGTGTGGTGAACCGGGACGGAGTGGCGGGGCTTGCCGCACGGCTGGGCTACTCCGCACGGCAGCTTAACCGGATCCTCACCCAGGAACTCGGCGCCGGCCCTTTATCGCTGGCCCGGGCCGGCCGCGCCCAGACCGCACGAACACTGCTGGTGTCCACGTCCATGAAGCTGGCCGACGTCGCGTTTGCGGCCGGTTTCAGCAGCGTGCGGCAGTTCAACGAAACCATGCTGGCGGTCTTTGCCATGACCCCCGGCGCGCTTCGCCTCGCTGCCCGGCCGCACCGGCCGGCCGGCGGGACCACCGCCCTCACGCTCACACTCCCGTACAGGCACCCCTTCGACCCCGGAATCTTCTCCTTCCTGGCGGCGCGCGCCATTCCCGGCGTCGAGGCAGGGACGGCACGCTCCTACGCACGCACGCTGCGGCTGCAGCACGGGGATGCCAGGTTCCGAGTCGACTACGACGCCGGCTCCCGGACCAGGCCGCTGACCCTCACTGTGGGCGCGGTGGACCTGCGCGACCTGCCGGCGCTGCTGAGCCGGGTGCGCAGGCTCTTCGACCTGGACGCAGACCCCGAAGCGATCGACGGCACCCTCCGTGCTGATCCCAGGCTGGCCACCTCCGTGGCCGCCGCGCCCGGCATGCGCATGCCCGGAGCCGTGGACCCGCAGGAACTGCTCATCCGGGCCATGGTGGGCCAGCAGGTCACTGTCGCTGCTGCCCGCACGGCCCTCACCCGTTTGTCTGCCGCGGGCAGTCCCAGCACCGCAGCCGGGGACGGGCTGGAGCGGCTGTTCCCCACGCCGGCGCAGGTTGCCGGCGCCGGGCACCTCCTGGCCGGTCCGCAGCGCAGGATTGACGCACTCCTGCACACGGCCTCAGTCATGGCTTCGGGGGAGCTGGACTTTGGCTACGGCAGCGACGTGCCGGGGCTCGAAGCCTCCCTCCTGCCGCTGCCGGGGGTGGGACCCTGGACGGTGGGCTACGTGGCCATGCGGGTCCTCGGCGCGCCTGACATCTTCTTGGCCAACGACGCGGCGGTACGCAACGGGATCCGCGCGCTGACCGGCGGCACTAATGGCAGCGGCATTAATGCCGGCGGCGTCCTGAGTCCGGATTTCCGCGAGACCAGTCCTTGGCGTTCCTACGCCACCATGCACCTCTGGCGGGCAGCCGCCGCACCATCCTCCGGGCACCGGCCCGCCGACCTGAAAGTCATGAAATGAGAGCCCAACTGCTGGAAATGTCCACACCCGACGGGCCGTTCACGGTTCTGGCACACGACGGGGTGGTCCTTGCATCCGGGTGGACCGCACGGTTGGAGGAACTGACCGGCCAGATCCATCCCGCGCTGCGGCCGGACTCCGTGGAAGAGGTCGGCCGGATGGACGGGATCTCGCCCGCCGTGGAGGCCTTCTACAGCGGGGACCCTGCGCCGGCCATGGCAGTTCCGGTCCGGCAACAGTCGGGTCCGTTCCGTGCCCACGCGTGGAATGTGCTGCGGGAAGTCCGGCCCGGGTCCCCGGTCACGTACACCGAGTACGCCGCGCTGGCTGGAAACCCAAAGGCCGTGCGCGCGGCCGCGAGTGCGTGCGCCTTCAACGCTGCAGCACTGTTCGTGCCGTGCCACCGGGTGATCCGGACGGATGGTTCGCTGGGCGGATTCCGCTGGGGGCTCGCCATCAAAGAGAGCCTGCTGGCACGCGAAGCCAACCAGCCGCCGTCGTCCGCGTACCCGAACGTCCACATACCCGGACGCTCTCTCACTTAATGCCTGAAAAACACCAACGCTCTCTCATTTTCCTGAAGAAAATGAGAGAGCGTTGCCCCAAAAGCCGCATGAAGTGAGAGAGCGTCGGGGGTTAGGCGGCGTAGGTGCGGGCCGTCTCCAGCTCGCTTTCCAGCGCCACGAGCTGGCGTTCGACGGCGGCCGGTGCCGTTCCGCCCTGGGAGTTGCGGCTGTTGAGCGAGCCCTCCGTGGACAGGACCGTGCGGACCTCCGGCGTCAGGTGCTCCGAGATGGCCGCGTATTCGGCGTCCGTCAGGTCCCACAGCTCCACGCCGCGGGATTCTGCCTGCTTGACCGCAGCCCCGGAAAGTTCATGCGCCTCCCGGAACGGCACGCCCTGCCGGACCAGCCACTCGGCGATGTCCGTGGCCAGCGCGAAGCCCTGCGGTGCCAGCGACTCCATCCGCTCCGTGTTGAACGTCAGCGTCGCGATCATGCCGGAGACCGCCGGAAGCAGCAGCTCCAGCGTGTCCGCGGCATCAAAGACCGGCTCCTTGTCCTCCTGCAGGTCGCGGTTGTACGCCAGCGGCAGGCCCTTGAGGGTGGCCAGCAGCCCGGTCAGGTTGCCGATCAGGCGCCCCGCCTTGCCGCGGGCCAGCTCAGCGATGTCCGGGTTCTTCTTCTGCGGCATGATGGACGATCCAGTGGAGTACGAATCGTGCAGCGTGACGAAGGAGAACTCCTTGGTGGCCCAGAAGATGACTTCCTCGGAGATCCGGGACAGGTCCACCCCGATCATGGAGCACACCCAGGCAAACTCGGCGAAGACGTCGCGGGACGCGGTGCCGTCGATCGAGTTGTGCACCGCCGAATAGAAGCCCAGGTCCGCGGCCACCGCCTCCGGATCGAGCCCCAGCGAGGAGCCGGCCAGGGCGCCTGAACCATACGGCGAAATCCCGGCGCGCCTGTCCCAGTCCTGCAGCCGCTGCACGTCGCGCAGCAGCGCCCAGGCGTGGGCCAGCAGGTGGTGGCTGAGCAGGACGGGCTGGGCGTGCTGGAGGTGGGTACGGCCGGGCATGGCCACCCCGTGGTGCGCCCTGGCCTGTGCCACCAGCGCGTCCACCGTGTCCAGCACGCCACGGGCAATGATCCGGGCGTGGTCACGCAGGAACATCCGGCCCAGCGTGGCCACCTGGTCGTTGCGGGACCGGCCGGCACGGAGCTTGCCGCCCAGCTGGGCGCCCGCGCGCTCTATCAGGCCACGCTCCAGGGAACCGTGCACATCCTCGTCGGACTCCGCCGGCAGGTAGGTGCCGGAGGCCACGTCCTCGTCCAGCTGCTTGAGCGCGGCGAGCATGCCTTCCAGCTCAGCGCCGTCCAGCAGGCCGGCCTTGTGCAGCACGCGGGCGTGCGCCTTGGAGCCGGCGATGTCGTAGCGGGCCAGCCGCCAGTCGAAGTGCGTGGACTTGCTCAGGGCTGCAAGGGCGTCAGCGGGGCCGCCGGCGAACCGGCCGCCCCACAGTGCGCCGGTGTTGGTAGCTTCAGACTTTGCGTCAGCCACGCGGGCTACTTCCCTGCGACGCGGATGTCGCGGCCGGAGGCAACCTTGGCTGACATGCCCCACAGTTCAATGAAGCCCCGGGCCATGGACTGGTCGAAGGTGTCGCCGGTGTCGTAGGTGGCGAGGTCGAAGTCGTACAGCGAGGTCTCGGAGCGGCGTCCGTTGACGATGGCCTGGCCGCCGTGGAGGACCATGCGGATGTCGCCTGAGACGTACTTCTGCGTGTCCTCGATGAACGCGTCCAGGGAGCGCTTCAGCGGGGAGAACCACTGGCCGTCGTAGACCAGCTCGGCCCAGCGCTGGCCAACGGTGGCCTTGAAGCGGGCCTGCTCGCGTTCGATGGTGACGTCTTCGAGGTGCTTGTGGGCGGTGATCAGCGCCATGGCGCCCGGTGCCTCGTAGATTTCGCGGGACTTGATGCCCACCAGGCGGTCCTCGACGACGTCGATGCGGCCCACGCCCTGGGCGCCGGCGCGGCGGTTGAGTTCCTGGATGGCCTGCAGCGGGGTGACCTTGACGCCGTCGATCGCTACCGGCACGCCGGCTTCGAAGGAAATGGTGACCTCATCCGGTGCCGGCGGGAACTCCGGGGTGGCGGTGTAGTCGTAGATGTCCTTGGTGGGCGCGTTCCAGATATCTTCCAGGTAGCCGGTCTCGACGGCGCGTCCCCACACGTTCTGGTCGATCGAGTACGGGTTCTTCTTGGTGGTCTCAATGGGCAGGCCCTTTTCCTCGGCGAAGGCGATGGCCTTGTCCCGGGTGAGGGCGAGGTCGCGGACCGGCGCAATGCATTTCAGGTCCGGCCCGAGGGTCTGGATGCCCACCTCGAAGCGGACCTGGTCGTTGCCCTTGCCGGTGCAGCCGTGCGCGACCGTGGTGGCGCCGAATTCGCGGGCGGCTTTGACCAGGTGCTTGACGATCACCGGGCGGGAGATGGCGGAGACCAGCGGGTAGTGGCCCTGGTAGAGGGCGTTGGCCTTCAGCGTGGGGACGCAGTATTCGTTGGCGAACTCGTCCGAGGCGTCGGCCACGTACGCCTCCACGGCGCCGCAGCCGAGGGCACGCTGGCGGATGGTTTCCAGCGATTCGCCGCCCTGTCCGACGTCCACGGCCACGGCGATGACCTCTGCCCCGGTCGCTTCGCCGATCCAGCCGATGGCGACGGAGGTGTCCAGGCCGCCGGAGTAGGCCAGCACAATGCGTTCAGTCACTTTGTTGCTCCTTGTTGGGGGTTGTTTTGATGATTGTCTTCAAGCTTATTGCCCGGCTTCCTCAGCCAGTTGCAGGAAGCGGGCGGCAAGGTCCGGGCCGCCGAGCGGGTCGCGGGAGACCAGCAGCACGGTGTCGTCACCGGCGATGGTGCCCAGGATGGACGGCATGACCGAGTGGTCGATCGCCAGGGCGAGAAAGTTCGCGGCGCCGGGCGGGGTCCGCAGCACCACGAGGTTTGCCGACGCTTCGGCGGTGACCAGAAGTTCGCTGCAGAGCCGGGCCAGGCGGGCGTCCAGGATTTCCTGGCTCACCCCCGCCTTGGCCGCGCGTTCGCCGCCTTCGCCCGGAACCGCGTAGACCAGCGCGCCCTCCTGCCCGCGGACCCGAACGGCGCCGAGTTCCACGAGGTCCCGCGACAGCGTCGCCTGGGTGACCTGCACGCCGTCGTCCGCGAGCAGGGCCGCCAGTTCGGCCTGGGAACGCACCGACTGGCCCGTCAGGATCGCGGTGATGCGCGCCTGGCGGGCTGTCTTGGTGGCCGGGCTGGAGCCTGCAGCGGTGGGCTGGGCGGACACTAGAACGTGCTCTCCCCGGTGCCCTCGACCGGCGCGAGGCCGTCCACGAAGGCCAGGCCGGAGCGGTGCATCAGCCACGCCATGAGCGCCTTCTGCGCGTGCAACCGGTTTTCGGCCTCGTCCCAGACGATGGACTGCGGACCGTCGATCACGCCGGCGGAGATTTCGTAGCCGCGGTAGGCGGGCAGGCAGTGAAGCACGACGGCGTCATCCGCGGCGAGTGCCATGGCCTCCTCAGTCACGGCGTACTCCCGGAACAGCTGCAGCCGGGCTTCCTTTTCGGCTTCCTGGCCCATGGACACCCAGGTATCGGTGGCTACCACGTCGGCACCCTGCAGGGCTTTCGCCGCGTCGGTGGTGATGAGTACGGAACCGCCGGTCTCGGCGGCGCGTTCCTCAGCTTCGGCAACGACGTCCGCGGCCGGCAGGTACCCCTCCGGACCCGCGATCCGGACGTGCATGCCCGCGGTGACGCCGGCGAGCAGGTAGGAGTTGGCCATGTTGTTGGCAGCGTCGCCCAGGTAGCTCATGGTGAGACCCCTGAGTTCACCCTTGTGCTCCTTGACGGCCAGCAGGTCCGCCAGCAGCTGGCACGGGTGGTAGTCGTCGCACAGCGCGTTGATGACGGGAACGCGGGAGTTTTCCGCCATCGCCACCAGGCCGGCATGCGCGCCGGTGCGCCACACGATGGTGGAGACCATGCGTTCCAGGACCTTCGCGGTGTCCTCCACGGACTCCTTGTGGCCGATCTGCGCCTCGCCCGGGTTGACGATCAGCGCGTTGCCGCCCATGTCCGCAATGCCGGTGGCGAAGGAGACGCGGGTCCGGGTGGAGGTCTTGTCGAAAATGACGGCCACGGTCTTGCGCCCGTTTCCTGGTGCGGCAAATGGCTGGACGCTGTACGGTGCCGCTTTCATGCGCGCAGCCAGGTCCAGGACTTCCGCCTGTTCTGCGGGGCTGAGGTCCGTGTCCTTGAGGAAGTGCCGGGTGGATGAGGGGGTCACTGGGCGTCCTTAGCGGTTTGAAGGATGGCGGGGAAAGCGGCGAGGAAGCTGTCGGACTGGGCCTCGGTGAGGATCAGTGGCGGGGCCAGGCGGAGAGTCCGCGGGCCGGGGCTGTTGACGATGAAGCCGGCGTTGAGGCCTGCCTGCACCACCGCGGGTGCGACGTCGGCGTCCAGGTCGAAGCCGATCAGCAGGCCTTCGCCGCGGACCTCGGTGACGCCGGGAATGGCGCGCAGCCCGGACCGCAGGTGCTCCCCCACCGCTGCCGCGTTGGCCAGCACCTGCTGGTTCTCCAGCGCGTGCAGCGTTGCGAGGGCGGCTGCGGTGGCCACCGGGTTCCCGCCAAACGTGGTGCCGTGCTGGCCGGCGGACAACAACGACGACGGCGCCTCGCCCAGGGTGATCAGCGCACCGACGGGGAAACCGCCGCCCAATCCCTTGGCCAGGGTGATGGCGTCCGGAACGATGCCGGCGTCTTCGCTGGCGAACCACTTGCCGGTACGTCCGATGCCGGTCTGGACCTCATCGAGGATCAGCAGGGCGCCCGCTTTGGTGGTGGCGGCGCGGGCCGCCTGGAGGTAGCCGGCCGGCAACGGCCGTACCCCGGCCTCGCCCTGGATGGGTTCGAGGAAGACGGCAGCAACGGTGTCATCCACCGCCGCTTCCAGGGCTGCGATGTCACCAAACGGAATGTGGACCACGCCGCCGGGCAGCGGCTCGAACGGGGTCCGGTACGCTTCCTTGGCCGTCAGTGCAAGCGCCCCCATGGTCCGGCCGTGGAAGGCACCCTCGAGCGCAATGATCCTGGTCCGCCGCGGAGCCTCCCCTGCCGCGGCCCCCGAGTTGCGGCGGGCCAGTTTGAAGGCGGCTTCGTTGGCTTCGGTGCCGGAGTTGGTGAAGAACACCTTGGACCCGGCGGGCGCCTTGGCCAGGGCCAGCAGCTTCTCGGCCAGGGCAATCTGGGTGGGGCTGGTGAAGAAGTTGGAGACGTGCCCCAGGGTGGCCAGCTGGCTGCAGATGACCGAGGTCACGAACGGGTGGGCGTGGCCCAGCGCGTTAACGGCGATGCCGCCCAGCAGGTCCAGGTATTCCTTGCCGTCGGCGTCCCACACCAGGCAACCGGCGCCCCGGACCAGGACGCGCTGCGGGGTGCCGAAAACCCCCATCAGGGAGCCGGAATAGCGGGCCAGCCAGTCCGCTCCGCTGCCGTTGCCGTTGATCAGCGCGGCTTCGGCGCCGGCGGCGGGGTTGACGTCGACAGTGCGGTTCATGCGTTGGCCTCCTCATCCGGAACAACCTGGGTGCCGATGCCGGCGGTGGTGAAGGTTTCCAGCAGCATGGAGTGCGGCAGGCGCCCGTCCACGATGTGGGCACGTTCAACTCCGCCGTCCACGGCCTTAAGGCACGCTTCCATCTTGGGGATCATGCCGGACTCCAGGGTGGGCAGCAGTTCACGCAGGTCGGAAGCCTTGAGCGAGGAAATCAGCGAAGAGCGGTCCGGCCAGTTGGCGTACAGGCCCTCCACGTCCGTGAGGATCACCAGCTTGGAGGCACCGAGTGCTTCGGCCAGCGCGGCGGCAGCGGTGTCCGCATTAACGTTGAGCACCTGGCCGGTGGTCTGGTGCGTCTCACCCTGGGCACGGCCGTCGACGGCCGCTCCTGCGTCCGCGATTTCGGGCGCCACGGTGGAAATCACCGGAATGCGGCCGGCCGCCAGGATGTCCAGGATGCCTTCCGGGTTCACGCCCACCACCTCGCCCACCAGGCCCAGGTCCACCTCTTCGCCATCGATGACGGTGCCGGTGCGGACCGCGCGGAGCAGTCCGCCGTCCTCGCCGGACATGCCCACGGCGTAGGGGCCGTGGGAGTTGATGAGCCCTACCAGCTCCCGGCCCACCTGGCCGGTCAGGACCATGCGGACCACATCCATGGCCTCGGGCGTGGTGACGCGCAGGCCGCCCTTGAATTCGGACTCGATGCCCAGCCTGGCCAGCATGGAGTTGATCTGCGGACCGCCGCCGTGGACCACCACGGGGTGGATGCCCACATGGTGCAGGAACACCACGTCCTCGGCGAACGCGCGCCGAAGTTCATCGTTGACCATCGCGTTGCCGCCGTACTTGATGACCATGGTGGTGCCGGCAAAGCGCTGGATCCAGGGCAGCGCTTCGATCAGCGTGGCGGCTTTGTCCTGGGCATCCAGCATCGAGGTGTTTTCGCGGGTTCGGGTGTTCATGGCCTGTCTTCCTGGTGTGGCGGAGGGTCGCTGCCTAGCTTGAGTAGGCGCTGTTCTCGTGCACGTAGTCGTGGGTCAGGTCGTTGGTCCAGATGGTGGCCTCGGCGTCGCCGGCCTGCAGGTCGATCTCCACCAGCACCTCGCGCGGCTCCAGGTCCACCAGGCCGCGGTCGTCGCCGATGCTGCCGTTGCGGCAGATCTGGATGCCGTTCATGGCCACGTTCAGTTTGTCCGGCTCGAACGCGGCGTCCGTGGTCCCCACGGCTGAAAGCACGCGGCCCCAGTTGGGGTCCTTGCCGAAGATGGCGGCCTTGAAGAGGTTGGACCTGGCCACCGAGCGGCTGACGGCCTCGGCGTCGGCTTCGCTGGCGGCGTTGAAGGTCCGGATGGCGATGTCGTGACTGGCGCCTTCCGCGTCCGCGATGAGTTTCCGGGCCAGTTCCGCACACACCTGGGTCAGCCCTGCCCCGAAGGCTTCGGCGGAGGGAACCGCTCCGGACGCGCCGGAGGCCAGGAGGACCACGGTGTCGTTGGTGGACATGCAGCCGTCCGAATCAGCCCGGTCGAAGGTGACCCGCGTGGCGTCGCGGAGGACGACGTCGAGCATGTCCGCCTGCACATCCGCGTCGGTGGTGAGGACCACCAGCATGGTGGCCAGGCCGGGAGCGAGCATGCCGGCGCCCTTGGCTATGCCCCCGATGCTGAATTCCCGGCCGTCCGCGTCGCTGCCGATGAACAGGGCGGACTTGGGCACGGAGTCGGTGGTCATGATGGCGGCGCCGGCCGCCGGACCGCCGTCGGTACTCAGTCCAGCGGCGGCAGCTTCGACGCCGGGCAGGAGCTTGTCCATTGGCAGGTGCTCGCCGATGAGGCCGGTGGAACAGACAAAGACGTCCGTGGCGGAGATGCCCAGAACGTCCGCCACCTTCTCGGCGGTGCTATGCGTGTTCTGGAAGCCCTGGGGGCCGGTGCAGGCGTTGGCCCCGCCGGAGTTGAGAACCACCGCGTCCACGCGCCCGTCGGAGACCACCTGGCGTGACCAGTGCACCGGCGCCGCGGCCACGCGGTTGCTGGTGAATACGGCGGCGGCGGCCTTGGACGGGCCGTCGTTGACCACCAGTGCCAGGTCGGGGTTGCCGGATGCCTTGAGCCCGGCGCTGACGCCTGCGGCCCGGAATCCGGAGGGTGCGGTGATGGTCACGGGGCTACTCCCTGCAGGTTGAGGCCGTCGGTTTCGGGCAGGCCGAGTGCGATGTTCATGGACTGGACCGCGCCGCCGGCGGTTCCCTTGGTGAGATTGTCGATCACGCAGGTGACAATGACGCGGCCGGTGTGGCTGTCGAACGCGAGCTGCATGGCGGCATGGTTGGAGCCCTGGACGGCCTTGGTGGCGGGCCACTGGCCTTCCGGCAGGAGGTGCACGAAGGACTCGTCGTCGTAGGCATCGGCCCAGGCCTGGCGCAGCTGCTCGGCGGTGGTGCCGGGCTTAACCCGGGCGGTCGCCGTGGTGAGGATGCCGCGGCTCATCGGTGCCAGGGTGGGGGTGAAGGAAACGGTGACCTGTTCGCCCGCAGCCTTGGACAGGCCCTGCTCGATCTCCGGCGTGTGCCGGTGTGCGCCGCCCACGCCGTAGGGGCTCATGGAGCCCATGACTTCTGCGCCGATCAGGTTGACCTTGGCTGCCTTGC
The DNA here is from genome assembly GCF_044754945.1 of Pseudarthrobacter sp. NPDC092439. Classification (NCBI taxonomy): domain Bacteria; kingdom Bacillati; phylum Actinomycetota; class Actinomycetes; order Micrococcales; family Micrococcaceae; genus Pseudarthrobacter; species Pseudarthrobacter sp. NPDC092439. The sequence continues at coordinate 15,125 of NZ_JBIVQB010000003.1, forward strand.
CCGCGCCCGAGGTGCCGGAGGCCGAAACGATCACGACGTCGTCGGGCGCCAGGAGTCCTGCGCTGAACCCTGGCGTCAAGGCGAGCAGTGCGGACGTGGGGTAGCAGCCGGGTACGGCGATGCGGGTGGCGCCCTTGAGTGCCTCGCGCTGGCCGGGCAGCTCCGGCAGTCCGTAGGGCCAGGTGCCGGCATGCGCGGAACCGTAGAACTTCTCCCAGGCGGCAGGGTCCTCGAGCCGGTGGTCGGCGCCAGCATCAATCACCACGGTGCCTTCGGGCAGCTGCGCGGCGATTTCCGCGGACGCCCCGTGCGGGAGGGCGAGGAAGACCACATCATGGCCGGAGAGATTCTCCACTGTGGTGTCTTCCAGGATGCGGCTGGCGAGTCCGTGCAGGTGGGGCTGCAGTTCGCCCAGCCGCGAGCCCGCGTTGCTGTGTGCGGTGATGGCGCCGATGGTCACGCCGGGATGCGCAGCCAGGAGGCGGAGGACTTCGCCCCCCGCATAGCCGCTGGCGCCGGACACTGCCACTGAAATAGTCATGTCTCCGACTATACAACAATAGTTATGCATTAGTCCCGATATTTATACATGACTGTCCGCGCCGGCCGGGATGTCCCTACGATGGGTGCAGCAGCCGGGCCGGAGAGGCCGGAACCCGGGAAAGGAGATCCATGACGCACGCAATCGTCGCACGGGAGGCCGGCGGGCCGGAAGTCCTTGCGTACACGGAAATCGACCGCCCCGTCCCGGGCCCCGGGCAGCTCCTGGTCAAAGTGGGCGCAGCCGGCGTGAACTTCATCGACACCTACAAGCGCAGCGGCACTTACAAGGTTCCGTTCCCGTTCACCCCCGGCTCCGAGCTGGCCGGCACCGTGGAGGAACTCGGCGAGGGCGTTGCCGGTTACTCCGCCGGAGACAGGGTGGCCACTGCCGAGGGCATCAACTGCTACGCCGATTACGCGCTGGTGGATGCCGATGCCGCGCTGCCCGTTCCGGACGGCCTGGACGACTTCACCGCGGCCGCCCTCCCCCTGCAGGGCATGACCGCCCACTACCTGATGAACTCCACGTTCAAGGTGGAGGACGGGCACACCGTACTGCTGCATGCCGGGGCCGGTGGCGTGGGTCTGCTGTTGGTCCAGCTGCTGAAGCTGCGCGGGGCGAAGGTCATCACCACCGTTTCCACGGATGAGAAGGAACAGCTCGCGCTGGAGGCCGGCGCGGACCACGTGCTGCGGTATGACGGCTTTGCCGGACAGGTCCGGGAGCTCACCGGCGGCGCGGGCGCCCACGTGGTGTACGACGGCGTCGGGAAGGACACGTTCGACGACTCACTTGCGGCGCTGCGCGTCCGGGGAACGCTGGTACTGTTCGGCGCGGCCTCCGGCCCGGTGCCGCCGGTCGATCCGCAGCGGCTGAATGCAGGTGGCTCGCTGTTCCTGACCCGGCCCACCCTGGTCAACTACCTGCAGGATGCCAGGGAGCGGCGCTGGCGGTCGGATGAAATCTTTGCCGCCGCGGCGGACGGCAGCCTCAAGGTCCGCATCGGGGCCAAGTACCCGCTCGCAGAAGCCGGCCAGGCACACCGGGACCTCGAGGGCCGCAAGACCACGGGCAAGGTGCTCCTGGTGCCGTAGTTCCCGACCCATCTGCTGTTCACCTGGGGAAGGCAGAATAGCCACGTGACTCACCAGCAGGTCCAACCGAAGGATGTCCCTACCATTTTCGCGCCCCAGATGCCCGGTTCCCTGTCCGCGCCCCCGGTCCGGACGCTCGTGGACATCCTGCAGGAGACCGCGGCCCGGTTTCCCGAGGCGTCGGCGCTGGACGACGGCCGCCGTTCACTCAGCTACTCCCAGCTGATGGCTGAAGTCCGCGCAGTTGCCCGGCGGCTGGACCAGACCGGGCTCGGCGCGGGCGACAAGATCGGCGTCCGCATACCTTCGGGCACGAGTGAACTCTACGTGTCAATCCTGGGCGTGCTCATGGCGGGGGCGGCGTATGTGCCTGTAGACGCAGACGATCCCGACGAGCGGGCCCGGCTGGTCTTCGGCGAAGCCCGGGTGTCAGGGATCCTGGAAGGCGGCGGCGTCATCCGGGAGGCCCGGCCTGGCTCTGCCGTCGGGGAACACGGCGGCCCCGGTGAACAAAGCGCCAGGCAGCCGGTCCCGGAGGACGACGCCTGGGTCATCTTCACATCGGGTTCCACCGGGACCCCGAAAGGAGTGGCCGTCAGCCACCGCTCGGCCGCCGCCTTCGTGGACGCCGAAGCCCGGATCTTCCTTCAGGACGATCCGCTGGGCCCGCAGGACCGCGTGCTGGCCGGGCTGTCCGTCGCTTTCGATGCCTCCTGCGAGGAAATGTGGCTGGCCTGGCGGCATGGGGCCTGCCTGGTTCCTGCCCCGCGCGCACTGGTTCGGACGGGCATGGACCTTGGGCCGTGGCTGATCAACCATGGCATCACCGCGGTGTCCACCGTCCCCACCCTGGCAGCGCTGTGGCCTGCCGAATCGCTGGAGAACGTGCGGCTGCTCATCTTCGGCGGCGAGGCCTGTCCCCCGGAACTCGCCGAGCGGCTCGCCGTGGAGGGCCGAGAAGTTTGGAACACCTACGGCCCCACCGAGGCCACCGTGGTGGCTTGCGCTGCTCCGCTGGGAGAGCCGGGACCGGTGCGGATCGGACTGCCGCTCGACGGCTGGGACCTGGCCGTCGTGGACCCCGACGCCGTCCCCGTCGCGGAAGGCGCAGTGGGCGAACTGATCATCGGCGGCGTGGGGCTGGCCCGCTACCTCGACCCGGCCAAGGACGCCGAGAAGTACGCTCCGATGCCCAGCCTTGGCTGGGATCGGGCCTACCGGTCCGGAGACCTGGTCCGCTACGAGGCAGCCGGACTCATCTTCCAGGGCCGTGCTGATGAACAGGTCAAGCTTGGCGGGCGGAGGATTGAACTCGGCGAAATCGACGCAGCCCTCCAGTCACTCCCCATGGTTGGGGGTGCTGCAGCCGCGGTCCAGACCACCGCTGCCGGAAACCAGATCCTGGTGGGGTATCTTGCCCCTGCCGGCGGGCAGGAACTGGACCTGGAAGCGGCCCGCGGGCAGCTCACCGCGAGCTTGCCGGCGGCGCTGGTGCCGATGCTGACTGTCGTGGATTCACTGCCCACAAAGACCAGCGGCAAAGTGGACCGGCACGCCCTGCCCTGGCCCCTGGCCGGTGCCGGCGCGGCAGAGGCCGACGCGGCTCCGCTGAACCTTCCCGATGACGCTGCCTGGATCGTGGAGCAATGGAGCGCCGTCCTGGGCAGCCCCGTAACGTCCCTCGATGCCGACTTTTTCGCGTACGGCGGCGGCTCGCTCTCCGCGGCGCAGCTGGTATCTGCCCTCCGCCGCCGCTATCCGACAGTTACAGTGGCTGATATCTACGCCACGCCCCGGGTTGGAGCCCTCATTGAAGTGGCACGGCAATCGCTGCCGGGAGGCGCTTCCGGCCCGGCACCGGACCGGTCAGTTCGTCCCACCGCCCTGAAGTCACAGCTGTTCCAAACCCTGATGGGCGTTCCCCTGCACATCCTGGTGGGCATGCGCTGGCTGACGTACCTGATGGCGGCCAACAACGTTCTCTCCGCGGGGGCCGGGTTCACTGCAGCACCCACCATCTCCTGGTTGTGGGTGGCGGCATCCTGGCTGGTCTTCGTCAGCCCCGCAGGCCGGATGCTGACGGCGGTTGCCGCCGCGCGGCTCCTGCTGCGGGGAGTCAAACCGGGCAGGTATCCACGCTCGGGGCGGGTCCACCTCCGGCTGTGGCTGGCCGAGCAAATCCAGGACCTGGCCGGGGCCATCAGCCTGGCCAGCGCCCCCTGGGTGCCGTACTACGCCAGGGCTCTGGGTGCGAAGATCGGCCGTGACGTCCAACTGCACTCGCTGCCGCCGGTGACCGGGCTGCTGACGCTGGGCAGTGGTGCGAATGTGGAGCCGGAAGTCGATCTTTCCGGCTGGTGGATCGACGGGGACCACGTCCACATCGGCGCAGTCCACATCGGCGCCGGCGCCTCGGTGGGCGCGCGCAGCACGCTCATGCCTGGAACCGCCATAGGTGCGGGTGCGCACGTCGAGCCGGGCTCGGCAGTGTCGGGCAAGGTGAAGGCCGGGCACCAGGTGGCCGGTTCCCCCGCCGCCCGGCAGGGCAAGGCCAAGCATGCGGTTCCCGACGCACCCGTCCTTGGGCGCGTAGCGGAAAAGGCCTGGATCGGCGGCTTCGCCCTGGCCTCCGCCGCGCTCTCCCTGATCCCCTACATCTCGGGGGCAGCGGCGGCCTGGGTGGCATACCTCTTTATCCAGGGAAGTGCATCACTGAACGACGCGCTTCCCCGGCTCCTGCCTGCCCTCGCGCCTGCCGCCTTCGTGTGGTTTGCGGCCAACGCGCTGCTGATCATGGCGGTAACAAGGCTGCTCAGCATCGGTATCACGGAGGGGTACCACCGGGTCCGCAGCAGGGTGGGCTGGCAGGTCTGGGCCACCGAACGCGTCCTGGATCTGGCCAGGGACGTGCTCTTCCCCATCTACGCCAGCCTCTTTACGCCGGTCTGGCTTCGGCTTCTCGGTGCCAGGATCGGCAAGAACGTCGAAGCTTCCACCGTGCTGCTGATCCCAAAGATGACCACGGTGGGCGAAGGGGCCTTCCTCGCAGACGACACGATGGTGGCGTCCTACGAACTGGACGGCGGCTGGCTCCGGGTGGCGCCTGCGAAGATCGGAAAACGGTCTTTCCTGGGTAACTCAGGCATGACCGCGGCGGGGCGCAACGTCCCCAAGAACTCGCTGGTGGCAGTCTTGTCGGCAACACCGGCCAAGGCCAAGTCGGGCACGTCCTGGCTGGGCAGCCCGCCGGTCCGGCTGCGCCGCACGGCCATCGCCTCCGATGACGCCCGCACCTTCCAGCCGCCCCCGAGGCTCAAGGTTGCCCGGGCCCTCTGGGAGCTGTGCAGGTTTGTTCCGGTCATGCTCACGGCAGGAATAGCCGCGGGCACCATGCTGGCCTTCGACTGGCTCGCTGCAACGTTCAATTACGGCGTGGCTGCGCTGCTCAGCGGAGTGGTGATCCTGCTGGCCGGCCTGGTGGCAGCGGCGTCGGCGGTCGCCGCCAAGTGGATCCTGGTGGGACGCATCCAACCTGGCGAGCATCCCCTCTGGAGCTCGTTCATTTGGCGGAACGAAGTGGTCGACAGCTTCATCGAACTGGTCAGCGCACCCTGGTTCGCCCGCGCCGCCTCGGGCACCCCGGCACTGGTGTGGTGGCTGCGGGCGCTGGGCGCGAAGATCGGCAGCGGCACGTGGTGCGAGAGCTACTGGCTCCCAGAGGCGGACCTGGTGACGCTCGGCCGGAACGCCACCGTGAACCGGGGCTGCGTGCTGCAGACGCACCTGTTCCACGACAGGGTCATGAGCATTGACGCTGTTACGCTCGAAGACGGGGCCACCATGGGCCCGCACGGAGTCATCCTGCCCCAGGCCAGTGTGGGCGCCGGTGGAACGGTGGGACCCGCATCCCTGGTGATGCGCGGCGAATCCGTCCCCGCCGCGACGTACTGGATGGGCAACCCCGTCAGTCCGTGGGAAGGTCCCGCAGCACCGCTGCCCAGCAACCGAAGGTCCCAATGAGTTCTCGAGTGCCAGCCGCCCCCGGCAGCGTGTCCGCGTCCAGCGGCGCCGCTCCTGATCCCTACATGCCTGGAGCCGGCACGAACGCCTACCGTGTGGAGCGCTACGAACTGGACCTGGACTACCGGGTTGCCAGCAACCGGCTCGGCGGCACGGCGGTGCTGCACGGGGTGGCCCAGGTGCCGGCGTCGGCCGTTGTCCTTGACTTCGTTGGCCTGCGCGCCACCAAGGTCCAACTGGACGGGCGGAAGGCCGTCCGCTTCAGCCAGCGGGCCGGCCAGCTGGTGGTCTCAGCCCCGGCACCCCTGCAGCCCGGCCAGCGGTTCACCCTGGAGATCCGGTACGAGGGCAACCCCGCGCCCCGCCGGGGCCTCTGGGGCGAAGTGGGCTGGGAAGAGCTGACCGACGGCGCGCTCGTGGCCGGACAGCCCAATGGTGCCCCGTCCTGGTTCCCCTGCAACGACCACCCGCGGGACAAGGCCAGCTACCGGTTCAGCATCACCACGGATGCGAACTACCGGGCCGTCTGTAACGGCACCCTGCTTTCGCGGACCACGCGGTCCAGCCGTGAAACCTGGGTCTACGAGCAAGCCGAGCCGATGGCACCCTACCTGGCCACCGTCCAGATCGGCCGCTACGGACTGCTTGAGCTCGACACCGGGAGGCACCCCGGCCAGGTCCCCCAGCACGTGGCCGTGCCGCCCGCCCTCGCAGACCGGGCGCGGGCCGGGCTGGCCCTGCAGCCGGCCATGATGCGCACCTTCACTGCCTGCTTCGGCCCCTACCCCTTCCCGGGGTACACCGTGGTGGTCACTGACGATGAACTGGAGATCCCGCTTGAAGCGCAGGGCCTGGCCATTCTTGGCCCCAACCATCTGGAGCAGGACTGGGAGTCGCAGCGGCTGGTTGCCCACGAGCTCTCGCACCAGTGGTTTGGCAACTCCCTTACGGCCGCAACCTGGCAGGACATCTGGCTGCACGAGGGCTTTGCCTGCTATGCCGAATGGATCTGGTCCGAGGAATCCGGGGTGATGCCCGTCGAGGATCGCTCCCGGGCCGCCTGGCGGCGCCTTCAGGCCGAGGCGCAGGACATCCTGGTGGGCGATCCCGGACCGGCACACATGTTCGACGACCGGGTGTACAAGCGCGGGGCATTGGCTCTCCATGCCGTCCGCATTGCCCTGGGCGACGACGCCTTCTTCAACCTGCTGAACAGCTGGACCACCACGCACCGGCTCGGTTCCGTGTCCACGCACGACTTCATCCTTGCCGCGGACGGGGCGGCAGCGATCGACTCGGAGGCGCTGCTTCATCCCTGGCTGTATGAGGAAGCCCTCCCTCCCTTTCCGCCTGCCCGGGCAAGCTGACCGGAAATCCGGCACCTAGCCGGAAATCGCGACGGCGGCCGCCAGATGGGCGGGCAGCCCGCTTTCGCCGGGGTCAAGGTCCCTGAGGCCAGGCAGGGCGCGCACGTCGAGTTCCGCCGGCGGGGTCCGGAGGCCCTCCCCCGTCATCTTGAGCCAGGCTTCCTTGCGTGCCCACAACCGCGCCTGTGCGGCGGGCACCTCTCCGGCAGCGAGCCCGTGCAGTCCGCGTTGTTCGGCCGCCGTGAGGGCAACGTCCGCGAAGCCGGGAAAACCGGTCCGCGCAGGGTCCTCGATATCGACGCCGAGCCGAACCGCGTCCCCGGCCTCCGGCACGGCAGCCAGCAGTGTCCAGCCGCCGGCCCTGGACAAGCTCAGGGCGAGCGGAAGCCTGCTGCCGCGGTAGGCGTACCCGGGCCGGCCGTGCCCCACCTCCGGGCCGTCACCGCAGCGCGGGCAGCTGTACAACACCGCCAGCGCACCGGACGGCAGGCCCAGCAACCCTGCCGCGAACCTGCGCTGGGCCAGCCGTGACGCCAGGAACCTGGTGGCGGCCGCCGGTTCCATGGCGCCGGCACGCTGCACCTCGGCCGGGTCCAGTTCCCCATAGGAGCCCCCGTCCCCAGGCAACAGAAAGGGCGGGACAGCACGCACCACCAGCTGTGACACGTTGCCCCGCCCTTCCTGGACCGTCAGCGGAACCCGCTACCGCTGGACGGCACCGAACCGTTCCGCAGCCAGCGCCACGGCGCCTTCGCGGGCAGCCGACGCCTCATCCGCGGTCAGCGTGCGGTCGTTGGCGCGGAAGCGCAGCCCGAAGGCGAGCGATTTCCTGCCCTCTTCAATGCCCTTGCCGGCGTAGACGTCGAACAGCGCAACGTCTTCCAGGAGTTCCCCGGCGCCCTCCCGCAGCGCCGCCAGGACCTCGTCCGCCGGCACCTCCGCAGGAACCACCAACGCAACGTCCTGGGTTGCCACCGGGAACGTGGACAGGTGGCGGGCCACGATCACGTCCGGGGCCGCATCGAACAGTGCGTCCGCGTTGAACTCAAGCGCCACGGAGCGCGCGGGCATGTCCGCGGCGGCCAGCAGCTTGGGGTGGAGTTCACCGGCGTAACCCACAGTTTCGCCCGTCCGAAGGGACAACCGGGCAGTGCGGCCAGGGTGGAACGCCTGGTGGCTGCCCTGGCTGACAACGAGCTCCACGCCCAGGACATCCCCGGCCAGCCGGGCGATGTCCAGCGCGTCAGCCCAATCCCACAGCCGGGGAGCGTGCGCCGCGGCAGCGGGCGAATCATGTCCCGTCAGCACAGCGGCGACGTGGAAGGGCTGGTCCGGGACGCCGTCGTACAGTTCATCCAGCACCTCATCGGAGGGCCTGGCGCCCAGCGGCGGAATGGACGCGGTGCCCACGGTCCCGGACGGCAGGAACACCAGGCCGGATTCGAAGAGTGCCAGGTCGCGGAAGCCGCGGGAGTGGTTGCGCTTGGCCACCTCGATCAGCCCGGGCAGGATCGAGGTGCGCAGGAAGCCCTGCTCCTCGCTGATCGGGTTGGCCAGCTTAACCGCCCTGCGCTCTGCTCCCTGTTCCGGCACGCCGAAAGTCTCGTTGGCAGCCCTGGACACGAACGGGTAGGACAGCACCTCGGTGAGCCCGGCGTCGGCGAGCGCCTGGATAAGCCTGCGGCGCTGCTGTTGGACACGGGTCAGGCCGCGGCCGGGAGGTGCCACGGGCAGGGTGGCGGGGATCTTGTCGTAGCCCACCAGCCGGGCGATCTCCTCGGAAAGGTCTTCCTTGGTTTCCAGGTCGTGGCGCCAGCTCGGGGCAGTCACCGTCCAGCCGCCGTCGCGCTCCTCCACCGCGGCGCCCAGGTCCTCGAGCGAGGTGACGATCTGCTCTTCGGTGAAGTCGATGCCGATCCGGGCGGCAGCGAAGTCCGCAGGGAGATCGATAGTGACCGCGTCCGGAGCGGTTCCGACGTCGGTGCCCGCTTCATCCGCCGTGCCTCCGGCAAGTTCCACCAGGAGGTCCACCACGCGCTGCGCGGCGATACCGGCAACCTGCCAGTCCACGCCGCGTTCGAAGCGCTTGGAGGCTTCGGACGGCAGCTTGTGCCGGCGGCGGGACCGGGCGATGGATACCTCGTCAAAGTGCGCGGCCTCCACCAGGATGTTCGACGTCGAGTCGCCCACCTCGGTCGCTGCCCCGCCCATGACTCCCGCAATGCCGATGGCACCCGAGTCATCGGTGATCAGCAGGTCCTCGGCGTCAAGGGTGCGTTCCTTGCCGTCCAGGGTAGTGATCTTCTCGCCGGCGGCGGCGCGGCGCACCACGATGTCGCCGGCAAGCGTGTCGAGGTCGTAGCAGTGCGTGGGCTGGCCCAGCTCGAGCATGACGTAGTTGGAGATGTCCACCGGAAGCGAGATGGACCGGATGCCGGCGAGCCGGAGCCGGGAAACCATCCACTGCGGGGTAGGCCGGTTGGCGTCCACGCCGCGGACGGTGCGCGCCACGAAGCGGTCGCAGCCGGGCTTGCCGTAGATGGGGGCGTCGTCGTTGAGCTTGACGCCGTATCCGCCGGACAGCTCCCCGGGAGCGTTGACGCGTGATGCGGGGTCCGTGAAGGTGGTCCCGGTGGCGTGCGCGTATTCGCGTGCCACACCGCGGATGGAGAACGCGTAGCCGCGGTCCGGTGTGACGTTGATTTCGGCAGCCTGGTCATAGAGGCCCAGGAGCTCCATGGCGTCGGTGCCCACCTCGGGGTCAAGGCCGATGCGGGACAGCACCAGGATGCCGTCGTGGTCCTCGCCGATGCCCAGTTCGCGGACGGAAGCGATCATGCCGGCCGAAAGGTGGCCGTAGGTCTTGCGGGCGGAGATGCGGAAGTCCCCGGGCAGCACGGCACCCGGCAGGGTGACCACCACCTTGTCGCCTTCCACGAAGTTGTGGGCGCCGCAGATGATGCCCTGCACCCCGGAGGGGTCGATGCCCTCGCCGGTTAGCTTCTGCTCCTGCCCCTCCGGGACAACCCGGACCTGGCACCAGTTGATGGTCTTGCCGTTGCTCTGCGGTTCCTTGACCAGGCTGAGGACCTGGCCCACCACGACGGGGCCCTGCAGGGCATCGGTGGGACGGTGCACGTCCTCTTCTTCGAACCCGACCTTGACCAGTTCGGCCATGACGTCTTCGGCCGTTGCTCCGGCCGGTACCTCTGCGAATTCACGCAGCCAGGAAAGTGGGATACGCACTGTTAGATCTCCATCCCGAAGTGCTCGCTGAAACGTACATCGCCCTCGATCATGTCGCGCATGTCCCCCACCTCATTGCGGAACATGAGGGTGCGCTCGATGCCCATGCCAAAGGCAAAACCTGAATAGACGTCCGGGTCGATCCCCGCGGCGCGGAGCACGTTGGGGTTGACCATGCCGCAGCCGCCCCATTCGATCCAGCGCGGTCCGCCCTTGGCGCCCGGATGGAAGATATCCAGTTCGGCGGACGGTTCCGTGAACGGGAAGTAGTTCGGACGCAGCCGGATCTGGGCTTCATCGCCGAACATCTGCCGGGCGAAGTGCTCCAGCGTGCCGCGGAGGTCGGCCATGCTGAGGTCCTTGTCGATGGCCAGGCCCTCGAACTGGTGGAACACCGGCGTGTGGGTGGCATCGAGTTCGTCGGTGCGGAACACCTTGCCGGGGCACAGCACGTAGATGGGCACCTCGCGCTCCAGCATGGAACGGACCTGCACCGGGGAGGTGTGGGTGCGCATCAGCAGGTGGGCCTCCGGAGGCTCCACAAAGAAGGTGTCCTGCATTTCGCGGGCCGGGTGGTCCGGCTTGAAGTTCAGGGCATCGAAGTTGAACCATTCGGATTCCACCTCGGGGCCTTCGGCAATTTCCCAGCCCATGCCCACGAAGATGTCCGCCACGCGGTCCTGCAGGGTGGAGAGCGGGTGCCGCGCGCCGGCACGGCGGCGGCGCGGGGCCGCGGTCACGTCCACGGTCTCCTCGAGCAGGATGCGGGCGTCGTTTTCTGCCTCCAGCTCGGCGGTGCGGTCCGCGAGCGCCTTGTTGACCCGGCCGCGGGAGGCGCCCATGAGCTTCCCGGCCACGGCCTTCTGCTCCTTGGGCAGTTTGCCGATCCCGCGGTTGGCCAGGCTCAGCGGGGACTTCTCCCCGGCGTGCGCCAGCCTCACCGCCTTCAGCTCCTCAAGGGTGGCCGCACCGGCAATGGCGGCGACGGCCTGGTCTACAGCGGCGTTGATGGCGGCTTCATCCGTGGGGTTCGGGGCGGCGCCGGGCAAAGTTTCAGTCATCTACTGTTCTTAGCTACGAGTTCGTTGGCTGCCGGCGAGCGGTCAGCCTGCACGGTTTCCCGCCGGCGCGTCCGTCACTGGCAGGTCATGGATGAAGGCGCCCAAGGTTCAGCGCATTCAATGACCAGGTCAGGGCCCACCGGAAAACCGGCAGCCACTGCCCTCCAGTCTAGTAGAACGCCCCGGCTACCATGGCCTCATGACAGCGCAGCAGTTCCACGGGCCGGTGACGCGTCCGACGGCGGCCCAGCGGCTGAGGCAGGCCGCGAACCTCTTGAACGGAAGCACCGCGGCCGGGGTCGCCGTCGCGCTTCTGGCCCAAACGCGCCTGCGGCGGGGCCCGCGGGGGCTGCTCCTGGCGGGCGGCTACCGGTGGCGGCTGCCGCACGCCCGCGCCTTCGCGCTGGGGAATGTGGTGCTGTACCGCGGGCCGGCCCCGGACCTGCTGTCCATGCCCGCCCTGCTGGGGCACGAGGAGAAGCACTGCACGCAATACGCGTGGTGCCTTGGCCTCCCGTTCCTGCCCCTGTACTTCGCGGCGGCCGGCTGGTCCGTCCTGCGCACAGGAAATCCCGGGACGGCCAACCCGTTTGAGCGGCGGGCGGGACTGGCCGCGGGCGGCTACCCCGCACGGAAGGGACTCTCATGAGCGGGCCCCGCGCCATGCGGCCCGGAACCATCACGGTCTCCGGACACGGCTGGGCAGAGGGCCCGCCGGACCTGGCGGCTGTCACCCTGGGTGTCGAGTGCCGCAGCGGCTCGGTGGACGCCGCCTTCTCTGCCGCGGAAGCATCGCTGGCAGCCGTTTCCGGCGCGCTGCGCGGTGCCGGCGCGGCGGACGGCGACCTGCAAAGCAACGGGCTCACTGTCCGCGCCGACCTTGCGTGGCGCGACGGCGGCAGCCAGGAAGTGGCGGGGTATGTCGCCACGGCAACACTGGCGGCACGGCTGCGTGATCTGCAGTCAGTCCCGGCCATACTTGCAGCCGCCGTTGCCGCCGGCGGCGACAACATTCGGCTCAACAGCCTGCAGCTCTGCGTGGAGGACGCAGCCGTACTCCGGGAGCGGGCACGGACTGCGGCCTGGGAGGACGCCGTCCGGTCGGCCGGCCAGCTCGCCGCCCTCGCAGGCGCCACACTGGGCAGGGTGGTCTCCGTAGCGGAACAGCCGGCTGCGGGAGGCCCGGTTCCGCTTGCGGGCCTCCAGCGCATGTCCGCGGCCGAAGGCATTCCGCTGGAGCCGGGACTGAACCGGGAAGAGGCAGCGGTCACGGTCAGCTGGGAGCTGGTACCGGGCCGGCCGGGCGTCGACGGCTGAAACGGCAGCAGTTTCGCCAGCGCGCCGTCCTTGACATTGATTCGAACATGTTTTCGAATAGAGCCATGAGATGGGACGCGCAGGCTTTGCTGGAGGAACCCGGAAAGGCTCCCGCTGCCGCACCGGCACTCCTTCCCCTGGCAGGCCTGGTCCGGTCCGTCACCACACCCGAGTTCGCCGGGGTCACCTTCCACGAGGTCACCGCCAAATCGGTGCTCAACAAGGTGCCCGCCGGTTCCCGGATGCCGTTCGAATGGACCATCAACCCGTACCGGGGCTGCAGCCACGCGTGCGTGTACTGCTTTGCCCGGAAGACACACACTTACCTGGACTTCGATGCCGGCCTGGACTTCGACAGCCAGGTGGTGGTCAAGGTCAACGCCGCGGAAGTGCTCCGCAAAGAACTCGCCAAGCCGTCGTGGGCACGCCAGCAGGTTGCCCTGGGAACCAATACGGATCCCTATCAGCGGGCCGAAGGCCGCTACCGGCTGATGCCCGGGATCATCTCGGCGCTGGCCGATTCGGGCACTCCCCTGTCCATCCTCACCAAGGGGACGCTGCTTGCCCGGGATATCCCGCTCCTGAAGAGTGCGGCAGCGCAGGTCCCCGTTGGCCTTGGCATCTCGCTGGCCATGACCGACGAGACCCTGTCTGAGGCTGTCGAGCCGGGAACCCCGGGGCCGCGGGCACGCCTGAAGCTCGTCTCACGCCTTCGCGAGGCCGGGCTGCCCTGCGGCGTCATGGCCATGCCCATCCTGCCCTGGCTCTCGGACAGCGACGAAGCTCTCGACTCCCTGTTTGCTTCCCTCACTGCAGCGGGTGCCACCGGTGTCACCGCCGGGGCGCTCTACCTGAAACCTGGGACGCGTGAATGGTTCATGGGATGGCTCGCCGCCAACCATCCGCACCTGGCGGGCAAGTACCGGCGCCTCTACGGGCAGGGGTCCTACGCTTCCAAGGAGTACCGGATGTGGCTGGCCGGAAAGGTGCGCTATTTCAAGGCCCGGCACGGGTTCCAGTCGGGCTCGGGTTTCAGCCACCGCGATGTGGATGACCCCCGCGGCGAGGAGGCCCGATACCCGGACGGCAGCATCCCACAGCAGGCCATGCCACGGGAGGCGCAGCCGGGTGGGATCGCACGGGATGGTTCCCCGGCTGCCGGCGTGCAGTCAGCGCTCTTCTAGGATCCGGGCTCTTTCAGTCTCAGCAGGCAGAGTCAAGCAGAGCCTGGACGATCGGATAGTCGGCAGGGATCCACGGCAGCGCCAGCACGGCTTCAGGATCAGCCAGGGACACCCAGCGCAGTTCGTCGTGGTCCTCCAGCGGTTGCGGTTCGCCGGCGGTCACCTGGGCAAACCACACCCGCATGCTGGCCCGCCGGTTCAGCGGCCAGCCCTGCAGCTGGCCCGAGCGAAGCTCTTCGCCCAGCCGTACCTCCACGCCGAGTTCTTCCCGGAGCTCCCGGACCAACGCCGCCGCCGCTTCCTCGCCGGGTTCGACTTTTCCGCCCGGAAATTCCCACAGTCCGGCCAACGCTTCCGGCGCGCTGCGGCGGGCCGCCAACAGCGCGGTCGGCCTTGCCAGGCTGTCCACGACGGCGCCGCCCACTACCTGGATCACTACGTCTGCCTGCGTCTGCCCGGTCATCGTTCCAGTGTATGGGGGACAATAGGGAAGCCGGCGCCTTGCCCTCCGGGGAATAGCCCCTCGGGGCGCGTGGTTACCCGTTTAGTCCCGACCTGCCCCGCCGCCGTGGCCCGGTCCGTCCGCCACCACCGAAAAGCAGGCATATGAGCAGCGTCCTTGAAAAGTCCACGGCAGTTTCCGCCCGGTCCTTCAACCTCACTATGGCCATCATTGCCCTCGCCATGGGCGGCGCGGGAATCGGCGTTACCGAGTTCACGATGATGGGCCTGCTGAAAGAAGTGGAGGCCGGACTGGGCATTTCCACGCCCGAGGCCGGGCATCTCATTTCCGCCTACGCCCTGGGCGTGGTGGTGGGCGCTCCCCTGCTGGCCGCGGTGGGCGCCAGGCTGCCCCGGAAATACCTGGCCCTGGGACTGATGCTGTTCTTCAGCCTGGCCAACCTCAGCTCGTACGTGGCGCCCGATTACGGGACCATGCTGCTGTCCAGGTTCGCCGCGGGCCTGCCGCACGGAGCCTTTTTCGGGGTGGCTGCCGTTATTGCGGCGTCCCTGGTTCCGCCCACGAGGCGCGGCTGGGCCATCTCCATGGTGATGGCCGGGCTGAGTATTTCCAACGTGGTTGGGGTCCCGTTCGCCACCTGGCTTGGCCAGACTTACGGCTGGCGCCTGCTGTTCATCCTGGTGGGCTTGATCGGCCTGCTGACGCTGGTACTCATTGCAAGGTTTGTGCCGTTCGAGGCCGCTCACCCTGACGCCAGCATCCGGCGGGAGCTCGGCGCCCTGAAGCGGCTCCAGGTGTGGCTGGCCATCCTGATCGGCATTGTGGGCTTCGGCGGGTTCTTCGCCACCTACACCTACATTGCGCACACCATGACTGCCGTGGCCGGCATGCCCCAGACCATGATCCCTGTCGTGGTTGCCCTGTACGGGGTGGGCATGGTGGCCGGTACCCTCCTGGGCGGGAGGTTCGCCGACAGGTCCGTCATGGGGACGCTGTACCGGGTCCTGCCGGGCATCGCCGTGGCCCTGGTGGTCTACGCTGTGGCCGTTCACTGGCAGTGGTCGGCGCTGGTAATGGTGTTCGTCGTGGGAGCCACCGGGTCCATGCTGGTCCCGGCACTCCAGACCAGGCTCCTGGATGCCTCCCCGGATGCCCCGTCGCTGGCGTCCTCGCTCAACCACGCGGCGCTGAATGTGGCCAACGCCCTGGGCGCCTTCCTTGGCGGCGTGGTCATCGCACTCGGCTGGGGCTACGTTGCCCCGGCGCTCGTAGGCGCCGTCCTCGCCGTCCTGGGCTTCGGCGTCGCACTCCTTAGCGGACTGCTGGAACGCAAGAGGCCGCTGGCCCCCTAGTCAACCGTCCAGCAGCCCCTGGGTCAGCCCTGCTGTGAGCGGGCGCTGGCGTAGAGGCACACGGTAGCCGCCGTACCGAGGTTAAGGCTCTCCGCCGCGCCGTACACGGGAACTGCCACGCGATGGTCAGCCAGGGCGAGCTCCTCTTCGGACAGCCCCTGCGCCTCGTTCCCGAACAGCCACGCCGTCGGCGCCGCAAGGTCCACAGCGGATTCCGGCCCGTTGCCGGTCAGCCGGCGGCGGGCAGACTCGTCCTGGAGCGCATCAAGGTTGAGCTGCCCGTATCCGTCCGCAGCGAGGATACCGATCCCCCGCTCCCGGCACGCAGCCGCGAGTTCGGCGGGATCCACGCCCAGGACCACCGGCAGGTGGAACAGCGAGCCCACAGTGGAGCGGACTGCCTTGGGGTTGTAGATGTCAACACTGGACGCGGTGAGCATTACGGCGTCGGCACCGGCGGAGTCAGCGGCGCGGAGCACGGTACCGGCGTTTCCGGGGTCCCGCACCTGGCAAAGCACGGCAATCAGGCGTGGACCGCCGTCGAGCACGTCCTGGAGCGGGACGTCCACGAAGCGGCACACCGCGATGATCCCCTGCGGGTTCACGGTGTCCGCCATGGCTGCCAGGACCTCGTCCGTGGCGAGGCGCGCGTTGGTGCCCTCCGCGAGTTGCTCGAATTCCGGAAACCGGTCCAGGCAGGCCTCGCTGGCGAACACCTCCGTGACAACGCCGGGCGCGCCCGCCGACAGCCGCTCCTGGTGCAGCTTCAGGGCCTCGCGCACCGCCTGCGGGCCTTCCGCCAGGAACTGCCCGCGCTTTAAACGCACCGGGCGCCCGGCAAGTTTTGCCACCTCCCGTACCCGATCAGCTCGGGGGTTGGAGAGTGGAAAATCTTGCGGGCGCCCGGTGTCGTTCATATAGGAAACTCTAGTGGCTGGCACCAGGGGTTCCCGAACGCCCCCATCGGCGGGGGAAGAGCCTGTTGCTAGGCAACAACCTTCTTGGCGGAGGTGTCAGAAGGCAGGGAGTCCTTGGCAACCTTGACCAGGGCAGCGAAAGCGTTGGCGTCGGAGACGGCCAGCTCTGCCAGCATGCGGCGGTCAACCTCGACCTCAGCGGCCTTCAGGCCCTGGATGAGGCGGTTGTAGGTCAGGCCGTTGGCGCGGGAAGCCGCGTTGATGCGCTGGATCCAAAGGCGGCGGAAGTCGCCCTTCTTCTTCTTGCGGTCGCCGTAGCTGTACACAAACGAGTGCAGCAGCTGCTCTTTGGCCTTGCGGTACAGGCGTGAACGCTGTCCACGGTAGCCCTTTGCGCGTTCAAGGATAACCCGGCGCTTCTTGTGGGCGTTGACCGCCCTCTTCACACGTGCCACGTGCGTACTCCTTCGAAAATTCTGATCCCAAGCATCTACTGCCGGAGGTCCGGCGGCCTGAGAAGGCTGTTTGGCAGGTGACCGACACCAGGTGGTGTTCAGTCAAAGAACTTGGAAATTAGATGCCGAGCATCTTCCGGATGACCTTGGCGTCGCCCTTGAAGACGATCTTGTCGCCGGCGAGGCGACGGGTCAGGCGGCTGGACTTGTGCTCCAGGTAGTGGCGGCGGTTGGCCTGCTGGCGGCGCAGCTTGCCGCTGCCGGTCAGCTTGAAGCGCTTCTTAGCACCACTGTGGGTCTTCATCTTCGGCATGGGAACCGATCTCCTTACGTGTCCGCAGGCGGGGCCTGCAGTTCTATCGCGCAGCCTCCCCGGCGGGGGTGGCATGCTGGTTGCTGACTGCCGGAAGCCGGAGCTTCCCACAGCTGTGAACTACGTGGTCTTCTTACCGGCCGGCTTCGGCGCTGCCTTGGGAGCAGGGCGTGCGGCGGGCTTGGGCGCGGCGGGCCTGGCCACCGGCTTGGGCGGCGCAGGGACAGCAGCAGGCTTCGGCGCAGCAGCCGCTGGCTTGGGAGCCGCAGCCTTTTCCGCCGGCTTGGCAGCTTCCTTGGGAGCGGCCTTCGGAGCCGGAGCAGCCTTGGGCGCGGCGGCCTTCGGTGCTTCCTGCTTCGGAGCAGCCTTGGATGCTGCCGGCTTTGGTGCCGCCTCCTCGGGAGCTTCCTTTTCCTTAGGGGCTTCCTCAACAACCGCGGCAGGTTCGACGGCGGCAGCCGGCTCCTGCGGTTCAGCCTGGGGAGCTTCGGGTTCCGTGGATACGGTGAAGCCCTCCGGGAGCAGGTCCGCGAGCGACTGCGTCATGGGTGCCTGGTCGTCGCCCGAAACGTCAACCCGGCCCGAAGCCTTCGCCTCGTTCTGGGCCTTCGCCTCAGCCCGCTGCGTGGCGCGGCGTGCTTCAGCCTTGGCTTCCGCCTTGTTCTTCAGCGGACCGACCACCATGACCATGTTGCGGCCGTCGATGCGCGGGCTGGACTCAACCACGCCCACCTCGGCAACATCGTCCGCGAAGCGCTGGAGCAGGCGGATGCCCATTTCGGGGCGCTGCTGCTCACGGCCGCGGAACTGGATCATGGCCTTGACCTTGTCCCCGGCGCCGAGGAAGCGCAGTGCGTGGCCGCGCTTGGTCTCGTAGTCGTGGGTGTCGATCTTCAGGCGGAAGCGGATTTCCTTCAGAACAGTGTTGGTCTGGTTCTTCCGGGCTTCGCGTGCCTTAACCGCGGCCTCGTACTTGTACTTGCCGAAGTCCATCAGCTTGCACACCGGAGGCTTGGCCTGAGGTGCAACTTCAACGAGATCAAGGTCGGACTCGGCAGCCAGACGCAGGGCATCCTCAATACGGACGATGCCTACCTGTTCACCTGCAGGGCCGACCAGCCGCACCTCGGGGACGCGGATACGCTCATTGATTCTTGGCTCGCTAATGTTAAAGCTCCTGTGTTGTTGTGGGATCCGGCAAAAGGAGAAGGCCCCCGACTGCCGGAGCAATCGAAGGCCTCTAAAGATCGGAACAGGTCCCCTAAGGAACTGCGTGCAGGTCCACGGCGTAAGCCGTTGACCATGCCCAACCAAGTACCCGGCAACCTTGCGTTCCGGGATGATCCTGCTGGACATCCGAAACAACGGCCGACGCGGGTGGGAGAGAACTCCGCTTGCAAACTGCATGCCATTCTACAGAAAAAATCCCCGCCAGTGCTGCGAAGCGCCGGTGGGAACCTGTTGTCCTGAAATAACGACATCCAGTCGGTCTGTGTCAAGCTTACCAGTATGAGCACCCCAGACAGTAATTCACACGTTTTCGAGCCCGTGGGCGCGGCCGCCGACGTCTCGCAGGAGATCCGCGACATTTCCGAGGTCCCGGCCATCGAGGTCATCACCACCGCGGCCGTCCACCTCATGAGCGCCGCCGCCGTCAAGCTGGGCCTGGCCGCCGAGGACAACGCCGAGGAACTCAAGGACCTGGACGAGGCCCGGAAGCTCATTACGGCCCTCGCCGGACTGGTCACCGCCGCCGCACCGGAAATCGGCTCGCAGCACGCCGGCCCGTTGCGCGACGGCCTCCGCTCGCTCCAGCTGGCATTCCGGGAAGAATCGCTGATCCCCGATGCCCCGGGGAAGGGTCCGGGCGAAAAGTACACCGGCGCCGTCAACTAGCCCAACACCCCCGAAGTACCCCCGACTCCCCCCAGTTTTCGTCCACTTAGAGGGCTTGAGAAAGCACTTTAAGGCCTCTAAGTGGACCAAACTCCTGGCGGGGTCAGTTGGGGGCGGTTGTCCGGCGGCGGCGCACCTGCTGCAGGATCAGCCCCGCCACACACAGCACCACCCCGGCAATACCGACGGCCGTGAAGCCGCCGGAAGGCCCACGGCCGTCGATGAACACACCGGCCAATGGAGCACCCAGCGCCACGCCCGCCGTCAGTGCCGACCCATACCAGCCCATCGCCTCGCCCCGACGTTCCTCGGACACCAGGTCCGCCACCTTCTCGGAGGCTGACGACAGCACCGGAGCGCACAGGAGGCCCGGCAGGATTGAGGCCAGGGCCAGCGTCCAGGTATCCGTGGCGAAACCCATGGGAACCGTGAGCGCGGCCATGCCCAGCAGCAGCAGCGTCGGCGAGACGGGACGGTGCATGGCGCCATAGATCAACCCGCCCACCACCGACGCGGCGCACCAGAACAGGAAGACGATCCCGATTTCGCTTTGCCGTCCTCCGGTTTCCAGCGCCGCGACGATTCCCACGTCCGTTCCGCTGAGCACCATTCCCGTCCCGGCAGCCACGGCAAACAGCGCAGCCACGGAAGCGGTGAACCAGGCGAAGTTGTGCGCCACCCTGGTGCGGAACGCACGACGGCGTCCCGGTCCCCCGCCCGCGGCGGCATCGTCGCTTTCGGCGCCAGCCGGCACCAGCTCCGCCGCGGCCTCCTGCACGTGGGCCGGCGCGGCAGACACCACCGCGATTTCGGCAGCGTGCAGCAGCTCCCCTGCGCGCTCCGCCGTTGGCTCTGCACTGCGGGTGGGCGGATTGAACCAGATCAGGAACAACCCAGCCAGCGAGGTGGAAATCCCTACCGCCGTCAGGCCAGCAACAGTGAAGCCGCTGGTGGCAATAATGGCGCCGGCGGCCGGGCCGATCATGAAAACCACTTCGGTGCTGATGGCATCCAAAGCGAAGGCGGTGCGGCGCTGTTCGCCGTCGGCCAGGACGCCCAGGGACTGGCGCACCACGCTGAAGATCGGCAGAGTGAGCAGGCCACCTGCGAAGACCAGCGGCAGCAGCCACTGATAGCTCACGTGCGGGACCGCTGACCAGACCACAGCCTCAGACACCACCGACGGAATAAGGGCGCGGCGCAGGCCCACGGTGTCCACGCGCCGTCCGCGCCACGGAGCGCCAACCGCGATGCCGATGGTCATGACGGCCGCCGCTGCCCCGGCGGCGGCGTACCCTTC
Organism: Pseudarthrobacter sp. NPDC092439; assembly: GCF_044754945.1. Lineage (NCBI taxonomy): Bacteria > Bacillati > Actinomycetota > Actinomycetes > Micrococcales > Micrococcaceae > Pseudarthrobacter > Pseudarthrobacter sp. NPDC092439. The sequence goes on from NZ_JBIVQB010000003.1 coordinate 35,654, forward strand.
TCCGAGCGAGAGCACGATGTGCAGGGTGAGCAGGACTCCCGCAGCCGAGTGGGGGACGCGGGCCACCATGCCCACCAACAGGAGGCGCCGGATGGGGCGCACCGCCAGCAGGTGCCGGTAGAGGGCGAAATTCACGAAGGTTTCCTTACGGTCTGCCGCGGCAGGCCGGGAGGATCTCCGCCCCGCACTGCCGCTAGTTGAGGGCCCGCCTCAGCTTGATCTCCATCGAATCGACCCGTTCCCCAAACAATACATTCCGGGACCACTCCTGCTGGAGGGACGCCACGAGCTGCTGCACGGCGCCTGCATCCAGGCCATCTTCGAGGTACAGGACCACCTGCAGCTCCGGGCCCGGGCCGCCCCCGGCAAGGACTGCACCGTCCGCCGTCCGGCTGGCCACGCCCCCGCCGGGCAGCAGCTCAATGCTCCGGACGGCCGGGAAGGCGGAGGCAGCCTGCCCCAGTTCCGGTGCGAGGGCCGGATCAGCGTAGCTGGGCACCCACTCGTGCTGCTGCGCCAGAGCCCACACAGCCGGCCGGCGGATGACGAAGGTCACCGGAGAGCCCGGGTCCAGCACCATCAGTTCGGCACCCTCGGCGACGGCGGACAACGCAGCGCGGGCCGCGTACACCGCGACAGGCCGGGCGTCCGGGTGCCATGCGGTGAGGGCAGCGGCCGAGGTGAATGCCGGCAGGGCCGCCCGTCCGTCCGGCGCCTTGAGTGTCACCAGGGCCATGTCGGCCTGTTTGTCCGCCTGGAGGCCATGGCCGCCGTCCGCCTCATCGGCGAGTTGGGCGACGATTGGAATGAAGACGCGCGCCGTGGCCAGGGAGCGCACCACCGCTGCTTCGTCTCCGCTCCCCTCACGCAACCGGCCGACGGCGGCGAGGTACCCGGCGTCGGCCGCTCCGTCGTCGTCCTCGAAGTTATGGATTTTGGCGTCATCCCCCGCGAGGCTGCGGCCCGCCCAGGGGCGTCCGGCCGAGTCGGCCGTGCCGCCGGCACCTGCCAGCGCGGCCGCGATATGGCCGGGCAGGTGGCGTGGGGCCGGGGCTCCGGAACCGTCACTGGACATGGCTGGGGTCAGCGCCGTCCGGCGACGTCGAGCGCCTCGGGCAGGGTGAAAGCGCCCGCGTACAGCGCCTTGCCAACGATGGCCCCTTCGACGCCGAGCGGCACGAGGGAGCGCAGGACCTTGAGGTCGTCCAGGCTGGAGATGCCGCCGGATGCCACCACGGGCTTGCCGGTCTTTTCCACCATCTGGCGCAGCAGTTCGACGTTGGGACCCTGGAGGGTGCCGTCCTTGGTCACGTCGGTGACCACGTAGCGGGCGCAGCCGGCCTCTTCGAGGCGGCCCAGGACGTCCCAAAGGTCCCCGCCTTCCTTGGTCCAGCCGCGGCCGGCAAGGGTGGTGCCGCGGACGTCAAGGCCGACGGCGATTTTGTCGCCGAAGCGCTCGATGGCGCGGCCGGTCCACTCGGGGTTCTCCAGCGCCGCGGTGCCGAGGTTGACGCGCGCCACGCCGAGGCCGAGGGCGGCTTCGAGTGTTTCGTCATCCCGGAGGCCGCCGGAGAGCTCAACCTTGATGTCCAGCCGGCCCACCACTTCACGCAGGAGATCAGCGTTGGAGCCGCGGCCGAAGGCGGCGTCGAGGTCCACCAGGTGCACCCATTCGGCGCCCTGCTCCTGCCAGTTCAGGGCCGCTTCGAGCGGCGTGCCGTAACTGGTTTCGCTGCCCGCCTCGCCCTGGACCAGGCGGACGGCCTGCCCGTTGACGACGTCGACGGCGGGCAGCAGTTCGAGGACCGGCAAATCGTTAGCGGTGGTCATGTTCATCCTTAGTCAGGTAGGCGGGGCGGTTGCGGGCCAGGCGGCCGGCAGCGTCAACAGGTAGGCGGCGAGCAAAGCCATGCCCGCCAAAACGTAGAAGGAGACTTGCGTCCAGAGCGGCTTCCCCTGCTGGCGGAATGCCAGGGCCCCGCCCACCAGGAGGCCGGCAAGCCCCATCAGGACGATGGACCACATCTAGGCGCCGCCGGCCGCGGGCGCAGCGCTGCTGCCGGTCCCGGAGTCCGCGGGCCTGCGGAGGGCTTCCACCCAGTTGCGCAGCAGCCGGGCACCTGCGTCGCCGGATTTTTCCGGGTGGAACTGGGTGGCGCAAAGGGGTCCGTTTTCCACGGCGGCAATGAACGGTGCGCCGTGCTCGGACCAGGTCACCAGTGGTGCGGCCATGCGCGGCTGGACGACGTCGAAGTTCCATTCCTGCACGCCGTAGGAGTGCACGAAATAGAAGCGCTCATTTTCGACGCCGGCGAAGAGCCGGGATCCCTCGGGAACCTTGACGGTGTTCCAGCCCATATGCGGGACCACGTCCGCCGGCAGGTGCTCCACCTTGCCGGGCCATTCACCCATGCCTTCGGCCTCGGTACCGTGTTCGACCCCGGCTTCGAACAGGACCTGGAGCCCCACACAGATTCCCAGGACGGGACGACCGCCGGCAACACGGCGGCCAATCAGACGGATTCCGTCCACGGCCTTGAGCTCGCGCATGACGGTTTCGAAGGCGCCTACGCCCGGAACCACCAGGCCGTCGGCGTTCAGGACGTCCTCAGGCCTGGCGCTGAGTGTGACCTCGGCGCCCGCCCGTTCCAGGGCCCGGACGGCGGAGCGGACATTGCCCGAGCCGTAATCCAGGACCGTGACCGTGGGTTTTCCCTCCGGGGAGGGCAGCTTCCGTGACGCCGACGGGTCCAGGATGGCGCCGTCCTTCAGGACCTGGCCGCTCACAGGGCGCCCTTGGTGGAAGGAATGCCCTCGACGCGGGGATCCGGCTCCACAGCAGCGCGAAGTGCGCGGGCGAACGCCTTGAACTGTGCCTCGACGATGTGGTGGGGGTCGCGGCCTGCGATGACGTTCATGTGCAGGCAGATCCCTGCGTGCAGAGTAATCGCTTCGAAGACGTGGCGGGTCAACGACCCGGTGAAGTGGCCGCCGATGAGGTGGTATTCCTGGCCGGCCGGCTCGCCCCCGTGCACCAGGTAAGGCCGCCCGGAAACGTCGACTACGGCATGGGCCAGTGCCTCGTCCAGGGGCACGGTCGCTTCGCCGAACCGGCGGATGCCTGCCTTGTTCCCGAGGGCGGTACGGAGGACCTCGCCGAACGTGATGGCGACGTCTTCCACCGTGTGGTGAACATCGATGTGGATGTCTCCGGTGGCTTTGACCGTCATGTCGATCAGCGAGTGCTTGCACAGCGCAGTCAGCATGTGGTCGTAGAAGGGCACGGATGTGTCGATGTCCGAAACGCCGGTGCCGTCGAGGTTGATCTCCACGAGTACGGACGACTCACTGGTGGCACGCTCCATGCGGGCGGTCCGGGAGACGGCTGCATTCGATCCGGTGGAACTCATGGTCAAAGTGTCCTTTGGGGAAGATAGGTGGTCAGGGCGCGGGGCGCCGCTCTTCCAAGTCTAGGCCGGTAGCGCTGCCTGCCGGGTGAGGATGCTTTCCAGTGACTCCAGGAAAGCTGTGGTTTCAGTCTCAGTTCCTGCCGTGACGCGCAGGTGGCCGGGGATTCCGACGTCGCGGATCAGGACACCCGCCGCAAGAAGCTCCTGCCAGACCTGGTGCGGATGGTCGAGACCGCCGAAGAAGACGTAGTTGGAGTCCGACGCGGCCGGCTTCAGGCCCATGCGGCGCAGTTCAGCAACGATCCGGTCCCGCTGCTTCTTGATGTCTTCGACGTCCGCCATCAGCGCTGCGCGGTGTTCCAGTGCAGCCAGTGCCGTCGCCTGCGTCACGGCGGAGAGGTGGTAGGGAAGGCGGACCAGGCGCAGGGCATCCGTGACTTCCGGAGCTGCAGCCATGTAGCCGAGCCGCGCCCCTGCCAGGGCAAACGCCTTGCTCATGGTGCGGGATACGATCAACCGCTCACGGCCGGGCAGCAGCGTCAGAGCACTCGGCGTCCCGTCGTGGGCAAACTCGTGGTACGCCTCGTCCACGATCACGATGGTTTGGCTGTCCTCGCCGGCACGGTACACCTCCTCCACGACGTCGAGTCCAAGGCCGGTACCGGTGGGGTTGTTCGGCGAGCAGAGGAAAACGATGTTGGGCTGCAGTTCCTTCACCTGCCGGGCAGCGGACTCGGCAGTGAGGCCGTAGTCGTCCGCGCGCTGTCCCGCGATGTAGCGGGTGTCCGTACCACTGGCCAGCAGCGGATACATCGAGTAGGTGGGGGGAAAGCCCAGCGCGGTGCGGCCGGGGCCGCCGAAGGCCTGCAGGATCTGCTGGAGAACTTCGTTGGAGCCGTTGGCGGCCCAGATGTTTGAGGCGTCCAGCCCGTGGCCGAGGTAGTCGGCCAGTGCCGTGCGGAGTCCGTTGAATTCCCGGTCCGGGTACCGGTTCAGCCCTGTGGCGGCCCGGGCAACGGCCGCGGTGATGGCCGCCTGCACATCCGCAGGAACGCCATGGGTGTTCTCGTTGACATTCAGGAGAATGGGAACATCCAGCTGCGGGGCCCCGTACGGAGTGAGGCCGCGGAGGTTCTCGCGGAGCGGAAGCCGGTTCAGTCGTTCTAGCTGGTCATTCACCTGAACAGTTTAGTGCCCGTGCCTGGGACCGGAAAATGTGACAATAAGCCGGCCCTGCTGCCCTCCACCGGGATCCCGTCATCCTGCCGGAACGAACAGCTGCTGGCCCGGGATGACAGGCCCGCCGGAAAGGTTGTTTAGCTGGACGATGTCCGCCACCACGTCCCTGGCGTCGCGGTCCGGGGCCAGGCTGCCGGCGATGCTCCACAGGGACTGGCCCGGCTGGACCGTCACGGTGACCGTCGGCGTGGCCACGAGGTCCGCTGCCGAGTCTGAGGCCTTGGCGGGCGAATTGAAGAATCCGGCCATGGACAGCAACAGCGCAGCAAGCAGGATCAGCGGGATGCCGATCAGCACTACCCGGCCCCGGCGCGTAAGCCTCAGCGGCGGCAGGGGCGCCTGCGCCCGGCCTGCTGAAGCAGAGGCGTGCCGCGCGGAAACTGACAAGTGATGAGCGGAAATAGCTGACATGGACTGAGCCCTCCTGGACCGTACTGTGCTGCCCGGAATGTTCCCGGCCGCCGCATCCTTCCCAACTTCGAAGATGATCTTCGAACGGCGATTGCAGCGACTAGAACACATATTCGAACTTTACTGATTCAGTTTTAGCACTTATCAACGAACAATGTCGAGACTCGCTAGAACAAATGTTTGAAAAAGCCCTGTGGCTGGCCTAGCTTTGAAGACAAGAACAACCACGCGGAAAGTTGATCAGCCGGGTCTGACAATTTGGGCGGGACCATCACGGCCGGAGCCAGAGCAAGCGGACCGGTGGCAACCGAAGGGCATTGGCAAACATGGCAGCAGCAGCGGCCGGAGGCAGGGCACTCCCGCAGGCAAAGAAGGCCGCCAAGGGCCTGACCGCCCGGCAGAAGAAGATCCTCGAAACCATCCAGCGCTCCGTCAACGACAACGGTTATCCGCCCTCAATGCGCGAGATCGGGGACACGGTAGGGCTGGCCAGCCTCTCCAGCGTGACGCACCAGCTCTCACAGCTCGAAAAGCTGGGCTACCTCCGCCGGGATCCCAAACGGCCCCGCGCCATGGAAGTGCTGATGCCGCTGACGCTGGGCGGCGCGCCCGGCAGCGGAGCCCCGTCCGCTGAAAGCCCGGCGCCGGCCTCCATTTCCGCTTCTGTCACCGAACTGCCTACCGCGCTGGACACGGCCATGGTCCCTTTGGTGGGCCGGATCGCCGCCGGCGGGCCCATCCTTGCGGAGCAGGTGGTGGAGGACGTCATGCCCCTCCCCCGCCAACTGGTGGGCCAGGGCGAGCTGTTCATGCTGAAGGTCGCCGGCGACTCCATGGTGGATGCGGCCATATGCGATGGCGACTGGGTAGTGGTTCGACGCCAGGCAGACGCGGCCAACGGGGATATCGTGGCGGCCCTCCTGGACGATGAAGCCACCGTCAAGACCTTCCGGCAGCGCGACGGCCACACCTGGCTGCTGCCACAGAACACCCAGTACGAGCCAATCCTTGGCGACCACGCCACCATCATGGGCAAAGTGGTGTCCGTCCTGCGTTCCCTCTAGGATGCGTGCCCTCTAAAGGGGCGCTCCGCGGCCAGCCTTACCGGGCCAGCCGTTCGAGCGCTGCCACCGCCGTCTTGCGGTCGGTAGTGGGCCAGAACGGCGGCAGGGCTGCGCGCAGGAAACCGGCATAGCGTTCAGTGGCCAGCCGGGAGTCCAGGACTGCCACCACGCCCTTGTCGTTCGTAGACCGGATCAGTCGCCCGGCCCCCTGTGCCAGGCGGATGGCCGCGTGCGTGGCCGAGACCGCCATGAACCCGTTCCCGCCTGCCTGCGCCACAGCCCGGGACCGTGCCGTCATGAGCGGATCGTCCGGCCGTGGAAAAGGAATCCTGTCGATGACAACCAGGCGGCAGGAACCGCCTGGCACGTCTACGCCCTGCCACAGCGACATGGTGCCGAACAGGCAGGTATCGGGTTCGTCCGCGAACTGCTTCACCAGGGCCGTCATCGTGGATTCGCCTTGGCAGAGGACGGTCATTCCCAGCTTGGGCCTCAAGGCATCGGCTGCTTCCTCGGCCGCACGCCGGGAGGAGAAAAGGCACAGGGCGCCGCCGCCGGAGGCCCGGATCAGGGCCTCGAGTTCGTCCAGCGCCTCCGGGGACACACCGCGCCCGGGCTTTGGCAGATGGCCCGCCACGTAAAGGATCCCTTGCCTGGGGTAGTCAAAGGGTGAGCCCACGTCCACGCCGGTCCAGCTGGGTGCTCCCTGGCCCACCAGCCCCAGGCCTCCGGCGGCAGGCTCAAACGCTGAACCGATGGCAAGTGTGGCTGAGGTGAGAACCACCGTATGGTCCGCAAACAGGCCCTCGCGTAGCTTGCCGGCCACCGAAAGCGGCGCCACGTTGATCAGTACCGGCGCCGAATCGTCCGGCTGGGAGTAGCCCTGTCCCGGGTCAAAGGTGCTTGCCCGGGAAAACCAGACCACCTCCCGGTTTTCGCGTGCAGCCAGGAGCCGCTCGCACAGTTCCAGGATGAGCATCAGACGGGACCTCGCAAGCTGGCGCCCGCCGTCGGCCGACTGGCTGCCGTCGCCCTTGGAGTCGGACAGCGCGGCGCGGCAGGCCTCACGGAGCTGGTCCACGCAGTCCAGCTGCTCGTCATTGAGGCCGTTGGGAAGCAGCCCTCCGGGCGCGCCGGCCAGGGCAGCCTCAAGGTTGGCCGCAGCGGCGTTCAGCGCGTCCACCGTGATGGCGGTGTGCTTCCGCGCCCCGGAGGCAGCGGCATGGACCATGGCCACGGACAGCTGTCCGGACACGGCGCCGGTCACCCTGTCCTGCAGTTCGTGGGCCTCGTCCACCACCACCACGTCGTACTCGGGAAGGACTGCCAGGCCCTCGAAGGCGCTCACGGCCAGCATGGCGTGATTGGTCACCACGATGTCCGCGGAGGCCGCATCGTGCCGTGCAAGCTCGCTGAAGCACTCCTCGGCCAGCGGACACTTCTGCGCGCCGAGGCATTCCATGGACGTGACGGACACCTGGCGCCAGGCGCGGTCCGTGACCCCGGGCAGCAGTTCATCACGGTCCCCCGTGGCGGTTTTGGCCGCCCATTCGCGCAGCCGGACCACTTCCTTGCCCAACTGCGAGGACGGTCCGCCCACGGCCGCGGCGAAGTGCGGCACACTGGTGTCCTCGCCCAGCGAGAACAGCTGGCCTTCCGTGGGCTCCTCGGACGGGAACCCGCCCTCAAGCTTATGCCGGCAGACGTAGTTGGACCGTCCCTTGACGAGCGACACCTTGACGGGCCGCTCCAGCGCCGGTGTGATCGCCTTCAGCAGCCGCGGCAGGTCCCTTCCCACGATCTGTGTCTGCAGCGCCAGGGTGGCGGTGGACACGAGGGCGGGCTTGTTGCTTTCCAGGGCGTGCGCAATGAGCGGGATCAGGTAAGCCAGGGACTTGCCCGTGCCCGTTCCTGCCTGGACAAGAAGGTGCGTCCCCGTTTCGATGGCCTGGGCCACCTGCCTGGCCATCTCGTGCTGGCCAGGCCTGCTTTGTCCCCCCATGGCCTCGACGGCGCGGTCCAGCAGTTCGGTCACGAACTGTCCGCCCGCCGTCTTCGTGGCGCCGGGCGCGGCGTCAGTCATTTGTGACGAACGGTTCCAGCTCGGCCGCGAGGCCTTCGCGGACCATCACCACGGCGCGTGTTCCCGACTCCATGTGGTCCACGCTGATGATTTCGGCATCGGATTCGTGCAGCTTGCTGATCAGGTCGCCCCGGTTGTAGGGAATGAGCAGCTCGAGCTTGACGCTGGGCCGGGGAATCGAATCGCTGATGGCCTTGAGCAGTTCAGCAATGCCTTCGCCGGTGCGGGCCGAGACCACCACATGCCGCGGTTCGCGCTGCTTGAGCCGCTCCACCACGAACGGGTCTGCTGCGTCCGCCTTGTTCAGGACAATGATTTCGGGCACCTTGCGGGCGTCAACCTCGCTGAAGACCTTGCGAACGGCGGCGATCTGCCCCTCGGGGTCGGGGTGCGAAACATCCACCACGTGCAGGATCAGGTCAGCGTCCGCCACCTCTTCCAGCGTGGAGCGGAATGCTTCCACCAGCTGGGTGGGCAGCGAGCGGACAAAGCCCACCGTGTCCGCCAGCGTATAGCCCAGCCCGTCAGCTGTTTCGGCCTTGCGCACCGTTGGATCCAATGTGGCGAACAGGGCGTTCTCCACCAGGACGCCGGCGTCCGTCAACCGGTTCAGCAGCGACGACTTTCCGGCGTTCGTGTACCCGGCAATGGCCACTGACGGGACGGCATTACGACGGCGGTTGGCGCGCTTGGTCTCGCGCGCAGGCTTCATCGCGGCGATTTCACGCCGCAGTTTGGCCATGCGGGTGCGGATCCGCCGGCGGTCCAGTTCGATCTTCGTCTCACCGGGACCGCGGGAACCCATACCGGCCGCAGCGCCGCCCACCTGGCCACCGGCCTGGCGGGACATCGACTCGCCCCAGCCGCGCAGGCGCGGCAGAAGGTATTCGAGCTGGGCGAGTTCCACCTGGGCCTTGCCTTCGCGGCTCTTGGCGTGCTGGGCGAAGATGTCCAGGATCAGCGCCGTACGGTCAATGACCTTGACCTTGACGATGTCCTCAAGTCCACGTCGCTGGGACGGGGCCAACTCAGCGTCCACCACCACGGTGTCCGCGCCGGTGGCCATCACGATGTCCTTGAGCTCCTGCGCCTTTCCGGAGCCCAGGAACGTGCCCGGATCAGGCTTGGCCCGCCGCTGGACCAGGCCGTCGAGGACCTCGGAGCCGGCGGTTTCGGCGAGGGCAGCCAGTTCGCGCAGCGAATTCTCGGCGTCCGCGAGGGTGCCGTCCGACCAAAGGCCGGCCAGGACCACCCGCTCCAGGCGGAGCTGCCGGTATTCGACCTCGGTGACGTCCTCGAGCTCGGTGGAAAGGCCCGCAGTGCGGCGCAGTGCGCGCCGTTCTTCGAGGTCCTGCTGGTCGCCGTCGTACTCGCTGTGCTCTTCGTCCAGGCGGGAGATCGCCTGGGCCTTGCCAAGCACGGCCCCGCCATCGCCGCGGCCGTTGTCCGGCATGCTGGTCCCGGCAGGAACGTCCTTGGAAAGGATCCGGTCGATCACGGCCTGAATTTCCTGCGGACTCATGTCCTGGGCGGCGGGATCGGATCCGGTGTTGGGCTGGCTGGTCATGGTCTCCTTTGAAGATTCGGCAGTTCCAGAATAATGCTGATTGGTCTGAAGTGGTGAAGTATTCGCGCTGGGCTGACGGCCTGCGGACATGCAGTACTCCTGGTCTTTGCGGCCGCCCGATCGGGCAGACGGCAGGAAAGCCGCCGGAGGGGCGGCCATGATTGAGCAGAGATTGAAGGGCCGGGAACAGCGCGGAAAAACCAGCCTGAAGCTGTCTTTCGAGTATTGTCCGGCTGCCGGACGGGACGGTGGACGCCGGTCCGGTGCACGAGCGGAAGGTGGGGGCACCTGCATCGCTGGTGGGACATGGTCCGGGGAGGGCGGAGCCCGCGCCGGCTACTCGAAGATCAGGAACATGCCTTCAAGGGTAGCAGAGGGGCTTTCGCCGGGTTTCCCTTTACGCTGCAAGGGGAACTACTCTGGCCAGTTATGGAGTCTGCACACTATTTCAGCGCGTCACCCGCCGGCCCGTTCACCAGGAAGCCGCTGACGGTGGAACTCGCCGGGGAAACGCGCAGGCTCCACGCCTCAAGCGGCATCTTCAGCCCGGACGGAATCGACAAGGGAACGGCCGTCCTCCTGGCCAATGTTCCTGCGCCGGCGCCCACCGGAAACTTATTGGACATCGGCTGCGGCTGGGGTCCGGTTGCCCTGACCCTGGCGCTGCGGGCACCGCACGCGCGGGTGTACGCGGTGGACGTCAATGAGCGCTGCATCATCCTGACCAATGAAAATGCCGAAGCCTTGGGATTGGACAACGTCACTGCGTCCACCCCGGAGGAAGTGGACCCGGAACTTCGCTTCGACACCATATGGTCCAACCCGCCCATCCGGATCGGCAAGGACGAACTGCATTCGCTGCTGAAGCTGTGGCTGCCGCGCCTGGCCCCGGGCGGGACCGCCTGGCTGGTAGTCCAGAAGAACCTCGGATCAGATTCGCTGCAGCGCTGGCTGGCGGCGGAACTGGATGACTCGTTCACGGTTACCCGCGAAGCAACCGCAAAGTCGTTCCGCATCCTGAAAGTCAGGAAAGCGTCCCTGTTGCCACAATGACAGCCGGCCCGCTGAGCTCGACGTGTTCGTGGCCGCCGGCGCCCGGAAAGAACTTAACGCCCACGGTGCCTCCCGGCACGTGCACCTGCCACTCGTCCGGCGCCTCGGCACCGGCCCAGTGCCGGATGGCAACAGCAGCCGCGCAGGCGCCGGTCCCGCAGGACTGTGTCTCCCCCACACCGCGTTCATGCACGCGCATGGTTACCGAACCGACGCCGGCGTGCACCAGCGGTTCGGCAGGAACGACGAATTCCACGTTGGTGCCGTTTGCCGGGAGGGGATCCACTGAAGGTGCGGTGAAGAGCCTGGTTCCGGCCAGTTCGTCGAGTTCGGCGAGGGCCACCACGGTGTGTGGGTTGCCCATGCTGACGGACAGCGCAGGGCGGGGCACCTCCAGCCCATCTGCCGTGACCAGGGAATCCATGGACCGCGCGCTGGCTTCGCCCGGGAAGATGAAGGACCAGGGGCCCATGTCCACGGCGTAGTCGTCGCCGGTCCGGACCACGGTCTTCACGCCTCCCCGGGTGCCAATGGTGAGCGACCCGCCGTCGGGCAGGTCGATCAGGCCCTCCGTCCGCAGGAAGTGGACGAAGACGCGCACCCCGTTTCCGCACATTTCCGAGAGCGAGCCGTCACCGTTGCGGTAGTCCATGAACCATTCGGCCTCCGGCGTGGTGGCCATCAGGTCGCGGCCCTCCGGAAGGAACCGCGACGGTACGGCGCGGATCAGGCCGTCGCCGCCAACGCCGCGGTGCCGGTCGCACAGCGCAGCTGCCTGCTCTGCGGTAAGTTCCTGGAGGCCTTCCGGATCGGCCACCAAAACGAAGTCATTGCCGGTCCCATGCCCCTTGGAAAAGCGCAGTCCGCCCAGCGTGCCGAGGACGGTTTCGATGGGCTGGGCGGGGGTGTTTTCCATGGTTCCAAGCGTACCGGCCGTGGGCTGCCCGGCTGAAACCACTCAGTGCGGGTCAAGGAGAGGCTGCTTCCCCGCTAGATGCAGCGCGCTGCCGCCTTCTCCACCAGGTCCGGGTCCTGCCACCCCATCCACTGGATGCGCGGGTCTGCGCGGAACCACGTGAGCTGTCGGCGGGCGAACTGGCGGGTGGCCACGATCGTTTCCTCGGCAGCGTGTTCCACGGTGGCCACGCCGTCAATCACCTTCAGGAACTGCGAGTACCCGAGGGCACGGGAAGCGGTCTTCCCGTTGCGCAGCCCCAGGGCGTCCAGCCGCCGGACCTCCTCCAGCAGCCCCCGGTCCACCATGGCGTGTACCCGGGTTGCCAGTCGTTCCCTGAGCAGCACGCGATCCACCTCCAGTCCCACCTGAACTGCGGGCTGGAAGTACTCCCGCCGTGGCATGAACGAGCTGAACGGCCGGCCCGTGAGCTCGTGCACCTCAAGGGCACGGATAATGCGGCGGGCGTCCGAAAGCCGGCCCGCGGAGACAGGATCCACAGCACGCAGCTTTTCGAGCATGGCAGAGCTGCCGCGGGCAGCCAGTTCGGCCTCGAGCCTGGTCCGGACCGCGGGGTCCGTCCCCGGGAATTCCAGAACGTCCAGGGCTGCGCGGACATACAGGCCGGAGCCGCCGGCGAGGATGGCGCGCCGGCCGCGGCCGTGGATGTCCGCGATCAGTTCCCTGGCCTGCACCTGGAAGTCGGAGACGCTGGCCTCCTGGGTAATGTCCAGGGTGTCCAGGAGGTGGTGCGGGACTCCGCGCCGCTCCGCCGCCGTGATTTTTGCCGTGCCGATGTCCATGCCGCGGTAGAACTGCATGGCGTCCGCATTGATGACTTCCCCGCCCAGGCGCAGGGCGAGGCTGACAGCGAGATCGGACTTTCCGGAGCCGGTGGGACCGACGACGGCGATGACTGGCGGGGTGCGCACCTGTCAGGGAGTGCGCAGCGGCAGTGAGGGCATTCCCAGGGAGACGCCCTTACGGCCGGCGCCTGCACCCGGCGCAGGGACGCCGCAGGAGTCTGCCTGCGACCTGTCCCAGGCGTCGCCGGCCCGTGAGCGCCGGAGGCTGTAATCCTCCGGCGTGGGGTCCGCCACCAGGTGGAAGGCGGCGGCCTCGGTGATGGTGACCGTGACGAGATCTCCCGGGCGTGGCGCGGGCGCACCGTCCGGAACGGAGAAATGCACCAGGCGCTGGTCCTGGGACCGGCCGGACAGCCGGTGGGTTTCCTCCGCCTTACGGCCGGACTGGGCGGTGACCATGACTTCCACCCGTCGGCCCAACTGCTTCCGGTTCTCCTCGGCGGCGATCCGGTCCTGCAGGGCGGTGAGCCGTTCGAACCGCTCCTGCACAACGGCCTTCGGCAGCTGGTCGGGCAGGCCGGCTGCCGGAGTGCCCGGGCGCTTGGAGTACTGGAAAGTGAAGGCCGTTGCGAAACGTGACTGCTCCACGACGTCCAGGGTGGCCTGGAAGTCCTCCTCGGTCTCCCCGGGGAATCCGACGATGATGTCGGTTGAGATGGCCGCGTGCGGGATCCTTTCCCGGACTTTGTCCAGGATCCCCAGAAATTTGGCCGACCGGTAGGACCGTTTCATCGCCCGCAGGATGCTGTCGGAGCCGGACTGCAACGGCATGTGCAGCTGCGGCATGACATTGGGTGTTTCCGCCATCGCATCGATCACGTCGTCGGTGAAAGCTGCGGGGTGCGGGCTGGTGAAGCGGACGCGTTCCAGGCCATCGATCTCCCCGCAGGCGCGCAGGAGCTTGGAGAATGCCAGCCGGTCGCCGAATTCCACGCCGTAGGAGTTCACGTTCTGGCCCAGCAGAGTGACTTCAATGGCGCCGTCGTCCACAAGTGCCTGGATCTCCGCGAGGATGTCCCCGGGACGGCGGTCTTTTTCCTTGCCGCGAAGGGCCGGGACGATGCAGAAAGTGCACGTGTTGTTGCAGCCCACGGAGATGGAGACCCAGCCGGAGTAGACCGAGTCGCGCTTGGTGGGAAGCGTGGACGGGAAGACGTCCAGGGATTCCAGGATCTCCAGCTGCGCCTCGCTATTATGCCGGGCACGGTCCAGCAGCGCGGGCAGGGCGCCGACGTTGTGGGTGCCGAAGACGGCGTCCACCCAGGGCGCCTTTTTGAGAATGGTTTCGCGGTCCTTCTGGGCCAGGCATCCCCCCACCGCGATCTGCATGCCGGGATTGGCGGCCTTGATCGGCGCCAGGATCCCGAGGTTGCCGTACAGCTTGTTGTCGGCGTTTTCCCGGACCGCGCAGGTATTGAATACCACCACGTCCGCCTGCTCGTCGTCAGCAGCTACGTAGCCAGCATCCTCGAGCATGCCCGCCATGCGCTCGGAGTCGTGCACGTTCATCTGGCAGCCGAACGTGCGCACCTGGTAGGTGCGTGGCCTGGGCGCGGCATCGTGCGGCAGGGCCACGGCCTCTTCGGAGGGCTGGGCACCGGAAAAGGAGGAAGGAATGGTCAAACTCACCTGTTAAGGGTACCGGCTGTTACAAGTACGGGTTTGTGGTCCTTAATCGGGGTCCGGGGCTCCTGCGGCTTCGAGGACCTCGTTGACAATCCTGAATGCCTGGGAGGGCTGGTAGCCCTTCCGGGCAAGCATGGAGGCGAGGCGCCGGGTGGTCTTGTCCCGCACGGTTCTGTCGTGCAGGTCCACGCCGGGTCGGAGCTTTCGCTCCACCAGGGCCCGGGCGGCATCCTCCTCATCGGAGTCGGAAACCTGGGCCAGCGCGGCATCGGCAGCTTCCTGGTCGATGCCCTTGTCCGCCAGCTCACGCCGCAGCGCACCCCGGGCGAGCTTGCGTGACTGCGCCCTGCTCCGAACCCACATGGCGGCGAACTCGGCGTCGTCGATCAGTCCGGCGGCCTGGAACCTGTCCAGGACCGCCTCCGCCACGTGTTCCGGAATGTTGCGCTCCGCCAGCTTCCGCGCCAACTGCAGCCTGCTCTTGGCCGACGCTGTCAGTTGCCGATAGACGATGGTTTGGGCCACTGAAACGGGGTCCGGCTCGGCGTTGCTGGATCCCGGCGCGGGGTCACCGTTCCCATTCAAGGACTAGAACCCGTCAACGGCCTTCAGCTTGGGCGAGTCCTTGGCGTCCGCCTCGGCTGGCTTGACGCCGACCCCAAGCTTTTCCTTGATGAGCCGTTCGAGCTCCGCGGCCAGTTCCGGGTTGTCCCGCAGGAACCGGCGGGAATTCTCCATGCCCTGGCCCAGCTGGTCGCCGTCGTACGTGAACCAGGAACCGGACTTCTTGATAATGCCGTGTTCCACGCCCATGTCGATGATGCCGCCCTCGCGGGAAATGCCCTGACCGTAGATGATGTCGAACTCGGCGATCTTGAAGGGCGGGGCCATCTTGTTCTTGACGATCTTGGCCTTGGTGCGGTTACCGACGGAGTCAGCGCCCTCCTTGAGCGTCTGGATACGGCGGACGTCGATACGAATGGAAGCGTAGAACTTCAGGGCCTTACCACCGGTGGTGGTCTCGGGGGACCCGAAGAACACGCCAATCTTTTCGCGCAGCTGGTTGATGAAGATGGCGGTGGTCTTGGTCTGGCTTAGGCGGCCGGTGATCTTACGCAGCGCCTGGCTCATGAGGCGGGCCTGGAGGCCGACGTGGCTGTCGCCCATGTCGCCCTCGATTTCGGCCCGGGGCACCAGGGCGGCCACGGAGTCGATCACGATAACGTCCAGGGAGCCGGAGCCCACCAGCATGTCCATGATTTCCAGGGCCTGCTCACCGGTGTCCGGCTGGGAGACCAGGAGCGCATCCGTGTCCACGCCCAGCTTGGCGGCGTATTCGGGGTCCAGTGCGTGTTCGGCATCGATGAACGCTGCGATGCCGCCCTGGCGCTGGGCGTTGGCCACGGCGTGCAGCGCCACGGTGGTCTTACCGGACGATTCCGGTCCGTAGATCTCGATGACGCGTCCGCGGGGCAGGCCGCCAATTCCCAGCGCAACATCCAGTGCGATGGAGCCTGTGGGGATGACTTCGATGGGTGCGCGCACCTCATCGCCCAGCCGCATGACCGAACCTTTGCCGAACTGCTTATCAATCTGGGCGAGAGCTGCTTCCAGCGCTTTTTCGCGATCCGGGGCTGCGGCCATGGTTGACACCTCTAATGCTTTCTCGATGGTGGCCTCAGCGGCCGTTTGTTGGTCATCTCTGACGCTAAGGGGAACCACTGACATTCAGCCCGGATGGGATCGGCTATGTGGATAACCCGCTGTTCCCAGCATAGCTTTATCCGAACAGGTATTCGAAGAACCGGGCGGGCGTGTCAGTCGCGGCGCGGTGTGATGTCCCGCCCCAGGCGGCGCTCTTCGGGGACGTCCTGGACGTCGCACACGGCGAGCCACACCCTGCGCGGTTCCACTCCGGCCGCCAGCGCCTGGTCCGCGGTGCGCCCGCCCACTCCGGCGAGGACCAGGGTGCTGCTCAGCACCCTGGAGTAGCCCGCACCGAACTCGTCATCCATTAGCCGCCAGTAGTCGCTGATTCGCACCGGTAAATCCTCTCATGTTCCCGGAGCCTAGACTTGTTGCCATGAGCAACTCCCCTGATGCCCCGCAAACGGGTTCCCCGCCGGATTCCGCCGCGGGCGAGGCGACGGTGGACGAGGTCCTCCAAAGTGTTGAACACCAGCTCAGCCTTTTCTGGCGGCGGGCCAGGGCCATCTCCAACCAGCTCTCCCGCCAGGTGCATCCGGACATGGAACCGGCGGCCTACGGACTGTTGACGGTGATCCGCCGCGAGGGCCCGATCCGGCTCACGGACCTGGCCATGAACATCGGCGTGGGCAAACCGTCCGTCAGCCGGCAGATCGCGTTCCTCGAAAGCATCGGGCTCGTATCCAAGGCAGCGGATCCCCAGGACGGCCGTGCCCAGTCCATCCGGCTGACCGCAAAAGGCGAAGAAAAGATGCGCCAGGTCCAGGACGCCCGGCAACAGGTGTTCCGCGAGCGTCTGGGTTCCTGGCCGGTCTCTGACCTGCAGGAACTGGCCCGCTACATTGCCAGGCTGAACTCCACCTATGAAGGCGACGGATTCCCCCGCGACGCCGGAGCCCAGGATTCGGGCGGATCAGGCACGCAGTAGGAAATGCGTGCAATTCGACACGCCAAAGCCCCCGGCAGCGCCGGGGGCTTTGGTACCGTCCCTGCCTGCCGGCAGCCCTAGCGGGCGCCGGACAGCAGACCGGTAGCGAGTTCGTCGGTGAGTTCCGCGTTCAGGTCGCGGCCGTACCGCTGGGAGAATTCCTGCGGGACGGTGTCCGGCACGGTGACGCCTTCGGCCACTGCAACGCGGTCGCTGACTTCCCGGAGCATGCTGGACAACGGAACGTCCAGGGCCGTGCAGATTGAGGACAGCAGCTCGGATGATGCTTCCTTCTGGCCGCGTTCAACTTCACTGAGGTAACCCAGAGAGACACGGGCACTGTGCGAAACTTCACGGAGCGTACGCCCCTGACGCTGGCGGACATCGCGCAGGACATCACCGATTTCGTGACGAAGTACAACCATCTTGCGCTCCTTCTGTTCGCTCTTGCCCTGATCGGCGAGGCCCACATCCTTCCAGCGGACAACGCCGTTTACGGATACGGGCTGCTTTACCATCTGTATCGCCTTGCTCCCTCATTGGTCGGGTCCGCCGCAGCGAACCGTCGTGGTCATTTCATCCTAGGCGCCTCCCATCCCGGGAAGCGACACAATGTAATAACTAATCGGTACCGGCTTTTGTTCCCGGCTACTTGACTCCCGGTAACTTCTGCCGCGCAGCCATCGGCCGCAACATGCCGCGGCTCAGCCGGCCAGGGCCTCAAGCAGCCGTTCCAGCGCGGCGGCGCAGGCCTGGCCCCGGATGTCGGCGCGGCTGCCGGTGAACGAATATTCAAACGCCACACTGCCTGACGCGGTGGCGACTCCCACATACACCCGGCCCACCGGCTTGCCGTCATGCTCCTCCGGCCCGGCCACGCCCGTGGTGGAGATACCGATGTCCGCGCGGAGGGATTCCCGGACGCCTGCCGCCATGGCGGCCGCAACGTCCGGATCCACGGACCCTGCACCGGCCAGCAGCTCGCCGGAAACGCCCAGGAGCGTCTCCTTGACGGCATTCTGGTATGCCACCACGCCGCCCTGCAGCATCCCGGAAGCACCCGGGGTGTCCGCCAGCACCGCGGCAAGCATTCCAGCGGTCAGCGATTCGGCGGTGGCGACGGTCCGGCCGGCAGCAATCGCGTTTTCCACGGCCTGCGCCGCGAGGTGATGGAGGTTGCTCAAGTGGGCTCCTGTTCCTTGGCCGCCTGGGCGTGCCGCCTGCCTTCGGCGCGCAGGCGAAGCGCCTGGACAACGTATTCGACGCCGGTCCACACGGTGATGGCAACGGCCGCCATCATCACGGCAAAGGCTACCCATCCCAGCCAGGGCGCGATAACGCCCAGCGGCAGCAGGTACAGGAAGATCGCGGCTGTCTGGACCACGGTCTTGAGCTTGCCGCCGCGCGATGCCGGGATGACTCCATACCGGATGACGAAGAACCGCAGCCCGGTAATACCCCACTCCCGGACCAGGATCACCAGCGTGGCCCACCACGGCAGTTCGCCGAGCACCGACAGCATGACCAGCGCCGATCCGATGAGCAGCTTGTCGGCGATGGGGTCGGCTATCTTGCCGAAGTCGGTGACGAGGTTGCGGCTCCTGGCAATGTCGCCGTCGAGCTTGTCCGTGTAAATCGCGACGGCGAACGCGGCCACCGCCGCCCAACGCCAGGGTCCCGCCTCGCTGTCGGGCCCGGGAGCGTCAGCGATGAGGAACCAGACGAAGAAGGGCACCAGCGCGATGCGGAGCATGGTCAGGACGTTGGGAAGGTTCCAGACCCCGGCACGGCCACGGCCGGCGGCGGTTGCATCAGTGCTAGTCACGTTTCTAGGCTACCGTCCCTGGGCTAACGCCCGGTGAGGGACCAGGCGTCCTCGGAGCCGTCGTCGTCCTCCCCGTAGCCTCCCGGCGCCGAATCGGAGCCATCGTAATACTCGACATTTTGTTTCCGCTGGTCCAGGTCGGCCGCGACCAGGTCTTCGGCATAGCCTCCCTGGGGGATGTTGGCGTTGGCATTGTCGCTGAGCGCCGCCGTCTGGGAATCGGGCGTTGCCGGTGCTTCCTGTCCCTTCATGGCGGCCAGGACGGGGGCAAGGTCGTCCGGCTTGACCAGGACGTCACGGGCCTTGGACCCTTCGGACGGCCCAACCACCCCACGGGACTCCAGCAGGTCCATGAGCCGGCCGGCCTTGGCGAAACCTACGCGCAGCTTGCGCTGGAGCATCGAAGTGGAGCCGAACTGCGTGGTGACCACGAGCTCAGTTGCCTGGAGCAGCACCTCGAGGTCGTCCCCGATGTCATCGTCGATCTGCTTCTTGGGGGCCTCCGCGGCGACGTCGTCACGGTAGCTGGCCTGCAGCTGCCCCTTGACGTGTTCCACCACCTTATGGATCTCTGACTCGGTTACCCACGCGCCCTGGACACGCATGGCCTTGGAGGCGCCCATCGGCAGGAAGAGCGCGTCACCCTGGCCGATCAGCTTTTCAGCGCCGGGCTGGTCGAGTACCACGCGGGAGTCCGTCACCGAGGACGTGGCGAAGGCCATGCGGGACGGCACGTTCGCCTTGATGAGGCCCGTGACGACATCCACGGAAGGCCGCTGGGTGGCAAGGACCAGGTGGATGCCGGCGGCGCGCGCCAACTGGGTGATGCGGACAATCGAGTCTTCCACGTCGCGGGGCGCCACCATCATCAGGTCCGCGAGTTCGTCCACGATCACCAGCAGGTAAGGGTAGGGCCGGATGACGCGTTTGGAGTCCGGCGGCGGCTGGACCTTGCCGGCGCGGACTGCCTTGTTGAAGTCGTCGATGTGCTTGAAGCCGTAGTTGGCCAGGTCGTCGTAGCGTGCGTCCATTTCGCGGACCACCCACTGCAGCGCTTCGGCGGCTTTCTTGGGGTTGGTGATGATCGGGGTGATTAGATGCGGGACGCCCTCGTAGGCTGTCAGTTCCACGCGTTTGGGGTCCACCATGACCATGCGCACTTCGTCCGGGGTTGCCCGCATCAGGATCGAGGTGATCATGGAGTTCACGAAGGAAGACTTACCGGCACCGGTGGCGCCTGCCACCAGCAGGTGGGGCATTTTCGCAAGGTTGGCCACCACGTAGCCGCCCTCCACGTCCTTGCCCACGCCCATCACCATGGGGTGGTCGGTGCGCCGGGCGTTCTGGCTACGTAGGACGTCGCCGAGGGACACGGTTTCGCGGTCCGTGTTGGGAATCTCGATGCCGATGGCGGACTTGCCGGGAATGGGGCTCAGGATCCGCACGTCGCTGGAGGCGACTGCGTAGGAGATGTTCTTGGACAGGGCGGTGACCCGCTCCACCTTGGTGCCTGGCGCCAGCTCGATCTCGTAGCGGGTCACGGTGGGGCCGCGGCTGAAGCCCGTGACGGTGGCGTCCACGTTGAACTGCTGGAGGGTATCCGTCAGCGCGGCGACGACGGCGTCATTGGCTTCCGTGCGTTCCTTCGGAATGGACCCCGGGGTCAGGAAGTCCGAGGCCGGCAGGGTGTAGGTGACGTCGCCGGCCAGGGAGAGCTGCTCCGTCCGCTGCGGGATGGGCGTGGGCGGCGGTGCGGGGCTGACGGGGTTCGCGGGCACGCGCGGGGCGGCAGGGGCCGCCCCCGCCGCAGCCATCCCCGGGGTGATCATGGGGATGGCTTCGGTGGCGTTCCCGTCTGCCGGGGCCCCTGCGCCCAGGCCCTGCGCGGCCTTGATCTTTTCGACGGCGATCTCCGCCTGGGTGGGCCGCCGCACGCCGGGAGCCGGCTTGGGCGGTTGTGGCTCGTCGTCGTCAATGACTGCGTGTTCAAAGGCCTCGTCGCCAACGTAACCCTCGAGTCCGGCGTCGGGCTCTTCATCCTTGCCGAACATCCGGCGCCGCTTCTTCTTGGGCGCCGCGGGCGGGGTGCGTTCCAGGTAGCTGCGGTCGTGGCCGTCTTCGGGGTCCTGCTCGATCAGGTCGATGCCCATGAGGTGCTCGTACGCGCCCCGCAGGCGCCGCGGAATCGCAGTAAACGGCGTGGCCGTGATGATGAGCAGGGAGATGAATGCGAGGATCCCATAAACCACCAGCGGCACCGCGGGGTGGATGGCAGCGAGCGGCGATGCGGCGAGGAAGCCGAGCATGCCGCCGGCTGCGCGGAGACCGTCGAAGCCCTGGGCCACCGTGGGCTGCCCGCCCAGGACGTGGGCCAGGCCGGAGCCGGCGAAGGTCATGATGAGGAAACCGATGCCTACCCGGTTGTTGCCGCGCCCGTCGGAGGGCTGCCGGAACAGCCTGAACGCGCAGACGAACAGGATCAACGGAAGCAGGAGCGCCATCCAGCCGAACGTGCCGTTGACCACGGCGTGGACGGCGTCCGGGAACCAGCCCGTAAGCCCCCACCAGGCGAAGGTGGCGATGAAGACCGCGAGCACCAGATTGAAGAGCGCGGCCCCGTCGCGGCGCTCCTCGGCGGGGAGATCGCTGACGTCATGTCCGATGCGCCGGACTCCCCCGCCCACCAGGTGGCCGATTCCCAGCCACGCTCCGCCCACCACGCGCAGCAGCCACGGCTGGTGGTGTTCGACGGCGGGAAGCGCGCGGGTGCGCGAAGAGCCTGCCGGGGTTCCCGACCGGCCAGGCCTGGAGGCGGTGCCGCGGCTTCCCGCGCCGCCGGATTTCGTGGCGGAGCTGCCCCTGCCTGATCCCTTGGGCGCGGAAGTAGTACGTGTGGCCATACTGCCACGCTACCGGAAGCAGGGCCTCATTCCGCGGATTGACGGGCTTCCTGGACTGTTCGTCAGCGCACGTTTAAGCGACTGTGCCCCGGTTCGGGAGAACCGGGGCACAGGGCGCAGCAACGCGCTGGCGGATCAGGCCTCGAGCACCACAGGGATGATCATCGGCTTGCGGCGGAGCTTGCGGTTGACCCACGTGCCCACGACGCGGCGGACCACCTGCTGGAGCTGGTGCGTGGTGTGGTCTGCGTGGTTGAGAACGGCTTCTTCCAGTGCAGCGTTGATCTTGGGCATGATGTCGTCGAACACGGAGTCGTCCTCCGCCACCCCGCGGGCGTGGATTTCGGGACCCGAAACGACCTTGCCGGTGGCGCGGTTGATGACCGTGATGATGGAGATGAAGCCCTCATCGCCGAGCACGCGGCGGTCCTTGAGGTCGGCGTCGGTGATTTCGCCCACGCTGGAACCGTCCACGTAGACGAACCCGACCTCCACCTGGCCCACGATGTCCGCCTGGTGGTCCCGGAGGTCGATGACTGTGCCGTTGTCTGCGAGGATGACGCTTGCTTCCGGCACGCCGGACTCGATGGCGATCTTGCCGTTGGCGATGAGGTGCCGGGTTTCGCCGTGCACCGGCATCGCGTTCAGCGGCTCGAGGATGTTGTAGCAGTACAGCAGTTCGCCGGCGGCAGCGTGTCCGGAGACGTGCACCTTGGCGTTGCCCTTGTGGATGACGTCCGCGCCCAGCTTCAGCAGGCCGTTAATGATCCGGAATACGGCGTTTTCGTTGCCCGGGATCAGGCTGGAGGCGAGGATGACGGTGTCGCCTTGGCCCACCACCACGCGGTGGTCGCCGTTGGCCATGCGGGACAGCGCGGCCATCGGCTCACCCTGGGAGCCGGTGGACATGAGCACCACGCGGTTGTCCGGCAGGTTGTCGATGTTCTTGATGTCCACGATCAGCCCGGCCGGAACGTCCAGGTAGCCGAGTTTCTCGGCGATGGCCATGTTCCGCACCATGGAGCGGCCCACGAAAGCCACCTTGCGGTTGTGCTTGGCGGCTGCATCCAGGACCTGCTGGACGCGGTGCACATGTGAGGAGAATGACGCAACGATGATGCGCTTGCTGGCCTGGCCGAACATCCGCTCCAGGGTGGGGCCGATTTCCTTCTCGGCGGTGGTAAAGCCCGGGACGTCGGCGTTGGTGGAGTCGGACATGAAAAGATCCACGCCTTCCTCGCCGAGCTTGGCGAAGTGGCGGAGGTCGGTAATGCGTCCGTCCAGCGGCAGCTGGTCCATCTTGAAGTCGCCGGTGTGCAGCACGGTACCGCCGGCGGTGCGGATGAACACGGCCAGGGCGTCCGGGATGGAGTGGTTGACGGCGACGAACTCGCATTCGAACGGACCGAACTTCTCCACCTGCCCCTCTTCCACGGTAAGCGTGTAAGGACGGATGCGGTGTTCCTGCAGCTTGGCCTCGATCAGGGCAAGCGTCAGCTGGGATCCCACCAGGGGAATGTCGTTGCGCAGGCGCAGCAGGTACGGCACGGCACCGATGTGGTCCTCGTGGCCGTGCGTCAGCACGACGGCCACCACGTCATCCAGGCGGTCCTCGATGTAGGAGAAGTCCGGCAGGATCAGGTCTACGCCCGGCTGGGTCTCTTCCGGGAACAGAACACCGCAGTCAACGATCAGCAGCTTGCCGTCGATTTCGAATACGGCCATGTTCCGGCCGATCTCCCCCAGCCCGCCCAGCGGGACAATCCGGAGCGTGCCCTGCGGGAGGCGGGGCGGGGTAACAAGGCCGGTAAGGGCGGTTTGGGTCATATTGCACTACTTTCCAGGCGGAAGGGTGCCGGGCTTCGCCGTCAGGAGAAGACCAGCCCCGCTTCCGCCAAATCCCCGCGGATGGTTTCGATCTCGGCTTCGTCCGGCTCCACGAGGGGCAAACGGACAATCGAGTTGGGCAGGACTCCCTGCCATTTAAGAATCTGTTTGGCGGCTACGGCGCCCTGGACCCGGCTCATCGTGGCGCGCACCACCGGCTGGAGTTCAAAGTTGATCTTCCGCGCCGTGGAGAGGTCGTTGGCGTTGACGGCATCGATAAGCTCGCGGAAACGGCGGGTTGCCACGTGGGTCGTCACGCCGACCAGGCCAACAGCGCCCAGGGCCATCCACGGGAGGGTCAGCCCGTCGTCTCCCGAGTAGAACAGGAGGTCGGTTTCGGCCATGACGCGGGTGGCCGAAACCAGGTCAGCCTTGGCGTCCTTGACGGCCACGATGTTCGGGTGCTGGGCCAGGCGGATCATGGTGTCCGGCTCGATGGGAATGGAGGAACGGCCGGGGATGTCATAGAGCATGACGGGCACGTCCACGGCCGAGGAAATGGTCTCGAAGTGCGCCCGCAGGCCGGCCTGGCTGGGCTTGTTGTAGTAGGGCGTGACCAGGAGAAGTCCGTCCACGCCGAGCTTCGCGGCCTCCTGCGACAGGTGCACGGAGTGGGCGGTGTCATTGGTGCCGGTGCCGGCAATAATGGCCGCGCGTCCACCGACTGCTTCCTTGACCGCCCGGAACATGCCGAGGTTTTCCTCGTCAGTCAGGGTGGAGGTCTCGCCGGTGGTGCCGGTGACCACCAGTCCGTCGCAGCCGTCATCCACGAGCTTCGCGGCAAGCGCTGCCGCCTGGTCGTAATCCACGGCTCCGTCCTTGGTGAACGGGGTAACCATGGCGGTCAGGAGCGTGCCAAGGGCAGGGATGTGCGCGGAAGTGTCAGCCATGGGAAAAACGTTACCCTGTCCGCCGCTGGTTAGGACAATGCCGGGACAGTGAGGAAGATCAAATCGCGGCATCCGAAGCGGGGCGCCCGCCGCAATAGCGCCCGACGGCGGCCTTCCGCAGCTCCCCTGCCCAGGCTTCGAGCCGCTGGGCTGCCCGCACGTAGTGGAACAGCTCGACCGGCGTCAGGGCGTCAAGGTCGGTTTCGGCGAGACGGCGGGCCAGTTCGGCCCCGCCGGGCTGGTCGGAGAGGGCGACCCCTTCGCGTTCCCATTGCTCGTCCTCGGGCGGCCGGCCGTTAACGAGCTGGCGGAAAAGGTAGTCGACCACTCCGGGGCTCATGGCTTTCATCACCCCGGCGCGGGAGCCCGGGGAGGCAGGGGTATCCGGTGGCGTTTGCATGGAATCACTTTATTCGAACATATCTTCGAATACAAGACTGCTTTGGCGGCCGTGACAGGCAGCGTCCCGGTCCGGTGTGAGAGCATCGGCTCATGACCCCCCGCACCCAGGCACGGAGTTCTGCCGCCAGCATCCGGCCAGGGTCCGGACGCCTGTACGGGGTCGATGCCGCACGCGGGCTGGCCCTGCTGGGCATGATGGCAACCCACCTGCTGCCCACCTTCGAGTCCACTCCGGAACTGACGCCCACCTGGGTCGGGCTGGTGTTCTCCGGCCGGGCTTCGGCCCTGTTCGCGGTGCTTGCCGGCGTGGGACTGGCCCTGTCGACAGGGAAGCACAGGCCGCCCGCCGGCCCCGAACTTTGGGGTGCGCGGCGCGGGATAGCGCTCCGCGCGCTGGTGATTGCCGCCGTCGGACTTTCCCTGGGCGGGCTGGACGTCAACGTGGCCATCATCCTGGTGCACTACGCCGTGCTGTTCCTGTGCATCCTGCCGTTCCTGGGCATGGAGCTCAAGCGCCTGTGCGCGTGGGCCGGCGGCTGGATCGTCGGATCCCCGGTGCTCGCCTACCTGCTCCGGCCCTGGTTCCTCGCCCCCGCGCCCCCACTAACGCTGGGGCACAACCCGTCCTGGGAGGACGTTTCCGCCCCGGCCCGGCTCCTGGGCGATATCTTCTTCACCGGCTACTATCCCGTTTTCCAGTGGCTGTCCTACTTCCTGGTGGGACTCGTCGTCGGCCGCCTTGTCCTGGACCGCGCCATGGTACCCGTGGTGCTGCTGGCGGGCGGGCTGATCATTGCCCTGCCTGCCAAATGGCTGGGGACCGCGGCGATGCAGGACTGGGGCGGCCTGGAGGCGCTGGAAAAGGTGATCAACTCCCCCGGCTATCCACTGGAAAACATCCTGCAGGTGAACCTGACCGGCATCCCGCAGAAGGATTCCTGGTGGTGGCTGGCCTCTGCAGCGCCGCACTCGGGCACCACCCTGGACCTGCTGCACACCTCCGGGACTGCGGTGGCCGTTATCGGTGCCTTCCTCCTGCTCGGACGGCTGGCCGAATGGGTGGACCTGGACCTGCTGCTCCCGCTGCGCGGCGCCGGCGCGATGACCCTGACCCTGTATTCCGCCCATGTCTGGGCGATGTCGGGGCTCTACGGGGAACCGGTACCTCGGGGCTGGACCGAGAACGGCCTGTACTTCGTCCAGGCTGCCATCGCCGTGGCGGTGGGCGTGGTGTTCGCGCTGCTGCAGCGCAGGGGCCCGCTGGAGTGGGTGGCGCACTCGGCCGCCCGGCTTGGGCGTGGAAAGGTCAGCGCGCGGCGCTGAAGAGGCGTCCGGCGTCGCGCATTGCCGCCCGCGCCCGCTTCCGGTCCCCCGAAGCGTCATAAGCGCAACTGAGGCGGAACCACGAACGCCAGTCGTCCGGCGCGGCCTCGGCCTCGGCCCGGTACTTCTCGAACTCCGCATCCGCCGCGGACCGGACAATCCTGCCGGCAGGAGTACGGGGAAGCTCGTCGACGGGCAGTCCGCCTTCGGCCTCCAGGGCCTTGGCCATCTGTTCGGTGCGCGCCCCGAACATCAGCTCGCGGATCAAGGCCCAGGCGCCGATGACCGGCAACACCAGGTAGGCGGCACCGATGGCCTGCGCGGCGAGGTTGGAATCGGTCAGGAGCAGCACCGAGCGCTGCAGGGACACCACCAGGTAGAAGACGAGCAAGAGCGTCACCGCTCCCACCCAGATCTTGGTGCGGTTCTTCCGGAAGGCACCCATCACGGCCGGCATGCCGCTAGATTCCCAGGTCCAGGTAGCCGTCCAGGCCCACGGTGAGGCCGGGGTGCGCAGCCACCTGGCGAACCCCGAGCAGGACGCCGGGCATGAACGATGCACGGTCGTAGGAATCGTGGCGGAAGGTCAGCTGCTCGCCGGGACCGCCCAGCAGCACTTCCTGGTGCGCGACCAGGCCGCGTAGCCGCACGCTGTGGACGCGGACACCATCCACCTCGCAGCCGCGGGCTCCGGCCAGCTCCGTGGCCGTGGCGTCGGGGCTGGGCGGAACCTGCGCTGCGGCGCGCTCGGCGGCAATGAGCTGGGCCGTGCGGACGGCGGTGCCGGACGGGGCGTCCACCTTGTCCGGGTGGTGCAGTTCGATGATCTCGACCGATTCGAAGTACTTCGAGGCCTTGGCCGCGAATGCGGAGGCCAGCACCGAGCCAAGCGCGAAGTTGGGGGCGATCAGCACGCCGGTCCCAGGGTGTCCTGCCAGCAGGTCCCCGAGGGAGGAGAGGCGCGCGGGGTTCCAGCCCGTGGTGCCGACGACGGCATGGATGCCGTGTTCGACGGCGAAGCGGACGTTTGCTTCGGTGCTTTCCGGCACGGTGAGGTCAACCACGTACTGTGCGCCGGCTTCCGTGACGCGCTCCAGCGAGTCGCCGCGGCCCAAGGCTGCGACAAGTTCCATGTCCGGTGCGGCCTGGACGGCTTTGACGGCTTCGGCGCCCATGCGGCCGTTGGCGCCCAGCACGGAGACCCGGAGGAGGGCAGGGTGTTCTTCGGTCATGCCGTTAACCCTACCGGCGGAACCGGGTGTCAGCCGCCCGCGCCCACCCACTCCACGGTGCCGTCCGTAAAGAACTGTTCTTTCCAGATGGGCACCTGCTCCTTGATCCTGTCCACCAGCTCCGAGCAGACGGCGAAGGCCTGTCCGCGGTGTGCTGCGGACACGGCGCAGACCAGGGCGGGGTCGCCGATTTCCAGCATTCCGATCCGGTGCGCGGCCCAGATGCGGACCGGCTGGGCCGGTGCCGAGGCGTCAGGCTCACCATTTCCTTCCGCCTGCCCGGCAACCAGGCGGGCGACGACGTCGGCCATCACCTGGTGGGCCGTGGGATGCGCGCTGTAGCTGAGGCGCTCAACCTGCCTGCCGCCGTCGTGATTGCGCACTACTCCGCTGAAGCTGACCACCGCCCCTGCCGTGTCGCTTTCTACGGCCGCTATGGCCTGGTCCACCGAGATGGGGTCCGCACTGAGCACGGCGTGGACCACCTCGAATGCCTGGTCAGTGTCCATGTACGCCTTCCAATTGGTCGCAGAGGTGCCCGATCATCGGGTCCAGGACGGTCAGCCCGTCCATGACCCCCTTGGGTGATCCTGGCAGGTTGACGATAAACGTGGTCCCGGCGGCGCCCGCGTAGCCACGGCTCAGCGCCGCGAGCGGTGTCTTGGCGGCACCGGCGCGGCGGATGGCCTCCATGATGCCGGGAATCTCCCGCTCCAGGAGCGGCAGGGTGACTTCAGGCGTGCGGTCATCGGGGTTCAGCCCGGTTCCGCCGCTGGTGATGACGACGGCGGGCCGCTGGGTGAGCAGGGCCCTCACGGCGGCACCCACCGGCTCGCCGTCCGGGACCACCATGGCCGGGAAGACGTCGAAGCCGTGTTCGGTGAGCCAGTCGGTGATCACGGGGCCGGTTTCGTCGTCGTAGAGCCCGGCGGCTGCACGGGTGGAGGCGATGACAACCCCGGCTTTCCTGCCCTGGACGTCACCGTGGCGGTGCGGTTCGGGGGTGGTGCTCACAGGGTCCAGTCTCCGCTCTTTCCGCCGCTCTTGGCCAACACCTTGATGTCCGTCAGGACGGCGTGCCTGTCCACGGCCTTGACCATGTCGTACACGCTGAGCGCGGCGACGGAGGCGGCCGTGAGCGCCTCCATTTCAACACCGGTGACACCCCGGGTCTTGACCGTGGCCAGGATTGTCACCGCATCGGCGTCGAGCGAAAAGTCCACCGTGACCTTGGACAACGGCAGCGGGTGGCACAGCGGGATCAGCTCCGGGGTTTTCTTGGCGGCCATGATCCCGGCAACGCGCGCGACGGCGATGGCGTCGCCTTTGGGCAGGCCGCCGGAGCCCAACAGCCCCATGACGTCGCGGGTGGTCCGCACGGTGGCCGTGGCCGTGGCCTCGCGGGTGGTCTCGGTTTTGGCGGAAACGTCCACCATCTGGGCGCTGCCGTCCTGGCGAAGGTGCGTGAGGGCCGGCGGGGTCTGTTCTGCATTCACAGTGTCCATACTTCCACCTCGTCCCCCGCGCTCAGAGCCGATTGTCCTTCCGGGACGTGGACCAGGGCGTTGGACCCTGCCAGCGCGTGCATCAGGTGCGAGCCCGCCCCGCCCTGCAGCCCCACCGTTCCGTCCGGGTGGAGGGTGCCGCGCCGCACCTGGTGCTTATGGTGCGGCGACTCCAGCGGATGGCGCAGCCGCGCCCGGACCCGCGGCCGGGGCGCCGGGGCGCCGAGTAGTTCCGTGAGGGCAGGCCGGAGGAACATCTCGAAGGACACCAGGCAGCTCACCGGGTTTCCGGGAAAGCCAAGGATCGGAACGCCGTCAACGGTGCCGATGCCTTGGGGTCCGCCCGGCTGCATGGCAACGGGCAGGAATTCCACCGGCTGGTCCGCCAGCGCCTGCCGCACCACTTCGTAGGCGCCCTTGCTCACCCCTCCGGTGGTCACGATGAGGTCCGCGCCTGCGGACTCGGCGCGCAGGAGTTCCAGGAGCTCTGCCGGGTTGTCCGTGGCGATGCCCGCCCGGCGCACCCGGAGTCCGGCCTGGACCATCGCCGCTTCGAGGAGGGTGCCGTTGGCGTCGTAGATTTTGCCCGCCGGCAGTTCCTGTCCCGGCGCCACCACTTCATCACCCGTAGTGACCAGCAGGACCGTGACCGCCCGGTAGACGGCCACCTCCGGGAGGCCGAGGGCCGCGAGCAGCCCCAGCTGGGCCGGCCCCAGGAAGGAACCGGCCGGCAGGGCAACGGACCCTTCCCGGAGGTCGCTGCCAACGGCACGGACATACGTTCCGGCCGCCGTGGCCGGCAGCGTCACCGCCGCTTCATCCCCCGCGGCCAGGAACCGGTCCGGCACAGCCTTCTCAATAGGTACGACTGCGTCCGCCCCCGCCGGGAGCATGGCACCGGTCATGATGGGCGCCGCTGTCCCCGGGGCCAGCCCGGGCGGCGTTGTGCCCGCTGGAACCGGGGCTGACACGCGGAGGCGGGCGCCGGCGTCGTGCGCTGGCATGTCCGCGTCCCCGGGGCGTTGCGTATCAACGGCGCGGACCGCGTAGCCGTCCATCTGCGAATTTGCGAAGGGCGGAAGGCTGACCGGGGCGGTGACTGGCTGTGGCAGGCCCCTGCCCAATGCCTGGACCAGGGGCAACACCTCGGTGCGGCCGGGAGCGCGGAGCCCCTCGAGCAGCGCGACGACCGCGGCACGGTGGACAGCGACGGTTCGGGGAGTCATGCGGGCGCCTTCGGTTGCGGGCTGTGGACAGGGTCCACTCTAGCCAGCGCCGCCCGTCATGTGTGATGGCCCACCCAACGTGGCGTAGCCTGAAACCATGACTGTCCAGCTAGGCATCCCGCAGCCCCGGGAGGAAAGTTCACGGCCGACGCTGCCGGAACCGGGGCCCAGGCCGGCTGATGCCCCCGACGGCCTTGCGGACCGCTATGGCCGGCGCGCCACGGACATGCGGTTGTCCCTGACCGACAAATGCAATCTGCGCTGCACCTACTGCATGCCGGCCGAGGGCTTGGAATGGCTGGCCAAGCAGGCGGTGATGTCGGCGGAAGAAATCGTCCGGATCGTGCGGATTGGCGTGGAGCACCTCGGCGTGCGCGAACTGCGCCTGACCGGCGGTGAGCCGCTGGTCAGGCACGACCTTGTGGACATCATTGCCGCGCTGCGCCGCAACCATCCTGCGCTGCCCATCTCCATGACCACCAACGGCGTGGGGCTGGCCAAAAAGGCCGCGGCCCTCAAGGCCGCCGGGCTGACGCGCATCAACGTGTCGCTGGATTCACTGCACGAAGAGACTTTCACTCAGTTGACCAGGCGTCCGTTCCTGGACCAGGTGCTCGCCGGGGTGGACGCTGCGCGGGCTGCCGGGCTGGGGCCGGTCAAGCTGAACGCGGTGCTGATGCGCGGAATCAACGACGCCGAAGCTCCGTCCCTGCTCGCATGGGCGCTGGACCGGGGCTACGAACTTCGGTTCATCGAGCAGATGCCCCTCGACGCCGACCACGGCTGGACGCGGCGCAACATGATCACCGCCGCCGAAATCCGCACCCTTCTCTCCACCGATTACGTCCTCAGTCCTGATTCCAGGGAACGTGACGGGGCGCCCGCCGAACGCTTTGAAGTACGACGGCGGGTGGCGGCTTCCGGGGACGGTTCCGCTCCGGTTCTGGGCACGGTGGGGATCATCGCGTCCGTCACCGAACCCTTCTGCGCGGATTGCCGCCGGACCAGGATCACCGCCGAGGGAAAGATTATGAGCTGCCTGTTCTCCCGTGAAGAGTTCGACCTCTTGGGGCTGCTTCGTTCCGGGGCGCACGACGCCGCGCTGGCGCGGCGTTGGCAGGACGCCATGTGGCTCAAGCCAAAGGCCCACGGAATGGACCACGTGGGACTGGACGCTCCGGACTTCGTCCAGCCGGACCGCAGTATGAGTGCCATCGGGGGCTGACACCGCATGAACGTACGTTATTTCGCTGCCGCGCGCGCCGCTGCAGGGCTGGAAGAAGAACGCTTCGACCTGCCTGCCGGGTCGACAGTGGCCGATCTCCTTGACGCAATCCTGGCCGTCGAGCGCGCCACGCCGCCGGCCGGGACGCCGCCTCTCCCCCGAATCCTGGGGCGCAGCAGCTTCCTGCTGAATGAAGTTGCCGTGCGGGATCACAGCACTGCTTTGGGGGCGGACGACGTGGTTGACGTGCTGCCACCTTTCGCCGGCGGGTAACGGCCCGGGCGGCGGTAACGGCCCGCTCCGGGGTACCGCGCGCTCGGGGGTAACGGCGCGCTTCCAGTCCGCTTCGGCCTATGTTCCGGGACCGGTCGCCTATGTCCTGGGACCCGGACGCATGGCCCTTCGATCCTGCGGACAGGTTCTCCGTGATGCTCCAGCTCAAAATGTCGGACCCTCGTTGGATGATGTGGGTATGGGTTTTGGTGGGGGTATCGGGTTGGCGGTGGAGGCTGTTGGGGGCTCCGCCGCGCGGTTGGATGCGCTGGTGCGGCAGGCAGGACACCCGGTACCCGGCGGCGCAGGTGGTGGGGTGCGGGATTGGTGGGCTGATCCGATGCGGGTCGAGGCCGATGCCCTCCTGGAGGTGATGGCCGAAGCGGCCCGGTGTGAGGCGAAGGCCGCGGCGTTGAAGGCCCGGGCTGCTGCCCGGTTCGTCGAGCTCGAAACGGTCCTCGCTCCGCCGGCGGTGAAGGCCGCGGGGATGCTGGAGGTGTCGATCCGGGCCGAGGTCGGCTGTCTCCTGCGGATCAGTGACGGCGCCGCGGCCTTGTTCCTGTCCCAGGCCCGGGCCCTGTGCACGGACCTGCCCGTAACGTTGGGTGCGTTGCAGGCCGGGGCGATCTCCTGGCGCCACGCGGTCATCGCGTGTGATGAAACCACCGGTCTCACCACCGCCGGGACCACAGCCCTGGAAACACACTTCCTCACCCCACAACCGTCCCTTCCCGGCCCCGATGCGCCGGACCCGGCCGGCCCTGGTGTGGCTGATCCTGATGCGGCTGGCGCTGGTGGTCTGGCTGGCGGGGTGTGGGGGTGTGTGGCGGGGGATCTGACGCCGGGGAGGTTCCGGTCCCGGGTGCGGGCCTGGCGCGAACGGCACCACCCCGAGAGCCTGGAGAAGCGGCATGTGCGGGGTGTCGCGGACCGCAGGGTGGAGTGTTCGGCGGACCGGGACGGGATGAGTTGGTTCAGCGCGTACCTTCCCGCGCACCAGGCCGAGGCGATCTGGAACCGGACCACCGCGATCGCCCGCGCCCTCCAGGGCCCCACCGAGTCACGGACCCTCACCCAACTGCGGGCCGACATTTTCGCCACCGCCCTCCTGACCAACAACACCGCCCCCGACCACGCCACAGCCGGCGGCAACGGTTCAGGGCGCGACCCCGACACCCACACCCACACCCACACCCACACCCACACCGACACCGAGAATGGTGCCGCCCGCGCCGCCGATACCGCCGCTGATGCCGGTGCTGACTCCGCCGGGCTGGCCGAGGAGGGGCGGGCCGGTAACGGTGACCTGGCGCGGGTGCCGGTCCCCAAAGCGCAGGTCCTGGTCACCGTGCCGGTGTTCGCGCTCCTCGGGCTCACGGACGAACCGGCAGACCTGGACGGGTACGGCCCCGTCCCGGCCTCCATGGCCCGCCAGATCCTGGCTGACGGTGCGGACTCGTTCTACCGGGTCCTTGTTGACCCCCGCGACGGGGCGCCGTTGGAGATCGGCCGGACCAGCTACCGCATCCCGCAGGCCATGCGGAACTGGCTCCGCCTCCGCGACACCAAATGCCCGTTCCCGGGCTGCACCAACCACTCCCTGGACAACGACGCCGACCACCTCACCGCCTGGCGCCACGGCGGCACCACCGGCATCAGCAACCTCGCCCAGCCCTGCCCCAAACACCACCGGCTCAAACACGCCAGCACCTGGACCCCCACCCCGGCCACCAAAACCACACCGCCAGGCTGGACCTCACCGGCCGGACGCCACTACAACACCGAACCCCACCCCTGGCACCCACCCCAACTGCCCGCCACCACGCTCAACATCGACCGCGTGCCCGAGCACCCGCACGGCTGCATGCTGCCCGAACACCTCCCGAACCCTACGGACCCGGAGCACTCCTGCCCGAACACCGAATACCCGCCCGATGACCCACCACCTGACCCAACCGGCCTCCACTACATCGATGCCCGCGACCTCCACCCGGCACACCCCGCCTGGGACACCTACCCCTGCCCCGACACCCTCCCCGAAGACCCCATGGCATGGTTGTTGGAGCGGATGCCTGAACCGGCGAGGACCTAGGGTTTCGCCCGGTCCGTGCCGGCATGCCGTTGGTCGGCCGCAGCCAGGCGAGGGTGCGTCAATCAGCCACGCGTCGGTAGCGGGACGTCATCAGGGGCCGGTAACCGCCGGCTTCCGGCAAGGCTGATGCCGCTCCCGAGCGGATTTCCGCAACATGGGTCAACAGGTCGCCCTCCACGCTGAGCGTGTGCCGGGTCCAGCCGCCGTCGCTGCGCCGTTCCACCCGGAGGACACCGTCGTGGACCACACATCTGGTGGGGCCGTCCGGCACCGGACCGGCGGTGTCCACGTAGTACCAGAGGACGTCCTGGCGCTGCGGATCCAGGGTGAAGATGCCATGACCCTCGTAGTGGCTGCCGTCGGCCTCTGTATGCCGGTACGTCTGCACTACTGCGAAACCGCCGGCCAGCCGGCGGTACGTCAGCTCGGCATCAACAGTGCGCGCGGGACCCCAAGGGCCGGCGGGGATGTGGGTGCTTCCGCGCCAATGCCCCAGGAGGCTGGCCAAGGCCGTGGACGGGTGGTCCGAACTGGCTGGGGTCACGGTGGGTTCCGCTTTCGCTAGCAACTCGCGGGGTTGCACCCATACTATTCCCGTCGGGACCCAACGTTCTTGGTTACTGCGCTCAGAGTCCGAAGCTTTCGGATTCCTCGAAGGGTCCCACCACGGTGACGGTGCGTGGCGCGGCAGCAAGCTCGGCTGCAAGATCCTGTACCTGCTGGACCGTCACGTCCTTGATGAGGCGAAGGGTCTCGTCAATGTCCTGGTACTCGCCTGAGACGAGTTCAGCACGCCCCAGCCGCGACATCCGCGAGCCGGTGTCCTCCAGCGCCAGCACAATCCCACCGCACAACTGGCCCACGGCCTTACGGAGCTCATCCTCCGTGATGCCGTGCTCTGCCAGCTTGTCCAGCTCGGCGCCCAGCAGCTCCAGCACCTGGCGCACCTTGGACGGAGTGCAGCCGGCGTACATGCCGAAGTACCCGGCATCCGCGTAGGAGGACGCAAAGGAATACGTGGAGTACACCAGGCCCCGCTTTTCGCGGATCTCCTGGAACAGCCTCGAGGACATGCCACCGCCCAGCACCGCGTTCAGCACGCTCATGACATAGCGGCGGTCGTCCGTGGCCACAATCGTGGGGCAGCCCATGATGATATTGGCCTGTTCCACCGCCCGCTTCACAACGTGAAGTCCTGCCGTGCCGGTGATCAGTGCACGGTCCGTAGGGCGCCGGTCCACGGGTGCCGCGTCGGACTCCAGCGACCACCCGGCAGACTCAAGCGCATCCACCACAAGTCCGCATACGACGTCGTGGTCCAGGCCGCCTGCGGCAGTAATCACCAGCTCATCGGGCCGGTAGTAGCGCTGGTAGTGGTCCCAGACCGAGTCCCGCGCCACTGCGCGGATGGCATCCGGGGTGCCGCCGATCGGGCGGCCCAGCGGGTGGCTGCCGAGGACGGCAGCCACGAAGTGTTCGTGGGCAACATCGGTGGGGTCATCGCTGTCCATCGCGATTTCCTCCAGGATAACGTCGCGTTCCTGCTCCATCTCGGCGGGGTCGATCACAGCGCCGGTGATCATGTCGGCAATGACGTCGATCGCCATCGGCAGGTCCGTGTCCAGGACCCGCGCAAAGTAGCAGGTGCTTTCCTTGGCAGTAGCCGCGTTGGACTCCCCGCCGACTTCATCGAAGGCGGAAGCGATTTCAAGCGCCGTGCGGCGCTTGGTTCCCTTGAACAGCAGATGCTCCAGGAAGTGGGTGGAACCGTGCTGCCCCGGTGCCTCGTCCCGGGAGCCGACACCAACCCAGAAGCCGATGGTGGCCGAGCGCTGCCCGGGCATCGCCTCGGTAAGTACCCGCACTCCCCCGGGCAGCACGGAGCGGCGGACTTCGGAGCCGCCGTCGGAACCGTGGACCAGGGTGTCGCCGCGGTGGTTCTGCTCAAGCGGCAGGGGTACAACAGTCATTGAGGCCTTTCAGGAGGGGCAGCCGGATCTGGCTGCCATCGTAACAGCGGCGGGGCCGGTGGATCACCCACCGGCCCCGCCGATTAATGCTTAGGCCGGAGCCCGGAACTGACTAAGCGTCAGCGCCTTCTGCCGGTTCCGTGGAGTGCGCGCGCTCGGCGTCGCCTGCGCCCTCTTCCTCGGCAACAACCGGGGCCAGCGAGAGCTTTCCGCGGTCATCGATCTTGGTGATTTCCACCTGGACCTTCTGGCCGACGGATACTACGTCATCCACGTTATCCACGCGCTTGCCGTTGGCCAGCTTGCGCAGTTCGGAGATGTGCAGGAGGCCGTCCTTGCCCGGGGTCAGGGAAACGAAGGCACCGAAGGTGGTGGTCTTGACGACCGTGCCCAGGTAGCGTTCGCCGATTTCCGGAACCTGCGGGTTGGCAATGGCGTTGATGGCGGAGCGTGCTGCATCTGCAGACGGACCGTCGGTAGCGCCAATGTAGACGGTGCCGTCGTCCTCGATGGAGATGTCGGCGCCGGTGTCTTCCTGGATCTGGTTGATCATCTTGCCCTTGGGGCCGATGACCTCGCCAATCTTGTCCACGGGGATCTTCACGGCGATGACGCGCGGTGCGAACTCGGAAAGCTCGTCCGGGGTGTCGATGGCCGAGTTGATGACATCCAGGATGTGCAGTCGGGCTTCGCGGGCCTGCTTCAGGGCTGCAGCCAGGACCGATGCGGGGATCCCGTCGAGCTTGGTGTCCAGCTGGATGGCCGTGACGAACTCGGAGGTACCCGCAACCTTGAAGTCCATGTCGCCGAAAGCGTCTTCGGCACCGAGGATATCGGTGAGCGCCGCGTAACGGGTCTGGCCGTCAACCTGGTCGGAAACCAGGCCCATGGCGATACCGGCAACGGCGGCCTTCAGCGGCACACCGGCGTTCAGCATGGACAGGGTGGAGGCGCAGACGGAACCCATCGACGTCGAACCGTTGGAACCGAGGGCCTCGGATACCTGGCGGATGGCGTAGGGGAATTCCTCGCGGGACGGCAGGACGGGCACGAGGGCGCGCTCAGCCAAGGCACCGTGGCCGATTTCGCGGCGCTTGGGTGAACCCACGCGGCCGGTCTCACCGGTGGAGTACGGCGGGAAGTTGTAGTTGTGCATGTAGCGCTTGCGCGTAACCGGAGACAGCGAGTCGATCTGCTGCTCCATCTTGAGCATGTTCAGCGTGGTGACACCCATGATCTGGGTCTCGCCGCGTTCGAAGATCGCGGAACCGTGAACGCGGGGCAGGACCTCGACCTCAGCGGTGAGCTGGCGGATGTCCGTCAGGCCACGGCCGTCGATGCGGATCTGGTCCTTGAGGATGCGCTGGCGCACGACATGCTTGGTGACTGACCGGAATGCTGCGGACAGTTCCTTCTCGCGGCCTTCGAACTGGCCGGCCAGGGACGCGAGTACCTCGTCCTTGAGTGCGTCGGAAGCGTTGTCGCGCTCCTGCTTGTCAGCGATCTGGAACACTGCAGCCAGCTTCTCGCCTGCAGCGGACTCCACGGCTGCGTAAGCATCGTCCTCATAGTCCAGGAAGACCGGGAACTCGACCGTGGGCTTTGCAGCGCGTGCGGCCAGGTCGGCCTGGGCGTCGCAGAGGGCCTTGATGAACGGCTTGGCAGCCTCGAGGCCCTCGGAAACAACTTCTTCGGTGGGGGCGGTGGCGCCCTGTTCCTTGATGAGGTTCCACGAGTTGTCCGTGGCTTCTGCTTCAACCATCATGATGGCGACGTCGTCACCTGCAACGCGGCCGGCGACAACCATGTTGAAGACGGAGTTCTCCAGCTGGGAGTGCTTCGGGAACGCAACCCACTGGGAGCCGCTTTCGTCGGCAACCAGGGCAACGCGGACGCCGCCGATGGGGCCGGAGAAGGGCAGGCCCGAAAGCTGGGTGGACATGGAGGAGGCGTTGATGGCCACGACGTCGTACAGCTCGTCCGGGTTGATGGCCAGGACGGTAACCACGATCTGGACCTCGTTGCGCAGGCCCTTGATGAAGGCGGGGCGCAGCGGGCGGTCCATGAGGCGGCAGGCCAGGATGGCTTCGGTGGACGGACGTCCTTCGCGGCGGAAGAACGAACCCGGGATGCGGCCGGCGGCGTACATGCGCTCTTCAACGTCAACCGTCAGCGGGAAGAAGTCGAAGCCCTCGCGCGGGTGCTTGCCGGCGGTGGTGGCGGACAGCAGCGCGGTGTCTTCGTCGATGTACACCATTGCTGCGCCGGCTGCCTGCTTGGCAAGGCGGCCGGTTTCAAAGCGGATTACACGTTTGCCAAAGCGGCCATTGTCAATGACTGCTTCTGAGAACTGGATTTCGGGACCCTCCAAGAGAGTCACCTCCGTTTCTGTTTTACGGAAGTCCAGCCGCATCAACCCAGCCCAGCATCTGTCTACTGGCCCTGCACCCGGTCATCGATCGAGACCCACGGGCCGGGGCTCCTGAACGGAGCCGCTCCCGGGGATCACTACCGAGGACCGCGAATGCGTGATGCGGTTGATCCTCCTGTTTAGTTTTGGTTTGAAGAAGGCGGCCCGCTCCGTGGTGGAAGGGGCCGCCCCTAAGTCCGACTAGCGGCGCAGGCCGAGGCGCTCGATGAGCGAACGGTAGCGTGCAATGTCAGTCTTCTTGAGGTAGCTCAGCATGCGCTTGCGGCGACCAACCATGGCCAGCAGACCGCGCTGGGTGTGGTAATCGTGCTTGTGCGCCTTCATGTGCTCAGTCAGATCCTTGATCCGCTGGGTCAGGACTGCAACCTGGACCTCGGGCGAACCGGTGTCGCCTTCGCCGGTTGCGTATTCCTTGATGATGGACTGCTTTACAGCGGCGTCAAGTGCCACAATAACTCCTAGAAAATGTGCCGTGAGGGCCCAGGTCAGAAAATCACTGCCGGGTCTGCCTGCCCAGGCCTCCCGAAAAATCAGGGTTCCTGTACATAGCAGGAACCAGCCGCCACGGACTGCAGCCGGATCCATCGCCCAGTTTACCGGCCGCGTGCCAATCTTGTCGAAAAAGCTGCAGCTCAGCCGCCCAGCCGCGCGCGGATCGCCGCCATCCCCTGCAAGACCTCCCCGAAGCTGGTGCTCAACGGTGAGAGGCCTACGCGGATGCCGTGCGGGGCCCGGAAATCCGGAATGACGTCGCCGTCCCACAGCCCGGCCACGGTGGCCTTCGTGAAGTCCGGGTGGTCAACGGTGATGTGGCTGCCGCGCAGGGCGGGGTCGCGCGGCGTTGCAAGCTTAGCCCCCAGGGGAGCCAGCCACGCATCGAACACGTCCACCGCAAACCCGGTCAGCCGCAGCGACTTTTCCCGGATGGCGGCCATCGTTGCTTCCTCGATCAGGTCCAGCGTGCCCTGCATGGCGATCATTCCAAAGATGGCCGGCGTGCCGCTGAGGAATCCGCGGATACCCGCCGCCGGTTCGTAGCCGGCCGCCATCTCGAAGGCGTCCTTGCGCCCCATCCAGCCCCAGATGGGCTGCCGCAGCGAGCCAAGGTGCCGGCTGTTCACATAGGCGAACGCCGGAGATCCGGGGCCGCCGTTGAGGTACTTATAGGTGCAGCCGGCCGCGAAATCCACTCCGGCGTCGTCCAATCCGATCTCCACCGATCCCGCGGAATGGCACAGGTCCCACACCACCAGGGCGCCGGCGTCGTGCACTGCTGCCGTGATGGCGGGGAGGTCGGCGAGGTGCGCTGAGCGATAAGCCACCTGGCTCAGGAGTACGACGGCGGTGCGCGGCCCCGCTGCCTGGCGCACCTGTTCAACGGTCACCCCGCCGGCAGGGTCGGGCTGGATCCAGCGAAGGGTCAGGCCCTCCTCGCGTGCGATACCCTCCACCAGATAGCGGTCCGTGGGGAAGTTCTCGGTGTCCAGCACCACTTCGTCGCGGTGGGCGTCGTTCACTGCCGCGTGGGCGGCGCGGATCAGCTTATAGAGGACCACGGTGGTGGAATCGGCAATGACGGTCTGGCCGGGCGCGGCACCGAGCACGGCCCGGCCCAGCTGGTCGCCGATTGCCTGCGGCATCTCGAGCCACTGCTCGTCCCAGCCACGGATGAGCCGGCCGCCCCACTGGTCCGTGATGAAAGCGGCGACATCCTCCGCAGTACGCTTCAGCGGCCGGCCCAGCGAGTTTCCGTCCAGGTAGGACAGCGGGGTATCGGTGCCAATGAAATGCTGCCGGTAGTGCGCCAGCGGATCCTGGCTGTCGAGCTCCGTGGCGCGGAGCCGGAACTCCCCGTCCGCCCGCGCCGGAGTGTTTTCAGTTTCTTCCCGGTGGGTGCTCATTGTCCGATCTCCGTCCTGACAGCGAAAAGTTCCGGGAAGAACGTCAGCTCCAGGGCCTTCTGGAGGAAAGCGACACCGCTCGATCCGCCGGTTCCGCTCTTCATGCCGATAGTCCGCTGGACGGTCCGGAGGTGCCGGAAGCGCCACAGCTGGAAGTTGTCCTCGAGGTCCACGAGTTCCTCGCACGCCTCATACGCACCCCAGTTCTCTGCGGCATGCTCGTAGATGTGCTTGAACAACGGGACCAGTTCCGGGGTGAACCCGTGGGCCCGGGTCACATCGCGTTCCAGGACCGATGCCGGTACGGCATGGCCCTGCCGGGAAAGGTAGGCCAGGAACTCGTCGTAGATGCTGGGCGCTTCCAGGAGCCCGGCGAGCATTTCGTGCGACTCGGGATCGGATTCGAAAACGTCCAGCATCTTACGGTTCTTGTTGCCCAGAACGAACTCCACGGCACGGTACTGGGCTGACTGGAATCCCGAGGAATTGCCCAGGAACCCGCGGAACTGCGAATACTCGGTGGGTGTGAGCGTCGCCAGGACGGACCACTGTTCGGTCAGCGTCTTCTGGATGTGCTTGACGCGGGCGATGCCCTTCAGTGCGGAGCCCAGGTCGTCCGCGCGGAGCCAGGCTGCCGCGCTCCGCAACTCGTGCAGGACCAGCTTCAGCCACAGCTCCGTGGTCTGGTGCTGGATGATGAAGAGCAGTTCGTCGTGATGCTCTGGCTCGCTCACCGGCTGCTGCGCGCTCAACAGCGTTGGCAGCTGCAGGTAGGACGAATAGCTCATCCGGGAACTGAAATCGCGGACGATTCCCTTCTCCAGCTTCCGGGTGTTTTTCTCCACTGGCACTGGCGGGCCTTTCCTGTCTGGCTCCGGCAGTTTTGGGGCCGGGCGGTAATGGTGGCAAAACAGCCGCCCGGCCGGTTGGCGGCGGGCCGGCAGCGTCGCAGCCTGCGGGGTGCCCGGCTAGTGGCTGCGTAACAGATCGTGCGTCTGGACAACGTCCAGACGCATTTGCTCAACGAGCGCTTCCGGCCCACGATAGGCCACCATCCCCCGCAGCCGGGAGACGAATTCCACCACTACTGTCTGGCCGTAGAGATCGAAGTCCTCCACAGCTTCCTTGGGCCGGTCAATGACGTGCGCCTCGACCTGGCGGCTGACGCCGTCGAACGTGGGGTTGGAGCCCACCGAAATGGCTGCTGGCCAGCGTTTTCCGGCCTGGTCAACCAGCCAGCCGGCGTAGATGCCGTCTGCGGGAATCAGCCCGGAGGCATCGGAAGAAAGGTTGGCCGTGGGAAAGCCAAGCGCACGCCCGCGCGCGGCACCGTGCACCACTTCGCCGCGCATCCGGTGGGGCCTGCCCAGTACGGCGGCGGCGGTGGCGACGTCGCCCTCGCGCAGCGCCTCGCGCACCCATGTGGAAGAACAGCGGCGGTCCTTGCCGTCGTCCTCATGCAACGGGTAGCCCTCTGAACCGAATTCGCTGATGACCTGCACCTCGAAGCCGAACTTCCCGCCGAGCTCCTTCATGGTGTCCAGGTCACCCGAGTTGCCGCGGCCGAAGCGGGCGTCATGGCCGATCACCACGTGGCTGGCATGGAGGCAGTCCACCAGGTATTGCCGGACGAACTCCTCCGGGGTCAGGCTGGCCAGTTCCAGGGAGTACTTCATGACCAGGACGGCATCCAGCCCGAGTTCGCCAAGAGCTTCAAGCTTGTCCGGCAGGCCCATGATCATCTCCGGCGCTGCCTCGGGGCGGTGGATCACGGCGGGGTGCGGATCAAACGTGACCGCCACCGACTTCGCCCCGGAAAGCCGCGCTGAACGGATCAACTGCGACAACACCTGCTGGTGACCCCTGTGGACCCCGTCGAAGTTTCCGAAGGTGACCACGGAAGGGCCAAAGTCCGCCGGGACCTCAGCCGGATCGTTCCAGATGTAGACCATCACCCTCGCCTCAAGCTGCCTGCACGCGTCATTGTCCCCGTACCGTACCGGCCGTGGAACTCTCTAAGGTTACCCGGATTCACGAATCCCCCCGAGCGGCCCGGGGACGCCGCCGGTACAGCCAGACGAGCCCCAGGACCGGCAGGACCAGGGGTACGAAGCCGTACCCGCGGCCGAACAAAGACCATACGGTCTCGTGCGGGAACCGCACCGCGTCGAAGACGCTCAGGGCACCCACCACCAGCACGCCGACCAGCTCCACCAGGACCGCTGCGAGCGACACTTTGTACCAGGTCCGGCCGGACTTCGCGAGGGAGACGGTGGCCACCACGTAGACGAGGGCCGCGAAGGCCGAA
This sequence comes from Pseudarthrobacter sp. NPDC092439, assembly GCF_044754945.1. Taxonomy (NCBI): domain Bacteria; kingdom Bacillati; phylum Actinomycetota; class Actinomycetes; order Micrococcales; family Micrococcaceae; genus Pseudarthrobacter; species Pseudarthrobacter sp. NPDC092439. The sequence continues at coordinate 77,953 of NZ_JBIVQB010000003.1, forward strand.
AGCAGGTACGCCAGCGGCGCCTCGGAGAACTTGGTGAGGATCTGGTAACCGGCCCGCGCGGACGCGGAAATGGCGAAAATCGCGTAGACGGCGATCAGCAGCCGGCCGGGGCCGGTATTGCGGGTGTTCGCGGCGGGGGCGGCCGGCTCTTCTTTCAAGATGGGTGATTCTTCCACTTCAGTACCAGATCTGGTTCATTCGGGCGGCCATGACCAGCGCGGTCACGCCCACCGCGGCGAGGACAAAGTTGCTCCAGCGGGTCCGTTCCAGGATGGACCAGTACACCGCGGCGGGCGGCAGCAGCAGGGCCGTCACCAGGTAGCCCCAGAATTCCCACGCCTCCCCCGCAATCGGCTCGCCGGCCATGACCCGCACGATCGAGCCCACCAGGTAGACCACGAGGGCAAGCTCGACGGCGGCCACGGACAGGATAGTGATATCGTTCGGGGCCTTCTTCATGATGCCGGCCACCAGGCAGATACCCGTGGACAGCAGCCCGACCACCAGGATGATGTAGAAGTAGGCGTCCACGGTCAGGCCTCCCCCGCCGCGGGGGTGGCGGCGGAACCTGAGCCAGTCCCCGGGGCAAACACCAGGACCGGCTTGGCATGGTTCCCGCTGTCCGCGAGCAGGGCCACCAGGCTCCCGTCAGGGGCGAAGGCGGCCGCCGGATGGTCGGCCGTCGCCGCTGAGGGGCTACCGGCAGGCGCCCCGGCGGCGATGCGCCGGCCAAAGGAGATCTCCGTGGTTTCCTCGGCTGTGAGCTCACGGTTGGGCATCAGTGCGCGGGCCGCCTCCGCCATGTCCAGGACGTGGAGCTCCCCGGCCAGCTGCTCCAGGGTCCGCGCCTGGTCCAGCGAGTAGGGGCCCACATGCGTGCGGCGGAGGGCAGTCAGGTGGCCGCCCACGCCCAGCGCGTTGCCCAGGTCCCGGGCCAGCGCCCGGATATAGGTTCCCGAAGAACACTCCACGGTGACGTCGAGGTCCACGACATCAGCGTCGTCCGGCCGACGGATGGCGTGCACCTCAAAGCGGTGGATGGTGACCGGACGGGCAGCGAGCTTGACGTCTTCGCCCGAACGCACGCGGGCATAGGCGCGTTCGCCGTTGACCTTGATGGCACTGACGCTGCTGGGCACCTGCTGGATTTCGCCGGTGAGGGCCGCCACGCCGTCGTGAATTGCCTGCTCAGCCACCTCGGCAACCGAGGCCGTGGCCGTAACCTCGCCCTCGGCGTCGTCCGTCACCGTTGACTGGCCCAGGCGGATGGTGGCCGTGTACGTCTTGGATGTGCCCACGATGTACGTGAGCAGGCGGGTGGCCTTGTTGATGCCCACCACCAGGACGCCGGTGGCCATGGGATCCAGGGTTCCGGCGTGGCCCACCTTCCGGGTGCCGGCGATGCGCCGCATCCGGCCAACCACATCGTGGCTGGTCCATCCCTGCGGTTTGTCCACTATCACCAGTCCAGAAAGCACGCTTCCCAGTATATGGGCGCTGCCGGGCGCCACGGCGCACCCGTCGGCGGCTAGGATGGCAGGCATGCCTGAGCTTGCCGCCCATGTCCGCGACGTGCCCGTCAACCAGATCCGCGAGATCACCGAAGCCGCCTGGCGCACACCCGGCGCCCTGGTCCTCAGCATCGGCGAACCTGGCTTTCCGCTTCCGCGCCACGTCCTCGAGGCCGGCATGGCGTGCCTGGACAGGGACGAAACCAGCTACACGCCCAACGCGGGCATTCCGGCGCTGCGCGAGGCGTTCGCGGCCCGGTTCCGGGAGCGCACCGGGCTGACCGAATCAGGCGGTATCGGCGCGGACCGCGTATACGTGGTGGGCGGAGCCCAGCAGGGGCTGCATTTCGCGATGAGCCTGTTGCTCTCCCCCGGCGACGAGATCCTGATCCCCAATCCGGGGTACCCCACCTTTGCCATGACCAGCCGGCTGCTCAACGCCGTGCCCGTCGGTTATCCGCTGTACCCGGAACATTCGTTCCAGCCGCGGACCGCCGACATCGAAGCCCTGATCACCGCGCGCACGCGCGTCCTGGTCCTGAACTCACCGTCGAATCCACTGGGTGCCGTGCTCAGCGAGGACCTGACCCGCGACCTGGTGGAGCTGGCCCGGCGGCACGATCTGTGGATCATCTCCGATGAGTGCTACGAGGCCTTCACCTACGACGTTCCGCACGTGAGCCCGGCAACGTACGACGGCGGTGCACCGGGTGATGCGCGCGTGTTCACTTCGCTGACGCTCTCCAAGACGTACGGCCTTACCGGCCTCCGGATCGGTGCGCTGATCTGCCCGCCCGGGCTGGAGCAGAAGATGGACAACGTGATGGAATCGATCGTCTCCTGCGTGGCGTCCCCGTCGCAGTATGCGGCTTTGGCCGCGCTCACCGGACCCCAGGACTATGTGCGCGAGGCCCACCGGCATTACCGCGAAAACCGGGACGCGGCGTCGGCCGCGCTGGATGCGAAGGGGATTCCGTACCTGACCGCGCAGGGCGCGTTCTACCTGTGGGCGGACGTGTCGCATGCCAGCGGCGGGGACGTGCGCAGCTGGGTGCGGCGCTTCCTGAACGACTCCGGCGTGGCGCTGGCCCCTGGCACGGCGTTCGGGTCCATCGGCGAGGGCTGGGTGCGCATTGCCCTGTGCGGGCGGAAGGATGAACTCCTCGAAGGGCTGTCGCGCCTGCCGGCACGGGACTGAGGAGTACCCGGCAGCCTCGCTCTAGCGGGCCGCCTTGGCCAGCGCCGCGGCCAGCCATGACCGCAGGGCCTGCGCCGGTGCCGCGCCGGCCTGCCGTTCAATCACGGCCCCGTCCACCATCACCATCAGCGTAGGGATGGCCTGGACATCAAACCGGCGGGACAGGCCGGGGGCCTTGTCCACGTCCACCTTGACGAGCTTGATCCTGCCTGGCTGTTCCCTGGCCAGCTTGTCCAGCGCTGGGCTCACCATCCGGCAGGGCCCGCACCAGTCAGCCCAGAAGTCCACCAGCACGGGGACCGGCGACCGTTCAGCCACGGCCGCAAAATCCGAATCCCCCGCGTCCACGATCCAGGGCAGGTCAGCCTTGCAGTTGCCGCAGCGGGGCCGTCCGGCCGCGGCGGCCGGCGTGCGGTTGGTCTTCCCGCAGGACGGACACGGGATCAGGGAGGCAGCCATCATAGCTAGATCCTAGCCATGACAGGACAGGAAAGCCCGGACCAACAGCGGTCCGGGCTTTCTCCAGGCAACGGGTGTCCGCTACTTTTGCGTGCTGCCGTCTTCGTCGATGCCGTCGTCGTCACTGAGGTCGAGGTCCTCTTCGTCGAAGTCGTCTTCGTCGATTTCCACGTCACCGGAAGCGTCACTCCGGTACGGATCGGGGTCCCCTGCGTGCCGGGCCTGTGCGGCCAAAGCGGCAACCTCGGCGTCACGCTTCTTGGCCTCCCTCAGCAGCTCCTCGAGGTTGGAGGCAACGACGGGAATCTGGTCGGCCACGAACTCCAGGCTGGGAGTCAGCCGGACAGTGATGTTCCGCCCCACTTCCTGCCGCAGCACGCCCTTGGCCTTCTCCAGTCCCTTGGCAGCGTCGGCCTGCACGGCCTGGTCTCCGAAGACGGTGTAGTAGATCGTGGCGTGCTGCAGGTCGTTGGTCACCCGGGCATCGGTGACGGTAATGCCTTCAAGCCGGGGGTCCTTGACCTTGCGGCCCAGGGCCTCGGCAACAACAACCTTAATCCGCTGCGCCAACTTGGCAGCACGTGCCGGATCAGCCATATCCACTCCTAAAAATTTGGGTTGTACGACGGCGCGTTAACAGCTGGCGTACACACGTTGGGTTTTCTTGCCACGCGCCTAAAGGCGAGTCTACGACGGACTTCCGTTGGATTTTTCCGGCGGCCTTTTGGAGCCGTTGCGGGGGCCCGGGGTGGCATCCAAGGAGATGGCCGAGGGACCCGACGCGAGCTTGCGAGCGTTGGGAAGGCCAACTCCGCTGCCGAAGACGGACGGCCAACGATCGCAGATCGCTGGCTGTCCGTCGTAGGGGCGGGACCCCCTCAACGGCGGAAAAGTGCGGGGCCGCCGGAAAAATCCAACGGCCCCGCCACTGGTCTAAACCAGCTTAGACGCGCGGCTTCTCACGCATCTCGAAGGTCTCGATGATGTCGCCTTCGGCGATGTCGTTGTACGAGCCGAGGCCGATACCGCACTCGAAGTCCGTGCGGACCTCGGTGGCGTCGTCCTTGAAGCGCTTGAGCGTCTCAACGGTGAGGTTGTCACCGATGATCTTGCCGTCGCGGCTGATGCGGGCCTTCGTGTTACGGCGGATGATGCCGGAACGGACGATGGAACCGGCGATGTTGCCGAACTTGGAGGAGCGGAACACTTCGCGGACCTCGGCGGTACCCAGCTGGAATTCTTCGTATTCCGGCTTGAGCATGCCCTTGAGTGCCATCTCGATGTCGTCGATCGCGGAGTAGATGACCGAGTAGAAGCGCATGTCCACGCCTTCGCGGTCTGCCAGTTCGGCAACCCGTTCGGCCGGCTTGACGTTGAAGCCGATGATGACGGCGCTGTCCACGGTGGCCAGGTTGACGTCATTCTGCGTGATGGCGCCCACACCGCGGTGGATGACGCGAAGCTGCACGCCTTCTCCGACGTCGATCTTGAGCAGGGCGTCCTCGAGGGCTTCCACGGCACCGGACACGTCACCCTTGAGGATGAGGTTGAGGGTGTCGATCTTGCCTTCGGCCACTGCCTGGTCGAAGTCTTCGAGGCTGATGCGCTTGCGGCGCTTCGCCAGTGCGGCGTTGCGGTCCGCGGCTTCGCGCTTCTCGGCGATCTGGCGGGCGGTACGCTCGTCAGCGGTCACGAAGAAGGTGTCACCTGCGCGCGGGACGTTGGACAGACCCAGCACCTGCACGGGGCGGGACGGGCCTGCCTCGGTCAGTGCGCTGCCGTCGTCGTCGAACATCGCACGGACCCGGCCGTGGGCCGTGCCCGCCACGATGGTGTCGCCGACACGCAGGGTGCCGGACTGCACCAGGACGGTAGCCACGGCGCCGCGGCCCTTGTCCAGGTTGGCTTCGATCGCGATGCCGCGGGCGTCCTTGTTCGGGTTGGCGCGCATGTCCAGGGCAGCGTCCGCGGTGAGCAGGACTGCCTCGAGCAGGTCGTCAATGTGCAGGTTCTGGCGGGCAGAGACCTCCACGAACATGGTGTCGCCACCGTATTCTTCGGGAACCAGGCCGTACTCGGTCAGCTGGCCGCGGACCTTGTCCGGGTTGGCGCCTTCCTTGTCGATCTTGTTCACGGCCACGACGATCGGCACGTTGGCCGCCTGGGCGTGGTTGAGGGCTTCAACGGTCTGCGGCATGACGCCGTCGTCCGCGGCCACCACCAGGATGGCGATGTCCGTGACCTTCGCACCACGGGCACGCATGGCGGTGAACGCCTCGTGGCCCGGGGTATCGATGAAGGTGATCTTGCGGTCTTCGCCCTCGTGGTTGTGCGTGACCTGGTAGGCACCGATGTGCTGGGTGATGCCGCCGTGCTCGCCGGCCATGACGTCCGACTTGCGGATGGCGTCCAGCAGGCGGGTCTTACCGTGGTCCACGTGACCCATGACGGTGACAACCGGAGGACGTGCCTCCAGTTCCTCGTCGCCCTCAGCTTCGAGCTCGGCATCGAAGTCGATGTCGAAGCTGGAGAGCAGCTCGCGCTCTTCGTCTTCCGGAGAAACGACCTGGAGCTTGTAGCCAAGCTCCTCGCCCAGCAGGGCAAAGGTCTCTTCATCCAGCGACTGGGTGGCCGTGGCCATCTCGCCGAGGTGGAAGAGAACGGTGACCAGCGCGGCGGGGTTTGCCTCGATCTTGTCGGCGAAGTCCGTGATGGACGAGCCGCGGCGCAGCCGGATAACGGTGTTGCCGTCGCCGCGGGGTACGCTCACGCCACCCAGCGACGGTGCGCTCATCTGCTCAAGTTCCTGGCGCTTTGCGCGCTTCGACTTGCGCTGCTTGCCACGGCCTGCGCCGCCCTTGCCGAAGGCACCCTGGGTGCCGCCGCGGCCGCGGCCGCCCTTGCCAAAGCCACCACCGGCGGGAGCACCGCCGCCGCCACCGGGACCGCCGGTGCCCGGAGCACCCGGCCGTCCGGGACCACGGCCGCCGCCGCCCGGACGGCCTGCACCTGCGGGTGCGGGACGCTCAGTGCGGTTGGGCATCATGCCCGGAGTGGGACGGTTCCCGCCGGCACCACCGGGACGCGGGGCACCCGGACGGGGGCCACCGGCGCCTGCTGCGGGACGGGGACCGCCCGCGCCTGCTGCCGGACGCGGACCACCCGGACGGGGGCCGCCTGCACCGGCTGCGGGACGCGGACCGCCCGGGCGTTCACCGTCCGTGCGGCCGCCGCCCGGACGGGGCATGCCCTGTGAGGTGGCGAAGGGGTTATTGCCCGGACGGGGAGCACGCTCACCGTCACCGCCGCGGCCCCGGGGCATGCCCTGGGACGTGGCGAAGGGGTTATTGCCCGGACGGGGGCCGCCGGGGCGCGGTGCCGAAGCGCCGGCAGCAGCGCCACCCTGGCGGGGAGCCGGGGTTTCCGCCTTGGGGGCAGGGCGTGCACCGGGCTTGGCGCCCGTGGAGGGTGCCGCAGGGGCAGCCGGAGCTGAAGCAGCGGGGGCAGCCGGCGCCTGGGGTGCCGCGGGAGCGGGTGCTTCGGCCTTGGGGGCCGGGGCTTTGGGCGCAGCAGGGCCGGGGGCCGGTGCTGAAGGACGTGATTCTCCGGCGGGGGCAGGCGCCTTGGGGGCGGCGGCCGGTGCTGCCGACTTGGCAGCGGCATCCGGGAAGGCGTTGCGCAGCTTGCGGACAACGGGGGCCTCAATGGTTGATGAGGCGGAGCGAACGAATTCGCCCAGTTCCTGCAGTTTTGTCACTGCATCTTTGGAAGTGATACCGAGCTCTTTGGCGAGCTCGTGTACGCGGACCTTGGCCACATTTCTCCTGTCTCGGTCCGCACCGAGCCAGGCACGAACCGTCTACTTCTTACTGCGGGCCCCAGCCGCGATTGGTGCAGCAGGGCCCATTGCAGAGCGCAACAAAGTTGTCATCGTTGCGCACTCATCGCTGGGAACTCATCGGGTTTCCATCAGATTTCTGACCCGCTTTCAGGTTGGACGGTAGGTGTTGCGGCCACCGGGGCAGCTGCAACGTTCGCGCCTTGCTTGATCCGGCGTTCGACGGCGGCGGTTTCGGTTGCGCCGTTAAGGGCACGTCCGAACGCACGCCGCTTGACCGCCAGGGCCAGGCACGATTCGCCGGGATGCAGCCATGCACCCCGGCCAGCCATCCGGCGTCGTTCATCCACCAGGACAGCGGATGATCCGCTGCCTTCGGCGACGAGCCGGAGCAACTCTGACCGCAGCCCCTTCTTTCGGCATCCGATGCAGGTGCGTTCAGGCTGATTCCCGGGGTGGATTACTTCTGCCACGGTGATCGTCCTGACGTTCATATCTGCTGGCCAGGGGTTTGCCAGCCCTGCTGCTGCAGGGTGGCGCGCCCAAGGCGCACGACTGCCGGCCGTAAGGCGCGGTCCTCTTCATTCTAGCCCCTCGGGGCGGTTTGGCCCGAACCGACGGGCCCGGCCGGCCCGGCGAGGGGCAGGGCCGGCCGGCACCGGAGGTGCGGCCGCACCTCCGGCCAGCCGTCAGCGTCAGCCGGCCTGGGTGGCGGCGTCAGAGACGATATCGATGCGCCAGCCGGTCAGCTTGGCGGCGAGGCGGGCGTTCTGCCCTTCCTTGCCGATAGCCAGGGAGAGCTGGTAGTCCGGAACCACGACGCGTGCGGACCTGGTGGCTTCGTCGGTGATGGTGACGGAATTCACACGGGACGGGGACAGTGCGCTGGCGATGAACGCAGCCGGGTTCTCGCTGTAATCGACGATGTCGATCTTCTCGTCGTTCAGCTCAGTCATGACGGCGCGCACGCGGGAGCCCATCTCGCCGATGCAGGCACCCTTGGCGTTGATGCCGGGGATGTTGGCCTTGACGGCGATCTTGGTCCGATGGCCGGCCTCGCGGGCAAGTGCCACGATTTCCACCGAGCGGTCCGCGATTTCCGGCACTTCCAGTTCGAACAGCTTCCGGACCAGGCCCGGGTGCGACCGGGACAGGGTGACCGAGGGACCCTTGGAACCGCGATGGACGTCGATCACCAGGGCGCGCAGGCGGTTGCCGTGCAGGTACTTCTCGCCGGGAACCTGCTCGGGCGGCGGCAGCAGTGCCTCCACCGCGCCCAGGTTGACCTGGATCATGTGTGGGTTGTTGCCCTGCTGGATGGTGCCTGCCACCAGTTCGCCCTCGCGGCCCTTGAACTCGCCGAGGACGTTATCATCCTCGGCATCGCGCAGGCGCTGCAGGATGATCTGGCGCGCGGTGCTGGCGGCGATGCGGCCGAACCCGGCGGGAGTGTCCTCGAACTCACCGATGGGGGCGCCGTCGTCGTCGATCTCGGTGGCCCAGATGGTGACGTGCCCGCTCTTGCGGTCGAGTTCGGCGCGCGCCTTTTCGAAGGCACCCGGGGACTTGTGGTAGGCCACCAGGAGTGCCTGCTCGATGGTGGGGATCAGGAGGTCCAGCGGGATTTCACGCTCACGCTCCAGAAGTCTCAGTGCGCTCATGTCAATATCCATCAGGCCTCCTCAGAAGGTCCATTGTGTCCAGGTTCCAGACCATCCCCTGCAAGGTGGCTGAATTCGATCTCGACTTTTCCGTTGCGGATCCTGTCGAAAGGAAGTTTTACGGGTTCGCCCTGCTTGGGCTTCATGCCCTTCTTGACGGCGATTTCGGGAACGAGGGTCACGCCGCCGTCGTCCACCGACTGGATGCGGCCGGTGACGTTCTCGCCCTGCACCACATTGACCTTGACCATGCGGCCCTTGGCGCGGTGCCAGTGGCGGGGTTCGGTGAGGGGCCGGCCGACGCCCGGAGAGGAGACCTCGAGGTCATAGGGGCGGCCGTCGTCACCGGGATCGTTGTCCAGCACATCCGAGAGCACCTTGGAGATGTCCGCGATGACGTCAAGGCTGACGCCGCCGGTTTCCTCCTGGGGCAGGTCCACCACCACATGCACCACGCGGTGCGAGCCTGCGACGATGCTGACGTCTTCGAGGTACAGGCGGTTGGCCTGGACCGAGGGTTCAAGGAGCGCCCGGAGCCGCGCTGCTTCGGGGTTAGGGGCCGGTGCAGACTCAGCCGTACCCGTTCCGGTGTGGTCTGGTGAAGCCGTGGCTTCTGCGTTGCTCACGATGCCGGCCGCCCTCCTTATAGGTGATGTTGTGTGTACTAGCGTAGCTATTTTACCGGCAGAGTGGTGGACAGAGTTTTCTCCCGGCCGTGGCACCATGGTCTGTTGTGAATGACGACAGACAGGGCGCCGGCAAGCGGAGACACCTCTTCCGCTACATCCTTTTTTCGCTGGCATCCCTCCTCGTCCTCAGCCTCGGATTCACGCTGATTCCCGCGGAACCGCCGGTTCCCGGGCCACCTTCCGATGCCGAAATTGCGCGCTCCTCCGCCTTGGGGGACGCCCTCCGACTGCGCGCAGCCGGCGGGCGCCTGGCATCGCAGGCAGGGGATAAACCTGCCGCCGCGGCAGCCACCGACGAGGTTGTGACCTTGCTGACTGTGCAGGCCCGCGCGCTGCTGCTCCCGGACGTGACAGGGCCGCAGCCTGGTTTCGCGGCGGGCGCGCCGGAGGCAGCCCTGTCCGTGCCTGGCCTGGCCAAGGACCTGGCAGCCAGCGGTGCCGCGCGCCTCCGGGATGCAGAAACGGCGGACGACGGCGGCATGGCCCGCCTCTTGGCCGGCGTCGGGACCGCGCAGCTCCTTGCCGCGGAGCGGCTTCAGACCGGTGCTGCCGCTGAACGGCTGGGGGCCGGTGCCGGCGGTCCGGCGAAGCACCCTGCACCGGGGACCGGAAAGGCTGACCGGGAACCTGCCGGGCCGTGCTCCTCCCCCACAGGAGCCGACACCGGCTCCGCCGACGCTGCCCGTGCGCTGTCCGCTGCGCTGCTTGCCGAGCGGGAAGCAGTCTATGCCTACGAGGCCGCCATGTCCCGCCTCGCACCCGGGGCGGCCGGACCGGCGTCGGCATTCCTTGGCAGCCACCGGGAGCTGGCCCGGGACGCCGAGGACCGGCTCCTCCTGACCTGCCAGGCGGTCCCGCTGCAGAAGCCCGGCTACGCCATCGACGCGGAATTCCTCCGGGCCCCCGCCGGCAGGCTGGGCAGCCTCGAAGCCGGAACCCTTCCCCTTTATGGCGACCTCATCGCGCTCTCGGAGGGCGGCACCCGGGGATGGGCAGTGTCGGCGCTCCACGCGGCGGCGGCGCGGGCCGTCCAGTGGGGCGCTGATCCCGGTCCGGTCCCGGGACTGGCCATCGACGCGGCCCAGCTCCCCGAACTGGCCGGACTTTCCGGGCTGACCGGGCTGACCGGACAGGCAACACCACGTCCGGAACGCTGACGCCGGACGACGGTGTTGGCTCCGGTTCTTGCTGCCGCCCGCCGGGCGGGTTTCCTTGGGCTCCAGGGGTGGTGTAGACCCTTAGGGGCTGCGTGAGCCGCGGACTGCCGCCAGGGCGGACCTTACCGCGTCCACGGCAGCCTCGACTTCCTCCGGGCCGGTCTGCCAGTTGCTGACGGAAACGCGGAGGACCTCGCGGTCGCGCCAGCGGGAACCGGACATCCACACCCTGCCGTCCTCGATGATGCGCGCCGTCACGGCCCGGGTGGTGGCGTCATCGCCGAAGGCCACGCACACCTGGGTGTACTGCACGTCGTTCAGCACGTCCACGCCGTCCAGCCTGGTCAGCCCCTCGGCAATGCCGGCAGCCGCCTCCGTGAGCGCGGTGACCTGGCCGGCCACGCCCTCCCGGCCAAGGCTCTTCAGGGCAGCCCAGACTGGCACACCCCGCGCCCGCCGTGAAAGCTCCGGCGCTTTCTCGAAAGGATCTCCCGGCCCTTCAGCGTCGTGCATGAGGTAGCTGGCGTGCAGGCCCATCGCGGACCGTAGCGCAGCGGTGTCCCTGACGATGGCGATGCCGCAGTCGTAAGGGACGTTCAGGGTCTTATGGGCGTCGGTGGCCCAGGAATCCGCTTCCTCGAATCCCGCTGTCAGGTGGCGGAGCGGCGGGGCGGCTGCGGCCCACAGCCCGAACGCGCCGTCCACGTGCACCCAGGCGCCGTGCCGGTGGGCCACCTCGACCGCCCGGGCAAACGGGTCGAACGCGCCGGAGTGGAGGTTGCCCGCCTGCAGGCAGACCAGCGCCGGCCCGCTGGCACCGGTGCCCCTGCCGGGCTCCGCAAGGGCGGCATCGAGGGCTTCGGGAAGAAGCCGCCCCTGGTCATCGGTATCCACCACCGTTGGCCGGCCGAGGCCCAGGTAGCGCAGCGCGAGGTCAACGGTGTCGTGGCGTTCCCGGCCAACGAAGCAGCGGATCCGTGGCGCTCCAGCCAGGCCGTCGCCGTCCAGGTCCCACCCGGCGTCCGCCATCAGCCGCCATCTGGCCGCGGCCATGCCGGTGAAGTTGGCCATGGTGGCCCCGGTAACGAACCCGACGTCGGCCTGCGGCGGCAGCCCCAGCAGGTCCAGCAGCCACCCGGCGGCGCCTTCCTCGACGGCTGCCATGGCGGGGGTGGCGTAGCGCAGGCCGGCGTTCTGGTCCCAGGCGCTCACCAGCCAGTCGCTGGCGAGGGCCGCCGGAAGGGTTCCTCCAATGACCCAGCCGAAGAACCTGCCGGAGGGCATCGCCATCAGTCCGGGGTCGGCGGTGCGGGCCAGCAGGTCGACTACCTGGTCCGCAGGCATCCCCTGCGCGGGCATCGGACCGCTAAAGGCAGGCACGAGATCGTGCGCGGTCCGGCCTGGACCGATGTGGCGCTCCGAAAGGCTCCCCAACCAGGCTGCTGCATGCTGGGCGGCGGCGGCAAGCGCCGCCGCGTAACCCTCGTCATCATGGGCCATACCTGCATGCTACGCCCGGGCGCCGCGGCGGACGAGGCCTCCCGGGCGGCTGGTCAGGCCAAGGCTTCCTGCACGATGTCGTAGCCAAGCTTGATGATCAGGGCGGCCACCACCAGCAGGAAAACGGCCCGGACAAAGCGGCTGCCCTGCTTCACCGCAGTCCTGGCGCCGAGGTAGCCTCCTGCCATGTTGGCAGCTCCCAGCAACAGCCCCAGGCCCCACAGGATGGAGCCATGCGGAAGGAAAAACATCAGCGCGCCGGCATTGGTGGCCATGTTGACGATCTTCGCCTTGGCGCTGGCCTCCAGGAAGGCGTAGCCCATGGCGGAGACGAGAGCGATCACCAGGAAGGATCCCGTGCCGGGGCCGATGAGCCCGTCGTAAAACCCAATGACAGCACCAATCAGGCAGGCCACCACGTAGTGCCGGCGGCCTTCATGCCGCAGTGCGGTGAAGTGCCCGGCGTCGGGCTTAAGCGCAGTGAAGAGCGCCACGGCCACAAGCGCTGCGACAATGACCGGTTTGAAGACCGACGCCGGGAGGCTGGCGGCCAGCACCGCCCCGCCGAAGCTGCCGGCCAGCGCAATGACTGCCATGGGAAGGGCCGTTTTCAGGTCCGGCCGGACCCTGCGGTAGTACGTCGCAGCGCTGGTGGCCGTTCCGAAAATCGATCCCATCTTGTTGGTGGCCAGCGCCTGGACAGGGGTAATGCCAGGAACCAGCAGCAGGGCGGGGAGCTGGATCAGCCCTCCCCCGCCAACCACGGCGTCCACCCACCCGGCGGCAAAGCCGGCAACCAGGATCAGCAGGATGGTGCCGGGCTGCAGCGACTCCGGGAAAAAGTCCACTGCCGCGGCCGCTAGCTGCGGACTGCGTTGACTACGTAATCAACAGCTTTGTCCACGGCAACGTTCTCGGCTTCACCGCTGCGGCGGTCCTTGATCTCGACCACTCCGTCCACCAGTCCGCGGCCAACGGCCAGGATGGTGGGGACGCCCACCAGCTCGGCGTCACCGAACTTGACGCCCGGGGAAACCTTGGGACGGTCGTCGTAGATGACGTCCAGGCCGGCAGCCTGCAGGTCGAGGGACAGCCGCTCGGCCGTGGCGAAAATTTCGTCGCCGCGGCCCACGGCCACAACGTGCACGTCCGCAGGCGCGACGGCGCGGGGCCAGACCAGGCCCTTGCTGTCATGGTTGGACTCGGCCAGTGCCGCCACCGCCCGGGTGACGCCCACGCCGTATGAACCCATGGTGACCGTGACCTGCTTGCCGTTCTGGTCCAGCACCTTCAGTTCCAGGGCCTCCGCGTACTTGCGGCCCAGCTGGAAGATGTGGCCCATCTCGATTCCGCGGGCGGTCTCCAGCGGACCGGAGCCGTCCGGAGCCGGATCGCCCTCGCGGACTTCGGTGCACTCGATGACGCCGTCCCAGGTGAAGTCCCGTCCGGCCACCAGGCCATAAACGTGCTTGCCCGCCTGGTTGGCGCCCGTGATCCAGGATGTGCCGCGGACAACTCGGGGATCGACCAGGTACAGGAGCTTGGTTGCGCTGTCGGAGCCGAGGAGCGGTTCTTCCAGGGACAGGCCAGGCCCCAGGTAACCCTTGACGATGAGCGGCTGCTTCTTGAGGTCGTCGTCGTTGGCCGCTTCGATGCCGAGTTCGCCGGCTATGGGCAGGAAGGCACCGATGTTGGCCTCGACGCGCTTGAGGTCCACGCCCCGGTCGCCGGGGACGCCGATGACCACCAGCAGCCGTTCCCCGGTGGGCAGGGTGACGGCGAGCACCACGTTCTTGAGCGTGTCAGCGGCAGTCCAGGCCCCGCCGTCGGCCTCTGCCCGCGGTGCGGCCTGGTTCGATGCCGCCACGAGCGTTTCGATGGTGGGGGTGTCCGGTGTGTCCAGGACCTCCGCTGCGGGGGCGCCGGTGAAGTCGATTTCCGCGGGGACGACAGTGGTGACGGCCTCGACGTTTGCCGCGTAACCTCCGGCCGAGCGGACGAAGGTGTCTTCGCCAATCTCCGTGGGGTGCAGGAACTCTTCGCTCTTGGAGCCGCCCATGGCCCCGGCCGTCGCCGTGACGGGGATGACTTCGAGGCCAAGGCGTTCGAAGATCCGCAGGTAGGCGCCCCGGTGGGCCGCATAGCTGGCGTCCAGGCCGGCGTCGTCCACGTCGAAGGAGTAGGAGTCCTTCATGATGAACTCACGGCCGCGCAGCAGGCCGGCCCGGGGACGGGCCTCGTCGCGGTACTTGTTCTGGATCTGGTACAGGCTCAGCGGGAGGTCCTTGTAGGACGAGTAGAGGTCCTTGACCAGGAGCGTGAACATTTCCTCGTGCGTCGGCGCAAGCAGGTAGTCCGCGCCCTTGCGGTCCTGGAGCCGGAAGAGCCCTTCGCCGTACTCCGTCCAGCGGTTGGTGGCCTCGTAGGGTTCGCGCGGGAGCAGTGCCGGGAAGTGCACCTCCTGGGCGCCGATGTTGGCCATCTCTTCGCGGATTACCGCTTCCACCTTGCGCAGGACGCTCAAACCCAGCGGGAGCCAGGTGTAGATCCCGGGGGCCGCGCGGCGGATGTAACCTGCACGGACCAGGAGCCTGTGGCTGGCAACCTCGGCGTCGGCGGGGTCTTCACGCAGGGTGCGCAGGAAAAGCTGGGACAGTCTAAGGACCACGGGTGGTATCCGTTTCTGGGGAAGTGCTGGATCAGCAGGGCCGGACGGTTTTTGTCTGGGTACTAATCTACCGGCACGTGGCACGCGTGCCGCACTTGGCCGGCCCATCCGGCCGGCCTGGAAGCAGTAGAGCCACGCCCGGGAATACAAAGCCCCTGGCCCCCCATGGAGCTGGTCATCGCATCCGGGCGTGGCTCGACGCCGTTACCGCCTTTATGACTGGTGCGAACAGAGACCGTCCAAACCACTCCAGCGCAGCTAGAACGAACCTATGTGATGACGGGCACATTGACAAGTATTTTTTCGACCCGGTGTGTTGACCGCCGCTCCCCGGCGGTCCTACCGTTAATTCATCAGCTGGTGAATTAACGGGCATTCGGCCCGGACGGCCAGCAGCGGAGGCTGCCATGTCCCACTCGGCAACACTGCCAGGACCGTTTCCTGCCGCGGCAGATGCCGCGGTGACAGCCAGCGGTTTGAGTGTGCGGCGCGGCAGGATCCCGGTCCTTCGGGACCTGGACTTTTCGATACCCGCCGGCAGGATCACCGGACTCCTGGGCCCCTCGGGCAGCGGAAAGACCACCCTCATGCGGGCCATCGTGGGCGTGCAGGTGGTATCTTCCGGCACGGTCCGCGTACTGGGCCTTTCCGCCGGCAGTCCCGTGCTCCGCCACCGCGTCGGCTACGTGACCCAGTCCCCCAGCGTGTACCCGGACCTGACCGTCGAAGCCAACGTGAGGTACTTCGGCGCCATGCACGGCAAAGGGAAAGCCGCCGTGGCGGAGGCGATTGCCGCCGTCGGACTTGACCCCCAGGCGAAGCAAAAGACCGCGGACCTTTCGGGCGGCCAGCTAAGCCGTGTATCCCTTGCCTGCGCGCTGGTGGCGCACCCCCGGCTGCTGGTGCTCGACGAACCCACCGTGGGGTTGGACCCCGTACTGCGGGCGGACCTGTGGGGCCGCTTCCGCGCCATGGCGGACACCGGCACGACTCT
Organism: Pseudarthrobacter sp. NPDC092439; assembly: GCF_044754945.1. Lineage (NCBI taxonomy): Bacteria > Bacillati > Actinomycetota > Actinomycetes > Micrococcales > Micrococcaceae > Pseudarthrobacter > Pseudarthrobacter sp. NPDC092439. Next base: position 93,628 of record NZ_JBIVQB010000003.1, read on the forward strand.
CCTGGTGTCCAGCCACGTCATGGAGGAAGCCAGCCACTGCAGCGAACTGCTGCTGCTGCGCGAAGGCAGGCTGCTGGCCCAGCTGACGCCGGCCGAGCTAAGCCGCCGCGGCCGCAGCACCGACCTGGAACAGGCGTTCCTGGCCATCATCCGGGAATCCGGCGGGGAACAGGGCGGGCCGCTGGAGGAAAACGCCGCGACGCTGCAGGCAAAGACCCGGCAGGGAGGCGGCGCACGATGAACCTGCGCATGATGCTTGCCACTACCCGCAGGGTGCTCAGCCAGCTGCGGCACGACCACAGGAGCGTCGCCATGATCCTGGTGGTTCCCGCGCTGCTGCTGACCGCCGTGTACTTCCTCTACGAAAACGAGACGCTGCCTCCGGGGGCACCCCGCACCTTCGACCGCGTGGGCCTGATGATGCTGGCCATTTTTCCGTTCGTCGTGATGTTCCTGGTCACGTCCATCACGATGCTGCGGGAACGGACATCGGGAACGCTGGAGCGGCTGCTCACCACGCCGGTCCACAAGGCCGACCTGCTCTTCGGGTACGGACTTGCCTTCTCCATCATGGCCGGCCTGCAGTCACTGGTGGCCACTGCGGTGGCGTATTGGGTTTTTGACCTGGACATCCAGGGCTCACCGGGCTTCGTGGTGATGATCGCGGTGATCAATGCCGTCCTGGGCGTGGCGTTGGGCCTGTTCTGTTCCGCGTTTGCCCGGACGGAATTCCAGGCGGTGCAGTTCATGCCGGTGGTCGTGGTGCCGCAGATCCTGCTGTGCGGGCTGTTCGTCCCCCGGGACCGGATGAACGAGGTCCTTGAGGCGGTCAGCAATGTCCTGCCGTTGACCTTTTCGGTGGACGCCCTGCAGGAAGTCGCGGCCTATGCCGAGCCCACGGAGGCGCTGTGGCAGGATGCCGGAATCATGGCCGCGATCGTCCTGGGCATGCTGGTGTTGGCCTCCCTGACCCTGCGCAGGCGCAGCCCGTGACGGCTGCACGGGGGCGGCGCAGCGGGACCACCGCCTCCAGGGACCACATCCTGGAAGCCGCCCGCCGCCTGTTCGCCGAGCACGGGTTTGAGGGGACCAGCCTTCGGCAGGTGGCCCGGGCCGCCGGCGTGGATCCCGCCATGGTCCACCACTTCTTCACGGGAAAGGACGAGCTCTTCGCCCTCAGCGTTGAGCTGCCGGCCGACCCGGAGCAGGTACTGTCCGGTGTGGTGGACTCGGACCCCCAAGGGCGTGGGGAACTGGTGGTGCGGGCGGTCCTGCGCCTTTGGGAAAGTCCCGCCCAGCCGGGCCTGGTGGCCTTCATCCGCGGCACGCTGGGCTCCAAGGCGAAGACCACCCTGCTGCGCGAGATGGTGACCCGGACCATCATCAGCCGGATCATCGCCGGACTTCCCGGCACCCCGGAGGAGCTTGCACTGCGGGGAAACCTTGTGGCCACCCAAATGGTAGGGCTGATGATGGTCCGGTACGTGGTACGCCTCGAGCCCCTGGCATCGGCGCCGGCGGACGAGGTGGTGCGCCTGGTGGCGCCGAACGTGCAGCGGTACCTCACGGGACCCCTGGAGTCGTAGGTGCCGGCGCAGGGAGACGCTAGAAAAGGATCGTGGCGAAGGTGCCCCGCTGGACGAAACCCACCCGTTCATAGGTGGAGCGGGCCCTGGTATTGAAGCCGTTGACGTACAGGCTGGTCACCGGAGCGATCTCCTGGGCCCGGCGCACCACCGCGGCCATGTATCCCGCACTGAGCCCCAGCCCGCGGAATTCCGGATTCATCCAGACTCCCTGTACCTGAGTGACCTCCGCCGTCACCGCCCCGAGCTCGGCTTTGAACACCACGTCGCGGGCTTCGTTAAGGTGGACCAGCGAGTGGCCCTGCCGGATCAGCCCCTCCACCCTGCGGCTGTAGAACTCCCGGCCGCCCAGGAAGGGTGAGTATCCCACTTCCTCTTCGAACATGGCCGCGCAGGCGGGAAGGATGCGCTCGAAGTCGGCCAGTTGGCCCCGTTCCAGCCCGGGGTGGGGTTCGACGGCGGGCGGGCCTTCGATGGTCATGAGCGGCTGGTCGTCGCGGACTTCATGCGCGCGGTGTCCCAGGGCAGCGAGCTCCGCGTGCAGTGCCAGGACCGCGTCGGCAGGCCCAAAGGCCGAGGCATAACGGCGTCCGGAACGGTTTGCTGCTGCGGCAACGGTTCCCGCCAGAGCCGGGTCCAGCTGCACCGGCACAAGGTTGGCCCCGGCCCAGCAGGCGCCCACCAGGATCCCTTGGTCAAAGACACCAAAAATGCCGGCACCGCCGCTGGTCGGCGCGGCAGTGCCGGCAGTACGCAAATGCGCGAGGATGAAGACGTTGCCCACCGGGTCCTGCTGGGCAAGCGTGCGCAGGGAAGCGGTATCTTCCCCGTCGAGGGTGCGGACGGAAATGCCCGCCGGAACCTCGTCGTCCCTACGAGACGCTAACCACGGGGCTACCCTTGACAGCATCTTCGCCATCGGCCTCCCCCATCTCTTCAGCGATACGCATGGCCTCTTCGATCAGTGTCTCAACAATTTGGCTTTCGGGCACCGTCTTGATGACTTCGCCCTTCACAAAGATCTGGCCCTTGCCGTTGCCTGAGGCCACCCCGAGGTCCGCTTCGCGGGCTTCGCCCGGTCCGTTGACGACGCAACCCATGACTGCCACCCGGAGGGGGATCTCCATACCTTCCAGGCCGGCGGTAACCTGCTCGGCCAGGGTGTAGACGTCCACCTGCGCTCGCCCGCAGGAGGGGCACGAGACGATCTCGAGCTTCCGCGGACGCAGGTTAAGCGACTGCAGGATCTGGTTGCCCACCTTGATTTCCTCCACCGGCGGAGCGGAGAGGGAAACCCGGATGGTGTCGCCGATGCCGCGGGAGAGCAGCGCACCAAAGGCGGTTGCCGACTTGATGGTTCCCTGGAAGGCGGGCCCGGCTTCGGTGACACCGAGGTGCAGCGGCCAGTCGCCCTTCTCGGCGAGCATTTCGTAAGCGGCGACCATGATCACGGGGTCGTTGTGCTTGACGGAGATCTTGAAGTCGTGGAAGCCGTGCTCTTCGAAGAGCGATGCTTCCCAGACGGCGGACTCGACCAGCGCCTCCGGGGTGGCTTTGCCGTACTTCTTGAGGATGCCGGGCTCGAGCGAACCGGCGTTGACGCCGATGCGGATGGAGGTTCCGTGGTCCCGGGCTGCGGCCGCGATTTCCTTGACCTGGTCATCGAACTTCCGGATGTTCCCGGGGTTGACCCGGACAGCGGCGCAGCCGGCCTCGATAGCCGCGAAAACATACTTGGGCTGGAAGTGGATGTCCGCAATCACCGGGATCTGGGACTTCCGGGCGATGATGGGGAGCGCCTCGGCGTCGTCTGCCGAGGGGCAGGCAACACGGACGATGTCGCACCCGGATGCCGTGAGTTCGGCGATCTGCTGCAGGGTTGCATTGATGTCCGTGGTGGGCGTGGTGGTCATGGACTGGACGCTGATGGGCGAGTCCGAGCCCACCCCGACGGAGCCGACTTTGATCTGGCGCGTCTTGCGGCGGGGGGCAAGGACGGGGGGCGGGGCTGAGGGCATTCCCAGGCTGACCGAGGTCACGTGGACTCCTAGAGTTGGAAAGGTGTGGCGGCTACGCTGCGGTCCCGGCAAGCATGCCGGTCACGGGAGCCCATTCGGTGATGCGCGTGCCGGCAATGACGCCTGCCGCTGCGAAGGGGTCCTGCTTGAGGATGGAGTGCAGGGCCGCCTCATCGGCGGTCTTGAAGATCAGCAGCGCTCCGGCACCGTCCCCATAGGGGCCGCTCGCCAGGATAACGCCGTCCTGGGCGAGGCTCCCGGTCCATTCGCGGTGGGCCGGCCGGGCCTCATCGCGGGCTTCGGTGGAATCGGCGGCGTAAACGTACTCAACGGCAAAAACTGTCATACCGCTACCCTATCGCTCCCCCGGCCTCCGCACCCATCCGGCCGGGACCGCCCGGGCCGCCTCAGGCGGGAAACAGCATCATGACCAGGGCCGTGGTCCCGGCAGCCCACAGCAGGGACGTCAGGGTGCCGATAATGAACCGTTCCGCCGCCACCGGGGTTTCCTTCAGCTCCGCGAACCTGCCCAGTCCCTTGATGGCCACAATGTAGGCGATGGCCACGGACTGGCCGGTGAGGATGGCCACGGCCACCCCCAGGCGTTCGAGGACCCCAATAATCGCGCCGCCGCGCAGGATCCGCTGGCGGGGTGCATCCGGAGCGTGCACCGGGCCGGCGACGGTTTCCTCCCGCGCCGCGTCCGCCGCGCGGTCGTCGATGGTCCTGGCCAGCTTGAACACCAGGGCCGTGACCGGCCAGCCGCCAAAACCGGCCACTGCCAGCGCGGCAATTATCCAGACTGCGCTCACGGCACCGTCCTTCCTGATCCCTGGGCGGGCACCCCCGCCCGCTTCACGGGCCCCCGCCCGGCCCGACGACCGCGGTCCGGGCGTATTCGAGCAGCATCGCTGCCGCAGGCCTCGCCGCCCATTCTTCCTGCCAGCCGGACCGGATCAGGGTCCGGCTCACCGATTGCTCGGTAATTCCCAGTTCGCGGGCCACCTGCTTCTGGCGTCCATGTTTGTCCGGACCAAGGCGACGGAGGGCGTCTGCCACGCGCCACTGGGCGTCTGTGCGTTCCTGCACCAGGCGCCCGAGGAGGCGGAGCACTGCCTCCGCGTTCGCACATGCCCGCACCCCTTCGTCCCCGGCCGGTCCTCCCCTGATGTCCCTGCCCATCGTGCCCGACACCACCGACAACGGGACGAGCGACCCCGCAGACTTGGCTGCTTCCACGGCCTGGCGGGCAGCTACAAAGCCCGTCCCGGAACCTTCACGGGAGCTCGCGCCGGGGGTGAGGACTACATGGCCGACACCGATCCCCACATACCAGTGTCCGGATCGCAGGGCGTGGAGCGCGGCGTCCACAACCTGCCCGGGATCAGCAATGACGCCCTGCACTTCATCCCCCACGGAGCGTTCGAAAGCAGCGCCGGTCCCCGGTCCGGAAAGCCCGGAGAGCTCGGAGACCAACTCCGGCACGCGGTCGCGGTCGCCGGTGCTGCCACGTTGGTCGATGGTCAATACGAACATTTCTCAACCATAAGCATCTGATACCCAAATATCAATCATAAATGGCTGATAAAGTCAGAATAAGCCGGAAGAGGCTGAGTACAGGCTAACGAGTCCCTACCCGAAGATGTTGACCGGCTTCACGATGTCGGCATAGATCAGCAATACGCTCATCCCGATCAGCAGGGCGGCCACCACGTAGGTCACCGGAAGCAGCCTCGCAATGTCGAACGCGCCGGGGTCCGGGCGGCCCGCAAGCCTGGCCACCTGCCGCCGCGCACCCTCGTACAGTGCACCCGCCACGTGGCCGCCGTCCAGCGGCAACAGCGGAATGAGGTTGAAGACTGCGAGCGCAAAGTTGAGCCCCGCCAGCAGCCCCACCAGTGTGGCCAGGCGCGAGACGGCTGGGATTTCCTCCATAGCGGCCACCTCTCCGGCCACACGCCCCACGCCGACCACGCTGATGGGGCCGTTGGGATCGCGCGGTTCCTCGCTGAAGGCGGCCTTGGCGACGCCCACCACCCGGGCGGGCAGGTTGAGCACCACGCCGGCCACCTGGCGGATGTTCTCCCCCGCCATGGGCAGCACGGACGACGCCGGCTGGGGCACCAGGGTGGTCTGCGCGCCAATGCCCAGGAATCCGACGTCCTGGTACCGGAGGTTGCCGTCGCTGTCGCGCTCCTGGCGTCCGTCCACGCCGATCACGGGACGGGCGGAGAGGACGGGCGTCACGGTGGTGGAGACCGGCCCGCCGTCGCGCTCCACGGTGATGGCCACTTCCTGCCCGGCCGAAGCACGGATCCATTCCGTGAGTTCTTCCCAGTTGGTGACGGTCCTGCCGCCGAAGGAGACAACGGTGTCGTTGGGCCGCAGCCCGGCAGCTGCCGCGGGTGTGGGCGTGCATTCGGCCGAATCGGGATCGACGGTTTCGCCGGCCGCCACCTGGCACTTGGAGACGTCAGAGATGGTGGTGGTGGCCGTGGCCATGCCAAAGCCCATCAGCAGCACCGCCGTCAGGATGAGGCCCAGCACCATGTTCATGGCGGGCCCGCCCAGCATGATAATGATCTTCTTCCACACGGGCAGCCGGTAGAACACCCGGTTTTCGTCGCCGGGCCCCACCTCCTCGTGGGCCATGGAGCGGGCTTCCGTGGCCAATGTCTGGAACATTCCCGTGCTGGAGGCGCGGACCGTGCCGTCTTCCCTGTTGGGCGGATACATTCCGATCATGGACACGTAGCCGCCCAGCGGGATGGCCTTGATGCCGTATTCGGTCTCGCCCCTGCGCCGGGAGCACAGCGTGGGTCCAAAGCCGATCATGTACTTGGTGACCCGCACCTTGAACAGCTTGGCAGGCAGCAGGTGGCCCACCTCGTGGAGGGCGATGGACGCGGCGATACCGACGGCGACGAAGACGACGCCGACGATAAAGAGGAGTACGGGTGTCATGGGGGTACTTACTGCTTCCTAGAGGCTGCTGAGTGCTAAACGTTCGTTGGCGCGCGCGCGTGCCCACGCTTCAGCGGCCAGCACCGACTCCACCGTCAGCGCGGAGGATCCTGCGTGTTCGCTGAGGACTGCCTCGATGGTGTCCACGATGTCCGTGAAGCGGATCCGGCCGGCGTGGAATGCCGTCACTGCCTCCTCATTTGCGGCGTTGAAGACTGCGGGGTAGGTGCTGCCGCTCCGGGCAGCGTCCTTGGCCAGGCCCACGGCCGGGAAGGCTTCGGTGTCGAGGGGCTCAAAGGTCCAGGCGGCGGACTTGGTCCAGTCGCAGGCGGACACGGCTCCGGGGACCCGGTCAGGCCAGCCCAGCCCCAGCGCAATGGGCAGGCGCATGTCCGGTGGTGATGCCTGCGCGATGATGGAGCCGTCCACGAACTCCACCATGGAGTGCACCACTGACTGCGGATGGACCACCACGTCGATCCGGTCCAGCGGGACGTCGAACAGCAGGTGCGCCTCAATGAGCTCCAAGCCCTTGTTGACCAGGGTGGCCGAGTTGGTGGTGACCATGACGCCCATGTCCCACGTGGGGTGGGCCAGCGCCTCCTGCGGGGTCACTGCGTGCAGGTCATTGCGGCTCCGCCCGCGGAAGGGCCCGCCGGAGGCCGTCAGGATCAGCTTTTCCACCTCGGACCGCGTGCCCGAGCGCAGGCACTGGGCGATGGCCGAGTGCTCTGAATCCACAGGAACGATTTGGCCTTCCCGGGCGGCGGCCTTGACGAGTTCTCCGCCCACGATCAGCGATTCCTTGTTGGCCAGCGCCAGCGTTGCGCCGGACTGCAGTGCCGCGAGGGTGGGCGCCAGGCCGATGGAGCCGGTGATGCCGTTGAGCACCACGTCGGCGTCGACGGCGGCGATGCGGGCCGAGGCGTCCGGGCCGGCCACGATCTCGGGACGGTAGCCGGTTTTGCCGGCTGCGGCGGCTTCCTCGGCAATCAGCGCCGCCAGCCGGCGGGGATCGCCACCGGCTATTCCGACGGCGGCGGCTCCGGTATGCACGGCCTGCCGGGCGAGCAGTTCAAGGTTTCCCCCTCCCGCGCTGAGTGCCACCACCTCGAAAAGGTGCGGGGCGCCGTCGACGACGTCGATCGCCTGGGTGCCGATGGAACCGGTGGATCCGAGAAGGACGATTCTGCGAGGCTGCATTGCTTAAGTATCCCGCACCATCCTTAACCTCCCGTGCGGGGACCGCCGGGCGTAACGTGGATCCCGTGGACTGGCTCGCATGGTTTGACGCGCCCGAATACGGGTTCGCCCGCCAGGTGCTGCAGCGCGGCGTGGCAGCGCTGTACTTCGTGGCGTTCCTGTCCACGCTGAACCAGTTCCCTGCCTTGCTGGGCGAACGCGGCCTGTTACCGGTACCCGAATACCTGAAGGGTTTCAGCAGGCTGCGCCGGCCCACGCTCTTCCGGTGGCACTACTCGGATGCCCTGCTGCGGGGAGTCTGCGCGGCGGGACTGGCCGTGTCTGCTTTGCTGGTCGCCGGTATCCCGCAGACCGGACCGCCGTGGGTTCCGCTGATCGCCTTCCTTGCCCTGTGGCTGCTGTATATGTCGATTGTGAACGTGGGCCAGACGTTCTATGGTTTCGGCTGGGAAATGCTGCTCCTGGAAGCCGGCTTCACGGTGGCGTTCCTCGGCTCGGACCAGACGGATCCGCCACGGACCATCCTGCTGCTGATCGTGTGGCTGGTGTTTCGGCTGGAATTCGGCGCCGGAATGATCAAGATCCGCGGCGGGCGGGAGTGGCGGGACCTCACGGCGCTCTACTACCACCACGAAACCCAGCCGATGCCCGGGCCGCTCAGCCGGCAGGCGCACCTGCTGCCCAGGCCACTGCACCGGATGGAGGTGCTGGGAAACCATTTCGCCCAGCTGGTGGTGCCGTTCTTCCTCTTCGCACCGCAGCCGGTGGCCAGCGTAGCCGCGGGAATCGTTATCGCCACCCAGCTGTGGCTGGTGGCCAGCGGAAACTTTGCCTGGCTGAACTGGATCGCGATCGTGCTGGCCTTCTCCGCCGTCAGCGATCCGGTACTGCGGGCCGTCTTTCCCTTCCTCCCGGCGGTCGGGCCGGAACCAGCCGGCGGGACTCCGCTGTGGTGGCTGGCCATTACCCTGGCGGCCACCGTGCTGCTGCTGGCGCTGAGCTATTGGCCGCTGCGGAACCTGCTCTCCGGGCAGCAGCTGATGAATGCCAGCTTCAACCGGTGGCAGCTGGTCAACACCTACGGCGCGTTCGGCACCGTGACCAGGCAGCGGATCGAGATCGTGGTGGAGGGCACCCTTGACGCCGACCCGGATGAGGCTTCCGCCTGGCGGGAATACGGGTTCAAGGGCAAACCCGGTGACGTCCGGCGCCTGCCACGCCAGTGGGCGCCTTACCACCTCCGGCTGGATTGGCTGATGTGGTTCCTGCCGCTGCGCACCGTGCACGAGGAATGGTTCTACGCCTTCCTGGGCAAGCTGCTGGAGGCCGACCGGCAGACGCTGCGGCTGCTCCGGCATGACCCTTTCGACGGCGCCCCGCCCCGCTGGGTGAGGGTACGGAGCTACCACTACCGCTTCGCCAGCCGGGAAGAGTTCCGCAGGACGGGGAACCGGTGGATGCGGACCCTGCTCTACGAGCCGATTCCGCCGTTGTCACTGCGCCGGTCCTAGAGTCCTGCCCTGCGGATGGTGGCCTGGGCGTGCTTCAGGATGGGCCCGTCGATCATCTTCCCGTTGTGCTGGAACACTCCAGAACCAGCGTCCCGAGCGGCCTGCAGCAGCTCCTGCGCGGCCGCAATCTCAACGTCCGACGGCGCGTAGGCCTCGCGGACCACGGCCGCCTGGCTGGGATGGATACATGCTTTGGAACTGAACCCGGACGCCACCGCGTCCGCCGCTTCGGCAGCGAGGCCGGGCAGGTCCGGGATGTTCACGTAGACCGCGTCCACTGCTTCCTTGCCGTGGGCCCGGGCCGCCAGGAGCACCGATGAGCGCGCGTGCATCGCCACGGCCCGGTAGCCGCCGTCGTCCGTCCTGCTGGACGTGCCGCCCAGGCTTGCGAGGAGGTCCTCCGCTCCCCACATCAGGGCAACCACGTTGGGGGCAGCCGCTATGGCGGGGGCGTTCAGGACGCCGAGCGCCGTTTCGCAGAGGGCGATGACGTGGTAATCGGCCAGGGCTTCGAGCTGGGCGGCGTCCTCGGCCTTGGCCAGCATCACGGTCCGGTACGGGGTGTGTGCCAGGCAGTGCAGGTCCTTCTCGAACTCCTCGGTGCCCACCGGGTTGACCCGGACGATGGTGCGGCTGGGCTCCAGTTCCGGGACCTCCCCCGTGGCCCCCACCTGGGCGAGGATGGCACCGCGGGCCCGCTGCTTGTCCCCCGGCGCCACCGCGTCCTCGAGGTCAAGGATGACGGCGTCGGCACGGGCTGCGGCCTTCTGGTAGCGCTCGGGACGGTCGGCAGGACAGAAAAGGAGGGACGGGCCCATCACGAAGGTCATACCGGCATTGTCTCCTGTCCGTCCCCGGCGCCGCCGCGCAGCTGCCGGGCGTGCGCCTCCCTGGTCCACATGAGGCAGCTGCGGGTGGCCAGTGCCACCACCGTGCCGTCCTGGTTGCGGCCGGTGTGCTCCATGGTGACGATCCCCTGCCCGGGCCGGGACCCGGACAGCCGCTTGCCGCTGATCACCGTCTCCGTGTACAGCGTGTCGCCGTGGTAGAGCGGGTGCGGGAAGGACACGTCCGTCAGGCCGAGCTGGGCGATGATGGTGCCCTGTGTCAGCTGCGATACGGACTGGCCCACCACCGTGGCGAGGGTGAACATCGAGTTGACCAGCCGCTGCCCGAACGGCTGTCCGGCGCTCCATGCGGCATCCAGGTGCAGGGCCTGGGTGTTCATGGTGAGCGTGGTGAACAGGACGTTGTCCGCTTCGGTGACCGTCCGGCCGGGGCGGTGCGCATACAGGACCCCCTCCTCCAGTTCGTCGAAGTAAAGCCCGCGCTGCTCGATGACCCGGGGGCCGGCGTCGTCCGTTATTGCGTTGCCGTTCATACGGTCAGTTCCATGTCTTCCTCGAAGAGTTCCGCCGCGGTGGCCGCAGCCACGTCCGCCACGGAGACGTTGGGGGCCAGTTCGCGCAGCACCAGCCGCGGACCGGCGTCGTCCTGGACCACGTCGATGACCGCCAGGTCCGTGATGATGCGGTCCACGCAGGCTTTACCGGTCAGCGGAAGGGTGCACTCCCGGACGATTTTGGGGTTGCCGTTGCGGTCTGTGTGCTCCATCATGACGATGACCTTCTTGGCCCCGAACACCAGGTCCATGGCGCCGCCCATGCCCTTGACCATCTTGCCGGGGATCATCCAGTTGGCCAGGTCCCCGTTGGCGGCGACTTCCATGGCGCCGAGCACGGCAACGTCCACATGGCCGCCGCGGATCATGCCGAAGGAGGCGGCGGAGTCGAAGAACGCCGCGCCCTTGTTGACGGTGACGGTTTCCTTGCCCGCGTTGATCAGGTCCGGGTCAACGGCCTCCTCCGCAGGATAGGGCCCGACGCCGAGGATCCCGTTCTCCGAGTGCAGCACCACCTCCACGCCCGCGGGGATGTAGTTGGGGATCAGGGTGGGCATGCCGATGCCCAGGTTCACGTACTGGCCGTTGCGCAGTTCCCGGGCCACACGGGCCGCAAGCTCGTTACGGGTCCAGCCTTTGGTCTCGGGGCTGCCGTCGGCCGGGGCAGGGTGCTCCTGGTGGGACGCCCGGCGGTATTCAGGCCGGACCGCCTCCGGGCGGGGGGCCTCGGGGCTGTTGGGATCCATGGCTATGCTCCTGCCTGGTTGAGGGCCACCGTACGCTTTTCGATCCGTTTCTCCGCGTCCGCGGCCAGGACCACCCGCTGGACGAAGATGCCGGGCGTGTGGATGTGTTCCGGGTCCAGTTCGCCGGGCTCCACCAGTTCCTCCACTTCCGCAATGGTGATCCTGCCGGCCATGGCACACAGCGGATTGAAATTCATGGCTGTGGCGTGGAAGACGAGGTTGCCGTGGCGGTCGCCCTTCCAGGCGTGGACCAGCCCGAAATCCGGGGCGAGGGATTCCTCCAGAACGTAGTCCACACCGCCGAAGGAGCGCACTTCCTTCGGTTCGGAGGCGACGGCAATCCCGCCGTTGGCGTCGTACTTTTGCGGCAGGCCGCCGTCGGACACCTGCGTGCCCACTCCCGCCTTGGTGTAGAACGCGGGAATGCCGGCACCCCCTGCCCGGAGCTTTTCGGCCAGGGTGCCCTGCGGAGTGAGCACCACCTCCAGCTCGCCCGAGAGGTACTGGCGCGCGAATTCCTTGTTCTCCCCCACATAGGAGCTGATGGTGCGGCGGATGCGGCCGTCCTTGAGGAGGATGCCCAGGCCCCAGTCGTCCACGCCGCAGTTGTTGCTGACGGTTTCCAGTCCGGTGGTGCCGGCCTGGTGGAGGGCGTCGATGAGCGTGACCGGAATGCCGCAGAGGCCGAACCCGCCCACGGCGAGCGAGGCGCCGTCCGGTATGTCCGCCACGGCTTCCGCGGCGCTGGCAACAACCTTGTCAATCATCGATGATCCTTTCAGGCCGGCAACGGTGCCCGGGCCTACAGGCCCAGTTCGCGGGCGATCAGCATCAGCTGGACCTCCGTGGTGCCCTCGCCCACTTCGAGGATCTTGGAGTCGCGGTAGTGGCGCGCCACGGTGAATTCGTTGATGAAGCCATAGCCGCCGAATACCTGGGTGGCATCCCGCGCGTTGTCCATGGCAGCCTCGCCTGCGACCATCTTAGCGATGGCGGCCTGCGTCTTGAACGGCTTGCCGGCGAGCATCCTGGCCGCGGCGTCGTAGTAGGCCAGCCGGGCCGTGTGGGCACGTGCTTCCATCCGGGCGATCTTGAAGGAGACCGCCTGGTACTTGCCGATTTCCTGGCCGAAAGCGCGGCGCTCCTTGGCGTAGCGGACTGAGAGGTCCACGCAGCCCTGGGCCGCGCCGGTAGCAAGCGCTGCGATGGCGATCCGGCCTTCATCCAGGATGGACAGGAAGTTCGCATAGCCGCGGCCCTCGGCGCCCAACAGGTTGGCCTCGGGCACCCGGACATCCTTCAGGGTCAGCGGGTGCGTGTCCGAGGCGTTCCAGCCCACCTTGTTGTAGGGCTTCTCCGCTTTGAAACCCTGGGTGTCCGTGGGCACCAGGATGGTGGAGATTTCCTTCTGCACGCTGCCGTCCGCGCGCTCCTTCTGGCCGGTGACGGCCGTGACGGTGACCAGGCGGGTGATGTCCGTGCCGGAGTTGGTGATGAATTCCTTGTTGCCGTTGATGACCCAGCTTCCGTCCTCGCGGCGGGCGGTGGTCTTGGTACCGCCCGCGTCCGAACCCGCCTCAGGCTCGGTGAGGCCGAAGCCTGCGAGCGCCTGGCCCGAGGCCAGCAGCGGCAGCCACTCCTCCTTCTGCGCGTCCGTGCCGAACCGGTAGATGGGCATGGCGCCCAGGGAGACCCCGGCTTCCAGGGTGATGGCCACGGACTGGTCCACGCGGCCCAGCTGTTCCAGCGCGAGGGCCAGTGCGAAGTAGTCGCCGCCCATGCCGCCGAACTCCTCCGGGAACGGCAGGCCGAAGAGCCCCATCTCCGCCATCTGCTTCACAACTTCGTACGGGAAGCTGTGTTCCTCATCGTGCTTGGCGGAGACCGGGGCCACCACCGTGTCCGCGAAATCGCGGACGGTGTCGCTGAGGTCCCGGTATTCCTCCGTCAGTTCAAAACCGTTCATGTCTGGGCTCCTTCGCCATCAAGTTCGTTGGGGGTGTTCGTGTCTTCAAGCGGGTGGATGGTGGCCACCACCTGGTCTGCCTTCACCAGGGCGCCGGCGGCCGTTGTGAGGTGCACCGTGCCTGCCAGCGGCGCGAGAAGCTGGTGCTCCATCTTCATGGCCTCCACGGAGAGCAGCACCTGCCCGGCTTCGACCGTGTCGCCGTCCTGGACCGGAACGGAGACCACCGTGCCCGGCATGGGTGAACGCACCGCAGGATCCGCTGCGCCTTCCTCCCGCTGCACTGCTGCCAAGACGCGCTCCAGCCGCGCCTCGCGGGTGAGGATTTCCAGCCGGCAGGACCAGCCTTCATTGCCCAGGAAGAGCGCCGAGGGATCGGGCTGCGGGTCCAGCCAGCTTTGCGTCCGGGGTCCGGTGAACACCGGGGCCAGCGAGTAGTCCCGGCCCTCGCCGTCGAGTTCCAGCCGGAAGCCTGCCCGGGAGGTCAGGCTCAGCGCGGCGCGGCGCACCGGGCCGCCGTCCACCTGCACCGAGGCCCGTACGGGTTCCTCCCCGGCTGCGTCTGCCGGCACCTCCAGGGCGCTGACCGCCACGGCGGCCACGCCGCCGTCGGGCGTTCCGATGCTGAAGCGCCGCGGCGCCGGGGTGCCTATCCGCCAGCCGTCCTGCCGCTGCCACGGACCCTCAGGCCCGGACGCGGTGTTCTGCTGTTCAAGCTCTGCGGCGCAGAGTGCGGCGGCGGCGAACTCGAAGGCGTCCGCCCTGCGGAAAGTGAGCTCCGGCATGCGGCGCCCGATCAGGCCCGTATCCAGGCGGCCGGCGCGGACGTCGTCGTCATTGATGAGCAGTCTCAGGTACTCCACGTTGGTGTGCACGCCCAGGGCGGTGTAGCCGGCGAGCGCCGCGTCCAGCGTGTCCAGGGCGTCAGTGCGGTCGGCACCCCAGGCAATGACCTTGGAAATCATCGGGTCATAGTTGGAGGAAAGCTGCAGGCCGTCCACCAGCGAGGAATCCACCCGGACCCTCCCCCGGGCCGTGGCCACTTCGTTGCGTGCAGGAGCGCCGGGCCGCTGCCGTGGACCGGGCAGTTCGTCCAGCAGGAGCACGGTGCCGGTGGAGGGCAGGAAGTTGTTTTCCGGCACCTCCGCGTAGACGCGCGCCTCCACGGCGTGCCCGGAAAGTTCGACGTCGGACTGCCGGACGGTCAGTTCCTCACCGGCGGCGATGCGCACCTGCCATTCGACCAGGTCCATGCCGGTGACCATCTCCGTGACCGGGTGCTCCACCTGCAGGCGGGTGTTCATCTCCATGAAGAAGAACTCGTCCGGAGCCTCGTCAGAGACCAGGAACTCCACCGTGCCTGCACCGGTGTAGTTGACGCTTCGGGCGGCGTTGCAGGCCGCCTCGCCGATCCGGGCACGGACCTCAGCACCGTTGGGCAGCCCCGCCAGCAGCGGCGAGGGCGCCTCCTCGATCACCTTCTGGTGGCGGCGCTGCAATGAGCATTCGCGCTCGCCCAGGTGGATGACGTTCCCGTAGTTGTCCGCCAGCACCTGCACCTCGATGTGCCGCGGCGTGGTGACCAGGCGTTCCAGGAAGAGGGTGTCGTCGCCGAACGCGCTGGCCGCAACCCGGCGCGCCGTTGCCAGGGTGGCCGGCAGTTCCTCCGGGGTGGCCACCGCGTGCATGCCCTTGCCGCCGCCGCCCGCGGAGGGCTTGATCAGGAGCGGATAGCCGACGGCGGCAGCCGCCTCCTCGAGTTCGGCGTCAGTCATTCCCGGGCGGGCCACGCCGGGGACCACCGGGACGCCGTAACCGGCTACGTGCATCTTGGAACGGATCTTGTCCCCCATGACGTTCAGCGCCTCAACCCGGGGGCCGATGAACGTGATGCCGGCGTCCTCCAGGGCACGCGCGAACTCGACGTTCTCGCTGAGGAAGCCGTAGCCGGGATGCACCGCGTCGGCGCCGGTCCGCCGGCAGGCTTCAATGACCGCGTCGATGCTGAGGTAGCTCTCGGCGGCCGCGGCCGGGCCGATCCGTACGGCAGTGTCAGCCTCGCGCACGTGGCGCGCGCCGGCGTCGGCATCGCTGTAGACGGCGACCGAGCGGATGCCCAGGCCGCGCAGCGTACGGATGACCCGGCAGGCGATCTCGCCGCGGTTGGCCACCAGGACGGTGCCGAACAGGGCCGGAGCGGCCTGCGGCGTTGATTCGGAAAGTGCGGGAGTAGTCATGGCTGGTTCACATCCGGAAGAGGCCGAAGGAGGTATCGGGCAGCGGGGTGCGGGCCACGACGTCAAGCGCCAGGCCCAGCACGGTGCGGGTGTCCGCGGGGTCGATTACGGCGTCGTCCCAGAGGCGGGCCGTGGAGTAATACGGGCTGCCCTGGTCCTCGTACTGCCGGCGGATGGGCGCCTTGAAGGTTTCTTCGTCTTCGGCGGACCATTCCGTCCCGGCGGCCTCGTACTGGTCCCGCTTCACCGTGGCCAGCACGCTGGAGGCCTGGTTCCCGCCCATCACCGAGATCCGCGCGGCCGGCCACATCCACAGGAACCGGGGGGAGTATGCCCGCCCACACATGGAATAGTTGCCGGCGCCGAACGAACCGCCGATCACCACCGTCAGCTTGGGCACGCGTGCAGTGGCCACGGCGGTGACCATTTTGGCGCCGTTTTTGGCGATGCCGCCCTGCTCGGCGTCCTTGCCCACCATAAAACCGGAGATGTTCTGCAGGAACAGCAGCGGGATGCCGCGCTGGTCGCAGAGTTCGATGAAGTGCGCACCCTTGAGCGATGACTCGCCGAAGAGGACACCGTTGTTGGCCACGATGCCCACAGGGTGGCCGTGGATGCGGGCGAAGCCGGTAACCAGGGTGGTCCCGTACTCCTTCTTGAATTCGTGGAACCGGCTGCCGTCCACCAGCCGGGCGATGACCTCATGCACGTCATAAGGGGCGTTGACGTCCGTGGGCACGGCGCCGTAGAGCCCGGCCGGGTCCGCGGCAGGTTCGACGGCGGGCTGCACCTCCCAGGCGGGTGCGGGCGGCGGTGGCAGGGTTGCCACGATGTCGCGGATGATCTGGAGCGCGTGCTCGTCATCTTCGGCCAGGTGGTCCGTCACGCCGGAGATGCGCGAGTGGACTTCGCCGCCGCCCAGTTCCTCTGCGGTGACGATCTCGCCGATGGCGGCCTTCACCAGCGGCGGCCCGCCCAGGAAGATGGTGCCCTGGTTGCGGACAATGACGGTCTCATCGCTCATGGCCGGCACGTACGCACCGCCTGCGGTGCAGGAGCCCATGACGGAGGCGATCTGCGGAATCTTCGCCGCGGACATCCTCGCCTGGTTGTAGAAGATCCGGCCAAAGTGTTCCTTGTCCGGGAACACCTCGTCCTGTTTGGGCAGGAAGGCCCCGCCGGAGTCGACGAGGTAGATGCAGGGCAGTCGGTTCTCCAGGGCAATTTCCTGGGCCCGAAGGTGCTTCTTGACGGTCAGGGGATAGTAGGTGCCGCCCTTGACTGTGGCGTCATTGGAGATCACCAGCACGTGCCGGCCATGGACCAGACCGATTCCGGCTATGACGCCGGCGCCGGGGGCCTCGTCGCCATACATTCCGTTGGCCGCCAATGGGGCAATCTCCAGGAACGGGCTGCCATCGTCCAGGAGTTGGTCGATGCGGTCGCGGGGCAGCAGCTTGCCGCGGGCCACGTGCCGCTGCCGGGATTTCTCCGGACCGCCCAGTGCCGCGTCCGCCAGTCTCTTGCGCAGGTCCGCCACCAGCTCCAGCTGCGCCTGGCGGTTGGCCGCAAACGCCTCACTGGCGGGATCAAGGCGGCTGAGAAGGGTCTCCATCGACGCGTTCCGTTTCTCTTCCAAATCCGGGCCGGGAATACCAACTCGGTTAGTGTTCAATAACTGAAATTCAGGTTAGTCTCTATTAACTGTGATGTCCAACACAGAGGGGCCTTGCTAGACTCTGCGGGTCCAAGGAGGAGATGTGCCCACCAACAGCAGCGCTGCCCAGCGAAGCAGTTCGACGCAGCGCAGCAGTTCTACGCAGCGCAGCATGGCCAAGGAGAGCCGAAGGCAGGCGTTGCTGGCCGCTGCCGCTTCCCTGTTTGCGGTGAACGGCTTCAACCGGGTCTCGCTCGAGGACCTGGGCTCGGCGGCCGGAGTCAGCGGCCCGGCAGTCTACCGGCACTTTCCCGGCAAGCAGGCCGTCCTGGCGGACCTGCTCACTACCGTCAGCCAGGACCTCCTGGAGGGAGGCCGGAGGGTGGTTGCGGACAACCCGGACCCCGCGACGGCCCTCCGGCGGCTCGTGGAGTTCCAGGTGGACTTCGCGCTGGGCAAGCCGGACGTGATCCGGGTCCAGGACCGGGACCTGAGCAACCTGTCGGACCAGGACCAGGCTGAGGTCCGGGCCCTGCAGCGCAGCTACGTTGAGATCTGGGTGGACGTGCTGGCCCGGGTCCATCCCGGCACGGACGCGTCCGATCTGCGCATGCGGGCACACGCCACGTTCGGCCTCATCAACTCCACGCCCCACTCGGTCCGCAGCCATGGGCGCAGGATGGCCTCGCGTGCGGCGCGGCCGCTGCTGGAGGCGATGGCAATGGCCGCCCTGACGGTCCCCGCCGGCTGATCCCGCCGCCACAACCGGCCCGGAGCAAGCCCGGAGCAGGCAGCCCTGTTCCGTGGCGGCGGGCCCCCAATCATCCCGCCGCCACAACCGGCCCCGGCACGCACTACCGGCCCCTGGCACCACCGCCCAAGCGGGCCGGGGCCGGTCGTGCGCATGTCAGACCATGGTGAGGACCATGCCCGGCTCGGCCAGGATGGCCCCGACGTCCGCGAGGAACCGGGAGGCCTGCTCGCCGTCCACCAGGCGGTGGTCGAAGGACAGGCTGAGCGTGAGCACCTGCCGCAGCGCCACTTCGCCCTGGTACTCCCACGGCATGTTCCGCACCGCGCCCAGGGCGAGGATTGCCGCTTCGCCCGGGTTGAGGATGGGCGTGCCGGCGTCGATCCCGAAGACACCGATATTGGTAATCGAGATCGTGCCTCCGGAAAGATCCGCGGGAGCGGTCTTGCCGGCGCGGGCCGTTTCCGTGAGTTCCGTGATCGCGCCCGCAAGGTCCCGCAGGGAGAGGGAGTCGGCGTCCTTGACGTTCGGCACGGTGAGACCGCGCGGGGTGGCTGCGGCGATGCCCAGGTTCACGTAGTTGAACGTCACGATCTCCTGGCTGGCCTCATCCCAGCGCGAGTTCAGTGACGGATTCCGCTTTAGGGCAATCAGCACCGCCTTGGCCGCGAGCGTCATCGGCGTCACCCGGCAGTCCTGGAATTCCCGGCTTGCCTTGAGTTTCGCCAGCAGTTCCATAGTGGGCGTGACGTCCATGGTGAGGAATTCGGTGGCGTGCGGCGCCGTAAAAGCGCTTTGGACCATGGCTGCAGCAGTGAATTTCCGGACACCCTTGATGGGCGTGCGGACTTCGCGCGGCTGGCCGGAACCACTGACGGAAGCGGCACCGGTTTCCGTGGACTGTGCGCCGCCGGCGTAGGCCTGGACATCTTCGCGGGTGATGAGCCCGCCGGGCCCCGTCGCAGCGACCGAAGCCAGGTCAACGCCCAGGTCCTTGGCCAGCTTCCGCACCGGCGGAGTGGACCGCGGGCGCTCACCGGAAGCAGCCGGCGCCGCGGGAACAGGCGCGGCAGCCGGCGCGGGCGCAGGCGATGCGGCAGCAGGCGCGGGCGCAGGCGATGCGGGAGCAGGAGGCGCAGACACCGCGGCGAAGTTCCGCGGCCGCCGTGCAGGACGGCCGGAACTTTCGACGACGGCGCCATACCCCACCAGATTGGGTTCGCGTTTGGCGGTGCCGCCTGCAGCCGTACCGCCGCCGGCGGGGCCGGCACCAGCCTGCCCGGAAGTACCCGGGGAGTCACCGCCGCCTGCACCGGAAGGCGCGTCGCCGCCGTCGTCCGCTACCTCGAAGGTGACGATGGGCTTGCCCACCTCCACCACCGTGCCGGGCTGCTCGTGGAGTTCCCTGATGACGCCGGCGAACGGGGAGGGCAGCTCCACGACGGCCTTGGCCGTCTCCACCTCGGCGATCACCTGGTTGAGCGTAACGGTATCCCCCACCCCCACCTTCCAGCTGAGGATTTCGGATTCGGTGAGGCCCTCACCCAGGTCCGGAAGCCGGAATTCCTTGATCATGGTGGCGCTCATCCTTCCAGCCCGCTCAGGGAGTTGGGCCGGCCCAAGGCGCGGTCCACGCCGTCCAGGATGCGGTCAAGGCCAGGCAAGTGGTGCATCTCCACCTTCGAATAGGGATAGGGAACATCGAATCCGGTCACGCGCACCGGTGCGGATTCCAGGTAGTAAAAGCATCGTTCGGTGATACTGGCGGCCACTTCCGCGCCCACGCCGCCGGACTGGCCGGCTTCGTGGGTAATGACCATGCGCCCGGTCTTCCGCACGGAGGCAACCACGGTGCCGTAATCCACGGGAGCGAGGGAGCGCAGGTCGATAACCTCGATGGAGATGCCCTCATCCGCTGCGGCAGCGGCGACGTCAAGGCAGGTCTTGACCAGGGGACCATAGGCCACGAGTGTGACGTCGGAGCCCTGCGTGAGGACACGCGCCTGCTCCATCGGGAATGCCGAGCCCGGGTCGATGGACTCATCCACCTCGCCCTTGTCGTGGTAGCGGCGCTTGGGCTCAAAGTAGAGGACGGGGTCGTCGCAGGCGATGGCCTGCTGGATGACGGTGTGGGCGTCCTGCGGGTTGGATACCGTGACCACGCGCAGCCCGGAGGTGTGCGTGAAGTAGGCCTCAGGGGATTCGGAGTGGTGTTCGGGCGAACCGATGCCGCCGCCGAACGGGACACGGATGGTGATGGGCATCTTGACGGCCCCGCGGGTGCGGTAGTGCAGTTTGGCCACCTGGCTCACGATCTGGTCGAAAGCCGGGTAGATGAACCCGTCGAACTGGATCTCCACCACCGGCCGGTACCCGCGGTAGGCCAGGCCGACGGCGGTTCCCACAATGCCGGATTCCGCCAGGGGCGTGTCCACCACCCGGTGCTTGCCGAAGTCCTTCTGCAGCCCGTCGGTTACGCGGAACACGCCGCCCAGCGTGCCGATGTCCTCGCCGAGCAGGACGACTTTGGGGTCATTTTCCAGCGACTTGCGCAGCCCTGTGTTGATCGCACGGGCAAAGGTCATCTGCGTCATCAGCGTGCACCTTCCTGGGAAGCGGCGCCTGCGGGGTCACCGAAGGACGCAAGGTAACGGGCGTAGTGGTCCTGCTGCCGGTCCAGCCAGGAGTGGGGCGTGCTGTAGACGTGCTTGAAGACATCCAGGGGTTCCGGGTCCGGCATTGTGATGCAGCCCGACCGCATTTCCTTCGCTACGGCGTCGGCTTTATCCTTGACCCGTTGCTCCAGCTCCTCGGTGAGGAGGCCCTTGCGGTCCAGCAGGGAGGCAACGCGGGTGATGGGGTCCTTCGCAGCCCAGTCCTCGAGTTCATTGGGGTCCCGGTAGCGGGTGGGGTCGTCCGCCGTCGTGTGGGGTCCCATACGGTAGCTGACGGCCTCGATGAAGGTGGGCCCGCCACCGCGCCGGGCCCGGTCCAGCGCCACCCGGGTGGCGGCCATGACGGCCAGGACGTCGTTTCCATCCACCCGGAGACTGGGGATGCCGAAGCCGGTGGCCCGGTCTGCCAGCTGGATGTGGGACTGCAGCCGCACAGGCTCGGAAATGGCCCAGTGGTTGTTGGTGCAGAAGAACACGACGGGAACCTGGTAGCTGGCGGCAAAGACCATCGCCTCGTTGACGTCGCCCTCGCTGGTGGCACCGTCACCAAAGTAGGTCATGGCCACGGAATCCGAGCCGTCGTTCTGGATGCCCATGGCGTATCCGGTGGCGTGCAGTGTCTGTGCGCCGATGATGATCTGCGGGGTGGCCATGTTCACCGTGGCCGGGTCCCATCCGGAGGAGGCATTGCCGCGCCACACCCGCACCAAGTCAGTGAGGTCTACGCCGCGGCAGTAGGCGACCCCGTTTTCCCGGTAGCTGGAGAAGATGAAGTCATCCTCCCGGAGCGCCCGGGCGGAACCGACCTGCGCGGCCTCCTGGCCGAGCAGCGGAGGCCACAGGGCAAGTTCACCCTGGCGCTGCAGGGCGGTGGCTTCAACATCTATCCGCCGGATGACGGTGAGGTCTTCGTAGAGCGAGCACAGCTGCTCGTCCGTCACGTCCCTGACCCAGAAATCGAATTCGGGATGGCTGATGCGCTCCCCTGCCGGGGTGATCAACTGGACCAGGTTCTGCCCTGCTCCTTGGGTACTCCGGGCGCCGTTCCGGGATCCTGCCCCGCTTTGGCCCGCTTCGTCTGTAGACACGATAGCCCGCAACCTTCTTACGTCGTTGACCTGCGGTTGGAGGAGCTTGTGGCCCCGGCCAGCGCCGGCCTTCCGGGCGCCGTTGCCCCGGATATTGTGACCCTACTCACAATGCTCAGGGGGCACAACCACTTTGAAATTCCTTGAGCATAATGCTCTGTCCGGGCACTCGTGACCGTGCTAACGTTGCGCATTATGCAAGCTTTGGATGGCACTGACACCCGCCTGCTGTCAGCCCTCGCCCAGGACCCCCGCAGGACGGTGGTGGCACTGGCCCAGAAGCTGGGACTTTCCCGGAATACGGTGCAGGCGCGCATGGCCCAGCTGGAGAAGAAGCACGTCTTCCTCTCGTTCGAGCGCCGCATCAACCCGGCGTCCCTGGGGTATCCGCTGATGGCATTCATTTCCGTCCATGTCCAGCAGCAAAAACTGGGTGAACTGGCCGGCAAGCTCGCGGACATCCCGGAGATCCTGGAAGGCTACGGCCTGACCGGGTCCGCGGACCTGCTGTTGCGCGTGGTGGCGCTGGATGCGGAAGACCTGTTCCGGATCAACGGCAAGATCCTGGCATGCGAAGGGGTCGACCGCACGGATACGGCGCTGGCCATGGGCGAACTCATTCCGTTCCGCGTCCAGCCTTTGCTGGAGCGGGGATCCGCCGCGACCTGACGGCAGCGGCCGGGACGCAACGAAAGTACGGACCCCGCCGGGTGCCCTATAGGCTGTTGCACGTTATTGCGCGGATTCAGCCCGCGCGTCCAGGCGGTGCCCCGCACCATGTCCGGAAAGGCTCCCCTTGAGCGGTCTCCAGGAACCTTACCCGCCACAGCAGCATGGCCTCCCGCGCGGCCTGCCGCCCCTGCCGGAAAGGCAGCCGGGGCAATCGCCCGGACAGGATCCCGACGACGGCGGGCGGCCGGGCGGGCGGCGGCGGGCCCGCGTTCAGAGCAGGCGCCGGCCAGTGGTCCTGCTTGCCGCCGCCGGCGCATTGGTGGTCCTGGTGGTTCTTGGCATCATCATGTTTTTCAACATCACCGGCAGCACCAGCAACAAGGCGCGCGGCCTGGCGGAGGACTTCACGGACCTGGTGATTGCTGGCGATACGGCCAAGGCCTACCGCGAGTACCTTGACCCGGCCCTGCAGGAGCAGCTTTCCAAGGAGCAGTTCATGACCGGACTCGGAACGCTGAAGCTGGACGGGGCGTGCGAGCCGGCTTTCAGCGACTTCACCGTGGGCAACGGCCAGGGCGAGGACGTGAAGCGCGCTGATGTCACCGGGTTCATCACCTGCGGCGACAGGAAGATCGACCTCTCCTACCGGTTCGAGGGTGCTGACCAGCTCAGGATGACCAGCATCACCCTGCGCCCGGCGGACTAACACCCCCGGACCGCTTCCCCAGCCCCGCAGGCAACCCGAAGCCCCTGCGCACTGGACCGTTGATCCAGGGCGCAGGGGCTTCGTTTTGTGCGGGTTGAACTGATTGCCAGGGCGCTTGGATGCAGTGCCCCTTGCCCGGACGCGGGCGGCTTAGTGGTCCACTGCTTTCTCGGCGCCCACGCCGGTCAGCGACCGCACTTCCATTTCTGCCTGTTTGGCGCTGTCCTCCCGGTTCTTGTCTAGGACCGTTCCCAGCCAGCCGAGGAGGAAGGCCAGCGGGATGGACACGATACCCGGGTTGCTGAGCGGGAAGATGGCAAAGTCGGCGCCCGGAATCATGGACTTCTCCGTCCCGGAAACCACCGGGGAGACCATGATCAGGATGATCGCCGACGCGAGGCCGCCGTACATGCTCCACACCGCACCCTGCGTAGTGAACTTCCGCCAGAACAGGGAGTACACGATGGTGGGCAGGTTGGCTGAGGCGGCCACCGCGAAGGCAAGCGCCACCAGGAAGGCGACGTTCTGGCCGTTGGCGAGGATGCCGCCCAGGATGGCCAGGACTCCGATGACCACAACGGTGCGGCGGGCCACCTTAACCTCGGTGTCGGCGTCGGCCTTGCCCTTGGAGATGACGCTGGCGTAGATGTCATGGGCGAAGGAGGCGGCTGCGGTGATGGTCAGGCCGGCCACTACGGCGAGGATGGTGGCGAAGGCCACCGCCGAGATGAAGCCGAGCAGGAGCGGACCGCCCAGGTGGAAGGCCAGCAAAGGGGCAGCCGAGTTGACGCCGCCGGGAGCGGACTTGATGGTGTCGGCACCCACCAGGGCCGCGGCGCCGTAGCCCAGGACCAGGGTAAACAGGTAGAAGAGGCCGATCAGCCAGATGGACCACACCACTGACTTCCGGGCTTCCTTGGCCGTGGGAACGGTGTAGAAGCGCATCAGGACGTGGGGCAGGGCTGCGGTGCCCAAAACCAGTGCCAGGCCCAGGGACATGAAGTCCAGCTTGGAGGTCTCGGACTTCCCATACTGCAGGCCCGGGTTGAGGACGGCGGGGTTGTTGGCGGTGTCCACTGCTGCACCGAGCAGGCTGGAGAGGTTGAAACCGTAGATGGCCAGGACCCAGAGGGTCATGACCGCGGCACCGGCGATGAGGAGGATGGCCTTGATGATCTGCACCCAGGTGGTGCCCTTCATGCCGCCGATCAGGACGTACATGATCATGAGGCCGCCGACGACGATGATCACCAGCGCCTGGCCGCCCCAGTCGCTGATACCGAGCAGGAGGGAGATGAGGCTGCCGGCGCCGGCCATCTGCGCCAGGAGGTAGAAGAAGCAGACGGCCAGGGTTGACAGTGCTGCCGCGATCCGCACCGGGCGCTGTTTCAGCCGGAATGAGAGCACGTCCGCCATGGTGAACTTGCCCGTGTTGCGGAGCAGCTCAGCCACCAGGAGCAGTGCCACCAGCCAGGCCACGAGGAAGCCGATGGAGTACATGAAGCCGTCGTATCCGTTAATGGCAATGGCACCGGTGATGCCCAGGAAGGAGGCTGCGGACAGGTAGTCGCCCGCGATGGCGGTGCCGTTCTGGGAGCCGGTGAAGGACCGGCCGGCCGCGTAGTAATCGGCGGCGGTCTTGTTGTTCCGGCTGGCGCGGAAAACGATGACCATGGTGACGGCCACGAAGAGGCCGAAGATGCCCATGTTCAGCAGCGTGGTGTCCTTCAGGGCGGACACGTCCACCGCAGCGGGGATTCCGATCATTTGTTCACTCCGCCCACTGGGTTGCCGTGCTTATCAAATTCATGCCCTTCGATTTCGTGGCGGATCTCCGCCGCGATCGGGTCCAGCCGCCGGTTGGAGTAGCTCACGTACCAGCCGGTGATCGCAAAAGTGGAGACGAACTGGAGCAGCCCCAGGATCAGGCCGATGTTGATGTTCCCCCAAACCTTGGCGGACATGAACTCCACCGCATAGTCCGCGAGCAGGACGTACGCGAAGTACCACAGCAGGAATGCCGCGGCCATGGGAAAGACAAAGCTGCGGTGACGTTTGCGCAGTTCCTGGAACCGCTCCGTCGATTGGACCTCTTCAAAGTCCACGGACGCCGCTGCGTCCGGAGTGTGGGTATCGTGACCCATCATTCCTCCTCATTGAGACTTGCCTGGACACACCGGGCGGCAGGACCTTGCAAGGCATACCGGCGCTGTGACTCCCATCACTCTGCTGTGTGCGGTGGACAACATTCCAGCCCCGCCGCGCGCGCGGTCGCTCAACGGTCCCGATGCTGCGACAAACGGCACCCGCCGCTACGCTGGGCACCATGCCCGACTCCCCCCTCCTGACCGCCGCGGCAGTGGCCGTCATCGCCCTGGCCGTCGCCGTCGTCGTCGGCGTGGGGCTGAAATTGCTCCGCTCCTTCCGCGAGCTGGGCACAGACGCCGAGCGGGCCACGTACCACACGCTGCACGCGGCATCCCAGGCGGGCCAGCACCTGCGCCGCGGGCTCAATCCCGCCGGAGCGGCCAAGGCAAGCCGGCAGCTCCGGGCCCTGCTGGGCTGCGAAGCCCTGGCCATCACGGACACGGCCGGCGTGCTGGCTTGGGACGGCGCCGCTGAGGAACTGAAGCCGCGCCTGATGGACCTGGCGGCGGGGCTCCTGGCGGGCGGCCGTACCGCGGTGCTGCGCGCCGGCAGCCCGTCCGGGCCGGAACCGGCTGACGCTACCGGCGGCGCCCTTGCCGCGGTCATCGCGCCCGTGCGGGCCGGCACCCGGGTGGTCGGTGCGGTGGCGGCCTTTGCGCCCACCGCCGGTGCCGGGCTCGTGCGGGCGACCAGCGAGGTGGCGGACTGGGTGGCCGTGCAGGTGGAACTGGCCGAACTGGACGCTTCACGCACCCTCCTGATGGAGGCCGAAGTGCGCGCCCTCCGCGCCCAGATCAGCCCACATTTCATCTACAACTCGCTGAATGCGATTGCGTCCTTCATCAACACGGACCCTGCCCGGGCACGCGAACTGGTGGTGGAATTCGCCGACTTCACCCGCTACTCCTTCCGGAGGCACGGTGACTTCACCACGCTGGCGGAGGAACTGCGCTGCATCGACCGTTACCTGCTGCTGGAGCGGGCGCGGTTCGGCGAGCGCGTGCAGGTGAGCCTGCGCGTGGCGCCGGAGGTCCTCAGCACCGTCATCCCGTTCCTGAGCCTGCAGCCTTTGGTGGAAAATGCCGTACGGCACGGGCTGGAGGCCAAGGAGGGGCCCGGGCACATCAGCATCACGGCCAACGATGCGGGTGCCTTCGCCGAGGTGACCATCGAGGATGACGGCGTCGGCATGGACCCGGCGCAGCTCCAGTCCGTCCTGGCCGGGCACGCGGACGGCGACCATGTGGGACTGCGCAACGTGGACGCCCGGCTGCGGCAGGTCTACGGCAACGACCACGGCCTGGTCATCGAGACCGCGCCCGGCGAGGGCACCCTCATCACCATGCGCGTTCCCAAATCCCAGCCGGGGCACGATGCCTGACGCCCCGTTGGCTAACCTAGGAACATGATCAATGTCCTCGTCGTCGACGATGAGCTTCCCGCTGTCGAAGAGCTCGCGTTCCTGCTGGGCAGGGACGAACGGGTAGGGAAGGTCTTCCGCGCCACGTCCGGGAGCGAAGCGCTGAAGGCACTGGCCGCCGGCGGTGTGGACGCGGTCTTCCTGGACATCCACATGCCCGCCCTCTCCGGCCTGGACATCGCCCGTGCCATCGCCGGAAGCAGCAACCCGCCGGCGGTGGTCTTCGTCACCGCGGACGAGGACCACGCGCTGGACGCATTCGAGCTGGCCGCCGTGGACTACCTCCTCAAGCCGGTGCGGGCGGAGCGGCTGGCACGCTCTGTGGCGCGGATCAGTGAGATGCACGACGGCGCCGCCGCGCCGGAGATGATCACGGTCGACCAGGGCGGGACCACGAAAATGATCAGGCGCGACGACGTCACTTACGTCCAGGCGCAGGGAGACTATGCGCGGCTCCACACTGCGGACGCCAGCTACCTGATCCGGGTGCCGCTGGCTGACCTGGAGCAGCAGTGGGCTGAGGCCGGTTTCATCCGCACGCACCGTTCGTACCTGGTGGCGCTGAAGCACGTTACCTCGATGAAGCTCGCCGCCGACGGTCCCAGTGTCACGGTGGCCGGCGCGGGACTGCCCATCAGCCGGCGGCATCTGCCTATGGTCCGGGAGAAGCTCGAGGCCACCCGGATCAGGCCGCAGTCATGACCCGGGTCCGCGTAACCGCGCCGCGTACCGCGGTGCAGCCGGCCAAGGAAAGCCGCGAAGCCGCGCTGGACTCCGAGGTGGGCCAGTTGTTCGTCCGCTCGCTGATCCGGTCGCAGCTCCGGCTGGCCCTGGTGGTGGCCGGCGGCTTCCTGCTGATCCTGGGCGCATTTCCCCTCCTGCTCGCCGCCGCACCCGGCCTGGCGGAGACCAGCGTCGCCGGCATTCCCTTCAGCTGGCTGCTGCTCGGTGCCGGCATCTACCCGGTGATCGGCCTGAGCGCCTGGCTGTTCATCCGGGCCGCGGCCCGGAACGAGGCGCGGTACCGCGACCTCGCAGAAGACCGGTGAGGCGGGGATGAACCCCGCAGTAGCACTGGTCGCCGTCGCCCTGGTGGTGCTGGCCACCGCCGCCATCGGCTTCTACGGTCTCCGGATTTCGCGCACCACGGGCGACTTTTACGTTGCCTCCCGGACGGTGCGGCCGTGGTGGAACGCCTCAGCCATCGGGGGTGAGTACCTGTCCGCTGCCAGCTTCCTCGGTGTGGCGGGTCTCATCCTGTTGTCCGGCACCGACGCTTTATGGTTTCCGGTGGGCTACACGGCCGGATACCTCATGCTGCTGCTGTTCGTGGCGGCCCCGCTGCGCCGCTCCGGGGCCTACACCATCCCGGACTTCACCGAAGCGCGGCTGGACTCCCCCGCGGTGCGGCGGGTGACCAGCCTGGTGGTGGTCGTGGTGGGCTGGCTGTATATCGTCCCGCAGCTGCACGGAGCCGCGCTGACCATCCGGATCACCACCGGGCTGCCGTCCTGGGCGGGCTCCGTGGCCGTCGTGGTCGTCGTCTGCCTGACGGTTGTCGCCGGCGGAATGCGGTCCATCACCTTTGTCCAGGCGTTCCAGTACTGGCTCAAGCTCACTGCCTTGGCGGTGCCCGTCATATTCATCATCTTCGTGTTGGCCGGCAACGGGACTCCCGCGCTGTCAGGGCCGGACATCAATCCGACCGGCGCGGTTCCGGCAGGGCCGTACCAGAACATCTCACTGCTGGTGGCACTGCTGTTCGGCACCCTGGGACTGCCCCACGTACTGGTGCGCTTCTATACCAACCCTGACGGCCAGTCGGCACGGCGGACCACCCTGATCGTCCTTGGACTGCTGTCAGTGTTCTACCTGTTTCCTACCGCGTTTGGCTTCGTGGGCCGGGTTTTCGCACCGGACCTCGCCCGCACCGGCCAGGCCGACGCAATGGTGCTGCTGCTGCCCGGGCGCCTGGTGGGCGGGACCGCCGGGGACCTGCTGTCCGCACTGGTGGTGGCCGGCGCTTTTGCCGCGTTCCTCTCCACCACCTCGGGGCTGGTGGTGTCGCTGGCCGGAGTCATCAGCCAGGATGCGCTGGGCGGCGGAGTGGGCGGGTTCCGCCTGGCCGCAGTGGTCTCAGCGGTGGTTCCGCTCGGCTTCGCGTTCATGACGGATTCCTTCGCGCTGGCCGGCAGCGTGGGCCTGGTGTTTGCGTTCACCGCCTCCACCGTATGCCCGGTGCTCCTGCTGGGGATCTGGTGGCGGGGCCTGACGGACGCCGGTGCCATTGCGGGGATGCTGACAGGCGGACTGCTGTGCGGCGGCGCCCTCGTGGCGGGGGCGCTGGCCGGTGCACACAACATCCCGGGCTGGCTGGCGCAGCCAGCGGCCTGGACCGTGCCGGCAGCGTTTGGCGTCATGGTGCTCGTGTCGCGGGCCACCGCGCGGCGGGTGCCGGCCACCATGCAGCGGGTCATGACGCGGCTGCACACTCCTGAGCGGCCCCTGGCCACCGAACGCTGATCAGCGGCCGCACGGCCTGCTAGTCGATGGCGGCCATGAGCTCGACCACGCGGTCCAGGAAGGCGTCCACCTGCGCTTCTTCATAGCCGTCGCGGCCCTCGGCGGGGCGGAAAACAGCCCGGCGGACGCTGTCGACGCTGAGCGGCTTGTCGTGCTCCAGGTAGCCAATGAGCTCGCGGCACAGCCGGTCCACGTCCGCCGTGTTGTAGCTGCGGGCCTTTTTCCTGGACGGCCGGCGGAAGCGGTCACCGTCGGGCCGGTGCAGTCGTCCCCGCAGGGTACCGGACAGCTGCCCGATCCCACGCAGCCATGCTTCCTCGCCGCGGGCCGCAATGAGGTCGTCCCGTTCCCTGCGGGCAAAGGCATCCTCCAGCCGGTCCAGGGCAGCATCCACGTGCGAAGCGGAATAGCCGCCCTTCACCGGATCGAAGGAGACGCTGCGGACATCCCCGCTGGTGACGGGATGGGTAGCCTCTTCCGGAGTCTCCAATGACACCCGTGCCCGGGCCAGGAACTGGTCCACCTGCTTGGCGTTGTAGCCGTAGTCGCTGCGGCCCACACGCTCAAAGGACGCGGGAATCTGCCGGTGTTGGTCCAATGCCACTGTGTTTTCCTTCAATGTTCTTCTGCCGGATTGCTTGCACCAGTCTAGGTGCCGCGGACGCGGCCGGGATGGATGTCAGGCCCCTGCTGCCAGCCCGAACAGGATGAATGCCACGGGTGCCGCGAAGACGATCGAATCGAGCCGGTCCATCACGCCGCCGTGGCCGGGAAGGATGGAGCTCATGTCCTTGATGCCGAGCTCGCGCTTGACCATGGACTCGGCCAGGTCCCCGGCCGTAGATGCGGCCACCAGGGCCACGGCCAGTACCACTCCGACCCACCATGGCTTGTCCAGGACGAAGACGCTGGCCAGCACGCCCACCACCGCGGCCCCGGCCACGGAGCCGGCAAAGCCTTCCCAGGACTTTTTAGGGCTGATCTTCGGCGCCATGGGATGTTTGCCGAGGGACGCGCCCACCAGGTAGCCGAAAGTGTCGTTGGCCACCACCAGCAGGAGCATGATGGCTACCTGCAGCGCGCCTTCGGGTACGGTGCCGCCGGGCCACAGTCCCAAGGGGGACGCTCCGGTGCCGGCGTGCAGCGGCAGCGCGGCGAAGCTGATGAAGAAAGGCACCCAGCCGAGGGCAAAGACTCCGGCGAAGATGCTGTTGGCCGAGCCCGCGGCGCCCTCAATGGAGCGCCACAGCAGCACCGCAACGGAGCTCAGCAGCATGGCGAAGAGCAGGCTTTCGATGCCGCCGAAATACGCCGCGAATGGCATGGCCACGGTGCCGGTCATCACGGGAATGATGGGCAGCCTGGTCCCGTTGGCTTCCAGGGCACGGAAGATTTCCCACACGCCGAAGACAGCGAAGGTGGTTGTGACCGCCACGAAGCCGAGCGGAAGGAACAGCAGGCCGCCCAGCACGCCGAACAGCATGGCCAGTCCCACCACCACCGCAGCGGGGAGGTTGCGTCCCGCCTTGGGGGTGGGGTTGGCCCGGGGCCGCTTTCCCCGTGTGCGCGGGCCCGGCGCCGGGGCCTGTTCTGCCTGGCCCATCAGACTTCGAGCAGCTCAGCTTCCTTGCGCTTGAGCAGTTCGTCGATGCCGTCCACGTGGGCCTTGGTCAGGCTGTCGAGTTCCTTTTCGGCCCGGGTGCCCTCGTCCTCGCCGGCTTCGCCGTCCTTGACCAGCTTGTCCAGCGTTTCCTTGGCCTTGCGGCGGATGTTCCGGATGGACACCTTGGCGTCCTCGCCCTTGGTCTTGACGATCTTGACGTATTCCTTGCGGCGTTCCTTCGTCAGCTCCGGAATGGTGATCCGGATGACGTTGCCGTCGTTGGACGGGTTCGCACCCACCTCGGAGTCGCTCAGCGCGCGCTCGATGTCCCGCAGCGCGGTCTTGTCGAACGGCGTGATCAGGATGGTGCGGGCGTCCGGAATGGCGAAGGAGGCCAGCTGCTGCAGCGGGGTGGGCGAACCGTAGTAGTCCACCAGCACCTTGTTGTAGAGGCCAGGGTTGGCGCGGCCGGTACGGACGGACGCGAAGTCTTCCTTGGCTACCTCGACTGCCTTGTCCATCTTTTCTTCGGCTTCGAGCAAGGTTTCTTCGATCACGGTCTCTCCTGACGGTTCTGGTGCAGTCCGGGGCGCCGGTTCCATGCACAAGGTGGTTCTCTGTAGCTGCTTTCGTCCCCGGCGCGCGGCCGGGGACGAAACTGTCCTGCAAACATCCTAGCCGCAGCTAGGCAGTGACCAGCGTGCCCAGCTTCTCACCAAGGATGGCGCGGGTGACGTTGCCTTCACCCTCCATGCCGAACACCACCATGGAGAGGTTGTTGTCCTTGCACATCGTCATGGCGGTCTGGTCCATGACCCGGATGTCCCGACGCAGCGCGTCGTCATAGCTGAGGGTTTCCAGCCGCTCCGCGGTGGGGTCCTTCTTGGGGTCGGCGGTGTAGACAGCGTCCACGCCGCTCTTGGCCATCAGCACCACGTCCGCGTGCACCTCGAGCGCCCGCTGGGCGGCAACGGTGTCGGTGGAGAAATACGGCAGTCCTGCGCCCGCCCCGAAGATGACAACGCGGCCCTTTTCCATATGCCGGATGGCACGGCGGGGAATGTACGCCTCGGCCACCTGGCCCATCGTGATGGCACTCTGGACCCGCGTTTCAACGCCGGCCTGTTCCAGGAAGTCCTGCAGCGCCAGGCAGTTCATGACGGTTCCCAGCATGCCCATGTAGTCGGCGCGGGAGCGGTCCATGCCGCTCTGGGAAAGTTCGGCGCCGCGGAAGAAGTTGCCGCCGCCTACCACGATGGCCACTTCCACCTCGGGCACGGCCGCTGCGATCTGCTTTGCGACGTCCCGCACGGTTTCGGGGTCGACACCCAGCTTTCCGCCGCCGAAGACCTCGCCTGAAAGCTTCAGGAGGACCCGGCGCCTGCTTTTCTCTGGCTGGATTACAGTGTTGACGGCTTCCATGATGCCTTCCCGTTGATGATCTGAAAAAAGGTTATCCTGCCCGGGCCGATGGTCGGAACCGGCTGGACGGCAATCTGCGCGCATGCAAAAGGGGCGGCCACCGAAGTGGCCACCCCTTGCATGGATCGACTAGGAGCCGACGCGGAAGCGTGCGAACGCCGTTCCCTTGACGCCGGCCTCTTCGAGAACCTGGGCCACGGACTTCTTGGCGTCCTTGGCGAATGCCTGGTCAACCAGGACCTCACCCTTGTAGAAGCCCGTCACGCGGCCTTCGACGATCTTGGTGAGTGCGGCTTCGGGCTTGCCTTCGGCCTTCGCGGTCTCTTCGGCAATGCGGCGCTCGGACTCGACCAGCTCGGACGGAACGTCCTCGCGGGTCAGGTAGTTCGGGGCCATTGCGGCGATGTGCACGGCAACGTCGTGGGCTGCGGTGGCAGCGGCTTCGCCTTCACCGTCGACCGCGAACAGCACGCCAACCTGGGCCGGGAGGTCCTTGGAGGTCTTGTGCAGGTAAGCGTCAACCGTTGCGCCTTCGAGGCGGGCAATGCGGCGGACAACAACCTTCTCGCCCAGGACTGCGCCTTCTTCGACGACGACCTCGGACAGCGGCTTGCCGTCAACTTCGGTGGCCAGCAGGGTCTCGAGGTCGGCTGCGCCGGACTCGACGGCCACGGCCAGGACCTTGTCGGCCAGCTGGATGAACTTGTCAGCCTTGGCGACGAAGTCGGTCTCGCAGTTGACTTCAATCATGACGCCAACGCCGTTGCTGACCTTGGCGGCGACCAGGCCTTCAGCGGTGGAGCGGCCTTCACGCTTCGTAGCGCCCTTGAGGCCCTTGATGCGGATGATTTCGATGGCCTTCTCGGCGTCACCGTTGGCTTCGTCAAGAGCCTTCTTGACATCCATCATGCCGGCGCCGGTGCGCTCGCGCAGGGCCTTGATGTCCGCGGCAGTGTAGTTCGCCATGTGAACCCCTCTGTCTAGAAATTTGATGTGGTGTACGGACTGACAGGACAGCAGCCCGCCTGGCGGGCCGCCATCCTGTCAGCAGCTCCGGCGCCGCGGGCGGCGCCGGAGAATCCGGATTTACTTGTTGTTACTTGGCGTCTTCGGCCGGAGCTTCGGCTGCAGCCGGAGCTTCTTCTGCCGGAGCAGCGGGAGCAGCAGCGGCTTCTTCAGCCTTGTTGCCCTCGAGGAGCTCGCGCTCCCATTCGGCCAGCGGCTCTTCCGGGGCTTCGGTGGCGCCCGTGCCGCGGTTGTTGCGGGCGATCAGGCCCTCGGCAACGGCGTCGGCAACAACGCGGGTCAGGAGGTTCACGGAGCGGATGGCGTCGTCGTTGCCCGGGATCGGGAAGTCGACCTCGTCCGGATCGCAGTTGGTGTCCAGGATGGCGACAACCGGGATGTTCAGCTTCTTGGCCTCGTCAACGGCGAGGTGTTCCTTCTTGGTGTCCACGACCCAGAGCAGGGACGGAGCCTTGGTCAGGTTGCGGATACCGCCGAGGTTGGCTTCCAGCTTGGTGAGTTCGCGCTTGAGGAGCAGCAGCTCCTTCTTGGTGTACGCGGAACCGGCGACGTCGTCGAAGTCGATCTCTTCGAGTTCCTTCATGCGCTGGATACGCTTGGCGACGGTCTGGAAGTTGGTCAGCATACCGCCGAGCCAGCGCTGGTTCACGTAGGGCTGGCCAACGCGGGTTGCCTGCTCGGCAATTGCTTCCTGGGCCTGCTTCTTGGTGCCGACGAAGAGCACGGTGCCGCCGTGGGCGACAGTGGCCTTGACGAACTCGTAGGCGCGGTCGATGTAGGACAGCGACTGCTGCAGGTCGATGATGTAGATGCCGTTGCGCTCCGTGAAGATGAAGCGCTTCATCTTCGGGTTCCAACGGCGGGTCTGGTGTCCAAAGTGGACGCCGCTGTCAAGCAGCTGGCGCATGGTTACGACGGGCATGCCGACGCTCCTTCCGGCAGGTCATTCATGAGACAGCCCTAAGGCTTCTTACCCTGCCAATAGTTGACGGTTGATTTAGCGTGGCCCGGACGGGCCGTGCTCCTGGCATCCACTGCGCTTCCCATCCGTGCCACATGGCCCGGACCGCAGGAGGCGCAGTCCTCCACAGCCGAAGTTTTGGGGCTTCTGTTGTGAAGGGCTGGATACGCGTAGTCAGCCGCCGCTCCCCCACACTCCTGAATGAGATGTGCTGACGCTGCCCGGACAGGGAAAAATTCCGTTGGAATAATCCACCGGAACGGGAAGCGTTGAGGGCGCAGCAAACTGCTCCCCCAAGTGTACTACAGCAGCCCGCGCCGAAGGTACGGCCGGACGGGCGGCCGGGGGCTGGCCGGGACAGGTGGTTCGGCACTTTTCCACATAGGGCGGCACAGCCCTGCCGCGCCGGCGGACCGCCGCCCCATGCTGGGCAGATGAAAACCATGGGGCTCCTTGCCGCTCTGCTGTTCCTGCCGGCTTCCTCCGCTGCCGGTTCCGTGCCCGCTCCGGCGGGCACCGGCCCCGCCTGGCAATGGCCGCTGCAGCCCCGGCCGCCGGTCCTGCGGAATTTCGACCCTCCGCCGCAGCCCTGGCTGAGCGGCCACCGCGGCGTGGACCTGGGAGCAGCGGGCGACGGCGTCAAGGTCACCTCCCCTGCGGACGGCACGATCAGTTTCGTCGGGACGGTGGTTGACCGGCCGGTCCTCACGGTCGACCACGGCAACGGACTACGGAGCAGTTTCGAGCCGGTGGAGAGCACGCTCGCCAAGGGGACGTCCGTGCAGGCAGGCCAGGCGGTGGGCATCCTCAGGAACGGGCACTGCGGTACCAGGCCCTGCGTCCATTGGGGCGTGCGCCAGGACGGTGACTACGTCAATCCGCTGAAGTTCGTCATGGACCTGCGGCCCTCCGTCCTGCTGCCCCTGTATGCAGGAGAGCCGGATCAGCAGGACGGCGGAATAAAGGCAGGCACGTCGCGGGATAACGCGCCCAGGCAGGTCAGACGATGGCCGAGATCCCGGTGACGCCGCGCCCGGCCACCAGGGTGTTGATCTCGTGGGTGCCTTCGTAGGAATAGATGGCTTCTGCGTCAGCGAAGATCTTGGCCATGCCGAAGTCGGTGACGATGCCGTTGCCCCCCAACAGGCTGCGGCCCAGGGCGGCGCTCTCGCGCATCCGGGCGGTGGTGAAGGCCTTGGCCAGGGCGGACTGTTCATCCTTGGCCTGGCCGTCGGCTTCCAGCTGGGAGAGCCGGACCATCATGCCCATGGAACTGACCGCGTTACCGAGGATCTGCACCAACTGGCCCTGGACCAGCTGGTAGGAGGCCAGCGGCTTGCCGAACTGGTGCCGTTCCACCGCGTACTGGCGGGCGACATCGAACGTGGCCAGCTGCAGGCCCACAGCCTGCCAGGCCACCGCGAGCCGGGTCACCTTGAGGACCTTGTTGACGTCCTTGAAGCTGTTGGCGCGGGCGAGCTTGAAGAAGTCCGGGACCACCACGTTCTCCAGCGTAATGTCGGCGTTTTGCACGGTACGGAGCGAGATCTTGTTTTCGATCTTCGCAGCCCTGAAGCCGGGGAGGGTGGTGTCCACCAGGAAGCCCTTGACCTGGCCATCGGCCACGTCGCGTGCGAACACCACTACCCAGTCGGCGAACGTTGCGTTTCCGATCCAGCGCTTGGCGCCGTTGAGGACCCAGTGGTCCCCTTCCCGCCGGGCGGTGGTCCGCGTGCCGCCGGCGACGTCGCTGCCGCCCAACGGCTCCGTCAGGCCGAATGCACCGATTTTCCGGAGGGAGTAGATATCGGGCAGCCAGGCCTCCTGCTGCTCCGTGGACGCCAATGCTTCGATTGAGCCGGTAAAGAGGCCGTCGTGGACACCCAGGAAAGTGGCGATGGAAGCGTCGGCGCGGGTTACTTCCGCGTGCAGCAGCCCCGCGAACAGGGTGGAATAGCCCTGCCTCCGCACAGGGCTGACCAGGTCAATACGGGCGAGCCGGGGAATCAGGTCCATCGGGAATTCGGCCCGGTTCCAGCAGTCCGTGGCGATCGGCGTCACTTCACGGCCCAGGAACGTACGGACTTCAGCGAGCCGGTCCCGTTCCTTGTCCGTCAGCAGTTGTTCAAAGGCATAGAAATCACCGTCAGCATAGGGCAGGGCGGGTGCCTCGACGGCGGGCGCGGCGGGAGAGGACACAGCGGACATGGCTACCTCGCAATGGGTCTGGTGAGTCTGCGGATTGGATCGGAGCGATACGTTCCCGGCATCGGGAGCATCAAAGTTACTGGTGAGTAACATACCGCATCCATGCCCTTAAGCAAAGAAGCCGCGGCCAACGTTGAACGTTGGCCGCGGCTTCGGATGAGGGTAGGGCTACTCGGACTTGAACCGAGGACCTTAGGATTATGAATTGCTGTTTTTGGTTAGTTCTAGGTGGACACGGTTGATCCCTAGATTCCGGGGTTTTCGGCCCTTCCCGGAGACTTGAATGACCGGTCATTCTTGGTTGGTTTTAGGTGTTTCCGGTGGGTAAGCGGTGGGCGACTAGGTAAGCGACGGGCGGGGAATACCGCTCCACGTGCTGGTGACATTGCCCTGACAGCTATCCATACTGGCGGACATGGAAGATACACCCGGCAACCCCATACCCAACCCGCCGCTGACCCTCGACGGTGCCGCGGCCGCCCTGCACTGCTCCCCGGAGACGCTTCGAGCATGGCGGAAGACGGGGAAAGGACCCAAGGCCCGCGTCGTGGCCGGCAAGCTCCTCTACCGCGTCAACGACCTGGATACCTGGCTGGAGGATCAGCCCACGTCCTAACGGCCGACTCTCCGGAACTGTGACTGCCGGTCTGCTTCCCTGATAGCACCGTTGGCTTCCTGGCGGGCTACCTCTGTCACGACGCCCCGGACCTGTTCCCCGGTGAAGGGGTTGGTGACCATGACAGTGAGTCCTTCGAGGGAGACTGAGGGCACTACCTGGGACGCCGCCGAAAGCTGCGCGGCCGACGTGTACGACCCGACAGCGCCGCCGCCGGCCAGGCCCTGGATGTTCCCGGTCCTGACTCCCGCACGGAACCGGTAGACGGCGTCGTGCCCGCCCATCATCTGGACTTCCTGGGCGGTGAGCATGTGCTCCCCGTTGGACGCCCAGATCGGCACGTCATCACTCGTGCCGGTACCCGGGCCCGTGATAGCACCACCGGCGGCCTTCCGCGGCCGGAACGTGTCACCGTTCAGGTCCGCCTGCGTCGGGTTCCTGATCTCCGAGATCATCTTCGTGTACTGCTCCACCACGCTCATCCGCACCACGCGCCCGTCCAACGCGTCAGCCTGACCCTTGATGCTCTGCAGCTTCGAACTGGCACTGTCGTTGACCCACGTATCGATCGGCACCTTCTTCGGAATGCCCAGGGCTTTGCGGGCCAGCGTGTCCGCGGCGTCTCCGGTGATGCCCAACTGCCCGGCGGCCGTCACCAGGTCCTTGTACGACTGCGACAGCGACGCCTGCAGGCCCTTCTGCGCGGCCGCGCTGCCCTGGGTGGCCAGCGTCTCCTTAGCGGTCGCCTCCGCCGACGTTATGGCGGCCTTGGCGATGTCGTTGAATGCCGACTGGTTGGCCCGGCCCGCTTCGGTGTTGATGTCGAGCGTCGTGCCGTTCTTCGTCACCGACTCGGTCATTTTATCGATGGCGGACTGGTACGCCACGGCGGCGTCCGAGGAGGACAGCGAGCGCAGGCCGGCGGCGAACAGGGACTGCGTGAACTTGTCCACGTCGGTGATGGCGCCCTCCGCGCTCATGCCGATCTCCTCGAGTGCCTCAGCGACTGCTTCCGATGCTGCGGCCGCACTGGACGCCGCCTCGCTCGTGCCGATGAGTGCCTGCGCGGTCTTGTCTCCACCGTCCGCTGCGGCCTGCAGCGCCGGGGGGACCTTGCCCATGGCGAACTCCAGCAACTCGGTTTCGGTGAGGGCCACGTTGGACTCGCTGGCCATGCTGCGCAGCGCGTCCATGTACGTGGGGAACCGGTCCGCCACGTCCTCCAGCTTGATGCCCTGCGCCTCCGCGCTGTCGGCAATGGACTTGAAACCCTTGGCCGCCAGTTCAAGGTTGCCACTGGACGCCGCCGCCGCGATGGATTGGTCGGCTTTCTTGAGCCCTTCCGCGAGCTTTGCCATGCCATTGTCCACGCCGAGCGCCGTTGCCCCGAAGGATTCGATGGCGGAATTGAAGTCCTGGTTGATCAGCTTATTCAGCGCCTCTCCGGCACTGTTGATCTCGCCCTCAAACTCCTTGGCGCCGATGTCCTTGAATATCTCGTCCAGGCTTCCTGCGTTCTTGCTGAGGCCCACGAGCTTCTGGGTGAACTCCTCAGTCGTTACCCCGGCTTCCTGCATGCTGTCGTTGATGCCGTTGACGATCTGGAAGCCGACGAACGCGAGGGCCGCTATGCCTGCCGCCTGGCCGACTCTGCCCAGTCCCCTGCTGCTGCCGTCCGCCCGGGTGTTGAGCTCCTTGAATGCGTCGATGCTGTCTTTGACCTTGGGGAGCATGACCAGGAGGCCGCCGCCTGCGAGCGCGGCCGTGCCTGCTACCCCGGCGAGGCCCGTGGCGGCACCCTTGACGGGGTCCGGGAGGTTCCCGAAGGCCTGCGCGAGGCCGGCGACGTTCTCCGCCGCCCCGGAGATGACGGGCAGGAGTACGGCGCCGGCGTCGATGGCCGCGTCCTTGATGTTGTTCCAGGCGATTTTCACCTTGGACTCGGTGGTTTCGTAGCGCTTTGAGGCCTCATTGATGAGGGCAGTGTTCTCTTCCCAGGCGGTCGCCTGCAGGTCGAGGGAATCAGCCAGAAGGCCACCTGCGCCGGCGAGGCGGAGGATCACCGAGGTTTCCTCAGTGCCCTTGATGCCGAGATCGGACATCGTCTGCACGACGTTGCCGCCCTCGTCCTTGACCCTGGACAGTCCCTTGACCATCATGTCGACGGCACGGACCGGATCCGTCTCGAAAGCAGTGGCGAAGTCTTTCGCGCTGAGGCCGGAAACCCTGGCCAGATTCTGGAGACCCTCCCCACCCTCCTTGATGTCCGCGTACATGCGCTGCATGACCCGGGACATCACGCCGCCGCCGAGCTGCGCCTCAATACCCACGGACGCGAGAGCGTTCGACAGGGCCAGCACTTCGCCCTCGCTGGCGCCTACCAGCTTCCCGGCACCCGCGATCCGCTGCGCCATGTTGAGGATCTCTTTTTCCGTGGACGCGCCCGCATTGCCGAGAGCCACCAGCGTGGACCCGAAGTTATCGATGTCATCGCCCGTCGTGCCCATGACGTTGGCGATCTGGGCGATGGCCGTGGCCGCCTCATCGGCTGTCAGGTTTGTGGTCTCGCCGAGATCCACCATCGTCCGGGTGAAGGCCGCTACATCCTCGCGCTTTACGCCCAGCTGCCCAGCGGCCTCAGCAACAGCCGCGATCTCCTCATGGGTGGCCGGGAGGGTCTTGGCCAAGTTTCGAAGCTCACCCTCCAGCTCGGCCATCTGCTCGGGCGAGCCATCAACGGTCTTCGTCACGCCAGCCCAGGCGGACTCCCAACCCATCGCCGCTTTGGCGGCGGCGCCCAAGGCGGCGACGGTGACCGTTCCGAACGCCGCCATGTCTTTCCCTGCGGAGTCCATCGCCTTGCGTTGATCGCCGATGGACTTACTCGCCTGGCCGGTCTTCTGCACGACATCGTCGGTCGCCTTGGCGGCCTTTCCCAGCCCGGCAACGTACCCGGCAACTTCGGCTTCCAGCCTGACGATTACTGATCTGACGGACATCCGGGCTCCCCGCTCTCTGGTCGATTTTCAGGCTCATTCCCCATGCTGGCAGAGGCTCCGGACCCGGCTCTTCCGGTCTTCCGACGGCGGAAATGGGGGTCCGCTAATTGACCATTCGCGGGTTCAGCACCCGGCTAAGCAGGTGGAATAGGGGCAGAGGCGAGGGCACAGCATCCGGTTTGGCCCGGACCCACCGGTAACCCACCGCAAACACCGACTATTACTGCGCAGCTTTCGCCTTCAGCACGCTGACGGGTGTCACCGTCATGGAGTCCCGCCACTGCCCGTTCTTTGTCCGCGTTGTCAGGTCGTCCCAGCTGACCTTCCCGTCGTCCAGGAGCTTCAGGCGCTCCCTGCCCATGATGGCGGCCTGTGTCTCAGGGGTCAGTCCGTCGAACCATTGCCGGGCGTCCGGGAACTCGTCGGCCGGCTCATCCATGCCCTTGAATCCGAGCTCCGCCCATGACTTCGTGACCGGTACACGGGCGCACCGGCCCTGGTGATGGTCCAGCGGGCCCGGCTCCTCGACGGGGTGGAGTGTGCCGTGGTTGGCGAGGCAAGAGGGGCAGGTGCGGGCCGTCAGGGCGGCGGACCAGCGCCATCCGGCCATGATGTCCCGGTTGCGTTCCTCCGAGACTTTCGCGGCCGCCCTGTGGGCGTCCAGGACCTCGTTTCGGCTGATGACCAGTGCCCGGGTAAGGCCCCCGTTGAATTTGTTCTCTGCGTTGCGGATGATGCGCGCCGCGGTCCGGTTCGGATTGTCTCCCAGCGCGACGGCCCGGATGAGTTCGTTTTTCATGAGCCGTTCGACGTCGGCTGCCAGCGGCCGGGTGTCCTTGTGGATCTGTTGGAGCGAGCGGGTGACGATGGCTTCCATGGCGTCCGCTGATGCGTGTTCCCAGGCAATGACGATACCGGCGTGTTCCGCCGGGAGCTGGGACGCGATCG
The DNA here is from genome assembly GCF_044754945.1 of Pseudarthrobacter sp. NPDC092439. NCBI lineage: Bacteria > Bacillati > Actinomycetota > Actinomycetes > Micrococcales > Micrococcaceae > Pseudarthrobacter > Pseudarthrobacter sp. NPDC092439. Next base: position 134,684 of record NZ_JBIVQB010000003.1, read on the forward strand.
CGCTGATGTGGGCCTTGTAGGCGTCCGTGGTCACCGGCCCAAGGTCGTCGGCCACAAGGGGTTCGATCCCGTCTGCGAGCTCTTCGAGTGCTTCCCGCGCCAGTTCCAGGGTCTTGGCCAGACGCACGTTCTGATCGACCTGCCGGTGGGACAGGCGACCGTCCTTCGCCGCGAGCATGAGTTCCGCGAAGGACGCCTCGAACTCCGGCTGCAGGTAGTCCCACGCCTCCACCCAGGCTTTCGTCAATGCCCTTGTGTGGTCACCCATGACAGCATCCAGCGCCCGCCTGGTGTCGTCGCTGATTCTCTGCGTCTCCGGTGTGAACGGCACGTCAGCGGGCCTCCGGGTCGAGGAGGGTGGCTTTGTAGCGTTCCAGACATTCGAGGTCCCGCGGGGTGCCCTCCATCTCGCCTGACCGGATCCAGTCGATGGCGTCGTTGACCTGTTCGAGGGCGGCCTGTTCGTCCGCTGAAAGCTGTACCGGTGGCAACGTGTCCATGCCCACCACTATGTCGCCCGCGGCCGCGGAGTCCCTTCCGAGCTTCCGGCGGCGGAAGTGCACTGCTGACAGGTCCACTTTCCCGCTCCTATACTCAGGGAATGGGTTGCCGGCAGGAGGTCGGCGCGCCCTTCACGTTGGGGGAAAAATGAACAAATCCGTGACACTGCTGACCCTGGCCGCGGCCGTGATCCTGACCGGATGCTCGGACCCGGCCACAGCAACATCCCCATCACCAACCCCGACGCCGCCGGCGACCTATGACACGGTGGCGGAACTGAAGGATGCCTTCGTAGAAGCCGGCGGCGAGTGCGATGACTGGGAACAGACGAACAAGGTGCAGATCGCTGCCCAGTCTGGGACCTGCGGGACGGACACAGTCCTGTCGGTCTATCTCTCATCCGAAGCAGTGGAGCGCCGGATCGAAACCACCAAGGGCTCAATCTTCGGCACAGTGGGCGGGGATTGGCTCGTCGGTGAGAACTGGATCATCAACGCTGACGGCACCAGCGACCTGAAGGAAAAGCTGGGGGGCCGCATCGTCTCATTCGCGGAGAACTAACCGTCTGCTAAGAGCCTGTTCTGAGGGCACGGTGGCCGCGTAGGCCCGGTATTCGCCTACCGATGAGCGCCTATGCTGGCCAGTTCCCTTCCGGTCCACCGCTTACCCACCGCTATTAGTCACTTCCCAGTAGGATTCAGGCGGTACATGACGAATATGCAGGGGGAACAACATGGCGTCTACAACGTGCGGGCGGTGCGGGAAGTTCAGCCACATGACGAGTTTGGGGCAGTCAACAGTCGAAGAATCAATACCCCCGGGGCACTACCGCATCGAAAGTTGCTTCCGGTGCGACCGGTGTGGGCGGCTCAACGTCGGCGGACTGGAGACTAGCGCTAAGCCATCGAACGCACAACATGAGGCCATGATGGCCGTCTACTGGCACACAACAGAACCGGCTTACTGGTATCCGAAGTTCGTGGAAGGACAGGACTACCCGGACGTACCGGCGCATGTGGCACGCCCAGCATCTGAAGCTCACGAGTGCAACAGCATTTTCGCGTACATGTCCACTATCCTCATGGCCAGATCTGTGATTGAAGCGGTGGCCAAGGACAACGGCATTGATTCTGGAAGCCTCTACAAGAAGATCGACGCCATGCACGGCAAGGGCCTTATCAATGAATTCGCCAGGCAGACCGCGCACACCATCAGAACTTTCGGGAATGACATGGCCCATGGTGACTTTACCGTCGACGTCGGTCAGTCCGACGCGGCTGGCGTGCTCAAATTTATGGATTACATACTTCGCGAGGTGTACCAGGCACCAGCCGAGCTGCAGCGCCTCCAGGACGCGGCTGAGGCCCGGGCGGTGACATAGGAGGGCCCCGCGACGTGGGGGACGCCGCCGGGCCTTCGAGGACCAAGCTATTAGGCAGCCCGCCCCAAGTCCAAATCAAGGGGACGCGTGGAGGTATTGAAAAAGTCCTCCAACGCTGCCGAGTAGTCCACGGTGGGCCGCTCCCGCTGAATGTAGTGGGCGAGGGTGACCGCGTCGGAGGTGTGGCCGAGCTGCTTCGCGGCCGCTCCGGAGCCGAGCTGCTTGGCCAGCATCGTCGCTACCGTCTTCCGGAGGACCTTCGGCGTAACCCACTCGAACTCCGTCCCCTTCAGGGCGCGGCGCCACGTCTTCCCGAAACTGTTCGGGTCATACAAGGTGCCCGCGTCGGACGGGAAAACCATCTCGCCCTCGGCTGCATCCCGGCGCCGGCGGAGCATGGTCAGGGCGAACCCGGGCAGTCGGAGCTTCCGGTCATCGCCCTCCTTCGTCTCCCGCTGCAGCACCATACCCTCCCCCGGCGCCCGGTACACGGTGTTGTTCACCTCGACCGTGCCCCCTGCCAGGTCCACGTCTACCCACTGCACACCGAGCGCTTCCCCGGGCCGGACACCCGTGGCGATCATGAAGTCCAGCACGTCGACCGGGGCGGTGGGCCGGTGCCTGCCCACGCCCTTCCACCCGGTCAGCTCCGCCACGAAGTGCGCGCGGAAGCCCCGGAACTCCTCCGACGTCATGGCCCGCACCACCGCCTGCTTGTCCTGAATGGGTGAGAGGTTATCGGCGGGGTTAACGGCCGTCGCGTCATGCCGGACCGCGTAGTCGAACATGCCCCGCAACACTGTCTGCGCTGTCTGGGCGTTCGCCGGGTGCACCTTGGCCATCGCCACAACCGTCTTGTCCAGCCGGCCGGCCGTGGCCTCCCCGATCCGGAGCCCGCCGACGGCCTTGGCCAGTGTCTTCAAAACGTCCTCGTACCGGTGCACGGTACGGGCCTTCCACTTTCCCTGCGCCTTGCCGTGTTCCAGCCACAGCGCCGCCAGGTCGGATAGTTTCGTGTCGCGGGACAGTTCGCCCTGGTCGAGGTGGCGTTGCCGGAGCGCCTCATCAAGGACGCGCCGCGCGCCGCCCTTCGTGGCAGCCCACCGGTTCACCCGTCGCAGCACCCCGTCATAGTCGCGGTAGTAGGCGTAGGCGAGGTACTGTCCCCGGTCCTCTTTGACCGTGACCTTCCCCCACGTACCGACAGGGGTGTTCGGCCGGGCCATCAGCCGATCAAGCCGTCTGCTAAGTCGAAGTTCTCAGGCCGGCCGATGTCTCCGCCCTGTTTCTGGGCGGCAGAGGGGCCGCCGCCGGGCGTCTCGCCCGCTGCATCCACCGGTAACCCACCGCTTTCCGATCCGCCGGGCAGCTTCCACGCCCTCACGGCACCGGTCAGGAAAGCCCGCCGCTCCGGGGACGCCTCGACCTCTCCCGCTTCGATCTGGCGGAGGTCTTCCTCCAGTCTCACGGCCGCCTCATGGAGCGCCTGGGCGAGGCCAGGGACCATCATGCCGACGCCCCGGCGAATGTCAGGCCGGCGTCCTGAGCGGCGCGGAGCGAGTCCGGGATGTAGTCACCGGAGTTGAAGCTCAAGCTCATCCTGCTGACCTTCGTGCCCACCTCTTTGTCGATCAGGTAGAAGTCGTGGGGGATCCGGCCGGTGGACAGGTAGTAGCGGATGACGCCGGCGCGGGTTTCGTGGCGGTGGGCTTCATGCTCGAGGACGCCCTCCTTGCCTAGGTTCCCGTCGGCCCTGTCCCATTCGCACTCGTCCAGGGTCTCGATGTCCCGCTTCAGGGCGTCGAGCTTGGCCAGGTGCGCGGCGGAAGCTTTCCGGGCGGCGGCGGCCAGCTTGTCCTCTTCGCGGGCTTCGGCTTCCAACACTTCCCGCTGGGCCTTGTGGAGCTTGGTGCGGGCCTCAGCGGCGGCACCGTCGAAGGCCCGTGCTTTCCGTTCCTGCGCCTGGATGTTCAGGCTGATGGTCTCGGCCGCGGATTCGTCGGCGAGGATCGCGGCGCCGGACTCGGCGTCGAGGCGGGCGGCTTCGGCGCGTGCAGCGGCGGCCTTGCCTTCCCATTCGGCGACGACGGATGCCGCCTTGGTTACTGCGTCCTGTGCTGATTCGATGCTCTTGCTGAAGATGGCCATCGTTGTCTCCTGTGGGCTAGTGGGTTTGGGTTTGGTGGTCGGTGGGTTCGGCGTACCGGAGGGGGTTGGCCATGCGGAGGATCATGATGAGTGCCAGGAGGCGGGCTTTCTGGGCTGCGCGCCGGGTCAGCCGGGCGTAGGCCCAGGCGGGCATCCAGGCCGGCTTGCCCGCGTCCTGCATGATGTGGGCCATGACGTACGCCTCGTAGTGGTCTGTGCTGATGAGGCCGTTGCGGTCGGTGTGGAATGCCCGCTGGAGCATCAGCTCGTGCATGAGGCACACATACCGGATCCGCCCTTCCCTATCGATGAGGGCGGTGTCGCTGGGGAACGGGTCCAGGCACATGCTGCACTGCTCCCCGACGGCGGCGGCGGAGGGCCGGCCGGTGAAGATGGGGCCCATGAGCGGGTGGATGTGCTCGGTTGCTGTGAGGACCCGGTCGAGGCTCTTGCCGGCCATTGGCGCCGCCGTCCTAACCCCGGTAGATGGTGGTTGTGCCGGTTGCCGGGTCACGGACGACCCTCTGCTTCGCTTCGGTAGCTGGCCGGTTGGTAGCCGGAGGCTGGGCCTCACGCGTGACGGTCTGGGCCACTTTCGTTACGTGGTTCTTCACGTATTCCTGGCGCTGGTCCTCGTTGGGCGTCGTCTTGGCAATGTGCCTGTACGCCTCGTCAGCGATCGCCCTGGCTTCTGATTCGGCGAGGTAGATGCCCTTGCTTCCGTCTGCGCGCATGATCGCCTCTGTGAGCGTCTTGGTGGCCGCGGCGGCCGCTTCGTGGGCTGCCCACACGGCGAGGGCTTTGTTGCTCTCTTCGGTGGTTCCCCACGCGGCCTGCATGATGGCGTTCTCACGTGCGAGCTCCGCGGGCTTTGGGCGTCCCTCAAGTGCGGCCAGGATGTCGTCATTCGTGGTCATTGCTGGCCCTCCTTGGGCGAAGTAGTTGTGGCCCGGGTAGCGTCCGGCCCCGCCTTCCACCAGCAGGGCCGGACGTTTCGTGCAACCCGGCCGGAGTTCCCGAAGGAACCATCCATGAACAGCATCCGACATACCTACACGCCGGGGTTTCCGCATTTCCGTGCTCGGAAATGTCGATATGTGGTGGGTAAGCGGTGGATGGTGGCCCTTGGCGCGGCCGGTCCGGCCCGTGTCCCCTGGTGTTTCGGCGGTCCGGGCGGGCGCGGCCTGCGAATGCACTCTTATCAGGGCCTACGCCACATGCCGGGCCAACAGGTAACCCTCGACGCTGTCCGCGTCCACGAACCAGCGCCCAGCGAACCTGCGGCCCGACAGTCGCTCCTCGGTGAGAAGTTGCCGGACACGGCGTTCGCTGCAGCCCAACCGGGCGGCCGCATCCACAGCTGTTATCTGGTCACCGGCAGGCCCGGGGGCCGCCTCCCGGGCTTCCACGGCGGGGGCGTGCAGCGCCGGCTGGGACTGGGCCGCGCCGCCTGTGGCTTCCAGCCGTTCACGGTCCCATTCGAGCGCCATCTTCCGGAAGGCGTCGAAGGTGGCAAGGAGATCCTCCCGGGCCTCACGGTCGGGCATCCCGGCGGTCCTGGCGGCCACGGTTTCGATGGGCAGCAGCGCCAAGATCAGCTTCGCGTTCCTCCCGGACACGCACGCGGCGAGCTTGTCGTTGCTCCGGGCCGGCCTGTACCCGCTCACTGCACCAACCTCCGCAGCTCCTCAGGTACCACCACCGGCAACAGCGAGCGCTGCTCCGTCGTGAGTCCCAGCCGGTCGAAAATCCGTTCCAGCGCTTCCACCAGCTGGCGGCTCTGCAGCTCGGTCACGCGCACCCGGCGCTCGTCCAGGTTGAATTTCCCCAGAGCCTCCAGGATCTTCGCCAGGCGGTCCTGGTAATTGCCCCACAGGACGATCTCAGCGCGCATCTGCTCCGTTCCCGTCAGTGACCGGTAGCTGAGGTCCTGCAAGGCGTTCACGCGGGCAGCCAGGGCCCTCTCCGTGCCGGATATGCGCGAGGCGAGCTCCGCGAGAGCCTCGACCGGGTCAAAGATCCTCTCGAAGCCCTCAGCGGCCAGCACAGCGGCCGCGTTCTTTTCCACGTCCCTGACCTCCGCCCGCCGCCTGGCAGCGTCCCTGACGGCCGGCGCGGAACCTCCATGGACCCGGCACACGCTCCCGCCCTTGATCGCGTACGCCCGGCACGGGGTCCCGTCTGACTTTCGGGCCTTGCAGTAGAACTCCGCCGATCGTTTGATGGGTGCCGGCTCCTGGGGTCCTTCGATGGGTAGGGTCATGGCATCACCGCCTCATTGTCGAAGCCGTCGACGTAGCCCTGTCGGAGGTCGCCGGTTTTGTCCATGAGCATGGCGAGTGTTCCTTTGAAGAACCCTTCTTGGGTTTCCCAGACTGTGCGGACGTAGCCTTTGGCGTAGTCGTCGGCGCCGCGGCGGTGGTAAAGCGTTTGGCAGTGCTTCTTGATGGGGGTTTCGTCGCCGTTGGCGAGTGAGATTCGTGCTGCGAGGCGGAGCCCGTCACTGAGGAAGAGCTTCATGTCTGCGAATCCAACGAGTGTGCCTGCCTTGTCGGTGATGGGGAGGGTTTCTACTTTGGCGGCGAGGAGTTGTTTGAGGCGGTTGGTGGTGTTCATGGGTCACCGTTCCCGCCGGTTGCTGGCGCCGATGTTTTGGCCGCGGTCGAGGATGAGGTTTGAGGCGAGGCGTTTCCTGACGAGTTCGGATGCGAGGTGTTCGGTGGTGCGTTCCTTGGTGACGGGGGCGGTGCTGAGGCGCCGCTTTTTGAATCCCTGATCGTGTTTCTGCTTGCTCATCGGGTGACCTCCGTTTTGGCGGGGTGGTTGGGGCAAATTTCCTGGTGGGCTAGTTCGACTGTCCAGAGGAGGGCCGAGTCGTTGGTGTGGTGTTCGGTGGGGATGCAGAGCTGGCAGGCGCTCGGCGGGGTGTAAGCGGTCATGGTGTCTCCGTGGTGTGGTTGGCGGGCTCGTAGGCGGCCCGGAGAACGGCTAGTTGGGCTTCGGCGGCGAGTGCCCGGTTCATCCATGCCCTGACGTCTTGGTGGGCTTGCTGGGCTTTTTCGCGGTAGGTGTCGCAGAGTTCGATGTACTGGGTTTTGGTGAGGCCCATTGCGGCGACTGAGGGTTGCTGTGCGGTGGTCATGGTGATCCTTCCGTCTCGTGCTCTTCCCAGATCTTGACGGGGGCCGCGTATTGGGCTTTAAGCCGTTCCCAGGCTTCCTGGTGGTATTCGGCGCTCCATGGATTTCCTGCGGCCTGGGGTTCGTATTCGTCTTCCCAGCAGCCTTGATTGAGCCAGGTGGCCGGCATCTTGGTGTACTGGGGATCCTGGCCTTTGCGTTCCGCCGCGTAGCGTTGTGCGCCCGCGAGGAGGTCTTCGGCGGTGGCCCCGTTTTTCCTTGCCCGCTTGTAGGAGTTGAGCGCGGCGGCTCTGCCTTTGTGTTTCGGGTAGATCTGGTACCAGGCCATGAAGTCCTCGTCGAGCTGCCGGTTCAACGCTGCCGGCGACAGCCGCGGCTCAGTTTCCGTGGCTCCGGTTTCGGAGCGCGGGGATGAGTTCTTAACTGGTTGGTTCTTAACTGGTTGGTTAGTAGGAACCTGGGGTTCCGGTTGGGAGCACGAAAAGTTCCGGTTGGGAGCCTCAAAAGTTCCGGCTGGGAGAGGAACTGACGTTCCTGTTGGGGCTGTACCATCCGGAACTAAGGTTCCGTGTGGAACTCCCGTTCCGGTTGGAACTGTGATGACGTAGACGCTTGTGTAACCTGTGTCGCCCGCACGTCCGCCCCTCCGCGTTTTTGAGATCCAGCCGCTCTCCTCAAGTGCAGCGAGGTTCTTCCGGATTGCCCTGTCCGTGATGTTCAGCCGGGCTGCCAGCGTTGCCTGGCTCGGGAATGCGCCGCCGCCCGTCGCGCTGTCTGCATACGACGCGAGAGCCAGCCCTGTGCGGAGCGCTCCTGCTGTCACTTCGGGGGCGAACGTGATCGCTTCGATCCATTCCCATTTGTTGGCCAATCAGGTTCACCTTCTTCCGTTGCGGCCGTGTTGTCGGCGTGGTTGGGTCACAGAGCGGCGAGCTGCTCGTGGTAGTCGCGGATAGCGGCGGTGGCAGCTGCTGTCTGCTCCCAATGGGGCCGGTCGTTGACCATGTAGCCGATGCCGTGTGCGGGGTGGGGTGTGGTGGCCGCGGCCGTGACGAGCCCGGCGAGTACCTCAGGGAAGCTGCGGCGGCCGCTGAGGCGCCTGGCGATGGTTTCCAGTGACCCGGGGTCGATGACGGGCTGCACGGCGTTCACGGCGCGGCAGATCGCCTCTACCTGGTGGTCGTTGAGCGGTGCGATGGCGGGTGCTTCGGTGGTTGAGACCTGGGTGTTCAATTTTGGTTCCTCGTTCTTCTAAAGATGTGGATGTCTAGTGGTGCGCTCACCCCCTCAGATGAGCTGCAACCCGCCGGACCATGAATCGAGCGCTGACGTCTGCTCTGCCTCGGTGAGGTCGGTGAACAGGATCTCCGCGGCCGCATCGAGATACGAGTCGTCCACGTAGCCGCAGACGCTCACACGGTTCCGGCCAGGGACGCACGGATGCCTCTGCCATGCCGCTGGGTCCGTGCAGACGGCCGTAGCCAGCAGGCAGCGCTGCTCTTGATCCGTTGCCCCGGCGAACTCGGTGATGAGCGTCTCCCCGGTGGCAGTGTCGTAGTTGAGGCTCCCGAAAATCCGGTAAAGCCGGCCGTCGGGTGCCTTCTTGACTAGGACCGGCCGACATGAATAGACAGCCCGGACCCGGGGCGCCACGGTCACCGCATCGGACGGGACATCGTGCTTGTGCTCGTCCGTCATGGAACCGCTGCAGGTCGTGCCGATGTGGAAGTACCGGGGCGAGCCTGTCGTGGCTTGAGGCGTGCGGGTAGAATCTTTCACAGCTGTTACTCCTTGATTAGTTCTTGGTGTTGCTGGCTGTTGCGGTCTGGACTGACTTCTTGGCGGAGGTGTCCAGGCCGCTTTTTTGTCGGGGTTTGGTGCCGATCCATATCCGGCAGACCCCGCCTGATCGACTCGGCCGGCGGGAGACGTGGAACCCGATGGACTGGATAAGCCCTCTCTGCGCCGCTACCCGGAACAGGCTCCCCCACTCCTGGGTGCTGGCCGGGGCGGTCAGGTTGTGCCGCTCCTGCAGGTCGTATGCGTCGAACGCCCTGCCCGTCGCAGCCTCAGCCTCGAGCGCGTGCTTGGCTTCCTCCCGCCACGAGAGGTTCTCCAACGCGATGGGCTGGCTCATGCAGCATCCCTAGGGTCGAGCTGGGCTTCCTCCCAGGCCAAAACGTCCTCGAGGCGATACCTCAGGAACTTCCCGACCCTCATGGCACGTGGACCCTGCCCCGGCCGTGAGCGCCAGAAGTACACCGTGCTCAGCGGGACTCCCAGCCGCGTGGCCAGTTCCTGAGTGGTCAGGTGCGGGCTTCCTTCAGCGGATGCAACGGCCGCCTTCGGATGAGTAGCTGTTTTCACTGGTCCCTCCATCTCTAATTTAGTGATTGAATCACTACTTGATAGCACTGACTCTAAGTTGCTCCTAGACCGATGTCAAGAATTAGAGCTAGTATCACTGATATGGAGATTTCGGGAAGTGTAACCAAGACAGTGGGAGAGCCCATCGGCGCACGCGTGGCCGCCAACATTGCGCGGCTACGGGAGAAGCGGGGACTGTCGCAGCCCCAGCTAACTGAACTGCTGAAGGAACGGGGCATTTCCTTCGCCCGCGGTGCAGTCAGCAAGATCGAAAAGGGGCAGCGGAAACTGGATCCGGACGAGCTCGTGGGGTTCGCCTTGGCACTAGGCACCACTCCGAACGCGCTGCTGTTCGGCGAGGACAGCTTCCTACCCACCGAAGAATTAGGCCTTACGCAAGCCGACAACTACCCGGCGGAGAGGGTCTGGACGTGGGCAGATGGAGAATTCCCGATCGAACCCGCGACGACGAAGGCACAGCTCGAATTTCAAAAGGAAGCAAGGCCCCACCTGCCGCCCGTTCTACTCAAGGACCTTCCCCGACAGGTCCGAGACGCCCAACCATCGAAGAACCTAGAAGACGCCTACAAGGCTGCCGCAAAGTACTTCGAACGCGATCGGACAGTCCTGGACCTGCTGATGGGAGAGCTGCGCCGCGAGCTTCCGGAGCCTTTCGACCTCGACAAATGGCATGAAGGACAAGACCTGCTGACTCCGTTAGGGGATGATCCCGATGCCTAGGCCGCCGCTGCAGATCGGCACGTGGGGGAAGATCAGCCGCGACGAAGTATCGCCCGGCGTGTGGCGTGCGATGGCCAGGTTCCGGGACTTCGACGGCGTCACCCGGAAGGTGGAGGCGCGGGCGCCGGCAACGTCCAAGGCGGACCGCGGCGGGAAGGCTGAGCGCCTCCTCATCGCCGCCCTCACGGATCGGGCGATGCCGGCCGGTGAGGACATCACCGGGGACATGCGCATCGCCAAGCTCGCCGTGATCTGGTGGGCGGAATTCGAGGACAACGACCGGGCCCTGAATACCCGCCGCCGGTACCGGGACATCATGGACAACTACGTCTGCCCCGGCGTGGGCGGCCTCCGGATCCGGGAAGCGACCGTCTCCACCCTGGACCGGTTCCTGAAGACCATGAGGACCAAGCACGGAAACGCCACTGCGAAGCTCTGCAAGACCGTCTTGTCGGGCATGCTCGGCCTTGCAGCCAGGCACGGGGCACTGGACGGGAACCCGCTGCGCGACGTCGCCACGATCCCCACCAGCCATAAGGAGGTCCGCGCCCTGACCGTGGCGGAGGTCGGCGCGCTGCGTTCCGGGCTCCGGCAGTGGGAGGCGAACAAGAAGCAGGCCGGCCGCTATCCCACAGTGGACATGCTGGACGTCGTGGACATCATGCTCGCCACGGGCGCCCGCATCGGTGAGGCCCTGGCGATCCGGTGGAAGGACATCGACCTGAAGGCGGAGCGGCCGACGGTGACGGTGAACGGCACCATCGTCTACATGGGAAAGGGCGAGGGCCTGACGATCCAGGACCACCCTAAGAGCGCGAATTCCCGCCAGAGGTACTTCCTGCCCGCTTTCGCCGTGGAAATGCTCCTGAGGCGGCAAATTGGGCAGCTGGAGGCCAACCCGTGGGATGTCGTGTTCCCGTCGGCCGTCGGTTCGCTCCGGGACCCTAACAACTTCCGGAAGCAGTGGCGTACGGCGCGTGATGAGCTGGGCTTCCAGTGGGTTACGCCGCACACGTTCCGGAAGACCGTAGGCACCCTGCTGGAGGCGTCGTCAGGCATGGCCATGGCGTCCGCCCAGCTTGGGCATTCCAGCGAAAACGTGACCCGGAAGCATTACGTCCAGAAGACGCACCAGGCGCCGGACAACACGACTCTGCTGGAGGCGTTCGGCCAGCGGCTGGAATGATTTCGGTGGGTTTCCGGTGGATTACCACCCCGGTACACCGGAAATGAAAAGCCCCTGATCTGCGTTTCCGCAGGTCAGGGGCTCTTTTCGGGTAGGGCTACTCGGACTTGAACCGAGGACCTTAGGATTATGAGTCCCGCGCTCTAACCAGCTGAGCTATAGCCCCCTGCCCCCCGCACTGCATATCCGGATGCAGGACACCCGGCCGGGAGGGCAGAATCACTCTAGCAAATACTGGAATGGGCTCAGACCACCTTTTCTTCGAACCCGGCGCCCCGGTACAGGTCCTCAAAAGTCTGCAGGGTGCCCTGGATGCTGTGCGGTTCCACCATCCTCCGGCTGGCCTGGCCCATGGCGGAGCGCTGGTCGGCGGGGAGCTGCAGGATCCGGGTGATCTTCCTGGCCAGGTCGTCGCTGTCGTTCGGCCTGAACAGGTAGCCGTTTTCGCCATCGCGGACCAGGTGCGGCAGCGCCATGGCGTCCGCCAGGACCACCGGCGTCGAGGCTGACATGGCTTCCAGCGTGACCAGGGACTGCAGCTCCGCCGTGCCGGGCATGCAGAACAGGTCCGCCCTGATGTACGCGGTACGGAGGTCCTCGTCACTGGCCAGGCCCAGGAACCGGACCCTTCCGTCCAATCCCAGCCGGGCCACCTGCGCCTCCAGGGCCGGCCGTACCTCGCCGCCGCCCACGATCTCCAGGTGCACGTCCAGTTCCGCGGGAGTCTTGGCAATGGCGTCGATCAGCACGTCCACATGCTTTTCCTCCGCCAGCCGGCCAGCGAACATCACTGTTGGGCGCGGGTGCGGGTCGACCACCTCACCGGGCTGGAGTTCGTATGCGGCGGAATCGATGCCGTTGGACAGCGGCAGGACCTTCCGCAGGAAGGCGTGGTCGTGCATCGCCTTTGCGGCCAGCGGCGTGGGCGTGGTGACCACGTCGGCCTGTCCCATGACCTTGCCCATGTCCTTCCAGGAAATGCGGCCGATGATGTCCTTGAACCACTGCGGGAACGGCAGGAAGGGATTCAGGTTCTCCGGCATGAAGTGGTTGGTGGCCACCACCCGCACACCGCGCTTTACGGCCTCGTACAGCACGTGCTCGCCGATCATGTAGTGGCTCTGGATGTGCACCACATCCGGTCTGATCCGATCGAAGAGCAGGCTGATTTCCTTCTTGATCTCCCAAGGCAGGCAGATCCTGAAGTATTCGTGGGTGGGGACTCCGTGGGACCTGAGCCGGTGAACGGCTGCCTCGGACCGGAACTCGGTGAAGCTCGGGCCGTTGTCGGCCCGGCAGGCCAGCACGTGGACGTCGTGGCCCCGGCCGGTCATTCCCTTGGCCAGCCGGTACCCGAACTGGGCGGCGCCGTTGACGTGGGGCGGATACGTATCCGCGGCGATCAGGATGGTCAGGGGACGCTGGTCGGCTGGCGTGGTCACGGGGAAAACTCCTGATGGTCACGGTGCGGACAGCATGGACTGACAGCACGGTTGGCCGCGGCATGGTGGCGCCCGGCTGCGTGGATTGCACTGCTAATGGGACGCCCTGCCCGCGGTCTTCCGCGCGTCCTTCTTGCGCTTGGTGACCTCGGGATGGTGCCTGGAGAGGGCGATGACCCCAACGATAGCAAGGGAAGCCGCCGTTCCCATGGCAATGGCCATGACGGCGTGGACGTCCGGGCGCAGCTCCCCCAGGATGGCGATGCCGATCGCGATCCCGACAATGGGGTCCACCACGGTCAGCCCGGCGATCACCAGGTCAGGCGGACCGGTGGCATACGCGCTCTGGACGAACCACGATCCCAGGACTCCGGCGGCAACGATGGCCACCACCGAATACCACTGCACGTTCAGCAGGAACAGTCCGTTGGCGTCCAGCAGGTGCTTGCCGATGATCCGGGTCAGGACGGCGACAAACCCGAACAGCACGCCGGCGCCCAGGATGTAGACGAAGGCATTCATCCGGTGCCGGAACATGGCGGCCAAGGAGCCGAACACTCCAACGGCCACGGCAAGCAGCAGGTCGATGGTGAGTTCGTCGCTGATGCTGACGTGGTGGTTCTCCTGCGTCACCGTCACCGCCAGCAGGACAAAAAGCGCCGAGCCGGTCACGCAGGCGGCGATGGCGACGACGGTGGCGCGGTTGATGCTGATGTCCTGGTCCCGGGCGTTCACGATAGTGGTGATCACCAGCGCGATCGCCCCAATGGGCTGCACCACTGTCAGCGGAGCGGACACCAGCGCCACTGCGTTCATGGCCATGCCGGCGCCGAGCAGGAGGAGGCCGAAGACCCAGCGGGGGTTGCGCAGCAGTCGGAGGAATCCGTTCGAACTCAGCGCAAGGCCGCCCGTGTCTGCTTTGACCGCGCTGCCCTGGCGCTGTGCACCCAGCGCCAGGCAGAACGCCCCAAGCACCGCGAGCAGGACGGCGAACCACACCATCAGGAGGCCCCGCCGTCGTTCGTTGGCTGGAGCCCGCCCTTGCGCAGCATGGCCCGGAAATAGTTGTACGCCGCCACCCAGTGGCCCACCAGGCCCAGCCCCAGGACCACCCATGCGGCGACGTACGCCGGGCCGGAGACCGGCGTGTCCAGCCGCGAAAGCACCAGCAGCGGCATTCCGAGCAGGAGCAGGCCCGTGCGGACCTTGCCCATCACGCTGACCGGCAGGTCCGGATGGCCGTGGAAGAGCGACAGCGAAAGCACCAGGAGCACGGCGTCCGGTATCACCAGCGCGGCCAGGTAGAGCCAATGGACGACGCCGGCAATCACCAAAGTGACGGCCACGGCGATCATGGCGAGCCGGTCCGCAATGGGATCCAGCACCCGCCCAAGCTTCGATGCCTGGTCAAAGCGGCGGGCGATGTAGCCGTCTATCCAGTCCGTGGAAGCCATAATGGCCAGGACGATGACGCCGGCGGCATACTCCTGCCTGGCCAGGACCAGCCAAATAAAGAGCGGCACACCCATGAAGCGGACCACGGTAAGCAGGTTCGGGATGGTGAACACGGAGTCGTGGTCCACCTGGGGGCGGCCGGGCCGGGAACCGGCACCAATGAATTTCACCCCGGGTCCCTTTCCTTCCTGCCAGTCGTGGCGGCGGCGGTGTGGCCGCCAGCAATCTCAATGCGGCCCGCGGGCCGGCCTCAGTAGGTGCGGATCAGCTTCCGAAGAAGCACCACCAGCACGGCTCCGGCCGCGGCCATGACGGCGAGCGGCTTCCAGCGTGCCGCGGGACCGCCGTCTGCGGTGGTGGACCCCGCGAAAGCAGCCTTCTTCCGGAGGGCAGCAGCCTGGGCGGCCTCCAGCTTCTCCCGGGCCGCCGCCGCCAGGAACCGGTACTGGGTTTTCACATCCAGTTCGGCGCCCAGGTCATCGCGGACCTCGCCGAGGTGGCGCCGGCGCTGGTCAAGGCGGCGGGCAAGCTCAGGCTCCGACGCCTGCGGAAATTCGCGCGCATGCTCCGCAGCTTTGGCCGCCTTCTCCGCCTTTTCCTTCGCTTCCGCTTCTTCCTTGGCTGCCTTGGCCGCCTTGGCCTCGGAACTCCTGGGGTCCAGGACGGCAGGGTTGTAGGCGGAGCCATCCCTGGCCACGCCGAGGTCGTGCTTCAGGCCCCGGATGGTTTCTTCCGGCAGCAGCGGCATGGCCTTCTTGAACTTCCCGAGACCCACCAGGGCACCGACGAGGGCGATGAGCAGGAACGCTGCGGAGACGATCAGCGCGGCAAGCCAGGCGGGCATTACCGTGGCCAGTCCCATGATGGCGGCGACAATAAGGCCCACAATGAGGAAGCACAGGAAGACGAGAGCCACCGCGAGAAAGGCCGCTGCGACCCCGACCTGGATGCCCTTGCGCTTTACTTCGGCCTTGGCAAAGGCGATCTCGTCGTTCAGCTGGCGTGGTGCCAGCCGGAAGAGGAGCTTGGCGGTGCGGGGCAGCGCGGTGATGCGCAGCCCCCTGCCCGCCTGGCCGCTATGACGTCCGCTCATCGGTTCCGCCTTACTGGTTATGGGTCGATTCGGCTTCCGTATTTCGCGGGAGGGTGCCACTGCACCGTCCCCGACCCCAAAACTATCATTCGGGCCCGCGGCTCCCTTCCCGGCCGGGCAGGGCGGCGTGGCCTCCGCACCGCGGATCCGGCAGGGCCGGGGCCTAGGATTGGTATCCGTGACCACTCCCTCCAATCCGGGCGATCAGCTCAGCCGGCGCCGGAAGCTCCTCTACATCCTCCTCCTGGGCGCACTGACGGCGCTGGGACCGTTCACCATCGACCTCTACCTGCCGGCCTTCCCTGCCCTGGAGGCAAGCCTGGGAGTGACCGAGGCCCAGGTGCAGCTGACCCTCGCCGGGACCACCCTGGGGTTCGCTTTCGGGCAGCTGGTGGTGGGGCCCTTCAGCGACAAGTTCGGCCGCCGGACCCCCCTGATCCTTGCCACCGCGCTCCACATCGCCGCGTCGCTGGGTGCGGCCCTGTCCACGGACATCACCACCCTGGGGATTTTCCGCGTGCTGATGGGCGTGGGCGCGGCAGGCGGAGGCGTGGTGGCCATGGCAATGGTCCGAGACCTGTTCTCCGGATATGCGATGGTTCGGATGTTCTCCCGGATGGCCCTGGTGAACGGGCTGGCACCCATCCTTGCCCCGGTAATCGGCTCACAGCTGCTCCTGGTGATGGAATGGCCGGGAATCTTCGTGTTCCTGGCCTCGTACGGCACGGTGGTCATCGTAGCCACTCTCTTCCTGGTCCGGGAGACGCTGCCGCCGGAAAAGCGCGGCCAATCCGGGCTGACGGCCAAGCAGCGTTACCAGGCCCTCTTCGGCGACAGGATCTTCGTTGGCTTGCTCCTGGTGGGCGGACTGAACTTCGGCGGCCTGTTTACCTACCTGTCCGCGTCGCCGTTCCTTTTCCAGGACGTCTTCGGGTTTTCCGCCCAGCAGTACGGCTACCTCTTCGGCATCAACTCGCTGGGCATCGTGGCCGGGGTGCAGACCAGTGCACGGCTGATCAGGCGCGTGCCGCCGCAGTGGATCATCGCCGGCGCCACGGCATGGATGTTCACTTCCGCCTGCCTGATCGTGCTCTTTGACCAGCTGGACATGGGCCTGTGGGGCGTCATGGTGCCGTTGTGGCTCTACATCTTCGGCACCGGGTTCCTGTTCCCCTGCGTCCAGGTGCTGGCACTGGCCGGCCACCCGGGGCAGGCCGGCACGGCGGCCTCGCTGCTGGGGGCCGCCACGTTCACCACCGCCGGACTCATCTCGCCGGTGGTCGGCTGGCTGGGCATCGACAGCGCAACCCCCATGGGCGCCGTGCAGGCCGGCTGCATCCTGCTGGCAATGGCGGCGCTCTGGCTGGTGGTCCGCCCCCGGACCGTTCCCTCGATCCACTAGGCACCCCTGTCTACGGAAGGACTATGCCCATGAGCCGCGAAAAAACACCTGCCGGTAACCCCCGGAACCGCCGCAGGCCCCACCGGAACCGGAGGGGGCTGTTCCTCGGCGCGGTGCTGGGCGCCGTCGCGGGCTATTTTGCCGGGCGCTCATCCGGCAACCCGGCCCTGGGGATCGCGCTGGGGATGGTGGCCGGATCGGCGTTGCTCTACCGGGTGAACCCCGGCCCGTGGAACCGGCCCTGACAGGATTCGCCGGGGCAGTCGGCAAGAGGCAGGACACCTGCCCCTGAAGGGGGTGCCGCGATAAAATAGGTCTGTGCCCCATCGGCAGGACCAGCCCCGGATTCCAGCCACATGGCAGCGGTGCGACGCCCGCATCCTCCCCCTGTGGTGGGAGCGGCTCTGCGCCGCCGACGGTCCGCAGTCCGCGGCGCTCTACGCCGCCGGGCTCTTCACCGAAGACCGGCGCCGGCCCATCGCCCAATGGTTCAACCCCGCTTTCGGTGCCGCGCTGCTGGTGGCGCCGGAAACGTCTCCCGAGTGGCCAGTACAGCGCTTCGGAATCTTTTACGCCCCGCCCGGCGGCGGGGTGGTGCACGTACACTCGGCACCCCACGAATGGAACCCCCGGCAGCCGCGCACCTCGCCCACCGGGCAGGAAGCGTTCATGGCGGCCATCGCCGAGGCTGAACGGTTCCTCCAAGTGGAAATGGACTTTGTCTGAGGAACGGAAAATCCCCGCCGCTCCATAGGGAGTGACGGGGATTTTCCGTGATTGCTCCTCCTGCTGGACTTGAACCAGCAACCCTTCGATTAACAGTCGAATGCTCTGCCAATTGAGCTAAGGAGGAATGAAGCAGGTATGACATTAGCAAAGGTTTCGGGAGAATACGAAATCGGCTCCCGCCGAGCCGCCCACCCCAATTCCACCTGCCCGAAGAGACAAAAAATCCCCGTTCCGGAGGCCGGAACGGGGATTGGAAGCTCCTCCTGCTGGACTTGAACCAGCAACCCTTCGATTAACAGTCGAATGCTCTGCCAATTGAGCTAAGGAGGAATGAAGCGGGTATCAGCCTAGCAAACACCCGGCCAGGAAATAAAATCGGAGCCGCTGTTGTGCCCAAAGCCACAGGCGGACTGCCTACGCCTCCGACCGCAGCGAGCGGCGTTCCATCTCCAGCATCATCAGTTCACGGTTAAGCCGCTGGTAGGTTCCGGGGTCCGCCACCGGGTCCAGCCGCTGCAACTGGCCCATCTTGTCAGCCTTGACCCGGGTGATCTGCAACTCGAAAAGACGTGCCAGGATATCCCGGCAATACTTCTGCACGGCCTCCTCGGTGCTGGCCGGCAGCGGGACCACGGCGAGCTCGGAGACCAGCGGGCGCAAAGGTTCCGGCACCTCCGCCATGATGTGCTCCACCCAGCGGACCGGGTCCCCCGCCAGCCCGGGACCGGTGGCGCGCATGGCGTCATGGACCGCCTGGAACGCGGGGGTGGCGAACCGGACCGCCTCGAACCGCTCCCACGCCGGTCCGCCCAGCAGCACCGGCTGCTGCAGCGCCACCTCCAGTGCCTGGCGTTCCATGGAGGCCACGGGGTCGCGGGGGTCCGGGCGGTGGAACGATGGAACAGCGCCCGACGACGCCCCGTCAGCCACGCCGGGAGCACCGGCAACGGCGGGCGTCCGGGCAGGTGTTCCCTGGGCGGGGGGCCGGCCGGTGTCTCCGCGCTTCACCGCGGCTGTGACCAGGCGCAGGACCTCGTTGGGGTCCGGCATCCCCAGCCAGCCTGTGAGGGCCTGGCAGTAGCCTGTGCGGGTGGACGCGTCGCGGATTGCAGCCACCACCGGCACCGAGGCTTTCAGGCCCTGCACGCGTCCTTCCACGGTGTCGAGGTTGAACTGCTTCAGCGTGGTGCGGATGGCGAACTCGAAGAGCGGCCGGCGCGACTGCACCAGGGCGTGCACCGCCTCGTCGCCCTTGCTTTGGCGGAGGTCACACGGATCGGCGCCGCCGGGCTCCACGGCCACGTATGTCTGGGCGGTGAACCGCTGGTCCTCTTCAAAGGCGCGGAGGGCCGCCTTCTGGCCGGCGGCGTCGCCGTCGAAGGTGAACACCACCTCTCCCCCGGTGCCGTCGTCCGACAGGAGCCGCCGGGCGATCTTGATGTGCTCGGTGCCGAACGCGGTACCGCAGGTGGCCACCGCCGTCGTAATTCCCGCCAGATGGCATGCCATGACATCCGTGTACCCCTCCACCACCACCAGCTGCCGCTCCTTGGCGATGCTGCGCTTGGCGAGGTCGATCCCGTAGAGCACCTGGGACTTCTTGTAGAGGGTGGTCTCCGGGGTGTTGAGGTACTTGGGACCCTGGTCATCCTCGTAGAGCTTTCGGGCGCCGAAGCCGATAGTGTCCCCCGCGATGTCCTTGATGGGCCAAATCAGGCGGCCGCGGAAGCGGTCGTAGATCCCCCGGTTACCTTCGGAAAACATGCCGGTCAGCTTCAGCTCGGCATCCGTGAAGCCGCGTCCGCGCAGGTGCTTAAGGAGGGCATCCCAGCCCTGGGGGGCGTAGCCGCAGCCAAAGTGCTCAGCGGCGGAGCGGTCGAAGCCGCGGCCGAACAGGAAGTTCCGGGCTTCGGCGGCACCAGGGGTGAGCAGCTGGGCGCGAAAGAACTCATCGGCGATCTTGTGCGCGTCCAGCAGGCGCTGCCGGCGGCCAACCTCCTCGCGGCTGGGACCGCTGCCGCCGTCCTCGTAGCGGAGCTCGTAGCCGATCCGGGCGGCGAGCTTTTCCACCGCTTCCTGGAAGGAGGTGTGGTCCTGCTTCTGGACGAAGGAGATAACATCCCCGTCTTCGCCGCAGCCGAAGCAGTGGTAGCGGCCCACTTGGGGGCGCACGGTGAAGGAGGGCGAACGCTCGTCATGGAAGGGGCACAGGCCCTTGTAGGTGCCCAGCCCGGCGCCCTTGAGTGTGACGTAGCCGTCAACTACTTCCTTGATGTCCGTACGCTGGCGTACTTCGTCGATGTCTTCGCGTTTGATCAGGCCGGCCACAGAGCCATCCTAATGCGGGGGTGCGACGGCGGCGGGCAGCTTATGGCGCAGCCCGCCACATGCCCGGCCAGGGCAGGGACGGTCACCACAGGGACGGCAGGCTGCCCACAAGGCGTTCGTACATGGCCAGCGCCGAGCCGTCCGTCAGGGAGGCCACCTGGTCGATGACCACGCGGAGGCGCGCGCCGTCGTCCCCGGCTGCCCGCCAGTCCGCGGCGAACATGGGTTCCAGATGCCGGTCACCCGTGGCGCTCAATGCGGTGACCAACGCGTGGAGGACCTCGCGCTGGCGTTCGTAGATGGGCTGCCGGTGGTCCGTAGTCATCACGAAGGTGGTGGCCAGGCCCTTCATCACGGCGATCTCCATGACGGTCTCGTCGGGAACCATGAGCTCCGCGTTGTACCGGGTCAGCCGGCCCGGACCGTAGACGGCGCGGGTAGTCTCCAGCGCGCTCTGGCAGAACCGGCCGATCAGCTGGCTGGTCATGTTTTTAAGGGCAGCCATTGACTTCCGGCTGCCGTCCGCTTCCCGGACCCATACGTCCGTGGCCTCGAGCCTGGCCAGGGCGGCGTCGATGGCGGCGGGATCGTTGTGCGGCAGGTACCACTGCCTGGCATAGCCCACCACGCGGGCGCGGTGGTCCGGGTTGTCCATCCAGCGCAGCTGGAAATGCCCCGCCACGATTGCGTCCTCGACGTCATGGACTGAGTAGGAGATGTCGTCGGCGAGGTCCATGACCTGGGCTTCCAGGCAGGAACGGCGCTCGGGAGCGCCCTGGCGGATCCAGTTGAAGATGGGGAGGTCGTCCTCGTAGGCGCCGAACTTGCTGGTCCGCTGGCCATGGATCACCGGGGCTTCCAACGCGGACCACGGGTACTTGGCGGCCGCGTCCAGGCTGGCCCGGGTGAGGTTCAGGCCCGCCGGCGCGCCGTCAGCGGTCAGCACCTTGGGTTCGAGCCTGGTGAGCAGGCGCAGGGTCTGGGCATTGCCCTCGAACCCGCCGATGGAGTGTGCCACCTCGTTCAGGGCCGACTCGCCGTTGTGGCCGAAGGGCGGGTGGCCCAGGTCGTGGCTCAGGCACGCGGTGTCCACCACGTCGGGGTCGCAGCCCAGCGTCCGGCCGAGCTCGCGGCCCACCTGCGCCACCTCCAGGCTGTGGGTGAGCCGGGTGCGGACGAAGTCGTCCGTGTCCGGGGCCACCACCTGGGTCTTGGCGCCGAGCCGGCGCAGTGCCGAGGAGTGCAGCACGCGCGCCCTGTCCCGCTCAAAATCCGACCGGTAGGTGCTCTTGGCCGGCTCTTCCACCCAGCGGGCGGAATCGTGGCTGCCGTACCCCGAAAGCAGGGGCACCGAGGGCGGCTCCGATACGGAAGTTTCAGCCACCGGACACATCCAGTTCCGCCGCGGCGATATCCCTCGACTGGTCTTCGTTGAGCGACCGGGAGTCCAGCCAGTCCTTGGGCAGGGCGGGCTTCTTCGGGGAACCGGCGCGGCCGCGGGGGCCCTCTGAATCGACGCCGGGATAGGGAACGTCCGGGTCCAGTTCGTCCAGCAGCGAGCGGAGGACTTCGAGGGTGGGCACCGTGGCGAGCTTGGCACGCAGGTCTCCGCCGACCGGATAGCCCTTGAAGTACCAGGCCATGTGCTTGCGGATCTCCCGGAGGGCCTTGTACTCGTCTCCACCAAAGGTTTCGATCATGAGCTGCGCATGGCGATACACGCCGTCGGCCACCTGGCCAAGGTTGGGCCGGTGCCGGAGGTCACTGCCTTCGAAGGCGGCCTGCAGGTCGCCGAAGAGCCAGGGCCGGCCCTGGCAGCCGCGGCCCACCACTACGCCGTCAACGCCGGTTTCCCGCACCATCCGGACGGCGTCCTCGGCGGACCAGATGTCGCCGTTGCCCAGCACCGGGATGTCCGGGAGTTCCTCGCGGAGCCGGGCGATGGCGGACCAGTCCGCCTGGCCGGAGTAGAACTGTGAGGCGGTCCGGCCGTGGAGGGCGACGGCGGCAACACCGGAATCACGGGCAATGCGGCCCGCATCGAGGTACGTGAGGTGGTCGTCGTCGATGCCCTTGCGCATCTTGATGGTCAGCGGGATGTTGCCTTTGCCGGCTTCCTTCACGGCGGTCTGCACGATGGCGGTGAAGAGATCGATTTTCCACGGCAGCGCGGAGCCGCCGCCGCGTCGGGTCACCTTGGGGACCGGGCAGCCGAAGTTCAGGTCGATGTGGTCAGCGCGGTCTTCCTCCACCAGCATCCGGACCGCTGCTCCCACCGTCTTGGGGTCCACGCCGTAAAGCTGGACAGATCGGACCTTCTCGTCCGCGTCATGGGAGATGATCCGCAGCGACTCCGGCGTACGTTCCACCAGGGCGCGGGAGGTCACCATCTCCGCCACGTACATGCCGCCGCCGTATTCGCGGCACAGGCGGCGGAAGGCCGAGTTGGTGATGCCGGCCATGGGCGCCAGGACCACCGGCGTGTCCACGGTGATGGGGCCCAGCTTCAGGGGCGGGAGTTCCAGCCTGGGTGCGGGAGGGGTTGCTGCAACAGTCACCTGTCCATTGTTGCAAAGCCGGGCAAATCGTGGCGGCGCGGTGCCGGTGCGGTGTTCCCGCTCAACTGTGCCGGGACCTCCGCCCGCGGCGCGTTTCCGGCAGGTCCGTGCTCTCTGCCGTCCCGGCGCCGCGTTCGGTGAGGGCCGCCGCTGCGAGCGCTCCGGTGTCCTCGACGTCGTCCGCGGTGTGGTGCAGGCGGGGTGCGGCACCCGGTGTACCGGTGGCCTTGACCACCAGCACGGCGATCAGGGTGGTGACCGGGATGGCCAGAACCAGGCCGATGGACCCCACCAGGGTGCGGATGACTTCCTCGGACAGTTCGGCGCTGGTCAGCGTTTCGGCCAGGGGCCGGTCGTAGAGCATCACGATGATCAGGATGGGCAGCGCGGCGCCGGCGTAGGCGAAGGCGATGGTGTACACGGTGGAGGCGATGTGGTCCCGGCCGATCCGCATGGCGGAGGTGAACAGCTTGCGTGCGCTGCTCGAAGGGGCGAGCTCGTACAGTTCCCACACGGCGGACGATTGGGTGATGGTGACGTCATTGAGGACACCCAGGCCGGAGATGATGAGTCCGCACAGGATCACGCCGGAGATGGAGATGTTCGCAGAGGTGTTGATCAGCGTGGTGGCCTCATGGTTGCCGACTCCGGCGAGGTTGGCGCTGCCTGTGGCCCACGCCGCCAGCAGCGCGGTGATGCCCAGCCCGAAGATGGTGCCCAGCAGGGCTGTGGAGGTCCTCGCCGAGAAGCCGTGGGCGAAGTAGAGGACCCCGATCATGATCACCGTGGAGCCTACCAGCGCCAGCAGCAGCGGCGGCTTGCCCTCCACCAGGCCGGGCAGCATAAAGCCGGCCAGCACGAAGTAGGCGCCCGCCAGTCCGATCAGGGCGCGCAGCCCCCGCCACCGCGCCACCGCGATAACCACCACCGCATAGAGCAGCGCGAGCAGGAGGATGGGCAGCGTGCGGACGAAGTCCACGAAGATATAGGCCGGGGATCCGGACGCCGAGGCCCCCTCGGCGCCCGACAGGTTCAGGTAGCGGATCTGGTCACCGGGGTTCACCCCGTGGGACTTGGCGACGTCCGGGTTGATGACCACTTTAACGGCGCTGCCGCCCTTGTCCGGCTCCGTGTACGCGAAAGTGCACTCCGAGCCGGCAGCCTGGCTGCCCTGCGGGTTTCCTTCCTGGCCCGCCTGGCCGGGGTCCTGGAGGCCGGCTCCCTGCATGCACGGTTCGGTGACCACGCGCTGGATTGCGCCGGTATCGAAAGTGACGCCCGACGCCGTGGAATACGGGTTGGCCAGCGAGATGCCTTCCTTGCTGCCGGAGGGCCACAGCATGGCCATCGCCACGAGCGTCAGCAACGTGAGCGGAACGAGGATGGCCGCCAGGATGCGGTTGGCCTTCCGGCGGGCAGCCATCGCCTGGGGCGTCGGCTCCGAATGGTCTGTAGGAGCATGGGAGTGACCGGCGCCCATCAGCAGTGAAACCTCATACCTTGAACTCTACGGCCGGCACCTTAGGGTTGATAAATGGCCTGCACGGGTACGCGGCAGGATGGAAGGCGGCATGTATGGTCCAGAGCAGCAACGGCGCAATTCTCAAAGTGCTGGCGCCCCTGGGACCGGTGCGCGGTGTGGCCCTGGTGCTGCACGGAGGCAAGTCCCAGAGCAGGGAACCCGTGGAGTCCAGGCACCTCAGCCCGGCCAGGATGGTGCCGTTTGCCAAGGACCTGCACCGTGCCGGCCGGCGGCACGGGCTGGCGGTCTGGATTCTGCGCAACAGCGTCCGGGGCTGGAACGGGGCGGATATGTCGCCGCTGCAGGACGCCCGGTGGGCGCTGCGGCTGATCCAGGAGCAGCATCCTGACGTACCGGTGTTCCTGGTGGGCCATTCGATGGGTGGCCTCACCGCATTGTCTGCCGCCGGCCATCCGCAGGTGGCGGCCGTCGTGGCGCTGGCACCGTGGCTGGGCCCGACCACCTCCACAGCGGCTGTGGCCGGGAAGAAGGTGCTGATCATCCATGGCACCAGGGACCGTTGGACCAGTCCCGCCGCGTCCCTCACCTTCGCCCGACGGGCAGCTGAAAGTGCCGCCGGAATGCAGTATGTGGCGCTCACGGGCGCCGGACACTTCATGCTCCGCAAGGTCCGGCTGTGGCAGTCGCTCACCACCGGGTTCGTCCTGAAGGCCTTCGCCGAGAGCACCGGCGCCCCCGCCGTTCCCTCCCGCACGTTCGCCCGCCTGCTTCCGGAGTCCGCGCTCCAGGTGACCCTGTGACTCCTTTCCCGTGGGCCGCCTTCGTGGCCTCGCTCCCCTGGACCGCTGGCGCCGTCGTCGTAGTTCTGATGCTGACTTTTGCCGTGGCCGTGCGGCAGGGGCGGCACTCGTTGATGGACGTGGCGTGGGGTCCCGGGTTCGTGGCGGTGGCGGTTGTGGCGTGGGTGCTGTCCGCCGGGCATGGCGACGACGGCCGGCGGCTCCTGCTCCTGGTCTTGACCTCCGCGTGGGGCCTCCGGTTGGGGCTGCACATCGGCTTGCGGGCCCGCGGCGGGCATGAGGATCCGCGCTACCGGAACCTGTTGGCCGGCGCGCCGGGTTCACGGAATGCCTATGCCCTGCGCCGTGTCTACCTGCCGCAGGGCGCGGTGATGTTTTTCGTATCGCTGGCCATCCAGGTGGGCATGTTCACCGCCGGGCCGCCGGGGTGGCTGGCAGCGGCCGGAACGGCGTTGTGGCTGGTGGGCTTCGTGTTCGAGGCCGTGGGCGACTGGCAGCTGGCGCAGTTCAGGAAGGACCCCGCCCGGAAGGGCACCGTGCTCGATACTGGGCTGTGGCGCTACACGCGCCACCCCAACTACTTCGGCGACGCCGCAGTGTGGACCGGCCTGTTCCTGGTTGCCGCGGACTCCTGGCCGGGGGTCCTGACCGTCCTCTCCCCCGCGCTGATGGTGTGGACGCTCGCCGCGAAGACCGGCAAGCCGCTGACGGAGAAGGCCATGTCCGGCCGGCCGGGCTACCGCGAGTACGTCGAGGCCACGAGCGGATTCATCCCGTGGCCTCCCAAGCGGCCATGACCGCAACCAGGCAGCGCCCAGTGCCGTTAAGGGTGCTCAAAACGACACTGGGCGCAGCCAGCTGGGTCGGTTAGTCCGAAACCACCAGCGTTTCGGCACCGGCGAGCCGGGCCTTGCCGCTGTCAAGGAGGGGTTCGACGGCGGCGCGCAGGGCAGTCATCGAATCGTCCAGTTCCAGCATGACCGGGTGCTGGTACGCGATCAGGGAAAGGATGTCGCGCACAGCTTCGGCAGCGTCCGCCGGGTCCAGCGCGGGTTCGTGTCCCACGAAGACGTCCGTCGGTGTTTCCCGGCCGGCGGCGCCGGGGCCGGCGTCATCGCTCCCGGGGGCGCGGGCGCCCGCCAAACCGGGGGCGGCGTCCGGATCCGCCGGAGCGGCATAGCTGACCGCGAATGCCCTGATGCGGCCCTTTTTGGCGGGCTTCACGCCGGCACCGAACGCCGATTCCGGCCTGGCCCGGAGCACGATGGCCCCGTGCGCCCCGGTGAGGTCGTCCAGGAACAGCTTCTGCACTTGGCCCACGGACAGCACGCCGGGCGGGTCCCAGCTGTGGATGGCCGAGTAGTAGCGGCCGACCACATCGGTCAATTCCACGGAACCGGTGGCCAGGTCCATGACCACATCGGAGCCGGCGTTTTCGCCGGCCGTTCCGCCGTCGTCCGGGAATACGGGGAGACGAAGCGCGCCCGGCTCCACTACCACCAGCCGGGAGCGCTGGATGGGCGCCAGGCCGAAGGCCTCCGCGAAGGCGGCGCCCGCGGTGCCCGGCTCCACCTTGGCGCGGAGCTTTTCACCGCCCGACGGCGCGTGGCCGGCTTCGCGCCGCAGCATGGTCAGCAGCGTGGCGCCGATGCCGGAGCGGCGGTGGTCGCCGGCCACCTCGATGTAGGTCCAGAGCCGTTCAGGATGCAGTGAGGCTTCGTAGACCACACCGGCAGCCACCGGGATTCCGACGCCGTCGATGACGTCCTCGGCCACGATGCAGCGGCGCCATGGTTCGCCGCCGGACCCGTCCGAGGAAACCGCCAGCGCACTGCGGAACTGGCCGGCCTGCGCGGTTTCGGGTCCGCCCCAGATTTCCAGGAGCGCGAGGTCATCGCCCTCGCGCCATTCGCGGTACTCGATGGCCATGCTCAGGCGCCGATCAGGCGTGCGGCCAGGTAGCCTTCCACCTTGTCCAGGGAGACGCGCTCCTGGCTCATGGTGTCCCGTTCGCGGATGGTCACGGCCTGGTCCTCCAGGGTGTCGAAGTCCACCGTGATGCAGAACGGCGTGCCGATCTCGTCCTGGCGGCGGTAGCGGCGGCCGATGGCGCCGGCGTCGTCGAAGTCGATGTTCCAGTTCTTCCGCAGCTGGGCGCCGAGGTCCTTGGCCTTCGGGGACAGGTCCTCGTTGCGGCTCAGCGGCAGTACGGCGGCCTTGACCGGGGCCAGGCGCGGATCGAGCTTCAGGACGGTGCGGACGTCCACGCCGCCCTTGGCGTTGGGGGCCTGGTCCTCGGTGTAGGCGTCCACCAGGAATGCCATGAAGGAGCGGGTCAGGCCGGCCGCCGGCTCGATCACGTAGGGGGTGTAGCGCTCGTTGGTGGCCTGGTTGAAGTAGCTCAGGTCCGTACCGGAGGCCTTGGCGTGCGTGGAGAGGTCGAAGTCGGTGCGGTTGGCGATGCCTTCGAGCTCGCCCCACTCGGAGCCCTGGAAGCCGAAGCGGTATTCGATGTCCGTGGTGCCCTTGGAGTAGTGGCTGAGCTTTTCCTGCGGGTGCTCAAAGAAGCGCAGGTTTTCCTGGCGGATGCCCAGGCCGGTGTACCAGGCCATGCGCTCCTTCATCCAGTACTGGTGCCATTCCTCATCCGTGCCGGGCTCGACGAAGAACTCCATTTCCATCTGCTCGAACTCGCGGGTGCGGAAGATGAAGTTTCCGGGGGTGATCTCGTTGCGGAAGGACTTGCCGATCTGGCCGATGCCGAACGGCGGCTTCTTCCGGGAGGTGGTGAGCACGTTGTTGAAGTTCACGAAAATGCCCTGCGCGGTTTCGGGGCGCAGGTAGTGCAGGCCCTCTTCGCTGGCGACGGGGCCGAGGTAGGTCTTGAGCAGGCCGGAGAACTCCTGCGGTTCGGTCCATTCGCCGCGGGTGCCGCAGTTGGCGCAGGCGATGTCCTTCAGGCCGTTCTCCGCGGGGCGGCCCTTCTTCTCCTCGTATTCCTCCTCGAGGTGGTCCGCGCGGTAGCGCTTGTGGCAGGACAGGCACTCCACCAGCGGGTCGGAGAAGACCTCCACGTGGCCGGACGCTTCCCAGACCTGCCGGGGCAGGATCACGGAGGAGTCCAGGCCCACCACGTCCTCGCGGCCGCGGACCATTGACTGCCACCACTGGCGCTTGATGTTTTCCTTCAGCTCCGCGCCGAGGGGCCCGTAGTCCCAGGCAGAACGCGAACCACCGTAGATCTCACCGGCCTGGAACACGAAGCCCCTCCGCTTGGAGAGGGAAATGACCTGGTCGAGGACGGATTTTGCTGCCATGGGGGAACTCCAATTTCTACAGGGCCGCTGGGTGCGGTCCGCGGTTGTTCCGGCCCCGGGGTTCCCGCGCGGAGAGCACGGGGATGCCGGAGGCCCGGATGCGGAAAAGGTGCAAGAAAGCTGCGAGACCTAGCCTACCGGCCCTGCCGCCGAAAGGCGCCCCGGGGCCAGGGCAGGGTAGTCAGGATGATGGCGGCGAGGGTGAGCAGGGTTCCCAGCACTGTGGCCGGGGCAACCACGGAGCCCGGGGCCGGCAGGGCGATGTCCAGGACCAGGGAACCCGTCAGCTGTCCGGCGATCATTCCCAGCCCGGTGACCAGCACGCCGAGGGTCCGCACCAGCAGGGCGCTCAGGCCGATGAACACGCACCCCATCGGCCCGCCCAGGTAGTACCACCACTCGGACGGCAGCGGATTCACCGGCCCGGACACGGCCACCTTGACAGCCAGCGCGCCCCAGAGAACCATCGTGCCGGCGACGAAGTTGACCAGCGTGGCGGCGATGGGCGATCCGTAGTGCATGGTGGCGGTGCCGTTCATGGCCTGCTGGAAGCTCATGAGGAAGCCGGCCAGGACGGGCAGCAGCACCGGCACCAGCAGCGCCCCCGGCCCGCCGGAACCGTCGGCCCCTCCGGCTGCAGCGGCGGCTCCTGTCCCTGTGAACCGCGGGGACACCGCCCACGCCACGGCCGCGATGGTCAGGACCGAGCCCGCGACCCGGATGCCGGTGACCGTTTTGCGGCCGGCCGGACCGATGCCCATCCGGTCCACCAGGAGGCCGCTGACGGTTTGCCCGGTCACGGCGGCCACAGTGAACAGCGCCACACCCAGGATCCCCACGGTGAAGGACTGTGCGAAAACGAAGAGCGCGCCGATGGCTCCGGCCAGCGCGTAGGCGGGCGGAAACGCCCTGCTCCGGAGGGCGGGAACGATCCTGGCCAGCCCCGCCCGGCCCCGGGGCAGGAGCAGCGAAACCGCCACCATCAGGACCAGCCCTGTGCTGAAGCTCACCACGGCAGCGGCAATGCCGTCATCCAGCCGGGTGCCCAGCGCGCCGTTGATCCGGCCCTGGACGGGAATGACGAGTCCGGCGCCGACGGCCAGCGGAAGCCCGGCCAGCAGCGGCAGGCGGGAGGGAGAAGTCATTGAACACACCTTACGTCAGGCATCATTGCTTCATGAGCAACCCCGTTGAAGACGTCCCCATCCGCGACACCATGATCCGACTGGGCCAACTCCTGAAGCTCGCCGGCCTGGTGGAGGACGGCGTGGAGGCGGCGGAACTGATCAGGAACGGGCTGGTCAAGGTCAACGGGGAGATCGAGGACCGCCGCGGCCGCCAGCTCCATCACGGCGACACCGTCACCGTGAACGGGCAGTCCGTGCGGGTGGCCCGCCCCGGCGAAGGGTAACCGGCCCGCGGCAGGCGCGCTCCGCCGTCGTACGCGCTACTTCCGCAGTACCTCGTGGGTGAGGAATTCACCCACATGCCCGATTTCCTGCTGGTTGATGCCGTGCCACATGCCCGTGTACAGCACCTTGGTAAGCTTCACGTGCTTGCGGACCCAGCCCATGGTGAAGTCGATCTTGTCAGGGGTAATGACCGGATCCTGCTGGTCCCGGCCCCAGAACATCGGAACGGTGCCGTCCAGCTGGTCGTCATGGAAGGTGGGGTCGTCCCCGGCGTCCACCACAAAGCCGGAAAGCCCGACGACGGCGGCAAAGTCCGTGGGCCGCTGACGCAGGAGCGTGGTGGCCATAGCCATGCCCATCGAGAAGCCCAGAAGGGTGACCGAGGGGTGCCCCGCCCGAATGGCGTCGATCCACTCCAGGACGTACGCGGAGGCGGCTTTGACCCGCTCCAGGGAGTAGTCGATGGACGCGGTGAGCGGGAACCAGGTGAAGCCGGGACCCATGGCGATGGGCGCGCGCACGGAGGCGACGGCGAAGTCCCCCGGCAGCAGGTCCGCGAGGCTCAGCAGGTCCTGTTCGTTGGCGCCGTAACCATGCAGCAGCACCAGCAGCGGCTTCCCGTCACGCTGGTCCTCCGGGTGGGACCACAGGACAACGGGGGCGGGAAATACTTCGGCTTCAGTCATGGTTTCCATTCTTACAGCACCTTCCCGGCGCACCAGCAGCAGCAACCTACGTTCGCGTAGGCACAGCGGCGAAAGGCAGGATAGGACCGTGAGTGAGACCAGCGCCATCCAGACCATGCCGGCCCGCCCGGGCTCCCACCCCTGGACCCGGTACGTGGCCATGGGCGACTCCTTCACCGAGGGCATCGGTGACCCCGAACCCTCAAGCCCCGGCGGTTTCCGCGGCTGGGCAGACCGCGTGGCGGAGGAACTGGGCCGGACCCAGCCGGACTTCGCCTACGCCAACCTCGCGGTCCGCGGCCGGCTCCTGCAGCAGATCGTGGACCAGCAGCTGGCCCCGTGCCTGGCACTGAAGCCGAACCTGGTGACGCTGTCCGCCGGCGGCAATGACCTGCTGCGTCCCGGCGGCGATCCCGACGCCCTGGCCGCGAAACTCGATTCCGTGGTGCAGATCCTGACCATGAGCGGGGCCACGGTCGTGCTGTTCAACGGCCCCGACACCGGTTCCTCGGTGCTGGGCCGGATCCGCAGCAAAGTGGCCATCTACAACGAGAACCTGCGCACGGTCGCGTCGCGGCATGATGCGGTCATCGCGGACATGTGGTCGCTCAGGCAGCTCAGGGATCCACAGATGTGGGACCTGGACCGGCTCCACTTCTCCCCGCTGGGTCACCACACCATCGCGGCCATGGTGCTGGACGCCCTCAACGTGGAACACACCCTGGAACCGCTTCAGCCCAAGCCGCTGCCGCCCCGCACCTGGCGCGAGGCGCGCTCCGGGGACCTGGTGTGGGCGCGCGAGTACTTCGTGCCGTGGGTGCTGCGCCGGCTCATGCACCAGTCCTCCGGCGACGGCATCACCGCAAAACGTCCGACGCCGGGTCCCGTCTTTGGCCCTGGGGTTCCGCTGGGTTCCGGCGAGGGGCCGCCCGGCAGCGCCAACGGGCAGGGCACCCGGGAAGAAGGCACCCGGGAAGGAG
Source organism: Pseudarthrobacter sp. NPDC092439 (assembly GCF_044754945.1). NCBI lineage: Bacteria > Bacillati > Actinomycetota > Actinomycetes > Micrococcales > Micrococcaceae > Pseudarthrobacter > Pseudarthrobacter sp. NPDC092439. The sequence continues at coordinate 165,833 of NZ_JBIVQB010000003.1, forward strand.
CCGGGCAGGGCAGCCGGGCTTAAGCTGGAAGGACACACCTGAGAGGCGATTCCCCGTGAACAACCTGTTTTTCTGGATCCTTGTCCTGTCCTTCCTCATCCCCATGGGGCTGCGGATGTACCGGAAGTCCGTGGCCCGCCGGAACCAGGACCAGGGATTCCCCGGCCAGTACCCGGGGCAGTTTCCGGGGCCCGGACAGTTCCCCGGATCAGCCGGCCCCCGGAACAGGCAGCCGCGCGACGGCTACACCCAGCAGGACTACTTCTCCGGCGGATTCCAGGACATCAGCCGGCCGCGTCCGGTGGAGCCGCCGGCTCCGCTCCCGGATCTCTATGGCGGGCCGCCCGCGCCGCCCCGGCCCTGGCAGCAGCAGCCGGCTCCGGAAGAGCCGGCTGCCCCGGCCACTCCCCCGCCGCCGTCGGCCCCGCAGGGCTTCCGTGCCCGGAAGCTCGCGGAACTCGACAGGCAGTACAGCGACGGCGAAATCTCCATGGAGGAGTACATGGCCCGCCGCAACGAGATCATGAACGGCTAGTGTCAGTCCACCTGCGGGAAGCCGAGGTCGATGACGGAGGTTGAGGGGTCCGGCCACCGGGTAGTGACCACCTTGCCGCGGGTGTAGAAGCGGATGCTGTCCGGGCCGTACATGTGCGTGTCGCCGAACAGCGAGTTCTTCCAGCCGCCGAAGGAGAACGTTCCCACCGGCACCGGGATGGGGACGTTGATGCCCACCATGCCGGCCTCGACATCAAACTCGAACTGCCGGGCCGCGCCGCCGTCGCGGGTGAAGATTGCAACTCCGTTGCCGAATTCGTGCTCATTGACCAGGCGGACGGCATCGCTGTAGGTTTCGGCGCGGACCACGGACAGCACGGGACCGAAGATTTCCTCGTCGTAGACCTTCATGCCGGGCTTGACATGGTCCACCAGGCTGACGCCGATGAAGAAGCCGTCCGAATCGAACTGCTGCCGGCGGCCGTCCACCACCACGGTGGCGCCTTCGTCTTCAGCGCCGGCCACGTAGGACGCGACGCGGTCCCGGTGTTCGGCAGTGATCAGCGGGCCCATCTGGGAGGCCGGATCCGTGCCGGGGCCGATCTTCAGGTCCGCCATCCGCGTCCGGATTGCCTCCACGAGGTCGTCGGCGATGTTGCCCACCGCCACGAGGACGCTGACGGCCATGCAGCGTTCACCGGCCGAACCGTACGCGGCGGAAACCGCGGCGTCGGCTGCCATGTCCAGGTCGGCGTCGGGAAGGACCACCATGTGGTTCTTCGCGCCGCCCAGGGCCTGGACTCGCTTGCCGTGGTCCGCCGCACGCTTGTAGATGGACTGGGCGATGGGGGTGGACCCCACGAAGCTGACCGCCTTGACGTCCGGGTGCTCAAGGAGGACGTCAACGGCTTCCTTGTCGCCCTGGACCACATTGAGGACGCCGGCAGGCAGGCCGGCCTCAGCGAACACCTCGGCGATGAAAACGGCCGACGACGGGTCCTTTTCGCTCGGCTTCAGCAGCACGGTGTTGCCGCAGGCCAGGGCGCTGCCGATCATCCACAACGGGACCATCGCCGGGAAGTTGAACGGCGTGATGCACGCCACCACACCCACTGGCTGGCGGACCGAGTGGACGTCGACTCCGCTGGAGACCTGCTCGGAACGCTCGCCCTTGAGCATGTGGGACAGTCCGGTGGCGAATTCGATGTTCTCGAGGCCGCGGGAAATCTCGCCCTCGGCATCGGAGAGGACCTTGCCGTGCTCGCTGGTAAGGATGGCGGCAAGTTCGGGCTTCCGCTCGTTGAGGATCTCGCGGACCTTGAAGAAGATGTTGCTGCGCCGGGCCAGGCTGGTGGCGCGCCACGCCGGCAGGGCAGCCTTCGCCGCCGCGATGGCTTCCTCCACCCGGGCACCGGAGGCCAGGGCAACCTGCTTGTCCTGGGCGCCGGTGGCGGGGTTGAAAACAGGGCCGAAGCGCTCTGCGTCGCTGACGCGCTGGCCATTGATGAAGTGCGGAATTGTCTGCATGGGTCTCTTTCGGGCTGGGAAGTTCGGTACGGTCAGGCGGACTGGTCTGCGGCGTCGAGCGAGCCGTCGGCGAGCTTGATGATCATGGAGCAGTCCTTGCCGGACTCCCCCGCATCGATCAGCCGCTGGAACAGCTGCTGGACGTGCTTGCCGATTTCCAGCGGAGTCCCGGTGTCCTCTGCTGCGCTGATGGCCAGGCCGATGTCCTTGTTGGCCAGTTCCGTGGTGAAGGTGGGGGCAAAGTCGTTGTTGGAGGCCGCCGTGTCCACCACACCGGGGACGGGGTACCACGTCCGCAGTGCCCAGCTGTCCCCGGAGGACACCGAGGCGATGTCCCAGAAGACCTGCTTGTCCAGGCCCAGGCGGTCGGCCAGGACGGCGCCTTCGGCGGTGGAGGCCAGGTTGATGAAGAGCATGAGGTTGTTGCAGATCTTGGCGGCCTGGCCGGTGGTGGCACCGCCGGTGGGAATGATGTTCGATGCCATGGGGCGGATGTATTCGGTGGCGTCGGCCACCGCGCCGTCCTCGCCGCCCACCATGAAGGTCAGCGTGCCGGCCTTGGCCCCGCTCATGCCGCCTGACACCGGGGCATCCACAAAGCGGAAGCCGGCGGCAGCTGCGGCGTCGTGCAGTTCCTGCGCCGAGGCGATGTCGATGGTGGAGGAATCCACCAGGAGGGTGCTGGTGGACGCGTGGGCCAGGACGCCGTCCGGGCCCAGGTACACGGCTTTGGCGTGCTCGCCCTTGGGAAGCATGGTGAAGACGACGTCGGCCCCCTCCACCGCCTGGGCAATACCGGCGACGGGCTTGACCCCGCCGGCCTCCGCAGCGGCCACGGCGGCGGGGTTGAGGTCGAAGCCCCGTACGTCATGCCCCGCCTTTGCGAGATTCACTGACATGGATCCGCCCATGTTTCCCAACCCGATCCAACCGATAACTGCCATGTGCAAGCTCCTTCGCTTCTGTCCCGGCCGCCTTGGCCGGAATGGTCTGTGTCCACCATCACATGCTGCTAAAGTGCAATCAAGGTAAAAAATCACAGATGCCATGTGCATTGATGCACAGGCTTGGAGGGCGGAACACGTGGGCAGTCTGCCGAGCCCCGACGATTTGCTGATTCTGCTGACGGTGGCGAGGCTGGGCCGGTTCAACGCGGTGGCGGAGACACTGGGCACCACGCATACGACGATTTCGCGGCGCATCCTTGCCCTGGACCGGCAATTGGGCGGCCGCACGCTGGAGCGCAGTCCGCACGGCTGGGAACTGACGGAACTCGGCGCCTCCGCCGTGGCGGCGGCCGAGGCGATCGAGGAGACGCTGGGTACCCTGGCCGGCGCCATCGGCCAGGAGCGCGATGCGCTCTCCGGGATGGTGCGGATCAGCACCTCGGACGGTTTTGGCGCCGACTTCGTCACCCCTGCGCTGGTCCGACTGCAGCAGCGCCATCCGCTGCTGAACGTGGAGATGCTCAGCGCCACCCGCAAGGTCAGCCAGAACAGGTCCGGCGTGGATCTGGAAGTGGTGGTGGGGGGAACGGACGTGCGGAATGCACAGACCATCTTCCTCACCAATTACTACCTCCGGCTGTACGCCAGCGCCGGCTATGCGGCCCGGCGGGGGGTTCCGGACACGCCCGACGACGTCGGGCAGCACGGCTTCGTCTCCTACGTTGAGTCCGCGCTCCAGGTGGCGGAACTGGGGCACCGGTCCTCGCAGCTTCCGATGCCGAAATCGAGCTTCCAGGCCACCAGCATCTTCGCCCAGGTCGAGGCGGTGCGCCAGGGCGCGGGCATCGGGCTGCTGCCGAGCTTCATGGTCAGCCGCGACCCCGATTTCGTTCCGGTCCTGCCGCACGACTTCGAACGGCAGCTGCCCATCTGGGCCGTGGCCCGGCCGGAGTCGCTGCGCTCAGGACGGGTGCAGGCGGTCATTACGGCGCTCAAGGAAGAGGTGGCCGCGCGGCAGGACCTGCTCGCGTCCTGAGGACAGCATCCTTCCGGGCCTTGCGTTGATGCGTGCGCCCGGGCCGGCTCAGGGCTGGAAGAGCCGCCGCACTACGCGGCCGGCCGCGAGGGCGTCCAGGCCTTCGTTGATTTCAGCCAGGGGCCGGGTGTCCGTGTGCAGGAGTTCCACGGGCAGCCGTCCTTCACGCCAAAAGCCCAGGTAGCGCGGGATGTCGCGCTCCGGGACCGCGTCGCCCATGTAGGAGCCCAGCAGCCGCTTGCCCGCGCCGGCGAACTGCAGGGCCGGGACCGTCAGTTCCGCAGAGGGATGCGGCAGGCCCACGGACACCACTGCACCCCCGCGGGTAACCTGCTCCAGGCAGGACGCGATCACGCGCGCGGAACCTACGGCCTCCACTGCCACGTCCACGCCGTCACCGGTGGCCTCCGCGATCAGCCGGGAGGCATCGTCCGGAGTTCCCGCCGCCGTGGCTCCGCAGTCCAGGGCGAGCCGGTGCTTGCCCTCGTTCGGGTCGATGGCAATGACGGAGGCCGCGCCGGCAAGGCGTGCTGCCATGACTGCCGAAAGCCCCACGGCGCCGAGGCCGAAGACGGCGACCGACTGGCCGGCGTCGACCGCTGCCGTGTTGAAGACCGCGCCCATGCCGGTGAGCACTGCGCAGCCGAACATGGCCGCCACGGTGTCCGGGATGCCGTCGTCGATGACCACCACCGACTCCCGAGCCACTACCGCGTAATCGGCGAACGCCGAGACACCCAGGTGGTGGTTGATTCGTTCCCCGGAGGCCGTCCGAAGCAGGGCCTCACCGTGCAGCAGGTCCCCTGAGCCGTTGACCTCGGCGGCACGGTGGCACAGGGCAGGCCGGCCGGCCCGGCAGGCGCGGCAGTCGCCGCAGCTGGGAACGAAGACCAGCACCACGTGGTCGCCCACGGAGACACCTTCGACGCCGGGTCCCACGGCCTGCACCCGTCCTACCGCCTCGTGTCCCAGCGCCATGGGAAGCGGGCGAACGCGCGATCCGTCCACCACCGAGAGGTCCGAATGGCAGAGGCTGGAATAGGTGATGGCGATGCCCAGTTCCCCGGCGCGCGGCTCGGGGCGGTCAAGCTCCTCCACCACCAGGGGACGGGCATCTGTGTAGCTGGTTCCGGCGGGAACGGTGTTGTAGAGGACAGCGGCTCGCATGGCGGCTCCTTGCTGTGGATGGTTCATGGCATGCAGCTGCCCGGACCCGGAAACCGGATCCGGGCAGCTGCCCTGGCTGGTGTCGCCGTGGGTTACTTCTTGGACGCGGCGAGCAGGTCCGCGGTGCCCTTGGCATCCGCAGCGTCAACGTCGCGCAGCGAGATACCCCGGGTTTCCTTGAGGAAGAAGACCGAGATGGCCGTGACGACGCAGGCTCCGAGCAGGTACAGCGCCACCGGCGTGGAGGAGCCGAAGTTGCTCAGCAGGGCCGTGGCGATGATCGGGGCCAACGAACCGGCAACGATCGAGGTCACCTGGTAGCCCAGGGATACGCCGGAGTAGCGCATCCGGGTGGGGAACATTTCGGCCATGATGGAGGGCTGGCCCGCGTACATCAGGGCGTGGAAGATCAGGCCGATGGTGATGGCTGCCAGGATAATCATGTCGTTGGCGGTGTCCATCATGGGGAAGGCGAAGAATCCCCAGGTGCCGCCCAGGATGGCGCCGGCCATGTAGACCGGACGGCGGCCGAAGGCATCGGACATCTTGCCCACCAGCGGCACCGTGCAGAAGTGGATGAAGTGGGCCACCAGCAGCAGGAGCAGGATCCGGGACGTGTCCGTTTCCACGACGACCTTGAGGTAGGTGATGGAGAACGTCACCACCAGGTAGTAGAGGATGTTCTCGGCGAAGCGCAGGCCCATGGCGGTGAAGACACCGCGCGGGTAGCGGCGGAAGACCTCTGCGACGCCGTAGCCCTTGTTTTCAACGGCAACTTCCTTGCGGGCCTCGATGAAGATCGGGGCGTCCTGGACTTTGGTCCGGATGTAGTAGCCGATGATGACGATCACCGCGGAGAGCCAGAACGCAACACGCCAGCCCCAACCGAGGAAGGCCTCCTGGGAGAGCGTGGAGGACAGGGTGAAGAGGACGCCGGTTGCCAGCAGGTTGCCCATGGGAACTGCGGACTGCGGCCAGCTGGACCAGAAACCGCGCGACTTGTTCGGGCTGTGCTCGGCCACGAGCAGGACGGCGCCGCCCCACTCACCGCCGACGGCGAAGCCCTGCACGAACCGCAGGAAGACCAGCAGGGCCGGTGCCCAGTAGCCGATCTGCGCAAACGTGGGCAGGCAGCCCATGAGGAAGGTGGCAACGCCCACCAGGATGATGCTGAGCTGCAGCAGCTGCTTGCGGCCGAACTTGTCGCCAAAGTGGCCGAAGACAATGCCGCCGATGGGGCGGGCGACGAATCCGACGGCGTACGTCACGAAGGCGGCGATGATGCCGTCCAGTTCCGTGCCCGAATTGGGGAAGAACGTCTTGCCGAACACCAGCGTGGCGGCCGAGGCGTAGAGGAAGAACTCGTACCATTCAACGACCGTGCCGGCCATGGAAGCCGTAACGACCTTCTTAAGGCCGCTGGCCTGGACGTCAGGTTCCCCGACCCGCCCTGCGGCTGACTTTTCCGTACTCATTAATGAACTCCTTCGGCGTCTACGTCGACGCCAGATGCGACCAGGATGAGGCAATGCGATGTGATGTACACAACATACCGCCACTTCACACGAGTATGGCCTTTCTACAGGCGCAACCTCAACGGCAAATAGTGCAGAAGGCATCTGCATAAATGCACACAGGAGGCTGCAAGGGGCCCGGATTATGCGCCGAGGTGATCACGCAGCCGGGCGCCGAGCTGGCCGATCTCGGTCAGGAAGCCGTCATGGCCGATGGGCGCGGCAATGAGGTGGACGTCCACCTCTCCGGGCAGGGCGGCGGCGAGCTCGCGCGACTGCTCCGGAAAATACAAACGGTCGGAATCCACCGCGGCCACGAAGAATCTCGCGGTAGTCCGGGCCAGGCTTTCCGCCAGCGATCCCCTGCCGCGGGTGACGTCGTGGCTCATCAGCGCCTCGGTGAGCACGATATAGCTGTTGGCGTCGAAGCGCCGGACCAGCTTGGCGCCCTGGTGGTCGAGGTAGCTTTCCACCTGGTACCGGCCGCGCCCAGCCAGGGTCTCCGCCTGCAGCGGAGCTTCGCCCGCTTGCGGGTTGCGGCCGAACCTGCCGTCAAACTCCTGCGCGGAACGGTAGGTGATGTGGGCGATCCTGCGGGCCAGCGCAAGGCCGCCCTCGGGGAACGCGCCGTCGTAATAGTCGCCGTCGTTGTAGTTGGCGTCCTGTCGGATGGCGAGCGTCTGGGCCTGGGCAAAGGCGATCTGCTCGGCGGTGCTGGCTGCGCCGATGGCGATGACCGCACAGCGATGGACCCGCTCAGGGTAGGTGACGGCCCATTCCAGCGCCCGCGCCCCGCCCAGGGATCCACCCAGCACTGCGAACCAGGACCGGATGCCCAGCTGGTCGGCGAGCCGCGCCTCGGCCACGGTGCTGTCGCGCAGGGTCACCAGCGGGAAGCGGGAGCCCCAGGGTTTCCCGTCCGGAGCGGGCGACGACGGCCCGGTGGACCCGTAGCATCCGCCCAGGATGTTAATGGCCACCACAAAGAATTTGTCCGTGTCCACGGGCGCGCCGGGGCCGGCGAGCTCTTCCCACCAGCCGTCCTCGTCCGTGTCGCCGCGCGTCACGTGGGTACTGCCGGTCAGTGCATGCTCAATAAGGACGGCATTGGAACCGTCGGCATTCAGGGTGCCCCAGGTCTCATAGGCCAGCGTGACATCCGGCAGGAATCCGCCGGCCTCCAGCTCCATCCCGCCAATGCCTGCGTAGCGGACCACGCCATGCCGGGGCCCTGCGGTACGGGGAACGGTGACTGTCATATACAAACCTCTTCTGCGCGCTTGCCCGCCGCCGGGAGGCCGGCAGGCCAGGTCCTCACCCGGGGCACCCCGCCGCGGAAGGAGGGTTGCCGGCCAGCAAGCCGGGGCTGTTGCTGGCACTCATGACCTCCCCCGAGTGTATGAAAGATCCCCCGGGCGGCGCCACGCATGTGACCCGTTATGACATCCGGCGTCACGCCGGCGCGCCCTTCCGGGTGGTCGTCCGGGACGGCTCCCCGCTTATTTCCAAGTAAGGCGATCCTAAGCTGAGAGCCCGATCACAAAGTGCCAAGATGTTGCCATGCGCATGGATCACGTCTCTTACGCCTGTGAACACGATGGCCTGGCTGCCACCACTGACCGGATTTCCTCCGCCCTTGGCGTCGAGGCGGTTAAGGGCGGGGTGCATCCCCGCTTCGGGACGCGCAACATGATCATCCCTCTGGCGGGCCACAAGTACCTTGAGGTCGTGGAGGTCCTGGACCACCCGGCGTCGGACAAGGCTCCGTTCGGCCAGGCCGTCCGCTCCCGTTCCGCGGCCGGCGGCGGCTGGATGGGCTGGTGCGTCGAAGTGGACGACCTGGCACCCTTCGAGGAGCGCCTGGGCCGCTCCGCGGTCAACGGCAACCGCAAGTTCCCTGACGGCCGCGAACTGGTCTGGAAGCAGATCGGCATCCTGGGCCTGATCGCTGATCCGCAGGTCCCCTACATGCTCAAGTGGGAGGGGGATCCCTCGCTGCACCCCTCGAACGCCTACAACAGCAGCCTGAAAATGCGCTCGCTGACCATCGCCGGCTCCCCCGAGCGCGTCACCGAATGGCTCGGCGAGCCGGTGGAACGCCCGTTGGAAGACGTGGCCGTGGACTGGGTGGCCCCACACGGCACCCCGGGCATCCTCGCCGTCACGTTCGAGACCGCCACTGGCCCCGTCACGATCTGACCGCACCACAGCTTCGGCCGCCATCAGCGGGTGACAACGGCGTCGCCCACCGATGGCGGCCGAATTCTCTTTAAGCCAAATTCCCTTCAACCGCGCTGAATCAGCCCAGGCCCACGGCACGGCCGAAGAGGCTAAAGCCGACGAAGGCCACCGTGTCCAGCAGGGCATGGGCGACGACCAGCGGCATGACCCGGCGCGTCCGGGTGTACAGCCAGGCGAAGACGATCCCCATCACCACGTTTCCGATGAAGGGCCCAAACCCCTGGTACAGGTGGTAGGTGCCGCGGAGCAGGGCGCTGACGGCAATGGCAGCCGGCACGCTCCAGCCGAATTTTCCGAACCGGTCCAGCAGGTAACCCACCACGATGACCTCCTCCACCACCCCGTGGCGGACGGCGGACAGGACCAGTACCGGGACCGTCCACCAGTAAGCGTCGAGGGCGCTGGGGACGATGGCGGTGGTGATACCAAGTGCCCGGCCGGCCGCGTAGAGGCCCAGCGAAGGCACCCCGATCAGGGCGGCCAGCCCCAGTCCGTGCAGGATGTCCCGGCCGGGGCGGGCCAGGTCGAAGCCCAGTTTCCGGAAGGCTGACCCGCTCTGGGCAGGATCCCCGGTGCCTGCCTGCCGCTGGCCCGTGAGGAAGTAGATCACCAGCAGCACCGGGACCAGGGCAAAGATGATGTCCAGCAGCTGGTAGGCCAGGTCGAAGTACTCGCGGCTGCTCTGGGAGCGGTTCAGCGTGGACGTGCCTTGTGCCAGCGGCGCGCGGGACATCTTGTCCAGGAGCTGCACCACGGAGTACACCGCCGACTGGCCCAGGGACAGGCCCAGGACGATGAGGACTTCGAATGTGAGGCGTCGGCGCGATGAGACCAGCATGTCAGGCAGGCGCCACGATCACTTGAGTGCCACTGGCTTCGAAGGCGGCCTTGTCACGCGCGGAGATCCCGGCGTCGGTGATGAGCCTGGTGAAGTTGTAGCCGTGCATGGTGGCGAAGGCGCGGACCCCCACCTTGGAGGAATCGGCCAGGACGTAGGACACGCGGGCCCGGCTGGCCAGGAGGGTGTTGACGGAAGCTTCCCCTTCGCCGGTGTTGGTGGGCCCCACCTCGGGATCGATGCCGTTGACGCCGATGAAGGCGATGTCCAACACCACTTTCTGCATGATGATGTCCGTATAGGGGCCCACCAGTTCGTAGGAACGGGGGTTGAGGATGCCGCCGGTCACCATGACCTTGATGTTGGGCCGGACGGCCAGCTGCCCGGCGATATTGATGGCGTTGGTGACCACGGTGAGGGTGGGCTGGTTGGACGGCGCGTTCAGGTCCTCGCGCGTGGCCAGGATCTGCGCCAGCACCGTGCTGGTGGTGCCGCCGCACAGTCCGATGACGGCACCGGGGGTAATCAGCGCGGACGCGGCCTGGGCGATCTGCTGCTTGGCCTCTGCGTGGTCGTCCCGGTTGTACCGGCCGGGAAGGTCATAGGCCAGGGCACCGGTGGTCGCCCCTCCCCGCGTGCGGGTGAGCAGCCGGCGCTTGGCCAGGCTGTCCAGGTCCCGCCGGGCGGTGGCGGGCGAGACGTTCAACGTGTTGACGATCTCCTCGACTTCCACCTGGCCTGTCCGGGCCAACAGGTCCAGGATCGCCGTGAGTCGGTCGGTTCGGGTCATGCGGCCTCCGGGGATTGCAGTCTGGGGGCCGGCTGCTACGCCACCCGTACGCCGGCCCGCCACACAGCGTACGTCAGCGGCATGCCCGGACGGTAGGCGAGGTGCGTGGCGGAGGGAGCGTTGAGCAGGTGAAGGTCCGCGCGGTGTCCGACGGCGATGGAGCCCACCGCGCGTTCGCCGTCGGCGTCCTTTCCGGCCTCCCGATGGAGGGCGAGCGCGCCCCCGTAGGTCGCGGCCCGGACGGCCTCGTGAACGCTCAGCCGCATCTGCAGGACTGCCGTAGTGACGCAGAATGACATGGAACTGGTGTACGAGGTGCCGGGGTTGCAGTTGGAAGCCAGCGCCACCTGGACGCCGGCGTCCAACAGGGTGCGGGCGGGGGCCAGCGGCTGGCGGGTGGAGAGGTCGCATGCCGGAAGGCACGTGGCCACGGTGCCGCGGTTTCCGGTGCCCGCGGCGGCATCCCAGCCGGTCCAGGTATCCGCGAGCGCGGCAACGTCCCGCTCCGACAGGTAGTTGACGTGGTCCACGCTGGCCGCTCCCACTTCCACAGCAAGCTGCACGCCCGGGCCTTCGCCCAACTGGTTGCCGTGCACCCGCAGTCCCAGTCCGGCGTCGCGGCACGCCAGCAGGACCCTGCGGGACTGCTCGGCGGTGAAGGCCCCTTCCTCGCAAAACACGTCCGCCCACTTCACATAGGGGCGGACGGCGTCCAGCATGGGGCCGCACACCAGGTCCGTGTACGCCTCCGGGTCCTGGCCCGCCGGGACCAGGTGCGCGCCGAGGAAAGTCACTTCGTCCGCGACGGTGGACGCGATGCGGGCGCTGCGGGCCTCGTGCTCAACGTCGAGGCCGTAACCGGTCTTGGTTTCCAGGTAGGTGGTGCCCTGGGATGCCGCTTCCGCCACCCGCCCCATGGCCAGCCGGGTCAGGTCGAAGTCGGAGGCCTCCCGGGTGGCCCCCATGGTGACGCCAATGCCGCCGGCGGAGTAGGACTCCCCCGCCATGCGTGCCTCGAACTCCGCGGTACGGTCCCCGGCGAATACCAGGTGGCTGTGCGAATCCACCCAGCCGGGCAGCAGGGCACGGCCTCCGGCATCCACGGACTCATCGGCGGCCGGGGCGTCTCCCGCGGAACCGATCCAGGCGATCCGCTCCCCTTCCACCACCACGGCCGCTCTCTTCAGGACCCGGTGCTCCAGGTCCTGGGTCATCAGCTCGGCAATGTTCGTGATCAGGGTGCTCATGCAACCATTCTTCAGCGCCGGATGGACCAGCGCGTGGCTGCCACCGCCTGCGTTGTCCGGGATTCCGGACTGCCTCCAGCCGCCTGGCCGGCCAGGATTTGCGCCGCGGCGAGTTCGGCCAGGGCCGAGGAGGTCTGGAAGCCGTAGCCGCCCTGGCCCGCCAGCCAGTAGAAGCCGGGCGCTTCGGCATCGAACCCGGCTACCGGAATGCCGTCCGCAGCCTCGGTCCGCAGCCCGGTCCAGGATTTCCGCACGGCCGTGATTCCCAGCGTGGTCACCGTGTTCAGCAGTTCCACCAGCCGTTCGACGTCGTCCGGGCGCGGCCGTGCATCCTCCGGGCCGCTGGGCACGCTTTCGGACGGTGAAATCAGCACATCCCGCCCTTCAGCGCGGAAATAGAAGGTACGGTCGGCGGCCGCCACCATCGGCGCGGACTCCGGCAGGGGACGGTCGACGGCGGCAATCGCCGCGGTGCGCCGGTACGGCTGGAAGCCGAGCTTCTCCACGCCGCTGAGCACGGCGAGTTCATCTGCCCATGCCCCGGCGGCATTGACCAGCACTCCGGCCTGGAACGCCTCGGTCCCTGCCCCCGCCTGCCAGCCGGAGCCAAGCCGCTGGGCCGAATGCACCCTGGCGCCGGTGATGATGTCCGCACCGGCGGCAAGGGCGCGCTGGCGGTGGTCCGCCAGGAGCAGCGGCGCGTTGCACGCGAAGGATCCGGTGTCCAGCCCGGCGGCCTGGAAGGAATCCGGAACCAGCGCAGGGCACAGTTCAAGCGCATGCTCCGCCGTAATGGGCTTCATGTGTCCGCTGGCTTGTGCCGCCACGGCAGCCTCCGAGCCCACCAGCATGAAGCTGCGGGGTGTGAGGACCGGTTCGCGGAGCGCGGAGTCGCGCTCGGCCATGAGTTCAAGCGTCCGCATGGTCAGCTCCTGGACTACCGGCGGCCCATAGCTGGGTATCAGCTGGCGGGCGGAGCGGGAGGACGTGTGGTACGCCAGCTCCTGCTCCGCCTCCACGAGTGCCACACTGCAATGGCCGGCAAGCCGGGAGGCCAGGGACAGCCCGGCGATACCGCCGCCCACGATCAGGACATCGTACTGTGCGCTCATGGGTCCATGATGGCAGAGTACGGGCCTCGTGGCCGCGGTCTAGGCCGCCACCTCCGCGCGGCTGGCCATGAAGGCGCGGACGCACGCTTCGACGTCGCCGGCAGAATGCGCTGCGGAGAGCTGGACCCGGATCCTGGCCGCTCCCCTGGGGACCACCGGGAAGCTGAAGGCTGTCACGAAGACGCCGTGCTCGAGCATGCGGTCCGCCACCTTGGCGGCCTGGACGGCGTCGCCGAACATGACCGGGACGATGGCGTGCTCTCCCGGCAGCAGGTCGAAGCCTTCCTGTGACATCCGGCGGCGGAAGAGTTCCGCGTTCTGGAACAGGCGGCTCCGCAGGTCCGCCGAATTTTCCACCAGGTCCAGGGCCTTGATGGTGGCGGCTACGATGGCGGGCGCGAGCGAGTTGGAGAACAGGTAAGGGCGCGCCTTTTGCCGGAGCATGGACACTACCTCGGCCCGGCCGGACACATACCCGCCGGAGGCACCGCCCAGAGCCTTCCCGAAAGTTCCGGTGTAGATGTCCACGCGGTCCGAAACGCCCGCGTGTTCCGGCGTTCCGGCGCCGGTCTCGCCCATGAAGCCCACGGCGTGCGAGTCGTCCACCATGACCAGCGCGTCGTACTTCTCGGCAAGGTCGCAGATGGCCTCCAGCGGAGCAAGGTAGCCGTCCATGGAGAACACGCCGTCCGTCACGACGATCCGGCGGCGTGCGCCCGCGGACTCGATGAGTTTCGCTTCAAGGTCCGCCATGTCCTGGTTGGCGTAACGGTAGCGCTGCGCCTTGCAGAGCCGGATGCCGTCAATGATGGAGGCGTGGTTCAGGGCGTCCGAGATCACTGCATCTTCGGCGCCCAGCAGGGACTCGAACACACCGCCGTTGGCGTCGAAGCAACTGGAGAACAGGATGGTGTCCTCGGTGCCCAGGAAGCGCGAAACCCGGGCCTCGAGCTCGAGGTGAAGGTCCTGGGTGCCGCAGATGAAGCGCACGCTGGCCATGCCAAAGCCGCGCTGGTCCATGGCGTCCTTCGCGGCGTCGATGATGTCCGGGTGGTCCGCCAGCCCGAGGTAGTTGTTGGCGCAGAAGTTGAGCACGTCCGCGCCCGGCCGGCCGGGCTGCCCGGCGGTGATGTGGCTGGACTGGGGCGAACTGATGCTGCGTTCGGCCTTGAACAGCCCGGCAGCGCGGATGTCGTCCAGCTCGGCGCGCAGTTGGTCCTTGATTGAGGTGTACATGGCGTTTCCTTAGAGTTTGGTCCAGTCGAGGACGACCTTGCCGCCGGTCCCGCTGCGGGCAATGTCGAAGCCTTTTTCCCATTCCGCGGCAGGCAGGACATCGGTCACCACCGCTGAAATCCCGGCATGGAGCACAGGGTTGGAGGAAAGCATGGCGCTCATGGCATACCAGGTCTCATACATCTCGCGGCCATAAATACCCTTCAGCGTCAGCATGTGGGTGACCACCTTGGCCCAGTCGATGGTGATGTCCTGGCTGGGCAGGCCCAGCATGGCGATGCGGCCACCGTGGTTCATGTTGTCAATCATCTCCGGCAGGGCGGACGGGTGCCCGGACATTTCCATGCCGATATCGAACCCTTCCCGCAGGCAGAGCTCCTGCTGGGCTTCGCGGATGCGGGTGGTGGAGACATCGATGGCAAGGTCGGCGCCCAGGCGGCGCGCCAGCTCCAGCCGCGGCCCGGAGACGTCCGTGATGGCGATTTTGCGGGCGCCGGCGTGCCGGGCCACGGCGATGGCCATCAGCCCGATGGGACCGGCGCCGGTGATCAGGACATCCTCGCCCACCAGCGGGAAGCTCAGGGCAGTGTGGACAGCATTGCCGAAGGGATCGAAGATGGCACCGAGTTCAGGCGTGACGGAAGGGTCATGGTGCACCCAGACGTTCGTCTCGGGAATAACAACGTACTCGGCAAAGGCGCCGTCCCGCTGCACGCCCACACTGACGGTATGAATGCACATCTGCCGCCGGCCGGCCCGGCAGTTGCGGCAGATCCCGCATACCACGTGGCCTTCGCCGGAGACGCGGTCGCCCACCTTGACGTCCCGGACGCCCGCGCCGGTTTCCACCACTTCGCCATAAAATTCATGGCCGGGAATCAGCGGTGCCTCGATGATGCCCTGCGCCCAGGCGTCCCAGGACTGGATATGCAGGTCCGTTCCACAGATGCCGGTGGTCATGACGCGGATCTTGACGTCCGCCGGGCCGGTGACGGGGTCCGGCCGGTCCACCAGCTCAAATCCGGCTTGCGGGCCGGCCTTGTACAAAGCCCTCATCGGCTTCCTTACTCTTCGTCCATACGCTTGGGCAGGGTGCTGCCCTCCCCATTACAGCCGGGAAGAAGCTTTAGAACAACAGCAAATATCTCAATCGACGATGTAGCACTTCCTAATGTTTAGACTGATGCGATGGAAATACACCAGCTGGAAATCCTGCGCGAACTTGGCGCCTTGGGCAGCGTGAAGGCGGTGGCGGACACGCTCATGGTGACGCCCTCGGCCGTGTCGCAGCAGCTTGCCCTGCTCCAGCGCTCCGTGGAGGTCCCGCTGACGCGCAGGGAAGGCCGCAACCTGGTGCTGACGGAGGCCGGCCAGGTGCTCGCGGACGCCGGGGCGGCGGTGGTCAGCGCCATGGCCGACGCCCGGAGCGCGATCGGCAGCTACCACGGCTCCGCGGCGGCGCGCGTCACCCTGTCCGGGTTCCACAGCGCCGGGCAGGCACTGTTCGCGCCGCTGGCCAAGGCGCTGGACGGACCCGGGCGGCCGAAGATCGAACTCTCCGACGAGGACGTGGCCCAGAATGACTTTCCCGCGCTCACCGCCCGGTACGATCTGGTCCTGGCCCACCGGATGGACCACAGCCCGCGGTGGCCGGGCGAACGGGTTACCGTCATTCCACTGGCACACGAACCGCTGGATGTGGCCCTGCCCGCCGGTCATCGGCTGGCGCAGCAGGAGTCGGTGTCCGTGGCCGATGTGGTGGATGAAGCCTGGGTGACCAGCCACGCCGGCTACTCCCCCGCGGACGTCCTCTCCGCCGTCGCAGCGGTGTCCAGCCGGGAGCTGAGGATCGTGCACCGGATCAACGACTATTCCACGGTGGCCGCACTGGTGGCAGCCGGCGGCGTGGCCGGCCTGCTGCCGAGGTACACGGCGGGGCCGGTCCTCAACCCGGCCGTCATCCTGCGTCCCCTCCAAGGCATCAGCACGCGGCGCCGGATAGACCTCCTGGCCCGGCCCGAAAACCTGAAGCGACGCGCGGTCATGGTGGTCTGCGAGACGCTGCAGGACATCATGGCCGGCCTGGTGGAGCCGGATTAGCGTCCTCCGCCCCGAACATTTCCGGCGCCGGGGGCAATCCGCGTCGCCGTCACCCGGTCCCCCTCCTTGACACCGAAAACGCGGACCCAGTCCCCGACGGCAATGTCCGGGACGGTGCCGGTCCGCGGCCCGGCCGGCTTGTCGTCGTCGTCCGCTGCAGGCGACCGGTGGCCGAAGGCCGCAGGGTGCCCGCTGATCCTGGTGTCGGCGTCCACAGCGTAAGCCTGTGAGTAGCCGTCTTCGCTCCGGACGGTAACCGAGGTGCCGCTGACCGCTTCCACGGTTCCGCGCTGGACCAGGACGGTCCGGAAGCTGCCGTCCGCGTCCTTGACCACACTCTCGCTGTGCTGGAGCCTGCCGCCGCGGGCATGGTCGGCCTGGTCTTGTTTGTCAGGCCCGTGCTGTTTGTGGGCCCGGTGCTGCTTGCCGCCTTTGTCCTGCCGGTACTGGCTGTCCTGGTGGCCCGGCGGAGAACCGGCACGGCCCGGCGGATCGTGAGAGGGCGAAGGGGCCGGTGCGGTGGAGGACGGCGACGGGGAGGGGCCGTCGGCGGGCCAGGCCAGTGCCGCGCCCGTACCCGCGAGCGTGAGGGCAACAGCGCCGGCGAGTACCAGTCTCCGCGCCCTTCCCCGGTCCTTGAACGGCACGGCCGCCCCCCTTTACATAGCTGGCCGGGACCGCAGCCGCGGCCCCGTGGGGTCCAGTGTAGGGCTGAGGGGCCCACTGCACACGAGTACTTCTTGCAGCGCCAACCTGAGTACTTGAAGCGTGAACCGGGTAGCGCCCAGCGTCGGTTTGGGCGATCAGAACGACACTTTGCGCTACCCGGCGGGGCGGGAACAGCTAGGCGGAGACGCCCAGCCTTTCGAGGATGAGCTCGCGGACGCGGCCGGCATCGGCCTGGCCGCGGGTGGCCTTCATGACCCCGCCCACGATGGCGCCGATGGCCTGGACCTTGCCGCCGCGGATCTTATCGGCGACGTCCGGCTGCGCCGCAAGGGCGGCGTCGATGGCCTCCAGGAGGGGGCCGTCGTCGGACACCACGGCCAGGCCGCGCTTCTCCACGATTTCCGCGGGAGTGCCCTCCCCGGCGAGGACGCCGTCCAGCACCTGCGACGCCATCTTGTTGTTGATCTTGCCGTCCTCCACCATGCGGCTGAGCTCCACGATGGTGGCAGGCTGGACGCCCAGCTGGCCTGGGTCCACGTCGGCGGCCTTGGCACGGCCCACGATCTCGCCCATCCACCATTTGCGCGCCACAGACGCGCTGGCGCCGGCGGCGATGGTCTCCTCGATCTCGTCAAGGACGCCGGCGTTCACCACATCGCGGAACTCCAGCTCCGAGTAGCCCCAGTCCGACTTCAGCCGCTTGCGGCGCTCGGCCGGCGGCTCGGGCAGGGTGGCGCGCAGTTCCTCGACCCATTCACGCGACGCCACCACGGGGACCAGGTCCGGCTCGGGGAAGTAGCGGTAGTCGTCGGCGTCGGACTTGGGCCGGCCCGAGGTGGTGGTGCGGGTGTCCTCGTGCCAGTGGCGGGTTTCCTGCACCACCGGGTTGCCGGCGTCCAGGACGGCGGCATGGCGCTGGATTTCGTAGCGGACGGCGTGTTCGACGGCGCGCAGCGAGTTGACGTTCTTCGTTTCGGACCTGATGCCGAACCGTTCCCGCCCGTGCGGGCGGAGGGAAACGTTGGCGTCGCAGCGCACGTTGCCGCGTTCCATCCGGGCATCCGAGACGCCCAGGTTCTTCACGATTTCCCGGATGGCCGCCACGTACGCCTTGGCAAGTTCCGGGGCGCGGGAGCCGGCGCCCTCGATGGGCTTGGTGACGATTTCGACCAGCGGCACGCCGGCGCGGTTGTAGTCCACCAAGGAGAAGTCGGCGCCGTGGATGCGGCCCGTGGCACCGCCCATGTGGGTCAGCTTGCCGGCGTCCTCCTCCATGTGGGCGCGCTCGATCTCCACACGGAACACCGTGCCGTCCCCGAGTTCGACATCCAGGTAGCCGTCATACGCGATGGGTTCGTCGTACTGGGAGGTCTGGAAGTTCTTGGGGGTGTCCGGGTAGAAGTAGTTCTTCCGGGCGAAGCGGCAGCTCTCTGCGATCTTGCAGTTCAGCGCCAGGCCGATCTTGATCGAGGACTCTACGGCCGTCCGGTTCACCACGGGCAGGACACCCGGCATGCCGAGGTCCACCTCGTTGACGTTGGTGTTGGGCTCGTCGCCGAAGACGTTGGGCGCGGAGGAGAACATCTTGGTCCGGGTGTTGAGCTCCACGTGGACCTCAAAGCCCAGGACGGGGTCGTACTTCTCCATGGCCTCTTCGAAGCTCAGGATTTCGTCAGTGCTCATTATTTTGCCTCCTGGGTTTCGAGGGCCGGGGAGCCGGCAAGTTCGGGGGCCTGGGCCAGCAGCGGGCCGCCCCACTTGTCCTCAAGCAGCGATTCGAGCACGGCGCCCACGCGGTACAGCCGGGCATCCTCGCGGGCGGGGGCCAGCAGCTGAATACCGACGGGCAGCCCGTCCTCGTCCGCCAGGCCGCCGGGCAGGGAGAGTCCCGGAACACCGGCCAGGTTTGCGGGGATGGTGGCCACGTCGTTGAGGTACATGGCCAGCGGATCGTCCAGCTTTTCGCCCAGGCGGAACGCCGTGGTGGGCGCCGTGGGGGAAATCAGGACGTCGGCCACCGTGAAGGCGGCGTCGAAGTCGCGCTGGACAAGGGTGCGGACCTTCTGCGCGGAGCCGTAGTAGGCGTCGTAGTAGCCCGCGCTCAGGGCGTAGGTGCCCAGGATGATGCGGCGCTTGACCTCGTCGCCGAAGCCTGCAGCACGGGTTGCGCCCATGACGCGTTCGATCGTCATGGGACCGTCTTCGGGCAGGACGCGCAGGCCGTAGCGGACGCCGTCGAACTTCGCGAGGTTGGAGGAGGCCTCGGACGGCATGATGAGGTAGTAGGCACCCAGGGCGTACTGGAAGTTGGGGCAGGACACCTCGACGATTTCCGCTCCCGCGTCCTTCAACAGTGCCAGGGCTTCCTTGAACCGGTTTTCCACGCCGGCCTGGTAGCCCTCGCCGTGCAGCTCCTTGATGATGCCCACCCGCAGGCCCTCGACGTTGCCGGTCTTCGCCGCGGCTACGAGGTCCGCCAGCGGTTCAGGCAGGGAGGTGGAGTCGCGGGGGTCGTGTCCGCCGATTACCTGGTGGAGCAAAGCGGAGTCCAGGACGGTGCGGGTGACAGGGCCGATCTGGTCCAGCGAGGATGCCATGGCGATGGCTCCGTAGCGGGAGATGCTGCCGTAGGTGGGCTTCACGCCCACGGTGCCGGTGACCGCACCGGGCTGGCGGATGGAGCCGCCGGTGTCCGTGCCCAGCGCCAGGGGGGCCTCGAAAGCAGCGACGGCGGCAGCGGACCCGCCGCCGGAGCCGCCGGGGATGCGGTCCAGGTCCCACGGGTTGCGGGTGGGGCCGTACGCGGAGTGCTCGGTGGAGGAGCCCATGGCGAACTCGTCCAGGTTGGTCTTGCCCAGGATGGGCATCTTCGCGGCGCGCAGGCGCTCCACCACGGTGGCGTCGTAGGGGCTGTGCCAGCCTTCGAGGATCTTCGAGCCGGCGGTGGTGGGCTGGCCCACGGTGACGATCAGGTCCTTGACGGCGATGGGGACGCCCGCCAGGACGTGCAGGGCCTCCGCTTCGGCCCCTCCCGCGGCGCGGATGGCATCCACTTCGGCGGCGACGGCAAGCGCTTCTTCGGCGTTGACGTGCAGGAACGCGTTGACGCCGCGTTCGCCGCCGTCCACGGCCGCGATACGGTCCAGGCAGGCCTGCGTGATGGCCACGGAGGTGACCTCGCCGGCGGCGAGCTTTGCGGCCAGTTCCGCGGCCGAAAGCCGGATCAGGGCCGAGCCGGCGGTGTTCAGTTCAGTCATGGTTATGCCTCATCCAGGATTGCCGGGACCTTGAAACGGTTGTCTTCGGAATCCGGCGCGCCGGAAAGTGCCTGTTCGGCCGTGAAGGTGTGGCCCACAACGTCCGCGCGGAACACATTGGTCAGCGGGATGGGGTGGGACGTTGCCGGGACGTCGTCCCCGGCGGCCTGACTGACGGACTTCACCGAATCCACGATGACGGCAAGTTCCCCCGCCATCCTGTCCAGCTCTTGGTCACTCATCTCGATGTGAGCGAGCCGCGCGAGATGCGCAACATCGTCACGGTTGATCGCAGCCATGGATCTCCCCTGCAAAGTACGAATTGTTTTCCGATCCAGTCTAGTGGGGAAACGGCGGCGCCCGCCGGACCACCCCCGGCGGGCGCCGGTACCGGACCGTTGCGGCTAGGAGCCGCTCTTCCGGGCCACCAGCTCGATCTCCACCAGCATCTTCGGGTCCAGGAACGGCAGGACGTGCACCAGTGACAGCGTGGGCCGGATGTCGCCGAAAACCTCGCCGTGGGCGCGGCCGGCGTCCTCCCATTTGCTGATGTCCGTCAGGTACAGCTTGGACTGGACCACGTCTTCGAAGCTGAAGCCGGCGTCGGCCAGCACTTTGCCGAGCTTTTCCAGGATGTACTGGGTCTGGGAGTAGAAGTCCTCGCCTACGATCCCGTCATCACCGCTTGCCGCGGTGGCTGAGATGTACAGGGTGTTGTCCACCTGGACGGCCCGGGAGTAGCCGAGGGTCTGTTCCCAGACAGAGCCGGTGCCGAAGGTTTTGCGCATGGTGGAGCCTTTCAATACTGGATTGGGTCGGCACCACTTTAGGGCTGGTGCACGTCCAGCCGGTAAACCAGCAGCTTTATGTCGGTCCCGGGGACCAGCCAGTCACGCTCCGGGACCCGGCGGAAGCCGGTCGCCTGGTAGAGCCCGTGCGCGCTGAGCCAGCTTTCGCCCGTGGTCAGTGCCACGGCGCGGATCCCCGGAAGCGCCCGGGCGTGCGCGATGATCGCTTCCAGCAGGGCACGTCCGGCGCCGCTGCGCTGCACGGCGGGGTCCACCACCAGCATGCGGAACTCAAGTTCGTCCTGCAGCGCGATGTCCGCATAAGGCTCTCCGGCCACAGCCAGCGTCACAGACCCCACGACGGCGCCGTCACGTTCGGCAACCCAGATGGTGGCCTCGCCGGCGCGCAGGGCCACGTCCTGGATCCTGCGCATGTACGGATGGTCCGCGTCATCGAAGTACCCCGCAGCGAGGTAGGCGTCGCGCGTGATGCGGGCGACGTCGTCGTAATCTGCCTCGACGGCGGGACGGATGGTTATCTGCGGCTGCACCCGTCAATGGTAGTGGCGGGTGCGGCCCCAGAGGCGCCGGAGGGCATTTTCCGTGACTGAACTATCACTCCCGGCGCCGGGTCAGAGCGGAAACCTGCCCGAAAGCTCCAGCCCCGCGGCGCACGTCCAGGCATCCAGTCGTTCCTGGTCCGACGGACCGCCGTCCAGCGGGCTGGCCAGCCGCGGCCGGCGTACCCAGCAGCCGGCCTCCTCTGCGATCAGGGCACCGGCGGCGAAGTCGTGTTCATTGAGTCCCCGCTCGCCGTAGGCGTCGTGCGTGCCGTCCGCCACCATGCACAGGTCGAGGGCAGCCGAGCCCAGCCGACGGACGTCCGCAAAGCCCTCGGCCAGCCCGGCGAATGCCGCCGCCTGCTGCGACCGGACGGCCGGATCGTAGCTGAAACCGGTTGCCAGGATCTGCCCGGTCCGCCCGGGCACCGGGCCCTCCAGCCGGGCCTGTCGCCCGCCCTCCTCAAGCCACGCCCCCTGGCCGCGCACCGCGTGGTAGATCCGGCCAAGGGCGGGGGCATGGACGACGCCGGCCAGCCACGTCCCGTCCGGACCGGCCACTGCCACCGAGGTGGCGTAGTAGACGATATTGCGGATGAAGTTGGTGGTCCCATCCAACGGGTCGATGGACCAGCGGTAGCCGCTGGGTTCAGCCGGGCGCGTGGTGCCGTGCTCTTCCCCGGTGATGGTGTCGCCTGGACGGGCCGCGGTGATGACGCCCCGGACGGCGTCCTCAGCGGCGACGTCGAAGGCCGTCACCCAGTCTCCTGCCGCGCCCTTGTTGCTGGCGGCCAGGGCGTCGGCGGTGCGCCCGGCGAGGACTTCGGCGCCTGCTGACGCGGCTGCCCTGGCCACGGCCAGGAGTTCGGCCGGGGCGGTCATGCCTGACCCTCCGCGGTGACGGCCGCGTCTTCCGGCGCATCCGGATCCGGGATGTCGCCGGCCGGATCCCCCAGCGCTGCCGGTCCGCCGTCGAGCAGTTTCCGGAAGCCGTCCTCATCCAGGACGGGAATGCCCAGCTGCTCGGCCTTGTCCAGCTTAGTGCCTGCGCTTTCGCCGGCCACCAGGTAATCGGTCTTCTTCGAGACCGAGCCCGCTGCCTTGCCGCCGCGGACCAGGATGGCTTCCTTGGCCTCGTCCCGGCTGAAGTTGGGCAGGGAGCCGGTGACCACCACGGTCAGGCCTTCCAGGGTACGGGGCGTGGATTCGTCGCGCTCGTCGGCCATCCGCACACCGGCGGCTGCCCAGCGGTCCACGATCTCCCGGTGCCAGTCCTCGGCGAACCACTCCTTGAGTGCCGCGGCGATGGTGGGGCCAACGCCGTCCACGCCGGCCAGTTCCTCTTCCGAGGCCTGCCGGATGGCGTCCATGGTTCCGAATTCGGTGGCCAGTGCCCGCGAGGCGCGGGGGCCGACGTGCCGGATGGACAGCGCCACAAGCACCCGCCACAGCGGTTGGGACTTGGCCTTTTCCAGCTCCTTGAAGAGCTTCTGGGTGGTGGCCGTGGGCTTTGACGGAGATTTGGCCGTGCCTTTGCTGTAGAAGTAGGGCACCAGTTCAAACTCCCCGGTGGGCACGCCCTTGCTCCGCTTTTCCCGCCGGATCCGGACCTCGGCGAGGGATTCGGGGGTGAGGTCGAAGAGGTTCGCCTCGGAAGTCAGCGGCGGCTGCTCAGGCTCAGCGGGCTGCGTCAGAGCGATCGCCGCCTCCCAGCCGAGCGCTTCGATGTCGAACGCCCCGCGGCCGGCAAGGTGGAACACCCGCTCGCGCAGCTGCGACGGGCAGGACCTGGCGTTGGGGCAGCGGATGTCCACGTCCCCCTCCTTGGCCGGCTTCAGCGGCGTGCCGCAGGAGGGGCACTCAGTGGGCATTACGAAATCGCGGACGGGCGGGTCCTGCTGCCCGCGGAGCGCCAGGACAGGACCCACGATTTCAGGGATGACGTCGCCGGCCTTGCGGAGGACCACGATATCGCCGATCTTCACGCCCTTGGCCTTGACCACGTCCTGGTTGTGGAGCGTGGCCATCTCCACGGTGGACCCCGCAACCTTGACCGGCTCCATGATGCCGTACGGGGTGACCCGGCCGGTGCGTCCCACGTTCACGGCGATGTCCAGCAGCCTGGTGTGGACTTCCTCGGGCGGGTACTTGTAGGCGACCGCCCAGCGCGGAACACGGCTCGTGTAGCCCAGGGCCCGCTGCGTGGCGAAGTTGTCCGCCTTGACCACGATGCCGTCGATTTCGTGGAGCAGCTTATGGCGCTGCTCACCGTACTTCCGGATGAACTCCAGCACCTGGTCCAGCCCGCCCAGGACCTCGAAGTAGGGGCTGACCGGCAGGCCCCATTCCTTCATCAGCGCATAGGTTTCGGACTGGCTCCTGGCCACCAGCCCCTCCCGGGCGCCGATGCCGTGGACGAACATCTTCAGCGGCCGCTTGGCTGTTTCCGCGGGGTCCTTCTGCCTCAGGGAGCCGGCAGCAGCGTTGCGCGGGTTCGCCAGCGGTGCCTTGCCCGCCTCGATGAGCGCCGCATTGAACTCCGTGAACGCCCTGGACGGGATGAAGACCTCGCCGCGTACTTCCATCTCCGCAGGGAAGCCCGAACCCGTGAGCTGCTGCGGGATCTCCTTGATAGTGAGGACGTTGTGGGTGATGTCCTCACCGGTGGTGCCGTCTCCGCGGGTGGCTGCCCGGACGAGTTTGCCGTCACGGTACAGAAGGTTGACCGCAAGTCCGTCGATCTTCAGTTCGGTCAGCCAGGCGGTTGCGGATGCGCCGTCGCCCAGCCTGGCGATGTTGGCCTGCGCCTTGGCAAGCCAGGCTTCGAGCTCCTCGAGCGAGAAGACGTCCTCAAGGCTGTACATCCGCTGCAGGTGTTCCACCGCCGCAAAGGCCGTCGAGACTTCACCCCCCACTTCCTGGGTGGGCGAATCGTTAGCCACCAACCCGGGGTGCAGCGCCTCGATTTCCTCCAGGCGGCGGAAAAGAGCGTCAAACTCCGCGTCCGAGACAAGCGGGGCGTCTTCCTGGTAATACGCAAAGCGGTATTTGCGCACCAGGTCCACCAGGTTTTCGTACTCCTCACGGATCGCACCGGACGGCGTGGGCTCCTGGCCCTCCGGCGCTTCAATCCTGGTGGCGGTCAATTCTGCGGGGCCTGATCCTGTGCTCACAGACCTATCTTGCCTTACCCGCGCAGGGCCCGCTTAGTGCGCCCGTACCCGGTTCCTGCCGTACCAGGCGAAGGCGGCAGCACTGATTCCCACCAACATGCCGCCGGCGGTGATGTTCAGCGGGTCAGGTCCCCCGGAGCCGCCGGAACGGGAAACAGCGGCGGCCTGTGTGGGCCGGTCGGACCTGGTGTAGGGGGTGTCCCAGTTCGGACCCGTCGACGCAGCCGCCGTGGCCGGAGCCGTGGCCGCGGATGTGGCAGTCTTCGACGGCGCTGCCGTGGCCGGAGGCGCCGCGGGATCGGTTGCGGGCGCGGGAGCGGGTTCCACGACGGGATCCCCCGGGGCCGGTGCTTCCGGCGGCGAGGTCTGTTCGGGTGCCGGCGGGCCGGGCGTTTCCTTGTTCTTGCCGCGTCCCTCGCCGGGACGGGATTCCGTTCCCAGGCAGGAGTCGCCGCAGTCCGGGGACGTGGTGGCGTCCGGCGAATCCGCCGCCGCTGCACCGCCTGCCGAGAGGCTCACCGAGAGCGCCAGGACGGCAGCCGAGGCCGAGGCGGACATAGCGCGGAGTGCCGGATGGGAGGGGGTCATTGCTACCTTTCGATGCGCGCAGTCCCCCCGCCCGCGGCTTTCTGGTCCAACCGGTAGTCTGCTATACCAGCCGGAGGGCCGCAAATCAGGTAACGGCAGCTGCCAGGGCGTCCACGACAATCACGGTGACATTGTCCCGGCCCCCGTGGTCCAGTGCCGCGTGGATCAATTCCATCGCGGCTTCCTGCGGATCGGCCACCGTTTGGAGGATTCGGGCGATGATCCGGTCCGCCAATTCGCCCGTCAGTCCGTCCGAACAGACCAATATGCGGTCGCCGGCTTCCGCGGGTACCAGCCAAAAATCGGCCTCGTTGTCCTCCCCGGTTCCCAGGGCCCGGGTGACCACGTGCCGCTGCGGGTGGACAGCGGCCTCTTCAGCGCTGATCTCACCGTCATCGACCAGCTCCTGGACCAATGAGTGGTCCACACTGAGCTGTTCCAGCCGCCCGTGGCTAAGCCGGTACGTGCGGGAATCGCCAACGTTCATGACCAGCCAGTAGGGCAGGCCGAGATGCTCCACCAGGACCGCCCCGGAGAGCGTGGTTCCGGCGCGCGACCCTGTGGCGCGGCGAATTTCCGCGTCTGCCCGGAGCAGATGGTCCTGGAGGGCGGCGGCCGTGAGGCTCCGCTCCCCCGTTTCGACCTGCGGAATGGCCTCAAGGGCACGCACGCACAGGCCGCTGGCCACTTCCCCTGCCTCGTGGCCACCCATCCCGTCAGCCACCGCGAAGACAGGTTCCTGGGCGAGGTACGCGTCCTCGTTCAACGCCCGGCGGTGTCCCCGGTCGGTACCGTGCCCGCAGGCGAGGGCGAGGCCGGTGCGGGCGGTAGTCCCTGCGGCCTGGTGTGGTTGTTCTTTCATCTTCGTCATCACGTTAGGACAGGCACCCGGCCTAGTCCACCACCAGCCCCTTGCCCAGTCCGCGTGTCAGCCGCACCGGCCTGATCTCGCCGAAGCCGCGCACGTTCTCCGGCGGCCGCGGCTCCATGACGAAGCGCTCGTCGTGTTCCAGCGCGGCGGCGGTCATGGAGTCGATCAGCACCGTTCCTGGATCTGCCAGCGAGGTGAGGCGGGCGGCGAGGTTCACGGTGGGACCGTAAATGTCGCCGAGGCGGGACAGGATCCGGCCCCACACCATGGCCACCCGTGCTTCAGGCAGGATCTCGTCCTCAGTGAAGGCCTGCGCCAGCGCCAGGGAAATCTCTGCCCCGGCGGCCGGGGTTTCGGCGATGTAGAGGACTTCGTCACCCACCGTTTTAACCAGCCGGCCGCCGCCCACGGAGATGATCTCGGCGCACTTGTTCTCGAACCGCTGCACCAGCCGGGCCAGCGTCTTCTCGTTCATCCGCCGGGACAGGCTGGTGTAGGAGACCAGGTCCGCAAAGCCAACGGCGCGCGCCAGCGGCAGCGGGGCATCATCTTCGTCGCCTTCGCGGCCTTCCTCGCTGGCGCGGAGCCCGGCTTCGGCGCGCACGGCCAGCCTTTGGATGCCGGCATTGAGCTGCCGCCGCCAGGAGTAGACGAGCATCTCCTCCAAGGCATCAACCAGCGCGGGAAGTTCGTTGACCAGCCTCTTGCGGGCTATCGCGTCCGTCACGCCCTGTTCGTGGACCATGTCCTCCACCAGGGCTTCGATCTGCCACACCACCATCCGGTCCGTCATCTGGCCGATGGAGCGGGTGATCGAGATGGCCGCTTCTTCCGTCAGCTTCCCGGAGCGGACCA
Source organism: Pseudarthrobacter sp. NPDC092439 (assembly GCF_044754945.1). Taxonomy (NCBI): domain Bacteria; kingdom Bacillati; phylum Actinomycetota; class Actinomycetes; order Micrococcales; family Micrococcaceae; genus Pseudarthrobacter; species Pseudarthrobacter sp. NPDC092439. The sequence goes on from NZ_JBIVQB010000003.1 coordinate 192,844, forward strand.
GGTCCACGACGGTGGAGAGGGCCGCCTGGTCGCGCTCGGTGAAGGCGACGTCGTCGTCACCGAAGTTGGGGAAGCCGAGGGCCCGCCACAGTTTCCGCGCTGACAGCAGGGAGAGGCCGGCACCGGCAGCGACTTCACGACGGCGGAGCTTGCGTTCACCGCCCAGCAGGCGGGACTCGAGGGCCTTTGCTGCCAGCCGCTCGGCGGACAGGGCTTCGGGCGCGGCGGCTTCGACGGGCTCCTCTGCGTGCTCACCGTTCATACCGTCCACCTTCTCCCGCTGCCCGCTGTCCGCCATTGCCTGCCCCACCACTGCCTGTACCGTCACCCTCCGGCGCCCTGCTGCCCAATCCCTCCGCGCCTGTTCCGGATTCCCGCGGGTCCGCCGGGAGGTCCGCGATGGCGTCCAGGATGAAGTCCCGGAACCGCGCCGCCTCCGGCACGTCCGGGAGTGTCATAGTGCCCTGGTATCCGGTTTCCAAGGATATATTCCCGCTCCGGAGCAGACGCTGTACCAGCGTTTCATGGACGGTGAGGTTACGCACGGAGGCAAGGTTCACCTGGTTTTCCCGGCGCCCCACCACCCCTGAACGGGCCAGGAGGCGGCGGCTGGTGAGGATGTAGCGGGTCCCGTGCCAGCGGAGAAGCCGCGGCAGGCAGTAGCCCAGCCAGGCCGCCAGGACGGCGGCAGCGCAAGCTCCCAGCAGCCAGGGTGTCCAGCCCGGGCGGACGGCCGGCACGAGCCGGGCGGCCTCGCCGCGGACCACCCAGGCAGTGGCGAACGCGGCAAGGGCGGGAGCCAGCACGAAGACGACGGCGGCACCGGCAAGTTTCCGTGGCTGCGGACGGGTGGTGACAATTACCTGCTCGCCCGGAACCAGGTGTTTACGCATAGCCGCCCTGGCCGGAACTGTCCGGCGGTGTCCACGGCCGCAAATGGACCACGTCGCCGGCGGTGACCACGTGTTCACGGCCGTCCCGGTCCACCACCAGCAGGGACCCGTACTCGTCCAGCCGCGTGGCGTGTCCGATGATTTCATGATCGCCGGGCAGCTGCGCGCGCACCTGCTTGCCCAGCGTGACCATGACCGACCCGACACGCTTGTGCAGCGAAGGTCCGCCGGCCAGCCCGGCCGCAGGGTCGCCGTCGGCATTGCAGAAACTTCGGTAAAGCGCGGCAAAGTGCGAGAGGTAGCTCTTAAGCAGCTCCGTGCGGTTCACGGTCTTCGGCGACTCCAGCGCCACGGACGTGGCCGTGGGCACCGGGAGGTCTTCCTCCCGTAGGGTCACATTCAAACCGGTGCCCAGCACCACGGGCACGGCCCCGTCCACCATGGGGGCCAGCTGGGCCAGGATGCCGGCGATTTTCCGGCCCCGGACCAGGACGTCGTTGGGCCATTTCAGTTCAGCGGGGATGCCTGCCGTTTCCAGCAGGGTTTCACGCAGCGCCACTGCGGCGATCAGGGACAGCCACGAGTAGGTGTCCGTGGGCAGCGGCCGGCCTTCCGCATTGACCGGGCGCAGGACAAAGGAGACGGAGACGGAACTCAGCGGCGGCGCTTCCCAATGCCGTTCCAGGCGCCCGCGTGCCGCCGTCTGGTACTCGGCCGTAAGGACGGACAGGTCCGTCCAGGTGGCGGGATCGGACGCGACCGCCCGCAGCAGGTCGGCGTTGGTGGAGCCGGTGGAGTCCACCACGTCCAGCCGCGGGATGCCGACGGCGGACAGGAAGCGCTGGTCCGCCAGGTCCGTCCGGTCCAGGGGGGTGCCGTGGGTGAGTGCGTCGTCCATGACTTGATCCTATCGACACGGACCGGCCGCGGCCTGCACGGAAACCGGCTGGGCCCGGGGCCTTCCGCTGATGGCTTAGAGGAAGATGTCCGGGACAAGCCGGTCTTCCGGCGCGCCCAGGCTGTAGGGACGGAAATCCTTCACTCCGGCCGCCCGGAGCACGTCCTCGTCCGTATAGAAATTTCCGCTCGGCGCCCGCCCTTCCCCGATCGTCCCCGTCAGGATGGCGTGGGCGGCGTCCGCCATGATGCGCGGCCCCCGGGCGGCCTTGACGATGGCTTCCCCGTGCGGCATGTTGCGGATCGCCGCGGTGTCGATCAGGGTGCACGGCCACAGGGAGTTAACGGCGATGCCGTCTTCGGCGAGTTCCTCGGCAAGGCCCAGGGTGGTCAGGCTCATGCCGTACTTCGCCATGGTGTAGGCGAGGTGACGGCCCGCCCAGGCGGGATCGAGGTTCAGCGGCGGCGAGAGCGTGAGGATGTGGCCGTGCGGGGACTGCCGCAGCGCCGGCAGCGCCAGCTTGGACAGCAGGAAGGTGCCGCGGACGTTGATGTCCTGCATGAGGTCGTACTTCTTCATGTCGATCGCGTCTGTTGTGGAAAGGTCGATCGCGGAAGCGTTGTTGATGACCGCGTCGATGCCGCCGAAGCGTTCCACGGCCGCCTCAACGGCGCGGGCCACGTCCCCGTCCCGCCGCACGTCGCCCACCAGCGGCAGCGCAGCGCCGCCGGCAGCGGTGATCTGTTCAGCAGCCGTATATACCGTGCCGGCCAGGCGCGGATGCGGCTCGCCGGTCTTGGCCATCAGGACGATGTTGGCGCCGTCCTGTGCCGCCCGTTCCGCGATTGCCAGGCCAATGCCGCGGCTTCCGCCGGAGATGAGAAGGGTCCTGCCCTGCAGGGATCCGGTGGCCCGGTAGGGGCCGCCGGCTGCCGTCAAAGCGTCGTTGCTCGAAGTCATGCCAACACTGTAACCCAACTAAGTTACTGGCGAGTAACATTACGTTGAGGCTGACGGCGCGGCAGAAAATTGTAGGTTCCCTACAGCTGCAGGCGCAGGAAGCGTCACTAGACTAGCCAGCAGGGTCCGTTTTTTGTGTGGAAGCTACTTAACGTCCAGCACCGCGGTCCGCCAGCAAAGACAGCGCCACAGAACCAATCTGCTACAGAGCCGGAGATATTGATGAGCCACGATCTGACAACGACAGCGGGAAAGATTGCCGATTTCCGCGACCGCCAGGCCCGTGCAGAGCAGCCCTCCGGCCCCGAGGCCATCGAAAAACAGCACGCGCGCGGGAAGAACACCGCCCGGGAGCGCATCGGCCTGCTGCTGGATGAAGACTCGTTTGTGGAATTCGATGCCCTCGCCGTCCACCGGTCCGCGGCATTCGGCATGGAGAAGAAGAAGCCGCTGGGAGACGGCCTGGTCTCCGGCTACGGCACCGTGGACGGGCGCCTGGTCGCGGTCTACAGCCAGGACTTCTCCGTCTATGGCGGTTCGCTGAGCCAGGTCAACGGCGAAAAGATCGTCAAGGTCCAGGAATTCGCGCTCCGCAACGGCTGCCCCGTCGTCGGCATCCTGGACGGCGGCGGCGCCCGCATCCAGGAAGGCGTCGCCTCGCTGGCCATGTTCGCGGACATCTTCCGCAACAATGTGCACGCGTCCGGAGTGGTGCCGCAAATTTCGCTCATCATGGGCCCGTCAGCAGGCGGCGCCGCCTACTCACCCGCTCTGACCGACTACGTGGTGATGGTGGACAAGACCTCACACATGTTCATCACCGGTCCGGACGTCATCAAGACCGTCACCGGTGAGGACGTGGACATGGAAACCCTGGGCGGCGCCCGACAGCACAACGCCACCACCGGAACCTCCACCTACCTGGCCTCGGACGAAACGGACGCCATCGACTTCGTCCGCGAACTGCTGGACTTCCTGCCCTCCAACAACCTCGCCGAAGCACCGGTGCTGGAACACCACCAGGAGCTCGAAGTCGACGACGACGATCTGGCCCTGGACACGCTCATCCCGGACTCCGCGAACCAGCCGTACGACATGCGCACCGTGGTGGAGCAGATCGTGGACGACGGGCACTTCCTGGAGATGCAGGCGCTGTACGCACCAAACGTGATGATCGGCTATGGCCGCGTGGAAGGCCACACCGTAGGCATCGTCGCGAACCAGCCGCTGCAGTTCGCCGGCACCCTGGACATCGCCGCTTCGGAGAAAGCGGCCCGCTTTGTCCGCCACTGCGACGCATTCAACATCCCCATCATCACCCTGGTGGACGTGCCCGGCTTCCTGCCCGGCAAGGACCAGGAGTTCCAGGGCATCATCCGCCGCGGGGCCAAGCTGCTCTACGCGTACGCGGAAGCTACCGTCCCCAAGCTCACCGTCATCACGCGCAAGGCGTACGGCGGCGCGTACATCGTCATGGGCTCCAAGAAGCTCGGGGCGGACCTGAACCTGGCATGGCCGACGGCGCAGATCGGTGTGATGGGCGCCCAGGGCGCGGTGAACATCCTGTACCGCCGCGACATCGCCGCCGTGGCCGAGGCCGGGGGCGACGTCGAGGCCCGCCGCGCCGAAATGATCCGTCAGTACGAGGAAGAGCTCCTCAACCCCTACCAGGCAGCGCAGCTGGGATACGTGGATGCCGTCATCGCGCCTTCCGAGACCCGGGTGCAGATTATCCGCGGGCTCCGGGCCCTGCGGGACAAGCGCGCCAGCCTGCCCGCCAAGAAGCACGGGAACATTCCGCTGTGACGGATCCCAAGGAAAACCAGGCGTTCGAAGCCCAGGCAAACGGAGAGCGGGCACCCGAAGCGCCGCTGCTTTCCGTAGTCAAGGGACAACCTACAGCCGAAGAGCTCGCGGCGCTGACCGCCGTCGTACTTTCCCTGGGCGGAAGCGAAAACGCCGGCGCCGTCCGTCCCGGCGTCCGCCACTGGGTGCGGCGGCAACAGCTGCGTCTGGCGCCCACCCCTGGACCCGGGGCTTGGAAGCGCAGCAGGGGCTGACGTTCGGCTAGTCTCGGGGTGTGACTACCGACACTGCCCCGTCCCGCCGCCCGCGTACCCGGATTGACGCCGTCGCCGACGATTACACCGAGACCCTCCTCGCGCTGAACCCGACGTTTGCCACCACCCTGGGCATCCCGGGCCACGAAACCGAGTACCAGGATTTCTCCCCGGCCGGAATCGCCGGGTTTGCCGAGGCTGCCCGCGACGCATTGGCCCGGCTGGAGGGCCTGGAGCCCGAAGATGATGTGGACGCCGTCACCCTCGATGCGATGCAGGAGCGGCTCGGGCTGCAGCTGCTGATCCACGCCTCCGGCTGGGACTATGCGGAACTGAACAACATCGCTTCGCCTGCGCAGGATATCCGGGCCATTTTCGATCTCATGCCCACCGACACGGAAGAGCAGTGGGCGCACATCGCCGGCCGTGCCGGCAACGTTGCGGGAGCCATCGACGGTTATATCGAATCGCTGCGGGAAGCGCGCGACGCCGGCCGGGTTGCCGCCGCGCGCCAGGTCAGGATAGTGGCGGGGCAGGCTGCGAAGTACGCGGCGGAGGACGGCTTCTTCGCCCGGCTCGCCGCCGATGCGGCGACGGCAACCGGCCCCCTGGGCTCCGCCACGCAGAAAATGCTCGACGACGGCGCGGCAGCCGCCCGGGGCGCTTACGCCCGCCTTGCCGAATTCCTCGAGACGGAACTGCTGCCGTCCGCACCGGAGAAGGACGCGGTGGGCCGGGCCCGCTACGCCCTGGCTTCGCGGTCCTTCCTGGGCGCCACAGTGGACCTTGAAGAGACGTACGCGTGGGGCGTGGAGGAGCTGGACCGGCTCATCGCCCAGCAGGAGGAGGTGGCCGGCGTGATCAGGCCGGGCGCCACCATCGCGGAGGCAAAAGAGTTCCTGGACAACGACCCCGCCCGGCAGCTGCAGGGGACGGAGGCGCTCCGCGCGTGGATGCAGGCGTTGTCCGACAAGGCTGTAGCGGAGCTGGCCGGGGTGCACTTTGAGATCCCGGATGTGATGAAGAAGCTGGAATGCCGGATCGCTCCCACCGATGAGGGCGGCATTTATTACACCGGTCCCTCGGACGATTTCAGCCGGCCCGGCCGGATGTGGTGGTCCGTCCCGGCCGGGGACGATACCTTCACAACGTGGGCCGAGACCACCACCGTCTTCCACGAGGGCGTGCCCGGCCACCATCTCCAGGTGGCAACCGCGACCTATCGCCGCGAACTGCTCAACAAGTGGCGAAGGAACGTGTGCTGGACCTCCGGCCACGGCGAAGGCTGGGCCCTCTACGCCGAGAAACTGATGCAGGAACTCGGCTACCTGTCCGATCCCGGCGACCTCATGGGCATGCTGGATATGCAGCGCATGCGGGCGGCGCGCGTTGTCTTCGACATCGGCGTCCACCTTGAACTCGACATGCCTGCACGATGGGGCTCCGGGACCTGGACCGCGGTCAAGGGCTATGCCTTCCTGAAGGAGAACCTGCCCATCAGTGAGGGCCAGCTTGACTTCGAGTTCGCCCGGTACCTTGGCTGGCCCGGACAGGCTCCCTCCTACAAGGTGGGCCAGCGGCTTTGGGAGCAGATCCGGGCCGAACTCGAAGTCCGGCCCGGGTTCGACCTCAAGGAGTTCCACACGCGCGCACTGAACATCGGCTCGGTGGGGCTGGACACCCTCCGGCGGGCACTCCTCGCCTGATCCGCGCCTGCCCTTCCCTGCACCACGCCGGGAGAGATATGTCATATTGGGGCCGGGAATATGTAACACTCCGGCCGGAGATCCGCGTGTTTGCACCGACTAAAGCGGCCGCGCCGATTTCCGGCTGCGTAATATTTCTCAATGTTCATTCGTGGTGCTATGTACCGTGGGCCTAGCTTGTACCGGTGAGCACATCGACTAGCACCCTTCCCCCCGCCGGAAAGACCGGCTTCCAGCTGCCCCGGTGGGCCGGATCCTTCGGCGTCCAGATCATCGCGGCCCTCATCGTTGGCCTGGGCCTTGGCCTGCTGGCCAAGTACACCGGAAGCACCAAAGACATGCCCAACGGCCTGGGCGCCACGCTGCAGACCATCGGCTCCAGCTATGTCTCTCTGCTGCAGACCGCCGTGGTGCCCCTGATTTTCACGGCCGTGGTCAGCTCCATCTCCAACCTTCGGGAAGTCTCCAACGCAGCCAAGCTCGCCTGGAACACCCTCCTGTGGTTCGCCATCACCTCCCTGATCGCGGTTCTGATCGGCATCGGCCTCGGCATCCTCCTGCAGCCGGGCACCAACACCGGGATCACCGGCGAAGGCTCTGAGCCGGCCAAGGTGGGCACTTGGTGGGCCTTCCTGATCGGCCTGTTCCCCAAGAACTTCCTGGGCCTCGGCGCCGCTTCCACCGTGGCCGAAACCGGCGCGGTCACCACCGCTGTCAGCTTCAACGTGCTGCAGATCCTGGTCATCGCCATTGCCGTGGGCGTCGCCGCGCTGAAGGTGGGCAAGGCCGCCGAGCCGTTCCTGGCGCTGAACGCCTCGGCCCTGGCGGTCATCCAGAAAGTCCTCTGGTGGATCATCCGGATCGCCCCGCTGGGCACGGTAGGCCTGATTGGCAACGCCGTAGCCGTCTACGGCTGGGACACCATCGGCTCGCTGGGCCGGTTCACCTTCGCCATCTATGTTGGTCTTGCCCTGGTCATCTTCGGTGTCTACCCGGCGCTGGTTCGCAGCCACGGACTGTCCGTGAAGCAGTACTTCTCCGGCGTCTGGCCTGCTGTGCAGCTGGCGTTCGTGTCCCGCTCTTCCGTCGGCACCCTGCCGCTGACCCAGCGTGTCACCGAGCGCAGCCTGGGCGTCCCCCGCGCCTACGCCTCCTTCGCCGTGCCGCTGGGCGCCACCACCAAGATGGACGGCTGCGCGGCAATCTACCCCGCCATCGCGGCGATCTTCGTGGCCCAGTTCTTCGGTGTCCAGCTGGACCTGAGCCAGTACCTGCTCATCGCCCTGGTCTCCGTCCTGGGCTCGGCGGCCACCGCCGGAACCACGGGCGCCGTAGTGATGCTCACCCTGACGCTCTCCACGCTGGGACTGCCATTGGCCGGCGTCGGACTCCTCCTGGCCGTCGACCCGATCCTGGACATGGGCCGCACCGCGGTCAATGTTGCCGGCCAGGCACTGGTGCCCACCATTGTGGCCAGGCGCCACGGCATTCTGGACGAAGCACTGTACAACGCACCCCGCAACGGCACCCCGTTCGTGGATGACAGCGAAGACTCCGCCGCTGGGGACACCCTCGTCCTCCAGGACGCCAAGGCCTAAGCCTCCACGCCGAAAAATCCCCGGGACGCCTGTCCCGGGGATTTTTGCGTGCATTCTGCAGCCAGCGGCCGGATCAGTGCCCGCCGCCGCCAATCACGCCGGCCTCCACGGCTTTGGTAACGGCGTCGGCCTCCGCCTGCGTGAGCTTGCCGTCGGTTACAGCCTGGTCCAGCCGGTCCTTCAGGGCCGCAGCCCGTTCAGCCTGCGCTTCGGTCCGGAGCTCCTCGAGCGCCGCGGTGACCTTGGCCTCCTCGATGCCCAGGGCTTCGGCCAGCGATTTCGCCAGTTTCTCATCCATGGCGGCCCGGTCCGGGCGCCCCTCCGCCGGCGGGGTGGACGGGCGGTTCGCTTCGTGGAAGGCCTGCAGCGCCTCCGTCACTTCCGCTTCCTCCACTCCCAGCTTCCCGGCGAGGGCCGCGGCCTTTTCATCACCATGCATGCCGCCGCCGTGCATGCCGCGGCCGCCGTGCATGCCCATGCCGCCTTCAGGTGCCGCGGCGCCGCTCTCAGCGGATGCGCTGACGCTGGGTGACGGGGCGGGCGTGGTGGCGGCGGCCATGCCCGCCAGTCCCAGTCCGGCGCCGAGGGCCAGCGCGGTGGCCGACAGTCCGAGGGTCATTTTCTTTGTGCGTGACATTGCTGTATCTCCTGGATCCGCCGTCCGTGACGGCTGCTTGCGGTTCGTTCCCTTCCGGGACATTTCCAGCATGGGCGGGGAGGATCTGTGCGGGCTTTCGGGAACCTTTCATTCTGCTGTGAAGGTGTTTCCAGGAGCGGGGGCAAGAACTTGCTCACAGTGCAAAGTTGCACGTAGTGTAATCACGTGAGCATTCCTGCCGCTGTAACACCGGCGCCTCCCGCATCCCGCCGCGAACTTAACAAGGCGGCCACCCGCCAGAACATCACCGACGCCGCGCTGGGCCTCCTGCGCACCAACGGCCCGGGAAACTTCACCGCAGAGGACATTGCCGAGGCCGCTGGCATCTCCCGCCGCACGTTCTTCAACTACTTCGGCAGCACCGACGCCGCACTGGCCGCCATCACGCACAGCTTCCTGGACAACGCCATCCAGCAACTGCGGCTGCGGCCCGCCGGGGAACCCATTCTGGAATCCGCCCAGGCGGCCCTGATGGCCCTGGCGGATCCGGCGGCCGTGGCGCCGCTGGCCGAGCTGTTCTCACTGACGTCGGACAGCGCACTGATGTCACAGTCCGAGCTCGCCGCCTGGGACTACTGCCGGGGACAAATCACCACAGTGGTCCGGGAGCGCACGTCCGGCACGGCCGGCGACCTTTACGCCCACGCGCTCGCTGGCTCGGTGATTGCCTGCGGCAAGGCCGCCCTGGAGGTCTGGTTCAGCCACTGGGGGCCGGACCTCTCCGCTGAATCCCTCGCTGCCCTCCGCGGGCAGCTCATCAATGCCATGGGCCTCCTGGGCTCGGGCTTCACCGCACCACAGCCTTCTTCCTCCCGTTCCTCCTGACCAGATCGGTTCCCTCATGGCACTCCTCCTCTACCGCCTTGGAATGTTTTCCTACCGCCGCCGCTGGCTGGTTATCTCGCTCTGGCTCGCCGCCCTCCTGGCAGTAGGCGGTTCCGCCGCCGTCTTCCACGGCACGCTGTCCAACAACTTCCAGATCCCCGGCACGGAAACGCAGCGGATCGCGGACAAGCTCAAGGCAGACCTGCCGTCGGCGTCCGGCGGCACGGCCACCATCGTCTTCGAAGCGCCCGACGGCGGATTCACCCCCGCACAGCGCACAGCGGTGACGGATGCGCTGGGCAAGCTGGAGTCCCTGCCGGAGGTCCGCGGCACGGTGGACCCGTTCGCCACCCAGGCCGAACTGGACCAGGCCGGCCAGGCCATCCGTGACGGCGAAGCCCGGCTGGCCAACGGCACCAGGGAGCTGGAAGACAACCGGGCCCGGCTGGAAGCCGGCGAGGCACAGCTTGCAGCAGCGGAGCAGCAGCTCGCCGCCGCAGGAGCCCCTGCCCAGGTCATAGAAGCACAGCTGGGCCAGCAAAAGGCTGCGCTCGCTGAAGGCCGCGCCAAGCTGGAGGCCGGAACCAAGGAGCTTGAGGCCGGCAAGGCAAAGCTGGAGCTGGGCAAGCGCCAGGCGGAGGCCTCCGAAGGCATCCGGTTCGTTTCCGAAGACAACCTTGCCGCCGTGGCGCAGGTGCAGTTCAACACCTCCATCAACGGACTCAGTCCGGAGCTGCGGCAGCAGGTCCAGGACATCGTGCACGGAACCTCCAAGGCCGGCGTCACTGCCCTGGCCAGCAAGGAAATCACCGAGGACATTTCGGAGCTGTTCGGCACTGCTGAAATCATCGGCATCGGCGTCGCTGCCCTGGTTCTGATCATCATGCTGGGTACCCTGGTGGCCGCCGGGCTGCCCCTGCTTATGGCCGTCATCGGGGTGGGCATCGGCGTGGGCATCACCTTCGCACTCTCCGGGGTGTTCGACATGAGCTCCATCTCCCCCATGCTCGCCCTCATGCTGGGCCTGGCGGTGGGGATCGATTACTCGCTTTTCATCGTGAACCGGCACCGGACGCAGCTGCGGGCCGGCATGGACCCGGCCGAATCGGTGGCCCGCGCAACGGGCACCTCCGGCAACGCCGTGGTGTTCGCGGGCCTGACAGTGATCATCGCCCTGGCCGCCCTGGTGGTCCCCGGCCTGCCGTTCCTGGCCGTGATGGGCCTGGCGGCTGCCGGGACCGTCGCGGTGGCCGTACTGGTCGCCATCACACTGACGCCGGCAGTGCTGTCCCTGATCGGCCGGCGGATCATCTCCCGCCGCGCATGGGCCCGCGCGGAGGCGCACAACGCCGAGCCTGGCCACGAAGCCGCGGACCAGGCCGAGGACCGGGCGAAGAGCAACCGGGGCTGGGGCGGGCTGGTGACCCGCCATCCGGTTCTGTCACTTATCGCAGGCGTCCTGCTGCTGGGCACCCTGGCGCTGCCCGCCGCACAGCTGCAGCTCGCCCTGCCGGACGGCCGTTCCGAACCTGTCGAGTCGGAGGCTTACCAGGCCTACAGCGTCACGGCCCGCAGCTTCGGGGAAGGCGTTACCGGACCCATCGTGGCCGTGGGGGAGTTCCCGGCAGGCCTCGACGCTGCACAGGCGCAGAACCTGCAGTTCGACGTGGCGGACAGGCTTCGCTCGGTGGACAACGTGGTGGCAGCGGTCCCCGTGGCCCTGAGCGGGGACCGCCGCACGGCCGTCTTCCAGATCATTCCCGAAGAGGGACCCGCCAGCGCCGGCACCGTCCAGGTGGTATCCGAGCTGCGCGGCCTGAACACGGAAATCAAGGACGACTTCAACGTGTCCATGGGGCTGACGGGGCAGACTGCCGGCAACATCGACGTCTCCACCAAGCTCGGCGACGCCCTGCCGCCCTACCTGGCGATCGTCGTCGGACTGTCCCTGGTCCTGCTCCTGCTGGTGTTCCGCTCCATCGTGGTTCCCCTGCTGGCCACGGGCGGATTCCTGCTCTCGCTCGCCGCAGCCTTCGGCGCCGTGGTGGCCGTCTACCAGTGGGGCTGGCTGGGCAATGTGTTCGATGTGGCCAACCCGGGGGCGGTCCTGAGCTTCCTGCCCATTATCCTGATCGGCGTGCTGTTCGGGCTGGCCATGGACTACCAGGTGTTCATTGCCTCCGGCATGCGCGAGGCCTTCATGCACGGCTCTCCGGCCAGGCAGGCGGTCCGGGTGGGCTTCCACCATGCCGCGGCAGTGGTAACGGCGGCCGCGATCATCATGGTGAGCGTCTTTGCCGGCTTCATCTTCAGCCACCTGACCATGGTGCGTCCGCTGGGCTTCGCGATGGCTTTCGGGGTGCTGCTGGACGCCTTCGTGGTGCGCATGACCATCGTGCCGGCGGCCATGTACCTGCTGGGCGAAAAGTCCTGGTGGCTGCCGCGCTGGCTGGACCGCATTCTCCCGGACGTGGACGTGGAAGGCGCGCAGCTGGCACGCCCGGAGGCATCCGCCGCGGCGCCCCAGCCCGTCCACTAGGCTGGAGGCGTGGTCCGCCTGATTCTCGCTTCCCAGTCCCCTGCCCGCACCAAGCTCCTGGCCGAAGCCGGCATCCGGCACACCGTGCTGGTCTCAGACGTGGACGAGGACGCCGTCCAGGCCAGGTACGGCGTCACGGACCCGCACGACACCGCCCTGCTGCTGGCCCGGGCCAAGGCCGAGGCGGTGGCCGCGCTCCCGGAAGCCGAGGGGGCCCTGGTACTGGGCTGCGACTCCGTCTTCGAATTCGACGGCGAGGCGCACGGCAAGCCCTATACCGCCGCCGTCGCGCGTGAACGCATGCTGCGAATGAGCGGAAACTCGGGCGTCCTGCACACCGGCCACTGGCTGGTGGACTGCCGGGACACCTCGGCCGACGGCGGCGCGGGCGTAGCGGGGTCCGGCGCCACGCTGGGGACGGTCGCCTCAGCCGAGGTCGCCTTCCTGGAGATGGAACCCGCGGAAATCGACGCGTACATCGCCACGGGCGAGCCGCTGCACTGCGCCGGGTCCTTCACGATTGACGGGCTGGGCGGGGCGTTCATCCGGAAGGTGGACGGCGACCCGCACACCGTGGTTGGCCTTTCCGTTTCCACGCTGCGGGGTCTGCTGGCCGCCGCGAACGTGCGGATCACCGAACTCTGGACGGCACCGGAAACGTCGTACTGAAATGTCCCGTTTCCGGCGCACTTGTAGCTTCCCTACAAAGCGGCCGCCGTTTACACGCGGAATCCGCAAGTAATATCGGCGGAACCTCCAAAACCGCGCTAGGCTCCCTGAAGGAAAGAAGGAGACGCCTTGTCAGCAAATTTGGAGCAGTCCGCACGTCCGACGCACTCGACCCTCACAAAGGTGCTGATAGCCAACCGCGGTGAAATCGCCGTGCGCATCATCCGGGCTGCCCGGGACGAAGGCATCGCCTCGGTGGCTGTGTACGCCGACCCGGACCGCGACGCCCTGCACGTTCGCCTGGCCGACGAGGCCTACGCCCTGGGCGGGAACACCGCCGCGGAGTCCTATCTGGTGATGGACAAGATCATCGACGCCGCCCGCCAGTCGGGCGCGGACGCCATCCACCCCGGCTACGGCTTCCTGGCCGAGAACGCCCAGTTCGCCGCGCGCGTCATTGAGGCCGGCATCACCTGGATCGGCCCCTCCCCCGAGGCCATCTCCGCACTGGGCGACAAGGTCCAGGCGCGGCACATCGCCGAGAAGGTGGGCGCACCCCAGGTTCCCGGCACGGCGGACCCTGTCGAATCGGCCGAAGAGATCCTGGCCTTCGTGGACAAGTACGGTCTTCCCGTCGCCATCAAGGCGGCCTTCGGCGGCGGCGGCCGCGGCATCAAGGTGGCCCGTACCCGGGAGGAGATCCCCGAGCTCTTCGAATCCGCCGTGCGTGAGGCCACCGCCGCGTTCGGACGCGGTGAATGCTTCATCGAACGCTTCCTGGACGCCCCGCGCCACGTGGAAACGCAGTGCCTGGCGGACGCGTATGGCAACGTGGTGGTGGTCTCCACCCGTGACTGCTCACTGCAGCGCCGCAACCAGAAGCTCGTGGAAGAAGCACCGGCGCCGTTCCTCACCGAGGAGCAGAACCGACGCCTGTACGAGTCCTCCAAGGCCATCCTGAAGGAAGCCAAATACCTGGGCGCGGGCACCTGCGAGTTCCTGGTGGGCCAGGACGGCACCATCTCCTTCCTCGAGGTCAACACCCGCCTGCAGGTGGAGCACTGTGTCTCCGAGGAAGTCACCGGCATCGACCTGGTCCGGGAGCAGTTCCGGCTGGCCCGCGGCGAAGAGCTGGGCTATGGCGACCCCGAGGTCCGCGGCCACTCCATCGAGTTCCGTATCACCGGCGAGGACCCGGGCCGGAACTTCATGCCCGCCCCCGGCACCGTCCGCGTCCTGAAGAACCCCACCGGCCCCGGCATCCGCATCGACTCCGGCATCGAGCAGGGCGACGTGATCAGCGGGAACTTCGACTCCATGCTCTCCAAGCTGGTGGTCACCGGAGCCACCCGCAAACAGGCACTGGAGCGGTCCCGCCGCGCGCTGGAGGAGATGGTGGTGGAGGGCATCCCCACCGTCATCCCGTTCGACCTCGCTGTGGTCTCGGATCCCGCATTCGCGCCGGCGGAGGGTCCGTTCAGCGTGCACACGCGCTGGATCGAGACCGGCTTCACCAACAACCTGCCCGCCTGGACCCCGGACGGGGCGGCCGACTCCGACGCAGGGGGCGGCGACCGCCAGCGCGTGGTGGTGGAAGTAGCCGGCAAACGCCTCGAGGTGGTCCTGCCCGCTGCCCTGGGGTCCGTGTCCGCTTCTTCCGCAGGCACCGGCAAGCCTGCCAAGGCCAAGAAGCGCTCCCGCTCCGGCGGGCCCGCCGCCGCCACCGGCAATGCGCTCGCATCGCCCATGCAGGGCACCATCGTGAAGGTGGCCGTTGCCGACGGCGACGTCGTGGCAGAGGGCGACCTGGTGGTGGTGCTGGAGGCCATGAAGATGGAACAGCCCCTGACCGCCCACCGCTCCGGCACCATTACCGGGCTCAAGGCAGCCGCCGGCGAAACTGTATCCGCCGGCGCCGTCATCGCCACCATCGAAGACTAGGCCCGGGGAGGACCTCATGCTTGCACCCAGTTTCCAGGAAGAAGTGGACCGCTACCACGCGGCCGTTCCCGAAATAACCCGTGGCAACACGGATCCCATCAAGGACCTGTATTCGCGGCAGGACGATGTCACCCTGGCGAATCCCTTTGGCGGGATCGCCCGCGGCTGGGCCCAGGTGGAGGCCCGCCTGGACCAGGCCGCACGGCAGTTCCAGGACGGCGAAATGCTGGGCTTCGATACCGTCACGTCCTTCCACGCGCAGAACACCGGCTACCTGGTCGAGACTGAGCACTTCCGGGCCCGTCTCGAAGGTGCAGCCGCATCGGAGGAGTTCGCCCTGCGCGTCACCAGCATCTTCCGCCGCGAGGAGGGCTACTGGAAGCTGGCGCACCGCCACGCCGACCCGGCGGCCAAGTCCGGGTCCCGCCGCTCGCTGGTGCAGCCCGCCGGCTGACACGGGCTTGCGGCCAAGGCAGACTTAGCAGATGCTGCCATTCCTGCTCCTGGCCTCCCGCGCGGAAGATGCCGCCGCCGAGGACGAATATGCCGCCTACCTGCGGTATTGCGGGCTGGATCCGAGGGAATTGCACCGGATCCGGCTGGAGGCCGGTCCCCTGCCGCGCCTGGATCTTGAGCGCTATTCGGGCATCATCGTCGGGGGCAGCCCGTTTACCTCCAGCGATCCCGTGGAGCAGAAAAGCGCCGTGCAGCGCCGGGTGGAAGGCGAGCTCTCGCAGCTGCTCGATGCCGTCGTCGAACGCGATTTCCCGTTCCTGGGCGCCTGCTACGGGGTGGGTACGCTGGGCAGGCACCAGGGCGCACTGATCGACCGTACCTATGGTGAGCCGCTGGGAGCCGTACAGGTGGAGCTCACCGACGCCGGCCTCGCTGACCCCCTGCTGGCCGGCTTGCCGCCGTCGTTCACCGCATTCACGGGCCACAAGGAGGCCTGCACGGTTTTGCCCGCGCACGCCGTGCTGCTGGCCCGGTCCGCCACGTGTCCGGTGCACATGTTCCGTATCCGCCGAAACCTGTACGCCACCCAGTTCCACCCCGAGCTCGACTCGGAGGGGCTGGCCACGCGGATCGACATTTACCGGCACGCAGGCTATTTTCCGCCCGAGTCCGCCGGAGAGCTCATGGCAGCGGCCCGGCAGGCCACGGTGACCGAGCCGATGGCCATACTGAGGAACTTCGTGAGCCGCTACGCCCGGTGAGGCGCCGGCGCTTCAGGAAGGGTGGCACCGGCAGCACAATGCCCGGCGCACTCCCCGCTTCGACAGGGAGCACACCGGGCATTCCAGCGCAAAGCAGTCCGGTATGTCAGGCCACGTTGTTCTCGTAATCGGTGTTCTTGGTCTCGCGGGTCATCCACAGTGCGATGAAGGTGAGCACCGCGGCAGCCGCCATGTAGAGGCCGACCAGCCAGGTGCCTCCCCCGGCCGCCTGCCACAGCGCAATGGCCACGAACGACGCCGGTGCCGCGCCAATGACGCTGGAGAGGTTGTAGGCGACAGCGGAGCCGGTGTACCGGACGTTGGCCGGGAACAGCTCCGGCAGGATCGCCGCCATGGGTCCGAAGGTCAGGCCCATCAGAGTGAAGCCGACGATGAGGCCGACGACAGCCGCCGCCGTACCCGGTCCGAACATGGTGAACCAGAAGATACCGAAGACGAAGATACCCGCGGTGACGCCGAGCAGGAACTTCCGGCGCCCCCACTTCTCGGCCAGCGGACCCGAGACCAGGGTGAAGATACCGAAGAAGACGACGCCGAGGATCAGCATCCAGAGAAAGTCTCCCCTCGGGATGCCGAGGCCGGGAACAAAGTTGGCCACTTCAGCCGCGGACATTGGCTTGCCGGCCTTCTCTGCTGCTGCCTGGGCGGCTTCGACGGATGCCGGCTTGGTGCCGTACGTCAGCGTGAACGACGTCATGACGTAGAACAGGACGTAGGTGGCAAACATGATGAAGGTGCCCGCGAGAACCGGCCGCCAGTGGCCCTTGAACGTGGCGAAGAACGGAATCTTCGCCACCTTGTCCTCGTTCAGGACCTTCTGGAACGAAAGGCTTTCAACGAGCTTCAGCCGGACATACAGGCCAACCACCACCAGGACGGCGCTGAGCAGGAACGGTACGCGCCAGCCCCAGGCGAGGAAGGCCTCCGGGCTGAGGGCGAAATTCAACCAGATGAACAGCAGGTTGGCCAGGATGAAGCCGATCGGGGCGCCCAACTGCGGGAAGGTTCCATAGACTGCGCGCTTGCCTTTGGGGGCGTTTTCGGTGGCCAGCAGCGCTGCGCCGGACCATTCGCCGCCGAGGGCCAGGCCCTGGGCGAAGCGGAGCACCACCAGCATAAGCGGGGCCAGGACGGCCCAGCCGGGCAGTGACGCCGTGGGGAGCAACCCGATCAGGAAGGTCGCGATGCCCATGGTGAGCAGGGAAGCCACCAGGGTGCCCTTGCGGCCGAACTTGTCGCCGAAGTGGCCAAAGAGCACGGACCCGACCGGGCGGGCGATGAAGGCGACGCCGAAGATGGCGAACGAGCTCAGGAGGGCGTTGATGTCCGTAGCGTTCGGGAAGAACAGCTTGGGGAACACCAGGACGGACGCCGTGGCATAGATGTAGAAGTCGTAAAACTCAATCGTGGTGCCGATGAGGCTGGCAAAGATTACTTTGCCCTTGGAGTTGACCGGTTGTGCCGATCCCGGCTCCGTCGTGGTTTCGAGTGAGGACATGTAAGCGCGCTTTCGTGAGAAACCGGCCGGACATTGATCAGCCCGGCATGCATGGGATGCATTACGTAGAGTTCGATATTACTTGGCGGCGTCCAGTCATTGGACAAAAGGTCCACAATGCGGACAGGCGTGTCGCGCGAAGGCGCCGCGAGTGCCCTCACCCCCGCCCGGGAACGCAGATAGGCAAATGTCACAGCGTGTTAACACGCGGCGTCGGTCCGCGAAACGCGCCGTCCCTACCTTGGAGGAACAACATCCCCCAACAGGAGGTACCCCGTGACTGATGACCGAACCGCAGGTGCCGGTACCGGACATTCCCTGGACCTTGACGACGCAACGCGTCCCGCAGCCGCAGCGGCACTGGATTTCCGCCCTGGCCGCTGGATCGCCAACTGGGATGCCGAGAACCGCGGACAGTGGGACAGCGCCGGGCGCTCCATCGCCCGCCGCAACCTTAACTGGTCCATCTTTGCCGAATTCCTGGGCTTCGTGGTGTGGCAGCTCTGGTCCATCGTGGTGGTCCAGCTCCCCGCCGCAGGGTTCTCGTTCACCACATCCGAAATTTTTTGGCTTATTTCGATGCCCAGCCTGGTGGGCGCCACGCTCCGGATCCCCTACACCTTCATGGTCCCCCGCTTCGGCGGCCGCAACTGGACCATCGTCTCCGCCCTGCTCCTGCTGATCCCCTCCGTGGGCCTGGCACTGTGTGTGTCCAACCCGCAGACCCCCTTCGGAGTCATGCTCCTGGTGGCAGCCCTTGCCGGTTTCGGCGGCGGCAACTTCGCCAGCTCGATGGCAAACATCACCTTCTTCTACCCCGCCCGGGAGAAAGGCTGGGCGCTCGGACTGAATGCGGCCGGCGGCAACCTGGGTGCGGCCGTCGCACAGCTTGCCGTCCCGGTGGCGATCACCCTGCTGGGCGCCGGAAGCGTCAACCTGCCGATGGCCGGCCTGATGTGGGTTCCGCTGATCATCATCGCCGCGTTCGGCGCGTTCAAGTACATGGACAACCTCACCAGCGCCAAGGGGGACGTAGCCGGATCGATCGCCGCGGTGAAGGAACCGCACCTGTGGATCATGGCCCTGCTGTACATCGGCACATTCGGTTCCTTCATCGGATTCGCCGGTGTGTTCCCCAAGCTCATCAAGGACTACTTCCCGGAATTCTCCACCATCGGGCTGGGAACCGTGGCCCTCTCGCTGGCCTTCCTGGGTCCCCTGGTGGGATCCCTGGCCCGGCCCTACGGCGGCCGGATGGCTGACCGCATGGGAGGGGCCCGGATGACTGTCAGCGCCTTCGCGGCCATGGCCGTCATCACGCTGGTGATGGTGTGGACGCTTCCGCTGAAGAACTTCTGGCTCTTCCTGGCCCTGTTCCTGATGCTCTTCACCGCCAGCGGATTCGGAAACGGTGCGACATACCGCATGATCCCGGTCATCTTCGCTACCTCCAGCCGGGCGGCACGCTCAGGTGCCAGTTCGGTGGCAACGCAGCGGCTGGCGTCCTCGGCGCTGGGCCTGATCTCGGCCATCGGCGCCTACGGAGGGTTCGTGATCCCCCAGGTGCTCAATGCCTCCAACACCGCCAGCGGTTCCTACACCCCGGCGTTCTACGGCTTCGTTGGAGCGTACGTCGTGATGCTGTCCGTGTGCTGGTTCTTCTACATCCGCAACGCCAACCGGAATGCGATGGGACACGTCTAACATGACCACAAGCGCCAACACGCACTGCCCCTACTGCGCCCTGCAGTGCGCCATGACGCTCACTCCTGCCAAGGAGCAGGCCCCGGCCGCCGCGCCGGGGCCTGTCCCCGTGGCCCTGGCTCCCCTGCTGGAGGTTTCGGGCCGCGACTTCCCCACCAACCGCGGCGGCCTCTGCCGCAAAGGATGGACGTCCGCCACGCTGCTGAACCATCCGGGCCGGATCACCGAGCCGCTGCTCAAGGGCCCCGACGGCATCCACCGGCCCATTGGCTGGGACCAGGCGCTGGACCTTGCCGCGCAGTCCGTCAGGGACGCCCGTGCACGCCACGGTGCGGACGCCGTCGGCGTGTTCGGCGGCGGGGGCCTCACCAACGAAAAGGCGTACATGCTGGGCAAATTCGCCCGTGTCGCACTGGGTACCTCGCGCATCGACTACAACGGCCGGTTCTGCATGTCCTCCGCCGCAGCAGCAGGAATGCGCGCGTTCGGCGTTGACCGCGGCCTGCCCTTCCCGCTGGAAGCCCTGGACACCGCCAGCACCATCCTGATGCTCGGCTCCAACGTGGCGGAGACCATGCCGCCGTTCATGCAGCACCTCCAGGGAGTGCGCGACGCCGGCGGGCTGATCGTGGTGGATCCGCGCCGCTCCGCCACGGCTGCGTTCACCAACGACGGCGGCGGGCTCCACCTGCAGCCCCGGCCGGGCACCGACCTGGCCCTCCTCCTGGGCATCTCCCACGTTGTCATCCACGAAAACCTCGCGGACACGGCCTTCCTCCAGGACCGTACCTCCGGCTTCGACGCCGTGGCCCGCAGCATCAACGCGTACTGGCCCGAACGCGTTCAGTCGCTCACGGGTGTCCCGGCAGGCCTGATCCGGGACACCGCGCGCCGCCTGGCCGCCGGTGCCCGGCAAGGCGGCAGCTACATCCTGACCGGCCGCGGCGTTGAGCAGCACGTGGACGGGACGGACACCGCCACTGCCGCCATCAACCTCAGCCTCCTCCTGGGCCTGCCCGGCTCGGCCCGCAGCGGCTACGGCACGCTTACCGGCCAGGGCAACGGCCAGGGCGGCCGGGAACACGGCCAGAAGGCAGACCAGCTTCCCGGCTACCGCAAGATCACCGACCCCGCCGCCCGGGCCCACATGGCCCGCGTTTGGGGTGTTCCGGAGGAAACCATTCCCGGCCCCGGCCTGCCCGCGGTCCAGCTGCTGAAGTCGCTGGGACAGCCCGACGGCGTCCGCTGCCTCTTCGTCCACGCCTCCAACATCGCGGTCGCCTCGCCGGATGCCACCAGCGTCATCGCGGGCCTGCGAAGCCTGGACTTCCTGATGGTCTGCGACTTCTTCATGTCCGAGACGGCGGCGGAGGCCGACCTGGTGCTGCCGGTGCTCCAGTGGGCCGAGGAGGAAGGCACCCTGACCAACCTCGAAGGCCGGGTCCTGCGCCGCCGCCGCGCCCTGGCCCCGCCCGCCGGAGCCCGGAGTGAACTCTGGATCATGGCCCGGCTCGCGGAGCGGCTGGGCGCACCCTCCACGTTCAGCGAGGACCCGGAAACGGTCTTCGAGGAGCTGCGCTCTGCCTCCGCCGGCGGGCTCGCGGACTACTCCGGAATCGACTACGCCATGCTGGACCGCGGCGAAGCCGCGTACTGGCCCTATCCTGCCGGCAGCACCGGCACGCCACGCCTGTTCCTGGACCACTTTGCGCACCCCGACGGCAAGGCGGCCCTGGTCCCGGTGGCGCCGCGCCGCCGTCGTACGTCCGCAGGAGGCCCTGACGCCGAAGCGAAGGAAATGACCCTGATCACCGGCCGCCTCCTGGAGCATTACCAGTCCGGCTCGCAAACCCGGCGGGTGGCCGAACTGCTGGCCGCGCGTCCGGAGGCCAAGCTGCAGATCCACCCAGCCGCAGCCGCAGCCCTGGGGATCACCGAGGGGGCGCTGGTGTCAGCGTCCAACGGGCGTGGCGAGGTGGTGTGCGCGGCGGAACTGAGCCCGGCCATCCGCCCGGAAACGGTCTTCCTGCCGTTCCACTTCCCCGGGCCGGAGAGCGCCAACCGGCTGACCGAGGCCGCCACGGACCCTATCTCCGGGATGCCCGAATTCAAGTCCAACCAGGTGTGGGTCCGGCCGGTGGCCGCACCCGCGTCCGCCAGCATGCTGCAGACGATGGAGGCCTCATGAGCGAGCAGATTGTCATAGTGGGTTTCGGCCCGGTCGCGGCCCGGCTGGTGGACGAGCTCCTGCCCGCCGTGCGCGCCGGCCAGGTGCGCCTCACCGTGGTGGGCGAAGAAACATCCGCGGCCTACAACCGCGTGCTGGTCGCTGACCTGGGCGTGGGCCGCACCACCATGGACGCCCTGGCGCTGGCCGATGCCGTGGCGCTGGCCGCGGACGGCGTGGACGTCCGGCTGGGCGTCCGG
Organism: Pseudarthrobacter sp. NPDC092439; assembly: GCF_044754945.1. NCBI lineage: Bacteria > Bacillati > Actinomycetota > Actinomycetes > Micrococcales > Micrococcaceae > Pseudarthrobacter > Pseudarthrobacter sp. NPDC092439. Next base: position 214,458 of record NZ_JBIVQB010000003.1, read on the forward strand.
GCGAAGCGGGTGGACCGCGCCCGGCAGCAGGTCCTGCTCTCTGACGGATCCCGTGCCGGCTACGACCGGCTGGTGTTTGTTACCGGCTCCCGGCCCGTCATCCCCAATCTCACCGGTATCAACCCGGACCCCTCCTCACCTGTGCTTCCGGCCGGAGTGACCGCGCTGCGCGACCTGCGCGACGCCGGCGTGCTCCGGCAGGCCGTGGCCGGCGGCAAGCGCGTGGTGGTGCTGGGCGGCGGCGTGCTGGGCCTGGAAACCGCGCTGGCTGCGGCCGAGGAGGGCGCCACCGTCACGGTGGTCCACAACGGACCGCACCCGCTGGGCCGCAGCATCGACCAGGGCGGCGGCGCCGTGCTGGCTGCGGGGCTGCGCCGCTGCGGCGTCCGGGTGGCCGGCAACGCGCGGTCAACGGGGGTGGAACATAACGCGCCCGACGGCGGGTTCTCGGCCCTGCTGCTGGACGACGGTTCCGCGATTGACGGCGACCTCCTGGTCATTTCGTGCGGTGTGCGCCCCCGCACCGAACTCGCCGAAGGCTGCGGGTTGTCCACCGGCTCCGGGATCCTGGTGGACCACCGGCTCCGCGCCCACCACGAGCCGCACATCTTTGCCATCGGGGACTGCGCGGAGGTGCGCTGCCCGGATCCCGGCTGCGCCGAATGCCGCGGCGCGCAGGGCCCGTCCGGGCTGGTGGGCCCGGGGTGGCGGCAGGCCGAATGGCTGGCCGGGTACCTGACGTTGCTGGCCTCCGGTTTGCCGGAGGATGCCGGCCTGCTCCCCGAGCTGCCCGCCGAAAGGCCGGGCGTCATCGTCCTCAAGGCCCGGGGCATGAACCTGGCGTTGGCCGGGGACAATGGCGCCGACCCCTGGGACGAAGAGGCGCTCACAGCCGGAGCGGTGGAGGGCCGGCCGCGCCTGCAGGTGGCCCAATGGGCGGATCCGGAACACGGCCGCTACGTGAAGATGACCACCCGCGGGGGCGTCCTGGAAGGGCTGGTGGCGGTGGGCATGCCGCGGACGGCAGCGGAACTGGTAGGACTGTTCGAGCGCTCCGCCGAACTGCCCGCAGACCGGTCGCTCCTGCTGCGCCTGGACGGCCCCGACCAGCTGGCCACCGCAGCGGCGGATCCGGCGGGCACCGTGTGCCGCTGCGCCGGGGTGGCCGGCGGCACCATCGCTGACGCCGTGGCCGGCGGCTGCGCCACCCTGGGCGAGGTCTCCAAGGTTACCCGCGCCGGCACCGGCTGCGGCGGCTGCCATGAGGACATCAAGGGGCTGATCGAAAAGCACTTCCAGGCGGTTTCTGCCGCGTGAGCAGGCCGGCGCTGCCCGAACTGCTTCGGGCGGGGCCGGCCGGCGTCAGAATTTGGCGCGGCGGACAAGGTTGATGAGTTGTTCCCTGGTCTCCTCGGCGGACGGTCCGGACGGGGAAATCAGGACCTGCGCGACAAATGTGGCCAAAGTGCGCCCGCTGACTGCCTGGATGGTCAGGACCGTGATGGGCACGTCCCCGGACGGTCGAAGCGACTTGGCGCCAGGGGGCTCGGTGCTCATCGAGAACGTCGCCCTGTCCCCGATTCCTGTAACCGGCTCCCCTTTCATCATCGGGACGGCGGGGCTCGAAGATGAAGCCTGGAGGACTTCGGCGACGAAAATCGTCGAATCCGGCCCCGGCGTCCCCAGGTCTCCAAACGTATAGCGGCAGCTGACCTCGCCCGGAAGCAGTTGCGGCTCCTTGGACGCTCCAAAGGCGTTCCTGACCTCAGCGGCACTGAACATTGCGCAGACCGGGTTGCTGGTCGTAGCCGGCGGGCCCACCGGCGGAGCGGCCGGAACGGTGAGCGGAGCCCCGTTTCCCCAGCCGGCGTCCACGGCGGCCTGGGCGAGGGCCCGCGCAATGGCATTGCCGTCAGGAGCACTGCCACCCTCCGTGGGCGGCCCGGTGACATAAGGCATTTCGAGCGTTTCGGTTCCGCGGACGGCCGTCAGGACCACGTTCGCCGATGCACCACCGATGTCACCGCGGAAATATCCGGTCCACTGGAGGCATGCGAAGTCACCAATGCCTGTCACCGGTGCGCAGTCGGACGTGGCCTTCGCTTTGGCGATGTCCTCCTCCGACGCAGGCGAAACCAGCGCCACGGACAGCGCAGTCATGCCCGTGTCTGACTTGGCCCAGTAGGAACACTGGTCGGCCTTGCTCCCAGGGGGCCTGGCCCCGCCATACGGGCCCGACGGTTCCAGGCCGGGCACAACCTGTGCCGCGATCTCCGGCGTGATGAGATCGCAAGCCGGGCTGCCGGTGACGGGTGCCGCGCCCGGTCCGCCCGTCGACGGCGGAGAACCCGCATTCGGTCCGGCCGGCGGCGAGCAGGACGCGGCCAGCAGTACGAAGGCCCCACCTGCCAACAGCCTGACGGCAAACCGGGGGGTGGGCAACGGAATCCGGACGCGGTGGGGACACATAGGGCCAGTGTGACGCTGCGGGGCTGGTCCCCCTAGGGTCCAAAGTACCGCTTCGGGCCGATACTGGCCGCGGCACCGGGTATCCCGAGGCCTTCGTTGAGGAGGGAGGCCGCCAATGCGCGGCCGCCCCCCGGTCCCGGGGCCGCCCCCGGATGCCCGTCCTGCAGGTGGTTACAGGTGCACGTGCAGGCGGCGGGCAGCCTCGGAGATGGATCCGGTCAGCGACGGGTAGACCGTGAAGGTGCTCGCCACATCGTCCACGTGCAGCTTCTGCTTCACGGCGATCGCGATCGGGAAGATCAGCTCGGAAGCGTTCGGGCCCACCACTACGCCACCAATGACGGTTCCGGAACCCTTGCGGGCGAAGATCTTGACGAAGCCGTCCCGGTGGTTGCGCATCTTGGCACGGGCGTTGCTGCGCAGCGAAAGCTTGATGATGTCGCCCTGGTACTTGCCGGCGTCGATCTCCGCCTCGGAGACACCCACGTTGGCGATTTCGGGGGACGTGAAGATGTTGGACGCCACCTGGTGCAGCTTCAGCGGCGTGACGGTGTCACCCATGAAGTGCGCCACGGCGATGCGGCCCTGCATGGCGGCCACCGAGGCCAACGGCAGGACACCGGTGCAGTCACCGGCGGCATAGATATTCGGCGCGGTGGTGCGGGAAACGCCGTCCACCTTGATGTGGCCGCTTTCGCTGACAGCCACGCCGGCTTCCTCCAGCCCGATGCCCGCGGTGTTGGGAATGGACCCCAGGCAGAGCAGGCAGTGGCTGCCGGTGACCTTCGTGCCGTCACCCAGGGTGACCACTACGCCGTCGTCCGTCCTTTCCACCGACTCCGCGCGGGACCGCGAGAGGACCCGCACGCCCCGGCGCTCGAAGACCTCCTCCAGGACCACCGCGGCATCCGTGTCCGAACCCGGCAGGACGCGGTCACGGCTGGAGATCAGCGTGACCTTCGACCCGAGTCCGTTGTAGGCGGAGGCGAACTCAGCGCCCGTCACGCCGGAGCCCACCACGATCAGGTCCTCGGGGAGTTCGTCCAGGTTGTAGATCTGCGTCCAGTTCAGGATCCGCTCACCGTCCGGGCGTGCGGTGGCCAGCTCACGCGGGTGGGCGCCGACGGCCAGCAGGATGGTGTCTGCTTCCACGGTCTCGGTGCCCTCTGCGGTGAGGACCTCGATGGTGTGGTTGTCCAGCAGCCGGCCGGAGCCCGCCAAGATACGCACGCCCTGATGCTCCAGGCCGTCGTGGATGTCCTTGGACTGGCTGCGGGCCAGGTTCAGCAGGCGGTCGTTGATGTGTTTGAGGTCCGCCCGCATGACCGGCACGAAGTCTCCGCCGTCGACGTCGAACTTCACGCCCAGCTCCCCCGCCTCGCCCACGCGCGTCATCAGGTCAGCCGTGGCGATCAGGGTCTTGGACGGGACCACGTCGGTCAGGACGGCCGAGCCGCCCAGGCCGGCGCGCTCGATGATGGTCACCTGCGCTCCGAGCGAGGCGGCCACCATGGCGGCCTCGTATCCGCCCGGACCACCTCCCAGGATTGCGATCCGGGGAGAACTGAAATCTGGATGCGTAGTCACAATCAACCATTCTCGCCCATCCGGCACCGGAGGGCCAAGAATCCCCAGGGGCGGCCGGGGTGGGCGCAGCGGGAACGGCAGGATAACTTGTACCAGTGAGTACAACAGACTTCCTGAACACGGATCCTTTCGCCGCCGCGCGCGCAGCCGCCGACTACATCGCCGAGGAAACGGGCGTGGACAGCCACGACGTCGCCCTTGTCCTCGGCTCCGGCTGGGGCGAGGCCGCTGACCTGATCGGCGACACCACTGCAACCCTGTCCGCCCAGGAGGTGCCGGGATTCCACGCACCGGCCGTGGAAGGGCACGTGGGCACCATCCGCTCCGTCCTTACCTCCGAGGGCAAGCGCGCTTTGGTGCTCGGTGCGCGGACGCACTACTACGAGGGCAAGGGCGTCCGTTCCGTGGTGCACGGCATCCGCGTGGCTGCCGCCGCAGGCTGCACGACCCTGGTCCTCACCAACGGCTGCGGCGGGCTCAACGAGGACTGGGCCCCCGGCACGCCCGTGCTGATCAGCGACCACATCAACCTGACTGCCGCGTCACCGCTGGAAGGTGCCACCTTCGTGGACCTCACGGACCTGTATTCGCCCCGCATCCGCGGCCTGGCGCGCGAAGTCGACCCCACGCTGGCCGAGGGCGTCTACGCCCAGTTCCCCGGTCCGCACTACGAGACCCCCGCCGAAGTGCAGTACGCCAAGCGCATCGGCGCCGACCTGATCGGCATGTCGACGGCGCTGGAAGCCATCGCGGGCCGGCATGCGGGCATGGAGGTGTTCGGGATTTCGCTGGTCACCAACCTTGCCGCCGGCATCAGCCCCCAGCCGCTGAGCCACCAGGAGGTCATCGAGTCCGGCCAGGCGGCCGGCCCCCGGATCTCCAGGCTGCTGGCGGGGATCATCTCCCGGCTTTAGCCGAACGCGGGGTCACTCCCGGCCCGATGACGGCGTGTCATCCGGCCGGAAGTGACCCCGCGCTGCCGTTGGGGTCGGGGACGGCGCCGCCCGTTGCCGCCTTCGCCTGCTGGTGGAACCACTCGATGTGCTCCTCCAGGAGCCGCGCGGCGAGGTCGCCGTCGCGGGCCCGGACGGCATCGAAGATTCCATGGTGCTGGGCCCGCAGCACGGCAAGGACCTCCGGCCAGTCCTCCATGGCTCCCATGGCGCCCTTGACGTATCCCACGATGGACCCGCTGAGGGACTCCATCATCGTGGCCACCACGGCGTTTCCGGCCAGCGAACTGAGCGCCACATGGAAGCGCGCATCGAGCTCATGGAACGTTGCCCGGTCGATGCCGGTGTTGTCCATGGCGTGCAGCAGGCCGGCTGCCTGGGCCAGGTCTTCGTCGGACACCTCCCTGGCCGCGGCCGCCCTGGCGGACCACGTCTCCAGGAGGATGCGTGTCTCCACGATGTCCGCCACGGGCAGCCGGCTGCTGGCCACGTGCAGCCGGAGAGCCGACGAGAGCCCCACCGAAGGGTCGGAGATGACGATGGCCCCCGAGGTGGGTCCGGAGCCGACCGACCGGCGCAGCACGCCCATGGCATCCAGCACGCGGATGGCCTCGCGGACCGAGGCCCGGGAAATGCCGTAAGCCTCGGCCAGCGCACGCTCACCGGGAAGCCGGTCGCCCAGCTTGATCCTGCCCGAGCGAAGGTCCGCCTCGATGTCCTTTAGAAGGGCGTCATGCGTGCGGCCGCGGGGGGCCGCACCGGCTTCTCCGGCTGTCACTCTGGTTCCTTCCGCGGCAGGGCAACTGTTCCGCCTACCTTATTGCAGGGACGGGCGGACGCAGCGGAGCGTCCGGCCATCCCACCTTACGCAATCCGGGCAGGCCGGTCCCCGTCGCCCGTTTCCTGGACAAATGTGCGCCTGTTCACGTCCCGCCGGGGGGCTGCAGCTGCCCGAAGCGGCTTGGATTGCAGCCGAGGCAGGGCAATGACGATAGCGTTAGGACCATGACGTCTTCCGATCCCACGCTCCGCCTGCTCGATGAAGCCCGCGGGTGGGCTGCCCAGGACCCTGACGCCGCCACAGCCGCGGCCCTGCTCGACCTGCTCCGGCTCGCGGAGGAAGGTGTTCCGGCAGCGCTGCAGGAACTTGAGGACAGCTTCAACGGCACGCTCCAGTTCGGTACGGCCGGACTCCGGGCAGCCCTCGGACCCGGGCCGAACCGGATGAACCGCGTGGTGGTGCGCCGCACCGCGGCAGGCTTCGCGGACTTCCTGGTCCGGACGGTCCGCGAGGCTTCCCCCGGAACCCGGCCGCGCGCCGTCGTCGGCTACGACGCCCGGCACAACTCCGACATCTTTGCCCAGGAGAGCGCCGCGATCTTCACCGCCGCCGGCATCGAGACGTTCCTGATGCCCGCGGCCCTGCCCACTCCCCTGCTGGCCTACGCGGTGCGGGCGCTCGAGTGCGACGGCGGGGTGATGGTCACTGCCAGCCACAACCCGCCGCAGGACAACGGCTACAAGGTCTACCTGGGGCGGCACGCCGTTCCGGAAAGCGGCAACGGCGCCCAGATCGTGGCTCCGTACGACGCCCGGATCGCGGCCCGGATCGCGGCCGTGGGAACGCTTGACTCCATCGCCCTGGCCGCGGACGGCTGGACGGTCCTGGGAGACGACCTGGCCGCCGGGTACCTGCGCGACACGGCGGCCCTGGCCCGGCCGGAACACTTCCCGGCGCGGGACCTGCGCATTGTCCTCACCCCGATGCACGGGGTGGGCGGCGAAACGGCCCTGGCCGTCCTGGCCGCTGCGGGATTCAACGACGTCACGCTGGTGGCTGAGCAGGCCGATCCGGACCCGGATTTTCCCACGGTCAATTTCCCCAACCCCGAGGAACCCGGCGCCCTGGACCTGGCACTGGAAACCGCCGGCCGGCTGGACGCGGACCTCGTCATCGCGAACGATCCGGACGCGGACCGGGCCGCCGTGGCAGCCAAGGATCCGGACACCGGCGCCTGGCGTATGCTCCGCGGGGATGAAGTGGGCGCGCTCCTGGGCGCCCACGTGGCGGCCCGCCTGGCGGCAGCAGATGCTGCGGACGCCGGCGCTTCCCACCCCGGCGAAACAGCCGCCGGGGATGCAAACCGCGGCGTCTTCGCCAACTCCATCGTCTCCTCCCGCCTTCTGGCACGCGTCGCCGCCGCAGCGGGATACGCCCACGAGGAAACCCTGACCGGATTCAAATGGATTTCTCGGGTTCCCGGCCTGGTGTATGGCTACGAAGAAGCGCTCGGCTACTGTGTGGCGCCGGAGCTCGTCAAGGACAAGGACGGCATCTCGGCTGCGCTGCTGATCGCCGAACTCGCCGCAGCCGCCAAGGCAGCCGGGAAAACCGTCTTCGACACGCTGGACGAGCTCTACCTCCAGCACGGCCTGCACGCCAGTGACCAGCTCAGCATCCGCGTGGCGGACCTGGGCCTGCTGGACGCCATGATGAACCGGCTGCGGGTGTCCCCGCCGGAATCGTTCGGTTCATCAGCCGTGACAGTCTATGCTGACCTGGCCGAGGGCTCGGAGCAGCTGCCGCCCACGGACGGCCTGCTTTACATCACCCGCGACCTGACCCGCGTGATCATCAGGCCGAGCGGCACCGAGCCCAAGCTCAAGTGCTACCTGGAAGTCATCCATGAGGTGGGCTCCGCCGCGGAACTTCCCGGGGCGCGGCAGGCGGCCCGGGCAGCCCTCGACGAGGTGTTGCGCGACGTGAGTGAGGCGCTGGGGCTCTAAAGTTCCACTTCCACCCAGCCCCCGGTGAGGCGGGTGCGGAAGGTGGCCAGGCCGAGCCCGGGCGTACTGAAGCACTCTCCCGTTTCCAGGTCGTAGACCTCTTTGTGCAGCGGGGAGGCAATGGTCAGACGGCTTCCCTTCGAGCCCAGGATGCCGCGCGCCATGACATGCGCGCCCGTGGCCGGGTCTTCCTGCGCCACGGCGTAGACACTGTCCGCAGTGCGGAACAGTGCCACCTGCCGCCCCGCGATAAGCGCCGCCTCGCCCCATGCGGGCTCCAGGTCCGCAAGCGGGCACACCCGGTGCCAGCCGGCGGCCGCAGTTCCGGCGGCCGTGTCAGTACCGGTAGCCAGTGCCCCAAATTCCAGTGTTGCCGTCATATCCGGCTCCTCTCCCCGTGGTGGTCCGTGCCTGCAGGTGCAGTGGCCGTCAGTGCAGCCTTTTTCCACGGTAGAGCCGGGGTGTTTCAAGGGCATGCGATGAATGTGTCCGGCGGGTAAAAGCCACCTCACGGAGCCGGAAACGCGTTCGTGATGCAGAAGTTAAGTCTGCGAAACAATCGGGAAACTGAAGCGAAACTGCGGCTCCCTAGTCTGGATGGACACTCGACAAAGAAGGCTGCGCAGCATTCACCTGCAGCCCTTGCGAAAGGCCCGCCAGTGACCGAACAGACTTCCCGCACAGAGATTCCGCGCCGCATCGTCGTCGCCGGCGGCGGCCCTGCGGCCCACCGTTTCGTGGACGCCATGCATGCCCGTGGGCTTGAGGGCTGGCATGTCACGGTCCTCACCGAGGAAGCCCACCTCCCTTACGACCGGGTGGCGCTCTCCAAAGCCCTCACCGACATGGACTACGACCTCACCCTGGGTGAGGCGTCCATGTGGGACCACGAATCGCTGGAGCTGAAGACCGGCGAGCGCGTGGTGAAGATCAACGCCGGGGCCAAAACGGTTGAGACCGCTGCGGGCAACACCTTTGCATACGACGAGCTGGTGGTCGCGACAGGCTCGAACGCGGCGCGGCTTCCCATCCCCGGCAACGAACTGACCCACGTCTACCGCACCCTCGAGGACGTGTGGGCCATTAACAAGTCCATCGCAGAGCTCACCAAAAAGCTGGGCCGCAAAGTCAGGGCAGTCACCATCGGCGGCGGTCTGCTCGGCCTCGAATCCGCCGCCGGCACCGAACAGCTCGGCGCTACCCCTGTAGTCATCGACGGCTCACAATGGCTGATGGCCACGCAGCTCGACGAAGGTGCCGGCCAGGCAATGGGCCGGCTGATCAAGGAAAAGGGCTTCGAAGTCCACGGCGGCGTCTTCCCGTCCGAGGTCCTCTCCGACGCCGAAGGGCAGGTCACCGGCGTCCTCATGGCCGACGGCCGCATCATCGATGCGGACATGGTCATCGTGGCCATCGGCGTCCGGCCCCGCGACGAACTCTTCCGCGCCGCCGAGGGCGAGGAACAGGTCTTCAGCCTGGGTCCCCGCGGCGGCGCGGTCATCAACGACTACTGCGAAACCGAAGTACCCGGCATCTGGGCCATCGGCGAGGTGGCCAACTACGGCGGCATGTGCCTGGGCCTGGTGGCTCCGGCCAACACCATGGCGGAGATCGTTGCCGACCGCCTCCACGGCGGCGAGGCCACGTTCCCCGGATTCGACACCGCCACCAAGCTGAAGCTCTCCGGCGTGGACGTGGCCAGCTTCGGTGACGCCTTCGCCAAGACCGAGCACGCCCTCGAGATCGTCTACGCCGACCCGGCCCGCGGCGTCTACCAGAAGATCGTCACCACCGACGACGCCAAGACCCTGCTGGGCGGCATCTTCGTCGGCGACGCCTCGCCGTACATGAGCCTCCGCCCGCTCCTCGGCCGCGAACTTCCCGCCGAGCCCGGCGCGTTCCTCAGCGCCGCCGGCGGCGGCGACGCACCCGAGACCGAGCTGCCGGACGACGCCACCCTCTGCTCCTGCAACAACGTCACCGCGGGAAGCATCCGCGACGCCATCAACGGCTGCGGCGCCTGCGAGGGCAACGCACCCGTCCAGGAACTCGGCGGGCTGAAGGGCTGCACCCGCGCCGGCACCCAGTGCGGCTCCTGTGTTCCGATGCTCAAGAAGCTGCTGGAAACCGAACTCACCAAGTCCGGCGTCGAGGTCTCCAAGGCACTCTGCGAGCACATCGAACTGTCCCGCCAGGAACTCTTCGATGCCATCCGCGTCCTGGAACTGACCTCCTTCGAAGAGATCATGGCCAAGTACGGCACCGGCGCCGGCTGCGACATCTGCAAGCCGACCATCGCGAACATCCTGGCCAGCCAGAACAGCGCCTACGTGCTGGACGCCGGCCGCGGCACCCTCCAGGACACCAACGACCGCGCCCTGGCCAACATGCAGAAGGACGGCACCTACTCGGTGGTCCCGCGCATCGCCGGCGGTGAGATCACGCCCAAGAAGCTCGGCGTCATCGCCGCCGTGGCCGAGAAGTACAACTTGTACACCAAGATCACCGGCGGGCAGCGGATCGACATGTTCGGCGCCCGGCTGGAACAGCTCCCCGAAATCTGGAAGGAACTGGTGGACGCCGGCTTCGAATCCGGCCAGGCCTACGGCAAGAGCCTGCGCACGGTAAAGTCCTGCGTCGGTTCCACCTGGTGCCGTTTCGGCGTCCAGGATTCGGTGGCCATGGCCATCAAGCTGGAGCTGCGCTACCGCGGCCTGCGCAGTCCGCACAAGCTCAAAATGGGTGTTTCCGGCTGCGCCCGCGAATGCGCCGAGGCCCGCGGCAAGGACGTGGGCGTGATCGCCACCGCGGACGGCTGGAACCTGTACGTCGGCGGCAACGGCGGCGCAACCCCCGCGCACGCACAGCTGCTCGCCAAGGACCTCGACGACGAAACGCTGATCAAGTACATCGACCGCTACTTCATGTACTACATCCGCACCGCGGACCGCCTGCAGCGCACGGCCCGCTGGCAGGAAGAGCTCGACGGCGGCATCAAGCACGTCGAGGACGTGGTGGTCAAGGACACCCTGGGCATCGCCGAGGACCTCGAGGCGGCCATGGCCAGGCACGTGGACACTTACATCGACGAGTGGGCCGACACCCTCAAGGACCCCGAGCGCCTGCGCCGGTTCCGTTCCTTCGTCAACGCCCCGGACCAGAAGGACGACTCCATCACCTTTGTCCCGGACGAGCGCGGCCAGATGCGCCCCGCCACTCCGGAAGAGAAGGGCAAGGTCCTGATCGGGGCTTCCATCCCCGTCAGGCCAGGCGCCCCGGAAACCGCCGGAAACGAGGCATAGCCATGCAGCTCAGCATCGATCTCACCGGACGCGACGTCCTGGTCACGGGCTCCGACACTGCCGCCCGGCAGGCGGTGCGCCGCTACGAAGCCGCGGGTGCCGTCGTCTACCGCCTGAGCACCCCGCAGGGCGCGGGCCATGACGGCCCGCTGCCCGAACGGCCGTTCCTCGTGGCGGCGGTCGACGACGGCCAGCCCGGCTGGGCGGCGCTCCTTACCCGCTGCGCGGAAGCCGGAATTCCGGTGGCGGCCGAGCCGGCCGCGGGTGCGCCCGGGCACGTCACCCTGGTGGGCGGCGGACCCGGTACGGCTGAACTGCTGACCGTTGCCGCTGTCACCGCGCTGCGCGACGCGGACGTGGTGTTCTACGACCGGCTGGCCCCGTACCAGGAGCTGCCGTCCCTCACCTCGGCCGAGCTCGTGGACGTGGGCAAGAAGCCCGGGCACCACAAGGTCAGCCAACGGGACATCGAGAAGCTAATGGTGGAAAGCGCCCTGGCGGGGAACAACGTGGTCCGGCTCAAGGGCGGGGACCCCTATGTGTTCGGCCGCGGCGGCGAGGAAGTGGCTGCCTGCGTGGCCGCTGGGCTCAAGGTGCGCGTCGTCTCCGGAGTCACCAGCGCCATCTCCGTGCCGGCAGCGGCGGGCATCCCGGTCACGCACCGGGAAGTCAGCCACATGTTCACCGTGGTTTCCGGGCACGCGCCGCTGACCGAAGAGGAACACCGGCACCTGGCGGGCCTGGGCGGAACCATCGTGGTGCTGATGGGAATAGGCACCCTGCACCAGCTGGCGGCCGGACTCCGGCGGGCAGGCATGCGCCCCGACATGCCGATGGCCGTCGTCGAGCGCGGGTACCGCCCGGGCCAGCGGACCACCATCGCCGACCTGGGCACCATTGCCTCCGCAGCTGCGGGGTGCAGCAACCCGGCGGTGCTGGTCATCGGCGAGGTGGTACGGGTGGCTGAGGCCAACCGCGGGCATGCGGAGGCCGCCGCGGACCTGGACCGGCTGGCGGCCTCGCTGCTCGGTTCATGAAAGGATTGACCCCCATGACTGTCCTTGCAGCGGCCCAGGCCGCCCAGCCCGTGGCGCTGCCTGACCCCGCCGAGTCCGTGCCGGTGCCGGAAACGCCGTTGGAAGGGTTCCGCATCGGCGTGACGTCCCATCGGCGTTCCCGCGACCTGATCGAGGCCCTGGAGCGCCGCGGGGCGGAAGTGCTGCACGCCCCGGCGCTGAAGATCGCCCCGGTACGGGAGGATCAGCACCTCATCGAGGACACCCGGGCCATCATCGCCGCCAAGCCGGACCTGTGCATCGCCACCACCGCGTATGGCATGCGGCGCTGGTGCGAGGCGGCCGACTCATTCGGGATCGGCGACGAACTGCTCGAAACGCTGGGCGCCTGCCGGATGTTCGTCCGCGGACCCAAAGCGCGCGGCGCCGTGCGCGCGGCCGGTCTTGCCGACGTCGGCATCAGCAGTGACGAAACCACCGCCACCCTGGTGGATATGCTGCTGGCGGAGGGCGTGCGCGGCAAGACGGTGGCGGTGCAGCTGCACGGCTATACGGACGTGCGGCAGCTGGAACGCCTGCGGATGTCCGGCGCCACCGTCCTGACTGTCACGCCGTACCGCTGGGTCAAGCCCGACGGTGCGGACCGGCTGCCGCGGCTGATCGAGGCCGCGTGCAGCGGAAACCTGGACGTCCTGACGTTCACCAGCGCCCCGGCGGTAGACGCCGTCTGGAGCACGGCCCACGAGATGGGCGTGTACCAGGACCTCATCCACAGCCTGAAGACAAACGTCACTACGGCCGTGGTGGGGCCGGTGACCGCGCAGCCGCTGCTGGACGCCGGAGTGACGCCGATCGTGCCGGAGCGGTACCGCATGGGCGCCCTGATCCGGCTGGTCTGCGAGCACCTTGCCCTGAACCACGTGCGCCGGCTAGAAACCCGCTCGGGAATGATTGAGCTGCGGGGGCGCTGCCTGCGGATCGATGGCGAGCCCGTGGAGCTGCCGCCGGCTCCGCTGCTGTTGCTCCGGGCGCTGCTGGGTGCGGGGGGCGCGGTGCTCTCGCGGGAGTCGCTGTCCGAGCTGCTGGAACTGCGGGGATCCGTCCACGCGCTGGACATGACCGTCAGCAGGCTGCGCTCCGCGCTGCCCGACGGCAAGCTCGTGGAGACCGTGGTGAAACGGGGTTACCGGATCCGCCTCTAGGGTGTCCAAAGCGGGCTAATGTGTCGGATTCCTGCACGGATGAGAGGCCGGTCACGGGTTCTGTTACCGGCCGGTAAACACTGGCGAACGCGACCCTGATAAACAGCAACTGCGGGGAAACACCCCGGAAAAGAGGCGGGCCTACGCTGGGTCCATCACGAAGTTCCGGCCGTTTCCGGCCGCCAGCGAAAGGGCCAGCACATGTCCGCTCCGGTACCCACCTCCGCCACCCGCATCGTCATCGCAGGGGCCGGCCCGGCTGCCCAGGCACTGGTCAGCCGGCTTGACCGGGCCCGTTTCGCCGGCACCATCACTGTGCTGAGCAGCCGGGACGACACCCCGGCGGAACTGCTCAAGCTAGCCATGCTGCCGCAGGTCTCAGTGCGGTTCGGGCAGCCGGCCAGCCACATCGACGCCGTGAACCGCACGGTGACCACCTCCGACGGCATGGACTTTGCCTACGACCAGCTGGTTATCGCCACCGGCTCGGCAGCCGTGGCCCGCCCCGTCGAGGGAGCAGCCCGGTGCTTGAGCTACTCCACCATCGACGACGCCGCACGCGTCGGAGAGGCCGTGAGCCAGGTGGCCAGGGAGCTGGGCCGGCGTCCGCTGGGAATCCTGGTGGGTACCGGCGCAGCCGCTGGCCAGGCAGAGGCCGTCCTCCGGGCCCGCGGTGTTCGCCCCGTCCGTACGACGGCGCGCCCCGCTTCCGTAATCCCTGCCCCATCAACGTCGGGCTTTGCCGCCGCCGGTGTGGTTTTCGAGGACGGCAGCAGCATGTACGGCGACCTGGTGGTCCTGGCCGAAGAACGCGAATCCCGGGACGGCCTCGCCGCCAGTGCGGGCCTGGTGACGGCGGCCACCGGCGGGATCGTCATCAGCCAGGACTTCCGGACCTCCGTGCCGGGCATCTGGGCCATCGGCGACGCCGCAGCGTTCGACGGCGTCCGGCTGGGGCTTCTGGTGGCCGCCGCTTCCGCTGCGGGCGCCTGCGCCACGCAGCTGCTGACGGCAGCCTGAACAGCAGCGCGGGCCGCCCCCGGCCCTGTGCGCCCTGCCGCTATCGGGCCGGAAGTATCCGCGCGCTGCGGTAGGGTGCGGGCTGCGGCGGCTGTGCGGTGCGGGATGCGGTGTGTGGCAAGATGGTTCCCGAAAGAGCCCCGGACGCTGTAATGCGGCATGCCCACAAGGCCTGCCGGAGAGGACCACCATGAGCAACGACGCCCCTTCCGCCAACCCCGCGGATGCAGCCACCGGCAACCTGGCCAAGTTCATCGACCACACCCTGCTGAAGCCCGAAGCCGGCGAAGCCGACATCCTGAAGGTCTGCGCTGAAGCTGCCGAATACGGCTTCAAGTCCGTCTGCGTCAACCCGGTCTGGGTGAAGACCGTCAAGACCGCGCTTAAGGGCTCCGGCGTGCTGACATGCTCCGTGGTGGGCTTCCCGCTGGGCGCCACGCCGACCGACGTCAAGGCCTTCGAGGCCCGCGGCGCCGTGCTGGATGGTGCGGACGAGGTGGACATGGTCATCAACATCGCCTCGGCACGGGCAGGTGACAAAGGCGCCCTCGTGGAGGACATCACCGCGGTGGCCGATGCCGTGCACGCAGGCGGCGCCATCCTGAAGGTGATCATTGAGACCGCGCTGCTCACCGACGACCAGAAGGTCATGGCGTGCCAGGCCTCCGTGGAAGCCGGCGCGGACTTCGTCAAGACCTCCACCGGGTTCAATGGCGGCGGCGCCACGGCGGAAGACGTGGCATTGATGCGCCGCACCGTTGGCCCGGACCTCGGTGTCAAGGCCTCCGGCGGAGTACGGTCCCGCGAAGACGCTCAGGCTATGATTGCTGCAGGTGCAACGCGTATCGGCGCCAGCTCGGGGATTGCCATCGTCAAGGGTGAACAGGGTTCATCCGCTTACTGACGGCTCCCTGCCGGACGCCACAGACTGAGGGCCCCGCGGGGCCAAGGAGGAACAATGTCCAGCAAAATCACGGCCACTGCCGACGCGGCGGAAGACCGCCCCATCCGTACCCCGCAGAACGAGAACAACCTGGCCACCAGCGTCATGCTGTTTGTGGTGTGCATCGTGCTGTTCCTCGGCGCGATCTACTCGCTGTCCTTCCTCACCCTGGACAACTCGTGGCCCATGGCCATCTGCCTGGGTCTGTTCGCGCTAGCATTCTGGGTTCCGCTGACGATCACCGGCCGCTCCGATTCCGCCGGCGAGCACTAGATTCTTCCAAGACAGCAACGGCCGTTATGAAC
Organism: Pseudarthrobacter sp. NPDC092439; assembly: GCF_044754945.1. NCBI lineage: Bacteria > Bacillati > Actinomycetota > Actinomycetes > Micrococcales > Micrococcaceae > Pseudarthrobacter > Pseudarthrobacter sp. NPDC092439. The sequence continues at coordinate 230,042 of NZ_JBIVQB010000003.1, forward strand.
ATTCATAACGGCCGTTGGTGTTTGCCGGGCCAACTGCTTCCCGCTTCAGCGGCCCAGGCCCGCCCACGCATCAGCTGCCAACGCGGCCACACGGGGCCAGTGGCCTTGCACGAGGGCCCATCCTGCCGCGGCCATGCCCACCATCGCGTAGGCGCTGACCGGGATCAGCAGCAGCCATTCACGCTTCGACCCGGCGCGGCCCAGGAACGGCAGGGCCAACGCCCCATTGGGCCGCCAGACTGCCCGCAGCAACGGCATCTTCCGCAGGAAACGGGGCGGACGAACCACCAGCGGCCACAGCAGCGGCACTCCCCCGGTGGTGATGAGGTCGCCCACGATGTGCGCCACCACACCGATCAGCATGGACATGGGCAGCCATATCCATTGCTCCGGCGCATAAATGGTGACCAGCCCGGCCATCACCAGCGCGAAGATCCAGTTGGAGATGAAGCCGTTCTTCGGAAACAGCTTCAGGGCTTTGGCAGCGATGTTGATCATGAACATGCACAGCAGGCCCGCGCCAATGGACAGCTGGCCCCGGGGTGTATCCAGGTGTATCTGTCCGGCCACGGCGGCAAGCGCCACGAATGCCCCTCCGCCCACGATGGAGTGCGTGCCCTGCCGGTGCCCGCCGCTGGCGCTCTCGATTCCCCGCGCGACGGCGTTGGACAACGGCGGCAGGGAATGTGCCACGGTACTGGACCGGTGGTCCCAATCGCACACCAGAGCAGTTCCGGCCGTTGCCATGCCGCCGATCAGGATGCCGGTGGCGTCCAGCGGGTACCAGCCCAGGGTGTACGGACCCGTCGAGGCAACAGCAACCCACGCCGCAGCTCCCGACGCGGCGTGGTGTCCTCCCATCACGGTCAGTCCGCCGCGGGTGCGGCGGCAACCGGCTGGTCGGTGAAGATGTTGCGGATCACGCCATTGGCCCACTCCAGGATCTCGGCGTCCTGCAGGTCCCGCCCGCCGATCCGTGCGGTCTTGGGTTTGGGAATCAGCACCGCGTCCAGTGCCGGCTTGGCCTGCGACCCCGGGTACATCCGGTTCAGGCGCATGACCTTGGACTCCGGCAGCCGGGCCGGCGAGAACCTGATGAAGTTCCCCTGCAGGGCGACGTCGGAAAGGCCGGCTTCGCGGGCGCCCACCCGGAAGCGGGCCACGGCCACGAGGTTCTGCGCAGGCAGCGGCGGCTCGCCGTAGCGGTCCACCAGTTCGGCAAGGACTTCGTCGATCGCCTCATTGGTGAGCGCGGAAGCGAGCTTCCGGTAGGCCTCCAGTCGCAGCCGTTCACCCGGGACATAGTCGTGCGGCAGGTGGGCATTGACCGGCAGCTCGATCTTCATCTCGGCGGCCTTTTCCTCTGCTTCGCCGCGGAAGTCCGCCACGGCCTCGCCCACCAGCCGGATGTAGAGGTCGAATCCGACGCCCTGGATGTGGCCGGACTGTTCGCCGCCCAGCAGGTTGCCCGCACCGCGGATCTCCAGGTCCTTCATGGCCAGCTGCATGCCCGCGCCGAGCTCGTTGTGCGCCGCCACGGCCTTGAGGCGTTCCAGCGCCACCTCCCCCAGCGGCTTCTCGGACGGGTACAGGAAGTAGGCATAGGCACGTTCCCGGCCGCGGCCCACGCGGCCGCGAAGCTGGTGAAGCTGGGACAGCCCGTACTTGTCCGCGCCGTCCACGATCAGGGTGTTCGCGTTGGAGATGTCCAGGCCGGTCTCGATGATGGTGGTGCACACCAGGACGTCGAAGCGCCGCTCCCAGAAGTCCACGATGATCTGTTCCAGGCGGCTCTCGGACATCTTGCCGTGCGCCACCTCCACGCGGGCTTCCGGAACCAGCTCTCGGATCTTCGCCGCCGTCCGTTCAATGGTGGACACCCGGTTGTGGACCAGGAACACCTGGCCTTCGCGCATCAGCTCCCGCCGGATCGCGGCGGAGGTCTGCTTGTCCGTGTACGGGCCCACGTAGGTCAGCACGGGGTGGCGTTCCTCAGGCGGGGTGGCCAGGGTGGAGGTCTCGCGGATGCCGGTGAGGGACATCTCCAGGGTCCGGGGAATCGGGGTGGCACTCATGGCCAGCACGTCCACGTTAGTGCGCATCTTCTTCAGCGCTTCCTTGTGCTCGACGCCGAACCGCTGCTCCTCGTCCACTATCACCAGTCCGAGGTCCTTGAACTCGAAGTCCTTGGACAGCAGCCGGTGCGTGCCGATCACCACGTCCACCGCGCCGTTCTTGACACCCTCCGCCGTCTCCTTCGCTTCCTTGGAACTCTGGAAACGGGACAGCGGCTTGACGCGCAGCGGGAAGCCGGAGAACCGTTCGGTAAAGGTTTCGTAGTGCTGCTGGGCCAGGAGCGTGGTGGGCACCAGCACAGCCACCTGTTTGCCGTCCTGCACCGCCTTGAAGGCTGCGCGCACGGCGATCTCGGTCTTGCCGTAGCCCACGTCCCCGGACACTAGGCGGTCCATCGGGATCTCCCGCTCCATGTCCGCCTTGACCTCGTTGATGGTGGTCAGCTGGTCCGGCGTCTCCACGTACGGGAAGGCTTCCTCCAGTTCCCGCTGCCACGGGGTGTCGGGGCCGAAGGCGTGCCCGCGCGAGGCCATCCGAGCCGAGTACAGCCGGATCAGCTCCCCGGCGATCTCCTTGACGGCCTTCCGGGCCTTGGACTTGGTGCTTGCCCAGTCCGCGCCGCCCATCTTGCTCAGGACCGGGGTGTCCCCGCCCACGTAGCGGGTCACCTGGTCCAGCTGGTCCGTCGGCACGAACAGCCGGTCCCCCGGCGCGCCCCGCTTGGACGGTGCGTACTCCAGGACCAGGTATTCGCGCACGCCGTCGGCGCCGCCGGCCACCTTGCGCTGGATGAGCTCGACGAACCGGCCGATGCCGTGCTGTTCGTGGACCACATGGTCCCCCGCCACCAGCTGCAGGGGGTCGACGGCGTTGCGCCGCTTGGACGGCATCCGCCGCATGTCCTTGGTGGAGGCTGCGGAGGTCCGGCCCAGCAGGTCGGCTTCCGTGAGCAGCCCCAGTTTCAGGCCGTCCAGGACGAAACCGCGTCCGACGGCGGCGGTGGTCACCTCGATGATCCCCGGCTGGGGCTCGTGGTCCAGGCTGTCCACCCGGGCACAGGGGATGTCGGCGTCGTGGAACAGTTCCGCGAGCCGCTGGGCGGGGCCCGGGCCTTCCGTGGCCACGACGATCCGCCACTGGTCGCGCACATGCGAACCGATGAAGTCCATCATTTCGGCGACGTCGCCCTGGTAGCCGCGGGGCTCCCGTGCGTGCAGGTTCAGGACGTCGATTTCCGGGAGCAGTTCCGCGTCCTGGGCCAGCGAGGTGATGGACCACCAGGAGACCTGGTGGGCCAGGGCCGAGCTCCGGGTCTCGGCGAGCGAGCGGAAGCTGGCCGAGTGCAGCGCCGCCGACGCCTGGGAGCTGAGGTCCAAAGGCGCCGTCCCGCCGTCGGACGCCGTGGACCAGGCAGCTTCGAGGAATTCCTCATTGGTCGCCGCGAGGTCGTGGGCGCGGGTGCGCACCTTTTCCGGTTCGATGACCACGGAAATGGAACCCTCCGGAAGCTGGTCCACGAACGGCACCATCGCATCGACCAGCACCGGGGCCAGGGATTCCATACCCTCCACGGCGATGCCGCCGGCGATCTTCTCCAGCATGTCCGCTGCCGCGGGCAGCTGTGCCTTGAGCGTGGCGGCGCGGGACATCACCGACGGCGTAATCAGGATTTCGCGGCACGGCGGGGCGTGCAGTTCCGTGGGATGGTGGATTCCGGGGGCTGACAGCGAGCGCTGGTCGGCCACGGCGAACCAGCGCATCTGGTCCACCTCATCCCCGAAAAACTCAATACGGATGGGGTGGTCCTCGGTGGGCGGGAAAACGTCGATGATGCCGCCGCGGACGGCGAACTCGCCCCGGTGCGTCACCATGTCCACGCGGGCGTAGGCGGCATCCGCCAGGCTGCGGACCACTTCGGTGAACGGGATGTCCTGGCCCACCTTGAGCGTGACGGGAACCAGGTCCCCCAAGCCGGCCACTACCGGCTGGACCACGGCGCGGACGGGCGCGACGACGACGCGCAGCGGCCCCGCCGTCGAACCTTCCGGATGCGCAAGCCGGCGCAGCACGGACAGCCGCCGCCCCACGGTGTCCGAGCGTGGCGATAGCCGCTCGTGCGGCAGGGTTTCCCAGCTGGGGAATTCGGCCACGGCGTCCGCGGGAAGGTACGCGCGCAGTGCGGCGGCAAGGTCCTCGGCTTCGCGTCCCGTGGCGGTGACTGCCAGCACGACACCCGGCGCGCCGTCTTCGTCTCCTGCCACGGCCGCCAGCCCGTCGGCCATCTCGGCAAGCAGCACGGGCCGCAGGCCGGACGGAGCGCTGATCTGGTAGTCCTGGCCGCGGACGCTGAATCCCCTGGCGGCTTCCGCCCGGACGCGCGCGAAGGTCTGGTCCTCGGCGAGGACGCGCCGCAGGCCATCCAGCGACGGTCCTGCAGTGGATGTGCCGGCGGCGGACGGGCCGGGAAGGCTCATGGCGGAAGCTCCTGTGGTGTTCAAGGGGATCGCAGGCAACGCGAAAACCCGAAATTCGCTGCGAATCCCGGGGAACTTCCAGCCTACCGCGCACGGGCGGCATTCCGGGCCCCCGCCAGTCCCGGAAGCGGCCCCTGCGCTTAGGCTGGCAGGGGGGCCGCTGGTTCAGCAGGGCTCACTGATTTACGGGCGCGGCCGTCCGGACAGGCTGCCGCTCCGAACCGCTGAGGACGAACAGGAGCGAGCATGACCGGAACCAATGCACCGCAGATCCCCAAGACAGTCCTGGTGACGGGAGCCACCGGCTACATCGGCGGCCGGCTGGTGCCCCGGCTCCTCGAGGCGGGCCACACCGTCAAGGTGCTGGTCCGCTCTCCGGACAAGATTGCAGGGGTGCCGTGGCGGGACAAGGTGGAGGTGGTGGAAAGCAGCCTGGACGACGGTGAGGCGCTGCGCAAGGCGCTGGACGGCGTCGAGGTCTTCTACTACCTGGTGCATTCCATGGCTGCCGGGGCGGGTTTTGAGGCCAAGGAGAAGGCGATGGCGGCCGTGGCGGCCCAGGCGGCGGCGGATGCCGGAGTGGGCAGGATCGTGTACCTGGGCGGACTGCATCCGCAGGGTGTGGAACTGTCCACCCACATGCGTTCCAGGGAGGCCGTTGGCCAGGTGTTCCTCGACGGCCAGGTGGACGCCATCGTCTTCCAGGCCGGCGTGGTGATCGGCTCCGGTTCGGCGTCCTTCGAGATGATCCGGCACCTTTCCGAGACGCTGCCCCTGATGCCGGCGCCCAGCTGGGTCCGGAACCGGATCGAAGCGATCGCCGTGCGGGACGTTCTGTACTACCTGGTGGCTGCGGCATCCCTGGACGGGTCCATCAACCGGAGCTTCGATATCGGCTGCCGACAGGTGCTCACGTACGCCGCGATGATGAAGGAGTACGCGGCCGAGGCCGGCCTGCCCTACCGGGTGGTGCTGGCCCTGCCGGTCCCGGCCCCCAAGCTCGCCGGGATGTGGGTGGCGCTCACCACCCCCATCCCGCTGTCCATGGCGTTCCCGCTGGTCCAGTCCCTGCAGCACGACGCCGTGTCCAGCGAGCATGACATCGACCGGTACATCCCGCAGCCCGACGGCGGCCTCACGCCCTATCGGACCGCCGTCGCGCTGGCACTGGGCAAGGAACGGGACGGACAGGTGGAAACCACTTGGGCCAACGCCGGCGTGGCGTCCGATCCCCTGCCCAGCGACCCCGACTGGTCCGGCCATACGGTCTACATCGATGAACGCACCTTCCACGGGGACGTGGACCCGGAACACGTGTGGACCATCATCGAGGGGATCGGCGGCCGGAACGGCTGGTACTCGCTTCCGCTTGCGTGGCAGGTTCGCGGCTGGCTGGACAAGCTCACCGGCGGTGCGGGGCTGCTGCGCGGGCGGCGGCATCCGCACAGCCTTGCCGTAGGTGAAGTGGTGGACTGGTGGCGTGTGGAACGCATCGACCGCGGCCGGCTGCTGCGGCTGCGGGCCGAGATGCGTGCGCCGGGCCGGGCCTGGCTGGAGCTGTCAGTGGAACCCGACGGGAAGGGCAGCCGCTACCGGCAGCGGGCCATCTTCTTTCCGAAGGGTCTCAGCGGCCGGTTGTACTGGCTGGCGGTGCTGCCATTCCATTCGGTGATTTTCCCGGCCATGGCACACAACATCACTGCCGCGGCGCAAAAAATCACCGATGCGGAGCGGACGGGCTCAAACCCATAGGATGTTTGGAGCCAATTTCGTTCCGAATGTCCCCCAGGAGGACCCATGGCCCTGAGCGCCACCACTATGCTTCCCCACTCCGTTGACAGCGTCGCTGCCGTGCTGGTCAACGAGGACTTCCAGCGCCACGTAAGCCAGTTGGTAGGCGGCACGCTGGAATCCTTCACCGTCGACGGCGACGTTGCCGGCGCCTTCAGTGCAACGTCCGTGCGTACCCTGCCGACCACCCGCCTGCCCGAGATCGCCCGCAAGTTCGTGGGCGATCACCTGAAGGTCACCCAGGTGGAGAACTGGGACGCCCCCGCCGCGGACGGTTCGCGCCAGAGCAACATCTCCCTGAAGGTTGCCGGCGCGCCGGTGGACGTCACCGCAGTCCAGCGCCTGGTGGCCGAGGGCGGGAGCACCCGGGTTGAGCTCGCCGGCAACGTCACCTCCTCGGTGCCGTTCCTGGGCAGCAAGATCGCCGACGCCGCTGAGCCCATGGTGGCCAAGGCCCTGAACCTGCAGGCAGCCCAGGCGCAGGCCTGGCTGGAAAGCCACTAGCACCGTGGAGTTGCCCGTACTTGCCGGCCTGGTGCTCATTGTGTCCGGCATCTGGTCCCTGGTGGTGTGGCCGCAGTTCCTGCGCCGTGTCCGGAAGGACCCGCGCGCCCGGGATGCGGCAGGAAAGGCAACGAAGTTCCTGACCGTCCACCTGGTGCTGGTCAGCGTCTCGATGGTCCTTGGCGCCGCCACCGCCGTCATCGGGCTTCTGGGGCTTTTGGGCTAGCAGTACCTGCGCGGGCCAGCCACGTCCCACGCCGTCTCCGAGGCATCTGCGGAAGCCCTGTGGAAGCCCGCAGGGTTTTCGCAGGGCCATGGTTATGTCCCCGGCAGTGCGGGATGGTGGAGCTGTGCGGATCTCTGTTATTGGTTGCGGCTACCTGGGTGCTGTCCACGCAGCATGCATGGCAAAGCTTGGCCATGACGTGGTGGGGATCGACGTCGACCAGGGCAAGGTCGCCCGGCTAAGCGAGGGAAAGGCACCGTTCTACGAGCCTGAGCTTGATGCCCTCCTGACAGAGCTGGAGGAGTCCGGACGCCTCAGCTTCACCACCGGCATGGAGGCTGCAGGAGGCTGCGAGGTCCACTTCATCTGCGTAGGCACGCCGCAGAAACGGGGAGAAAACGCAGCCGACCTGCGCTTCGTGGATGCAGCCGTGGCGGAACTGGCCGGCTTCTTGTCTCCGGGGGACGTAGTGGCCGGCAAATCGACTGTTCCAGTAGGGACCGCGGAAAGACTCGCTGAAGTCATCGCCGCCAGGCAGCCGGCGGCCGCCCTCCTGTGGAACCCCGAGTTCCTCCGCGAAGGCCATGCCGTTGACGACACCCTGCGTCCTGACCGCTTCGTCTACGGAGTCCCGGACGGCAACGAGGACCATCCGGCAGTAGCGGTCCTCGATGAGGTCTACCGGACGGCGCTTTCCACCGGGACGTTGCGGCTCATTATGGATTATCCGACTGCGGAACTCGTCAAAACCGCCGCCAACTCGTTCCTCGCCACCAAAATTTCCTTCATCAACGCCATGGCTGAGGTCTGCGAAGCCACCGGGGCGGACGTCACGCGCCTGGCCGACGCCATCGGCATGGATGACAGGATCGGACGCAAATTCCTCAACGCCGGCATCGGATTCGGCGGCGGATGCCTCCCCAAAGACATCCGCGCCTTTATGGCCCGGGCCGGGGAACTCGGCGCAGACCAGGCACTGACCTTCCTGCGCGAAGTCGACGCCATCAATATGCGGCGCAGAACCCGGGTGGTCGAGTTGACCCGGGAACTCTGCGGCGGCATACTTCTCGGCCAACGTATCGCGGTCCTCGGCGCTGCCTTCAAGCCGGAGAGCGACGACGTCCGGGATTCGCCGGCGCTGAGCGCCGCCGCACAGCTCCAGCTTCAGGGTGCCGTGGTCACGGTCACCGATCCGCAAGCGCTGGACAACGCAGCGAAAAGGTTCCCGGAGCTCCCGATGGAGCCGGACCTGGAAACGGCACTTACCCGGGCGGACGCCGTTCTCCTGCTCACCGAGTGGAAGCTCTACCGGGAGCTGGATCCGTATTCAACTAAGTCCTTGGTGTCCTCAGCCCGGGTCCTTGACGGCCGCAATGTCCTGGACCCCGCCAAGTGGCGCGCTGCAGGGTGGACGTACCGGGGGCTGGGCAGGCCGTGACCTGCCCAGCCCCCTGCGGACCGCGATGTCATTACCCAGGATCAGGCCAATGGTGCTGCAGCCGGACGGCGCCGGGTTCCGCCCCCGCCCACATTGGTCGAGGAGTTATTGGTGACCACCCGCATGTACTTCCGTATCTTGGCGAAATCGTTGCGCATTCGGTTGAAGGCCGCTCCCGCCGCGGCAGGCTCCGCGTAAAGGACGGTTCCGCCCGCCGCATCGACCACGTACGCGCCATAATCCTGAAGAGCGCGTGCCAGTGCGAGCCCTTCCGGGCTTAGCCCCAGCGATGAGATGTTGACCTGCGGAGGTATGCCGAGCAGGGTACCCATCGGAATGGGGCCGGTGTAGGTGGAACTGGCGTTGCCGTCCTGGCGGTTGGCCGGCCACACGGGTCCGAGCTTCAGCTTTGACCGCGGAATGGCGACGGCCAAGGCGTGCGGGATGTTCAACGCAGCAACTTCGTGGGCACGGATGAGTCCGCCCAGCGCGCTCACACCGGCCGCCCGGACGCCGTTCACCCCTCCGCTGCCCCGCATGTCAGTCCTGACCTGGAACTTGGACGTCCACGACGTGTCACTGATCTTCCGCATCACCCAGTTCTCGTAGGCGATCGCGGCGTAGTCGGGCTGGGTAACCACAGAGTGGCCGTCCGTGCCCAGTGCGACCTGGGCAGTGGTTGGGACCCGGTAATTCCAAGCCCATGTCGAGCTGGTGCGCACGGTGGCGACGGGATCGGTCGTGCGGGCGTTGACGACCGGAATCGACCATTGCTCGCAGTTGATGTAGCAGCTGCCCGAGATGAAGCTGGCGGTCTTGGTGCCCGTCACGGATTCGAACCGGGCCCCGGAACCAAGGGAGATGTTCCAAAACGAACTGGAGGCAAACGGATGCTTCCAGGGACTGCGTGTTGTCACGGCCTGGGCGGCGCTGCCTGTCGCGGTAGCTCCTGCCGCCGCTGCAGCAACGGCTGCAACGCCTTTCAGGAACGAGCTGCGTGACAGAAACGCAGAGCCTGGCCGGCCGGTTAATAGGTTTTGCTGTTCATACGACATTCGAGACCTCTAGCGGTTTGCGCTGCCCCAGCATCCGTAGTTCGTCGCAGGAAACCTACAACGAAACCGCTTCCTTAATAGGTGGACATTGAGATCAGAACGTTACCGAACGTCCGCAGGGCAGCGCGAATAGGCGCGCCGACACGGGACGGCCGCGCCCAAGGCTGCTGGGCCCGGGAGCCGTTTTCCGCCACGGCGGCAGCGGACCACTCTGTGCAGGTCAGCGACCGGTTAGGAATTCTTCGCCGCGGGCCGGACGTCGGCGCGGGCGGCACAGGCCGCGCCGGCACATGTGAGGATTCTCATAACCGGGGTGGCTACTGGATGGTCCCGAGGAAGACGCTTTTTTGGGGTTCGTGGGTCTGGATTCCCCCCAGTGCCATGACGATCCTGTTGCCGACGCGTTGAACCAGCGCTCCCTGCCGGGGGGCGGGGAGGGACGGAAGGACCGTCCACGCATTTTTCGGCACGTCCAGTGCCACCACCTGGGAGGTGGGCTGGAAGTTGTCCGTCTGCCCGCCGGCCATGATGATCCGTCCGTCGGAGATGAACGTTCCCGACTCGATGTGGCTTTTGGCCATTGGAAGGCTTGCAACGGCAGTCCAACTGTTGGTTCCGGGATCATAGGCGTGGCAGTCCGCCTGCTGCTCGTGCAGGACATCGTGGCCGTGTTCGCCTCCGATAATGAAGATCCTGCCCCCGAGCACCGCGCAGCTCATGTGGTCCTTCGGATTCGGGAGCGGTGCGGCGGATGTCCAGGTGCCAGTGCCTAGGTCGAAGACGAAATGGTCTCCCACATTTGTCACCCGGTCGGCGGGGTTTCCGCTGATGTAGTGCAGCTTGCCGTCCAGGTAGGCGAGCGCTCCCGCCCCGCGCGGCTTGGGCAGCCTCGTAATGAGGCGGAAAACCCCGGAGCCGGGGTCAAAACTGTAAACCCTGTCGCTGACGGTCTGGGTGGGGGTCTTGGTTGTATCGAGGTTGCCGGCAAAGCCTCCCGCCAGGTAGATGTACCGGCCATCATCGGCCACTCCAAGGTGGCTTTCCGCCATTCCAGCCGGAAGGGTGCCCAGGGCGGACCACGAGTTGGTAGCGGGGTTGTAGGTCCCGTAGCTGCGCAGAACGCGGAACGAGGAATCGAATCCGCCGAAACGGTACAGCAGGCCGCCCAGGGCCAGGCCTGCTCCCTCAAAGCAGGCAACGGGAGACGGGGCGCCCTGGCTCCAGGCCGAGGGCCACGGCACGGTTGACGCCGGCGGCAACGGTGCCCCGTCGGGGAAGACAATCTCCAGTGCCGATATCTTGGGCTGGTCAACTTTGGCCGTGAAGTCGATGGTCAGGGTGCCGTCGCTCACCGGTACGCTGAACACTTTCACGGCTGCCCGGGCAGCGCCGACCTCTGCGTAGATGTCGTAGTCCTGCAGTTCCACCGCTCCACCCTCCAGGTTCGCGCTAAAGACACGCTTCCCTGTCCCGCCTGGGCCGCCTCCTGGCGCACCGAACCAGATTTCCGCGAAGTACAGCTTTACGAGATAGGTGCCCGCGGCCGTTACCGGGATGGCGTAGCCAAAGGAACCCAGGTTGGACGTGGCACTGCGCTCAGACGTGTAAAGCACGTCGTCCGTGGTTCCTGCAACGTCCCCGACACTGCTGTTCACATACGATTTGCCGCCCGTGAAAAACTGGTCCGCGCGCCACTGGACGCCGCCTGCGGTCACGGCCGGTCCGCCGGCATTGATCCTCAGCACTTGGCCGGCCGGTTCGGGAGGCGGCGGCGCTGCCGGAAAGACCACCTCAATGGCCGAAATCTTGGGCTGGTCCACCGTGGCAGTGAACACTATGTCCAGGCTGCTGCCGCTGACCGGGACCACGAACTGCCTGGTGACGGCATTCATCGCCCCGGCAGCAGCGAACAGGTCAAAGTTGACCAGTTCCGCTGCTCCGCCCTGGAAGTTGACGCTGAACACCCGCTTGCCCGCACCACCGGGGCCTCCCCCGGTGGCTCCGAACCAGATCTCGGCAAAGTGCAGCACTACCGTGTAGTCCCCGGCGGCCGGCACCGGAATTGAGTAGCTGAAGCCACCGAGATTCGACGTGGCACTCCGCTCGGTCAGGTAAAGCGCGTCATCGGCGGTGCCGCCTATTGAGGACACAGCGGAATTAGAGAAAGACTTACCACCGGAGTAGTAGCGATCAGCACCCCACGTAACGCCGCCGGTCGTGATTTGGGGACCCCCGGCATTGATGCGCAGAACCGTGGCGGTGTCCGCAGCGCTCGCCTGGGTTCGCGTGGAAAAAGCGACCGCACCCGCGGCGGCGAGTCCCATCAGAACAGTTGTCCGGCGCCGGGTCTCGTACTCAAGGAATCTGGACCACGGGGTGGAGGACCCGGACCCGGAGGAGGACCCGGACTCGGGGCGGGATGTTCCGGCCATATCGATTCCTTAGCATCGCGGTGTGGATGTCCCCTTTCCCGGGAGTTTATAGGCGTGCGGTGGCAGAGGTCACCGGATTTTCCCGGGGGACGCGTAAGTCCAGTAATGCGCCGCTGAATCCGCGTAGCAGGCAACTGCCGCACAAGTATGTATCGGCACGGCATGAGTAGACCGGCACTGTACATGCGTATGCCGGCCACCAAAGACCAGTCCCGACTTCGCTGGTGGACACGGGGCGCCCGTTATTAGCTGGGAGAGCGCAATAGCCCGCAATGGCGACTTCGGAGGCTGGATGAAAACGCAGTTCCTTGCACTGCTGCTGGCCCGGGTCTTTGCGACGGCCGTCCAGGCCCTGACTTTCATACTGCTCGCACGCTGGGCCGGTGTTCGGGACTTCGGAACCGTGGGGATCATAGCCGGCATCTGCGCCGTTCTGTTCACGGTCGCAGACTGGGGCCTCTCGTCATACATCCCTCGTGCCAGGGCAGTGGGCAAAAACGACGACGTCGTTGCCGGCATCAGGATGGATTTCGTTGGAAACGCTGTTGCGGGGACCCTCGCGGCTACCGTTATCGGAGCTTTGTCCGTTCCTCTCGGGATAAGTGCCTGGTTCATCCTCGTCCCCCTCGGCCTCGCCATAGAACAGTTCGTCGAGGTCGCCCTCACTGTCCCCATCGCTGACAAGAACAAGCGTTCATTCGTCTTTTCGCTGGTACTCCGGCGCGTTGTCTCCGTTGTCATCTTCGTGTCTCTTCATCTGCTCGCATTCGAGGCAGTCGCGTCCTATGCCATCGCCGTCCTGACGGCGTCCGCCGTAGGTTTCCTTCACGTGGTGGGGGTCCTGCGCAACCGGCTCGGGGGAATGCGCACGCGGAGCAGTTCGGCTGAACTCTACCGGCGTCTCATCCCGTACCTCCTCGCCAACCTGAGCGCGCAGTCCCGAACCCTGGACACGGCCGTCGTCGGCGCAGTTTCCTCGTTATCCTCGGCGGGGTTATATTCGGCAGCCTTTCGCCTGGTCAATCCGCTGATGCTGGTTTCCTCATCACTCGTCGCTGTGCTCCTCCCCCATGCATCCCGGAAGGACCTCAGGCAGACCCGGCGGATCGGCCGGGTTCTGTCCTGTGGGGCCATCATCCTGTGCGTCGCAATGATCCCGGTGATTAGCAACGCGGGCCAGGTCATGGAATTCCTGTTCGGTCGCGAGTTCGCGGCCGCGGCTCCGGCTTTCGCTCTCGCCATCGCAGCGTTGCCGTTCCTTTCGCTGGCGCCCCCGTTGGGCGGGCTGCTTCAGAGCCAAGGCTTCGAACGGTTCGTTGCCGTAAATGGAGTCACGTTCGCGGCCCTCAATCTGGCGCTCGTATTCGTTGGGGCGACGTTCTGGGGGCCGGCAGGTGCAGCTGCCGGCGTCGCCGTAACCTACGCCGGGAAATCCATGTCCCTGTTGATCCGTCTCGAGACGGCACGCCGCCCGGATGAACCCTCACAGCTGCACGGTCAGACCGTCCAGCTCAGAACGGCCTGACCGTGATGCGCCCGCATGCACACGTCGAAGGCGTCTCAGTCCTGATGCCGGCCTTGAACGCGCGCAGCACGATACAGCTGGCGGTCAGATCGACGTTGCTGGCGCTTCCCCCCAACGGTCGGCTGCTGGTGACCGACGACGGCAGTACAGACGGCACCACAGAGATTCTGTCCGGATTCCAAGACGCCCGGCTAACCGTATTTCGGAACAGCACACCGTTGGGCGTGGCCGCCACATTGAACTCGCTCCTCAACCGGGCGGTAACGCAGCACGTAAGCCGCATGGACGCCGACGACGTTTCCTTTCCGCACCGGTTTGTCAGCCAACGGGCACACTTGGGGGACGACTGCGACCTGACCTTTTCGACAGTCATCAACTTTGGTGACTCTCCCCGCGGCTGGAAGCCCGCAATTCCCATAGGGATCAGCCCCGAGGCCATGCCATTCTTCCTCCTCATCGGCAACCCGTTGGGCCATTCGGCGATGTACGGCTCGGCGCCAGCGCTGCGGACCAACCATGGCTACGTCGCCGGACCGGCCGAAGACTACGACCTGTGGATGCGACTGGTGGCCGCCGGGCACCGTCTTCGCCGGACCGCTGCCCCGCTGATCGCGTATCGGCATCACCGCACACAGATCACCAAGGCAGCGGATTGGCGTGTCCGCGTAGCCCGGGATCCGCAGCTGCGTTCCAGTCACCGCGCACTTAGCCATTCGGTCGGATGGGAGGGCCCGGATTTCTTTGATCTTGCCGTTCAAGGCGCCCGAACTCCGGCGGACCGCAAGACCCTCGAAGATCTGGCCAGGTTTTTCGCAACACGCTGCCGGCACTTGTCCTCCGTCGAGCAGCAACACCTGAAATATCAACTTGGCAAACTCAAAAGGTAGGCACGCGTGCAAAGAATTTCCTATCGCCTCCACGGGCTGAAGATACACGATGTCTCGATGCCTGAGGCCGCAGACGCCGTAGTTTCCTTTGCCGCTGACGGCCGCGCGAATCTTGTCGTCACGCCGAATTCGGATCATTATCTCCGCTGGCAGGATTCACCAGCTTTTAGGGAACTTTACGGCCTTGCTGCGCTGGTGGTCCCGGACGGATTTCCCCTGGTACTGATGGCCCATCTGGAGGGCCGGAGATCTGTACAACGGATCCCAGGCGTTGACCTGTTCTACGCTTCAATGCGTCTGGCAGCCCAAACAGGCATACCCGTTGGTCTGATCGGCGGCAAACAGGGAGTAGCAGGAAAAGCAGCCCAAAACCTGGCAGCGGTCATGCCCGGACTCAGGGTCTTCCTTACCGAATCCCCCAATCCCGAAGAACTTGCCGACCCGGCGTACGTTGCAGATCTTCGGTCTCGGTTGGGACGCGAGCCCGCCAAAGTCGTGGCGCTATGCCTGGGGTCACCGAAACAGGAGGAACTTTTCCGGGCACTCACGGCAGACGGGAACACCACAGGGTGCTACCTCGGGGTTGGCGCAGCGATCGACTTCGCGGCCGGCGAAGTCCGGCGGGCACCACGTGCTGTCCAAGACGCCGGCCTCGAATGGCTCTACCGGCTCGGCCAGGAGCCCCGGCGGCTGTGGAAACGGTATCTGCACGATACTCGGATCTTCGGGTACGTGGCCAGGTCCACCGCAGCTGGCGTGACATCAAGCGCCCTTGCATTGGTAGCCCGCACCGTCGGCGCGACAGCCGTGTTTTCTTCCGGAGTCCACCTTTTCGGTTCTTCAGGTTCGGCTTCGCAGCAAGGCAAAGACGCCTCCATGCGAATAGTCCATGTCGGTCCGGATCCGCAAACCCAGGGGGGAATGGCATCCGTTATTGCCGAGTACCTCACGTTCACGGGCGAAACTTTCACGAGCAGCAGTATTCCGACGTGGGCGCCCCGATCCCGCTTTCGCTCGCTCGGGAACGCAGCACGGCTCTGCCTTCAGATTCTCGTTGGGCAGCACGACCGCAACACACTCCATGTCCACATGAGCGAATTCGGCAGTTTCATTAGGGAAGGCGCTGTTGTTCTTGCAGCCCATATGCGGGCGGTCCCGGTCCTGGTGTCACTGCACGGCGCTGACTTTGGCGAGACTGTCGCGCGATACCCCGGGATCACCAGAAACGTCCTTTCCAAAGCATCCGGCATAATCTGTCTCGGTCCCAAACAGAAGGCCATGGTTGCAAGGCTGGTCCCCCGTGTGACAACCCATATCGTTCCGAATCCCAGCGGTCCCGGCACTTCCGCGGGACTGCCTGAACGCCTGGCCGCTGCCGGCTCAGCCCCCCACTTTGTCTTCGCCGGTGATGTCGGCACCCGCAAGGGATTCGACCTCATCCAGACTGTGTGGCCGGAGGTCATAGCCAAGTATCCGGGCGCTACGCTCGACGTCTGCGGTCCCGTCACCGATGTGGCGGCGCCAATCGAGCTCCCCCGATGTACATACCACGGAACGGTTACCCGCGAAAAGGTGGCGGAGCTCCTTTTGGGGGCGGAGTGCCTTCTGCTGCCAAGCAGGAAGGAAGTTCTGCCCATGAGCGCCCTGGAGGCACTCAGGTTGGGCACCCACGTAATTGCCTCCCATGCCGGCGAAATGGATTCCTTGGCAGGATCGGCAGCCGTTACCTATTGCGATCCCACACCGGACGCGTTGCTGGCAGCCATAACAAGCGTGCTCGAGTCAACTCCGGCGGATAAACAGGCCAGGTCCGAAAAAGCGATCCGCTGGTCTGCCGAGAACTCCTCCAATGAACGGATAGCACTGCTGTTGCAGCACATCTACACATCACATCAAAGGACGTCACATACCTCGCAAGGGGGAAAACACTGTGGAAAAGCCGACTATCAATTGCGTCATTCCCACGCACGGCCGGGACCATCTGCTTCTTAAGGCACTCGAATCGGTCCGGCTCCAGACGCGTCAGCCGGAACGGGTGACCGTCGTTGACGACACAGGATCGGAATCCACCAGAGTCCTCGTCTCGGGCTTCGTGGGCCTGCCATGCATCGCCTACCTGGACAACTCAGGCGCAGAGCACCCTGGAGCCTCCTCATCCCGGAACGCAGGCGCCTGGTCCGCGGAATCAGACTTCCTGGCATTCCTCGATGACGATGACCGCTGGGAGCCGGAATTTCTTGAAGAATCCCTGGCGGCAATCGGGTATTCCGGTGCCGACCTCGCCACCGCGCCTGGGACTGTTGAATTCGGCAGTGGATTCGCGGAACGGCCGTGGCTCGCCAAACGAGTACTGACCCACCGGGAGTGTCTGGCGTGGAACCCTGGGATAACGGGCAGCAGTTTCGTTATCTCGGCCAAAAGCTTCCGGTCAATCGGGGGGTTTGACGAACGCCTGCCCGTGTTCAACGACCTGGACCTCTTCGTACGATTCCTTGCCCGAAACTACAAGTACACCGTCCTGACTGCTCCGCGATTCATCCAGACCGCGGACGGCGCAGGACACCTTTCATCAAGGAATGAAAGAAGGGCCCGAGGCGTCCGGATGTATATGGAAAAGCACCGGGCCGAGCTCCGCTGGCACCAGCGCAGGCGGCTGCTTCGCGAGATCCATCTGTCCAAAAGATACAAAGGACAGGCACTTGCGCTGCGCGCATATCATTTTGTGGTGATGTGGCTGCTGTCGAGCCCAACCCAGTTCATCCAGGTACTCCGCGCAAAGATATCCGGGCGCGGAACCATGTATGCCTAAGGATTCAGCCGCCGGCATAACGGCCGATCCGACTGCCTACACCCGTGGCCCCGCACTCTTGGCCACGAGTCCGCGGTGCTTCAGGGGGTGGGTGCCGGAAAGGCCTGGCCGGTCCTTTTGCAGGCCGCCGATGGCGGCCAGGATGAAAAGCAGAACTGTCATGGACGATGGGTAGAACAGAACAGGGTCGCTCATCGAAGTCAGCAGCACATAGCTCCAACCCAGGAGCACGGTGCGGTTTCTTCTCCCGGCCATCAACACCGTAGCCACCACAGCCAGGCCTGCCGCCAGTGCTCCTGCCCAGCCCAGTTCAACGACAAGCTGCACATACGCATTATGGGCGCCCAGCCCATTGCCAATGCGCAGCGGTATCTGCCCCCATCCGATGCCTGCTTCCTCGTGCCCGTCCAGCAAACGCAGGGCGCGACCCCACTGCCCCAGCCGCCACGCGCCGGAATTTGCACCGGACGCCGCACCCAACGCAGTCTCAGCAGCGAAGTCGAGGCGATTAAGAAGTGTTTGACCGGCAAGAGCGAGAAAGAACGCTGCTGCCAGGGCCGCCAGGATAAGCCTCCTGAAACTGTGGGCCAGCGCCAGCCCCAGACACGCGGCCAGAATGAGGATTGCCGTGATGCTTCCCGTCATCATGAGCGCGCCGGCAGCGCACAACAGGAAGACCGCCCGCCATACATTGAGTTTCATCGATGCGACGTACAGAATGGCCAGCGACAAGGAATAGGCCGCAAAGTTGGGATGACCAAACAGCCCTCCGAACCGAAGGCCTGTATTCTCAACGTCCTTGAACGGCAATGGATAGCCGATGATCGGCTGGGCCAGGACGGAACCCGCGCCCAGGCTGAGGACAATCATGAACAACTGGTCGTTAGGACCCCGTTGCCCTGGAAAGCGGGAAACTACCCAGGGAACGGTGGCCAGTGAGATGAACCGCAGGCAGGCCTCAAAGTTGGGGCTCCCATTAATGCCGCCCGTAACGAAGATCGCTGCCGCAAGGACCAGGGGCAGCAGCGACCACTTTGTGAAGGGAAGCTCCCGGCGCGCGATGGCCAGCAGGACCACCATGCCAAAACCCGCCAGTACCGCGATGTTGTCCACGGTCAGGGCACCCACTTGGAAGGTCGAGGTAAGGAGCGGCCCGACGAGAAGCAGCGCCAGGGCTGCCGGCTGGGGGTACCGGATGGCGATACCCAGGGCAAGGGCAGCAAGGGGAACAAGGACGGCCGGCGGCCACCACACTGTTGCTACCGTGACGGCGGACACGAGCAGGAGCGTTCCTGCGACCCCTGCCCGACTGGACCAGTCACGGCTTAGGAAGCTCGAAGCGGTCCGGGACCCGCCGACACTGCTGACCCGCCCGCCGGTCCGCTTAGCCATCATCACCCCCGAGGCGTGCTGCTCCCACCGCGAGGGAGCCTTTGCGCCAACCCTATCGGCCCGGACGGGAAGGGGCACGAGTAGTTCAGGCATCGCCTACTTGCTTTTCCCCTTGAAACATCGGCAAAGATACCTGTTTCCCTCCGTTTTCGGCGGGATCGATTGAATACGCCATCCGGCAGGTCTAAGTTCGGGGCAAGAGGGAGAGGACCCGAACGGTTCCGAACTATCAGTTGCTCAGCTGCGTAGACGTCCGGGGGATAACGACATGGAATTCAGCGACTATGGGCAGCACATCCGCCGCAACTGGAAGCTCCTGGTCGGCTGCCTGCTGCTTGGCCTTGTGTCCGCCGCGGCTGCATCAGCTTTGATGGCGCCGGTCTACCAATCGACAACCAAGCTCTTCGTAGCCACCCAAAGCTCGGGCAGCGTTCTGGAACTGCAGCAGGGCAACAACTTCACGCAGCAGCGCGTCCAATCCTATGTGCTGACAGCGTCCACGCCCCTGGTTCTTCAGCCCGTCATCGACAACCTCGGACTGCCCCTGAATTCCAGCCAGCTGGCAAACAAACTCCAAGTGAGCGCGGAACTCAACACCGTCGTCATTGCCATCACCGCCAGTGACGCCACGCCTGAAGGAGCTGCACGGATCGCGTCCGGCGTCGCCGAAAGCCTCATGGGAGTCATCGGAAACCTGGAGTCAACGGCCGAAAAGACTCCCCTGAAACTCACGGTCGTGGCCCCTGCGGAGATTCCTTTGGGCCCAGCTTCCCCCAACATCCTGCTCAATCTCGTCATTGGCCTGATCGTCGGGCTTGCCGTGGGGATCGGCGCCGCAGTGCTCGGGACGGTCCTTGATACGAAGATCAGGAGTGAAGCGGACCTCAAACGCATCACTGACGGCGCCGTCCTGGGCGGGGTTCCGCATGACCCGGCGACCGGCAAGAAGTCGCTGATCACCCATTCCGTACTGAAATCGGCCCGTGCTGAAGCCTTCCGGCAGGTGCGCACGAATCTTCAATATGCGCACTTCGGTAAGGGTGCAAACTCCATGCTGGTGACCTCTGCGATTCCGGGGGAAGGGAAGTCGACCTCTTGCATTCATCTCGCACTCACCCTGGCTGAAACCGGACAGTCCGTCGTCATTGTCGACGCTGACCTGCGAAGGCCCAGCGTTGCCGGCTACCTGGGACTGGAACAGACAGCGGGACTGACCACTGCCCTGATCGGCCGAGCCGAAGTGGATGACCTGCTTCAGCCGTACGGGGCCCACGGCGTTCACGTCCTGGCCTCAGGGCACGTTCCACCCAATCCGAGTGAACTGCTCGGGTCGAAGGAAATGACAGAGCTGATCCGGTACCTGGAGGGCCGCTTCGACCACGTACTTCTCGACGCGCCCCCATTGCTCCCCGTCACGGATGCCGCTGTCCTGGCCCCGCGTGTCGGCGGTGTGGTGCTGGTTGCGGGCGCCCGGCAGGTCCGCCTGGCCGAGGTCCGCAAGGCCCTCGCGTCGCTGTCGATGGTCGATGCCCGGCTTCTGGGGATCGTCCTGAACCGGCTGCCGGGACGGGGCCCCGATTCCCAACGCTACGGCTACGGCAGCTACCAGCTTTCTGAAAAAGAGGCCAGAACGGCAGCGGATGCCGAGGCCCTGCGGACGCAGCTGAGGGTTGTGACGCAGCTCCACCCTTCCCCGCGCGTGTACGGGCCGGGCGGCCCCGAGGGCACAGGCGAAGAACGGATGGCTGATCCGACAACGGAACGTGCGGTGCGGCATTAACGGGACGCCTGTACCGTCGCCCGCTCCAGGACCGGCACCCGGTTACTTGTCTTCTCCCGAGGGCTACTTGCCCGCCGAAATGTGCTTACTTGTCTTTGCCCGGAAGCGGTATCGATAACTTTCCCCGAATGGCACATTGAGGGGACAACGCTATGTGGGCGCGGTCCCCCGGCCGGAACATTGCCGGCGCGGACCCGTGGGATCGGCCCCGCCGCGTTCAAGCCACCGCAGGGGGCCGCAGTCCGGCACCCCGCGCTCACCACAGGCTTCCCGGGGAAGGGACTTATATGTCACGCACTAGCGGATCATCAGGAACATCCACCGGCTCCCGATCTTTGCGGGCAGCTGTCGCAGGCTTCACCAGCATCACCGTGATGACTGCGGCTCTCGTCTCCGCTTCCCCCGCCCGGTCCCTGGATCCGTTCGACCCGGACGAGCCGGGCACATGGCAGTCATCGCCGTATTCGCCGCTGGGCCCGGCAGATCTCGTGGTCACCAACAACACAACGCGCCTCACCTTCGAAAGCCAGGCGGGCCTTCCGGCCGCTGATGGCAGGGGCACCGGATTCACACTCCTCCAGCCTTCAACCGCACACGACGGCGGCCCCTTCTTCGTGCCGGCGGACCTCACAGTTGCCTCCGGCTTCCTCCATGTCACCGCATCTTCAGGAAGCACGCTTCTGGACTCCAACTCGCAGGACAATGCGCTGGGTGTCGGGCTTGTACCGGCCGCTGCCACAATTCGGATATCCGCCACGCTCGACGCCCCCCGGCGGCTGCAGCCCGCGACGGAGGCCGGCGTGTGGCTTGGACCCGACGACGACAATCTTGTCAGACTGTTCCTGACAGGTTCGGATGATGCCGGAACCTGGGAGATGAAGCTGCAACGTGAACGGGACGGCGAATCGGAGGCGGCATCCCAGGACCTTATCTCGGTTCCACTGCATGCTGTGCCACAGGGTCGGGCCGTGAAATTGGTGCTCGACGTTGATCCCGCGGCGGAAGCCGTCCTGGCCTCGTACCAGGTCGGTGCAGATGCTCCTGTCAACATCGGACGCATGGAGGTTCCCGCGAACTTCCTCGACGGAACCCTGCTTACGGCATCCGGCGCAGGCGGTGCAAAGTCCCTGGCAGGAATCTTCGCCACGGCAGCCGGGGAACCGGCAGGCGAGCGGCCCACAGTCAGTTTCGACGATTTCAGCGCCAAAGAGCTGCCGTCCACCGCCAAACCAGCCCCGGCCAGCCCCGGCTCAACGGCAAAACCGACGGCAGAACCCGGCGCCAAGCCGTCATCCTCTCCGGCCCCGGACCCCGGCCAGCTACCCTCGCCGTCGCCGTCGGCCCCGCCGTCGACCTCACAACCACCCTCGCCGCCGGCCATCGCCTCTCCGCTTGAGGACGCTCCTGCTCCATCCGGGTCGTTGCCGGCGACGCGGCCGGCCGCTCCCCCCGGCAGCGGGCCGGGTCCGGCCCCGGCCGAATCCACCACCGGCGCCGGCCCGGCAGACGGAATCGATTCAAGCCCCGCGACCAAAGAAGGCGCGTCCCCGAACAACGGCTGCCTTGAGGGAGAGTGGCGCGTTGAGTACTTCTTCGGCACGTCCCTTGAAGGGTCCCCTGTCGTGACCGGATGCGATGCGGCGATAGACCAGGATTTCCTGCCCGGCGCCGGCCCGGAGGGGGTCGGCTCTGAGAACTACTCAACACGCTGGGTAAAGGTCCTGCACGCGGGGGCAGGCGACTACTCGTTCGCAGCCAATGCCGACGACGGCGTCAGGATCACCATCGACGGCGACCTCCTGATCGACGCATGGAAGCAGGATATTGTCGGCGGGCCCCATACAGCCGAGGTGAGCCTCGACGGCGGGGCGCACGTCGTGGCGGTGGAATACTTTCAAGCCGGCGGCGCTGCCTCAGTCCAGGCCGGTTACAGCAAGGACGGCGCAGACACCGAACCGCCGATCCCGGCGTCGGGATTAACCACCCGCGGAGGACCTTCCGCTGTGCACCTGAGCTGGAAAGCGAGCGGCTCCAAGGATGTCGCGGGATACCGCGTCTACCGGGGAACCCGGCACGGCGTCGACGTCAAGCTGGATCCGCTGTCCGGCGACGAACCGGTGACAGGCACATCCTTCAGCGACACTTCGGCCCAGGCAGGGACCACCTATTACTACACCGTCGTGGCCCTTGATGCCGCCGGCAATGACTCGTCCGCGTCCAACGAAGCGGCGGGTTCGCTCGCAGCAGCGGACACGACGCCTCCTCCTGCACCAAGCGGGCTGACGGCAGCCTCCGGGGACACCCGGGTAAGCCTGTCCTGGACCGCGCCGTCCGCAGCGGACATTGCGGGATACCGCGTCTACCGCTCCCTCCAGCCCGTGGTCAAAGATACGGGATCCCTCCATTCAGGTCCGGCCCTGGTTACCGCACCAGCGTATGAGGACACCACTGCGACAAACGGCACCACCTACTTCTATGTGGTGTCAGCCGTGGATCTGTCCGGCAACGAGTCAGGCGTCTCCAATGAGGTCCACGCCGTCCCCGTAGTCCCGAACTCGACCAACATCAGGGTGGACTTTACTGTTACATCCGGCGTGCCTGCTTCCGGGTATGCCGCCGACTGGGGCGAAGCGTTCTCCGCCCGGACCGGCCCGAACCAAGGGACCGGACTCACATACGGCTGGAAGACACCGGACGGAAACCCGCTAAGCCTGGTCGGAAACGGGCGGGACCGGAACCGTACCGGAGTAGACGCAAGACTCGATTCCATCATCCACATGCAGTACGGCGATGATCCGGGAACAAACGGCGTGAAAACCGAGGGTATCTGGGAAGCTGCAGTGCCGGACGGACTCTACCGGGTCACCGTCGCCGTAGGAGACCAGGCTTTCTCCGCGGGGTACAACTCGGTGCATGCCATCAACGTCGAGGCCGGCGTCGGCATAGAAAAGTTCCAAGGTTCGGCGGCACAGGAGTACCAGACCACCACTGTCATTGCCGGCGTCTGGGACGGCGCCCTGACCATCACCGCCTCCGGCGGCACCAATACTAAGCTTGCCTACATCGACATTGTCGGTATGGAACGCGCACCGCACATCGATACGATGCGCCCTGAGAACCGCTCCACCGGACAGGACCCCACAGACGGCGTATCGGCGACAATCCGCGTCCCCTACGCCGGAGTAGGCGTGGACGCGAGCACCCTGCCCGGCAACGTCCATATCTACGAGGTTGCCTCCGGGAGCGAAGTCCCGTCATCCACCGGAACGTCCGGGGGCAACGACGTGATTGCCACGCAGCCAACTTCGCCACTGAAACCGGACACCACCTACCGGTTTACAGTGACCAGCGGCGTCAAAGACAACTACGGGGCCCCGTTCATTCCCTTCACCTCGATCTTCACCACGGGCCACGGGGGAATTTCGGCAGGAGCGGACTACACGCCGCTGACAGGGGTCTCCTTCACCAAAGTCGAACAGCCGGCAGCTTCCGGGAAGTACTGGTCCTCCATGGCCTTCGGCCCCGACGGGAAGCTGTATGCCTCCACGATAGGCCAGGGACTCTTCCGGTTTGCCGTGGCCGCGGACGGCTCGCTCTCTGCCATGGAGGACCTGGGCTATGCCGGCCGGGCCATCATCGGCCTGGTCTTTGACAGGACAGGGACTGCAGCCAGCCCCAAGCTGTGGATCACCTCCACGAGCGCCAACACGTACAACGAGCAGGGCGAATGGATCTCGGGCGTAAGCATGCTCTCCGGCCCGGCGCTGCAGACCGAATCCCGGGTCTTTACAGGGCTGCCCCGCTCGCAGGCTGACCACCTGACCAACTCCATGGCTTACGGCCGCGACGGCCGCCTCTACTTCATGCAGGGCTCCAACCAGGGGGCCGGCGACCTGGACAATTCCTGGGGCCAGCGGGGCGAAAAACTCCTGACGGCCGCTGCCCTCGTCTTCGACCCCGCAGATCCGGCTGTGCAGCAGGCCATCACCAGCGGGACGCCGATCAACGTCCAAACTTCCGGAGGAGGAACCTACGACCCGTATGCTCCCGGGGCGCCCCTGAAGATCTATGCCACCGGCATCCGGAACGCCTACGACCTGGTCTGGCACTCCAACGGCCATCTGTACGTCCCCACCAACGGCACGGCCGGAGGTGCGAACTCCCCCGGGGTAACACAGAATCCGGACGGCACCTACACCCGCGTGGCGGCCGAGGGGATCCCCGGCTACAGCTCCGTGAACGGCCAGGACGTTACCCGGCAGTGCCAGCGCCGCTCTTACACGGGAGGCACGGCACCGGCCGTGGGAAACCAGCCGACCCAGCGGGACTTCCTGTTTGATGTGGTGGAAGGCGGCTACTACGGGCATCCCAACCCTGAACGGTGCGAATGGATACTGAATGAAGGCAACGACCCCCTGAACCCGCCCACCGCTCCGGGACAGGGCGGAAGTAAGTACCCCTCGGGGACGAAGGCCGACCCTAATTACCGGGGCTTTTCCTACGACTTCGGCTTCAACAAGTCTCCTAACGGCTCCATCGAATACAAGAGCAGCACTTTCGGGGGACAACTGAAGGGCCGGCTCATTGTTACCCGGTTCTCCAACAACAACGACCTTTTGTTCCTCCAGGTGGACCCCGCCACAGGCAAAGTGCTCGGCGAACAAACGTCACTGGGCATCAGTGGCGTACCGAACTCCGCGATCAGCGGCGTTGATGGTTTCAACGACCCGCTGGAAGTCGTAGAGGACCCTAAGACCGGAAATCTGTACGTGAACCAGTACGACCGGAGCGGCAGCAACCAGGCGATGTTCCTCCTGAAGGTTCCCGCGGCGCAGCAGGCAGCCCCGCTGACGTCGTCCGTGTCCGAAATGGTCTTCTCGGCCGTCAAGAGCACCGTCGGCCCGACCAAGTCCGTGACTATCACCAATACCGGTTCCGCTTCAGCCACCCTCAGCACGTCGATCGCCGGAACCAACCCGGCGGAATTCAGCTTTAACGGGGGCAACGGGACCACGCTCAGCCCGGGCGCCACCACCACCATCCAGGTCACTTTCAAGCCCGGCACCACGGTGGGGCAGCGACAGGCCGTCCTGCGTATCGCAGCGGCCGGGAGCACCCTCGACGTCGGACTCTACGGCCTGACGATGAACGGCCTCGAGGGGCTGAATGAGCCGCCCTTCCAGGACGTTGCCGGTACCCTCGGCTACAAGATCAATGTCGGCTGGAGCACCCTGGAGGGGGGTACGCAGGCCACGGCCAAGGGAGATGAACTCCTGGAACCGCTTTTCCTCAAGGCCGGCACACAGCCCGTCTCGATAGTCCCCCTCGCCCAGTACGCGCCCAGGGAGGACCTGCCCTTCGGGTGGTACACGGGCGACGGAACGCCGGCGCAACTGCATAAACTCGGCTCAATCGACATTTCCGGATACCAGTCCCTTCTGCCGCCGTCGTCCCCGGGAACCCTGCAGACTTTCGACCCCGGCACCCAAAGTTTCGGGTTCTACTACTACTCCAACGCCTTCCAGCGGACGGGTTATACGGAGGACCGCCTAAACTCCGGAGGCGTCGCCCACCGTGCACGCGTTTACCCGGCCAAGGACCGGACGGGAACGCCGATGGCCAACAGCTTCATTGTGGCCTTCGAGGACGCCTCCAACGGCGACTACCAGGACTATGTCTTTCTTGTGCAGGGTGTCCGGCCGGCCTCCGGCGGTGCCACTCCTCCGGCCACGGGTGCGTTCAAGGTCAACTTCTCCAACCTCGCGGCAGGGCTTCCCACCGGGTATTTCCGGGACTTCGGTGAGCCGTTCGGTGCACGTACCCGGACCGATCAAGGCACAGGCCTCAGCTACGGATGGAAAAACCAGGCCACGGGAGCGCCCATCGATCTGTCCACCGCCGGCACAGCGGGGCCGGGCAACGGACGCCTGCGCACCACAAGCCAGCCCGACCTGCGGCTGAACACCCTCATGCATATGCAGGGTGCGGACGTTCCATCGTTCAACGGCGTCCCTGCGTACGCCTTCTGGGAAGCAGCCGTCCCCAACGGCGATTACGACGTGACGATCACCGTAGGGGATCCCGTCCCTCAAACAGCCACGGAATTACACACCATCAACCTCGAAGGCAGGAAGATCATCGACCGGTTTGCCCCGTCCGGGGATTCCGGGTCGGCTACGCGGCACCAGACGGCGGCAACGCGTGTCACCGTGACCGACGGTCTTTTGACGGTGGATGCGCAGGGCGGAATCAACACCAAGATCGACTACATCGACGTCGTTCCGGCGCCCACCGACCCGGGCGGCGATCCCACGGTGGGCGCCCAGGTGAAGGTCAACTTCCAGACGGCAGGTGCTCCGACGCCGACCGGATGGATACCGGACACGGGTGCGGCCTTCCTGGCGCAGCGCAAGTTCGGTTGGCTGGCGGGCGGCGCGCCCGCTGACCGCAGCTCCGCCACCCGTTACCGGACTGCCGCAACTGCGGGCATTGCCTATCCTGCCGACCCGCTGCTGCAGACACTGAATATCATGGGGCCCGCAAGCAATGTGTCCACCGGCGTTTGGGAGTATGCCGTCCCGGACGGCACTTACACGGTGGCAGCTTCAGCCGGGGACGCCGGTTACCTTGACTCCACCCACGGGATCCTTGCCGAAGGCCAACCACTGATCGCCAACTTCGTCCCGACGGGCAGCACGCCTTTCCAGACCGGCTCACGGCAAATCACTGTTGCCGACGGCAAGCTCACGCTGAGTTCCAGTGGAACCAACACCAAAATCAATTGGGTATCGATCAAGGGCGCAGGCCTGGACACCCAGCCGGACCCGGTACCGACGGCAAAGTACAACTTCACTTTGCCCAGTGCCGTCACGCCCACCGGGTGGATCGCCGATTACGGAGGCATGTACGACGGCGACGGGTACGGCTGGTTCGTCAATGGCACCCCGACTGACCGGACGCTTGAAGCGAGGAACCGGCCGTCGGCGACGCCCGGAATCACTTATCCGGCGGGAGATCCGCTGCTGCAGTCGCTCGTCCAGATGCAAACGGCATCCAAGGGCGGGACGGATGGAATATGGCAGCGGGCCATTCCGAATGGAACCTACGAAGTAACGGCGTCCGTAGGAGACTCCGGCTATCTCGACTCGGTTCATGCCCTCAAGGTAGAGGAAACGCAACTCATTGCGCCTTTCACGCCTACCGGAACAAGCCCGTTCGCCTCCGGGACCGCAAGTGTGGACGTCACTGACGGGAAGCTTACGCTGACGCCGACCGGGACGAACACGAAGATCAACTGGGTCACCATCAAGGGCCCGAACCTGCTGAACCCCCTTCCGGCTGACACGACTGCGCCGGCGCCACCGACAGGCCTGACTGCGACCGCCGGCACCAACAAGGTCACCCTGAACTGGTCGGCGAACACCGAACCCGACCTCGCCGGCTACCACGTCGAACGCGCCACGGCACTCGCCGGGCCCTGGACAAGGCTCACCGGTACAACACCCGTCACCGCAACTGCGTACACCGACACCGCACCACCGGCGGCGTCCGCGGTCTACTACCGCATCATCGCCCTCGACACCTCAGCCAACGCCTCCGCCCCCTCGGCCACGGCACAGGCCAACACCACCGCCACGTCCCCGCCGGCCACCAGGATCAACACCGGCGGACCCGCCGTAACCACCGGAGGCCTGAACTGGCTCGCAGACACCTACTTCACCGGCGGAAAAACCTACACCAACGCCCTGGTCACCCAAATCGCCGGAACCACCGACGACTCCCTCTACCTCAACGAACGCAGCGGCAAAACCGCCTTCGGCTACGCAATACCCGTCCCCTCAGGCACCTACACCGTCAAACTCCACTTCGCCGAAATCTGGCACGGAGCCACCGGCGGCGGACCCGGCGGCACAGGCAAACGCATCTTCACCGTCAACCTCGAAGCCGGCACCCCGGAAATCACCAACCTGGACCTCAACGCCGTCGTAGCACCCATGACCGCCTACATCCGCACCCAACAGCTCACGGTAACCGACGGAACCCTCAACATTGACTTCACCGCCACCACCGACGAACCCACCATCGCCGCCATCGAAATCATCCCCGGCGGAACGGCTGACACGACTGCGCCGGCGCCACCGACAGGCCTGACTGCGACCGCCGGCACCAACAAGGTCACCCTGAACTGGTCGGCGAACACCGAACCCGACCTCGCCGGCTACCACGTCGAACGCGCCACGGCACTCGCCGGGCCCTGGACAAGGCTCACCGGTACAACACCCGTCACCGCAACTGCGTACACCGACACCGCACCACCGGCGGCGTCCGCGGTCTACTACCGCATCATCGCCCTCGACACCTCAGCCAACGCCTCCGCCCCCTCGGCCACGGCACAGGCCAACACCACCGCCACGTCCCCGCCGGCCACCAGGATCAACACCGGCGGACCCGCCGTAACCACCGGAGGCCTGAACTGGCTCGCAGACACCTACTTCACCGGCGGAAAAACCTACACCAACGCCCTGGTCACCCAAATCGCCGGAACCACCGACGACTCCCTCTACCTCAACGAACGCAGCGGCAAAACCGCCTTCGGCTACGCAATACCCGTCCCCTCAGGCACCTACACCGTCAAACTCCACTTCGCCGAAATCTGGCACGGAGCCACCGGCGGCGGACCCGGCGGCACAGGCAAACGCATCTTCACCGTCAACCTCGAAGCCGGCACCCCGGAAATCACCAACCTGGACCTCAACGCCGTCGTAGCACCCATGACCGCCTACATCCGCACCCAACAGCTCACGGTAACCGACGGAACCCTCAACATTGACTTCACCGCCACCACCGACGAACCCACCATCGCCGCCATCGAAATCATCCCCGGCAGCGTGTGAGGGCAGCGGAGGGCAGGGCGCAAGGGCAGCATCTGATGGGTTTGTGACACCTGAAGCAGGGTCCGGACGGGCGCCAACACTGCGGTCCCTAAGGCAGCCTCCGCTGCAGTTCTCCGGTCCGGGTGGAGGGTCCCGCCGATGTAGCCAGCAGCACTTCCTTGAGTTCGGCCCTGCTCGCCACATGCAATTTTGCGTAGACCTGGTAGAGATGCCCCTCGATCGTACGAATGGAGACGTGCATCTGTTCGGCGAGTCGCCGGTTTGATATCCCTGCGGCGGCGGCCTTGGCAACCTCCCGCTCCCTCGTGGTGAGGACAGAGGTAACCAGCGAATGAAGACCCTGACTGGCCCCGCAGAATCTGTCCTCGAACGATTGCTGTGCCCGCTGTGCGACCCGGAGGATAAGCCTGTTGCCCGATTCCCCGGCGCACAGAACAGCCTTTCGCGCCGCATCCCTTGCCATGAGGACGTTGCCCGCGGCTTCGGCGTCCCGCGAGACGGCCAGCAGCGCCTCGCTGTCGCCTGAAGCCAGCCCGTCTGCGAACTTAGCGCAGAGGACTGCGAAAGAGCCGCTGCTCCGGTCGGCATGGAGCCTCAGCTCCCGCGCGAGCGGCTGGCTGCCCTGCCTCGCGGCCGCGGAGAGGAAGTGGAGCGCCGGCGCGACGGCGCCTGATTGCGCATCGCAAAGCGCTTCGCTGAGAAGCAGCCCGGTCAGGTCCCCTTGTTCCCGGGATTCAACCCGGGCGGAGGCCGCATAATAGGCGGCGAGCCGGGAAACCATCCAGGTACCGGCCGGCAGTCCGTCCATCCCGGCCAGGAGGGCTTCCGTCTTCTGCTTCTTGCCGAGCAGCGCGGCTGCATAAGCGCCCGCGGCGAGCGCCAGGACAGCCACGCCGTCGTGGTCCCTGGCCAACAGCTGCCGCGCTCCAGCCTCCAGTGCGTGTAGCCCGGACTTCACGTGGCCCCGGTGGAAGAGAAGGACACCCGGAGCAATTTCAAACATTCCGCCGAGCCGGGAAGGAGGCTCGTTGGCAGCGGACATCTCCTTGAGATACTCCTGGCATTTTGCCAGTTCACCGAGCAGCAGCCATACCTGCAGCAGGAGGGCGCGCACCTCCCGCACCACACGGTCCGGCAGGTGCGTGTCCGCGGCTGCCTGGGCGATCTGCGCGCCGAGGCCGAGCGCGCGCCGGCTGTCTCCGAGAACAGCCCACGCCATACACTGCAGCGCAGTTGCACGGATCTGCCGCTCACGCCCAAGCTCGGAGGCGTCGACGCCCCCCAGCAACGTCACAACATCCTGGTAGCGGCCCTGCATGGCAGCCAGGTCCGCTTCCGCCACGCGAAGCCGGGCCCGAAGGGTCGGGTCACCATGGGTGCCTGGTGCCTGCCGGTCGAGCCTGGCCTCCACCTCCCGGAGGCGAAGATGCGCACCGTCCGTTGTTGCCCCGGCCTGCGTGGACAGTTCAGCGATGGCCAGCTGCACGTCGGTCCATTCGCCGGCGGACATCCCGGACGGAAGGGACCTGTCCAGCCCCCGCAACGTCATTAATGCCGCTTCGCGGTCATCCAATGCCAGGTGCGCCCGCGCGGTTTCAAGGGCAGCCGCCGTCTGCACTTCATGCGCCGTGGCCCCGGTGAGGAAGCGCAGCGCGGTCGCGGGATCGGAGGCGTTGTTTGCAGCCCTGGCGGCGGACAACGCCGACCCGGCAGTCAGGTGCTCTCCGCAGTCCAAGGCCCATACGGCGTCCATCAGTTCCTGCTCGTGCATCCTGTCCGGATCCATGACGGCAGTGAGCCGGCGGCGCAACTCGGAGCTTCGTCCGGGAGGCACGACTCCGGCAGCGATGCCGGCGGAGACTGCATCGGCGATGGTGACTGTCTGCAGGTGGTCACTGCCGACGGCAATAACGGATGCTTCCTGCAGGGAGTCGATGTCCCGAGGGTCGGAGACGCTCATGAGGGCCCGAAGCGGGACCGAGCCGGCCAGAGCGAGCAGTTCGAAGACATCGCGCTGGCCCGCGGAAAGCAGGTTAAGCCTCGCCTTCACTATCTCCCTTATTTCGTCTCCGGGAACGGCGTGCTCATCGCCAAGCAACCAGGTATCGTCCTGCCGGACCAGGGTGCCCTGTCTGATCTGTTCCTTCGCCGCAGTCGTCAGGAAGAGGGCGTTACCTCCGCTGGCATGCCATAGTGCGCGCACGGCCGTTTGCGAAAAGGTACCACCGAACCGAAGCCGGAGAAGTGCCGCAGTTTCGTCGAAATCGAACGGCAACACGTTGATGCGGCGCAGGAGGTCATCCTTGCATAACGCCTGGATCTCTCCGCCGGCCAGCTGCAGGTCTGCGCAGGCTGCCAGGAGACGCACGTGACCCCCGGAGCTGAGATGGGCGATCGTCATCGCCGACAGCTCATCGAGCTCATGCGCATTATCCACAAAAAGTACGATGCCCTTGCCTTGGGCTTTCTTGTGCAGCAACTGGGTCAGGCCCCGCAGGACCATGAGCGGCTGCTGGGTGTTCACCGGTTCCAGATCGTTGAGGAGAACGCTGAGCGCCCCGTAATGGAGCGTCTTCGACGCGGCAGTGCCCCTGACCTGCACCACAACGTAGTTCTGCCCGAGCTGCTCCAACGCCCTTCGCGCCATAAAAGACTTACCGGATCCAGGTCCGCCAACGAGCAACACTCCGCAGCCGGTTCCGGACGCGAGCTCGGAGGCGATGCCCATGATCGCGTCATGCCGGATACAGTCGCCCCGGCAGGCTGCGGTTTTTTCGGCGTCAGGTGGCGGCCCGGACATCTGGTACATAGCGAACCTTCTCGATGAAAGCTGGATCGATGATCACATCAACCTATGGAGAAGGGGGACGGAACGCATGCGTAACGACTACTCGATTCGAATCCGCGCTGTTACGCGTACGTACTTGCCTGTACTTGGTAAAGGGGCAGGGGGTTGTTATTCAAAACCAGGTAGTCGGCCGCGCCGCCCGGGGCTGTTGAGCCCGCAGCCCAAGTAGTTTCCGGGCTTCATCCGGGTGCGGTTCCGCCTACGCAGCCTGGTTCAAGGCATCCTCGGCGGCGACCCACGAGATCATGGCGCACTTAACCCGGGCGGCGTAGCGGGCCACTCCTTCAAAGGCCGCGGCATCGCCGAGTAGTTCGGCGTCCGCCGGCACCTTCCCGCGGGACCGCAGGACTTCCCGGAAACTGTCGATGACTTCATGCAGTTCCGCCACGGTCATGCCTTCGGCCATTTCGCTGAGGACCGAGGCCGAAGCCATGGAGATGGAGCAGCCGGCACCGTCCCATGACACCTGCGCCACTTTTCCGTTGGCGACGGCCAGCCGCAAGGTAACTTCGTCGCCGCATACGGGGTTGAGCTGGTGCGACTGCCCGGTGCTGGCGCCTTCCGGTGCGGCGGTTTCCGCCAGGCCGCTGCCGTGGCGGGCTTTGGAGTGGTCCAGGATGATCTGCTGGTACAGCTGGTCAAGGCTCATGGTTATACCTTCGAATCTGCTCTGCTAGGCACCGAAGTATCCCCGCACGCCGGACACGGCGTCCAGGAAGCGGTCCACGTCGTCGGTGGTGTTGTACAGGTAGGCGCTCGCCCTGGTAGTGGCCGTCAGGCCAAGCCGGCGGTGCAGCGGCTGGGCACAGTGGTGGCCCACGCGGACGGCGATCCCGCGCGCATCAAGGAACTGTCCGACGTCGTGCGCGTGCACGCCTTCGACGTCGAACGCAGCCAGTCCGATCCGGTCCTCCCCCGCTGCAGGGCCAAGGACCCTGATCCCGGGCAGCTCCGCGAGCCCCGCGACCATGCGCTGGCCGAGCGCCGACTCCCACTGGTGGATGCGGTCCAGGCCCGTCTCCGTCAGGTAGTTCACGGCCGCGGCCAGAGCTACGGCCTGCGAAATGCGCTGCGTTCCGG
Source organism: Pseudarthrobacter sp. NPDC092439 (assembly GCF_044754945.1). Classification (NCBI taxonomy): domain Bacteria; kingdom Bacillati; phylum Actinomycetota; class Actinomycetes; order Micrococcales; family Micrococcaceae; genus Pseudarthrobacter; species Pseudarthrobacter sp. NPDC092439. The sequence goes on from NZ_JBIVQB010000003.1 coordinate 263,253, forward strand.
CCTCGAAGCGCTGGGGCGCAGGCAGGTACTCGGCACGTTCCATGGTAACCGTGGTGATCATGGAACCGCCCGTGAGGAACGGCGGCAGGATGTCCAGGAGCTCCTGCTTGCCGTAGAGCACACCGATCCCGGTGGGCGCCAGCATCTTATGGCCGGACAGGACGGCGAAGTCGACGTCGAGTTCCTTCACGTCCAGGGGCATGTGCGGGGCGGACTGGCAGGCGTCCAGGACTACCAGCGCGCCCGCCTTCCGGCCCAGCGCCACGAGGTCATGGACCGGGTTGATGGTACCCAGGACGTTCGATGCGTGCGTAAAGGCGAGGACCCGCGTGCGGGGGTTGATGATCCGGGCGGCCTCGTCCATGCGCAGGCGGCCGGCGTCGTCAATCGGGATGTAGCGGAGCTTGGCTCCCGTTCGGAAGGCCAGCTCCTGCCATGGAATCAGGTTGGCGTGGTGCTCCATTTCGGTGACCACGATCTCGTCACCGGGGCCGGGTGCCAGCTCCTTCAGCCCGGAGTCGCCGCGGCCCTGTGCAGCCCACAGGCCGGCATTGGACAGGGCATAGCTGACCAGGTTCAGGCCCTCGGTGGCATTCGAGGTCCAGACGGTCTCGGCGAAGTCCGCACCGATGAACGCGGACACGGTTTCGCGGGCAGCCTCGAAAACCTCCGTGGCTTCCACTGCCAGGTGGTGTGCGCCCCGGTGGACGGCCGCGTTGCGCTGTTCGTAGAATTCCTGCTCGGCTTCGATGACGCTCAACGGATTCTGCGAGGTGGCACCGGAATCGAGGTACACCAGGGGCTGGCCGTTGACCTGCTGGTCCAGGACCGGGAAGTCGTTCCGGATCCGGGCGACCTCACTGTTATCCATCGCCGGCAGGGCAGGCGAGAGGGTGGCTGGCGTTGATACTACGGCCAAAACGAACTCCTTGAACTGCCAATGGATGACATTCAATTGTCCCACAGCACGGCTGTGGCGGCCGCCCGGAGCAGCCGCCACAACCGCTCCGGGCTTCACCCCGCGGAGCGGAGGGCCGGCGGCGGCTGGGGGGAGAGTCTCGGTCTCAGAAGACTCTGTCGTCGCCGGCCCCGTCTTGACCGGCCCGGGAGCCGGAAGATCGTTTCCGCTTTAAGTAAAGACCGGGAAGCCGGCGGGCACACGAGTAGGAAGTACTCTAATCATCCGGTACGGACTACCGGCACCCCCGCAGGCTACCCGGGGCGGCGGCAGCGCACCTTTTGCGGCAGCGTCGGCGGGGGCACACCGCTAGTTTGGCAGGGCGGACTCCAGCTCTTCCCTGCTGCGCACCCCGAGTTTGACGTAGGTGCGGTACAGGTGGCCCTCCACTGTGCGGACCGAGACCATCAGCCGCTGGGCTATCTCGCGGTCCGTCAAGCCCTGCACGGCCAGTTCCACGATGTCCTGTTCCCGGCGCGTGAGGTGGACGCTGGGTGCCGCAGCGATGAAGCGGCCCTCCCGGAACCGTTCGCCCAACTCGTGGTCGCACCGTTCCCGCTGGGCTACGGCCTGCCGCGATCGCCTGCGTTCGCCTTCCGCGTCAAGGACCGTGCTGGCCCGCGCATAGGCTTCCCGGGCGAGGTTCAGGAATCCCGCGCCTTCCAGGGCGGCTGCGGTTTCCATCAGGCCGTCCCCGCCTGCCTGGTCCCAGTCCGCCGCCAGTTTGTGCAGCGCCTCCGCCCAGCCGCCCTGCACCGTCCCGGCAACGGCCTGCACCTGCGGTATAACCGAGCTGTCGCCGAGGTCCCAGCACATCGCAAGGATCTCCAGCAGCGTCCCCATCCTGCCCGAGGCCTCAGCTGCGGTGGCCAGCGTATGCAGCGACGCAAGTCCCTTTCCGTCCCGCCCCAGGTATTCGGCAGCTGCGGCGGCATGTCCGGAGGCCAGCAGGTCGTAGGCCGGGCCGCCCGCCGACGTATCCTTGTAGTCCTGCTCCAGCCGCTTGGCCTGGGCGGTGTCCCCCAGTCGCGCTGCAGCGTAGAATCCCAGCGCGGAGCCCAACCGGAACAGCAGCAGTGGATCGTTCAACCGCAGCGCCTCAACCGCAGGCAGCAGCAACTGGTACGCACGCTCCATCCGGCCCTGCCGCAGCATTGCGTAGCCCCGGAGGATCTGCAGGCTGCCGTTGAACGTGGCTGCGCCGGCGGCATGGGTGTCGGCGTAGCTGCTGATTTCCTGCTCGGCGGATTCCCATTCACCCAGGGCGACGTAGCTGGCAGCCAGCCTGCCAAGTACGAACTCGGGAAAGAAAAAGAGGCTGTCCTGCAGGCCAGGAAGTTCCGCTGCCGCCATCAGGGCAGCCTCAAGCCCGTCCACTGCCCGGCCCGCTGCGTCCAGGGTCTGGGCCAGCAGGGCATCACCCATGGCAATGACGGCCGCATGGCCGGGGCCAGGATGCGGGACGGCCCGGAGTTGGTCCATGGCCTCTTCCAGCGCACGGGGCTGGGCCTTGTCCCCGAGGTGCAGCAGCCATGGCAGGGCTTCCCGCCATCCATGCCCGTCCACCCCGCCGGCGTCCGCGGCGGAGCCCGCGGCCTCCGGAGGCGGCGGGTGGCCCGCCGCCTGGTGGGCGCAGGCGCGGAGCAGCAGCACGGAAGGACCCTGGGGATGGTCGGCCAGGCTGTCAGCACAGGCGTCCAGTAAGGCCGCAGCGTCCGCATAGGCCCCTTGGTTGTAGAGGGCACGGCCCTGGATGGCCCGGGCCAGGGGTGCCAGGGAGGGGTCGTGCACCCGGGCGGCGATGGCTGCCGCGCTGCCGTCGCGGAACCGGTCCACGGCCTCCTGGGCAGCTGCGGCGAGGTCCGGTTCCGCCACGGTAACCCCGGATTCCAGGGCCCATTCGGTGTGGCGCAGGAGGCCTTCCCCGTGCAGTCCGGCCGTGTCCTGGTACGCCGCTGTCTTTTCGAACAGCTGGAGGCTGCGCGAGACGGAGACCGTGTTCCGGATGGCCCGTGCATACAGTTCATTCCACAGCGACAGCTCCGCCGGGACGCCCGTATTCTCCACGATCAGCTGCTGGTCCAGGAGTGACCGGACCACCGCCGCCCCGGTGGCCTCCTCGATCGCCTTGCGGCCCACGGGTCCGGCCAGCGCGATCAGTTTCAGCGCTTCCTGTTCTTCCGGCGGGCGACGGAGCTGGTCTTTGGCCACCACGGCTCTGAGTCGGGGACCGTCAGCCGGCAGCGGGCCCATCAGGATCCAGATGCCGTTCCGCCTGGCAAGCGTCCCGGCCTCGGCAGCGTCGTGGAGCAAGGCATCGAGGATCCGCGGGTTCCCGCCCGTGGCATTCCAGATGGCATCCACGGTGGCATCAGGGACGGTCCCGTCGAGGATATGGCCCAGCACCTCTTGGACGTGGCTCCTGTCCAGTGGCCTGAGATCCACCCGTTCAGCCAGCCCGTCGAACCACAGCTGGCTCATCGGCTGCGGGAGGCCGGGACGCGGCCGCGCCGCCGCCACCACGCTGGCCCACCCCGCTGCGATCAGGTCGGCCACTACCGCGGCGGATGCCTCATCGAGGTAATGGGCGTCGTCCAGCACCAGCAGCACCGGCGCGCTGCCGCCGGCCCTCAGCTCCTCAAAGTAGCTCCAGATGGAACGCAGGACCGCCACCGGGGACACTGATTCCTCGGCGGTCAGCTCTCCGGTGTAGGGGGTGAGGACTCCGAACGGCACCGATGAGAGCGCCGCGCTGCCGTGGACCCTGACCACCGTGAGCTCCCCCTCCAGCCGCTCCGCCACTGCATCCGCGAGGGATGATTTCCCTACGCCGGGGCCGGCCATGATGAAGGCGGCATGGCTGGTGCCGTTGCGGATCATGGCGCAGATCCGGTCAAGAGACTCACGACGGCCGGCCAAAGGGCGGCGCGTGCTGGCAGGTTTGCGGCCGTTAGACGAGTCCAGTCAGATCACCCCTGGAAGTCACGCCCAGCTTGGTGAACACCTGGTACAGGTGTCCCTCCACAGTCCGCACGGAAACACCCATTTCCAGGGCGATGTCGCGGTTGGATGCACCGCCTCCGGCCAGCCGGGCTATCTGGCGTTCCCTGCTGGTCAGCAGGGGGCTGCCGCTGGTGGGAACAATGGGAAGGTGGGCTACGGTCGCCGCGAGGATGTCCAGGCGGGCCTGCGCGGTCCGGGCAGTGGCGGCGTCGCCGTCGTGGCGGGCAAAGTCCACCGCGAGGGCCATGCAGCGCGCCTCGACGGCGTCGAGCTCGAGGGTGGCCGCAAGTTCGCCGGCGGCAAGCAGGGTTTTTGCGTCCTTGGTGCGGCTGCCGGCGGCGATCAGCCGCGACACCTCCGCCAGCGGCCCCTGCCGGTGTCCGGCGATGTCCTCCAGGAGGCGGAAGTCGGCATCCCCGCCGTTGACAGTGCCGGCCAGCTGGTGGATCCCGGCGATGGTGTACCGGCCGGCCGCGGCGTTAAGCCGGGCTTGTTCCTTCAACCCCTTCACCGCGTCGGGTTCACCCAGCCACCGGCGGGCCACAAGGGAACAAAACCCAATGATGGTCTCCGCGATGAAGCTGCTTCGGCCCGGGGCGGACTGCAGCTTGGCGAGGTATTTGCGGGCTTGTGCCGAGTTACCCGTCTGGGCGGAGGCGAGTGCGGTGGCAGCGTAGGCCGTCCGCAGGGGCGTCTGGACGGGCTGGTGCTCGAGCTGCGCCACCGCGGACACGAGCGGATCCAGTGCCTCTGCGCCGCGGCCGGCGAAGGTGTTGGCGATCCCGGCAGCCAGTTCCGCAGTGGCGGTGCGGTAGGGCAGGTAACTGGGCTCCCGGCTTCCTTCGGCGGGAAGGAGGTCCGCACACCGCCGCCACTGGCCGGCCAGCAGGAGCACGAGGTAGGACTCCCGGTGGTACCGCTCGCGCAGCCCAACCACCTCGGAAGCGTCGCTGAGCTGGCCGCCCAGCTGGCGCATCAGGCCGAGCGCGTCCATCTCCCGGCCGGACACAGCCAGCGCGGTCATGAGCAGGACTGCGGCATGCATCCGGTATGCCGTGTCCGGGTTCAGGGCGGGATCCGCGGCGGCTTCCAGGTCCGGGATCATGGCCGGGTAGTCGCCGGTGAAGGCCCGGTATTCAAGGCTGCTGAGGGCAATCCGGTTCGCTGCCACCGCCACAGGTTCCGGCCACCGGGGGCGCCCGCCGCCGCTGGTGATTCGTTGCCCGGCACGTTCCAGGAGCGCGGGGATCCCGGCCGTGCGCTCGGGGAGCCAGAGCATGGTCCGGCATTTGGCAGCGGTGATCTCCGCGTACTCCACCTCGTCCAGGGCATCCAATTCCGGCGGGGAGATTTCTTCCAGGGCCGCCATGGCCTGAAGCGGCAGGTCAAGCTGGAGGTAGGCGGCAGCCTTCCGGCGCTGCCCGGGCACCCATTGGGGGTCCGTCCTGCGCAGCATATCGGCATAGGTGAGTGCGAACCTCGGATCGAACAACTGCACTGCGGCGTCGGCTGCGGCGAGTGCCAGTGCCGGGCTCAGCTCCGCCTCGCACTCGTGAGTCCAGGCGGCGAACGCCATCAGTTCCTCGACAGTCATCCCGGCCGGGTCCGGCTCCGCACCTTCAAGCAGTAACGCGCGGAGTTCGCGGCGGCGGCCTATCCCCAGCCAGGTCCGGACCACGTCCCCGATGTATTTTTCCCGCAGCGAGACCCAGCGGTGTTCGGAACCATCGATCCCAAGGAGTCCCCCATCCTCCATGTCAGCCACCACGTCCGCGCCGTAGAGTGCGCTGAGCCGGGTCAACTCCACCCTCCGCGCACAGGAGAGCATTTCAATGACGTTGCGGGTTTCCGGGGTTTCCCTGGACCAGCGCGACCGGACTATGTCCTCCAGGCTGGCGGCCCCGTCCAGGACTACTTTGTCGCGGAGGGTCCAGACCGAATCGGAGAGCACCAGGTTGCCGGACAATTGCTGCTCGGCAACAAGGGCCTTGAGCAGGAGCGGGTTGCCGCCCACCATGTGGTGGCAGGTGCTGACCAGGGATGCGGAGACCTTGTGGCCCAGCAGGGAGAGCAGGACCTGCCGGGTCTGCAGTTCGTTGAGGTTGTCCAACCGGACCTCGCTGAGCCGGCGGTCGGCAAGCAGCCAGTGGAAATCCACGGGAAGGTCGCTGCTCCTGGGTGCCACGGCAATGATCCTGGCCGTTCCGGTCATGAGAACATTCAGCAGGACGCCAGCGCTCATGTCGTCAATGGCCCCGCAGGTGTCCAGCGTGATGATGCACTGGCGGCCGGCGGCATCGGAACGGATCAGCGAGGTGATGCCCCGAAGGATGGCGGTGGGCGAGCCCATATACGCCTGCGGGAGCCGTGCCAGGAGGAAAGACAGGCAGCCGTACGGTGTGGCCGCGCCGGCGGGGCCGCACCTCAACTGGAGCGGCCAGGCCTCTTCTCCCAGGTCGGCGACAGCTGCACGCGCCAGCGAGGATTTTCCCACCCCGCGGGGGCCGGTGATGACCGCGCCCAGCGATCCCTCGCGCGTGAGTGCCGCCCGGACGGCGTCCAGGTTGGCGCTCCGTGCGGGTGCTGACCAGCGCGGGGCCTCCGGCACCGCGGCCGCACGGCCGTGCGGCCCAACACTGTGGGGTGCTGACCCACGTCCCCAGCTGAGTGGCTCGATTGACATGAACTTATCCCCTACGTCCCCGGTAGCGGAATGTAGCTCCATTGCTCCCCCGCATAGGAAGAAGAGTACTCCCACCCCCTGACAACACGACAGGGCCGATGGGCTTAAAGTTTCGCCGGACCCTTACCCGGACTTTGCGGGGTGGAACCGCTGCTGGGCGGCCGGCAGCCCTTCCCGTACCAGCGATTCCACGGCGTCCGCAGACTCATCCAGCAGGAACGGCAGCTCCTTGAGCTCTGCGGTGCCGAAATCACGGAGGACATAATCGGCGGTGTCCATCCTGCCCGGAGGCCGGCCCACTCCCACGCGCACGCGCAGGTAATCCTTGGTGCCGAGGGCCTTGGAGATGTCGCGGAGCCCGTTGTGCCCGCCCTCGCCTCCGCCGATCTTCAGCTTCACTGTATTAAAGGGAATGTCGATCTCGTCATGCACCGCCACCACGTGGCCGGGTTCGATCCCGTAGAAGTTCGCCAGGGCTGACACCGGCCCGCCGGAGACATTCATGTAGCTCATCGGCTTGGCGAGCACCACACGGGGACCGCCGATGCCGAGCCGTCCTTCGAGGACCTGTGCCCGCGCCTTGTGTGTCCTGAACCCGGCACCCATGCGGCCTGCGAGTTCGTCCAGGACCATCTGTCCCACGTTGTGCCGGTTGCCCTGGTACTGGGAGCCGGGGTTGCCGAGGCCGACGATCAGCCAGGTGTCAGTCATGGATCCATCCTAGGGTGCTGGAGGCGGACAGGGCCGGACACGGCAATGGCCGGACCCCGCAGGGTCCGGCCATTGACTTGCGCCGGGTGATTACTCGGCTGCTGCTTCTTCAGCCTCTTCGGCGGCTGCGGGAGTCTCCTCGGCAGCTGCTTCTTCGCCTTCGGTCTCTTCCTCGGCAACAACGGTGGCTTCGGAGATGTTGACCACGAGTGCGTCGGCGTCCGTCAGCAGGACGGTGCCCTTCGGCAGGACCAGGTCGGAAGCGTGGATGTGCTCGCCGGCGCCACGGCCTTCGATGCTGACCGAAACGGACTCGGGCAGGTGGGTTGCCTCTGCTTCGACGGACACGGAGGTCAGTTCGAGGTTGTGGACAGTCTCGGGAGCGGTTTCGCCTTCGACGTGGACGGGAACGTCAACGGTGACCTTTTCGCCCTTGCGGACGGTCAGAAGGTCGATGTGCTCGATGATCTGCTTGATCGGGTCGCGCTGTACGTCCTTGACCAGTGCCAGGTGGCCTTCGCCGTTGATGTCCAGCGACAGCAGGGCGTTCGGGGTGCGGACGGCCAGGGTGGTGGCCTTGGCGGGCAGGGTGACGTGGATGGGCTCTGCACCGTGGCCGTAGATGACGGCGGGGATCAGGTTGGCCATCCGGGCGCGGCGGGCGTAGCCCTTGCCGAATTCGGTGCGCAGTTCTGCTGCGAGCTTCTGCTCAGACATGGATTATCTCCTTGAAGATGAAACGGTGTTCAGCAAGGGCGGAGGTCTGTACGACCTTCAACGCCGGACGGCCCGGAGGCGGCCCTTCAAGAAGGCACCCTTCCGCTGGAAGGGCAGTTCAGACCCAGTCGATAACGGAGAACTGCCAGCCGGACGTCCGGTTTATACCGGTTGCCGCGCTGCTCTCCCTCGCCAAGGTATCGCTGACCAGCTTACCAGCGCCCGCCCCCATAACTGAAACCGGCCGAAAGCGGCTAGGCGTTGCCGTCGAACAGGCTGGTGACGGAGCCGTCGTCGAACACCTCACGGATGGCGCGCGCAATCAGCGGTGCGATGGACAGCACCGTCAGCTGCGGGAAGCGCTGCGCTGAGGACAGCGGCAGCGTGTTGGTGACCACAACTTCCCGGGCGCCGGACTCGGACAGGCGCTGCGCGGCCGGCTCGGAGAACACGGCGTGGGTGGCGGCGATGATGACATCCTTGGCGCCGGCGTTCTTCAGAACCTGGACAGCCCCGGAGATGGTTCCGCCGGTGTCGATCATGTCGTCGATGAGCACGCAGGTGCGGCCTTCGATCTGGCCCACCACGGTCTTGGAGACGGCCTGGTTGGGCACGGTCAGGTCGCGGCTCTTGTGCACGAAGGCCAGCGGTGCACCGCCCAGGCGTTCGGCCCACTGCTCGGCAACCCGGACGCGGCCGGTGTCCGGGGAGACCACGGTGATGTTCTCGGCGTCCACGCGGGTGCGGATGTAGTCCGCCAGCAGCGGGATGGCCATGAGGTGGTCCACGGGGCCGTCGAAGAAGCCCTGGATCTGGGAGGTGTGCAGGTCGACACTCATGATGCGGTCGGCGCCGGCAGTCTTGTACAGGTCGGCCACAAGGCGGGCGGAGATGGGCTCGCGGCCGCGGCCTTTCTTGTCCTGCCGGGCGTACGGGTAGAACGGGGAGACCACGGTGATGCGCTTGGCGGAGGCGCGCTTCAGCGAATCGATCATGATCAGCTGTTCCATGAGGTGGTTGTTCAGCGGGGCCGGGTGCGCCTGGATGACGAACGCATCCGTGCCGCGCACGCTCTCGCCGGCGCGCACGTAGATCTCCCCGTTGGCGAAGTCGTAGGCGTCGACGGGCAGCAGGTCCGTACCGAGCTCCTTGGCGATCTCCCGTGCCAGCTCCGGATGGGCCCGCCCGGAGGCGAGCACCAGCTTCTTCTCGCCGTGCGCCGTAATTTCGCTCATGGTTACTTGCCCTCTTCTGTAGATGCCGGGGTACTTGAGGAATCTGTGGTGGCCGCCTGTGCCAGTTCCGCGGAGCGGGTTCCCGGCCTGTGGGCGGGAACCCAGCCTTCGGTATTGCGCTGGGCGGCGATGCTCAACGCAAGGGCGCCGGCTGGCACGTCTTTCCGGATCACCGCGCCGGCACCGCTATAGGCGCCATCCCCCACGGTGACCGGAGCAACGAAGACCGTGTTGGAACCCGTGCGGACGCCCGAGCCGATGACCGTGCGGTGCTTCTTCTCGCCGTCGTAATTGGCCGTGATGTTGCCGCACCCGATGTTGGTGTCCTCGCCGATTTCGGCGTCCCCGGCGTACCCGAGGTGCGAGAGCTTGGAGCCGCGCCCGATGGTCACGTTCTTGGTCTCGTAGAACGCGCCAATCTTGCCGCTCTCGCCCAGGACGGTGCCCGGGCGGAGGTAGGTGAAGGGGCCGACGGCGGCGTCCGCGCCGATGCGCGCGCCGGAACCGTGCGTGCGGGTCACCTTGGCACCCTCGCCGACGGTGACATCCGTCAGCGTGGTGTCGGGGCCCACGACGGCGTCCCGCGCCACGGCAGTGGCGCCGTGCAGCTGCGTGTTGGGAAGGATCCGGACGTCTTCCTCCAGCGTGACGGAGGAGTCGATCCAAGTGGTCGCAGGGTCCACCACCGTGACGCCGGCGCGCATCCATGCTTCCACCGTGCGGCGGTTCAGTTCGGCCCCGAGCGCGGCGAGCTGGACGCGGTCGTTGGCGCCTTCGACCTGCCAGCGGTCGGTGGTGACGACGGCGGCCACGCGGCCGCCTGCCTCCCGCGCCAGCCCCAGGACGTCCGTCAAATACTTCTCGCCCTGGGCGTTGTCCGTGGTGACCTTGGCGAGGGCGCTGCGGAGCACGGCTGCGTCAAAAGCGTAGATGCCGGAGTTGACCTCGCGGACCTCACGTTCGGCGTCCGTGGCATCCTTGTGCTCGCGGATGCCGGTCACCGTGCCGTCGGCGGCGCGCAGGATCCGCCCGTAACCGGTGGCGTCGTCCAGGACGGCGGTAAGTACAGTCACCGCGTTCGCGTCCCGTTCGTGGGTGGAGACCAGCTCCGCCAGAAGACCTGCGGTCAGCAGCGGAACGTCGCCATAGGTGACCACCACGGTGCCGTCCAGCAGCCCCCGTGCGTCCAGGGCTTCCAGCGCCACCTCGACGGCGCGCCCGGTACCCGGCACCTCATCCTGGTCCACCACGACGGCGGCGGGGTCCAGGTTGCTGACGTGGCGCGCCACCAGGTCGCGTTCGTGCCGCACCACGATGGCCAGCTGCTGCGGGTTAATGCTGCGGGCCGCCAGGAGGGCGTGGCCCACCATGGAACGGCCGCCGATTTCATGCAGGATCTTGGGGAGACGCGATTTCATCCGGGTACCGGCGCCTGCTGCCAGAACGATTACTGCGGCGGGGCCGGCATTCTCGGGGATCACGTACGGGCTCTCCTTGCTTCGGTTCGCTGGCCGGCCGTGTCCGCCGGATTCCAGCGGGCACCGCATGCCATCCTGCGGGGCGCTCCTCGCCCCGGCAGTTCCGCCCATAGGATTCGAACCTATACTCCACGGCTCCAAAGGCCGGGGTGCTGCCGTTACACCAGAGCGGACCATGCCCAAGTCTCGAGGCCCGGGCACAAGTCCCTATTTTGCCACGGCTTCGGTGCGGTGCGCGACATGGCGGGACCTCCCCCGCCCCTTCAGCGGCTCCACCGCCTGCAATTCCGGGGGGAAGCGGTAGGGCATGATGGAAATGTGAGCAACAACCCCCTCCCCCGGACGCGCATGACCGGGCTCCAGCGCAGGAGCCAACTGATCGACGTCGGACGCGGCCTCTTCGCCGCACGGGGGCTGGACGGGACCACCATCGAGGAAATTGCGGTGTGCGCGGGGGTGTCGAAACCCGTCATCTACGAGCACTTCGGTTCCAAGGAAGGCCTCTACACCGAGGTGGTGGACTTCGAGTTCCGCATCCTCCTGGACGCCATCAATGCCGCCCTCGGCGACGAGGCGAAACCGCGCGTCCTCGTCGAGCGCGCCGCCCTGGCCCTGCTGACCTACATCGAGGACCGCACGGAAGGCTTCCGCATCCTCATGCGGGACGCGCCGCCGTCCCAGCCCGAAGGCGCATTCTCCACCCTGCTCTCGCACGTCACCGCCCGCGTGGAACATATGCTGGCCGACGAATTTTCCCGCCGCGGGCTCAGTGGGGAGGACGGTGCAATGTACGCGCAGATGCTGGTGGGCATGGTGGCCATGACGGGCCAGTGGTGGCAGGACAGCCGGCGGCCTGACAAGCAAACCGTCGCAGCGCACCTGGTCAACCTTGCCTGGAACGGCCTCACCGGCCTCAAGAAGGACCCGGAACTGCAGTCCGAAGGGTAACTCCCTGGTTCCGTCCGCGGCACAGGAGCCCTTCGCCGTCGCTTAGACACATCGCATAGGTGAGGTTCCGGTCGCTGGGCGACCTCCACGCCACGATGCGCCGCGATGCGCGACTACACGAAGGACCACCACGCCGCTTGTGCGCGCGGCGCCCCTGGGTATCAGTCGCCCAGGAGCTCCGAGGCTTCGAGCCACTCCATTTCCAGTGCTTCCTTTTCCTCGCCCAGGTCCTTGAGCTGCTTGTTCTGTTCCGCCAGGGCGTCGAAGTCGGACTTCTCCGTGCTCTTGACCATGTCGTCGTGGAGCTTCTTTTCCTGCTGGTCCAGTTTCTTGAGCTGGCGTTCAATCCGGTTCTGGGCCTTGCGTGCGTCCCGCTTCTCTGCCTCCGACGGGCCGCCTGCTGCCGCGGCGCTTGCGTTGCCGGCGCCGGCGCTGGTGACGGGGTTGCCGCCGCCAGCCACCGTGGAACCGGCCAGCGCGGACTCGCGGAGTTCCAAATACTGGTCAACGCCGCCGGGGAGGCCGCGGAGCTTGCCGTCCCCCAGCAGTGCCATTTGGTGGTCCGTCACGCGTTCCAGGAGGTACCGGTCGTGGCTGACCACCACGAGGGTTCCGGGCCAGCCGTCAAGGACGTCCTCCACCGCGGCGAGGGTGTCCGTGTCGAGGTCGTTCGTGGGTTCATCAAGCATGAGGACGTTGGGTTCGCCCACCAGGAGCCGGAGGAGCTGCAGGCGGCGGCGTTCGCCACCGGAAAGGTCGCGGACGGGGGTCCACTGCTTCTGGTTGGTGAACCCGAGCTGCTCCACCAGCTGGCCGGCTGTGAATTCCCGGCCGCCCACATTGAAGGACCGCTTTTCCCGCTCGATGACCTCGATCACGCGCAGGTCGGCCACGTCGTCGAGTTCCTTGACCTCCTGCGTGAGGACCGCCGTCACCACGGTCTTGCCCCGCTTCACCTTGCCCGCATCCGGGGTGATCTCCCCGTTGAGCAGCTTCAGCAGTGTGGTCTTGCCGGCACCGTTGACGCCGACCAGGCCCAACCGCTCACCCGGGGCCAGGCGGAGGGTGATGTTGTCGAAAAGCTTCCGGCCGGCGTCGTCATCCTGAAAGTTCAGGGACACGTTCTCCAGGTCCAGGACATCCTTGCCCAGCCGCGCCGTCGCCATCTTGCTCAGGGCCATCGAGTCGCGGGGCGCCGGAACGTCCTCAATCAGGGCGTTGGCCGCCTCGATGCGGAACTTCGGCTTGGACGTGCGGGCCGGGGCGCCGCGGCGCAGCCACGCCAGTTCCTTCTTCACGAGCTGCTGGCGTTTGCTTTCGACGACGGACGCCATGCGGTCCCGCTCGGCGCGCGCCAGCACGTAGGCCGCGTAGCCACCTTCGAACGGGTCGACGATGCCGTCGTGGACTTCCCAGGTCCTGGTGCAGATTTCGTCGAGGAACCAGCGGTCGTGCGTGACCACCAGGAACGCACCCTGGTTGGCACGCCAGCGGCTCTTCAGGTGCCGTGCCAGCCAGGCGACGCCTTCGACATCGAGGTGGTTGGTGGGCTCGTCCAGCATGATGACGTCGTGGTCCTCGATGAGCAGCTTGGCCAGGGCCACGCGCCGCTTCTGGCCCCCGGAGAGTGCGTGCACGTTGGCGTGCCAGTCCACGTCGGACACCAGTCCGCCCATGATTTCCCTGATCTGGGGGTTGCGCGCCCATTCGTAGTCCGCCTGGTCCCCCACGATTGCGGCACCCACGGTCAGGTCGCCGTCGAGCACGTCGCTTTGGTCCAGGTAGCCGATGTTGACGTCGCCGCGCTTGGTGACACGCCCTGAATCGGGGGTCGACCGCAGGGCCAGGAGCCGCATCAGCGTGGATTTGCCGTCGCCGTTGCGGCCCACCATGCCGATCCGGTCGCCCTCTTCCAGTCCCAGGGTGACGCCGTCCAGGACAGTGCGGGTTGCGTACGAGACGGTGAGGTTCTCGCCGCCAAGAAGGTGTGCCAAAGGGAGCTGCTTTCTGCTGCGGGGGTTCGGAAAAACTAGAGGAGGGTGTCGGACATGATGCGCGCGCCGGGTACCGGGCCGTGGACCGGCAGGGCGGTCAGGCCGAAGCGGCGCAGGTCCGCAGCCAGTCCTTCGGCTGCTATGGAGTCCTCGGCAAGGAGGGCCACCGTGGGGCCGGAGCCGGAAACGATGCCGGCCACCGCTCCGTGGGATTCGCCGATTCCCAGCGTATCCCGCAGGGAAGGCGCCAACTCGATGGCGGCGCGCTGCAGGTCATTGACCAGCACCGTGCCCAGGGCGTCGGCGTCGCCACCGCGCAGGGCCGTGAGGATCCGGGGATCAACCCCTGCAGGTTCGGCGGCCTCCACGCCTTCGGCCGCCCGCATCCGGTCCAGGGTGCGGTACACCTCGGGAGTGGAGAGGCCAAAGTCGGCGGCCACCAGCACCCAGTGTGTCTGCGCTTTCGCCAGGGCCGGGGACAGGTCGTCGCCCAGTCCGAGGCCGACGGCGGTGCCTCCCAGAAGCGAAAAGGGCACGTCCGCGCCAAGCTCGGCTGCGAGGTGGGCCAGCTCTTCGCGGGACAGGCCGCTGTTCCAGAGGGCGTCACAGGCCAGCAGGGTGGCCGCGGCGTCCGCTGACCCGCCGCCCATGCCGCCGGCAACAGGCACCCTCTTGGTGATTTCAAGATGGACTCCGGTGGCGTGCTCGGAAACATCGGCCATGATGGCAGCCGCTTTATAGGCCAGGTTCCGGTTGTCCAGGGGGATGTCCACACCGTCCAGATCCAGCGTGCTTTCTGCGCTGACCGACACCGTGATACCCGGCGTTTCCGTGCTGGTGGCCGCTACTTCCTCATAAAGCGAGACGGCCAGGTAGACGCTGGCAACGGAGTGGTAGCCGTCCGGCCGGAGTGGCCCCACATCCAGGGCGACGTTGACCTTGCCCGGCGCCTTGACCCGGACCGTCCGGGGCGCGAACCGCCCGGGCACGGCGTTCACCGGGCGGCCTCCCTGGCCTCGGCGATCCGCGCAAACGCGGCAATGTCGATGACCTCGCCGCGGGCGGTGGGGTCGACACCGGCAGCCACCAGGCAGCGTTCGGCCTCCGGTGCCCCTCCCGCCCAGCCGGCGAGTGCAGCGCGCAAAGTCTTCCGGCGCTGGGCGAATGCGGCGTCCACCACGGCGAAGACCTGCTCGCGCGTGGCGGTGGTTGCCGGCGGTTCACGGCGCGTGAAGGCCACCAGCCCGGAGTGGATCTTCGGCGCAGGCCAGAAGACGTTCATGCCGATCACTCCGGCCTTGCGCATGTCGCTGTACCAGGCGGCCTTCACCGAGGGAACCCCGTAGGTCTTGGAGCCCGGGCCGGCGGCCAAACGGTCTGCCACCTCGTCCTGCACCATCACCAGGCCGTGCCGAAGGGTCGGGAAGTGCTGCAGCAGGTGCAGCACTACGGGCACGGCAACGTTGTAGGGCAGGTTCGCCACGAGCGCGGTGGGCTCCACAGGCAGTTCGGTGACCTTCATGGCGTCTGCGTGGACCAGGTGGAAGGCATCGACGGCCCCGGGGCGCCAGTGGGCCACGGTTTCCGGAAGCTTGGCGGCCAGCACCGGATCGATTTCGACGGCGACCACGGTGCCGGCCGCGTCCAGGAGCCCCAGCGTCAACGAGCCCAGGCCCGGGCCGACTTCCAGGACCGCCTCGCCGGGTCCGATGTCGGCGGCGGCCACGATCCTGCGGATGGTGTTGCCGTCGATCACGAAGTTCTGGCCCAGGGTCTTGGTGGGCCTGACACCGATTTCCTCCGCCAGCCTGCGGATGTCGGAGGCACCGAAGAGGGGTGCGGGCGCGGCAGGGGTCGGTTCAGTCACGTAGGTATCCTATCCCGGGGCGTGACCGGGCCGCCGTCGTCCTTGACGCCAGTGGCCGGGCCCGGGAGTCCGGGTCCGGCCACGGTGCCCTCAGCCGGGCATGCGGTGCAACGGGTCAGGCCGTGGCGGCCCATCCGCAGCCCCAGGGCTGCAGGCCGCGTTGGGCATAGACGCGGTTGGCGATGTCGATCTGCTGGGCCTTGGTGGCCAGGCTGGCGTTGGGGGCGTAGGCACCGCCGCCGGCGCCGATCCAGGTCTGGATGTCGAACTGCAGCCCGCCGTAGTAGCCGTTTCCGGTGTTGATGCTCCAGTTGCCTCCGGACTCGCACTGGGCAATCGCGTCCCACATGGCTTCATTCATCATGGCCGGAGCCGCTGCACCGGTGTTGCTGGCGGCGGCAGCAGGCTTCGGGGCTTCCTTGGTTCCCACGGTGACCTTGCGGGCCACGGGCTTGGCCAGGACGGTTTCGGCCACCAGGGCGCGGGAAGCTTCGCGGCCGTCCACCAGGACCAGCTTGAACGTCTTCTGCAGCTTGCCGGGGGTGCCCTCGCGGGTCACTTCCTCTTCGCCCTTGGGCAGTTCTGCGCTTCGGGTGGTGAGTGTCTCGAAGGGAACTTCCTCGGTGGCCACCACGGTCTTGCCCTTCTGCACGCGGGAGACCTTGATGACCATGTTGTCCACCACGTGCGCGCTGCCTGGCTGGGAAGAGCGGTCATTGGCACCGAGGCTTACACCCGCTTGATCCAGGACCTCCCGGACGGTAGCTGCAGTGGTGGTGGCCATGTCCACCTTGCCATCGGCAACGATGCTGACTTTCTTGGGCGTCGAGATGGAAACGAAGGACCCTTCCACGGCGAGCCGGGAGTCCTTGGGCACCGAGACCGAGGAGGCGCTGGCCACGCCGAGTTGGGTCACCAGTCCTGCCACGTCCGGCGCGGTGGTGTTAACGGTCTGTTCGGAGCCGTCCAGGCTGACCTGAACTTCCTTGGCCTTGTTGACGTTGATCACGGTCCCGTTGCGGACGGATTCGTCGATGGCCGGGGTCACCCGGTCTTCGGGCGACAGCTCCAGGCTGGCGCTCTTGACTACCTGCCCCACGGTTCCACCGAACGTCTGGACGGAAGAGACTTTGCCATCAACGTTGAGCGTGATGGTTTTGTTATTGCCGACGAAGGCCACCAGGCCTGCCACCAGACCGCACAGCACCAGGAGCTGTGCACCAACCTTCAAGAAGCTGAACTTGCCGTCCGACGAAAAAAACTTGACCACGATTGCCCGTAACTTTTGGTCCATCCGGGCACGGGGATAGCGCATTAAACTCCCGGAAGCACCACTCACGGGGCTGTCCGGGCACCCTTGCGCCGCCACACTCCTGCCCCTCGGACAGGCCGGGCCCAGGCCCGGCACCACACGGTGCAATAAGGAGTGAAATTACCCGCTGGCCTTCCCCGACCCCGGCTAACAGTTATCCACTGTAACCGTAGCGTTATAAACGGACCAACAAATATACATACCGGGTATGCACAAGCGGCGCTCCGCAGCGTTGCCGGTCAGTCCCAGGATCCGTAGGCCCGCAGGGTATTTTCGCTGATTGCCGCACACAGCCCGGCGAGGTCCGAACCTGTCAATTCCGCCATGGTCCGAACGGTGTAGGGGACCATGTAGCTCGCGTTCGGCCGGCCCCGGTGCGGGTGGGGAGTGAGGAACGGTGCATCCGTTTCCACCAGCAGCAGCCCCGGATCCGCCACGGCGAGCGCACCGCGCAGGTTGGCGGCGTTCTTGAAGGTCAGCGTCCCGGCAAAGGACATCCACCAGCCTTCTTCATTGCAGATCCGGGCCAGTTCCTCATCGCCGGAGAAGCAATGGAACACCACGCGCTCGGGTGCCCCTTCCTCGCGGAGGACCTGGACAACCTCGCGGTGCGCGTCGCGGTCGTGGATCTGCAGGGTCAGGCCCAGGCGTTTGGCGATATCGATGTGGCGGCGGAAAGAATAGCGCTGGTGCGCCAGGCCCTCCCCGGACGTGCGGAAGAAGTCGAGCCCGGTTTCCCCGATGGCCCGGATGCGCGGATGCGCTGCGAGCCGTTCGATCTCCGCAAGAGCCTCTTCCAGCCCGCCGCGTTCCGCGTACCGTGGCGCGTCGTTCGGGTGCAGCGCCACGGCACCGAGCAGCCGCGGATCGAGGTCGACGGCGGCAGCGGTGAACCTGGAGGACTCCAGGTCGCAGCCCACCTGTACGGCACCCTGCACCCCTACTGCTGCGGCGGCATCCATCGCGGCGGCAATCCCCACCGGGGCGTTTCCGTCCGGGAAATCCAAATGGGTATGGTTGTCCATCACCGGAACCGGCAGGGGCTCCGGAGCCGGCGGGAAGGGCCGCGCCTTGGCCACCCCGGAGGGGCCCGGACCGGCAGTCTCTTCGGTGCCCGCACCGCGGTAGGCGGCGGGAACAGCGTCATCACACATTCGTCCAGCTTAATGCCGCCGGCGGTCCGCCAGATTTACCGGAACTCACTCCCGGCCGCAGCAGTTGTGTTAGTAGTCTGGAAGATACAGATGCGAGCGCCTACGGCTGGTAACGGCAGGCTTGCTGACCTGTCCAGGTAATACCCGTTGAAAGGTTGCCGATGGAGTCCCACCAACGCACTGCTGACACGCCGGGCTCCGGCAGCCGCCCGGTGGCGGTCCCCGCGGGTGCGGCCGTCCGGCTGAACGGGCACCGGCCGGTCCCGATGGAAGCCGGCCCGTTCCACGATGCCACCCGCCGCATCCTGGACACGGTCAATACGGTCATCGACGGCAAACCCGATGCCGCCCAGCTGGCATTGACGGTGCTGCTGGCCCAGGGCCATCTCCTGGTGGAGGACGTCCCCGGGGTAGGCAAGACCCTGCTCGCCAAAGCGCTGGCACGCACCGTGGACTGCACGGTGAACCGGATCCAGTTCACGCCGGATCTGCTGCCGTCGGACGTCACTGGCGTGTCCGTCTACAACCAGGCATCAAGGAACTTCGAATTCCGGCCGGGCGCGGTCTTTGCCAACATCGTCATCGGGGACGAGATCAACCGGGCGTCGGCCAAGACCCAGTCCGCCCTGCTCGAATGCATGGAGGAACACCAGGTCACGGTGGACGGCACGTCCTACCACCTCGACGAGCCGTTCATGGTGGTGGCCACCCAGAACCCGATCGAGATGGAAGGCACCTATCCCCTGCCGGAGGCCCAGCGGGACCGCTTCATGGCACGTATTTCCATGGGGTACCCGGACCGGGAGGCCGAGATCGACATGCTTGAGACCCACCAGGCGGCGTCGCCCCTGAACAGCGTCACTGCGGTGGTTACCGCTGCGGAGGTGGCCTCGATGATCACCACGGTGCAGCAGGTGTACGTCTCGCAGGCGATCAAGGAGTACACCGTGTCGGTGGGCCGGGCCACCCGGGAGAGCCCGCTCCTGCGCCTGGGCGCAAGCCCCCGTTCCCTGCTGCAGCTGCTCCGGGCGGCGAAGGCCACGGCCGCGCTGGACGGCAGGGACTTTGTGCTTCCGGACGACCTGGGCCAGGTCGCCGAGCCGGTGCTGGCGCACCGCATCATCCTTGACCGGAAGGCAGCGGCAGCCGGCGAAACGCCGCAGAGCGTGGTGCGCGCTATCCTGTCCCGGTTGCCGGTAGCCGCCGGCGCCGCTCCAGCCACCAGGAACCGCTAGGGCCAGCCATGGCGCAGCAGGGCTGGTTGCCCGGACACCTGTTCACCCGGCGCGGCTGGGGCATGCTTGCAGCGGGTGCAGCGTCCCTCGCGGCCGCACACATCATGGGCCGCCGGGATCTGCTGGCGCTGGCCATCCTGCTGATCATGCTGCCCCTGGCTTCGCTGGCCGGCCTCCGCCTGGTCCATCCCCGGTTCCGGGTGGCAAGGACCTTCACCCCCTCCCCGGTGGAGACCTCAGCTCCGGTCCGGGTGCACCTCATGGTGGCCCGGACCGGTCCCGGGACGGGACGCGCCGTGATGGAGGAACGCCTGCCGGCCCGGTTCGGCGAATCCCCGTCCTTTCGTTTTCCCTCGCGGGCGGCCACGGGGGGCGCCAGCCGGTGCGAGTACCGGCTGCGCCCGCCGCAGCGCGGGCAGTTCCTGATCGGCCCGGTCACCGCCGAGTTCACCGACCCCTTCGGCCTCTCCCTGCACAGGCAGGCGATCGACGACGGCGAGACGCTGACCGTGACTCCGGCCGCCGTCGTGCTTCCGCGGACCGTATTGGCAGGAGCGCGGGGCCACGACGGCATCACCGCCACCCGCAGCCGCGCCAACCCCAGCGACGACGACGTCATGACCCGGGAATACCGCCACGGCGATCCCATGCGCCGGGTCCACTGGGCCGCGACGGCGCGCCACGGCGAACTGATGGTGCGGCAGGAGGAATCCGTCACCACTCCCGAGGCCACTGTCCTCCTGGATCTGCGGGCGGCAGCCTTTCCCGGCGGGAACCATGACGAAGGCGTGGAAGCAGGCAGCCCGGCGTTCGAGTGGGCAGTGGTGGCCGCCATGTCCGTCAGCTCCCACCTGGCCGGACGAAGCTACGCGCTCAGGCTGCTGGACCAGCACGGCGCACCGGCGTTCCGGCATTCGCCGTCCGCGCCGGAACCGGAGACAGAGGAATACGCGGGACCGTCCGGACTGCAGTCCATCGCCGAGAGCCTGGCCGCCATTCTGCCCGCCGCCGCGCACCGGGATGGCCGGGCAACCGCGCTGCCGCGGCGTCCCGATCCGGAATCCCAGCCCGCACCGTTCGACGACGGCCTGATGGACAAGCTGTCGGCGCACCGCATGCGGGGTCCGCTCGTTGCAGTATTGGGACGGATCAGCGCCGCGGACGCGCGTGCCCTGGCACCCGCGGCCACATACGCCACCACAGCCATGGCGGTGGTGGTCACGGACGTACCGGCGGAGGCCGCTGAGGCGCTGGAACTCCTGCGCGCCGCCGGCTGGCGTGCCGTGGCGGCGGCGCCAAGGACTTCCGTCGCCGACGCGTGGGGCCGTCTGGACGCCGGCCGGGCAGCCCGGACGGAACCGGGGTCCGATGCGCGCCGGAGAGCCGGAGCCGGGCTATGACCATCGCACCCGCCCGGAACCGCGGGCAGGGAAGGAATCCGGCGGCTGGTTCCGGGAGCGGACCCGGAGCTGCACCCCCCGCTGCCCTGCGGCCCCGCGTGGGAGCGTTTCCCTGGGCGATGGCCGCCGCCGTGGCCGTGGCAGTATGCGGTGCTGCCCTCTCCCTGAACGGTGTACTCCGCGGCTGGGGCTGGTACCTGCCGGCGCTCACCACGGTCCTGGCCGTGTGCTTCACCCTGGCAGCGCTGCGCTCGTTGCGGGCCCAGCCCATCCTTGTCACTGCGGGCGGATTCCTTTCCCTGGGCGCCGTCCTCACGCTCACTTTCTTCCGCCGCAGCAGCATCGCCGGCTTCATCCCGGCAGGGGCCACCCTGGACGAACTGGACCGGCTGCTGCGCCGGGCCAGCGAGACCGTCCTTGCCGAAACCGCCCCCGTGGCCCCGAACCCGGGCATCGTGATGGTGTGCTGCGCCATTTTGGGCCTTGCCGTGATCCTGGTGGACGCCCTCGCAGTTCCCCTGCGCATGCCCGCGGCCACGGGGGTCGGGCTCCTGGCCCTGATGGTGGTGCCGGCGGTGATCAAACCCCAAAGCGTAGGCCCGTGGTCCTTCACAGTGACCGCAGCCGGATACCTGATGATCCTGGCATTCAGCCAGTGGTTCGTCCCGCAACCGCTGGCCGGGGAGGGCATGGCACGCACCCCCGGCCAGGCGCGCCGCGCGGCGCTCACCGGCTCCGCGGCCCTGGCCGCCACGCTGGTGCTTTCTTCCGTGATGCCGGGATTCGACCAGGGCACCTTTCCCCAGGGCTCCCGGCTGAACCCGTGGGGCGCATCCACGGGGCTGAACCCCATGATCACACTGGGAACCAGCCTGCGCACCCCCGAGGGAAGCGGCAGGATCACCTACGCCACCAGTGCCACGGCACCTGTGTACCTGCGCTCGGTCACGGTTGACCATTTCGACGGCGAGTCCTGGGGCCCGGACGACCGCACCGCCTCCCGTGTGCCCCTGTCCGGGCGCATCGACCCTGGCTACGACGTCCTGGCCGGAGAGCAGCAGCGCGTGATTACCGCAGTTGATGCCGGCACTTTCACCAGCCCGTACCTGCCGGCTCCGTACGCACCCGAAGCGGTGCTGGGACTTAGCGGGCGCTGGACCTGGGACCCCGCCACGCTGAGCATCAAAGGGACAGACACCACTTCCCGCCGGCAGGAGTACGTGGTGGTCTCCACCGCTCCGGCCGTCACCGCTGCGCTGCTGGCGGGCTCACCGCGGCGGGTGGAAGGCATCGCGGAGGACTTCATCCGCGTTCCGGGCAACGTCCCGGACATCGTGCGGGCCACTGCCACCGAAGTGGCCGGGCCGGTAGAAAGCCCCTACGAGAAGGCCATGGCGATCCAGCGCTATCTCCGCTCGGCCGCGTTCACCTACTCACTGGAGTCCCCGGTCCAGGGCGGCTACGACGGCAACGGGCTCTCGGTCCTGGCGGATTTCCTGGACCGGAAAAGTGGCTACTGCGTCCACTACGCGTCGGCTATGGCGGTAATGGCCCGGCTGGAAGGCATCCCCAGCCGGATCGCGGTGGGATACGCGCCCGGCAGGCTGACAGGTGCCACCGTCACCGTTGCCGGCCAGGGTGACCTTCCCGAATACGAGGTGGACGCACGCGATGCCCATGCCTGGCCCGAACTGTACTTCCAGGGCCTGGGCTGGGTACCGTTCGAGCCCACGCCCTCGCGCGGAGTTGTCCCGTCCTACGCCACGGGAGCATCGGCCCCGACCGCCCCGGGTAACCTGGACAACGGTCCGGACCTCCTGCCTGGCGCAACGGCCGCACCCACCGCATCGGCCACCGAAACCGCAGAGCCGGTTCCGGAAGTCGATGCAGGCGCCGGCACCTCCGGGCAGCCCGGGCCGGGCCCGTGGCCCGCCGGAGTGGGCGCGGTGCTGGCAATCCTCCTGCTGGCCGCGGCTCCGCGGATGGTCCGGCTGGGCATCCGCGGGCACCGGATCCGCCAGGCGGCTGCAGGCTCGCCCGGGTCCGGCTGGCGGGAACTGGTGGATCTCGGCAGGGACTACGGACTGCCGCCCGAGGCCAGCGAGACGCCGCGGGCATATTCGTCCCGTTTCCGCGGTTCCCTGCTCGCCGGAGCGGACGGCCCGGACCGCCAGGCGTACTCAACCGTCCAGGTTCTCACCGCGGAGTTTGAACGCCACGAGTATGGGCCTCCTGCCGCGCCGGCGGCATCCGGTTCGGTGCAGGCTCCGCAAAAGGCTGTGCCCGAGGACGGCGTGCTTGACGAGGTCACGGGCCACATAGATGCCCTGGCGGCGGCGCTCAGGGCGAACGCCACCCCCGGGCAGCGGCTCCGGGCGGAGTGGCTGCCGCCGTCGGTGACCGCCCGGTTGGGCCGCTGGCTCAGCGCACCGTTCCGGGCGGCCGGACGCGCCGCCGCGTCATTGCTGGGGTTACCGCGCTATCCCGCGTAAGGATCGGCGATGCCGATGTACTGCGTGTACAGGTATTCCTCAATGCCTTCCAGGCCGCCTTCGCGGCCCAGGCCGGACTGCTTGACGCCTCCGAACGGGGCTGCGGCGTTGGAGATCACGCCGGCGTTCAGGCCCAGCATGCCGGTTTCCAGCCGCTCCCCCATGCGGAGGCCCCGGTTCAGGTCCCTGGTGAAGACGTAAGCCACGAGCCCGTACTCGGTGTTGTTGGCCAGGCGGACGGCATCATCTTCGCTCTTGAAGGTGATGATGGGCGCCACGGGACCGAAAATCTCCTCGGACAGGATCCGTGTTCCTTCGCTGACCCCAGAGAGGATGGTGGGCTGGTAGAAGTAGCCCGGGCCTTCCACCGGTCCTCCGCCCAGGACAGCCCTGGCCCCGGACGAGACGGCGTCGGACACCAGCTCGTGCACCTTGTCCCGGCTCTTGGCATCGATCAGCGGGCCAACCTTGGATTCCGGCTCTGTACCGCGGGCAGTGGTCATTTCCTTCATTTTCGCCGCGAACTTCTCGGCGAACTCCGCTGCCACTGACTCGTGCACGATGAACCGGTTCGCAGCCGTGCAGGCCTCGCCCATGTTGCGGAGCTTGGCGAGCATGGCACCGGCCACTGCGGCGTCGAGGTCGGCATCGTCAAACACCAGGAACGGTGCGTTGCCGCCCAGTTCCATGGACGTCCGGAGCACGGTGCCGGAGGCATCGGCCAAGAGGCGCCGCCCCACTTCGGTGGAACCGGTGAAGGACAGCTTCCGGAGGCGGGAATCCCTGATCAGCGGCCCCGTTGTGGCACCGGCGGTGGAGGTGGGGATGACGTTCAGGACGCCCGCAGGCAGGCCGGCCTCCATCATGACGGCGGCGAAGAGCTGCGAGGTCAGCGGTGTGAGGTTGGCGGACTTGAGGACCATGGTGCAGCCTGCCGCGACGGCCGGTGCGATCTTCCGGGTGGCCATGGCCAGCGGGAAATTCCACGGGGTGATGAGCAGGCAGGGTCCCACCGGCTTCTTGGTGACCAGCAGCCGGGACTTGCCATCCGGAGACAGGGAGTAGCGGCCGAAGGCGCGGACGGCTTCTTCTGAGAACCAGCGCAGGAACTCGGCACCGTAAGTGACCTCACCGCGGGCCTCCGCGAGGGGCTTGCCCATTTCCATTGTCATGAGCAGGGCGAAGTCCTCGGCCCGTTCGGTAACCAGCTCAAAGGCCCGGCGCAGGATCTCCCCCCGCTCGCGCGGCGGCACCTTGGCCCACGACTCCTGCGCGGCTGCGGCAGCATCCAGGGCGGCGGCCCCGTCCTCGGCGCCGGCATCGGCAATGCTGAGCAGCACTTTCCCGGTGGCGGGGTCCTCGACATCGAACGTCTTCCCTGACGCCGCGTCGCGCCACTCACCGTTGATCAGGAGGCCGGTAGGGACGGTGGCCAGGAGGCGGCTTTCGCGGTCGGCGGTAACGGCCTGGGATGCGGTGACAGTCACGGTGACTCCCTCGTCAGTATGGTGGCGCCCGCTGTGAAGGAACCGGGACGGTCCGGAGCCGGCGGGCTGATTTACTGCCAGACTACTGCCGCCGCGGAAGCCGGTCTACGCCGCGGCGCACTGCGGACGGTGGCGCCTGCTGTGCAGGTGCACAGTCATCCACTGTGGGCGCCGCCGGCCGCCCGGGTCACCGCGCGGCCAGCACCGCCGCGTACAGCTCCCGCTTGCTGACGCGGGCATCCTCGGCCACCGCAGCCACCGCTTCCTTGAGCCGGATTCCCTGGGCAACCAGTCCGTTGACCGCCGCGACATGGTCTTCGGGCGTGCCCGGCGCCTTGTCCGGCGCGCCGCCGAGGACCACGGCAATCTCGCCGCGCACCTCATTGGTTTCCGCCCACTGCAGCAGATCGGCGAGGGTGCCGCGGAGTACTTCCTCATATGTTTTGGTCAGTTCCCGGCAGACGGCCACGGGCCGCTCGGGGCCGAACCGCTCGCGCAGGGCGCGCAGCATAACTTCGAGCCGGTGCGGCGCCTCAAAAAACACCATGGTGCGCCGCTCGTCCGCCAGGTCCGCCAGGCGGGAAGCGCGCTCCCCCGCCTTCCGGGGCAGGAACCCCTCGAAGCAGAACCGGTCCGTGGGCAATCCGGACAGCGCCAGGGCCGTCAACACGGCGGATGGCCCCGGAACGGCCGTCACCGTCAGTCCCGCCGCGACGGCGCCCTCAACCAGCCGGAAGCCGGGGTCAGAAACGGACGGCATGCCGGCGTCGGTCACCATCACCAGGGTGCTGCCGGAGCGGACCTGTTCCAGCAGTTCGGCCGTCTTCGCTGCCTCGTTGTGTTCGTGGTAGCTGATGACGCGCCCGGCTACGGTGACGCCGAGGCTCTGGACCAGGCGGTGCAGCCTGCGGGTGTCCTCCGCCGCCACGATGTCCGCGGTGCCCAGCAGTTCCACCAGCCTGGCCGACGCATCACCCATGTTTCCGATGGGAGTGGCGGCGAGGACAATGCGCCCCGCGGTGGCCGGACCGGTGACGGGAAGGGGGCTTGGGTTAGGATCCACGCCCACCAGCCTACTGCCGCACGCGGCCTGCAGCGCCAAAAGGTAGCATGGGGCTCGTGACGCAGACCTCGACCCGGCCGGCCGGGGCCGGACAAGACTGGCTGAACCGACCCGACGAGGCCTTCACCCCGGAGGCGCTCCGGGCCCGCCTCCTCGGCACCGTGCGGAGCTGGCGGGACTACCCGCCGTCGTTGCGCCTGTGGTTCTTCCTGGTGCCCCTGCTGGCTGCCGCCGTCGGAGGCATCCTGCGCTTCGTCCGGCTGGGCACTCCAGGCACACTGGTCTTCGACGAAACGTACTACGTCAAGGACGCCTACTCCTACCTGGTCAGCGGGTACGAGCGCAGCTGGCCGGACAAGGCCAATGACGCGTTCAATTCCGGCAACCCCGCCGGCCTCCTGGACTCCCCCGAATACGTGGTCCATCCGCCGGTGGGCAAGTGGATGATCGCTGCGGGGATGTGGGTGTTCGGTCCGGACAATGCGTTCGGCTGGCGGTTTGCCGCCGCCCTGACCGGCACACTGTCCATCCTGCTCCTGTCCCTGGTCGCGCTGAAGCTTTTCGGTTCCCTTCCCTTGGCCGGGGCAGCCGGGCTGCTGCTGGCGGTGGACGGCCACCACCTGGTGATGTCCCGGACGGCGCTGCTGGATATCTTCCTGATGTTCTGGATCCTCGCGGCATTCGGCGCCCTGCTGCTGGACCGCGACCAGGGCAGGCGCCTGCTCGCCTCCAGGCTGGCACGCGCCGCTGCCGGCAACGGTGGCCGTCCGCCCGCCATGGCGCTGGCTGCCGGGCCGTTTACCGGCATCCGTTGGTGGCGCATTGTTGCCGGAATCTGCCTGGGCCTGGCCGTTGGGACCAAGTGGTCCGGCCTCTTCTTCCTTGCCGCCTTTGGCATCATGACGGTGCTGTGGGACCTTAACGCACGGCGGGTGGCGGGAATCCACAGCTGGATCAGCGGGGGCATCATCAAGGACGGCCTCCCCGCGTTCCTCTCCATGGTGCCGGTGGCCGCTGCCGTGTACGCCGCAACCTGGACCGGGTGGTTCCGCTCGACGGACGCCTACTTCCGGCGTTGGGCCGAAGGGAACCCGTCGCCGGAATGGGGCTGGCTCCCCGATTCCCTGCGCTCCCTGGCCCACTACCACCTGGAGGCGTACAACTTCCACCAGGCTCTGGGTTCTGACCACCCTTACGAAGCAAGCCCCTGGAGCTGGCTGGTACTGGGCCGGCCGACGTCGTTCTTCTACGAAGACCCGGCGCGCGGGACCCCCGGCTGCGACGTGGACAAGTGCTCCTCAGCCATCCTGTCGGTGGGAAACCCGCTGATCTGGTGGGCGGCAGCCGTGTCCCTGGTGGTACTGCTCTTCTGGTGGGCCGGTCGGCGCGACTGGCGCGCCGGCGCCATCCTCGCCGGCGTGGGCGCCGGGTACCTGCCGTGGTTCATGTACCCCGAACGCACCATGTTCTACTTCTACTCGGTGGCGTTTGAACCATTCCTGGTCCTTGCGCTCGTTTACTGCCTGGGGCTGGTGCTGGGACGGTCCACGGATCCGTTATGGCGCCGCCGGTCCGGGCTCTACGTCGCCGTCGTGTTCCTTGCGGCGGCCATCCTGCTGTCCGCCTTCTTTTACCCCGTATGGGCCGCAGAGGTAATTCCCTACACGGACTGGAAAGCCCGGATGTGGATGCCGTCCTGGATCTAGGGAAAGATGGCATGAGACCCCCTGAAGGAGCCGCTGCCGCGGCAGCGGAACGGAGACCTGCGTGAGAGAAGCAAGCACTGAACTGCTCGTAGAGCTTGACCCGGACAGCAACGTCACGGATCTGCTCATCGAACAGGAGGCAGCAAACGCCGCGCACCCCCTCTACCGCCGCAACGGGCCCAACGGCTGGATTGATGTTCCGGCCCACAAATTCCGTGAGGAGGTCAGCGCGCTGGCCAAGGGGCTGATTGCGGGCGGGCTAGAAGCCGGGGATGCCGTGGCGGTTATGTCCGGCACGTCGTATGAGTGGACCCTGGTGGATTTCGCCATCTGGTTCGCCGGCGGTGTCACGGTCCCCATCTACGAAACGTCCTCGCCGCATCAGGTGGAATGGATCCTCCGCGACGCCAACGTGCGGCGGGTCTTTGCCGAAGATGCCGCCAAGGCGGAGCTGGTTGCCGGGGTTCTCGCCGGGGCCGAAGGCCTGCAGGACCGGCTCGTCAGCGTGGTGCGCATGGAGCACGACGGCGCTGCCCCCAACCTTGCCAGCCTCGCCGCAGCGGGGGCGGGGGTGAGCGACGCCGAGCTGGAGCGGCACAGAAGCCAGGCGGGCCTGGCCGACGTCGCATCGCTGGTGTACACCTCGGGCACCACCGGCAATCCAAAGGGCTGCGAGATAACGCATGGAAACTTCGCCCTGGTGGCGAAGAACATCGTGGCGTTCCTGCCCGAAATCCTCCAGCAGGACCAGGCGCGGACACTGATGTTCCTCCCCCTGGCGCACGTCCTGGCCCGCGCTGTGCAGGTGGTGTGCCTCACCGCCGGCGCGACCCTGGGCCACACGCCCGGGGCCGCCCGCCTCCTGGAGGATCTCGGCACGTTCCGTCCCACCTTCCTCCTGGTAGTGCCGCGGATCTTCGAAAAAGTGCGGGCAGCCGCCGGACATAAGGCGGCGCTGGCCGGGAAGTCGCGGCTGTTCAGGGCCGCCTCCGCCACAGCGATCGGGTATTCGCAGGAACAGGACCGGAAAAGCCGGGGCGAGGGGAACGGGCCGGGGCTGCTGTGCCGGGCCCGGCATGCAGTATTTGACCGGCTCCTCTATCCCCGCCTGCGCCAGGCCCTGGGCGGCAGCATCCGTTACACGGTGTCCGGGGCGAGCCACTTGGCCGCCGGGGACGCGCACTTCTTCCGCGGCGCCGGCGTCCCCGTCCTGGAAGGCTATGGCCTTACCGAGACCACGGCACCGTGCACGGTGAACACGCCCTCACGCACCCGCGTCGGCTCGGTCGGCATCCCCATTCCGGGCACGACGGTCCGGGTGGCGCCGGACGGCGAGGTCCTGGTCAAGGGCATCGGAGTCTTCCGGGGCTACCACGGCAACCCTGCCGCCAATGCCGAGGCTTTCGTGGACGGCTTCTTCCGCACGGGAGACCTGGGCGAGCTGGACAGCGACGGCTTCCTGACCATCACCGGCCGGAAGAAGGACCTCCTGGTCACAGCCGGCGGCAAGAACGTCGCCCCGGGGCCGCTGGAGGACGCCATCCGGGCCCACCAGCTGGTGGCCCACGCAGTGGTGGCGGGCGATGGCCGGCCCTTCATTTCGGCCCTGGTCACCCTGGACCCGGAGGGCCTGGCCGACTGGCGTTCCGAACGGGGCCTCCCGCCCCTGCCCGTCGCGGACGCCGTGACGGACCCTGAGGTGCGGGCGGCTGTCCAGGAGGCAGTGGACGGGGCCAACCGCCTGGTTTCCAAAGCCGAGTCCGTCCGCAGCTTCGCGATCCTTGATGCGGAATTCACCGAAGAATCCGGCCACTTGACCCCGTCCCTGAAGCTCAAGCGCGCGGACGTGATCCGTGACTTCGCCGCGGAGATCAGGCGGCTTTACGCCTAGGCTTTACCGGCCTTCGGTTCCTTCATGGCCTTAGGCTCCTTGGACTGCTTCGCGGGCTTCGGCCCCTTGTCCGCCCTGGGTTCCTTGTCCGCCTTGGGTTCGCGGGGCGGCAGGCCACGGCGGCGGCGGGTGGGCCAGGTCAGTACCAGGGTCACGAGGGACGCGATCAGCACCAGGGCGGCAATGACGATCCCGGCGTCCACCCAGAACTGGCCCGGGAACAGCCGGATCAGGGTGTCCCCCAGGCTGAAAGTCCAGGTCCCGTCGGCGAAGAAGACCCGGTGGAACTCGGTGAAGAACTGCTGCCAGCCCAGCACGCCCAACGTGCCCAGGCCCAGGATGGTCACCAGGCTGATGATGGAGCCGGCGAAGAGCCCCCGGCGGACGCCGCCGGTGCTGCGCTTCCGCAGGTAGAGGATTGCAATGATGCTCAGCACCACCAGCAGCGCGCCCGCGCCGAACGAGGACAGGATCACCGCCTTGACGTCGGCCATGTGGCTGACTTCGCCGTCTTTGAACAGGCGCTCGCCGCTGCGGTTCACCAGGTCTCCCAGGTAGCGGGGACCTGCCCAGTTGCTCAGGTAGTCGACGGCGTAGGAGCCGTAGGTCATGCGGTCATCGGTGCTGAAGCCATAACCGTCGCCGGGGAATCCGGGGCGGTTGTACTCCACCCAGAGGAACAAGGGGCTGGTGACGGCGCGGACGGCCAGGACCAGGAGGATGACGGGGAAGAACAGTGCCAACAGGACCTGCATCAGCCTCGGAGCGGCCGGCTTGGCGTTGGCGGCACTGTCCCTCTGCGCATAGCGGCGCGCCACCTCGTCCTCGGGCGGGCGGACCTGGAGGGCTGAGGTGGCCAGGGGTTCCTGGAAGACTGCGGTGCTGCCCTGCCCGGGCGCCGCAACAGCGGCCGAAGTGCCGGATGCGGAAGGGCCGACGGCGGCGTCAGCCGCTTTGCGTTCGGCACGGGTTTCCGGCTGGACCGGACCGTCCCCTGCCGCGTCGGGCGCCGAAGCAGCCGCAGCTGTCGGTCCCGGGCCCGCCGCCTGCGCGGCCGCACCCGTTTCCTTGCCTGTTCCGGCCGTGCCCGTTTCCGTGCCGCTCCCGGCAGTGCGGGGCGCTGCCGGCGTCATCCAGGAGAACGCCGGCTCGTCGGAGTCCGCCGAGGTGTCCATAACCGGTTCCGGGGCCGGTCCTGCGCTCTTGTCGCGGGCCGGTTTTTCGTCTTTCACAGCAGCGTCACTTCCGTCGGTTTTGGCGCCGGGCGGTGTTCCGCCGTCGCCCGTTTTCTGTTGACGAGCCTATCGTTCGTCGGCGATGCCCTGCGGCGGACCACCCCGGACCGTTTACAACGATATGGCACCGGCCTGGCGAGGGGCCTCCGGTCAGTTGTCGTATTCGCTCCATGGAATATTCCAGTCGCCGTAACCGTCGTCATGGGCGGCGTAGTCGCCCTTGGTGTTGATGATGTTCACAACGTCCCCCGTGCCCATGTTCTCGAAGACCCAGGCAGCGCCGGCGGGCGCGAAGCCAATGCAGCCGTGCGAGACGTTCTTGTTGCCGATGTAGGGGTAGGCCGATTTGAGGGCCTGGTGGATGTAGGCTCCGCTAAGCGTCAGCCGGATGGTGTATTCCACGTCGACGTTGCCGTAGTAGGCGGGGTCGCCCGGCTTCAGGCCGATGCTCGAGGCACGGAAGTGGTCGTACCGTTTCTTCTCCATGAGCACGCCGTATCCGCGGGCGGAGGGGAACCGCTCGTCGCCCATGCTGACCGGGAGGGTCTTGACCGGCTTGTCGTTGATGCTCAACGTGAAGGTGTGGGCGGCTGCGTCCGCAATGGCCACCTTCTTGTCCCCGATGGCGATGTTGACCTTCTTGTTGAAGTTGGCGATCTGACCGCCGCCCAGGTCAACCCCGAACAGCTTCATGTCCATGGTGATTTTCGAATTCGCCGTCCAGAAGTTCTGCGGCCGGTAGCGGACCATGGTGTCGCTGTGCCAGTGGAAAGCACCTTTCTGGCCGGCGCTGCTGGTGATGCTGATGGCCTTCTCCACAGCGTCCCGGTTGGTAACCGGTTCACTGAAGATGATCTGCAGGGGCTGGCCGACGCCCACCTTCATGCCGTCCAGCGGATAGATCGCCGCGTCCGCCTCATGGGAACTGGAGACGGTGCTGAACGACCGCGTGGTGCTCGTCTCGCGCCCGGCAGTGTCCTTGACCACATAGGTGTAGCTGTAGTCCGTGTTGAATGCCAGCGGAGCAGTGGCCTTCCAACCCGTGGCGGCGGCGTCGATGCTGCCGGGCACCGTTTCACCGGAGGTGCTGGTGAGGCTCACCCGCTCGATGGTGCCGTTGTCCACCCGCAGGGACACCGGAGCGGCAGGGTTCACCTGCTTGGCGCCGTCCGCCGGCCTGGCTTCGGCGGCCATCGGTGGAATCACCGGCGTGGCAATTCCGGGCGAAGTCCGCACGGCCGACACTGACTCGGATTCCAGCGACGGACCGGCCAGCCCGGGCGCCACAGCGGCAAACACGCCGCCTGCGGCGGCAAGGAGGCACACCGCGGCGATGACCAGGATCTTTTTCAGGGTTGCCGTGCGTCGGCCGGGCTGGGACTGCATCTTCTGATCCTAGGCGCTGAAAGTAACAACCCGGGTGCACGTGGCACCCGGGTCACTCACTTCTTAGTAACGATAGTGCTCGGGTTTGTAGGGGCCGGCCACGTCGATGTCCAGGTACTCGGCCTGGTCCTTGCTGAGCTCCGTCAGCTCCACGCCAAGGGCATCGAGGTGCAGCCGGGCCACCTTCTCGTCCAGGACCTTGGGCAGGACATAGACCTCGTGGGCGTACTCGTCCTGGTCCTTCTTGGTCCACAGCTCGATCTGGGCGATGGTCTGGTTGGCGAACGAGTTGCTCATGACGAACGACGGGTGCCCGGTGGCGTTGCCCAGGTTCAGGAGGCGGCCTTCGGACAGGACGATGATGGACCGCTCAGCGTCGCTGCCTTCCTCGAACACCCATTCGTGGACCTGGGGCTTGATTTCCACCTTCCTGATGCCGGGGACCCGGGCCAGGCCGGCCATGTCGATCTCGTTGTCGAAGTGTCCGATGTTGCCCACGATGGCCTTGTTCTTCATCCCGGCCATGTGTTCGGCCATGATGACGTCCTTGTTTCCCGTGGTGGTGATGAAGATGTCGCCCTGGGCCAGGACCGATTCGAGCCGCGCAACCTGATAGCCGTCCATGGCTGCCTGGAGCGCGCAGATGGGGTCGATCTCGGTGACGATGACACGTGAGCCCTGGCCGCGCAGCGCCTCCGCGGCGCCCTTGCCCACGTCGCCGTAACCGCAGACGACGGCGACCTTGCCGCCCATGAGGACGTCGGTGGCACGGTTGATGCCGTCCGGCAGCGAATGGCGGATGCCGTACTTGTTGTCGAACTTGCTTTTGGTGACGGAATCGTTGACGTTGATGGCCGGGAACAGCAGCTTGCCCTGCTCAGCCAGCTGGTAGAGGCGGTGGACGCCCGTGGTGGTCTCCTCGGTGACGCCCTTGATAGTGGAGGCCGTACGGGTCCACTTCTGCGGATCTGCTGCCAGGGATCGGCGGATCACGTCCAGGAAGATGGCGTATTCCTCGGAATCCTCAGGGCCGGCAGCCGGCACGTTTCCTGCCGCTTCGAACTCCACGCCCTTGTGCACCAGCATGGTGGCGTCGCCGCCGTCGTCCAGGATCATGTTCGGTCCCAGTTCGGGGTTGGAGCCGGCGCCGGGCCAGGTGAGGATCTGCTCGGCAGTCCACCAGTACTCCTCCAGCGTCTCGCCCTTCCAGGCGAACACGGGAACGCCCTGCGGGTCCTCGGGCGTGCCCTTGCCCACCACAACGGCCGCGGCGGCCTCGTCCTGGGTGGAGAAGATGTTGCACGAGGCCCAGCGGACCTCGGCACCCAGTGCAGTGAGGGTTTCGATGAGCACGGCGGTCTGCACCGTCATGTGCAGGGAACCGGCAATCCTGGCGCCCTTGAGCGGCTGGGTTGGACCGAACTCTTCGCGCAGCGACATCAGGCCGGGCATCTCGTGCTCCGCCAGGCGGATCTGGTGCCGTCCGGCCTCCGCCAGGGAGATGTCGGCAACTTTGTAATCAAAAGCCATGGGTGGGTCCTTTGTTCGGCCCGGCGGCAGGGTCCGCCCGGGGTTTTGGACGCCGACGGCGGCGCCCGGTTATGTGCGGGTTGTCTGGCTAGGCGGGTCCCGGCGCCGTGCCGGCGGCGGCGTCGTGCTGGTCCGAGCCCGCGGCGCTGGCAGCAGCCATGAGTTCGGGCGGCAGGAGCAGCGGGATTCCGTCCTCGATCGCGTAGCGCGGCTTCCTGCCTGAAGCGTCCGACGCCGTGGCCACCAGTTCCTCGCCCTCCTGGACCAGGGCGGAGCCCGTCACGGGGCATCGCAGGACGGAGATGAGGGCAGGCGTAATCTTTGGCATTTCTTCGTGCTCCCAGACGGGCGCGCAGGCGCCGGTAGCGGACTGGTGTTCAGATTCCAGCCTACCGTCACATGGGCATCAGGAAGGTTCGCGCAGCACCCTCAGGTGGCCGCGCCGGACGCCGTCCTGGGTGGCGGGGGCATCGATGGCCTCCGGGGCTCCCCGCTGCCCCTGGGGCTCCGGGGCGCGGGCCGGGCGGGCCGCGGCTTCCCGCACCGCGTTGGCGAGGGCCAAAAGGTCATCCGGTCCCGGCTGCTGCGGGGTGGTGGGCATTGCCAGGCGCATCACTTCCCAGCCGCGGGGCACGGTCAGCGAATCTGCATGCTGGGCGCACAAATCGTAACAATGCGGTTCAGCGTAGGTGGCCAACGGCCCCAGGACGGCGGTGGAGTCTGCGTAGACATACGTCAGGGTGGCTACCGCTGACTGGCGGCAGGCAGATCTTGAACACTGACGGATAGCTCCCACGACATCCCAGCGTACTGCCTGCGCGTGACAAAGCCCTGCATTGCCCTCGGAAACGGCCCGGTGTGGCTGCCGCCCGGTATATCGCGCATTGCTGCGGCCGGGTTTACAGTCAATGTATGCAGTCATCGAACCATGAATCACGCTTTACGGTCCGGTTGGCTGACCCGGATGCCGGCACGGATCCGGGAACTGCCGGCCAGGTCCGCAGCTTTGCCCGGCGGAGGCGCAACCGCCACGGCCGCGGCCTGCGCGGCGAAATCATGCTTCCCACCCACCCGGGCTACCGCACGCGGTCCGACCGGTTCGACGACCTGGTCCTCGATTCGGCGCAGCGTCTCCACGACATCTGGGGCCGCACGCTGGACGGCGTCCGGTTTGGAGTGGACGAAATCCCGCCGGACCTGGAACGACTTGCGGCGGACTCGGCCACGGCACCGATGGGCGCATACACGCCCGCGTCAGGCGGCGAAGGGCCCATGATCACGGTCTACCGCCGGGTGGTGGAGCAGGCATGTTCCAGCCTGGAGGAACTCCAGGACCTGGTGCACGACGTTGTGGTCGAATACACCGCCGAGATGCTCGGCGTCGCCCCCGAGACCCTGGACCCGGTATACCGGCGCCGCTACTGAACTGCGCACCTACTGAACTTCGGGCACTACTGAACTGCGGGCACTAACTGAACTGCGGGCCCACAAAAAATCCGCCGCTGCCGGCATCACTCAGTAGCCAACTCTCACCGGCACCGTCTCCTGGCCCGCCGCGGCTGGCAACAGGCCCAGAGCAGAAATGTCGTTTCGTCCGTCCGCGCCATAGATCACAA
The DNA here is from genome assembly GCF_044754945.1 of Pseudarthrobacter sp. NPDC092439. Taxonomy (NCBI): domain Bacteria; kingdom Bacillati; phylum Actinomycetota; class Actinomycetes; order Micrococcales; family Micrococcaceae; genus Pseudarthrobacter; species Pseudarthrobacter sp. NPDC092439. Next base: position 298,354 of record NZ_JBIVQB010000003.1, read on the forward strand.
CGGATCCGTAGGCGGCATCGCCGGAGGCGGATACCACGTAGCCCACCACGCCTGAGCCGGCCACCTTCTCCGCCACGGTAACGGCCGCCGTCGTGCCGCCGGCAATGTCAGCCGATTCGGGTGCGTGTACCTTGCCGTCCGCCGTGATGGCGGCGTACGTAATGGTGGCCCGGGTGTCCAGCACCCCAAACACCAGTCGGCGGGTACCGCCAGGCGGAACAGGGACCACGTGCTGGCTCCCGAGCCGCAGCCCGGAAGGGGCCCATGCCATATCCGAGGCAGTGCCTGCTTTCAGCCCGCGCCCCATGCGGGCCGTGGCGACGAAGGACACGTCAGAGGACGCCGAAACGGTGTATTGGCCGGCGGGGACGCCTGCGAGCGAGACTTCCGTGACTGCTCCTGCTTTGGCCGTAACCACTCCGCCCGCGGGCAGGGTCTTCTCCCCGTCCCGCCCCAGCAGTTTGACCTCCACTACGGCGTCGGACGGGCCGGGGACGGTCAACTGGAGCACCGGACCCGCATCTTCGTAGCCGGTGTTCTCCAGGAGTGATTCAATCCCGGCAGGGTCCTGGATGTCCACGCCGGGCATGACCTGCCGCACCGCGGGCGCCGCACCCGGCGCTATGAAGTCGAGTCCGCCCGGTGTGAGTCCGCGCAGGGTGCTCTGCTGGATCACGGCTGCAACCGGGCCGCCCGTGCTGCGCACATGCACGGCAAGTTGCGCTTCGGCGGGCGCCAGGCCGGCAAGGACCACAGAGCGCGTGGTCTTGGGTGCCACCAGCAGGCCGCGGCTGCCCGGCGCCTGGATACGGCCTGCTTTGCCAAAGAGTTCCAGGCTGACCGTTGCCGGCGTGGAGGAAGCGTTGGTCAGGACCAGCACGGAGGTCCTGCCCACGGTAGTGCTGGCCCCTGCAAGCCATTGGTCGTTCGATGGCCGCAGGCAGTTCGCGGCAGCGGAGCCCTGAAGGTCACCGTCCGTAGCGGAAAACTTCATCGCTCCGGCCGCCGACGCCTGTTGGTTGGCCAGCGGATCAGCGGTCAGGACGCTTGGGCCGGTGACCGGACGGGCTGCCACCACGCCGGCCAGGAGATTCTGGGCCCGTTGCTCCGCCGCCGCTTTGTCCCCGGCCTTGGCCAGTTCCACGGTGGTCCTGCCGTCCAGCCCTGCCAGGCGGCTGGGCGGCAGTACACCGGCAGCGCTCAGCACCGCGCCCGTCACGGAGGTGGCGGCGGTTGCTGATTCCGGACTGAACTGGGGGTCCGTGCCGGCTTGGGTCCCTTCGAGCAGGCGCGCCGGACCCGCGCATACCCCCTGGCTTGCTCCGGCCGGAACGGCTGCTGCAGCGGGGGGAACGGTTCGGCTGGATTCCACCGGCGGAAGGGCCGATCCCGCAACGACCACGGCCCCGGCGCCGGCCAGCACCAGCAGGGCCGAGGCCACGCTTCCGACGACGGCTTTCCGCGCCCGCTTTTCGCCCCCCGACTGCTTTGCGCCGGGTGTCGGAAGGTTCCCCCGGGACGTATCGTCGCCGGCTGCAGGTTTGTGCTCCGCTGCCGCCGGGGATCCGGTGTGCTCATGCATTCTGGTGTTCCTTACGCAGGGAGCCCTCATCACGTGACAGACCGGTCCGGACGCGGCGGGCAGGCATGGGAATGGCCAGCAGCACCGTCAGGCCGATGACAACGGCCTGGCCTACGGCGGACCACGCCGCCCAGGGGTTCTGGTAGCGGATGGTGAGCTGGCCGCCGGACGGCGGCAGCGTGAATGCCTGGGACCAGCCCGACGTCGTGGCGGTCAGCTTTCGCCCGTCCAGCCAGGCACTCCATCCCGGGTCGGCCCGTTCGGCCAGTACCACCAGGCGTCCTTCCGGCCCTGTCTCCACCGGAGCGTCCACGCTCTGCGGGGCGGACGGCACCAGGGCGATGACGGCGCCTTCAGCATCCACGATCCGTACCCTGTGGGTGATGTCCGCTGGCTGCAGGGCCGGCTGGTTCAGGGGCGTGACCCGCCACAGCCAACCCACGTCCGTCTGGCCCACAGCTGCCAGGCCCGGTACCGCATCCAGCCGGCTGGCCGTCAGCTGAGCGGCGGTGTCCGCGGACCGCAGCACCACGAAACCGGCGCCCAGCTGTTCCAGGTCTTCGCGTGGATCCACGCCCTGCCCTGCCACGAGGGTGGCCACCACGCGGCGGAGGGCGGCAGTGGCGGCGTCGTCTTCGCGGACCGCTTCCGTGCCCGGGGCGCCCATGATGTTCCGGGCTGCGGCGATGGTGGAGAGGCTGTCAAGGCTGGTTCCGGCGCCATTGACCAGGCTGGCCTCGAACCCGCCGTCCTGCCGGGTGCTGATGAGCAGTGTCCGGGTCTGTTCCGGCCCGGTGCCCCTGTCGATGGCCGTAGCGGGCAGCGTCCGGGTGCCGGTGGCTTCCACCAGCGGGGCGGCGCCCAACGGTCCCGGGCCTGTATCAGTCCGCGCGGCGCCCGCCTGCTGGACGGCAGTCTCAGTTGCCGCCTCCGGATCCTGCAGCGCCGCGGCACTGGGCGGACGCAGCAGGCTTTGGGCGGACCATGCCGCCATGCCGGCCAGCGGGCCGGCCACGAGGACCAGCGTGGCCAGCGCCACGGCGGACCTGGCGGCGAGCCGGCGACGGCCCGGCTGGTCAAGGCGATGGGCGCGGGCCAGCAGGTATTCCGCACCGATCAGGGCAGCGCCCAGCAGCGCCAACGTGGTGGCCGAAACGGCCGGGCCGCTGAACGGCGAAACCAGGGCGTCAGCGTTGAGCCCCGTGGCAACGTGGCCGGCCAGCCATCCGCCGGCCAGGAATATAATCCCTGCAACCCACAGAGCGCGGGCCAGGAGCGCCCGCCGGCCGGGAACGAAAAGGCCGGCCATAGCTAAGGCCAGTACGGGCAGTCCCACCAGGAGCGCCAGAATGAGCGCCCAGGGCGGACCGCCCGGCGGGAACAGGGAAAGTCCACGCAGCCCGCCTGCGGAATCGAACGCCAGCGGCTGTCCCAGCACTTGCTGCCAGAGCGGCGCCGCGGCGAAGTCAAGGGGCAGGCCGGGGTCGGCCAGGAGGGCGCGCGGCCGGTCAAGCACGGACAGCCCGAACGGAATGAACAGTGCAGCGGCGGGCAGCAGGGCCCACCACAGCGTCCGGCCGCGCCGGCGCAGCACCATGCTGCACAGGGCAATGACCGCCGCGGAGGGCAGAAGCAGCGACGGCGCCGACGCGGTAATCACGGCGAGGACCAGACCGGCGGCGGCCGCGGCCGTCCAGGACGGCGTGCCGTTGACCCCCGGTTTGACCGGAGGCGGCTCGGCCGCGGGCAGCGCGAACCGGCCGTGCCCTGCGACTGATCCGGTGGCCCGGAGGAGCGCCAGGACAAGCAGCGGCAGCAGGATGTGGACAATCAGGGCTCCTGCACGCCCTTGGTTCAGGGCCGCCTGCAGCGCCGGAGCGGCTGCCCAGCAAAGCGCAGCAATCAGGCGAAGCCGGCGTCGGTCGGTAAGGGAGCCCGCGGCAAACCATGCCGTCAAAGCGGACAACGGCGTGCCCAGGAGCAGCAGCCATACGATGGCCGCGTTGGCGTTACCGCCGCCCAGCACTCCCAGGAGCCAGAGCACGTAACCGAACGGGTCTCCGTGGCCAGGTAGCCCGGCCCCCGCCGGGATCCACCAACTCGAGGCGTGCTGCCAAATCTCCCCCAGGCCTGCCGAGACAGGAGTCAGGGCGCCGCCGGAGGCAGCTTCGGCGCGGAAAAGGCCGCCCAGCGCAAGCACGGAGGCCACCGTCCCGATCCCGGCTGCTGCGACGGCCCCGTTTCCCACCCAGCCGCGCCTGGTGGTGGCGAGTGCTGCGAAGTCGTCCGCGGAGTCCCCGCTGGGCTGGAGAGCCAAGGGGTCCTGTTCAAGATCGTCGCCGGCAGTATCCGAGCCGAAGGCTTCCATCAGGGAGCGCCTGTGGCTCCAGACCTCGCGGCGGGGCGTCTGGAGTTTGCGGATCACGGAGCGCCGGATCCGCCGCGTCCTGCGTGCGGCGGCACGTGCCCTGGCGATGGCCCGGGGCCGGCCCAGTGCAGCCCAGGTGGCGAGCATCTGGGCAAATCCGTGCCCGGGATCCTTGACCAGCACGCCGAAGACCAGACGGACCAGACTGCCGACGAAGGCGCCGGCGGCGTGCACCGGAACCATCCAGAGGGGCGCATGCTTGAGCCTCAGGTGGATCTGGGCCTTCCTGGCGGCCGCCGGACTGCCCAGGCCGTGAGGCCGGTGCGCCACGTGGTACATCCGGGCGCTGGGCACCACCACCACGCGGTGTCCTGCGAGGCGGTTGCGCCAGCAGAAGTCCACGTCGTCGCCGCTGCCGGGCAGTGCGGGGTCGAACCCTCCCAGCTGCTCCCAGACGTCACGGCGGACCAGCATGCCCGCGGAGTTCACCGCAAAGGTGTCGCTCCGGCCGTCATACTGGCCCTGGTCCATTTCCTCGGCATCGATGAGCGTCAGCCGTTCCGCCCAGCGGCTGGTGGAGAGCCCGACGTCGATCAGGCGCCGCTCCATGTGCCAGTCCAGCTGCTTGCAGCCGGCAACCGTGACCGAAGGCGCGCGTTCGACGGCGCCCAGCAGTTCCGCGAGGGCGTCAGGATGTGGCGCCGCGTCGTCGTGGAGCAGCCAGATCCATTCGGTGCGTCCCGCAGCGGAGCCGGACCACGGAGCGGAGGCCGAGAGCCCGGCGGAAACCGCCGCCCCCATGCCTCCCTTTGCACGTGAAGTGCTGATGACATTGGGCCGACCGAGCGACTGTTCCAGGAGGACCAGCGAATCATCCGAGGACGCGGCATCAACGCCGACGGCGCGGTCCGCCGGACGCGTCTGGTCCGCCAGGGCCGCCAGGGTTCTGGGGAGATAGTCACTGCCGTTGTGTGCGACCACCACGGCGGTGACGTGTACTTCCTGGTGAATTAGAGTGCTCGCTTCCTCAGCCGCCGGCGTTCACGCTCGGACAGGCCTCCCCAAATACCGAACCGCTCGTCGTTTGCCAGTGCGTATTCCAGGCACTGCGAGCGGACGTTGCATGCGCCGCAGACCTTCTTGGCGTCACGGGTGGAACCTCCCTTTTCGGGAAAGAACGCCTCCGGATCCGTCTGGGCGCACAGCGCGTCCGTCTGCCAGCCAAGTTCGCCTTCATCGTCGAAGTCCTGCTGAAGCGGCAGACCGATCCACACGGGCTGGCCTGCGCCTGCGGCAAGCTCCATGGGCGGATCCAGATTCTCCTCCGGCTCGTCGCCCCCGTCCAGGAAAGCCTCGTGGGCGGCCAGGAACGCGGTGGCCTGGTCCTCCAGGGCCCCTTCCACGTTCTTGTTGAACCGCTCGGCAGCGAGGGGGTCGGCGGGGTCGATATACCAATCCCCCGGCACCCCCCGTGCACGGTATTTCGCGGTGGCCTGACCGGCTACTGCGGCATCTTCCTGGATAAGCTCTGCCTGCCCCATGTGGCGACCCTCCTGTGTTGCGGCGCCTGCCCTTCTGCGTGGACACTCGGTTGTGTGCCGGCAATTAGGCAGCTGCCTTAGATCTCTAATTACACGCGTGTAACTAGGGCGAGTCAAGCCGTCCCGGGATAATAATCAATCCCTCCCCGTTTACGGATGCACGCCACGCCCGGACTTTTTCGGGGCTTCGACCGGCGGGCCGCGGCCGTCAGCGTACGAGACGAAGATCACACCCGCCGGGCGCCCAAATTCCCTGCCTGCGCGCCGTGACCCGCACCCGGGGCGGGTGGCAGGATGGAGCCATGACTATTCCCGCGAGAGACCTCATGGCCCGGCTCCGTTCAGGCAACTCCACCGCCCCGCGGCTGACCTGGTACGGGCCGGACTCCGAGCGGGTGGAGCTCTCCGGACGGGTCCTGGACAACTGGGTTGCCAAGACCGCCAACCTCCTGCAGGACGAACTCGACGCCGAACCGGGGATGCGCCTCCGGCTGGATTTGCCGGCCCATTGGAAGGCCCTGGTATGGGCGCTGGCCGGCTGGCAGGTGGGACTGGAAACCGTCCTGGGCAGCGGGGAGGCTGAGTTCCTGGCCACCAGCCGTCCCGAAGCGGCGGACGGGACGCACGACGCCGTTATCGCCGTCGCGCTTCCCGCGCTGGCCATGCGGTGGCCGGGTGCGCTCGCGGCCGGCTGCCTGGACTATGCCGCGGAAGTGCGCTCCCACGGGGACGTGTTCATGGCGCATTCGGATCCGGACCCGGATTCGCGCGCGCTCGTGGGCGCAGACGGCACCGAGTACCGGCACCGGGACCTGCTGACCGGCTTCGCGGCCGGCCACGAGGACGGCGCCAGGCTCCACGTGGCTGCCGCGGAGGGCCTGGAGCCGGCGCTGGCCAACGCCCTGGGCGCCTGGGAGCGTGACGGTTCAGTGGTGCTTACCCATGCGGATGCGGCACTGACGGAGAAGCTGCTCGCCGCCGAACGCATCCACGGCAGTTAGGCCGGCTCAGCAGGTCAGCGGGTTTCCTCCATGCCGTGCTGCGGTTCGGGGGCCGCCGCGGGTTCGCGGTGCGGATGCAGCTCAATGAGTTCGTGGTCGTGGGAGAACTCCGGCTCGGCATCCAGTTCGTTGTTGAACACCAGGAAGCGGTAAGCGAAGAACCGCACCACTGTTGCCACCAGGATGCCCGCCACGCCGGCGAAGAACAGCATGTTCTTGTCCGTGATGCCCATGCCGTACTTGGCCAGGGCAGTGAAGCCGGTGGAAATGCCAATACCGATCCCGTTAATGAGGACGAACATGAGGAATTCGCGGGCCACGTTGGCCTGCCGGCGGTGCCGGAACGTCCAGAGCCGGTTGGCGATCCAGGAGAAGACGGTGGCCACGGTGGCGCCCACAAAGCGGGCTTTCGCTTCACTGTCCGACATCGGCCCGTGCATGAGGTAATACGTCAGACCGTTATCGATGACGAACGCCACACCGCCGACGGCGCCGAACTTTGCCACCTCGCGCCAAAAAAGCGAGGCAAGGCCCCGGATCCGATCTGCAAGTGCGCTAAACATGACCCTCCATGGCCGTACGAACTAAAGGGCCACTCGGCCAGAGGCCCATTTTAGCCCCCAAAGCGCGGGACGGACCGGCGGAGCTGCAAACCCCGGAGCACGCAACAGGAAATTCCGGGGCATTGCCGCCCCAAAGGGCGTGAATCCGGCACTCTTGGGTAGGCTGGCCCATGTGACTTTTCCAGTGATAGGTGTGGTTGGCGGCGGACAGCTCGCCCGAATGATGGCCCCGGCAGCTACCGCTCTCGGCTTCGAGCTGCGTGTCCTTGCCGAAGGTGACGATGTTTCCGCGGTCTCCGCAGTGTCTTCCTCGCCCGTGGGCGACTACAAGGACCTGCAGACCCTCCTCGAATTCTCCCAGGGCCTGGACGTCATGACGTTCGACCACGAGCACGTTCCCACCGCGCACCTGCGGGCACTCCAGGAAGCCGGCGTCAACGTCCAGCCCGGCCCGGATGCCTTGGTCCACGCCCAGGACAAGCTGGTAATGCGTGCAGCGATCGACCGGCTCGAACTTCCCAACCCCGAGTGGGCGTCGGTGGCCGACGTAGCCGCCCTGATGGCCTTCGGGGAGAGCATCGGCTGGCCGGTTGTACTGAAGACACCCCGCGGCGGCTACGACGGCAAGGGCGTCCGGATCATTTCCTCCGCAGAGGAAGCGGCGGACACCGCAGACTGGTTCGAGGCCATGAGCCCGCTGCTGGCCGAGGCCAAGGTGGAGTTCACCCGCGAACTGTCCGCGCTCGTGGCCCGCACTCCGGACGGCGAAGCCCGCGCCTGGCCCGTGGTCCACACCATCCAGGTGGACGGCGTGTGCGACGAGGTCATCGCCCCCGCCCTGGACATCCCGGTGGAGGTTGCCGCGGCCGCCGAGGACGCCGCCCTGCGCATCGCGGCGGAACTGGGCGTCACCGGCGTGCTGGCCGTGGAGCTCTTTGAAACCCCTGGCACGGGCGCGGGTTTCCTGGTCAACGAGCTCGCCATGCGCCCGCACAACACCGGCCACTGGACGCAGGACGGCTCCGTCACCAGCCAGTTCGAGCAGCACCTCCGCGCGGTCCTGAATCTTCCGCTGGGCGCTACGGACGTCCTGGCGCCGGTCGTCGTCATGAAGAATTTCCTGGGCGGCGAGAACCAGGATCTGTTTGCCGCCTACCCGGCCGCCCTGGCCGCTGAACCCGCGGCCAAGGTGCACTGCTACGGCAAGTCCGTGCGCCCGGGCCGGAAGATCGGCCACGTAAACCTGGCCGGACCGTCGACGGCGGAGGTCGACTCGGTCCGCCGCCGCGCCACCATCGTGGCGGGCATCATCCGGGACGGCAAGATGCCCGCAGAAGAACCGGCAGCCACTTTCGAGGAGAACGCATGAACGCCCAGGCCGCAGGGAACTCCGCAGCCGCCCCGCTGGCAGGACTCGTCATGGGGTCCGACTCCGACTGGCCCGTCATGGAAGCCGCCGCAGAAGCACTGGCTGAGTTCGGCATTCCCTTCGAAGCGGACGTGGTCTCCGCGCACCGGATGCCCACCGAGATGATCCGATACGGCCAGACCGCGCACGAGCGCGGCCTGCGCGTCATTATCGCGGGGGCCGGCGGCGCCGCCCACCTGCCGGGCATGCTGGCCAGCGTCACCCCGCTGCCCGTGATCGGCGTTCCTGTTCCGCTCAAGACCCTGGACGGCATGGACTCCCTGCTGTCCATCGTGCAGATGCCCGCCGGCGTGCCGGTGGCCACCGTGTCGATTGGCGGCGCACGCAACGCGGGCCTCCTGGCCGTGCGGATGCTGGCCGCGGGCACGGATGAGCTCGCCGCGTCACTGCGCTCGGATCTGCAGGAGTTCGCCGCGGACCTCAACGCCGTGGCCAGCCGTAAGGGCGCCAGCCTCCGCCAAAAAGTCAGCGAGGTCTTCGCCGAAGGCAACGGCCTCCGGGGCAGCCATTAGGACCCCGCCCATGTCCAGCAGCAAGGTCCCCCAGTCCGCGTCCGACACCGGCATGACCGATCCGGTCCGGTACCCGGTCAGCGCCTCCCAGCCGATCCGTACCAAGCGCGCCTTCGTCCTTGTCCTCATGACGCTCCTGGTGCCGGGCAGTGCGCAGCTGGTAGCCGGCGACCGCCGGCTGGGCCGGGCTGCGCTGCGCGTGACGCTGACCGCCTGGGCAGTGGTTGCGCTGGCCTTGCTCCTCCTGCTGGTCAACCGGTCGCTGCTCATCAACATCCTGAGCAACCCGGCGGCGTCGCTGGCGATCATCGTGCTGCTTGCTGCCCTGGCCGTGGGGTGGACCGCGCTGTTCATCAACACGCTTCGGATCATCCGCCCGGTACTGCTCAGGCCGCCGATGCGCCCCGCCGTCGTGGTTTCCCTCGTCTTTGCCATGGTGCTGGGAAGCGGATCGCTGGGATATGCCGCCTACCTGCTCAACGTCAGCCGGAACGCCATCGGCAGCATCTTCTCGTCCGGCCCGGCCATCGATCCCGTGGACGGCCGCTACAACTTCCTGATGATGGGCGGCGACGCCGGCGAGGACCGCACGGGACGCCGTCCGGACAGCCTCTCAGTGCTCAGCGTTGACGCCGAGACCGGCCAGACCGCCATCATCTCGGTCCCCCGCAACCTGCAGAACGCCCAGTTCGCCGAAGGATCGCCCATGCGGGAAATCTACCCCGAGGGCTACAACTGCGGCGATGAATGCCTGATCAATGCCATCAACACAGAGGTGACCAACGAACACGCCGACCTCTACCCCGGCGTCACCGACCCGGGAGCCCAGGCCACGCTTGAGGCAGTGTCCGGGACACTGGGCCTCACCGTGCAGGCGTACGTCCTCGTGGACATGGAAGGGTTCTCCTCCCTTATCGACGCCATGGGCGGGATCCGGATCAAGGCCGGTGGATGGGTGCCCATGAGCGGCTACTTTGACGATTACACCCAAACCCACGGCAAACCGCTGGGCTGGATCCCGGCAGGCGAGCAGACACTGACCGGCGAACAGGCACTTTGGTACGGGCGGTCCCGCGAATATGTGGACGACTACGCGCGCATCCAGCGGCAGCAGTGCGTCCAGCAGGCCATGCTGCGCCAATTGGATCCCACCACGCTTCTGGCCAAGTTCGAGGACATCGCCAACGCCGGAACCAAGGTGGTGGAATCCAACATTTCCTCCTCCCAGCTGGGCAGTTTCGTGAACCTTGCCATCAAGGCGAAGGGGCAGGACGTCAAACGCATGACCATAGGGCCGCCGGACTTCGACGCGTCCTTCTCCACGGTGCCCGACTTCGACGAGATCCATCGCCGCGTGGATGAACTGCTGGCCTCAGCGTCTGGCAAAGCCGAACCGGCCGCGGCCCCCGGGGACGGCATCGTGGAGCCCGCGGCCACCGGCGGCCGGCTGCAGGCGGCCGCATTCCGTGCCCCCGCGTGGGCGCCGGCGGACGGGGCTGCCGCCCAGCAGTCTCCCCCGCCGTCGGACTTCACCCCGGTGACCACCACGCCGGCCGGCGAGCCCATCACCGAAGCGATGCTGGAGCAGCTCAAGAGCGAAGGCAATGAAGAAGCCATCCGCCAGCTCGTAGCCACCAACGGCCAGTGCGCGCCGCTGTAGCCGGCCCTTCCCACCTAGCGAACGGAACAGAATTTGTACCAGCTCGAAAACGTCCTCCGGGACTACGCATGGGGTTCGACGACGGCGATCGCCGCCTTGCTGGGACGGCCCGAGTCGGGGCGTCCGGAGGCTGAGCTGTGGATCGGTGCACACTCCGGCTCGCCGTCCGTGGCGCACGTTCCGGAGGACGGCACCGACACCCCCTTGGACGCCCTGATCGGCAGGGACCCAGATTACTTCCTCGGGGCCGAATCCGTGGCACGCTTCGGGCCGCGGCTGCCGTTCCTGGCCAAGGTCCTGGCCGCCTCGGAGCCGCTGTCCCTCCAAGTACACCCGAGCCTCGAGCAGGCACGGGAGGGGTTCGCCAGGGAGAACGACGCAGGCCTGCCCGCTGACGCTGCCAACCGCAACTATCGCGATGACAACCACAAGCCGGAAATGATCTTCGCCCTCACCCCGTTCGAGGCGCTGTGCGGGTTCCGGCCGGCGGCGGATACACGGCGCATCCTTGACCACCTGGTCCAGTGCTTCGGCACCGCCCGGACTCCGGTTCCCGCCGTACTCGCCGGGCTGCTTGAGGACCTGTCCGGAGGCGGTGACAGCGAGGCGCTGCAGCGGGCCTTCAGGCGGCTGATCACCGGCGGGGAAGACGTAGCGGCGGCTACGGACCAGGTGGCCTCGCTGCTGAAATCCGGCGCAGCATTGGCTCCCTACCAGGCCGAACTGGCCACCGTGGTCAGTCTGAACGAAAAGTACCCCGGCGACCCGGGCGTCATGATCTCCCTGCTGCTCAACCGGATTTCACTGGGTCCGGGCGAGGCCGTCTACCTGCCCGCAGGGAACGTCCACGCCTACCTGCACGGGCTGGGCGTGGAGGTCATGGCGTCCTCGGACAACGTCCTGCGCGGCGGCCTGACGCCGAAGTTCGTGGACGTGCCGGAACTGCTGCGGACCATCGACTTCCAGCCCGTCGCCGTCCCGATGCTCGCGGCCGAACGGACCGTCCTGGACCAGGAACTGTTCCGGCCGCCGTTCGAGGAGTTCCAGCTCCAGCGGATAGAGCTCGGCCCCGAGGACGGCCCTGTGCCGTTGGCCCAGTCCGGGGCAGCCGTGGTGATCGTGGTTTCCGGTGCCGTGTACCTGGACTCCCCCAAGGGCGACCTGGAACTCGCCCGTGGCGGCAGCGCCTTCCTGCCGGCCGCCGAGGCGCCCGTCAATGTCCACCTCGCCGCCGGCAGCACCGGGCCCGCGCTGGCCTTCGCTGTCACTACGGGGTTGTGACCGCCGGGCTGTGACGGCCTGCCAGGCTGTGTGACTACCGGGAGGCGGGACGGATCCGGGCGGCCACGGTCTTGAGCAGCTTCCGGGCTGCCTGCAGTCCCTTGCGCGCCAGGGGCATGGCAGTGGAGTACGCCGGGTAGAACGGGGACAGTGGCTTGTCCCAGGTGCCCATCAGCATGTTTTCGTGCTTGGCGAACTGCTTCTTGAAGTCGCTGATGCCGTCGTTGAGGAGCCCGTTGAAGTCGTAGCGCTTGCAGCCGTCTTCCCGCATGGCCTGCAGTGCAGCCCACTTGACTCCGTAGTTCACGCGCTGCTTCTGCCCCTCGGCCGAGACGCCACCATACAGTTCGAACGCTGTTGCCCCGCTCCTGGCGAGCCAGACAAACGCAAGGAGGTTGCCGCCGTCGAACGCTCCAATGATGGGTGATCCGTCACCCATGTTCCGGAAGATGTCCCGGTAGTACTGGTCCTCATGGATGCCGAAACCGGCACGGTCTGCGGTCTCGTGGTAGACGGCGAGGACCTGCTCCAGCTCGGCATCGTCCCGGATCCTGCGGAACTCCACGTCGCTGCGCATGGCCTTGCGGATGTTGGCCCGGGTGGACTTCGACATCTCCGCCATCAGCTCATCGTCCGTGCGGGTCAGGTCCAGGATGAGGGTGCGGGGAATCAGTACGGTGTTGGCCGTCCCGCGGAAGCCGGCCGAAGACACGGCTGCCGCAAAGTCCGAGTCCCTGTCCCAGTCAGGCTCGATGCTTAGGGCCACGGCGCGGTGCCGCACGGCGGCGTGCTCGGCCAGCCGGTCCAGGACTGTCGCTGCGTGCTCGGGCGCGCACATGGGTCCCCGGGGGATGTACGCCAGCGCGCGGAACGGAACGGGCAGCTGGCGGATGAGCAGCTGGGCGGCGCCGATGGTGGCTCCACCTTCGGTGACCTGGACGCGGTCCACGGACCAGCCATGCATGGCCTTGGTTTCGCCCCAGCCCCACAGCTGCTGCGGGTGCCCTTCGAACTGGTCGACGTGGCCATCCCAGAGGGCGCGGTCAGTACAAGGCACAACAGCAGGATTCATGGCATAAACCCTATACCAACGCTTTAACGCGCCGGTCCCCGGCAGCGCCGCTGCGCTGCCGGGGACCGGTTGCCGTGCCATGGAATCTGACGAGCGGTCAGTTCTTGCGGGCGTAGCCCTCCCACTTGCTGGCCTGGTGCTCGCCGTCTACGAAGCGGATGGTGCCGGACTTGGAACGCATCACGATGGATTGGGTCAGGACCTTGTCCTTGGAGTAGCGGACGCCCTTGAGGAGGTCGCCGTCCGTAATGCCGGTGGCCGCGAAGTAGCAGTTGTCGCTGGAGACCAGGTCGTTGGTGGACAGCACCCGGTCAAGGTCATGGCCGGCGTCGATGGCCTTCTGCTTCTCTTCGTCGCTGGTGGGCCAGAGACGGCCCTGGATGACGCCGCCCAGCGACTTGATGGCACAGGCCGCAACGATGCCCTCCGGGGTGCCGCCGATGCCCATCAGGGCGTCCACGCCGGTGCCGGAACGGGCGGCGGCAATGGCGCCGGCCACGTCGCCGTCCATGATGAATTTTGTGCGCGCGCCGGCCTCGCGGATTTCCTCCACCAGCGGGCGGTGGCGGTCACGGTCCAGGATCATGACGTTCAGCTGGTTGACCTTGACGCCCTTGGCTTTGGCAATCAGGTGCAGGTTCTGCTTTACGGGCAGGCGGAGGTCCACCATGTCCGCCGCTTCCGGGCCGGTGACCAGCTTCTCCATGTAGAACACTGCGGAGGGGTCGAACATGGAGCCGCGCTCTGCCACCGCCAGGACGGCAAGAGCGTTATTGATGCCCAGGGCGGTCAGGCGGGTGCCGTCGATCGGGTCAACGGCCACGTCCACCTCGGGGCCGGTGCCGTCGCCCACGCGTTCACCGTTGAACAGCATGGGGGCTTCGTCTTTTTCGCCTTCGCCGATGACCACGACGCCGTTGAAGTGGACCGTCTGCAGGAAGGATCGCATGGCGTCCACGGCTGCGCCGTCGGCGGTGTTTTTGTCACCGAAGCCCACCCAGTGTCCGCCGGCAATGGCTGCGGCCTCGGTGACCCGGACGAGTTCGAGGGCAAGGTTGCGGTCCGGCTCGTCGTTGCCCACAGCAAGGGATGGTGAGATCGTGGAGTACTTCTGGGTCATGGACGCTGGTGACACGTGAACCTCTTCTTCGAGTGGCGATCATTGAACCCGCCCGCCGGTGCAGCAGCGCGGTGATTCCTCTGCTATCGATCATAGTCGGGGGCGACCGCCGCCGGGCCGCGGATGACGCAACCGCGCAATGTGCGGGCTGGTGCGGTCCCCTCCCCGCCCGCGGCCGGCCCCACTGCACTGCCTCCTCCGGCTGTGAACAGGGCGCCCGAATGTGAGTTCAACGGCGGCATGGGCGACTATGGAAGGGTGAACGATATGCAGGAAAAGGCCCCCACCGGTCCCGAAGCCGCCCGCCCGGCACCCCCAGCCAAGCCCGTGATTGCCGCCGCCGCGGCCAAGCGCGCCAACGCCTCCGTGATCGGCATGGGCATTGCCCTGCTGCTGAGCATCGCCGCCTTCCTGCCCATCGTGCTGATGAATCCCGCGCCCAAGTCGGACGGTTACCGCCCTAACGTGGACGTGGCCGCAACAGCCCGGAATGCCGCCGGCGTGGCGGGATTCACACCCGCGGCACCGGATGCGGGCGAAGGCTTCCGGCCGAACTACGCGCGCTGGGAAGCCGGCACCGGCAACGGGGTGCCCACCTGGGAGGTTGGCTTCCTCACCCCGAAGGAATCCTTCATCGGGCTGGTGCAGACCAGCAAGGCGAACCCCACCTGGCTCCTGCAGCAGACCCGCAACGCCCCGGTCACCGGGACCCGGGCCGCAGGCGGCCAGGAATGGGAACTCCGGGACACCGGAAAAGGCGAGAAGTCCATGGTCCTGGACTACCGCGGAACCACTGTCGTCCTTTCGGGTGCCGCCCGCCTGGACGAATTCGCGGTCCTGGCAGACGCCGTCGTGAAATCCATGGACAGCAACGCGGCAGTCACAGTTTCCCCCGCGGCCAGCCCGACGCCGTAAAGTTGGGGCCGTGACAACTTATCTCACCCCTGCTCTGGCCTGGCGCCGCCTGCGCGAAGGCAACGAACGCTTTGTCAACGGCGAATCCTCGCACCCCAACCAGGACGCGTCCCGCCGCTCGTCGCTCGTGGAAACGCAGAATCCCTTCGCCGTGATCTTCGGCTGCTCGGATTCGAGGCTGGCCGCTGAAATCATCTTCGACGTCGGGCTGGGTGACGTCTTCGTGGTGCGCACCGCCGGCCAGGTGATCGACGACGCCGTCCTCGGCTCCCTGGAGTACAGCGTCGGTGTCCTGAACGTGCCGCTGATCGTGGTCCTGGGACACGACAGCTGCGGTGCCGTGATGGCCACGAAGTCCGCGGTGGAGACCGGAGAGATGCCGGCGGGCTTCATTCGCGACCTGGTGGAACGGATCACGCCCTCGGTCCTGACCTCGCTGCGCAACGACGAAACCGAGGTCAATGACATGGTGGTGGAACACGTCAAGCAGACCTCGCACCGGCTGGTGGACAGCTCGCGTGTGATTTCGGACGCAATCGAAACCGGCCGCACCGCCGTGATCGGCCTTTCCTACAGCCTGGCTGACGGCCAGGCGCACCTCGTTTCCGGAATCGGCGAGCTGTAGCCGGTGCTGCGGGCGGCTCCAGGGCCGCCCGCGGCACCCTCTTAACGGTTTTCGATGCGGCCCCGGTGCGTCCTAAGCTAGGCCCATGACTTCCACTGAAGAGTTCCGCATTGAACATGACACGATGGGCGAAGTCCGCGTCCCCGTGAACGCACTGTACCGCGCGCAGACGCAGCGGGCAGTGGAGAACTTCCCGATTTCCGGCAAGACCCTGGAACGCGCCCACATCGAGGCGCTGGCCCGGGTCAAGAAGGCTGCCGCCCTGGCCAACGCTGAACTGGGCGTGCTCGATGGCGAGCTGGCCAAGGCGATTGCAGAGGCAGCCGACGAGGTTGCCGGGGGCAAGTACGACGGCGATTTCCCCATCGATGTTTTCCAGACCGGTTCGGGCACCTCCTCGAACATGAACACGAACGAGGTCCTGGCCGAGCTGGCCACCCGTTCGCTGAAGGCCGCCGGCAGCGACAAGGTGGTCCACCCGAACGACCACGTCAACGCCTCGCAGTCCTCCAACGACGTATTCCCGACTTCCGTCCACGTTGCCGCCACTTCTGCGCTGATCAACGACCTTATCCCCGCCCTGGGCTACCTGGCCGAGTCGCTGGAGCGCAAGGCCGTTGAATTCAAGGACGTGGTCAAGTCCGGCCGGACCCACCTTATGGACGCCACCCCCGTGACACTGGGCCAGGAGTTCGGCGGCTACGCGGCACAGGTCCGCTACGGTATCGAGCGCATCAACGTCTCTCTCCCCCGCGTTGCGGAGGTCCCGCTGGGCGGCACCGCCGTCGGCACGGGAATCAACACCCCGGCGGGCTTCCCCGAGCGCGTCATTGAGCTCCTCGCCACGGACACCGGCCTGCCGCTGACCGAGGCCCGCGACCACTTCGAGGCCCAGGCCAACCGCGACGGCCTGATCGAGGCCTCCAGCCAGCTGCGCAACATCGCGATCTCCTTCATGAAGATCAACAACGACCTCCGCTGGATGGGATCCGGCCCCAACACCGGCCTCGGCGAAATCGCCATCCCGGACCTCCAGCCCGGTTCCTCGATCATGCCCGGCAAGGTCAACCCGGTAATCTGCGAGGCGTCCATCATGGTCTGCGCCCAGGTCATCGGCAATGACACCGCCATCGCCTGGTCGGGCACCAACGGCGCTTTCGAGCTCAACGTCGGCATCCCCGTCATGGCCGCCAACCTGCTCGAGTCCGTCCGCCTGCTGGCCAACACCAGCCGCGTCATGGCAGACAAGATGATCGACGGCATCACCGCAAACGTGGAACGCGCGCGCTTCCTCGCCGAGGCCTCACCGTCCATCGTCACGCCGCTGAACAAGTTCATCGGTTACGAAAACGCGGCCAAGATCGCCAAGACCGCCGTGGCCGAAGGCCTCACCGTTCGCCAGGCGACCGAGAAGCTTGGCTTCGTCGGCGAAGGTGAAGGCAAGGTCTCCGAGGCCGACCTCGACAGGGCCCTGGACGTCACCACCATGACCTCCCCGGCCCACAAGGCCTAGCCTCTCCCTCTCCGGGGAACAAATAAAGTACGACGGCGGCCGCCAACCTTCGGACGAAGGCGGGCGGCCGTCGTCGTCGCTGGAGTTTTTGGGAAGGCGAGGGGTCAGGCGGGGAGAAGCATTGCCGCCGCGGCGCCGGCCAGCATGAACGGCCCGAAGGGAATGTCGGACTTGAGGCTGCCGCGCCGGCTGGCCAGGAGGGCGAGCGACCACAGCCCGCCCAGCAGGAACGCCAGGAAAGTTCCGGCGAACAGATGCGACCAGCCCAGGTAGCCCAGGTACATGCCCAGCACGCCGGCAAGCTTGACATCGCCAAAACCCATACCGGGCGGGTAGACCAGCCGCAGCACGAAGTAGAACAGCCACAAAGCTGCGGCGCCGGCCACCACCCTCGGAGCCGGTGACGACAGCAACCCTCCAGGCTGCGCGCCTGCCGGTCCGGCCAGCAGTGCAGCCGCCAGCAGCAGCACCCCGGCCACGGCATAGGACGGGAACACGATCCTGTCGGGGAGCAGGTGTTCCCGGATGTCGACGACGGTGAGCCGGACGGCCATCACGGCGAAATAGGCGCAGGCAGCAAGCACCAGCCAAAACGCCACAGGGGCGTCCCGCCACAGGCTGCCGAGTTCTCCGATCACCCCTCGGATGCTACTGGAATCCGCACCTCGGCCCCAGCGTCCGCGCTGTAGCTGTGGATATGTTGGGCAGCCGCCCGGATATGACAAGCCCGGCGGCGGTGCATCGGCTAGGCTTCGCGGATGACCGCCCTATCCACCATCTGGCCCCTCTTCGACCTGAAGCTGACCACGCCCCGGCTGGAGCTGCGCCCGGTCCTGGACCAGGACATCCCCGACGCCGTCGCTGCCGCGGCCAGCGGCATCCACGAACCCGGCCTGAACCCGTTCAGTACGCCCTGGACGGCACTGCCGGCCGACCAGCTGGGACCCAACATGGCCCGCTGGTACTGGCGCTGCCGGGCGGAGGCCACGCCGGAACACTGGACGCTGGTCCTGGGCGTCTGGCACGAGGGGGGCTTCATAGGCTGCCAGGACATCGGAGCCCGGGATTTCGCGTCCCTCCGCACCGTCACGACCGGCTCCTGGCTCAAGCAGTCCGCGCAGGGCCGCGGCCTGGGCAGGGAGATGCGCGCCGCCGTCGTGCTTTACGCCTTCGACTGGCTGGGCGCGGAAGTGGCCGAATCGGAGGCGGCCGCGTGGAATGGCCCCTCCCTGGGCGTCTCGCGTGCCCTCGGCTATGAGCTCAACGGCACATCGCGCAAGGAGTGGGGCGGCGTTGTCGAGAACCTCCAGCACGTCCGGGTCACGCCGGAGACGTTCCGGCGGCCGGACTGGCCGCTGCAGGTCCGGGGACACGATGCAGCGGCCAGCCTGCTGAAGGCCGCCCCGCCTTCCGGCAGTTAGCCTTCCAGAAGTTCTGTCACCAGGGCGGCGATGGGCGAGCGTTCGGACCGGGTGAGTGTCACGTGGCCGAAGAGCGGGTGGCCTTTCAGGGTTTCGACGACGGCGGCGATTCCGTCATGGCGGCCCACCCGGAGGTTGTCGCGCTGGGCGACGTCGTGGGTGAGGACGATCTTGGAGTTCTGGCCCATGCGGCTCATGACCGTGAGGAGGACGTTCTTCTCCAGTGACTGGGCCTCATCAACGATGACGAACGCGTCGTGGAGTGAGCGGCCGCGGATGTGGGTGAGCGGCATAACCTCCAGCATGCCCCGGTCCATGACCTCCTCCACCACTTCCTGGCTGACCAGTGCGCCCAGGGTGTCGAAGACCGCCTGCGCCCAAGGGTTCATCTTTTCGGATTCGGAACCGGGCAGGTAGCCCAGTTCCTGCCCGCCCACGGCGTAGAGGGGCCGGAACACGATGACCTTGCGGTGCTCACGGCGCTCCAGGACCGCTTCCAGGCCGGCGCAGAGTGCCAGGGCCGACTTTCCCGTGCCGGCACGCCCGCCGATGGACACGATACCCACGCTGGGGTCCATCAGCATGTCGATGGCCAGCCGCTGTTCCGCGGAGCGCCCGTGGAGGCCGAAGACGTCGCGGTCGCCCTTGACCAGGCGGACCTGCTTGTCCGCGCCTACCCGGCCCAGGGCCGAGCCCCGGTTGGAGAGGAGGACCAGCCCGGTATTCACGGGCATTTCGGCTGCGGCCGGGATGAAGACGGGTTCGTGGCCGTACAGGGTGGAGATTTCCTCTTCCGTGGCTTCGACTTCGGCCACGCCGGTCCAGCCGGAGTCCTTGACCAGCTCGTTGCGGTATTCGTCCGCGGCCAGGCCCATGGCGGAAGCCTTCACCCGCATGGGCAGGTCCTTGGAGACCACCGTGACGTCCTTGCCCTCGTTGGCAAGGTTCTTGGCGACGGCGAGGATGCGGCTGTCGTTGTCCCCGCTGCGGAACCCCAGCGGAAGCACCTCCGCGGAAATGTGGTTCAGCTCCACCATGAGGGAACCGCCGTCGCCGATGGGAATGGGCTGGTTGAGGCCGCCGTGCTTGACGCGCAGGTCATCGAGGAGCCGAAGGGCCTTGCGGGCGAAGAATCCGAGTTCGGGGTCGTGCCGTTTGGCTTCGAGCTCAGTGATGACCACCACGGGGACGATGACTTCGTGTTCCGCGAAGCGCAGCAGGGCGTGGGGGTCGGACAGCAGAACGGAGGTATCGATCACGAACGTATGGATGACGGAGTCCCCTCCGGAAACGGCAAAACCGGCCGCAGCGTCTGGTGCTGCGCCGGATTCAGAAATGGCTCGCGTGGCGCGAGAGGTAGCTTTTCCTGCCTGGTCGGAAAGGACCGTGGACAGCGTTTCAGAAGTAGCCACATCGACTCCAGCCCCGGGCCCCAGCCCGGAATTGTTATTGGTGAGGCGGCTCGGCCACGAGGCCGGATCCGGCCTCCCATACAACCGGTGCGATGATTCGCTCCATGTACTGGCCTCCCCGATCAGCCGGCGGTTTTGCCTGCTGATGGGTATAACGTAAATCCATCCTCCGGAATTTCCGCATACATCCGACGGCGATTCTTCTGGCCGGCGCGTGAACGCGGGATGAACCCGGATCCGCCAGGGACTGGTCCGTCAGGAACCGAAGCGGCGCTGCCTGCCGGCATAGTCACGAAGGGCCCGCAGGAAGTCCACCTTCCGGAACGCAGGCCACAATGCTTCACAGAAGTAGAACTCGCTGTAGGCGCTTTGCCACATCAGGAAGCCGGAAAGCCGCTGCTCTCCGGAGGTGCGGATCACCAGGTCCGGATCCGGCTGGCCGCGCGTGTAAAGGAAACGCGAGATGTCCTCGACGGAGAGGCTGTCCGCCAGTTCAGAGATGTCCGCCCCGCGCGCCACTGCGTCGTGCAGCAGTTCCCGGACGGCGTCCACAATTTCCCGCCGCCCTCCGTAGCCCACGGCGACGTTCACCTGGATCTTCTCGTTGACCGGCGTCCGGGCCGTCAGTTTGTTCAGCCGCTCGGCCAGGTAGCCGGGAAGCAGCTCCGGAGCCCCCATGGCATGCACGGAAAGGTCCGCGTCCTCGTCCAGCCGGTCCAGGGTGTTGGCAATGATGCCCATGAGCAGGTCCAGTTCCTCGCTGGAGCGGTTCATGTTGTCCGTGGACAGCATGTAGAGCGTGACCACCTTGACGCCCAGCTCCTGGCACCAGCCGAGGAATTCGTGGATCTTGTCCGCGCCGGCCTGGTGGCCCTGGCTGGTGGGGGCATTAAACTGCTTGGCCCAGCGGCGGTTGCCGTCCACCATGACGCCGATGTGCCGGGGAATGCGGTCCCGCGGCAGGTCCCTGAGGAGCCGCCGCTCGTAGAAGCCGTAGAGGAACCCGGGCAACTCCACGCGTCCACTCACCTGACTTCCTTGCTGACGGTACTTTGCACATCCTAGGCTACCGTCCGCAGCGGCAGCCGCCGTCCATCGGCCCCGGGCCGATGGACGTAACACTTGTTACCAGTGAGTAACCTACCCGATCGTAGGTTACTCTGGGAGCATGACCAGCGACCCCTCGGATGCCCCGGGGCGGGGCCCCGCCCGCGGCGCAACGGACCACCACCGCCAGCCGGAAGCCACCGCCGTGGACGACGCCGCCGTCCGCCTCGCGGAACTGCTGATGATCAAGCCAATGTGGCGCGGCTGGATCCACACCATCGCCGCTCCCCTGGCGCTGGCTGCCGGGATCGTCCTCATTGCACTGGCTCCCACGGCGGACCGCAAGGTGACCTCGGCCATTTACGCCGCGACCGGCGTTCTGCTCTTTGGCGTCAGCGCCGTCTACCATCGCGGCAACTGGTCCCCGAAGGTGAAAATGGTCCTCAAGCGGCTGGACCACACGAACATCATGTTGGTTATCGCCGGCAGCTACACGCCGCTGGCCTGGACGCTGCTGGAGCGTCCGCAGGCCGTGCTGCTTCTCTGGGTTATCTGGGCCGGTGCGGTGCTCGGGGTACTGTTCCGGCTGCTCTGGACGGATGCACCGCGCTGGCTGTACGTCCCCATCTACATCGCACTGGGCTGTGGAGCCCTGGTCTACCTCCCGCAGTTCTTCCAGGCCAGCATCCCGGCCGCGGTCCTGATCTGCGTGGGCGGCGCGCTGTATATTACCGGCGCGGTGTTCTACGCCCTCAAGAAGCCGAACTTCAGCTACCACCACTTCGGTTTCCATGAGCTCTTCCACGCGTTCACGGTGTTCGCGTTCACGGCCCACTACATCGCGATCACCATCGCTGTTCTCCGCTGACGACGGCGGACCGGCCTCCCTTTCGCGGCGGCGGCTACTCCGCCGGCCGGGCGGGGCCGGGAGTGTCCCGACCGTCAGCCCCGGGAGCCTGTGGAGCCGCCGGTCCGTCCGTCGTGTCCAGCCCGTCCTGCGCGTCAGCGGCAGCAACATCGGCGGCTGCAGCGGCCTCCATGCGTTCCTGCTCGGCCTGGGCGCGGTAGCGGACCCGGCGGATGCGGCGGACCATATCCACGATCAGCAAGGTGGTGGCCACCACGAAGAACGCGGTCATGATGAATCCCCACAGTCCCGGGGTGATCTGGTCCTCTGAAATTCCTTCACGCAGCGTAGGCGTGGGCAGGGGTGTAGGGGTGGTGGCCAGGCCAAGGAGCAGAGAATGCACAGTGAAAACCTTCTGTGGATCGGGGGACGGCAGGAGCAGCACTGCACCGCGGGGCGGCCGTGTTCTACGCCAGATAGAAATTGCCTGCAGTGACTATCTTAGCCCGGCGAACAGGTCCTTTTCCGGGAGTTCGGACGCCACCCGGGACTTGATCAGCGAGTAGTCCTCCCAGGGCCACGCCCGGCGCTGCATCTCCGGCGAGACGGCGAAGAAGAAGCCCAGCGGGTCAACCTGGGTCCGGTGGGCGCGCAGGGCGTCGTCGCGCACTTCGAAGAAATCGCCGCAGTCGATCTGCGTGGTGGTGGGATGCCGGGCCGGCGGGGGCGTGTGCCCTTCTGCGTCAGATTCCAGCCAGGCCGCCAACCGCTCCGCATAGGGCGACTGCAGGCCGGCTTCCTCCAACGCAAAGTGGAGGGCCCGGAAGCGCTCCGGGCTGAAGGCGCGGTCGTAGTAAAGCTTGCTCGGTTCCCAAGGCCCGCCCGCCTCCGGGTAGCGCTCCGGATCCCCGGCCGCGTCGAACGCTTCGACAGCCACGCGGTGGGCCATGATGTGGTCCGGGTGCGGGTAACCGCCGTTCTCGTCATAGCTGAGGATGACGTGCGGTTTGAAGGACCGGACCAGGCGCACCAGGGGCGCGGCAGCCTGGCGCAGCGGCAGTGTGGCGAAGGATCCTGCGGGCAGCGGCGGGAGGGGGTCGCCTTCAGGAAGGCCGGAGTCCACGAACCCCAGCCACTGCTGCCGGATGCCCAGGATTCTGGCCGCCGTCTCCATTTCGAGGCGTCTGGCGCCGGCCATGTCCCGTTTGGGATGGGGTTCGCCCTCCACCGCCGGGTTCTGGATATCCCCGCGTGAACCGTCGGTGCAGGTGGCCACCATGACCTCCACGCCGGCGGCGGCATACATTGCCATCGTGGCAGCGCCCTTGCTGGACTCGTCGTCCGGGTGGGCGTGGACTGCGAGCAGCCGAAACGGTACCGGGGCGGTGCTGGACGCTGTCATGGGAGGACGGCTCCTTAATTCTTCTGCCGCGGCGTGTGGCTGCTGGCTGGTCGGGTCATACTGCGGGGCGGTCCGGACGGGCGCCATCCGCCGGGATGGGCACTAAACTGGACTGGTGACTTCCCCGGACCAGCAGGACCCTTCCGCGCCCGCACACACTAGCCTAGCCAATCGCTACGGCACCCAAAAGCGCAGCCTTCCCCCGCGTACCAAGCGCATCGTTGCCGGTGCAGCCCTTGCCGCCGGCATCGGTTTCATGGCCTGGGTCTCCACGTCCACCGCGGTCTCGGGGGTGACGTTCAAGGACATCGGGTACAGCACTGTGGACGCAACCCTGGCCGAGGTCGATTTCCAGGTCACCCGGGAGCCCGGCACTCCGGTCAAGTGCGCCGTGAAGGCGCTCGATTCCAAATACGCGGTAGTGGGATGGAAGGTGGTGGACGTTCCCGCTGCGGCCGCGGAAGGAGCGCCCGACGGCGGCCGGACAGTTGCGCAGCGGGTTACCGTCCGCACGGAGTCACTTTCCGTCTCCGGCGTGGTGGACGGCTGCTGGGAAGCGGATGAAGACGGCCACAGCATGTGACGTGCACCGCTTGCTTATTGGGTTTCGTCCAAGGGATTGACTACAATGAATCAATACCTTTACCCCGCTGAGCTGGTTGCTGTTCCACAAGTGGCCACCGTGGCGGGGTCTTTTGCATGTAGGACCATTAGAGGAGAAGTCCGTGTCTACCACCAACAGCGCAGCTGCAGCCTGGCTCACCCAGGAAGCTTTTGACCGCCTGAAGGCAGAGCTGGACCACCTTTCCGGCGCCGGCCGCGCGGAGATCGTCCAGAAGATCGAAGCCGCCCGGCAAGAGGGCGACCTCAAGGAAAATGGCGGGTACCACGCAGCCAAGGAAGAACAGGGCAAGATCGAGGCCCGCATCCGCCAGCTCACGGTCCTGCTCCGCGACGCACACGTCGGCGAGTCCCCCGCCGATGACGGAATCGTGGAGCCCGGCATGATCGTCGTGGCCCGGATTGCCGGTGATGAGGAGACCTTCCTCCTCGGATCGCGCGAAATTGCCGGGGACTCGGACCTGGACGTCTTCAGTGAGAAGTCGCCGCTGGGTGCTGCCATCCTGGGCCACAAGGAAGGCGACACCCTCAGCTACACCGCGCCGAACGGCAAGGACATCAAGGTGGAGATCCTCTCCGCCAAGCCGTACACGGCATAGTCACTGCCAGCACCGACTGGTGCCGGCCGCCCAAAGGGTGGCCGGCACCTGGCGTTTAAGGGCAGCCGCCTCCGGCGTTCAGGCCGCGTTGAAGGCAGGTCATGCCCGTTCCCTTGCGCCGAAGCGCCGGCGCAGGAGCACGGCGGCCACCACGCCGCCCGCGGCGCCGCCCAAATGCGCCTGCCAGGAAATCTGGCCGCCCATGAGGGGCAGCACTCCCAGCAGGATGCCGCCGTACCCCATAAAGAGCACCACTGCCAGCAGGATCTGCCGCCAGCTGCGGTTCAGGAAGCCGCGGACCAGCAGGAAGGCGAACAGGCCAAACACCAGCCCTGAGGAGCCGACCGTGATGCCGCCGGCCCCGATCAGCCAGACTGTGAGTCCGGAGCCCAGCCAGCTGGCGGCCAGTGCGGTAAGGAACACGCGAAGGCCGGAAAGGAACACCAGGAACCCAAACACCACCAGCGGGAGGCTGTTGGAGAGCAGGTGGCTCAGGTTCGCGTGCAGGAGTGGAAAGGTGAAGATGTCCAGCAGCCCGTCCGCACTGCGCGGCCGAAGCCCGAAGGTCCGGTTCAGCGAGCGCAACATCAGCAGATTGAGGACTTCGATGGCGAACAGCAGGGCCACGAAGCCGCCCAGCACCAGCAGCCCGCCCCTGGCACGCCCCGCCAGCACCCGCCGCTGGCTTGGCTGCCCGTTACCTGCCGGCAGGACCATGGCGTGCTAGTGGACCACGATCGGCTGGAAGCCTTCGGCGCGCAAAGCACTGAGGACCTGTTCGCCGTGCTGGTGGCCCTTGGTCTCCAGGTTCACGGTGATGGAGACGTCGCCCATGCTGATGGAACCTCCGACCCGGGTGTGGTCCAACCCGGTGACGTTGGCATCGTTTTCGGCAATGATCCGGGCGATGGTGGCCAGCGAACCGGGCCGGTCATCGAGCATCATCCGCACGGTCATGTACCGGCCGGCAGCCGATAGGCCGCGCTGGATGACTTTGAGCATCAGCATGGGGTCGATATTGCCGCCGGAGAGAACCACAGCGGTGGTTCCGGGGTTTTCGATCTTGCCGTCCATGAGGGCGGCGACACCCACGGCGCCTGCCGGTTCCACCACCATCTTGGCCCGCTCCAGCAGGAAGATCAGGGCGCGCGCCAGGGAATCCTCGCTGACCGTGACAACGTCGTCCACGAGTTCGCGGATGATGCTGAACGGCAGCTGTCCCGGGCGCCCCACGGCGATGCCGTCAGCCATGGTGGAGACCTTTTTCAGCGGCACCAGGGCATCGGCAGCGAGCGACGGCGGGTAGGCGGCTGCGTTTTCCGCCTGGACTCCGATGATCCTGATCTCCCGGCCCAGTTCCTTGGCGCGCGCCTTCACCGCCACGGCAACGCCGGCAAGCAGGCCTCCGCCGCCCACGCCCATCAGGATGGTGTCGACATTGGGTACCTGCTCCAGGATTTCCAGGCCAAGGGTTCCCTGGCCCGCCACCACATCAACGTTATCGAAGGGATGCACGAACACCATTCCCGTCTCGTTGCTGTACCGCTGGGCCTCGGCGAGCGCCTCGTCCACGTTGTGCCCGTGCAGGATGACCTCGGCGCCGTGGCTTCGGGTGGCCGCGAGCTTGGGCAGGGCAACTCCCAGCGGCATGTAGATGCGGGCTTTGATTCCCAGCGCTTTTGCCGCCACGGCCACGCCCTGGGCGTGGTTCCCTGCGGAGGCCGCCACCACGCCGCGCTTCTTTTCTTCGGCCGAGAGCCGTGCCATCCGGACATAGGCGCCGCGGACCTTGAAGGAACCGGCGCGCTGCAGGTTCTCGCACTTGAAGAAGACTTCCCCGCCCGCCATCGCTCCCAGCGCGCGGGAAGACTCCACGGGAGTCCGCGCAATAATCCCGTCAAGCAGCTTCTGCGCCGCAAGGACATCGTCCAGGGTGACGGGAAGGGTTTCCAGGATGTTCACGGACTCATTCTCCTCTGGTTCGGCCCCGGCGCCCGCATCCCGCTGCGGGCAGCAAGGATTCTTCGCTGCTGTGCCGGCTGCCTGTGCGCGTTGTTCGCACCGCGGCGGTCCCCCGATGCCGGCAGCGCCCTAAGGGAGGTCCGGCGGTTCAACGTCCTTGACGGTGGCGTTCCCCCCGGCTGCGGCCGGCATTGGCGCTCCGGGCAATGCCGGCACTTGTTCATGTTCCCACGTTCTCGCCGCGATGTAGCGAACCGCCGAGTTTGCTACGGCGAGGACGGGAACCGAGAACAAGGCGCCGGGTATCCCGGCCAGGTATGAACCTGCGGCAACGGAGAGGATCACGGCTACCGGATGGAGGGAGACGGCTTTGCCCATGATGAGCGGCTGCAGGATGTGGCTTTCCAGCTGCTGGACCAGCAGGACAATGCCCAGCATGACGAGTGCATTGACGAGTCCGTTGGCAACCAGCGCCAGCAGCACGGCAATGGCGCCGGTCACCAGGGCGCCGACGATGGGGATAAAGGAACCGATGAACACCAGGACACTCAGCGGGAGTGCCAGCGGCACGCCGATGATGGCTGCGCCTGCCCCGATTCCCACGGCGTCCACGAAGGCAACGAACATCTGGATGCGCGCGTAGCTCACCATGGACGCCCAGCCCTTGCGGCCGGCACCGAATGCCGCAGGCCGTGCCTTCCGGGGCAGCAGACGCACAATGAAGCCCCAAATCCTTTCGCCCTCCAGCAGGAAGAAGATCAGGATAAACAGGGCCAGGATCAGTCCGGCGGCGAAGTGCCCGGCGGTGCTGCCGAAGGAGAGGGCGCCGCTGAGGATGCTGCTGGTGTTGTCCTGAAGGGCCGTGCCGGCTTCCTTGAAGTACTGGTCCATCTGATCGGCGGTGAGGTGGAGTGGGCCCTCTGCGAGCCACTCCTGGATCTGCCTGATGCCGGTCAGGGCCTCGGACCAGAGTTCACTGAACCCGGTGTACAGTTGGCGGCCGACCAGCGCCAGCGCCCCGCCTATGAGTCCCAGGAAGCCGACGACGGTGATCGCCACAGCCGCCCCGGCGGGCAGGCGGTTCTGCTTAAGCCAGCCGACGACGGGATTCAGCAGGCCCGCCAGCAGGGCAGCCACCATTACCGGAATGATGAGGAAGGTGACATGGCTCAACAGCCACACGAGGCCGCCGCCCACCAGCAGGATCAGGCCCAGGCGCCACGACCATGCGGCGGCGATGCGGATGCCGTAGGGAATGTCCGTCTCCAGGTCGCGGTCCCGCCGCGGAGGTGCCTGCGGTGCCGGCACGGGATGGTCCGGCGCGGGCGTTGCGGGCGTTACCGCATCGTCAGGGGGCGTCATAGCCTAATAATTCCCCAGCGGCCCCGGATTGTGAAACCGTCACGCGGCGCGGTAGTCGATGCCCCATTCCATGGCAAATGATTCGCCGGGCTCCAGCCAGCGGAGGCCCTCACCGGAGTTGAAGGCGTTCGCCGGACCTGTCATCGGTTCGAGGGCCACCGCCCGGCTCCGGCCGGGATAGGTGGGCGTCACGAACACGTGGACGTACCCGCAGGAACGGTCCTGCCAGAGACTGACCGTCCGCCCCTCCGGATCCGCCAGCACATGCCGTGCCCGTCCGTCGCGGAAATCCAGTCCGGTCAGTGCAACATCGATGTCGAGGGCGCCGATGGTCCTGCCGCCGCGGAAATCCACGTCTCCGGACACCGGCTCCTGGCTGCGCGGAATCTTCCGTTCATCCGCCACCAGTTGGGTGTCCGCCTGGACGGTGAGCACCAGGTCTTCGGCCGGAGCATCGCCGATGCGCAGGTAGGGGTGGGCGCCGAGGACGAACGGCGCCGCAGCGCCGCCGCCGTCGTTCAGCAGCGTCTGCCGGACCTCCAGTCCAAGCACTTCATTGATCCCGTAACGGACCTGGTGCCGGACCAGGAACGGGTATCCGTGCTGGGGAAAGATGGCGGCTTCGAGCGTGACGGAGTGTTCGGACTCGTCCACGAGCGTGTAGCCGGTGTTCCGCAGCAGGCCGTGGCTGGCGTTGTTCCGCGAAACTTCGGTGATGTCCAGCTGTTGTTTCTTGCCATCCAGATGCCACAAACCGCCGTCAATCCGGTTGGCCCACGGTGCCAGGGTGATCCCGGCGGCGCCGGGTGGAATCTCGTGGTCGGCATATGTTTCCGTCAGGAGCGTCCCGCCCCGGCGGAATTCACGCAGCCCGGCAGCAAGCTCGGTCACCACGGCCACGGCATCGCCGCGCCGGAGTTCATACTGGCGGCCGGTCGCATAAGCCCGGACTTCGGGACCGGAAGGAACGGGCGCACTGGAAGACATCGTCATGTGCACCACCGTACCCGGCCCGGGCACCGGCCACGGAGCCGGATGTTAGTTTTTGTTAAAAACTATTCTTTTTTGATAGGGCGTGGGACACTCGATGCATGACCGTGATAACCGCCACCACGCTCTCGGACGGCCGGGAGCTTTTCTACTTTGACGACGCCGGAGCCAACGGTCCCCGGGGAAGCGCCGGCGGCGTTTGGGCCGGCGCAGCGGAGCCCGCCGGTGCGGCCGGAGGAGCCGCGGCCGCTGTGGACCGGCGCGCCCTGCCGCCCCGCGGCGAGCCCGGCGAGGTCCGCTACGACGCGCTCACGGATGAATGGGTCGCCGTCGCGGCGCACCGGCAGACCCGCACGCACCTGCCGCCTGCGGACCAATGCCCCATCTGCCCTACCTCCCCCGGGAACGCGTCGGAAATCCCGGCGGCTGACTATGACGTCGTCGTGTTCGAAAACCGCTTCCCATCCCTTGGCCCGGCGCTTGGTCCCGTACCCGGCCACGCCGGGTGGGGAACCGCATTGCCGGCGTACGGCCGGTGCGAGGTGGTGTCCTTCACTCCGGAGCACACCGGCTCCTTTTCCGGGCTGGGCCACACGAGGGCGCGCACCGTGGTTGAAGCCTGGGCGCACCGCACAGCAGCACTAAGCGCGCTCCCCGGGATAAGGCAGGTGTTTCCGTTCGAAAACCGCGGCGCGGACATTGGCGTGACCCTGCACCACCCGCATGGCCAGATCTACGCCTATTCCTACGTGACCCCGCGCGCTGCCGCCATCGGGGCAGCTGCACGCCGCTACTACGAGGCGCAGGACGGACGCGGCACCCTGACCGGCTCCCTCCTGCGCTCTGAGCGCGAGGACGGCAGCCGGATGGTCCTGGAAGGCGAACACTTCAGCGCCTACGTGCCCTTTGCCGCTCGCTGGCCCCTGGAAATCCACCTGGTGCCGCACCGCCAGGTTCCCGACCTGGCCGCCCTGGACGGGAACGAGAAGGACGAACTGGCCCAGGTGTACCTGGAACTGCTGCAGCGGGTGGATGCGCTTTACCCCACTCCTACGCCATACATTTCGGCGTGGCACCAGGCCCCGCTGGAGGCGGCGCACCGCAGCTCGGGCTACCTGCACCTGCAGCTCACCTCCCCGCGGAGGGCAGCCGACAAGCTGAAGTACCTGGCCGGTTCTGAAGCGGCCATGGGCGCTTTCATCAACGACACCACCCCCGAGGCTGTTGCCGGGCGCCTCCGCACCGTTACGGTGCAAGGGTCCCCCGCCGCGGCCGCACCAGCGTCCGGGACGGCGATTCCCGGACCAGCAGCACCCGAAGGAGCCCGCCTGTGAACGCCGCCCCTTTCCGCCCCGAAGAACTGGCCGCACGCTTCCAGCGTGAGTATGGCGCGGCGCCGGACGGAATCTGGCAGGCTCCCGGCCGGGTAAACCTGATCGGCGAGCACACCGACTACAACGAAGGTTTCGTCCTGCCGTTCGCCATCGACCGGGCCGCGCGGGTTGCCGTAAGGGTCCGCGGGGACTTGCAGGTCCGGCTGCTGTCCACCTACGGGGACCAGGGGCCGGCAAGTGCCAACCTGGACCAGCTGGAACCCGAAAGCGCCAAGGGCTGGACCAAGTACCCCCTCGGGGTGCTCTGGGCGCTGCGCGAAGCAGGCATCACGGTGCCCGGCATCGACCTGCTGCTGGACTCGGACGTCCCGCCGGGGGCCGGCCTCTCCTCCTCCCACGCCATCGAATGCGCCGTGATTTCCGCGCTGAATGACCTCACCAGCGCGGGCCTGACTGCGCAGGACATGGTTCTGGCCACGCAGCGGGCGGAAAACGGCTTCGTGGGCGCACCCACGGGGATCATGGACCAGTCGGCCTCGCTGCGGGGCGCCGAAGGCCATGCCGTTTTCCTCGACTGCCGGGACCAGAACGCTACGCTGGTTCCGTTCGAGACCGGCCCGGCCGGCCTGGTCCTCCTGGTGATTGACACCAAGGTTTCGCATTCCCACGCCGACGGCGGCTACGCGTCCCGGCGCGCGTCATGCCAGCTGGGAGCGGAGGTTCTCGGGGTTGGTGCCCTGCGTGACGTGCAAGTGGGCGACCTCCCCGAAGCGAGCGGACTCCTGGACGAAACCACCTTCCGCCGCGTCCGCCACGTCGTCACCGAGAATGACCGCGTGCTGCAGACCGTGGAGCGGCTTGAGGCGGAAGGCCCGTCAGCCATCGGGCTGCTGCTGGATGCCAGCCACGCCTCCATGCGGGACGACTTCGAGATCTCCTGCCCGGAGCTGGATCTCGCCGTCGAAACCGCCCGGGCCCACGGAGCCATCGGCGCCCGGATGACCGGCGGCGGGTTCGGAGGGGCGGCCATAGCCCTCACGCCGGTGGAGGCAGAGCCAGAGGTACGTTCCGCCGTCGTACGCGCCTTCGCGAGGGCGGGATACAGGGAACCCGGGATCTTCACCGTGTCCCCCGCCCCCGGCGCCCGGCGGATCGCCTAGCCCCGGACGCGGGCAGGGCCCCGCCACACTGGCGGGGCCCTGCTCATGCGTACGTACGACGGCGTTAACCGACCGCCGCCTAATCGTCGCCGCGGAGGATGGCCAGCAGGCGGATGATCTCGACGTAGAGCCAGACGAGCGTCACCGTCAGGCCGAACGCAGCCGTCCAGGAGAAGCGCTGCGGAGCGCCGCTGCGGACGCCGGCTTCAATGCTGGTGAAGTCCATGATCAGGGAGAAGGCGGCCAGGCCGATGGCCAGCAGGCCAATGAAGACGCCAAGCGGGATACCGAAGATCTCTACGCTGGTGCGCAGTCCGAACGGCTCCTGGACAGCCCCGGTGAGCATCATGACCATGTTGACCAGCGCGAATACCGCGTAACCAATGATCGCAATCATGAAGAAGCGCATGGCCTTGGGCGTGGCGCGGACCTTGCCGCTCTTAAACAGCACGAGGGTCACGGCGAACACGGACAGGGTGCCAATGACAGCCTGCAGGCCGACGCCGGGGAACTGCGCGTCGAGGATGCGGGTCAGGCCGCCAAGGAAAAGTCCCTCGAGCGCTGCGTAGGCAAGGATCAGCGCCGGGGACGGCTGCTTCTTGAACGTATTGACCAGGGCCAGGACGAAACCGCCCAGCGCGCCGGCCACCATGAGCAGCGAGGCGAGGCCCATGCCGACCACCATGGTCACAGCCGCGCCGGCGATGACCATGCCCAGGCAGGCGGCGGTCTTGACGATGACATCGTCGAAAGTCATCCGCCCGGTGTCCGCGGGGCCCGCGGCCGGCTGGTTGTACATGTCCCGCAACTGCTGGTCCGTCATGTCCGGCCGGGTGTTCCAGCCCTGCTGCTGTCCGTAGGGAGCCTGGCCATAAGGCTGCTGCCCGTATGGCGCCTGGCCGTAGCCCGGCTGGCCATACGGCGAGTGGCCGTAGGGTGCAGGCGGTGCCTGGGTCGCTCCACGGAAACTCTTTCCGTTGAAGATCGGGTTGCCGCCAAGTGCCATTGCGGAATTCCTCCATTAGGGATGTCAGTGAAACCTTAAGGTTTACGGTACCAATTACCACGCGGGTGTGGTGCGTAAAGTTCCCGGACGCCGCGGGCGCAACCCAACCGTAACCAACCGACTGTTTAGAAATACCGTGGCTCAACATTTGTTTATTTAGACCGGCTACATCAAGGCGTGACTGTGGCTTCACAGTTGTTATCCGATCGCTACCTTCGCTGCGCCAATCGGGGCGTTTCAGCCCGTCAGGCGGCTGTAGCATAAACCCCAACAGGGTGACGCAACTCACAACCGTGGGTGGCGTGTGACCTTTCGGCGCCTGCCAGCCCTGTATCCGTTCGCAATGGCTTGCAATGGTGCAGCCTAGACCGCCCCCAAGTGGAGGTTTTTCAATTTGAGAAGTACACCCCAAGGCCCACCGGCCGCAGGACGCCTCGGTTTGCTCAGATTATGGGGAGCCGTGAGCGCTGCCATTCTGGCCCTCCTTCTGGTGGCAGCGCCGGCCTCCCAGGCCACTTCCCCCTCACCGACACCATCCCCGTCGAACCAAACCTTCCAGAACAACATCAGCGGATTCCTCCGCGATGATGCCCGCGCTCCGCTGGCGGACGTGACCATTACGGCGAAGAGTGGCGACTTCACCGGCACGGCCAAGTCCTCTGCCAACGGCTCGTGGAGCATCGGCGTGCCCGAGCAGGGTACCTACACAGTGGAGTTGGACGAGTCCACGCTCCCCGAAGGAATCAAGCTCGCGGACGGCCAGGAAAACCCGCGTGATGTGACATTCAGCCAGACGTCCAACCTGTCCGTGATCTTTGCCTTCGGCAAGGGCATCGTGGTCCAGGAACAGGACTTCGGCCAGAACCTGCTCAACCGCCTGGTCGCAGGCCTCAGCTTCGGCCTGCTGCTGGCCCTTGCAGCCGTCGGGCTGTCGCTGATCTTCGGCACCACCGGGCTGACCAACTTTGCCCACGGTGAAATGGTCACCCTGGGCGCGGTGCTAGTCTTCGCTTTCAATGCCCTGGGGCTCCCCTTCTGGCTGGCGGTGGTCCTCTCCCTGTTGGGCGGCGCACTCTTCGGCTATGCGCAGGACCGTGGCCTCTGGCGGCCCCTGCGCCGCCGCGGCACCGGTTTGGTTCCCATGATGATCGTGAGCATCGGCCTGGCCCTCGCTGTCCGCTACGTCATCCAGTTCTACTTCGGGGGCGCCACGCAACAGCTCCCGTACGCGCAGAGCCCCGAGGTCCAGATCGGCCCGGTATCCATCTCCCCGAACAACCTGTGGTCGCTGGTTATCAGTGCCGTGGTGATCGGTCTGCTGGGAATCGTGCTGCTCAAGACCCGCCTGGGCAAGGCCACCCGCGCCGTGGCCGACAACCCGGCACTCGCTGCCGCTTCCGGCATCGATGTGGACGCGGTCATCCGCCTCGTGTGGATCACCGGCGGCATGCTCGCCTCCCTCGGCGGCATCCTCTGGGCCTACTACCGGCCCGGCGTCACTTTCGACATGGGCTCGGCCATCCTGCTGCTGATCTTCGCCGGCGTTACCCTCGGCGGCCTGGGCACCGTGTTTGGCGCCCTGATCGGTTCCATCATCGTGGGTATCTTCGTTGAGCTGACCACCGTGTTCGGCCTCGCAGCAGACCTTAAATACGTGGGAGCACTTTTCATCATGATCGTTGTCCTCTTGTTCCGGCCCCAGGGCATCCTGGGCCGACGCGAGCGCGTGGGTTAGGAGAGAACCATGGACTTTGGATTCATTCTTGCCAGCGCCGCCGGCGAAATTTTCAGCCCCACGACTGCGGCCTACGCGCTTGCCGCACTGGGCCTCGCCGTCCACTTCGGCTACTCCGGCCTGCTGAACTTCGGCCAGGCCGGCTTCATGGCGGTGGGAGCCTACGGGTTCGCCATCTCCACCCTGACCTTCGGCGTCCCGTTCTTCGTGGGACTGCTGATCGCCATAATCGCCGCCGCCGTCTTCGCGCTGCTGCTGGGTATTCCCACCCTGCGCCTGCGGGCGGACTACCTCGCCATCGTCACCATTGCCGCTGCGGAAATCGTCCGGTACATCGTCACCACCAACCAGCTGACGTCCGTGACCGGTTCGGCCAACGGCCTGGCGGCGTTCGAGGGCGGGTTCTACGCAATGAACCCGTTCCCGGACGGCGACTACTTCGGCATGAACAACCGGGACTTCTTCATCCGCGTGGTGGGCTGGGCACTCGTTGCCGTGTGCTGCCTGCTGGTATGGCTGCTGATGCGCAGCCCGTGGGGCCGTGTCCTCAAGGGCATCCGCGAAGACGAAAACGCCGTCCGCTCGCTGGGTAAGAACGTCTACGCCTACAAGATGCAGGCGCTGATCATCGGTGGCGTGCTGGGCGCACTTGCCGGCATGATCTTCACCCTTCCCCGCGGAGCGGTGCAGCCGGCCAACTACGGCACCGAACTGACGTTCTTCCTCTACACCTGCCTGCTCCTTGGCGGGCTGGGCACGGTCCTTGGACCCGTCGTCGGCGCCATGATCTTCTGGGTTGTCCTGTCCCTGACCCAGGGCGTCCTCTATGGCCTGATCGAATCAGGTGCCATCACCTGGCTGAACACCGTCCAGGCCGGGCAGCTGCGCTACATCCTGGTGGGTGTGGCCCTGATGCTGCTGATGATTTTCCGGCCCCAGGGTGTCTTTGGAAACAAGAAGGAGCTGGCGTTCGCATGAGCATGCACAGCGAAGAACCCACATCGGCGTCCGGCGCCCAGCCGGACTACATGACTGACGCACGGCCCATTGCGGCCGGCGAAACCGGTCCGGGATGTAAGAAACGCGATCCCATCGTGGTTGCGGAGAACGTAACCCGCAGCTTTGGCGGCATTAATGCGGTGGACGTCGATTACCTCGAGATCCCCCGCCATAAGATCACCGCGCTGATCGGGCCCAACGGTGCCGGAAAGACCACGCTGTTCAACCTGCTGACAGGCTTCGACACGCCCAACACGGGCAAGTGGCAGTTCGAAGGCAAGAGCCTCGCGGGCGTTTCCCCCTACAAGGTGGCACGGATGGGCATGGTCCGCACGTTCCAGCTCACCAAGGTGATGGGCAAGCTGACGGTCATGGAAAACATGCGCCTGGGTGCCTCGAACCAGCCTGGGGAGAAGCTGTACAAGGCCCTGTTCAAGGGAATCTGGGGAGGCCGGGAGAAGCAGATCACGGAGGAAGCCAACGTCCTGCTGGAGAAGTTCAAGCTGGATGCCAAGAAGGACGACTACGCTGCCTCCCTCTCCGGCGGCCAGCGCAAGCTCCTGGAAATGGCCCGTTCCCTCATGGTCCGGCCCAAGCTGGTCATGCTGGACGAGCCCATGGCCGGCGTGAATCCGGCACTGACCCAGTCCCTGCTGGACCACATCAAGAACCTGAAGGCCGAAGGCATGACGGTTCTGTTCGTGGAGCATGACATGCACATGGTGCGGCACATCGCCGACTGGGTAGTGGTCATGGCGGAAGGCAAGGTGGTGGCAGAGGGCCCGCCTGGCGAGGTCATGAAGAACCCCGCCGTGATCGACGCCTACCTTGGCGCGCACCATGACGTGGACCTTGGCGACACCGAGGGCATCAAGGAACTCGCGGCCGAACTGGTGGCTGACGAGGAATCCATCGTGGGCACGGAGAACGCAGGCATCATCGCCGTGGATGTCGTTGAGGCGGAAACCGACGCTGCACCGGAAGAACGGGGCGCGCAGGACCATCCCCGCGGACGGCACGGAAGCACGGAAACGGGCCGGACAGAGAAGGACAGCCAATGAGCAGCACCAGCGCGGCACCAGCCGCACACCCCGTCAACGACGGCGACTCGGTAGTCAAGGTCACGGACCTCGTGGCCGGCTACCTGCCCGGCGTGAACATCCTCAACGGCTGCAGCATCGAAGCCCGCAAGGGTGAGCTGATCGGCATCATCGGCCCCAACGGCGCCGGCAAGTCTACGCTGCTGAAGGCCATGTTCGGCCTGGTCAAGGTCCACTCCGGCACTGTTGTGGTGCGGGGCCAGGACATCACCGGGCTGAAGGCCAACAAGCTGGTCACCCGCGGTGTCGGTTTCGTTCCGCAGACCAACAACGTCTTTGCCACGCTGTCCATCGAGGAAAACCTGCAGATGGGCATGTTCCAGCGGCCCAAGGACTTCGCCGAGCGCTTCGACTTCGTCACGGGCCTGTTCCCCGAGCTGGGCAAGCGACGCGCGCAGCGCGCCGGATCGCTCTCCGGCGGTGAACGGCAGATGGTTGCCATGGGGCGCGCCCTGATGATGGACCCGGCGGTGCTGCTGCTGGATGAACCCTCCGCAGGCCTCTCCCCCGTCAAGCAGGACGAGACGTTCCTTCGGGTCCACGAGATCAACCGGGCAGGCGTCTCGGTGATCATGGTGGAACAGAACGCCCGCCGCTGCCTGCAGATCTGTGACCGCGCCTACGTCCTGGACCAGGGCAAGGACGCTTACACGGGAACCGGCCGCGAACTCATGAAGGATCCCAAGGTCATCCAGCTGTACCTGGGCACCCTGGCCGACACTGTCGACTAGGAACCGCTCTCCAAGGGCTCCAGGGCCCGCAGAAGGGGCCGTCACCGCAAGGTGGCGGCCCCTTCTGCATGCCTGCGGTGCAGGCCGGCACGCCAGCAGGGCGGGGAGCCAGGCAGGCAGCCCGGCCAGCGGCAGGCGATGCCGGCAGGCAATCCTTCGGCAAGGCAGCCTCAATTCTTCAGCAGGCGGCTTGGCGGCGGACAGCAAAAGACCCCCGCCCGGGGTGAACTGGTCACTGGGCGGGGGCCTTTCGGTCGGTCAGGAAGCGGCTTAGAGCTTGCCGAACTCTTCCTTCACTGCGGAGTACGTGTTGTCATCCTGGTACTCGTAGATGCCGATGTACGCCTCCGTGGGGTCACCCGCGTCGGAGAACGTTACGGGGCCGGACTGGCCGTCGTAGTCGATGTCCTTTCCGTCGCGGAGGAGCGTGACACAGCCTGCGTAGGAGGTGCACTTCTCGCCGCCTTCGGAAACTTCCTTGAGCTTGGCGGCGATGTCTACGCCCTTGGTGCTCTTGGCGGCTTCCGAAGCCAGTGCGATCAGGTTGACGGCGTCGTAGGACTCGCCGGCGTAGCTGTAGTCCTTCAGTGCGGGATCGATCGCCAGCAGCTTCTTCTTGAAGTCCTCCTTGGCGAAGGTACCGGGGATGGTGCCCTGCGCGCCCTTCAGGGTGCCTGCCTTGAAGTCCTTGCTGTAATCGGACGTGTTGCCGTCCACCATGAACAGCTGCGTGGGCTTGACGCCCTTGCCGGTGATCAGCGGAACGATGCTCTTGGCCTGGTCGAAGGTGATCAGGGCAATGGCGTCCGGCTTGGCGGCGAGGACCTTGTCCACCTGGCTGCTGAACTGGGTGTCGCCTTCGTTGAAGAGTTCTTCGGCCACAACCTTGCCGCCGGCGGACTCGAAGGCCGACTTGATGTTCTTGGCCAGGCCCGTGCCGTAAGCATCGTTGAGGACGATCAGTCCAACCGTCTGGGCACCACACGTTGCCATGTAGTTGCCCAGGACCTTGCCCTGCAGCACGTCGGACGGGGCAGTACGCCAGTACAGGCCCTTGTCATCCCAAGTGGTGAAGTCCGGAGACGTGTTGGCCGGGGAGAACTGGATGACGCCCGCGCCGGTGATCTGGTTGATGACCGTCTTGGACACACCTGAGGATGCGGCGCCGATGATGGCGCTCACGCCCTGGCCCAGCAGCGCTGAGGTGGACTGGGTGGCGATGTCCGTCTTGGTATCGCCGGAGTCGCGGTGGACCACTTGAATGGGCTTGCCCAGTACGCCGCCGGCCTTGTTGACTTCATCGACACCAAGGTTGACGCCGGCAATTTCGGGCGGGCCCAGGAAGGCCAGGGAGCCCGTGGTGGGCAGCAGTGACCCGATCTTCAAAGGCTTATCGGTGGTGGTGCTGGAGGGCGGAACCGATCCGGGCGCCGGAGCCTGGCTCGCTGCCGCGCCGCCGGTGCCTTCAGGTGCGGGGCAGGCGATGCCGGCCGCAGCTTCGGAGGCGGTCTCGGACGCCGTGGGTGTGGACGAACCGCCGCAAGCCGTTGCCATAAAGGCAACGCCGATGCCAAGCGCTGTCAGCTTGGCAACGCGGGTTCCCGCCTGGGGAAATAATGTCATGAACTAGCTCCTCGATCTAAAGGTGCGAACGGCCTTTGACGCGAAAAATCAGGTATTCCTGATCAGGTTCAAGCTAATGTAATTTCCCGCCGAAAATAAGTGATTGAGGTCACATCCTTATAACAGTCGTTGCCTATGCGGAATTAAAGGCCGGAAGCCGCCCGCTGAACGGACGGCTTCCTCTTCCCGGCGCGCTTTTCCGGGCATTTTTCGCGCTTGTACCCCAGGTGGGACTCGAACCCACAACACGCGGATTTTAAGTCCGATGCCTCTGCCAATTGGGCTACTGGGGCGCCGCAACAATGGTATCCCGTCACAGCCCGCCGACCGGATCAGCCAGGCGGGGGCTCCGGCCTGCGGTTCCTGGACGAGAGTGCGGCCAACTCCTGCAGGGCGCGCGGCGCCTGCGCGACGGGAACCAGCAGGTGGTCGTGGTGGAACCCGGCCAGCACGTTGCAGCTGATCCCCGCCTCCGTAAGCGCCCTGCTGACGGCGGCGGTAAGGCCAACGGCCTCCAGCGCGGAATGGACCTCCAGGGTGATCCAGGCGGCCACGAAGTCGTAGCTGAGCCCTTCCGCGTCCGCGACGGACCGCGGAAGGACCACAGTCAGGCCCTCGGCCTCGCGGACGGCGGCCTCAATGCCAGGCGTCAGGGGCCGGCCGTGGGGCCACAGGACGTACACAAACTCA
The DNA here is from genome assembly GCF_044754945.1 of Pseudarthrobacter sp. NPDC092439. Lineage (NCBI taxonomy): Bacteria > Bacillati > Actinomycetota > Actinomycetes > Micrococcales > Micrococcaceae > Pseudarthrobacter > Pseudarthrobacter sp. NPDC092439. The sequence goes on from NZ_JBIVQB010000003.1 coordinate 337,577, forward strand.
CCATGGCGCTGCATTGGCCGCATGCCTGCCAGCAGGGCCTGCAGGTTCATTTCGCCGCTCATGGGGACAGTCTAGGCCGCAGGCCGCGGCAGCGGGCGCTGCGGGAACGCACGACGGCGGCCGTCCCCCGAAAGGGACGGCCGCCGTCGTGCGTCAAAAGGGAGGCGGGCTACTTGGCGTTGGCCGGCGCCGATTCCTTGGTCTCCGGCACGGCTGCAGCCGGAGCGGGAGCCGCCGCCGGCCTGGGAGCCGGGGTGGCAGCGGCCACGAAGGCACCCCGCGGGTTGTCCAGGTCCATCAGCTGCGTAGTGTCGCGGCCGGCGAAGAAGGCGATGATCCAGTTCAGGACCACGCGGAACTTGCGCTCGAACGTGGGCATCGCCATGCCGTGGTAGCCACGGTGGGCCAACCAGGCCAGCGGGCCCTTGAGCCCGATGCGGCCCAGGAGGTTGATGTTGGCGACACCCTTCCATTCGCCGAAGCCGGCCACTGCGCCAAGGTTCTTGTGCTTGTAGTCCTTCATCGGCTTGTCCCAGCGGGATGCCCACAGGTTCTTGGCAAGGCGCTTGGCCTGGCGCAGCGCATGCTGGGCGTTGGGAACGCAGGTGCCGTCCGGGAGGCCCTTGCCCGTGAGGTCGGGAACGGCGGCGATGTCGCCGGCTGCCCAGGCGTTCTCCACGATGCCTTCATCGCCGCCGATGCGCAGGTCCGGAAGGACGCGGACGCGGCCGCGGGGCTCCAGCGGGAAGTCGGTGGAACGGACCATCGGGTTGGCCTGCACGCCGGCAGTCCAGACGAGGGTGTCCGCTTCGAATTCCTGCGCGGGGGTCTTGTCCGGCAGGTTGATGAGCTTGAGGGAGCCCTCGGCGCTGTCCAGGGAGGTGTTCAGCAGCACCTCGATGCCGCGGCTGCGCAGGTGCTCCACCACCCAGTCGGCCTGGGAAGCGGTGACCTCAGGCATGATGCGGCCCATGGCCTCGACCAGTACGAAACGGACTTCCTCCTGCTTGATGCGGGGGTTGTTGCGGACCGCGGCGCGGGCCAGGTCCTCCATCTCGGTGATGCACTCGATGCCGGCGAAGCCGCCACCTACCACCACGAAGGTGAGCGCCTTGGCGCGCGCGGCGGCGTCGGTCATGGTGGACGCAACCTCAATGCGCTCCAGCACCTTGTTGCGCAGCGCAACGGCTTCCTCGATGGTCTTCAGGCCAATGCCCTTGTCCGCGAGGCCCTTGATGGGGAAGGTACGGGTGATGGCGCCGGCTGCAAGGACGACGTCGAAGTACGGAACCTCGAAGTGCCCGCCGCCGTCAGCGGGGGCCACGACGGCGGTGCGGTTCGCGTGGTCGATCGAGGTCACGCGGCCCTGGATCAGTTCGGTCTGCTTGAGGTGCTGGCGGTGGGAGACCACGGCGTGGCGGGCCTCGATGTTGCCGCCTGCAACCTCGGGGAGGAAGGGCTGGTAGGTCATGTAGGGCAGTGGATCCACGAGGGTGACGATGCCACCGGCATTCGCGATCTTCTTCTGCAGTTTGAGTGCTACGTACAGGCCGACGTACCCGCCGCCTACGACGAGTACCCTGGGACGGTCCTGGAGCTCTGGGGTGGTTGCCATGCGTCTAACGATACAGCAGTTTGTGAAAATCTTCACTAGCGTGCATCGCGCCTGGGACAGGGCCGGGACCACCTACGGTTTGCCCGGTGAATCCACCTTCTCCACGGCTCCGGTCAAAGGTTCCTCGCGCGCCAGCGACGGGTCCCTGGCCGCGCGGCGGAGCTTGACGGCCGCTGCCGCGATGATCGCCGCGAACAGCACCGAAAAACCGATTACGACGGCGGCGCCCACGGCCGAGTCCCGCGGCGAGGGTGCCTTGGCGGCAGGCACCGTCGCCTCAGGCAGGGTGGGGACGGCGCTGGGCACTTCGGCGGTGGGCAGCGGGACGGGTGTGGAAAGGTTGCCCCGCCGGTGTACCCGGATCCACTCGGCGATGCTTCCCAGCGGGTTGGCAGAAACCTCGGGAACGTCATCCTTCAGTGCCGCGGCCGCGTCCAGCACGCCAAAGCCATAGAGCGGGTCCTTGCCGGCCGGGCCGGCGTCGTCGGCAGTGGAAACGATCCTGTTGATGACCTGCTCCGCGCTCATCTCCGGCCACTTGGACCTGATGAGGGCGGCCACTCCGGCCACCATGGGAGCGGAGCCGGAGGTGCCGGCCCATTCAGCGTAGTCACCGCCCGGGACTCCGCCCACCAAATCCTCCGCCGGAGCAGCCACGCCGATGCTGATCCCCTGTGAGGAGGCGTCCACGCTTGCGACACCCTTGCGGTCCACCCCGGCCACGGTCAGCACGCCCGGAATCGTGGCGGGCGCGCCCACCTGGATGTTTCCGCCCACGCGGTTTCCGGCCGCGGCCACGATGACCACGTCCTTCTGCTCGGCGTAAAGGAACGCGGCATCCCAGCTTTGCGGCCATTGCGGCGTGGTGCTGCCCAGCGAGATATTGATGACGGTGGCACCGTTGTCCACGGCCCAGCGCACGGCCTCCGGGATCTGGTCCTGGTCGCTCTTGCCCGACGGGTTGGGCGACCCCAGCCAGGTGGAGACCGACAGTATCTCGGCTTCAGGAGCAACCCCTGCCATGCCGTCCGGGCCGGTCGCGCCGGTGCTTTTCGGGACGGGGCTGGGCGAGGCATCCTTGGGCTGGTGGCCGCGCCCGGCAAGGATGGTGGCCACCAGCGTGCCGTGTTCCGGCTTGGCCCCGATGCTCTTTTGGCCGTTTGCGTCGCCGGAGCCGGACGCATCGAATCCGCCTGCCACAGCACCTTTGAGATCCGGATGCCCGGCGTCCACGCCGCTGTCGATCACAGCCACCTTCACCCCGGCGCCCTTGGACACATTCCAGGCCTCGGTGATGCCGGATTCCTTGAGCCAGTACTGCTTGTCCCGCCAGTCGTCCGCCTGTGCTGCCGGTGCGTTGATAACACCGGCGGCCACGAAAAGGCCGGACAGCAGCAGCACCGGCAGCGTTGCGGCCGCCTGGCCAAACGCGGCGGTCACGCCCTTGAAAGCTCCCATGGTTCAGCCGATGCTCAGCGCAATGCCGTCGAGAATGTCGTGCTCGCTGGCTGTTGCGGTGGTGATCCGGCCCCCGGTCAGGGCACCAAGCTGTTCCAGGATGCGCCGCCACACCAGTCCCCCGGCGCCGATAACGTCAACCCGGCCCGGATGCATGTAGGGCAGGGCGGCCCTGGCGGCGCGGGGCATCCGCAGCAGCTCCGCGGCAGCTTCCTGTACAGCGGCTATGGGGAGTTCGGCACCGTGGATGGCGTCCGGGGAGTATTCCGCCAGCCGCAGGGCGTGCGCGGTGATGGTGGTAACTGAGCCGGCAACGCCTACGACGGCGGTGGCCTGGTCCAGTGGGACGTCTTCGCGTGCGCGGGCAATGGCGGTGTCCACGTCGGCTTCCGCGGCGGCGATCTGTTCCGCGGTGGGCGGATCGCCGGCCAGGTGCCGCTCGGTCAGCCGCACGCAGCCGATGTCCACGGACTTCGCCGCGGTGACGCCGGCAGCGGTTCCCAGCACGAATTCCGTGCTGCCGCCACCGAGATCCACAACCAGGACCTGATGTCCGTCCAGGATGGGCAGCACGCTGCTGGCCCCGGCGAAGGACAGGGCGGCTTCCTCGGCCCCCGAGATCACCTCGGGCTCCACGCCCAGAAGATCACGGATGCCGTCCACGAAGACCTGCCGGTTGCGGGCGTCACGGCTTGCCGACGTTGCGGTGAAGCGGACTTTCTCCGCGCCGTGATCCTTGATCAGCTGCGCATAGGAGGCGGTGGCGGCGAAAGTACGCTCCAGCGCCTCGGGGGCAAGTTCGCCGGTGGCATCCACGCCCTGGCCCAGCCGGACCACCCGCATCTCGCGGACCACGTCGGTGAGGACTGGCGTGCCGCTGCTGCGGTCGATGTCCGCGATAAGCAGGCGGATGGAGTTGGTGCCGCAGTCGATCGCGGCAACGCGGGTCATTCGGCGGCTCCGCCGGGGCCGGCCGCTTTGCGGACCGGCGCGGGCCGGCCCACAATGTCCGGCAGTCCCTGGGGGCCGTGGCGGCTTAGATCCCGGGAGGGGGCTTCGCCCGTGGTGTCCCAGGCGCCGTCGCAATAGCAGCGTTCTTTGCTCCACCATTCGCTGATGAGGTGCAGGGCTTCGTCGCCCAGCGGGTTTACGCCCGGGCCGGCAGCGAGTGAATGGCCCACCAGGACATGGAGGCATTTGACACGGGTGGGCATTCCGCCGGCGGAGATGCCGTCGATCTCTGGAACGTCTCCTGTACCGCAGCGATCGCCGATGGCCTGCCGCGCGGCCAGGTAGGCGTCGTGGGCGGCGCGGTAGGCCGCTGACAGTTCCCCGTCTTCGGCAAGGCGTCCGTTCATCTCGTTCATGACGCCTGCGGCTTCAAGCCGGGACACGGCGGAGGTGATCACGGGATGGGTGAGGTAGAAGGTGGTGGGGAACGGGGTGCCGTTGCCGAGCCGCGGTGCCGTAGCGGCCACGAGAGGGTTGCCGCAGACGCAGCGTGCCGGAATCTCCACCACATCCCGCACCGGCCGTCCGAGCTGCCGGCTCAGGACTTCAAGATCGCGTGCAGATGGTTGGCGGGAGTCTTCCCGGGCGGCTGCCGTGGTGGGTTCCATCGTCGCGGGCCGTCCTTCCTGTTGCGGTTCAGTCTGTGGCCGCGCGCCGGATGGACTCCCACAGGGAATCCACCCACGGCAGGTCGGCGGGGTCTTGTGCTGCTGCTGCGCCGGGCTGGCTACTGCTTTCTCCGGCAGGCAGGTCGCTGCCGAAAACCCAGTAACCGGTTTCTCCCGGCATAACCATGTTAATGCGGTCGCGGGCCTGCTGTTTCACGTAGTTGGGGTCCTGCCACCGCGAAACCTGCCGGCGCAGGGCGTCGCCCTCGGCCTCGCGGGCCGCGATGTCCGCGTTCAGGGCCTCGATTTCGGCCCGTTTATCGAAGAACACCTTCACGGTGGGCGCCAGCATGATGGTGATCGCAATCATCACGACGGCGAGGGCCAGCATGCGTCCGGAGAACGCCTTGGCGGGCACGGGCTGCGTAACTTCCTCAGGCGGGGCGGGCTGCGTGGCACGGCTGCTGCCGCTGCTCCCCTCATGAGCCCTCTCCTGCGTCTCCTCCGGCGCTTTCCCTGCCCCGAAGTCTGCCCGGATGACGTCGGCGCCGTCCGGGGAGCCCCCGGCGGGACGGGCCGGGGCGACCTTGGGGACTTTGGGACGGCGGGTAGCCATGACACTCCTGAAACACGCGGCTGGAACACGCGGCCCTGCGGTGGCAGCCACAGGCCGGGCCGGAACTGGGTGGAACTCGTTGGCGGACGGGACTTGTTGGGCAGTGCTGCCGGAAAACGGCAACGGTGGCTATGGTCTTTCAACCATAGCCACCGTTGCGGTGCAGGTGCGGCTACTAGCCCTTGAAACGCGGGAAGGCGCTGCGGCCGGCGTAGCGTGCGGCGTCGTCGAGCTCTTCTTCGATGCGCAGCAGCTGGTTGTACTTGGCTACGCGTTCGGAGCGTGCCGGGGCACCGGTCTTGATCTGGCCGGCGTTGGTGGCAACCGAGATGTCGGCGATGGTGGTGTCCTCGGTCTCGCCGGAGCGGTGCGAGGTGATGGTGGTGTAGCCGGCGCGCTGGGCCAGGCTGACGGCGTCGAGGGTTTCCGTGAGCGAGCCGATCTGGTTCACCTTGACCAGCAGGGAGTTGGCGGTCTTGGTGTCGATCCCGCGCTGCAGGATCGACGGGTTGGTGACGAAGAGGTCGTCACCCACCAGCTGGACCTTGTCGCCGATGGTGTCGGTGAGGGTCTTCCAGCCTTCCCAGTCGTTCTCGTCCAGCGGGTCCTCGATGGACACCAGCGGGTAGTCTGCCACGAGCCCGGCGTAGTAGGCGCTCATCTCGCTCGCGGACAGGGACTTGCCTTCGAACTGGTAGGCGCCGTCCTTGAAGAACTCGGAGGAGGCAACGTCCAGCGCCAGGGCGATGTCCTTGCCGGGGGTGTAGCCGGCGTTCTTGATGGCTTCCTGGATCAGGTCCAGTGCCGCACGGTTGGAGGGCAGGTTCGGGGCGAAGCCGCCCTCGTCGCCCAGGCCGGTGGACAGGCCCTTTTCCTTCAGGACGGACTTGAGGTTGTGGTAGACCTCAACGCCCCAGCGCAGGCCTTCGGAGAAGGTCTCGGCGCCGATGGGGGCGATCATGAATTCCTGGATGTCAACGTCGGAGTCCGCGTGCGATCCGCCGTTGAGGATGTTCATCAGGGGCACGGGCAGAACGTGCGCGTTGGGGCCGCCGAGGTACTTGTACAGCGGCAGGTCCGCGGAGGCGGCAGCGGCGTTGGCCACGGCCAGGGACACGCCCAGGATGGCGTTGGCGCCCAGCTTGCCCTTGTTGGGGGTGCCGTCCAGGTCCAGCATGGCCTGGTCGATGCTGCGCTGGTCGGTGGCGTCGAAGCCGGTGAGGGCCGGAGCGATCTGGTCGATGATGGCGTCAACGGCTTTCTGGACGCCCTTGCCGAGGTAGCGGCCCTTGTCGCCGTCGCGCAGTTCCACGGCTTCGTGCTCGCCGGTGGAGGCGCCGGAGGGGACGGCTGCGCGGCCGATCTGGCCGTCAGAGAGCAGGACCTCGACTTCTACGGTGGGGTTGCCGCGGGAATCGAGGATCTCGCGGGCGTGGATGGCATCGATAAGCGCCATGAATTTTGCTCCTTATGGGCGATTAACCAGGGGGACTGTGGCAGAAAAATTCGACGTCCTCGTCAGGGACCAGCGTAGTCGAGAGTGGTTCAGGTTACGGAAACCTATCCAGCCTCCGGACGTCATGATGGCGCGTGTCCGGCCTTCGCGGCGTCCTCCTGGTACCGCCGCACCGCCCCGCGCAGTGCACGCTCGGCATCCAGTCCGGCAGCCTGCGCCGAACGCACGACGCCGAACAGCAGCTCCCCGAGCGCTTCCTCCGTTGCGGGGGCAGGGTCTGCGGGCGGCAGCCCCAGGCCGGCGCGGGCGGCCCGGTCCAGCGACTTCTGTGCCCTGGCCAGGGCCGGCAGGGCGAGCGGAATACCGTCGAAGGGGCCGCGGCCGGCCGGCCGTTCGGCGCGTTTGACCGCGTCCCACTTCTGCTCGATCTCCGCCACGGTGGCCGGGAAGGTGTCCTGCAGTGAGCCGTCGGGGCGGAACACGTGAGGGTTGCGCCGGACCATTTTGGCATCCAGGCCGCGGGCCACGTCGTCGAACGTGAACGCGCCGCGTTCCTCCGCGAGGCGGGCATGCAGCACTACCTGGAGCAGGACGTCGCCCAGCTCCCCCCGGAGCTCGGCGTCGGGGTGTCCCGCCTCGATGGTCTCTGCCACCTCGTAGGCCTCCTCGAGGAGGTACTCCACCAGGGAGGCATGCGTCAGCGCGCCCATCCACGGGCAGTGCTCCCGCAGCCTGGCAATGACCGTCAGGAGCCTTTCGACGGGCGCTTCCTCAGCCAAGATTGGCGTAGGCGTCGTTGATGTACTCCACCAGCGCTTCCTTTTCCTCAAGGGGCAGGAAGGAGGCCTCGGCGGCGTTGAGCGTCAGCTCCAGCAGGTCGTCCAGGTCGTAGTCGAACGTCTCCACCAGGAGGTCGAACTCGTCGGTGAGGGTTACACCGCTCATTAGCCGGTTGTCCGTGTTGATGGTGACGTTGAAGCCCAGCTGGTAGAGCATGTCCAGCGGGTGGCTCTCGATGCCTTCGCCGAAGCCGGCAATGGCACCCGTCTGGAGGTTGGAGGACGGGCAGATTTCCAGCGCTATGCCGCGGTCCCGCACCCAGCTGGAGAGGTCCCCGAGGGTAACCAGGCCGATGCTGCCCTCGCCGTCGCCCTCGTCGGTGGCGTCGTCGTCGAACTCCACCATGATGTCTTCGGCGATACGGACGCCGTGGCCCAGGCGCAGCGCGCGGCCGTCCACCAGGGCGGACTGGATGCTTTCGAGGCCGGCCGCCTCGCCCGCGTGGACGGTGGCCGGGAAGTTGTGCTGGGCGAGGTAGGTGAAGGCATCCCGGAAGCGGGCAGGCAGGAAGCCGTCCTCGGCCCCGGCGATATCGAAGCCCACGGCACCCCTGTTGCGGTGGCGGACGGCGAGCTCGGCGATTTCCTGGCCGCGGTCCGCGTGGCGCATGGCGGTGATGAGCTGGCCCACCTGGATTTCCCGGCCGGAGTCGCTGACGGCTTCAACGCCGGCTTCCAGTCCCTCCTGGACGGCCTCGACGGCCTCGTCCAGGGTCAGGCCCTTCTGCAGGTGCTGCTCCGGGGCCCAGCGGACTTCGCCGTAGACCACGCCGTCGTCTGCCAGGTCCTCCACGAACTCCTTCGCTACCCTGTACAGGCCCTCGTGGGTCTGCATGACGGCGATGGTGTGGTCGAACGTCTCGAGGTAGCGGACCAGGGAGCCGGAATCCGCGGATTCGCGGAACCACTCGCCAAGGGCCACGGGATCGGTGGACGGCAGGGTGTGTCCCACGGCGGCTGCCAGTTCAATGATGGTGGCCGGGCGGAGTCCCCCGTCCAGGTGGTCGTGCAGGGAAACCTTCGGCAGGGTCTTCAGGTCGAACTCGATGGCGGGGGCGGGGTCAGCAATAGGCTCAGTCACGTACCCACCTTAGGGTGGGTGCAGGCGCAATGCCAGCGCCTATTCCGGTGCCGGCCTGCTCTCGCGCGGAACCCGGGCCAGGAAATCGTCGGGTTCCGGATTCAGCGTGCCTGAAGGGCCGCCGTCGAGCCATTGGTCCACCTCTGCCGCATCCTTGCGGGACAGGTGGCGGTGCCACCACCGCAGCAGGTGGTCCATGACGATGCCCAGGACAACGGCGAACACCACGGCGATTCCGGCGCTGAGCAGCGGGCTGTCGTGCAGCCAGTGGAACGAGCTTGCCAGCAGGCCGATGCCGATGGAGTAGCCCACCCACGTCAGGCAGGCGAACGCGTCCAGCAGGAAGAACCTGCGGTGCCCGAACCCGGTGCTTCCTGCCACGTAGTTGACGGCCACCCTGCCCCAGGGGATGTAGCGCGCGGTGAAGATCAGCACCGCTCCGCGCTTGTCCAGCTCACCGCGGGCCCAGTCGAAGGCCCGGCGCACCTTGGGCCTTCGCATCCACCGCCAGCGGTCCAGGCCGATCCGCCGGCCCAGCATGAAAGCCATGTTGTCGCCCGCAATGGCACCGACCAGCGCCGTGCCGCCCAGGATCCAGAGGTTCGGCTCCCCGCTCTGCCGGGAAAAGGCCGCCAGAGCCACGATGAGTGTTTCGCTGGGGACCACCATGGCGAAGCCGTCCACGAAAAAGAACAGCAGGAGGACCGGATAGATCCACCATTGGCCCGCCGCATGGAGCACGGCCTCACTTATAAAATCCACGCGGTCCTGCTTCTCGGAAAAACGCCGTCAACGTGACGGAAATCGCTCCCTAAGTGTCCCACGGGCTCGGCGGATTCGCTACGCTTCCGGTTCCTTCATGCGTTCCACGATGGGCGGCTTGTGCCGGAAACGGTTGACGGCCACGTCCACCACGATGCCCAGGGCCACGGCGCACACAATGGCGATGGCAGCGCCAAGGAGGTGGTTATCCTCGAACCACTGGCCAAAAAACAGGCCGATGCCCACCGAGTATGCCGCCCACAGCGTGGCGGACAACACCGTGAGCCCTACGAACCTGGCGTGCGGATAGCCGGTGACACCGGCGGTGAGGTTGACGGCGACGCGCCCGATGGGGACGAACCTGGCCACGAGGATCAGGGCTGCCGGGCGCTTGCGCAACTCCCGGCCGGCCCAGCGGAACGCCCCCTGCATTCGGGGACCGCGCATCCATGACCAGCGGGTGGTGCCCACCCGGCGGCCGATCAGGTAGGCGATGTTGTCCCCGGAAAACGCCCCCGCCGCGGCCACCAGCATCAGGACCCCGGGGTTGGGAACCTGCGCGGTGGCCGCAACGGCGGCCAGGCCCACCACCACCGACTCGCTCGGGATGGGCGGGAAGAAGCCGTCAATGATGCAGCACGCCAGGACCAGGACCAGCACCCAGGGCTGGCCGGCTGCTGCGAGAATGAAGTCATTGACGGCCTGCATCGGTTTCCTAGGCGATGCGGTCGATGATCAACTGCTGGGCGGGACGTGAGCCTTCGGGGGCGATAACCACGGCGCCCTCCAGGGCTTCCCTGGCCCGCTCAAACCGCTCCGGCGTGTCGGTGAGCAGGGTCATCAGGGGTTCCCCTGCACGGACCACGGCGCCGGGCTTGGCGTGCATCCTAACCCCTGCCCCGGCCTGCACCGCGTCCTCCTTGCGGGCACGGCCGGCGCCAAGGCGCCACGCAGCCACACCGACGGAGAGGGCGTCGAGCTCCACCAGCACGCCGTCAGCCGGGGCGTAGACCACCTCTGACTCGCGGGCGACGGGAAGCGTGGCGCGCGGATCGCCGCCCTGGGCCTCGATCATGCGGTTCCACACGTCCATGGCACGGCCGTCCCGCAGCGCTGCGGCGGGATCGGCGTCGTGCACACCTGCGCACGCGAGCATCTCCTCGGCGAGCCGGACCGTCAGCTCCACCACGTCTGCAGGCCCGCCGCCGGCCAGCACCTCGACGGATTCCTCCACCTCGATGGCATTGCCCGCGGTGAGGCCCAACGGAGTGTCCATGTTGGTGAGCAGGGCAACAGTGTTGACCCCGGCGTCCTTGCCCAGCGCCACCATGGTCTCGGCCAGCTCCCGCGCCTTGGCCTGGTCTTTCATGAATGCACCGCTGCCCACCTTCACGTCAAGGACCAGGGAACCGGTGCCTTCGGCGATCTTCTTGCTCATGATGGAGGAGGCGATCAGCGGGATGGCCTCCACGGTTCCTGTGACATCGCGGAGGGCATAGAGCTTCTTGTCCGCGGGTGCCAGCCCCGCGCCGGCGGCACAGATCACGGCTCCCACGTCCTGGAGCTGGGCCAGCATTTCCTCGTTGGTCAGGGACGCGCGCCAGCCCGGAATGGACTCAAGCTTGTCCAGCGTGCCGCCGGTGTGGCCCAGGCCGCGGCCGGACAGCTGGGGCACGGCCACTCCGAACACGGCCACCAGGGGCGCCAGCGGCAAGGTGATCTTGTCTCCCACGCCACCGGTGGAGTGCTTGTCCGAGGTGTACTTCAGGCCGCCGTCCGGCCGGCGGAGGCTGGTGAAGTCCATGGTCTCGCCGGAGGCGATCATCGCTGCGGTCCACCGGGCAATCTCCGCGCGGTCCATGCCGTTGAGCAGGATGGCCATGTTCAGGGCCGCCATCTGTTCATCGGCGATCGCCCCGCGGGTATAGGCGTCGATGGTCCAGTCGATCTGTTCCGGGCTCAGCGCGCCCTTGTCGCGCTTGATCCGGATGATGTCCACGGCGTCGAACGCCTCAGCATGGGTCTGGGTCATCGGGTTCCCTCCAGGTGTTCGGGACCGAAGGCGTCCGGGAGGACCTGGTCCATGGTCTTGATTCCTTGGGTGGTCATGAGTTCCATGTCCGGGGCGCGGAATTCGTACAGCAGCTGCCGGCAACGGCCGCAGGGCATGAGGATGTTACCCCCGCCGTCCACGCAGTAGAAGGCACGCAACCGGCCGCCGCCGGTCATGTGGAGGTTGCCCACCAGGGCGCACTCTGCGCAGAGGGTCAGACCGTAGCTGGCATTTTCCACATTGCAGCCGCTGACGATCCGGCCGTCGGCGGTGAGGGCAGCGGCCCCCACCGGAAAACGGGAATAAGGTGCGTACGCGTTGCGCATGGCGGCGGTGGCCGCCTCTGCCAACGCGGACCAATCCACCGCCTGCGGCGCTGTTTCCACGGCGCTCATCCCTTGACGTACGGAATGCCGCTGGCCGCGGGACCCCGGGACCTGCCCACCAGCCCCGCCACCGCCAGCACGGTGACCAGGTACGGCAGCATGGCCATGAACTGGCTGGGTACGGGGGTTCCGATGATGGTCACGATGCTCTGCAGGTTGTCGGCGAAACCGAACAGCAGCGCGGCAAAGAACGCGCCGATGGGGTTCCAGCGGCCAAAGATCAGTGCGGCGAGGGCGATGAAGCCGCGCCCGCCGGAGATCTCCTTGGTGAAGCTGTCAATGGCCACGAGCGTGAAGAAGGAACCGCCGATGCCGGCCACGGCACCACCCAGGGTGACGTTCCAGAAGCGGGTGAGGTTCACATTGATGCCCAGGGTGTCAGCCGCCTGCGGGTGCTCGCCCACGGCGCGGACCCGGAGGCCCCATCGGGTCTTGAACAGTCCGATCCAGACAGCGATCACGGCCACGTACATCAGGTAGCCCACCAGGGACTGCCGGAACAGGATGGGTCCGATGATCGGAATGCCGGACAGGACGGGGATCGCAATGACTTCCAGGCCGGGGGGCGCGTTGAACTTTGCCTTGTCCGCCTGCATCACTGTGCTGAAGAGGAAGCCCGTCACGCCGGATACCAGGACGTTCAGGACCACGCCCACAATGATCTGGTTCACCAGGTACTTGATGCTGAACACGGCCAGCACCATGGATACCAGCGCACCGGCCACCGCCGCCGCGAGCAGTCCAATGAAGGGGTTCTGCGTCACGGTGGCCACGATGGCCGCAGTGAAGGCACCGCCGAGCAACTGGCCTTCGATGGCGATGTTGACCACCCCGACCCGCTCACAGAGCACGCCGGACAGGGAGCCGAACACCAAGGGAACGGCCAGGGTCACGGAACCGGCGATGAGGCCGGCCAGGGAGATGTTCGGGGTGCGGGCGCCGCCCACCACCCAGATGAGGAACGCGGCCACGAACAGGACCGTGAACACGATTGCCGCCCAGCCCGGGGTGGGACGGCCCTTGGTCTTCAGGTATACCGAGTAGGCGGCCAGGCCCGCCATGATGGTGGCCAGAACCAGCCCGGCAACGAAGGCGTCCACCTGCAGCGCGGGCAACTGGAAGAAATCGCTGCCGGTGGAAATGCCGAAGCTTGCCGTCTGGCGCGGCCCCATGAAACCGAAGAAAACCAGCGCCACAAGCGCCAGAGCGGACAGCATCACCGGGGTCTTCCAGGTGACCGGCTTGCCCGAAAGGGGTACGGGACCGCCGGCGGGGCCCTCCGGCTGGGGCTTTCCGGCGCGGGGCGGGGAAACTGTCGTGCTCATGCTGCACCTCCGGTGGAAGCTGCCTGACGGGACTTGGTGGCGCGGACGGGCTTGCGGCGGCGGGGATTAAGCCCGAACACCGCACGGACCAGCGGCGGGGCCGCAATCAACAGGACGATCAGCGACTGGACCACCAGGACGATGTCGATGGGGGTGCCTGTCTGGATCTGCATTTGGACCGCCCCGGCGCGGAAGGCACCGAACAGCAGGCCGGCTGCAAAAGTTCCCCACGGCGTCGAACGTCCCAGCAGCGCGACGGTGATCGCATCAAAACCGTAAGTGGCGGCCACCCCGTCTGTCAGGACCTTTTCGGTGCCGGCCACCTGCGCCACGCCGGACATGCCCGCGAGGGCGCCGGCGATGGCCATGACCAGGATGGTGGATCTGGATACGTTGATGCCGGCCGTGCGGGCGGCGCTGGGGTTGGCGCCCACCGCGCGGAACTCGAAGCCCACGGTGGAGCGGTTGAGCAGCCACCACACCAGCAGCGTGGCACCGATGGCCAGGATGAAGCCCAGGTGCAGCCGGTACTGGCTGCCCAGGATCTGCGGGTATACCGCCGTGGGGTCCAGGACAGGGGAAATGGGGTTGGTCTCACCCGGGCGCTGGAAGGCGGGTGTACTCATCAGGAAGCGCAGGAAATACAGCGCGATGTAGTTGAACATGATGGTCAGGATGACCTCGTGGGCGCCGGTGCGGGCCTTAAGTACGCCCACCAGCCCGCCCCACAGGGCACCGCCGGCGATGCCGGCCACCAGGACCAGCAGCAGGTGCAGGCCAAGAGGCAGGTGGAGCGCGAACCCCACCCAGGCAGCCAGGATGCCGCCCATGATGATCTGGCCCTGGGCACCAATGTTGAACAGGCCCGCACGGAACGCCAGCGCGACGCCCAGGCCCGCGGTGATCAGCGGGGTGGCGATGGTCAGCGTCTCCATGAACGGCGCGAACTGCGCCGCGGCGCTGGCGCCGCGCGGGTTGAAAACCGCCCCCTGGAACAGCGCGATATAGGAGCCCGTGGCCGCGTTCCAGACCGCCGCCAGGAAGTCCGTGGGGCGGGCAAGGAAGTATCCGCCGGTGGTTGCGACCTGCTTGTCCGTGCTGGCAATCAGCAGGCCGCCGATAATCAGCGCCAGGAGTACGGCCAGAACGGAGACCATCCCGCTGCCGGTGAAGATCCGCCGCAGGAGTGTGTCAGGCTGGCCGGGCAGGAGGCCGCTTTGCGCGGTGGCGGGGACGGCCGACGGTTCCATGGCGCCGCCGGCAGTATCGACGGAGACGACGGCGGCGGTCTCCTCCTCCGCCGGGCTCGGATGGTGCGGGGCGGCGGGTTCTCCGCCGGCCACGTGCTTGGGTTCGTGCTTGTCAGTCATGGTCGCCTCCTTCGGCGTCCTCGGAGGTTGCGGGGCGCTGGACCGGGGGGTGGTCTTCGGGGCGGATGCCGGCCATCATGAGGCCCAGCACGTCGCGGCCGGTGCCGGCGGGGACGATGCCCACAAGCTTGCCCTTGTAGATCACCGCGATCCGGTCCGCGAGTTCCATGACCTCGTCCAGCTCCGTGGAGATGATCATGACGGGTGTGCCCTGGTCCCGCTCGGCCACGATCCGGCGGTGCAGGAACTCGATGGACCCCACGTCCACGCCGCGGGTGGGCTGGCTGGCAATGAAGAGGCGCAGCGGGCGGGACAGCTCGCGGGCCATCACCACTTTCTGCTGGTTGCCGCCGGACAGCGTTCCGGCCGCCGCGGCGGCGGATGGGGTGCGGACGTCGAACTCGTCGATCCGGGCCTTGGCATTATCCAAGACCTTTGCCGGGCTCATGCTGATGCCCTTGGCGTACGGGGGTTTGTCGTACAGGTCCAGCACCAGGTTCTCGGCCACGGAGAAGGTCCCCACCAGCCCGTCCACCTTGCGGTCTTCGGGAACAAACCCAACGCCGGCGTTCAGCACTTCCTTGACGGAACGGCCCAGGAGCTCCCTGCCGTCCAGCCGAATGGATCCGGTGACCCGGTCCTGGAGGCCCAGGATGGCCTCCGTCAGCTCGGTCTGGCCGTTGCCCTGGACCCCCGCCACTGCGAGGATCTCGCCCCGGGCGATGTGGAAGCTGAGCCCGTCCACCACGTGCTGGCCGTTCGGGGCCACCACCGTGAGGTCCTCGATTTGGAAGGTTGTCTCCTGCGGGCGTGCGGGCGCCTTGTCAAGAGTCAGGCTGACCGCGCGGCCCACCATCATGGAGGCCAGGTCTGTGGTGGACGCCGTCGGCTCGGCCGTGCCCACCACCTTCCCGCGCCGGATCACGGTGATGGTGTCCGACACTTCCTTGACCTCGCGCAGCTTGTGCGAGATGAAGACGATGGAGGTGCCGCCGGCCTTCAGCTGGCGCATGATGTCCAGCAGCTGGTCAGTCTCCTGCGGGGTGAGCACGGCAGTGGGCTCATCCAGGATCAGGACCTTCGCGTTGCGGACCAGGGCCTTGATGATTTCCACCCGCTGCTGGACACCGACGGGCAGGTCTTCCACCAGTGCGTCCGGATCCACGTCAAAGCCGTACTGGTCAGAGATCTCCCTGATCCTGCGGCGGGTCTCGTCCAGGTTGAGGAAGCCTGCGGCCTTGGTCGGCTCCGCCCCCAGGGCCACGTTTTCGGCCACGGTAAAGACGGGGACCAGCATGAAGTGCTGGTGCACCATGCCGATGCCTGCGGCCATGGCATCGCCGGGTCCGCGGAACGATACGGCCTTCCCGTCCACCAGGATCTCGCCCTCGGTGGGCTCGTACAACCCGTACAGCACGTTCATCAGCGTGGATTTGCCGGCACCGTTTTCACCCAGGAGGCAGTGGATCTGCCCGGGTTCCACCACAACGTCAATGTGATCGTTGGCGAGCAGGGTACCGAAGCGTTTTGTGATCCCTCTGAGTTCAAGTTTCAAAACTCTGACCAATCTCGAAGCGTCCAGTGATCGACCGGACGGGGTAAGCGGCTGCACCACCAGCCTAGTGGGTGCAGCCGTTGGATGAGCCGGCGCGCCCCCGGAAAGGCGGGCAGCCAGCAAAAAGCGCCACCGCCCGGCCAGTCTGTAACCAGCCGGGGGTGGCGCTCAGGGCAGGGATCAGGCCTTGGGGCTCGCTGCGGATTCGACCTTCAGCTTGCCGTCCACAATGTCCTTCTTGATCTGGTCAAGCTCGGACTTGAGCTCGGCCGGAACCTCGGAGTCGAAATCGTGGAACGGAGCCAGCTGGACGCCTTCGTTCTCCAGGGTGCCCACGTAAGGAGTGTTATCGAAGTTGCCCTCGACATCGTCCTTGATCACGGTCTCCACGGCGTCGCCCATCAGCTTCATGACCGAGGACAGCATGATGTCCTTGTAATCCGGGGCGGTGAGGTAGCCATCGGAGTCGACCCAGATGAGCTTGACGTCCTTGCCGGCAGCCTTCGCTTCCTTCAGCGCCGCTCCGGCGCCCTTGCCCACGGGGCCTGCAACGGGCATGACGATGTCAGCGCCCTGGTCAAGGAAGTTCCGGGTGAGCTGCTTGCCCACGTCCTGCTTCTCGAAGTCGCCGGTGAAGCTGCCGTCCTGGGCTTCTTTGTTCCAGCCCAGGAGCTTGACGCTCTTGTTCTTCTGTTCGTTGTAGTACTTCACGCCGTCCGCGAAGCCGTCCATGAAGATGGTGACGGTGGGGATCTTGATCCCGCCGAAGGTGGCCACCGTACCGGTCTTGCTGGTGCCGGCCGCCAGATAGCCGGCGAGGAACGCCGCCTGGGCCGTGTCGTAGATGATCGGCTTGACGTTCTCGATGGGGGTTTCGTAGCCGAAGTCGACGATCGCGAAGTGGCTGTCCGGGTTGGCTTCGGCCTGCGCCTTGGTGGCGTCGCCCAGCAGGAAGCCCACCGTGACGGTCAGGTCGCAGCCTGCCGTCACCATGGCGCGAAGGTTGGGCTCGAAGTCGTTGTTCGTCTTTGACTCCACCTGGTTGACCTTGATGCCCAGGTCAGCTTCCGCCTTCTTGAGGCCCTCATAGGAGGACTGGTTGAAGGACTGGTCGTCGAACCCGCCGGAGTCCGAGACGATGCAGCCGGTGTAGTCGCTGGCGGCTTCGGTGGATCCGCCGCCGGCTTCCGGGGCCGCACCGCAGGCCGTCAGCAGGAGCGCCGAAGCGCCAACGGCAGCCACGCCGGCCATTGAACCGCGCTTAAGGCGTGCACGCAGTGATGTCTTCAATATTCCTCCAGGAGAGAGTGGCGCTACGGCTCGAATTCAGTGAGTGTCCGTTTCTACACTGAAATTCTGTTTTCACTGAGGGCACGCAGCACTGCGCCGGAGCGCACTGATGCCAACTACTGTAGTGGCCTGCGCCACCGGCCCCTAGCACACGCCGGTTGCCGGAGGGAGATTGTTTACAAGTTGTTACCAAGTGGTAGCGCAGGACGGCGCCAGCAGCTTTGCGTCAGAGGTCGCGGATGGTGCGCAGTGCCGCTCCGGTGAGTACCCGGATGCCCAGGCCCAGGGCCCGCTCGTCCAGGATGTAATCGCCGCGGTGCAGGTCGTATTCCTCACCGCCCGGAGTCTTGGTGCCCAGCCGCATCATGGCTCCTGGGAGATCTGCCAGGAACCATGCGAAGTCCTCCCCGCCCATGGACTGCGGAGTCAGCACCACTGCGCCCTCCCCGATTTCCGCGCGGGCGGAGGCTTCAATGAGCGCGGTTTCGTGTTCGGAGTTCACTACCGGCGGCACTCCCCTGGTGTGCTCCAGGCGGACGTCCACTCCGTAGGGCGCGGCAACCTGGTGGACCACCTCGTCCAGCAGCTCGCCGGCAGCGTGCCAGGCATCGCGGTCCAGGCAGCGCATAGTGCCTGCCATATAACCCACACCGGGAATGGCGTTGGGCGCGGACCCTGCTGAAATCTGCCCCCACACCACGGATACACCGCTGCGGACATCCACACGACGGGACAGGACAGCGGGCACGTTCACGGCGATCTGCGCCAGGGCGAACACCAGGTCCTCAGTGAGGTGCGGGCGGGAGGTGTGTCCGCCGCGGCCGGAGAGTTCAATGCGGATGGTGTCCGAGGCGGAGGTGATGGCCCCGATGCGGGTACCGATCCTGCCCACCTCGATGCGGGGGTCGCAGTGCAGCGCCAGGATCCGCGGCACTCCTTCGAGGACCCCCTGTTCGATGCAGGCGTGCGCGCCGCCGGGCATCGTTTCCTCGGCCGGCTGGAAGATCAGCCGGACGGTGCCGCCCAGCGGCTGCTCCAGGTGCATCCGCTGGAGCACCAGGGCGATGCCCAGCATGGTGGTGGTGTGCACGTCATGCCCGCAGGCGTGGGTCACGCCGTGGTTCCTAGAAGCGAACGGAAGGCCGGTTTCCTCGATGATGGGCAGCGCGTCAATGTCGCCGCGGAGTGCCGTGGCGATGGGTCCTTCGCCCACGTCCACCGTCAGGCCGGTGCCTTCGAGGCGGCGCGGGGCCAGCCCGGCAGCTTCGAGCCGCTCGGCGAGTTTGTCTGTGGTGCGGAACTCTTTGAAGGACAGTTCGGGATGCGCGTGGAGGTCCCGGCGGAATTCGATCAGTTCCGGCAGGAGCGGGTCCAGCCAAGGGGCCACCAGGGCTGTGGGCTGGGCTTCTGTAGTGTAATTGCGCACTGTTTCACTCTAGCCATGGTGGCCGAAAATGGGGGTCATCCCGGTCGCTGCGTTACATCCCGGGCCCTTTGGGGCGCCGGAACGCAACGCGGCGCAGGGCGTCACAGGACGTCCGTGTCCCCACTGGCCTTGAGGGCGTCCACGGCCGCCTTGACCCGCTGCGAATTGGCCTTGGTGGTCACCAGCAGCGCGTCCGGTGTATCCACGATGACCACGTCCTCGATGCCGATCAGGGCGATGACGCGCTTGGTGTCGGAGACCACCACGCCGCTGGAGTTCTCGGTGAAGACGCGCGCGCCTTCACCCAGCACCGTGACGTCATCCACTTCCCGGGCGCTGTTAAGCCTGCCTACCGAGGCGAAGTCCCCGACGTCGTCCCACCGGAAAGTACCGGGTACGACGGCGACGTCCCCGGCTTCGGCGGCAGGTTCCGCTACCGCGTAGTCGATGGCGATCTTCGGCAGCGTGGGCCATACGCGGGCCGTGACTTCGTCACGCTGCGGGGTGTCCCAGGCCGCCGCGATCTCCTGCAGGCCCTGGAAAAGTCCGGGCTGGTTTGCTTCGAGGTGCTTGAGCATCAGGGCCACCGGGGCCACGAACATGCCGGCGTTCCAGACGTAGTTGCCGCTTTCCACGTATTGCCGGGCCACCGCCTCGTCCGGCTTTTCGACGAACTCCACGACGTCCTGCGCACTCGGAGCGCCCTCAATCCGGAGGTCCTGGCCGGAGCGGATGTAGCCGAAGCCGGTGGACGGGTGGGTGGGCTTGATGCCGATCGTGACAATCTTCCCTGCGGCGGCAGTGTGGATGGCCTCGCGGACCGCCTCCTGGAAGAGGCCGTCGGGGCTGATCACGTGGTCAGCCGCGAAGGATCCCATGATGGCGTCCGGGTCCCGCTGGTGCAGGATCGCCGCGGCCAGGCCGATGGCGGCAGCGGAGTCCTTCGGCTCGGACTCGAGGACCAGGTCCGAATCCTGCAGTTCCGGGAGCTGCCGGCACACGGCATCCCGGTGAGCCATGCCGGTGACCACCAGGATCCGGCTGCCGGCCAGCGGGTGCAGCCGGTCGTAGGTGGCACGCAGCAGCGTGCTTCCCGAACCCGTGAGGTCGTGGAGGAATTTGGGAGCTGCGGCGCGTGACAGGGGCCAAAGCCGGGTCCCCACGCCGCCAGCCGGGATTACGGCAATAAAGCGGTCAAGTGGTGATGCCGGGCTCGTCACTTTATCTGTAGTCATCACGGCTTACTTTAGCCGAACGGCCTTGGCGCACCTCCGGGACGGCCGCAGGCCGCGCAACACAACCGCAGGCGGTCCGCCGGGCTTGTGGCGTTCGTCTCAAAAAACAGCGAATTCCGCGCCGGTGCTGGTCACCAAGTCTTCCCTAAATTGAATAAGCTGTAAGCGAAGCCTAGATTTAGGCCTGAGCTACGAGTGCTCTCGCAGCAGGCGTTCCCCCCGCGTGGATCTCATGCCAGCGCCGCTGTGTTGCAGGGAGGTTTATCAGTGCCGACAAAACCAGCTGGCACCTTGTACCGCGGCCGTGAAGGCATGTGGTCCTGGGTAGGACACCGTATTACCGGTGTAGTGATCTTTTTCTTCTTGTTGGTCCACGTCCTGGACACCTCATTGGTGCGTGTGTCCCCCGAGGCCTACACGGAAGTGATCGGTGCCTACAAAAATCCGCTCATGGCGCTGGGCGAGACCGGTCTGGTTGCCGCCATCGTTTTCCACGCCTTCAACGGCCTGCGGATCATCGCCGTGGACTTCTGGAAGAAGGGCCCCAAGTACCAGCGGCAGATGCTGTGGGCGGTCCTTGGCCTTTGGGCTGTCACCATGATCGGCTTCTCCATCCGCCACCTGTCCCTCGCCTTCGGAGGTCACTGACCCATGTCTGCAACCATCGAAAGCCCCCGCAGCGGGCGGATCGCTCCCGAGTACCGCCGCCACGGCGGCAGCAAGGGCAACTTCGAGATGATCGCATGGCTCTTCATGCGGCTTTCCGGCGTGGTCCTGGTGGTCCTTATCTTTGGCCACCTCTTTGTGAACCTCCTGGTGGGCGAGGGCATCCACGCCATCGACTTCGGCTTCGTGGCCGGCAAGTGGGCGGATCCGTTCTGGCAGTTCTGGGACCTGGCCATGCTGTGGCTGGCTATGCTGCACGGCACCAACGGCGTACGCACCATCATCAACGACTACGCGGAGAAGGACTCCACCCGCCGCTGGCTGAAGACCGTGCTGTACGCGGCCACGGTGGTCATCGTGGTCCTGGGCACCCTGGTGATCTTCACCTTCGATCCCTGCCCGGTGGTGGACGGTGTCCAGCTGCCCGGCGGATTCTGCCCTGCCTAGCATCAGCACCATCCCGGGCCCGCGGGCTTTACCGCGGGCCCTGTTTTGCGGAGCAGGCAACGCCGCCCCGTTGTTTTATTGCGAATTTTGAGAGAAAGAGCGTCTGGTATGCAGGTCCATAAGTACGACGTCGTCATCGTCGGTGCCGGTGGCGCTGGCATGCGCGCCGCGATCGAATCCGGTCAGCGCGCGCGCACAGCAGTACTGACCAAGCTCTACCCCACCCGCTCGCACACCGGTGCAGCGCAGGGTGGTATGTGTGCGGCCCTTGCCAATGTCGAGGAAGACAACTGGGAATGGCACACCTTCGACACCGTCAAGGGCGGCGACTACCTGGTGGACCAGGACGCCGCGGAGGTCATGGCCAAGGAAGCGATCGACGCCGTCCTGGACCTGGAAAAGATGGGCCTGCCGTTCAACCGCACGCCCGAAGGCCGGATCGACCAGCGCCGCTTCGGCGGACACACGCGCGATCACGGCAAGGCTCCGGTCCGCCGTGCCTGCTACGCCGCGGACCGCACCGGCCACATGATCCTGCAGACGCTGTACCAAAACTGCGTCAAGCACAACGTGGAGTTCTACAACGAGTACTACGTCCTGGACCTGCTGACGGTCGAGGAAGACGCTGTCCGCGAAGACGGCACCCCGTACAAGCAGAAGCGTGTCGCCGGCGTGGTCTCCTACGACCTCGCCTCCGGCGAGCTGCACGTGTTCCAGGCCAAGTCCGTCGTGTTTGCCTCCGGCGGCGCCGGCAAGGTCTTCAAGACCACCTCGAACGCGCACACCCTCACCGGTGACGGCATGGGCATCGCGTTCCGCCGCGGCATCCCGCTGGAGGACATGGAGTTCTTCCAGTTCCACCCGACCGGCCTGGCCGGCCTGGGCATCCTCCTCTCCGAGGCCGCCCGCGGTGAAGGCGCCATCCTCCGGAACTCAGAGGGTGAGCGGTTCATGGAGCGCTACGCCCCCACCATCAAGGACCTCGCCCCGCGTGACATCGTGGCACGTTCCATGGCCAACGAAGTCCGTGAAGGCCGCGGCTGCGGCCCCAACAAGGACTATGTGCTCCTGGACCTGACCCACCTGGAGCCGGCGCACATCGACGCCAAGCTTCCGGACATCACCGAGTTCGCCCGGACCTACCTGGGCGTCGAGCCCTACACCGAGCCCGTCCCGGTGTTCCCTACGGCGCACTACGCCATGGGCGGCATCCCCACGAACATCGAGACCGAGGTCCTCCAGGACAACGACACCGTGGTTCCCGGCCTGTACGCAGCCGGTGAGGTTGCCTGCGTGTCGGTCCACGGATCCAACCGCCTGGGCACCAACTCCCTGCTGGACATCAACGTGTTCGGCAAGCGCGCCGGCATCGCCGCGGCGGAATACGCCAAGACGGCCGACTTCGTGGAACTGCCGGAGAACCCGCTGGCCTACACCACGGAACTGCTGGACATTGCCCGCAACGGCACCGGTGACGAGAAGGTGGCCCAGATCCGCAAGGAACTGCAGGACACGATGGACGCCAACATGCAGGTGTTCCGTACCGCGGACACCCTGAACCAGGTCCTGCGCGACATCGCCTCCTTCGAGGAGCGCTACAAGCGGATCAACGTCCAGGACAAGGGCAAGCGCTTCAACCTGGACCTGCTCGAGGCCGTAGAGCTCGGCTTCCTGCTGGAACTGGCCAAGGTCATGACCGTGGCCGCCCTGCACCGCGAGGAATCCCGCGGCGGACACTTCCGCGAGGACTTCCCGGACCGCGACGACGAGAAATTCATGAAGCACTCCATGGCGTACAAGGACGACCACGCCCCGGCAGACGGATCGGCGGAATCCATCGCCGGCGTCCGCCTGGCCACCAAGCCGGTTGTCTTTACCCGCTACGAGCCGATGGTGAGGAAGTACTAAGATGACCGCTGAAATCGCTGAGCCAGCCTCAAAGATTGAACTGCCTGCCGGCGTCGGCGGGGGCGGCGAGATCCCCACGTTCGACGTGCACCTGCGCGTCCGCCGGTACAATCCGGAGGTCTCCGCGGAAGCCACCTGGGATGACTACCACCTCACCATGTACGGCACGGACCGTGTGCTGGATGCCCTGCACAAGGTCAAGTGGGAGATGGACGGCAGCCTGTCCTTCCGCCGCTCCTGCGCCCACGGCGTCTGCGGTTCGGATGCCATGCGCATCAACGGCCGCAACCGCCTCGCCTGCAAGACGCTCCTGAAGGACCTGGACACGTCCAAGCCCATCACGGTGGAACCCATCAAGGGCCTCCCGGTGGAGAAGGACCTCATCGTGGACATGGAACCGTTCTTCCAGTCCTACCGCGAGGTCATGCCCTTCCTGATCAACAAGGGCCACGAGCCCACCCGGGAGCGCCTGCAGTCCGCCGAGGACCGCGAGCGTTTCGACGACACCACCAAGTGCATCCTGTGCGCCGCGTGCACCTCGTCCTGCCCGGTCTTCTGGACGGACGGGCAGTACTTCGGCCCGGCCGCGATCGTGAACGCCCACCGCTTCATCTTCGACTCCCGTGATGACGCCGGCGACATGCGCCTGGAGATCCTGAACGACAAGGAAGGCGTGTGGCGTTGCCGCACCACCTTCAACTGCTCGGAAGCGTGCCCCCGCGGCATCCAGGTCACCCAGGCCATCGCCGAGGTCAAGCAGGCCATCCTGTCCCGCAGGATCTAGCAGCACCAGAACTAAAGAAGTACGACGACGGCGCCTCTCACCTTCAAGGTGGGGGCGCCGTCGTCGATTCAGCAGCCCACCCTGGACGAACGGAAGGTCCCCCATGTCCCGCTCCGAAAAAGTCACCTTCGAAGGCTCCACCGGGGAGACGCTCTCCGGCATCATCGACACTCCGGAAGGCCACGTGAAGGGTTGGGGCGTCTTTTCGCACGGCTTCACCCTGGGCAAGGACAGCCCGTCCGCCTCGAGGATATGCAAGGCGCTGGCGGACTCCGGCGTGGGCATGCTGCGCTTCGACAACCTCGGCCTGGGCGAATCGGCCGGCGAATGGTCCGCCGGGTCGTTCAGTCACAAAGTGGCCGACACCGTGAAGGCGGCAGAGTTCATGCGCCGCGGGGGAAAGCAGATTTCCCTGCTCGTGGGGCATTCCTTCGGGGGTGCCGCGGTCCTCGCCGCGGCCCGGGAAATACCGGAGCTCGACGCCGTGGCAACAGTCGGAGCGCCGTTCTCACCCAGGCATGTGGCCCACGTCTTCGACGCGGCACTGGACAAGATCCTCAGCGAGGGAAGCGCCGAGGTGGACCTGGGCGGAAAGCGGGTGGAGATCAGGAAGCACTTCGTG
This sequence comes from Pseudarthrobacter sp. NPDC092439, assembly GCF_044754945.1. NCBI lineage: Bacteria > Bacillati > Actinomycetota > Actinomycetes > Micrococcales > Micrococcaceae > Pseudarthrobacter > Pseudarthrobacter sp. NPDC092439. The sequence continues at coordinate 362,090 of NZ_JBIVQB010000003.1, forward strand.
GAGGATCTGGAAAACGCTGACCTCACGGACTGCATCAAGCAGCTGCACAAACCCCTCATGGTGCTGCACTCCCCCACGGACAACACGGTGGGGATCGAGAACGCCAGCAGCATCTTCCAGGCCGCCCGGCATCCGCGGAACTTTGTTTCGCTGGAGGGAAGCGATCACCTGCTCACGGGCAAGGGCCAGGCTGCCCGCGCTGCCCGGATTATTGCTGCCTGGGCCGACCAGTACCTCGACGCCGCGCCGTAGCGGTGGCGGCCGCGCCGCCGTGCCCCGGAACCTTGCCCGGCTGCACCTGCCTCGAACCCCATGCTGCCCTTGCCTGTGTGCTGTGGAGGGCGTGAAGGTCAGCTTCTCGGACGGCTGACCATCCTGCGGAGACCAGGTAGACCTGGCTGACCAGGTTGAACCAGATCAGCAGCCCGATAATGATGGCGAACGGCGCCAGGATGGGGTTCCTCCCGGCCCCCGCCAGCAGTTCGGTGCTGAAGATCTGCAGGACCGCGGTCCCCACGGCCGCCAGCACCGTTCCCTCCAGCAGGGCGCGCCGGGACAGCTTCAGCCCGCCTGCCAGCCGGAACATGACAAGAGCGGTGAACCAGTTCAATACCAGCGGAACACCTATTTTTATGGAAGTGGTCAGGGGGCCGGCTACAACGGGATCGAGCTTCAGGAAGTCCGCTACCCAGCCGGCGGCGGTGCCGAAGATCAGCGACGCACCCGCGCTGATCACCAATGCCACGCCGAGCAGCAGCAGGGTTCCGGCGTCCCGCAGCTTCATCAGGACGGGGTTCAGTTCCAGCGGCGGCAACTCAAGCACGCCGCGGAGGCCGTCCCGCAGGCCGGCTATCCAGCCCAGCGAAGTGATGACGGTGACGACTGCGGCCACCAGTGCCGTCCAGCCCAGGCCTCCGGGGTCCAGCAGGTCATCCGGGTCCACCAGCCCCTGGCCCCCATTCACCTTGAGCAGGCCGGGGGCGCTTTGCGCAACGCTTTCGATCACCACGTCCAGAAGCGCGGGTTGGCCGCGGAGCACTAATCCGGCCACCGAAAACCCGGTGGTCAGGAGGCCTGTGATGGAGAAGAACATATTGAAGCCAATGCCGGCGCTCATCAGCGGGCCGTGCTGGAGGCTGTAGTGCTTGAAGGCCCGCATGGGGCGGAAGGCGTTCAGCCGCGCCAGCAGCCACTGCACCATGCCCATGGCGTTTGCCACCAGGCCGCCTCCGGCCCGGCGCGACTTGCCCCACTCCATCCGTTTCCGGATCACGGCAAGCTTGAGCCGGGCCTGCTCGGTGGGAAGGGGCGGCCGCTCAGGCCCTCCGGGACGGGCTGCCTGGGACAGCGCTGTCTGTGGCCCGCTCCGCCCGGGAGGCGCCGCCGTCGTCGTCGATTTCTCTGCCAAAGTCCAGCTCTTCCCGTAGCTGCCAGATGCCGTCCGCACCATGCTCGTAGAGTCCCATGCTAACCACGGGGAAGGTGGCCCTATAGTCGCGCAACACGGCTTCGGCCTCATCGAGGCTTTCGGGTGCGACATCGTGCGCGATGGTCACGTGAGGGTGGTACGCGAACGGGAGGTTGCGCTCCAGCGGGCCCTGCTGCAGCTTTCGGTGCAGCTCGACGCACTCTCCGAAGCCCTCCTCCACATTGATGAAGACCACCGGCGACACGGGCCGGAAGGTCCCCGTGCCGGCGATGGTGATCGTGAAAGGACTCTGGCGGCGGGCCACCTCGCGCACGTGCTCTCGGGTGGCCTCCCAGTCGTCGGTGGGGGTGGTGGTCACCAGCGTGATATGGGCGGGGACCACCGTTGCCAGCGGATCCCCAAAGGAGGCCCGCCAGCGCTGCAGCTCCTCCGCGATGTCACGCGGGAACCCCAGGATGACGCCTACGCTGGTGCCCATTGCGCTAGCGGACTCCGGCGAGGCTGAGGGACGGCAGGAAGCCCATGCGCTCATACACCTGGCCGAGGGTTACTGTGGCGATCTCCCGCGCCCGTTCGGCCCCCTTGGCAAGGAGGCGGTCCAGTTCCGCGGGGTCTGTCATCAGCGCGTTGGTCCGGTCCCGCAGCGGAGTGATGAAGTCAACCACGACCTCTGCCAGGTCCACCTTGAGGTGGCCGTACATCTTGCCCTGGTACTCCGCCTCCAGGTCGGCCACGGACTTGCCGGTGAGGGACGAGTAGATGGTGAGCAGGTTGGAGACGCCCGGCTTTTCCTCGGCGTCGAAGCGGATGTCCGTACCGGCGTCGGTTACGGCGGACTTGATGCGCTTGGCCGCCACCTTGGGGTCCTCCAGCAGCTGGATCGCGCCGTTGGGCGACTCCCCCGTCTTGGACATCTTGGCGCTGGGGTTCTGCAGGTCGTAGATCTTCGCGCGTTCCTTGACGATGGTGGCCTCGGGAACCGTGAAGGTCTGCCCGAACCGGGTGTTGAACCGCTGCGCCAGGTTGCGGGTCAGTTCCAGGTGCTGGCGCTGGTCCTCGCCCACCGGGACCAGGTCCGTCTGGTAGAGCAGGATGTCAGCCGCCATCAGGGTGGGGTACGCGAAGAGGCCAAGAGTTGCCGCATCCGCCCCGGATTTCTGCGTCTTGTCCTTGAACTGGGTCATGCGGGACGCTTCGCCGAAGCCGGTGATGCAGTTCAGCGCCCAGGCGAGCTGTGCGTGTTCAGGCACGTGGGACTGGACAAAGAAGATGCTTCGGTCCGGGTCGATGCCGGCCGCGATGTACTGCGCGGCAACGATCCGGGTGCGCTTGGCCAGCTCCGCGGGGTCGAAGTCCACCGTGACTGCGTGCAGGTCCGGAATGAAGAAGACGGCGTCGTACTCAGCCTGCATGTCCACCCAGTTGCGCACCGCACCGATGTAGTTGCCCAGGTGGAGGGAGTCCGCGGTGGGCTTGGCGCCCGAGAGGATACGCTTCTTGGCAGTAGGGGAAGTCTGGCTAGTCATGGGGGAGGAAACCTTTGGGGATGGTTTGGAGCTGGGGGAGGTTAGAGCAGGTAGTCCACTACCAGCGGGGCGTGGTCTGAGAATCGGGTGTCCCACGAGGCAGCGCGGTCCACCACGGCCGAGATTGCGGCGGAGGCCAGGGCCGGGGTGGCCAGGTGGTAGTCAATGCGCCAGCCGGTGTCGTTGTCGAACGCCTTGCCGCGCTGGGACCACCAGGTGTAGGGGCCGTCCATCTCCCCGGAAAGGTTGCGGTGGACGTCCTGCCAGCCGATCTCCCCGCCGAGGAACCGGTCGAAGTAGGCCCGTTCTTCGGGCAGGAAGCCTGCCTTCTTGACGTTGCCCTTGGCGTTGCGGATGTCCCGGGCAGTGTGGGCCACGTTCAGGTCCCCCACCACCAGGGCATGGTCGCTGTGTTTGGCCAGTTCGGGAAGACGGGTGCTCATGACATCAAGGAACCGGAACTTGTCATCCTGCTTGGGAGTGCCGGCCTCACCGGAGTGCACATAGGCGCTTGCCACGGTGAGCTGGACCGGGTTTCCCGCGGCGTCGCGCAGCCGGAAATCAGCTTCCACCCAGCGGCCTGCGGTGGCGAAGTAATCGTCGCCGATGCCGTTCCTGGTTTCCAGCGGCTCTTCCCGGGAGGCGATGGCGACGCCGGCCCGGCCTTTCGCTTCCGCCTCGGCGTGCAGGATATGCCAGCCGTCGCCGAGCAGCTGCCGCACGATGGCGTCCGGGGCCCGGACTTCCTGGAGGCAGAGGATGTCCACTTCGCGGGGCTCCAGCCATGCAGCCATTCCATTGCGGAACGCAGCCCGCAGGCCGTTGACGTTCACGGATGCGACGCGCAGGTGGTCCTTGTTCAATGCCGAGCTCACCCGTTCCACTCTAGTCGATGACGGTTCCGGTGACCGGCTCGCCGCTGCCGCCGGAGGACTTGATCATGTCGCGGGCATTAGTGGCGGTGATTTCGATGGTTTCAAGGGCGCGGTTGATGGTGTCCTGGTTCGCGGCAGCACCCTTGGCGCGCTCGTCCTCCACCACCCGGACCTGCACCTGGACGATCTTGAAAGAATGGTCCAGCTTGAGGTCGCGGACCTCATCGGCCTCGGTGCGTTCGTAGATAACCCGGGTCCCGCCTTGGTCGGCGGCGGCGTGGGGGCCGCGGCCGGCAGCCGTGCTGAAGGCGTTCTGGGCTTCCGTCAGTTTCGCTCCGGCCTTTTTGGCCGCCTTCTGGATGCTGAACACTACAAAGGAAGCAAGGGCGAGCCAGAAGAAGGCGATGACGGCCACCACCCATCCCACCACGTCGTTCTGGTTGGCCGCGAAGATCACGGCCACCACGAACGCGGTCACCAGGACCATCAGGCCCGGACCGCTGATCCGGAACATGGAAAATCCGGGCTTGCCGGACTTGGAGGATGAGGAGGGGTTGCCCAAAGATCGCATGACCCCATTCTCTCAAATTCCTGCGGGTGCTCCGGCCGCCTTCCACCGGCGGCGAACAGCCTCCCGGAAGCCGAAACCCCTTGTCCGCCGGTAAGACCAGGAGTAGCTTGGCTCGGGCCGGGGATGCCCAGGAATCAAAGCAAAGGACAAGACCATGACCCGTTCTGCACTAAGGTCCGCGGCAGCCGCCGCGGGTGTCGTTTTCCTTCTCGGTTCAGGCAGTGCTGCCGTGGCCAAGCCGGGGGGCACACCTGCCATCCCGCTGAATACTGCCCAGGAGGTCACGGGTGCCAATACCGGCGCCAGCGGCTTCTTCAGCTATTCCATCTCCGGCGACCAGTTCTGCTACACGCTTGAGGCCCGCGACCTCTCCGTGTCCGCCGCTGCCGCGCACATCCACTTCGCCCCCCGCAACCAGGCAGGCGGGGTTGTTGTTCCGCTCACGGTAGGCGCGGGCACCGACTGGGTGGTGGCAGGCTGCGCCACGGCAGATCCCGCCCTGCTGGCGGCGATCGCGGAAAGCCCACGCAGTTACTACGTGAACGTCCACACCGCCACTTTCCCCGGCGGCGAGATCCGCGGCCAGCTTAAGTAGGCAGCCTGAACCACGACGGCGGCGCGGTTCTCTCCCTGGGGAGGGTGCCGCGCCGCCGTCGTACTTGAGGACGGGCCTGTTAAGCCGCGCCCGCCTGCCGCTCTGCCGCTTCAACCACGTTGGTCATCAGCAGCGCCACGGTCATGGGCCCCACTCCCCCGGGGTTCGGCGAAATCCAGCCGGCCACCTCTGCGGCGGCAGGATCAATGTCGCCGTGGACCTGGCTCTTGCCGGTTTCGGGGTCCGTTTCACGGGTAACGCCAACGTCCAGCAGGGCGGCGCCCGGCTTCACGTCCGCAGCCTTGACGATGTGTTTGACGCCCGCCGCACCGACGATGACGTCCGCCTGCCGGAGCAGCTCCGACAGGTTGGCAGTGCCGGTATGGGTCAGCGTGACGGTGGCGTTGACGTTCCGGCGGGTCAGCAGCAGCCCGATGGAACGTCCGATCGTCACGCCGCGGCCAACCACCACCACGTGCTTGCCCGCGAGGCTGTAGCCGTTGCGCTCCAGGAGTTCGATGACGCCGCGGGGCGTGCACGGCAGCGGGGTGGTGATCTCGCCGTTGACGTTCAGCACCAGCCGGCCGAGGTTGGTCGGGTGGAGCCCGTCAGCGTCCTTGGCGGGGTCGATGCGCTCAAGGATGGCGTCGGTGTCCAGGTGCTTCGGCAGCGGCAGCTGCACGATGTAGCCGTGGCAGGCAGGATCCGCATTGAGTTCGTCTATGAGGGCCTCCACCTGGGCCTGCGTGGCGTCCGCGGGCAGTTCGCGCTGGATCGAGTTCATTCCGATCTGCACGGACTGCTTGTGTTTCATCGACACGTACAGCTGCGAGGCCGGGTCCGCGCCCACCAGCACAGTGGCGATGCCGGGTGTGATGCCCTTGGCCTTGAGCGCGGCCACGCGTTCGGTCAACTCGGACTTGATGGCAGCGGCGGTGGCCCTGCCGTCAAGGATCTGCGCGGTTCTGGTGTCAGTCATTGGTTACCACTGCTCGTGCTGCGGGTAGAGCGGGAAGTCGGCGGCGAGCTTGTCCACGCGGGACTGCAGGGCGTCGATGTCCGCGCCGGTGCCGGCCTTCAGTGCGGTGGCGATGATCTCGGCAACCTCGGTGAACTCGGCGGCGCCGAACCCCCGGGTGGCCAGCGCAGGGGTGCCGATGCGCAGGCCGGAGGTGACCATCGGCGGGCGGGGGTCGAACGGCACGGCGTTGCGGTTGACCGTGATGCCCACCGAGTGCAGGAGGTCTTCGGCCTGCTGGCCGTCCAGCTGCGAGTTGCGCAGGTCAACGAGCATAAGGTGCACGTCGGTACCGCCGGTGAGTACGGAGACGCCGGCTTCGGCGACGTCGGCCTGGTTCAGGCGGTCCGCGATGATGCGGGCACCTTCGAGCACGCGCTCCTGGCGCTCCTTGAACTCCTCGGTGCCGGCGATCTTGAAGGCCACGGCCTTGGCGGCGATGACGTGCATCAGGGGCCCGCCCTGCTGGCCGGGGAAGACGCTCGAGTTCAGCTTTTTGGCCCACTGTTCCTTGGCCAGGATGACGCCGGAACGGGGGCCGGCCAGGGTCTTGTGCACCGTGGAGGTGACGACGTCGGAGTGCGGCACCGGGCTCGGATGCAGTCCTGCTGCGACCAGGCCCGCGAAGTGCGCCATGTCGGTCCAGAGCAGCGCGCCCACCTCATCCGCGATGGAACGGAAGGCGGCGAAGTCCAGGTGGCGGGGGTAGGCGGACCAGCCGGCGATGATCACCTGCGGCTTTTCGGCGATGGCCTGCTCGCGGAGCTTGTCCATGTCGATGCGGAAGTTGTCCTCTTCCACCTGGTAAGCCGCAACGTTGTACAGCTTGCCGGAGAAGTTCAGCTTCATGCCGTGGGTCAGGTGGCCGCCGTGCGCCAGGGACAGGCCCAGGATCTTGTCGCCGGGGGTGATCATGGCGGACAGAGCCGCGGCGTTGGCCTGCGCACCGGAGTGCGGCTGGACGTTGGCGTATTCGGCGCCGAAGAGGGCCTTGACGCGGTCGATGGCCAACTGCTCGGCAACATCAACGTACTCGCAGCCGCCATAGTAGCGACGTCCCGGATATCCCTCGGCGTACTTGTTGGTCAGGACGGAACCCTGCGCTTCCATCACCGCCCGCGGTGCGAAGTTTTCGGAGGCGATCATTTCCAGGGTGCCGCGCTGGCGGCCCAGTTCCTGGTCCAGGACTGCGGCGATTTCGGGGTCGAGCTCAGCCAGGGGCTGGTTGCTGACGGCGGTGGTTGTGGTGGCTGGTGTAGTCACGGAAAACTCCTCGCTAGGCGTAAAGGCACTGCTAAGGTCAGGCTACCGGCCGGCGCGCTTCCGCAGCCTGTCGATGACAGGTGTGACAGCGCACGTCATGGTGCTGCGGTACTGACGGGGTGCAGCCCATTTCCGGCAAAACATGACCCTCGGCCCAGGCGTACGATCCGTGGTCTTCGTGATTGCCGCTCCCTGGTGGTTAGCCACCCAACGCCAGTTGCGACGCTTCCAGCCTACCAAATCCAGGGGTTCACCCGCGGGTAGGCTTGTACGCGTGAGTGAAGAGCACCTGACCCAAGCACATGTAGTAACCCTGTCCTGCCCGGACCGCCCCGGGATTGTCCACGCGGTGGCCGGAGCCCTGCTGGTGGCGGGGTGCAATATTACGGACTCACAGCAATACGGCAGCCCCGCGACCGGGAACTTCTTCATGCGGGTGGAGGTGACGACGGCGGCTCCCAAAGCTGAGCTTCGGGCCGCCCTGGACCCGGTGGCCGAGGCGTTCGGAATGCAGTGGAGCCTGGACACGGTGGGCGACAAGGTGCGCACCCTGGTCATGGCCAGCACGTCGGCCCACTGCCTGAACGACCTCCTGTTCCACCAGCGCAGCGGGACCCTGCCCATCGAAATCCCCGCCATCGTGTCCAACCACCGCGACCTGGCCGGACTTGCCGAGTTCTACGGCATCCCGTTCCACTACATTCCCGTCACCCCGGACACCAAGACGGAGGCCGAGGACAAGCTCCGCGCCATTATGGTCGAACAGCGCATCGAACTGACCGTGCTGGCCCGGTACATGCAGATCCTCTCCGACGAACTGTGCACCGAGCTGACCGGACAGGCCATCAACATCCACCACTCGTTCCTGCCGTCCTTCAAAGGCGCCCGCCCGTACCACCAGGCCCACGCCCGCGGCGTTAAGCTCATCGGCGCCACCGCCCATTACGTCACGGCCGCCCTGGACGAGGGGCCCATCATTGAACAGGAAGTCATCCGGGTGGACCACGCGCGCACGCCGGAGCAGTTTGTGCAGATGGGCCGGGACGTCGAAGGCCGCACCCTGGTACAGGCCGTACAGTGGCATGCCGAACACCGGGTCCTCCTGGACGGCAACCGGACCGTGGTGTTCAACTAGCCCCGGACCAGCCGCCCGGCCTTATGCTGAAGCCATGGTTGACGCACCACAGAACGCGGACCATGAGGCGGACCTCGCACTGTTCTACGACCGGCAGGCCCCGGCCGTTAATACCCGGGCCGGAACTCCACAGCGCGTCGCATGCCGGGAGTGGTTTATCCGGCTGCTCAAGAGCGAGCACCGGCGCTCCGTCTTCGAACTCGGATGCGGCACCGGGGTGGAAGGCCTTGAATTTGTCCGTGCGGGTCTGCATTACTGCGGCGTGGACCTCTCCGGCGAAAGCGTCCGCCTGGCCATAGCCAAAGGCCTGAACGCCAGCGTCGCCAGCGGGCGGAGCCTGCCGTTCCTGGACGGCTCCTTCTCTGCCGGGTGGACCATGAGTACCCTGCTGCACGTGCCCAACAGCCTGATCGACGGCGTCGTCAGCGAATTGGTGCGGGTGTGCGCACCAGGCTCGCCCATTGCCGTCGGACTCTGGTCCGGAGATGATGAGGAAGTCCTGAACCCGGAGGACGACCAGGAGCCGCGCCGGTTCTTCAGCCGCCGGAGCGACGCGGCGGTCATGCGGACCTTCGGCGCGCATGGCGAGGTGGAGCACTTCCGCACCTGGCCGGAGGGTACCGGGGATGAGTCAGGGCCGGGGCGGGGCGCATGGATGCAGCACTACCAGTTCCTGGTCCTCCGCACTCCGGATCCCACAGCCGGCCCAGCGGACACATCGGCCCGGGAGCAGCGGCCGCACCCCCGAGTGACCTAGGGTGAATCCATGGCTCCTCTCCATCCTTTTGCCGGCGTTTCACCGGCCGTCCATGACTCCGTTTTCGTCGCCCCCACCGCGTCCATCATCGGCAGCGCCACGCTCGCAGCAGAGTCCAGCGCGTTCTACGGAGTTTCCGTGCGTGCTGACACGGCCACCATCTCCGTCGGCGAAGGCACCAACCTGCAGGACAACGTGGTGCTGCATGCCGACCCCGGATTCCCCTGCACAGTGGGCGCCCGGGTCAGCGTGGGGCACGCCGCCGTCGTCCATGGCTGCACCGTGGAGGACGACTGCCTCATCGGCATGGGCGCCACCATCCTGAACGGTGCAGTGATCGGCACCGGCTCGCTGGTCGCCGCCGGCGCCGTGGTGCTTGAGGGCACCGTCATTCCGCCGCGTTCCCTGGTGGCCGGCGTGCCGGCCAAGGTGCGGCGCGAACTCACCGAGGAAGAGTACGACGGCGTTCGCCGGAACGCGGCGCACTACCGGGAGCTGGCACGCGCCCACCGGGAACAGCACGCGTCATAGTCCCTACCCGCCCCTCACCTCGCAGGCCCGGCCGGGGAACGCACTATGCGTTAACTTCTTGACGCCAAGACCCCGCATAGGGCAATCTTCTTAGCATGCCCGCAACCCCGCGCTCAACGAGGAGCAAACCAACAAATCCCGGCTCCCAGTCGGCGCTGCGCCAATTGAACCAGCAACGGATTATCGAGACCCTGATGGGCGGGCCCTCCACGCAGGCGGAACTCGCCAGGCAGACCGGCCTTTCCACCGCCACCGTCTCGAACATCGTCAAGATCATGCTCGACTCGGGGCTGGCCTCCACGGAGCCGATCACCAGCTCCGGACGGCGCGCCCTCAATGTCCGGCTGAACAGCAACGGCGCCGTCGCGGTGGGCATCGACTTCGGCCGACGGCACCTCAGGGTGGTCCTGGCCTCACTGAGCTACCACGTCATCGCAGAGGAATCGGTTCTCCTCCCCCTGGGGCACCAGGCCGAGGAAGGCATTCAGGCCGCTGTGGCGCTGCTGGAGAAACTGCTGCACGACAGCGGCGTGGAGCGGACCGCCGTAGTGGGGGCCGGCGTCGGAATTCCCGGGCCTATCGACAGGCGCACTGGTACCGTCGCACAAGGTGCCATCCTTCCGGAATGGGTGGGGATCAACATCCTTCAACACCTCGAAGAAACCCTAGAAATGCCCGTCTTTGTTGACAACGACGCGAACCTGGGAGCGTGGTCCGAGGTGACGTGGGGGCAGCACACGGGTGTCAGCAACCTGCTGTTCCTGAAGATCGGCTCGGGCATCGGCGCGGGCCTCATACTCAACGGCGCTCCCTATTACGGCAACGTCGGAATTACCGGCGAAATTGGCCACGCGACCATACACGAACAGGGCTTGGTGTGCCGATGCGGAAACCGCGGATGCCTCGAAACCATCGCCTCCACCACGACCATGATCGAACTCCTCAGCCGCGGCGAGGACAGGCCCCTGACGCCGGCCGATATTGTGCGCAAGGCTCTGGCCCGCGACCCGGCCACGCTGCGGGTGGTGGATGACGCGGGACTGTCGGTGGGGCGTGCCCTGGGAAACGTCGCCAACCTGATCAACCCTGAAGTGATCGTGGTGGGCGGCCCCCTGGCCGGCCTCGGGGACCTTCTGCTGGACCCCATCCGGCGCGGCCTCATCCGGCATGCCGTGCCCGTGATCGGCGAAAGCACCACCTTGACCATGTCTTCCCTTGGCGACCGTGCGGAAGCACTCGGCGCCGCCGCCCTGGTGTTCCAGCACGCCGGCATCAGGAAGACCTAGACCGCATCGTTATCCCGCAGTTGCGTTAAATACTTGACGACAACGCGGGTGATCCAGTTTACTTTTTCATCAGACGGCCCTGCGCTTTGCCTGGCCGGACAAAGAAGTCATTGCATTGGAGGGCTAGGGCACATGACGTCCCAGACCACGCACACCGAACCCGTCATCCTGGAGATGCGGTCCATCACCAAGGAATTCCCCGGCGTCAAAGCCCTGGCGGACGTGAACCTCCGGGTGAAGGCGGGCGAAATCCACGCCATCTGCGGTGAAAACGGAGCCGGCAAGTCCACGCTGATGAAGGTACTCTCCGGCGTCTACCCCCACGGCAGCTACGACGGCGACATTGTGTACCAGGGGCAGGTCCAGCACTTCAAGGACATCCGCGCCAGCGAACACGCGGGCATCGTGATCATCCACCAGGAACTGGCGCTGATCCCGGAGCTGTCCATCATGGAGAACATCTTCCTGGGCAACGAACCCACCAAACGGGGCGTCATCGACTGGGCGGAAGCGCGGACCCGCTCCACCGAACTGCTGGCGAGGGTGGGCCTTCGCGAGGACCCGGATACCCCCATCAAGGAAATCGGCGTCGGCAAGCAGCAGCTCGTTGAAATCGCCAAGGCGCTGAACAAGTCCGTCAAGATCCTCATCCTGGACGAACCCACCGCGGCGCTGAACGAATCCGACTCGCAGCACCTGCTGGACTTGATCCTGGGCCTCAAGGGCCGCGGCATTACCTCCATCATCATTTCCCACAAGCTCAACGAGATCGAGCAGATCGCGGATTCCATCACCATCATCCGTGACGGCAAGTCGATCGAGACGCTCGACGTCAAGGCCGACGGCGTGGACGAGGACCGCATCATCAAAGGCATGGTGGGGCGCACCCTGGAGTCCCGTTTCCCGGAACACACACCCCGCATCGGCGAGGTGTTCTTTGAGGTCAAGAACTGGACCGTGGCCCACCCGACCGTTCAGGACCGGTTGGTCTGCAAAGACTCCAGCTTCTTTGTCCGCCGCGGCGAAATCGTTGGGTTCGCCGGCCTGATGGGGGCGGGCCGCACGGAGTTGGCCCGCTCGGTATTCGGCCGCTCCTACGGGCGGTTCATTGACGGCAATATCTACCTGGACGGCAAGGAAGTGGTCCTCAAATCGGTCCGGCAGGCCATTGATGCCGGATTGGGTTACGTGACCGAAGACCGCAAGTCCCTGGGCCTCAACCTGTTGGACGACATCAAGACCACCACGGTCGCCGCCAACCTCAGGAAGATCAGCCGGCATTCCGTCGTGGATGCCAACCAGGAATTTACGGTTGCCGAGCAGTACCGCAAATCGCTGCGCACCAAGACCCCGTCCGTGGAGGAGGGCGTGGCCAAGCTCTCCGGCGGCAACCAGCAGAAGGTTGTCCTGGCCAAATGGATGTTCACGGACCCGGAGCTGCTGATCCTGGACGAACCCACCCGCGGCATCGATGTAGGTGCCAAATACGAGATTTACGGCATCATCCAGCAGCTGGCCAACCAGGGCAAGGGAGTGATCGTCATTTCCTCTGAACTTCCTGAACTGCTGGGCCTCTCCGACCGCATCTACACCATCTTTGAAGGCGCCATCACCGGTGTCCTGGACAAAGAAGAGGCCACGCAGGAAAGCCTGATGAAGCTGATGACCTCAAACCGCAAAGCCGCCTGACCCCTGGACCACCCAGAACTTCCGGACAAGGACTGACACCATGAACGCCCTTAAAAAGCTGTTTGGCGGCAACACCCGCCAATTCGGCATGATCTTTGCCCTGGTGGCCTTGATCATCTTCTTCCAGATCGCCACGGAGGGCCGGACCCTCACCTCCGGCAACGTCATCAACCTCTTCAACGGCAACTCCTACATCCTGATCCTCGCGATCGGCATGGTCCTGGTCATCATCGCCGGGCACATCGACCTGTCCGTGGGTTCCGTGGCGGCCTTCGTCGGGGTCACCGTCGCCCTGACCATCCGTGACTGGGGGCTGCCCTGGTATGCCGGCGTCCTGCTGGGCCTGCTGCTCGGGGCGCTGATTGGAGCGTGGCAGGGCTGGTGGACCGCCTACGTCGGGATTCCCGCCTTCATCGTCACCCTGGCCGGCATGCTGCTATTCCGCGGGCTGAACCAGTTCGTGGGCAAGTCCAACACCATCCCCGTTCCGGAGAGCTTCCAGTACCTCGGTGCCGGGTACCTTCCCGAGGTGGGTCCGGATACCGGTTACAACAACCTCACCCTCCTCATCGGCGTTGCCGCCGCCGCGTTCGTGATCTTCGGCGAACTGCGGTCCCGGGCCCGAGCCAAGGCTCTTGGCGCGGACGTCCCGGAAATGTGGGTCACGGTGCTGAAGCTGGTGCTGATCAGCGGCGCCATCCTCTACGCGACGTACCTCTTCGCCACCGGCCGTCCGGGTACCTCCTTCCCCATCCCGGGCCTCATCCTGGCCGTCCTGGTGCTGCTCTACGGCTTCATCTCCTCGCGTACCGTCCTGGGCCGCCACGTCTACGCCGTGGGTGGCAACCGGCACGCCGCTGAGCTCTCCGGTGTCCAGTCCAAGAAGGTCAATTTCCTGGTCATGATGAACATGTCCATCCTGGCCGGCCTGGCCGGCATGATCTTCGTGGGACGCTCCACCGCATCGGGCCCCTTCGACGGCGTGGGCTGGGAACTGGACGCCATCGCGGCCGTCTTCATCGGCGGCGCTGCAGTGACCGGCGGCGTGGGCACCGTCGTCGGGTCGATCATCGGCGGCCTGGTGATGGCAGTGCTGAACAACGGCCTGCAGCTCCTGGGGGTCGGCGCGGACCTCACCCAGATCATCAAGGGCCTGGTCCTCCTGATCGCCGTCGCGTTCGACGTCTACAACAAGAGCCAGGGCAAGAAGTCGATTATCGGCATGCTGACCCGGAACATGAACCGGCCCACCGGCGGACCGAACAACCCGCTCCAGCCGGACGAAACAACCTCCACGAAGGAAGCGATCGCCAGGGAAGCCTGAGCCCGCGGCCTGAACATCGTCACAACACCAAAAGGAAAGAGAACCAACAATGCGAATGATTGGTAAAGCAGGAAAGGCAGCAGCGGTCGCTGCCATCGCAGCACTGGCGCTGACGGGTTGCGGCCGGTCGGAATCAACCGGCGGTTCCACCGAAGGCGCCTCCGGATTCCCGCAGGACTCCGCTATCGGCGTCGCGCTTCCGCAGAAGACCAGTGAGAACTGGGTCCTGGCGGAAAAGCTGTTCAACGACGGCCTCAACGGCGCCGGCTTCAAGGCTGACGTACAGTTCGCCAACGGCGGCGTCTCCGAACAGCAGAGCCAGATCAGCGCCATGGTCACCAAGGGCGCCAAGGTCATCATCGTCGGTGCCATCGACGGTTCGCAGCTGGGCACCCAGCTGAAGCAGGCGAAGGACGCCGGCGCTACCGTTATCGCCTATGACCGCCTGCTCCTGAACACGGAGAACGTGGACTACTACGTGGCCTACGACAACTTCAAGGTCGGCGAACTCCAGGGCCAGGCCCTGCTTGAGGGCCTCAAGGCCAAGAAGCCTTCCGGCCCCTACAACATCGAACTGTTCGCCGGTTCCCCGGATGACGCCAACGCGAAGGTCTTCTTCGACGGCGCCATGAGTGTCCTCCAGCCGAAGATCGACGACGGAACCCTGAAGGTCCTCTCCGGCCAGACCAAGTTCGAACAGGCCGTGACCCAGGGCTGGAAGGCGGAGAACGCACAGCGCCGCGCCGACACCCTGCTCACCGGCAGCTACGGCAGCGCCTCCCTGGACGGCGTCCTGTCCCCGAACGACACGCTGGCCCGCGCTGTCCTGACCGCCGTCAAGGGCGCCGGCAAGCCGCTGCCCGTCGTGACGGGCCAGGACTCCGAGGTTGAATCCGTCAAGTCCATCATGGCCGGCGAGCAGTACTCCACCATCAACAAGGACACCCGCAAGCTCGTGGAGCACGCCATCACCATGGTGAAGGACCTCCAGGCGGGCAAGGAGCCCGAGATCAACGACGACAAGTCCTACGAGAACGGCGTCAAGACCGTTCCGGCCTACTTGCTGGAGCCGGTCATCGTCACCAAGGAAAACGTCAAGACCGCTTACACCGACGACCCGGTCCTCGGCCCGATCACCAAGTAGTCAGTTAAGGGAAGGCCCGGCTCCCCGCGATATTCTCGCGGTGGAGCCGGGCTTTCGCGTTCCTGTGGCAGGATGGCTCCATGCCCGCCCCCATCGCCACGCCATGGCTCTCCGCACAGACCGACCAGGACCCCCGCTCCGCCACCGGCAAGACCTTGCGCTGGGGCATCGTCGCCACCGGCTCAATCGCAGGCCTGATGGCCCGGGACCTGTCGCTCCTGGCGGACGCCGAGCTGTACGCCGTCAGCTCCCGGCAGCAGTCTAAAGCCGACGCCTTCGCCGCCGAATACGGGGCGGCCAGGACGTACGTGGACGACGGCGGTGTCCCCGGCTACCAGCGGCTGCTGGCCGATGACCAAGTGGACGTGGTCTACGTTGCAACACCCCACGCGCAGCACCACGAGGTGGTCCTCGCCGCCCTCAACGCCGGTAAGCACGTGCTTTGCGAAAAGGCCTTCACCGTCAACGCCCGGGAAGCCGCGGAGCTGATCGACACCGCGCGGTCCCGGAACCTCTTCCTCATGGAAGCGATGTGGAGCCGCTTCCTCCCCAGCATGCAGCGGGCATTCGAAATCGCCGCCTCGGGCGAGCTGGGTGAAATCCACTGGGTCACGGCCGACCTCGGCTTCCCCGCCCCGTACTCCCCCGGATCCCGGCTCTGGGCTCCGCGGGACGGTGGCGGCGCCCTGCTCGACATCACTGTCTACCCCCTGTTATGGGCGCTGGGAACGCTTGGATTCCCGCAGACGGTAAGTGCCACGGGATTCGTCACCGACGACGGCGTCGACTCCCAGAACGCCCTTACCCTCGGCTACCATCATGCAGCCCAGGTCCAGCTCACCTCGTCGCTCCTGTCGCACGGGCCGCGGACCGCCACGGTTGCCGGAAGCAAAGGCTTCCTGCAAAGCGTCGGATCCATCAACAACCCGCGCGAACTGGTGATCACCAAGGACCGCAACGACCCCCGCACGGAGAAGTTCGACGTCGTTGGCAAGGGGTATACGTACGAGCTGCGGGAGGCGACCCGGTGCATACAGCAGGGCCTGACCGAGAGCCCGGTCATGCCGTTGGAAGACTCCCTTAACACCATGCGCCTTTTTGACGGTGTCCGTGCCCAGCTGGGCGTCAGCTACCCAAACGACCGGCACTGATTTTCCCGGAACCCTCGACGCGGACCCGGCCGGAGTCGTAAGCTGACTTATTATTGGTCGCACCGCTGCTGGGGGTGGTATGCATGGCTCGAGTCCGCTCGCCTTGGCATGCCCTGCGCCCCGTCTTCCTCGCCGGTGCCGCTACGTTCGCCTGGCTGACCTTCTCATCCTCTCCTGCCTCGGCTGATCTTCTGCCGGAACCCACCCCGGCAGTGAATGAGATCCTGATCGATTCACCGACCACCGACATGTTGGCCCCGGTCGTCGACGCGGTCCGGGGAACCGAGCCGGCGGCGCCTGTCACCGCAGTCGTGGATGACACCGTAGGCGTGGTGGAACAGGTCGTCGTTCCCCCCGCAGCCGGGATCGTCGCAGCCACCGAACCACTCATCGATCCGGTATTGGAATCCGTGGAGCCCGTCCTCGTTCCGGTGCAACCGGTCCTGGATCCTGTCGTGGCGCCCGTGGTAGCCCCGGTCACTGAACTTGTGCCGGCTCTGGAACCTCTGGTGGAGCTGGCTCCCGAGGGCCCTGCCCTCGCCATCGCCGGGCTCCTTCCGGATGGGGCTAACGAGCCCGCCGCAACCGGCCCTGCCTTGAACCCCGGCCCTGCCACGGAACCAGCGCCCGCCAGCACAGAACCGACGCAGGCCCTGGAGGCGGGCCCTCCACTTTCCGCTCCGCTGACCGCTGTGGCCGTACCGCTGTGGGCTGGTCCTACCGCGTACGCGGAGAGCCCTGAGCCGGCGCCCGTTCCGCCGTCGTCCCCGCCCGCGCCCGTTCCCGTGGCACCTGGCTCGGGCGGTCCGGGTTCCGGCGGACCGTCGCCGGGCCCAGCCGCCTGGCTGAGCCCTGTCGCCTTTGTTCTTCCCTTCCTTGGCGCGGCCAGCGCCCCGGAGTTCGTGCTTCATGCTCCGGAACCGGTGTCCTTCGACCCCGGTTCGTCTCCTGACTAGTTGAGCCATGCCTGCCTTTTGTCGGCAGGACACGGCAACCGGGCTGCTTACCGCCCACCATCAACTTCTCAGGAGACATCATCATGCGTACCACCCTTCGCCGGGGCCTTCTCGGCACCTTCATGGCCGGCGGGCTCCTCGCCCTCGGCTGCACCGCTGCCAGTGCAGCGGACCACACGGACGGAGCGGACCTGTCCGCTTCAGCCCTCATTTCGGCGGCGGCGTCTGCTGATACGGCGTCATCGGGCCTGCTGGGTGACCCGACGGCGTCCCAGACCATGGACGTCGCCGCTGCTGTCAACCTCACGGCTGACGCCGCCGCCACCACCGGGGCGGACAGCACCACCGCTGACAGCAACCTCGCCGCAGCCGCCGCGGCCGACCTCACCCTCGGCCTCACCACCGGCAGCGACATCGCTGGCGGTGACATCACCGGCACCGACGGCACCGCAACCAACGGGACCACCGACGCGGCACTGACCGCCGACGCAACCCTGGCAGCAACGCTCCACGCCGCCACCACCGGGGCGGACAGCACCACCGCTGACAGCAACCTCGCCACCGCCGCCGCGGCCGACCTCACCCTCGGCCTCACCACCGGCAGCGACATCGCTGGCGGTGACATCACCGGCACCGACGGCACCGCAACCAACGGGACCA
>NZ_JBIVQB010000003.1:380097-512373 GCF_044754945.1 Pseudarthrobacter sp. NPDC092439
CACCGACGCGGCACTGACCGCCGACGCAACCCTGGCAGCAACGCTCAACACCGCCACCACCGGGGCAGACAGCACCACCGCTGACAGCAACCTCGCCACCGCCGCCGCGGCCGACCTCACCCTCGGCCTCACCCTGGGCACGGGCACCGAAGGCACCACCGGTGGTGACACCAGCGGTACCGGCACCAACGGCACTGACGCGAGTGGCAGCACCGGCTCAGGCGACGATGGCCTCCTCGGCGTGCAGGGTTCAGGGGGCGCCGGAACTGACGGCAGCGGTTCGGCGGCCGGGGCTCTTGTCGGCGCCACCGCATCCAACGGGGCCGGCGGCATGATGGGCGCCGCGGCCGCGGGTTCCACATCTGTGGGTGGCGCGATTGCCGTGGCTCCAGTTGCTGCCGGCACCAGCAGCGCACAGGGTTCCGCCGGCCTGGCGGCAACCGGCGCGGACGCCTCGCTGGCTCCGCTTGCCCTGCTCCTCGTGTTCGCAGGACTCCTGATGCTCCGCAGGCGGAACGCGGTTTAGGACCGCAACCGGCACCGCATCAGACACCCGGACAGGAAGGAGGACCAGACCACCAGAGGCACCTGTAAAGCAAAACATGTCATCAGCACACATGTTCTTGTAGCCGGTGGTCCGGCGGCGAACACGCTTCATTGTTGCCGCCGGACCGTCGGCGCGCCCCGGTCCGCCCAGAGAGAGTCCGCAACCAGTTCTCCCCCATGGCCCGTATAATTTTAGGTACGACAGTGCCGCAGCGCACCGGGAGGAACGGGACATGGTGGCGGAATCGCCGAGCTCCATCAAGAATGAAGTGGTTGGCGGACGCTACCGATTGGGGGACGTCATAGGCCGCGGCGGGATGTCATCCGTCTACTGCGCGCACGACGAAAACCTCCATCGGGACGTGGCCCTGAAGCTCTTCGCACCCCAGGCGCCGGACGCCGAGGAACTCAAACGGCAGGAAGCGGAAATCCAGCTTCTGGCCACCCTCAACCACCCCGGACTCGTCACCCTTTTCGATGCCGGAATCGACACCCGCGTCCCGGATGAGCCACGTCCCTTCCTCACCATGGAACTCGTGGAAGGGCAGGACCTTCGCAGCCGCATCCGGCACAGCCGGGTTCCGCTGGAAGAGCTGGCCGTGATCGGTGCAGGCATCGCCGACGCCCTCGCCTACGTCCACGGCCTGGGAATCATCCACCGCGACATCAAACCCGGCAACATCCTGCTGGTCCAGATCCGCCCCGGCGAACCGCTCCGTCCCAAGCTCACGGACTTCGGCATCGCCAGGATCGTGGACGCCACCCGACTGACGGCCACAGGCACAATGGTGGGCACCGCCGCCTACCTCAGCCCCGAGCAGGCCATGGGACAGCCGCTCTCCCCTGCTACGGACATCTATTCGTTCGGCCTGGTTCTGCTCGAATGCATCAAGGGCTCCGTCGAATATCCAGGCGGCGCCGTGGAATCCGCGGTAGCCCGGCTGCACCGCGCCCCGGAAATTCCGGAGGACGTCCCGGCTGAGTGGGCGGACCTGATCCGCTCAATGACCGCATTGGATCCTCTGGACCGTCCCGCCGCGGAGGACATCGAAACCGTCCTGCGGCAGGCGCTCGTCTCCCCCGCGTCCACGCCCGGGGAACTCGTGGCGGAAACCACCCGCGTTCTCCCGGCCATGCCGCTCCGGCCGCCCACCATCACCGCCGAGGAGTCGGTGGACGACCTCCAACAGGCCGCGGCCGCCGGCCCGCTGACTCCCGGGAAGCGCCGCCGGCGCGCGGCGTCGTCCCGCGCCAGGGGCTTCTGGATCGCGGTGACACTCGCAGCCGTGGTGGCCCTGGCGGCGGTGGCTGCACTGATGATGAGCCTGTCCACCCAGAGCACTCCCGACGTCGTGCCCTACCCCACGGTGACCGGGACGCTGGGCGCCCATCTTGAGGAACTGCAGGAAAGTGTCAAGCCGTGACGCGCGCGTGGATTGGCGTGGTGCTCGCCGTTACCCTGCTGACCGGGTGTGCGCAGGCCGAAACCGGGCTGGAGCGGGACACCGCCCGGCAGCTTCAGGCCAGGGTACTGGAGATCACGCAGGCGTCGTCCCAGAACAAGCCCGAGGCTGCCCTGAAGGCCCTGGATGGACTGGAAGCAGAGCTCAGGGAAGCAAAGGACAGCGGCAGCATCACTGAAGAGCGGCACCGCAGCATCACCACCATCGCGACGGCGGTCCGGGCAGACCTGGAGCGTGCCATCGCCGCCGCGAAGACCACGCCCAGGCCTTCCGCGACCCCCAGCGCGCAGCCCAGCGCCCCGGCAACGCCGGACACCGCAGAGTCGTCCGGACCAGCTTCCGCGGAAACCGACAGGAACGACGGGAAAAAGCCCGGGACGCCGGACCAAAGAGGCAAGGACAAGGACTAGGAGGCGGACGACGCCGGTGCGCCTCCTCGCGCCGGCGCCTCCTCTGCTTTGTCCCCTGCTGCGTTCCTCGCCCGTTCCCGGACCAGCCTCAGTACCGCTGCGGCCGCCGGCCAGGCACCGCCGCCCCGGCGCGTGCGGGCATAAGCCCGCATCCGCAGGTCAGGGCTGATCAGCGGCAACAGGGCCACTCCTTCGCGTGGTGCCCGGTCGGCGGGCAGCAGGCCCACCCCCATGCCGGCGATGATCAGGTCCTCCACCAGTTCCAGGCTGTCCGCCTGGTGCCGCACCCGGATTTCGAACCCCGCCATCGAGGACACCAGCCGCAACACTTCCTCGTCGGCGCTGTTACGGGAATTGCCGATCCAGTCTGCGTCACGGAGGCTGCGGAACAGGTCCGGTGCGGGCAGCGGCCGCTCCCCGGGCGCGGACCGCACGAGGGTTCCCTGAGCGGCTGCCGCGCCCGCCGGCACGCCCAGGCTCCACGGTGTGCTCCACAGGCGCGTGGATTCGAAGTCCGCGGCGCTGCCGTCAGGCGCCAGGTTGTAGTCATAGGTCAGGGCCAGATCCACCGCATCCGCAGCCAACAGTCCAAGCGCCTCTGCCGGTTCGTGTTCCCGGACATCGATGCGTACCTCCGGGTGGATCCGTGCCAAGTCTCCGACGATAGGCATCAGCACCTTCCGGACCGCGGTAGCGAAGCCCGCCACCCGAACGGTCCCGGCAGGTTCGGTGCGCGGATCGAGCTCTGCTGTTGCTGCCTCCACCGAAGCAAGGATGTCCACGGCGCGTTCGGCCAGGCGGCGCCCTGCGGGGGTGAGCCGGACGCCGCGGCCAGCAGGTTCCAGAAGCGGTGTTCCCACTTCACGGGCCAGGGCAGACAGTTGCTGTGAGACCGTGGAGGTGGTGGTGGCGAGGATGTCAGCGACGTTCCGCATGGAGCCGTGCCGCGCAAAAGCCACGAGCACTTCCAGCCGGCGGGTTTCCATCCACCTATTGTCCACGAATCCTGAACGGTTTGCCAATATTTATCACGTGGACGTGAAGGGTTCGGGGCGGTTCTACTTGATCCATGGGAATTTCAACACTGACGGCCGGGGGCCGCCTTACAGGAGCCGGGGCGGGAACTGCAATGGCCGGCGCAGCGATGGTCTTTGTCCAACTGGGCCTTGCGGCCTCGGTAGGCCTGGCGGACCGGTTGGGCCCGGACGGCGTGGCCTGGCTCCGGCTGTCCTGGGCTGCGTTGATCCTGATTGCCGTGGCGCGGCCGTGGCGCACCGGGCTGAGCGGCAGCGGCCTCATCACCTGTGTCCTGTTGGGCCTGGTCACTGCAGGAATGACGCTGCTGTTCATGGCGGCGGCAGTCCGGATTCCGCTGGGCACAGCCAGTGCCCTCGAGTTCCTGGGCCCGCTGGCCGTGGCGGTGATCAGGGGCCGGGCGGCCGGGAGGTGGTGGGCGCTGGTCGCCGCCGTCGGGGTGGCTGCCCTGACCGAGCCGTGGCACGGCGGCGCGGACGTACCCGGGATCCTCTTCGCGCTGGGGGCAGGTGCCTGCTGGGCGGCCTACATCCTCCTGACCCAGCGCGCCGGTGACGAGGCAAGCGGCCTCCAGGCCCTGGCCATCTCCATGCCGGTCGCGGCCCTGGCCACTACGGTGGTGGCGGGTCCCGCCGTTGTGGGACTTCTTGACTGGGGCATCCTGCTGGCCGGTGCAGGACTGGCACTGCTGATGCCCGTCATCCCTTTCAGCCTGGAGCTCTTGGCCCTGCGGCGGCTGAAGGCGGCTGCGTTCGGCACGCTGATGAGCGTGGAGCCGGCCATCGCGGCCGTCATCGGCCTAGCCGTCCTGGGGCAAGTGCCGGGGCCCACGGTCCTGGCCGGGATCGCTTTGGTGGTGGCCGCCGGCGTGGGTGTGACGCTGCAGGGTGCCCGTGAGCCGGTCGCCCCCAAGCCAGGCGCCGGGTCACCGGCAAACGGGTCACCGGCAGACGACGCCGGCACCCGCCTGTTGAGCCAATAACGCCAGAGGCGGTGCACCGGGTTGTCCGGTGCACCGCCTCTGGTACGCGCCGCATCAGCCGCGGCGGAACGGGAATTAACCCAGGGTTGCCAGAACCTTGTTCAGGGTGGCGGACGGACGCATCACGGCGGACGTCCTGGTGTTGTCCGGGTGGTAGTACCCACCGATGTCCACCGGCGAGCCCTGGACTTCAGCCAGCTCGCCCACAATGGTTTCCTCCTGGGAGGACAAAGCGTCGGCAACCGCGCCGAAGGAGGCGGCCAGGCCGGCGTCGTCCGTCTGCTTGGCCAGTTCTTCCGCCCAGTAGCGGGCCAGGAAGTAGTGGCTGCCGCGGTTGTCCAGCTCGCCGGCGCGGCGGCTCGGGGACTTATTCTCCAGCAGGAAGGTGCCGGTGGCGCGGTCCAGGGTGTCGGCCAGGATCTGGGCGCGCTTGTTGTCCGTGGTGGTGGCCAGGTGCTCGAAGCTGACGGCAAGGGCAAGGAACTCGCCGAGGCTGTCCCAGCGCAGGTGGTTTTCCTTGAGCAGCTGCTGGACGTGCTTCGGGGCGGAGCCGCCGGCACCGGTCTCGAAGAGTCCGCCGCCGTTCATCAGCGGAACGATGGACAGCATCTTGGCGCTGGTACCCAGTTCCAGGATGGGGAACAGGTCCGTGAGGTAGTCGCGGAGCACGTTGCCGGAGACGGAGATGGTGTCCTGGCCCTTGCGGATGCGCTCCAGGGTAAAGGCAATGGCCTTGACCGGGGACATGATGCGGATGTCCAGGCCCTCGGTGTCATGGTCCTTAAGGTACTCGTTGACCTTGGCGATGAGGTTGGCGTCGTGGGCACGCTCCTCGTCCAGCCAGAACACGGCGGGCGTCTGGGAGGCGCGGGCGCGGGTGACAGCCAGCTTGACCCAGTCGCGGATGGGCAGGTCCTTGGTCTGGCAGGCGCGCCAGATATCGCCCTCGGAGACCTGGTGTTCGATCAGCACGTTGCCAGCGCCGTCAACAATCTGGACGGTACCGGCTTCCTGGATTTCGAAGGTCTTGTCGTGGCTGCCGTATTCCTCGGCGGCCTGCGCCATGAGGCCGACGTTAGGAACAGTACCCATGGTGGTGGGGTCGTAGGCACCGTTGGCACGGCAGTCATCGATGACCACCTGGTAGATCCCGGCGTAAGAGCTGTCCGGCAGGACAGCCAGGGTGTCGGCTTCCTTGCCGTCCGGGCCCCACATGTGGCCGGAGCTGCGGATCATGGCCGGCATGGAGGCGTCCACGATGACGTCGGACGGGACGTTAAGGGTGGTGATGCCCTTGTCCGAGTCCACCATGGCCAGCGCCGGGCCGTCTTCGAGACCCTTCTTGATGAGGTTCTGCACGCCTTCGCGGACGTCCTCGGGCAGGTCCTCGAGGCTGCTGAGGATGGCGGCCAGGCCGTTGTTCGGGCTGATGCCGGCGGCGGAAAGCTGCTTGCCGTAGGTCTCGAACAGCTCGGCAAAGTACGCCTTGACCACGTGGCCGAAGATGATCGGGTCGGAAACCTTCATCATGGTGGCCTTCAGGTGGGCGGAAAACAGTACGCCCTCTTCCTTGGCACGGGCCACCTGGGCCTTGAGGAACTCGTCCAAGGCGGCTGCGCGCATCACGGTACCGTCGATGACCTCACCGGCCTGGACCGGGAACGCCTTCTTCAGGACCTTGACCGAGCCGTCTTCGCGGACCAGCTGGATGCTGATGGTGCCCTCGGAGTCCATGACCACGGATTTCTCGTTGGAGCGGAAGTCGTCACGGCCCATGGTGGCCACGTTGGTCTTGGAGTCGGCGGTCCAGGCGCCCATGGAGTGCGGGTTCTGGCGCGCGTAGTTCTTGACGGACAGCGGCGCGCGGCGGTCAGAGTTACCCTCGCGCAGGACCGGGTTCACTGCGGAGCCCTTGATCTTGTCGTAGCGGGAGCGGACGGCGGTTTCCTCGTCCGAGGAGGGGTTGTCCGGGTAATCCGGCAGTGCGTAGCCCTGGGACTGGAGTTCCGCGATGGCGGCCTTCAGCTGCGGGATGGAGGCGCTGATGTTGGGCAGTTTGATGATGTTGGCTTCCGGCGTCTTCGCCAGCTCGCCCAGTTCAGCAAGGGCGTCACCGATCTGCTGCTCCGGGGTCAG
This sequence comes from Pseudarthrobacter sp. NPDC092439, assembly GCF_044754945.1. Classification (NCBI taxonomy): domain Bacteria; kingdom Bacillati; phylum Actinomycetota; class Actinomycetes; order Micrococcales; family Micrococcaceae; genus Pseudarthrobacter; species Pseudarthrobacter sp. NPDC092439. The sequence goes on from NZ_JBIVQB010000003.1 coordinate 386,670, forward strand.
GTAGTCACCAAAAACGGCGATGATGCGGCCGGCGAGCGATATGTCGCGGGTCTCCACCTCCACACCTGCGGTCGAAGCAAAAGCCTCGATGATGGGCAGGAACGAATAGGTAGCCAGCATCGGCGCTTCGTCGGTGTGGGTGTAGATAATCTTGGACATGCGCGGGCGTCTCCCTGTGGGTCGGCTAGGTTGTGAAATATAGGTCTGTTTCACCATCTCTAACTTACCCGAGTACATCCGTTTGAACCCCACCGGCGGGCCTCGATTACCCCGCCCCGTGACAGCATTACAGCCATACACGATAGGTCACTACTATTTACAAAGTTGTAATATCGCGGTAGGTTCGCTACGTCAATTCCGGCCCCACAGGGCAGCATTCACCGTTCAGACAGGACAAACATGACACGCACCAGGTCTCTGGCTTCCGGCCTCCTGAGCCTCTCGGCGGCTGCCGTTCTGGCTCTCACCGGAGTCGGCGGAGCCACCGCCGCGCCGGCGGCATCCGAGGATCAGCAAACCCCGTCCGTCGCCCGCGCCGCCGTCTCCACCTCCGGCGTGACCGACTACTGGACCCCGGAGAAGATGCGCAACGCCATCCCGGGCGATGTCCTCGCCAAGCGGGCCATGGAGCGGGGCAAGGCCAGCGGCACGGCTGCTGCAATCCAGGGCAAAGCCACCAAGGTTCCCGCCACCAAGGGCAAGCCCACCCTCGCAGGAAACGAGAACCCCGTCCGGCATATCGGCAAGGTGTTCTTCACCATGGGCGGTTACAACTATGTGTGTTCGGGCAACTCCGTGGCCTCCACCAACAAGAGCACCGTGTCCACCGCCGGCCACTGCGTCAACGAGGGCCCCGGCGCCTTCGCCACCAACTTCGTGTTTGTCCCTGCCTATGAGAACGGTGCAGCCCCATACGGCAAGTGGGCCGCCAGCCAGCTTTTCGCCCCCACCGACTGGAGCTCCAAGGGAGACATGACCTACGACACCGGCTTTGCCGTGGTCACCACCAACGCCAGCGGCCAGCGCCTTGGCGATGTTGTGGGCGGCTCCGGTGTTGCCTTCAACCAGGCCCGCGGCCTCACCTACAAGGCTTTCGGCTATCCGGCAGCTTCCCCCTTCAACGGCGAGACCCTCAAGAGCTGCACCGGTGCCGCCTCCAACGATCCCTACAACCCGCAGTTCAACAGCCAGGGCATCTCCTGCGACATGACCGGCGGGTCCTCCGGCGGCCCCTGGTTCATCGGCACCAGCTCCAGCGGTGTTCAGAACTCCGTGAACAGCTACGGCTACAACCGTATGGCTGTCATGTACGGCCCGTACTGGGGCGATGTCATCCAGTCCACGTACAACAGTGCAGCAACCTCCTGATCCACGGCCGTCCGGGCCGGAGCACCCCGGCCCGGACACCGTCAGCAGTTCACCGGTGAACCCGGCACCCGAGGAAAGCCTCGAGTACTGGACACCGGAACGCATGGCGGAGGCCAAACCACGCGAAGTGGTCCTGCCGGAACCGGAAACTTCGGAGCCTGCCGACCCGGACTCCCGGTAGCAGCACCCACGGCGCCCGTTCCCTCTCCAAGGGGACGGGCGCCGTCGTACGTTCAGAGCCGAAGCGAGGTTACGGTGCCGGTGGGGCCTAGTGGAAGAAGTGGCGGGCGCCGGTGAAGTACATGGTGACGCCGGCGGCGTTGGCCGCAGCAATGACTTCCTCATCCCGCACCGAACCGCCGGGCTGCACCACGGCACGGACGCCGGCGTCGACCAGGATCTGCAGGCCGTCAGCAAACGGGAAGAACGCGTCTGAGGCCGCCACTGCGCCGCGGGCGCGCTGCGGTGCGCCTGCACCGCTGGCGTTGGAGGCACCGCCGGCGCCTTCGACGTCGGACTCCACGGTGACGCCCAGCGTGTTGGCCCGCTCCACGGCCAGGCGGCAGGAGTCCAGGCGGTTGACCTGGCCCATGCCGATGCCGACGGCGGCGCCGTCCTGGGCGAGGAGGATCGCGTTGGACTTTGCGGCACGGCAGGCGGTCCAGGCGAAGGCGAGGTCTGCGAGCGTCTTCCCGTCCGCGGCTTCACCGGCGGCCAGGGTCCAATTGGCGGGGTTGTCGCCGTCGGCGTCCACCTTGTCGCTGACCTGGACCAGCATGCCGCCGGAGACCTGACGGAACTCCGTGGGGTACCGGCCGTAACCTTCGGGCAGGGCGAGCAGGCGGATGTTCTTCTTCTTGGAGAGGATCTCCACGGCCTCCGGCTCGAAGCCCGGGGCGATGACAACCTCGGTGAAGATGTCCTTGACCGTGTTGGCCATGCCCGCGGTCACCTTGCGGTTCGCGGCGATGACGCCGCCGAATGCGGAGACGGGGTCGCAGGCGTGGGCCTTGGCGTGGGCATCGGCGATGGGGTCGGCGGCGTCCGCCGACCCTACGGCCACACCGCACGGGTTGGCGTGCTTGATGATGGCAACGGCGGGTTCGCTGAAGTCGTAGGCGGCGCGCAGTGCAGCGTCCGCGTCCACGAAGTTGTTGTAGCTCATGGCCTTGCCGTGCAGCTGGTCGGCCTGGGCGATGCCCACCGGCGCGGCCTTGTCCACGTACAGGGCGGCCTGCTGGTGCGGGTTCTCACCGTAGCGCAGCACCTCGGAGCGTTCCAGCGACAGGCCGGCGTAGGCGGGCCAGTCGATGGTGCCGTCGCCGTCCTCGTCCAGGAACTGGCTGGCGGTCCACGTGGCAACGGCGTTGTCGTAGGACGCCGTGTGGGCGAAGGCTTTGGCTGCCAGGCGCCGGCGGGTCTTCAGGTCGAAACCGCCTTCAGCGGCCGCGGTGACCACCTGGCCGTAGAAGGACGGGTCCACCACAATGGCGACGGCGGCATGGTTCTTCGCGGCCGACCGCACCATGGCGGGACCTCCGATGTCGATCTGCTCCACGACGTCATCCTGGCCGGCGCCGGACTTGACCGTCTCCACGAACGGGTAGAGGTTCACCACCACCAGGTCGAAGGCTTCGATCTCCATGCTGGCCAGGGTGTCCATGTGGGCAGGCACGCGGCGGTCGGCGAGGATGCCGCCGTGAACGCGCGGGTGCAGGGTCTTGACGCGGCCGTCAAGCATCTCCGGGGAACCAGTGACTTCTTCCACCTCCTGGACCGGGATCCCGGCGGCGGCGATCTTCTTGGCGGTGGACCCGGTGGAGACGAGCTTCACGCCGGCAGCGTGCAGGCCCTGGGCGAGCTCCTCCAGACCGGTCTTGTCGTAAACCGAGATCAGCGCCCGGCGGATGGGAACACGGTCGATGGATACGCGCTCATGCTGCGTGAAGCTCACAAATGTCTCCGTCTTATCTCGCGGACCGGTGCCGCGGTTGGTGGGGATAGGGCCAGCTTATCGCGAAGCGGCCGTTGCCCCGCGTGTCCGCAGGACTGTGAACAGCTGCGGCCCGGGCTAGAGTTTTCACAGGAGGCTGCAATGAACATTTACACCACGGTGCCCAGCGGCGAACAGGTGGTCCAGGAACTGCCCTGGCGGTGGAAGGTCCAGGGGCGGATCTTCCTGATCGGCGGACTTGGCTTCATGTTCGACGCCTGGGATGTAACGCTGAACGGCATCCTCATTCCGTTGCTTTCCAAGCACTGGGCGCTGACACCCGGTGAAGCCGCGTGGGTGGGCACCTCCAACCTGATCGGGATGGCCCTGGGTGCGTTCATCTGGGGAACCATCGCGGATACCATCGGGCGCAAGAAGGCTTTCACCGCGACCCTGCTGATCTTTTCCCTCTTCACGGTTCTGGGCGCCTTCTCCCCCGACTTCATCTGGTTCTGCGTGTTCCGCTTCATGGCTGGATTCGGGCTGGGCGGCTGCATCCCGGTGGACTATGCGCTGGTGGGCGAGTTCACGCCCCGGAAGCAGCGCGGCAGGGTCCTCACCGCGATGGACGGCTGGTGGCCGGTGGGCGCGGCGATGGCAGGGTTTGTCTCGGCCGGCCTGATGGCTTGGTTCGCCGACTGGCGGTTCACCATGCTGGTGATGGTCCTGCCGGCCCTCCTGGTGTTCTGGGTCCGGCGCAGTGTCCCGGAGTCCCCGCTGTTCCTCATCCGCAAAGGCCGGCGGGAGGAGGCGGCCCGGGTTATCGACGGCCTGGTTGCCGCCACCGGCGCAGGGGCCCGGGCCTACAGCCTGCCGGATGCGCAGTCCGTTCCCCGGCTGTCCGCCGGAAGTGCGTGGCAGCAGCTGCGGCTGGTGTGGCAGTTCAACTGGAAGATCACCGCGGCTGCCTGGTCCCTGTTCTTCAGCATCCTGCTGGTCTACTACCTGGCCCTGACCTGGATGCCTCGCATCCTCATTGGGGCCGGGTTCGCCGAGTACAAGGCCTTTGTCACCACGGCCTCCATGGCCGCCGTCGGACTCCTGGGCGTGGTGGCCGCCGCCCTGCTGGTGGAGCGCGTGGGCCGCAAGTGGATCCTGGCCATCACCGGCCCGCTGTCCGCGCTCACCCTGGTGATTGTCGCCGTCGTGGTTGATATCCCCACCGCGGCCGTGTTCTGGCTGCTGGCGTTCGGGTTCGTGGTGCAGGTGGCCATCCCCGTCCTCTACGCCTATGTTTCCGAGCTTTACCCCACCGAGCTGCGCGGCACCGGTTTTGGCTGGGCGTCCACGTTCTCGCGGCTGGGAGCCGGTTTTGGGCCGCTGGTCTTTGCGAACTACTTCTGGCCGGAGCTGGGCCTGGCCACGTCCTTCGCGCTGGCCGGGGCGCTGGTGCTGCTGGCCGTCATCTGGATGGCGTTTTTCTCGCCGGAGACCAAGCAGCGGCGGCTGGAGTAGGACCCGTTGTCGGCGCGCAGGCACCGAATCCGTGCGCCGAAAAAGCTCAGGCCCGGGCGGCGGCCAGCTCTGCCAGGGCTGCAACCAGCAGCCGGCGCTCCACCACCTTGATCCGCTCATGCAGGGTTTCTTCGGTGTCGCCGTCCTCAATTGCCACCGCTTCCTGGGCGATGATGGGGCCGGTATCCACGCCGGCATCCGCCCAGTGCACGGTGCAGCCGGTGACCTTGACACCGTAGGCCATCGCATCCCGCACACCGTGTGCGCCCGGGAATGCCGGCAGCAGCGCGGGGTGGGTGTTCAGGTACTTGCCGTCGAAGGCGCCGATGAATTCGGGGCTGACGATCCGCATGAACCCTGAGGAAACCACCACGTCCGGCGCGTAGGACCCTACGGCTTCGGTCAGCGCAGCATTCCAGTCGGCACGGTCCGCGTAGGCCTTGAAGTCCACCACGAACGTGGGGATGCCGGCGGCCGCGGACCGTTCAACGCCGTACGTTCCCGGCCGGTCGGCGCCTACGGCGGCGATCTCCACGTCCAGTTCCCCGGCCTTGACTGCGTCGATGACCGCCTGGAGGTTGGACCCGGTACCGGAAACGAGGACTACGATGCGCATTGGTCTAGCTTATGGGCACGCTCGCGTACGCTGGAAAACATGAACACCCCGCCGGACCCGGGCGCACAGCAGCGCAGCAAACCTCCGCTCAGCGATGCTGCAAAGGCCTCCCTGGCTAGGACCCACACCCTGTTCCGGGTCTTTGTCCTGACCGTGCTGGGCGCGTTCTTCGTGTACCAGCTGGACGTCAGCCATCTGTGGCTTACCGCCCTCCTGACAGCAGCGGGTCTGGTTCTGGGCGTGGTGCTCCTGATCCGTTGGGCACGGCTGAAGGAGTCCCGGCTGGTGCTGGCGGGGACCATCTCCGGGATGGTGGTGTCGGTGCTCATGGTGCTGATCATCTTGGTCAGTGCGGTGTTTTTCGAGCCGGTGCGCGCGTACCAGGACTGCTCCCGCCAAGCGCTTACGGAGCAGGCACTGTCGACGTGCCGGGTGGACCTGGAACGCTCGCTTCCTGCCCGGCTGCGGTAGCCGCTGCCCTCAGGACACCTGGGCGGGTTCGGCCCTAGCAGCCTGCTCGCGTTCCAGCCAGGGCCCGGCCGCGTAGCCAATCACGACGCCGACGCCCACTTCCGCGGCCAGCCAGGCTGCCATCCAGAATGGGTCGGGCCCAATGTCGGTAAGGCGGCCGATGCCGGCCGAACCGTGTGCAACCCAGGCCAGTGCCATGGCCAAAACACCGGCCACCAGTCCGGCCAGGACGGCAAGGACCAGGGTTGAAACCGAGGCAGTGAACCAGCGGGCGCGGACCTTGATGGACAGCCACTCGTCAAAGTGGTTCTCGCCCTCGCGCAGGAACCACCAGCCGCCGAGGACCCCGGCGAGGACCGGAATGATGAGGACCGCGAACGCATAATCGAGCGGTCCCGACGGAATAGCAGCCAGGACGGGAATGGAAGGCAGCGGACCCACCGCTGTTGCCAGCGGACCCACCTGGGAGCCAACCCCCATGGCAAAGCCTGCCCCGGACGACCAGGCGAGGGTCAGGATCACCAGGTTGGGAAGGAACCCCAGTTGCGCGATGGTGAGGACGGCACCTCCGATGATCCCGGCGTCGAGCGCTTCATAGACAGACACCACGAGGTTCCAGTGGACGAAGAGGTCCATGGCTAGCAGGAAGGCGGCAAGCGCCACGGCCGCGACGGCGGCAACGAACCCGGCCTTGACCACCGAGGCGATGTAGGAGCCTGCCCAGCGCGAATGCTGGCTGGTGCGGGAGATCCAGTCCACTGCGTCCACGCCGATGAGCCTGCTCCACGAGCCGGCTTCACGGCGGGCGCCGATGATCATGCCCAGCGCGAACGGGATGAGCGGAACCAGGAGTGCGTGCAAGGGATTGATGCCCACATCGGCGGTGCGGCAGACGAAACCGGTGGCCGTTCCGAATGCGGCGTAGACCGCCCAGGATCCCAGGAGTGCCTGCCACAACTGGTCCGAATAGGAGGCCCGTGCCAGCCGGCGGCCGGCCCGCCAGGCAAGCAGGAACGGGACGAGGGTCAGCCCGAGCGGAATGAGGGTGAGGACGCCCGAGTCGATGCTGGCGGCAGCTTCGGAGCCGCCGCCGGAGAGCTCCAGCGGGACGCCGTGGACCAGCAGCCAGGACTGGCCGGCCAGCCTCGCCAGGGTGGCGAAGTCGCCATGCTGGAATCCGGCGGCGGCCCACACTGCGACGATGGGGGCGATGACCGCGAGCGCGGAAATGATGGCGGCCTGCGCCGTTTCGAGGGCGCCCTGCAGCCACAACGGCATGGGAAGGCCACGGTCTCCGGTCTGATCAGCACGCAGTTTCATCGTGCTCAATGGTGCCACGGCAAGCCCTCCGCGCCGGTGACCGACAGGCTTCGCGGCCCGCCGTTCCCGGGCCCGCGGAGGCACCATTCGCGAGCTTTTTCCCCGTGCTGGCCGTAAAATTGCAGGTAACCGTAACCAGTGTCACATCCGCCGGCGTGTTCTGATGGTGCCCTGCACTTGCCGGCGTGGTGACTGCGTTGCTACCGGCCGCGGCGGAGTGCGGCCGGCCAGGGCCCGGACCCAAACACCGGGAAACAGGAGCCGCGAATGAGAGAAGAACAGTAAGTTCTGAAGATGTTCGTACTACTGGCTGGTGCAGCCAAGCCGCTGCGGCTTCGGCTGCACCAGCGTTGCTGGCTTCCCCCGTCTTCCTGTGCCCGTCCGGTGCAAGGGAAGGGGGCGACGCCGGGAGCCCCCCAGGAAACTCCCGGCGTCAGCTGCTGCCGCACGCGCCAAAGGTGCTGCCGCGCGTTTGCGGCAGCACCTTTGCGTTAGACGTCTGTTGGCTTAGAGCCGGCGGTCGTCTTCAAGGCCGTCGGCCTCGATCCGCTCCTTGCGGATGTCATCACTGATCGTGACGTCGTCCTGGACCACGTCCTTTTCCAGGCGGACCCGCTCCACCGGAACTGTTTCCTTCTCCACGACGGGCCGCTCCTCATGGAGGGTCACTTCATGCTCCTCCTCGCTGAGGTCCGGGCCGGAGAGCGCCGCGCCCCGGTTGGCATCCGTGATGGGCTCGCGCTCCAGGCGGACTTCCTCACGCTGCACGGGAACGGTTGTGGTGACGTTCTCCGTGGTGACGTACTTGCGCAGGCGGGCCCGGCCGGTGGTCTGCCGTTCAGTGCCGACGTGCAGCTGTTCTTCCGAACGCGTCATGGCGTCGTCGGTGTTGGGGCCCGACGTGTCGTGTCCGTCCGTGCGGCCAAGACCGGCCGTGGGGGTACCGGCGTTCAAATCCGCATCGCCCTGGAGGTCCACATCGTTGCGGGTATCCGCGTAGCTGCGGACTTCCCGGTTGTAGTGCGTGTACAGCCGGTCCTCTTCCTCCGGGGTGAGGTGGCCGTCCACTTCCACGCGGGGAGCGTCCTTGACGTGCTCCTTGGTGTACGGAACGACAAGGTCATCGCCCTCGGTGCGGGCGCCCTCCACTGGAACGAAGGACTGCGAAGTGCCGAACAGCCCCGTCTTGGCCGTGACCCACGTGGGCTCGCCGGTGTCATCATCCGCGTACAGCTGGCCGATGCCGCCAATCTTCTCGCCGTCGGACCCAATGACATGGCCGTTGCGGGTGAGCAGGTCTTCAATGTTTTCCCTGTTGAGCATGACGTCTCCTTTGGATGTGTCGTTGCGTTGGGGGTGCCGGCAGTCGAGCTGCCGGCGTCGGGATCTTCCCTGGCGGCCGCCTCTGCCCCGGCTGCTTGAGGCTTCGCGCTGGCTGCCCCTCTACAGTAAGCATGCTTAGTACAAAAAGCAAAGCCTACTTAGTAAATTGCCTCCAAACCTCCGCCAATGGCCCGGGGTCCGGGCTGCTGTTTACCCAACCTTTCCCTCCCCGCAATCCCTTTTCCTCCGCAACGTCAAGGCCGCGGGCCACGGTGGTGGGGTGAGGATCGCAATTGTCGCTGAATCATTCCTGCCCCTGATGAACGGGGTCACGCACTCCATTCTGCGGGTCCTGGAGCACCTCCAGGAACGCGGCGACGACGTACTGGTCATTGCGCCGGCGGGCCAGGACTGCGCGCCGGAGAGAGTCAATGGGGCGAGCGTCCACCGCCTGCCGGCAGTGCCGCTGGCAGGCTACACGAACGTCCGGGTGGCGATGGGCGGTGTGTACCGGGTCAAGCGAATCCTTGCCGACTACGCGCCGGACGTGGTCCACCTGGCCTCCCCGTTCATCCTGGGCTGGCGGGCCGCGCAGGCGGCGCACCAGCTGGGAATCCCCACTGTAGCCATCTACCAGACCGAGGTCCCCAGCTACGCGGCGAGGTACGGGGTCCCGTTCCTGGAGAACTGGGCCTGGAATCGGGTGGAGAACATCCATCTGCTGGCCACCCGCACCCTCGCGCCGTCCACCTTCGCACTGAACCAGTTGCGCGGCCGCGGCATTCCGCGGGTGCACATGTGGCGGCGCGGCGTGGATACGGCAAGGTTCATGCCGGCCAAGCGCGACGACGTATGGCGGGCCGGGGTGGCTCCGGGCGGTGAGCGGATCATCGGCTACGTGGGCCGGCTGGCGGTGGAAAAACAGGTGGAGGACCTGGCAGCGCTGGCGGCCGTGCCGGACACTCGCCTGGTGATTGTGGGAGACGGCCCGCAGCGTGCCGCGCTGGAGGAATCCCTCCCGGATGCAGTCTTCACCGGCTTCCTGGGCGGTGAGCAGCTGGCCCGGGCCCTGGCCTCCTTCGACCTGTTCGTCCATCCGGGCGAATTCGAAACGTTTTGCCAGACCATCCAGGAGGCCATGGCCTCCGGTGTCCCGGTGGTGGCTACCGGCCGCGGCGGGCCGCTGGACCTGGTTGAGAACTCCCGGACCGGGTGGCTCTATGAACCCGGCGACCTTTCCGCGATGCGAGCGCATGTGGTGGATCTGATGGGCGACGACGCCAAACGCCGGGCCTTCGCGTCCGCAGCCCATGCCTCGGTCCAGGACCGGACGTGGCCTGCGTTGAGCGCCGAACTGGTCCGCCACTACACGGCCGCCATCTCGGAAGGCGCTCCTGCGGCCGGCCGCGTCAGCAGGCCGCAGCTTCCGGGCAGCCGGGCCGAAGCATTCCCGGGCAGCCGGGCAGGAGCACCACAGTGAAAGGCATCCCCATGAAGACCAATGCGCTCGATATTTCGGTGATCGGCTGCGGCTACCTCGGCGCCGTCCACGCCGCGACCCTGGCCTCCATGGGCCACAACGTGGTGGGCATCGACGTCGATGCAGCCAAGGTCGAACAGCTGGCCCGCGGGAATGCGCCGTTCCATGAACCCGGCCTGGATGAACTGCTGCAGGATGGCCGCGCCACGGGCCGCCTCAGATTCTCCACGGACCCGGCAGACGCCCGTGACGCCCAGGTACATTTCCTGTGCGTGGGGACGCCCCAGGACAAGACCTCCGATGCCGCCGACCTCAGCTTCCTCCTTTCCGCCACCGAAGCCCTGCTTCCGCATCTGTCCCAAGGCGCCGCCGTCGTGGGGAAATCCACCGTCCCTGTCGGCACGGTGGAAAGGCTCCGCGGTGTCCTGTCAGCCCGTCCTGACGTGCAGGTGGGGTGGAATCCTGAGTTCCTGCGGCAGGGAACGGCCGTGAAGGACTCCCTGGTGCCGGACCGCCTGGTGTACGGCGTTCCGGGCGGCCGGACCGGGGCCTTCAGCCCCGCCACCGGCACTGCACGGGGAGTCACAGCGGCGCTGGACGCCGTGTACGAGCCCCTGCTCCGGGCCGGAATCCCCCGGCTGGTGTGCAACTTCGCCACGGCCGAACTCATCAAGTCCGCAGCCAACGCCTACCTGGCCACCAAGGTCAGCTTCATCAATGCCGTCTCTGAACTCTGCGACGCAGCCGGAGCAGATGTGGCGGAGTTGAGCGAGGCCATGGGGCTGGACCCAAGGATCGGCAACCGGTATCTGCACGCCGGGCTGGGCTTCGGCGGCGGCTGCCTGCCCAAGGACATCCGCAGCTTCCGCCAGCAGGCCGGTGACCTGGGCGTCTCCGCCGTGGAGGACTGGATGCGCCTGGTGGACTCGGTGAACCTTGACCAGCGGCAGCGGACTGTCGACCTGGCAGCGCAGATGTGCGGCGGAAGCGTCTCCGGCCGGACCATCGCGGTGTTGGGCGCCTCGTTCAAGCCGGACACGGACGACATCCGCGATTCGCCGGCGCTGGACGTGGCCGACCGGCTCGCCGCGGCCGGCGCGCATGTAACCGTCACGGACCCGAAGGCCGTGAACAATGCGTGGCAGCGCTACCCGCGCCTGCGCTTCGAGAAGGGAACCGCCCGCGCCCTCGAGGATGCCGAACTGGTGCTGCTCCTGACCGAGTGGGGCGAGTACCGCAGGCTCTCCCCCGCTGATGCCGGGACATTGGTGCGGCGGCGCAGGGTCCTGGACGCCCGTAATGTCCTGGACGCCGCCGCCTGGCGGAATGCCGGCTGGACGGTTCGAGGGCTCGGGACCTCTCCCGCGGCAGCGCATCAGGAGAGCGAAGTACCCGGAACCAAGGGCGCACCGACGGCACGGCAGGCACCGGCCAGCCTCTCGTAGGCCCGGGAAGCACCCGAGGCGGCTATGTGGCTAACGTCGTGGTGTCCCGCTCCAGCAGGCCCAGCTCGGCAAAGGCGAGCGCCACGCCGTTGCCCGCCGGCCCAGCAGTGACGCCGTCCGCGACCGCCAGTACAGCCGGGTGGCCGCCTTCGACGGCAATGCCGGTCCCGGCGTACTGGAGCATTTCGATGTCGTTGGCGCTGTCGCCAATGGCCACGATGTCCGCGCGGTCCAACCCCAGGCGCGCTTCGATCACCCGGATGCCCACAGCTTTGTGCGTGCCGGCCATGAAGATTTCGCCGGCCCCGTCCCCCAGCGCGGACAGCGAACTGGGGATCAGGCCTACGCCCTTGCCCAGTGCATCCGTCAGTTCCCGCAGCGGCAGGGGCGCATCGAAGCAGGAGATTTTGGCGTAGGAGGCTTGGCGGAGGTCTCCGCCGTACTGCACAGGGGCCAGGATGTCCTCCAGCGGATCCGGCCGGCCGGCGTGGTGAGCGGTCACGTTTCCGGCAGCCGGAGCACCGCCTTCGGCCCTGGCCCGGGCGGCGAAGATGGGGCCCAGGACACGCCGGAGCCGCTGGTCCACGCCCTCCCTGCCGTACAGCGCCTCGGGCGCTTCGAGGATGTAGGCGACGTCGTGCCGGTCCAAAAGATCCACAATGCGGGCCGCAAGGTCCTGCTCGAACCGGGTGTCCTTCAGGACCTCCCCGCCGAGTTCCACCCGCGCGCCGGCACCGGTGATGGTGCCATCGAACCCTGCCGCAAGGATGTGGTCCGGAACCATGGACAGCGGCCGGCCGGTGCAGACGAAGACCAGGTGGCCAAGCCTTCGGGCGCTCCGCACGGCTTCCACATGGGCTTCAGGGGCCAGGCCGTGGTCCGCGTAGGTGCCGTCGATGTCGAGGAAAATGGCCCGGGCCGTCGGGGTGCTGGTCATGCCGTTCCTTAGGTTGGGGCGCCCAGGCGGGCCCGTCACCCGCGCCAGGCGAAAACCCAATCCTATCGACACAACCCCGGACCAGGCCGTATCCGCTCCGCCGGGCCTCCCGTCGAGCAGGCACAAGGAAATCCGGCAGCTGACACGCTTCACCCCGAAAATGACAGTCATCCCGTGATATTCGAAGTCTTGAAGTGAAGTAAGCACGCTGATTGAATGATGGAACCGGAAATGGGGGCACGGCACAACTTACTGATAAAGGAGTGACAACATGGGTATTCTCGGATTTCTCATTTTGGGCCTGATTGCCGGAGCCATTGCAAAGGCCATCCTCCCGGGCCGCCAGGGCGGGGGCTGGATCGTCACCATGGTCCTCGGCGTCGTCGGCGCTATCCTGGGCGGCTGGATCGGCTCGCTGATTTTCGGCGGCGGGCTGGCCGAGTTCTTCGACATCCGCACATGGCTGCTTGCTATCCTCGGTTCCATTGTCGTGCTTCTCGTGTACGGCGCCATTACCAACCGGAGCCACCGCAGGGTATAGCGACTCTTCCAGCAAAACGCCGTCCTCCTTCACAAAGGACGGCGTTTTTGTGTCCGGAAGACTTTATGATGGCCGAGGGGGTGGTCTGATGAACGGCCCGATAGAGGGGAAAGTCCTTACCGCGCAGGCGCTGGAAGCCGTGCTGGACATCAGCCCTGACGCGCTCCTGGTCGTCGCGGCTGACGGCACCGTCGCCGCCGCCAACGCCGCCGCCGGCCGGCTCTTCGGCATCCCGGAGGACAACCTGGCGGGCCTGGACCACCGCTCGCTGCTCGCGGGTGACTTCCGGGAAGACATCCGTAAGCTCTTCCGCCGCCTCCTGGCACGTCCGGACCTGCACCCGGCACCGGTGCAGACGTACTGCCTGCACCGAACAGGCACAGAGTTCCCGGCCGAACTGACAGCTTCCTTCCTGCCGGGCGCCGGCCGGCAACGGTCCGATACGGGGCAGCTGCTCCTTTCCGTCCGGAGCACGGCCCACCATAGCTCCGCCGCCCCCCGGCGCGAGGCCATGGCCCTCCTGGCCGCAACCCTGGAATCCACAGCGGACGGAATCCTGGTGGTGGACTCCGACTGGAACATCGCCGGATACAACGAAAAGTTCCTTGCCATGTGGGGCATACCCGAAGGGCTCCTTGAGGGCCCCCGGGACATCACCGAAAGCCCGCAGACGGAGGTCATGCAACTGGTTCTGGATCAGCTGCAGGACCCGCTTCAGTTCATGGCCAGGCTTGGCGACCTGGAATCCAACCCCGCTGCGGAAAGCCACGACGTCCTGGAATTCAAGGACGGCCGGACCATCGAACGGTATTCGCGGCCGCACCGTTCAGGTGACGAGATTTTGGGACGGGTCTGGAGTTTCCAGGACATCACCCCGCGCCGCCAGGCGCAGGAACGGGCTAACCGGGCCATGGCGGACCTCGCGGCACAGACCGAGAAACTCCGTGGCATGGCGTTCCGCGATCCCCTCACCGGCCTGGCGAACCGGGCCGTGTTCAACGATGCCCTCGCGGAGGCTTTGAGATCCCCCCGGCTTAAATCCGTGGACGTACTCCTCCTGGACCTGGACGACTTCAAGGAGGTCAACGACATCCTGGGCCACCAGGCGGGAGACGACATGCTCATCGAAGTGGCCCGCCGGCTCCGGGGCTGTGCGCCTACCGCTGACGTGGTGGCGCGGCTGGGCGGCGACGAATTCGTGGTTCTGCTGACGGCCTGCCCCAACGCGGACGAGATCGCCACATGCATGGTCCGTTGCCTGCGTGTCCCGCTGACCGTGGGCGGGACCGTTCTGCGTCCCAGCCTCAGCCTGGGGCTGGCATCCATGACCTCCGAGGACCAGCAGGCTCCGGAGCTGCTCCGCCGGGCGGACATCGCCATGTACGCGGCCAAGGCGGCGGGCAAGAACCGCTTCCTGAGGTTCCAGCCGGACATGATGACCGAACTGGTCCAGCGCACGGCCATGGAATCCGGCCTCCTCCGGGCAACCGAGCACGGCGAAATCTCCGTGGACTTCCAGCCGATCGTGTCCTGCCAGCGGGGCCAGGTGGTCACGTTCGAGGCGCTGGCACGGTGGGACCGCGACGGCGGCCGGGTTCCGCCGTCGGTCTTCATTCCGCTCGCTGAGCGCACCGGGCTGATCAGTGGAATCGGCACGGAGGTGACGGGCCGGGCCATGCTGCGCGTTTCCGGGTGGCTTGCCGGCGATCCGTCCCGGTCCCTCGCCGTCAACGTCTCAGGCGTGCAGCTGCAGGAGCACGACTTCGCCGAGCAGGTGCTCCGCCTGGCCGAGGCCAGCGGGGTTGCGCCCTACCAGCTGGTCATTGAAGTCACCGAGAGCGTATTTTTCGACGCCGACTGCAGCCTGGTCAAGCAGCTCAGCACCCTGCGGGAGGCGGGAGCGCGCGTCGCCCTGGACGATTTCGGGACCGGCTATTCCTCGCTCGGGCGGCTCCAGGAGCTGCCCGTGGACACGGTCAAGATCGACAAGTCCTTTGTGTCGATGATCCGCACTGGGCGCGAGCGGCTGCCCATCCTCAGTTCCATGATCAACATGGCGCACAGCCTGGGCCTGACCGTCACGGCCGAAGGGATCGAAACCATTGAGCAGGCCAACTACCTGGCGGCTCTGGAATGTGATTCGATGCAGGGCTACCTTTTTTCAAGACCCGAGCCGGGCCACCGCCTGCACGTTGCCCTGAGCCAAGCCGATGAGGTCCTCCGGGCCCTGAAGGAGCAGTAAGGATGGGTACGTTGGAGTCCGGAAAATACCAGGGAGGAGGATCCTGGCCCGCCGGCCGCGGCAGGGGCGGAATCCTGGTGCCGGCTGCCCTGACTGTTACGGCGCTGGCCGCGCTCGGAGTTTTCTTCGCAGCAAACAACGGGACTGCCCCGGCCATGGTCACGGGTGACTTCCTCATCCTTGCGGCATCATTGTTGGCCGGCGCAAGTTGTGCGAGGGCTGCCAGGCGGGGCGGCCCCAACGCCAGGGCATGGGCCCTTATGGCGGTGGCCGTTTTCTGGTGGGCAGCCGGCATGGCCGTATACGCCTACTACGGCCTCGCCTACAACCACGTCTACCCCTTCCCGTCAATCGCCGACGTTGGCTTCATCGGGTATTCGCTGCCTGCCGCCGCCGCACTTTTCGCGTTCAAGCGCCGGCCCGGAAACCCGGTGGCCCTGTTCCGGGCGGTGATGGATGCCGCCGTGATCGCGGGCTCAGTGCTGGTGGTCAGCTGGTACACCGCCCTCGGCCCTGCATACAGCGCAGAGGGTGATCCGCTGACGCGGTTCACCGGCATGGCCTACCCCGTGGTGGACCTGGTGATCACGTCGCTGGTCCTGGTCCTGGGAATGCGCCGCAGGGCGGGTGAGCGGCTGCCCTGGCTGTTTTTCGGCGGCGGGTTGGTGGCGCTTTCAGTCACGGACAGCATCTACACCCGTCTCACGTTCGACGGCGTCACGGGCACCACGGGCTCGCCCCTCGCTTTGGGCTGGATCGTTGCGTTCCTCCTGATCGCGCTGGCGCCCATGGCGCCTTATGTTGAGAACGCGCATTCGGGCCGACGGGGCTACACGCTGGCCCTGGAACTGCTGCCTTACACGCCGCTCCTGGTGGCCATACTCCTGTTTGCCGCACCCCACCTCCACGAGCTGGAGCCATTCCTGCTGGTGGTTTGCGCGGCCGTACTGGTGGCCGTGTTCGTCCGCCAGGTGCTGATCATCTTCGAAAACATCACCCTGACCACCGGACTGGAGGAGGAAGTCGCGGCGCGGACCACGGAACTCGAGGCCGCCCGGAAGGACGCCCTCGAATCAAGCCGCCTGAAATCGGAATTCCTGGCCACCATGAGCCATGAGATCCGCACCCCCATGAACGGCGTGGTGGGCCTGACCTCCCTCCTCCTGGAAACCCGGCTGGACCAGACCCAGAAGCAGTACGCGCAGGGTGTCAAGGGCGCCGGCGAAGCGCTGCTGGCCCTCATCAACGACATCCTGGACTTTTCCAAGCTGGAGGCGGGAAAGGTTGACCTCGACATCCGTCCCTTCGACCCGCGGGCACTCGTTGAGGAGGTGGCCGGCCTGCTGGCCGAACAGGCGCAGGCAAAGCGCCTGGAACTTATCGCCTACTGCGAGCCGGACGTCCCGGCCCGGCTGCTGGGGGATGCCGGAAGGATCCGGCAGGTCCTCCTGAACCTTGCGTCCAACGCCGTGAAGTTCACGGCGTCCGGAGAGGTTTCCCTCCGGGTGCGGTGCGAAACTACCGATGCCGCCGCCGGAACCAGCGCCGCCGTCTGTTTCGAAGTCCGCGATACCGGGATCGGCATCGAACCCGCCCAGCAAGCCCGGCTTTTCGAGCCTTTTTCCCAGGCGGACGCGTCCACCACGCGCCGCTACGGGGGCACGGGCCTGGGCCTTGCCATCTGCCGCCGGCTAACCCAGGCGATGGACGGTGAGATCGCCGTTGACAGCGCGCCGGACCAGGGCAGCACCTTCCGGTTCCGGCTGCCGTTGCCCGTGGCCCCCGTGTCCACCGACCCGATCCCCGCGGCAGGTTTCCTCAACGGCCTTCGGGTACTGGTGGTGGATGACAATGCCACGAACCGGCTGGTACTCGAATTGCAGCTGCGGGGCTGGGGGCTGGTGCCCGCCACCGTGCCGGATGCCGGATCGGCCCTTGCACGGGCAACGGAGGCGAGGGAGGCCGGCACCCCATTCGACCTTGCCGTGCTGGACTTCTGCATGCCGGACACGGACGGGCTGGAACTGGCCCGCGGGATAAAGGCAGACCCCGGGTTGGCAGGCATCGAGCTGATAATGCTCACCTCCACGATGCAGGTGGACGCCGGTGAAATTGCCGCCGCGGGCGTCCGTGAATGGCTGATGAAGCCGGTCCGCAGCTCAGAGTTCTATAACCGGCTGGTCCGTCTGATGTCCACGCGCGGCCCGGAGGTTCCCGCACCTGAAGCACCCACCGCGACGCAACAGGCCGCAGCGGGCACGCACCGCGGGCGCATCCTGGTGGTGGAGGATAACGAGGTTAACCAGTTGGTGGCGAGTGCCATGGCCGGCAGGCTGGGCTACATGGTGGATGTAGTGCCGGACGGCGCCCGGGCCGTCGCCGCCACCAAGTCCGCCAACTACGCTGCAGTACTCATGGACTGCCACATGCCGGTCCTGGACGGATTTGAGGCCACCCGGATAATCCGGGACCGCGGCGGCAGCGGCGCCGTGCTGCCCATCATCGCCATGACGGCCGGAGCACTGGACGGGGACAGGGAGCGATGCCTGGCCGCCGGCATGGACGACTACGTTGCCAAGCCGGTCGACGCGGCAACCCTGGAGACGGTGCTGTCCCGCTGGATCCCCGAACCGCAGCCGCAGCCGCTGGCGGTCACCGGCGGCGGGCAAACCGGCGTCGGAATCCCTCCCGCACTCGACCGGGACCGGCTTGCGATGCTGCGCAGCCTGGGCGGCAGGGACGGCCAGGATCTGTTCGCAGCCGCCGCGGCGGCTTTCCAGGACAGCGTTCCGGCCCGCCTGGCGGCGCTCCGGTCTGCCGTGCACGACGGCGGCGGGCCGGCCCTGGTGCAGGCCGCCCATGCCTTGAAGGGTTCGGCTGGCAACATCGGTGCAGGCGCTCTTGCGGCGCTCTGTTCGGAGCTCGAAGGGATGGGCCGCAGCGGCAACCACGC
The DNA here is from genome assembly GCF_044754945.1 of Pseudarthrobacter sp. NPDC092439. Classification (NCBI taxonomy): domain Bacteria; kingdom Bacillati; phylum Actinomycetota; class Actinomycetes; order Micrococcales; family Micrococcaceae; genus Pseudarthrobacter; species Pseudarthrobacter sp. NPDC092439. Next base: position 404,814 of record NZ_JBIVQB010000003.1, read on the forward strand.
AACCGCCGCGGCGCTCCTGCCCCGGCTGGAGGCCGAGCTGCAGCGGGTGAACGACGCCCTGGAGAAGGAGGCGGGTCAGTGAAAGTGCTGGTGGCAGACGACGATCCCGGGTCGCTGCTGGTGGCGCGCGCCGCCGTCGAACGGGCCGGACATGAATGCGTGGCAGCCGCTGACGGTGACGAGGCCTGGACGCTCTTCCTGGCCCACCGGCCGGATGCGGTGGTGACGGACCGGATGATGCCCGGCATGGACGGGCTGGCCCTCTGCCGGGCCATCCGGGCCAGCGAAACCGACCTGTACACGTACATCGTGCTGCTTACCTCCCAGGATTCGCAGCAGGACATGCTGGCCGGGCTCGAGGCGGGCGCGGACGACTACGTCCCCAAGCCGCTGGACCCGTTCGTGCTGCGCGCCCGGCTTCTGGTGGCATTGCGGGTGACCACCCTGCACGCCGATCTGGCCCACTACCGCAAAGTGCTCTCCCGGCAGGCCCGGACCGATCCGCTGACCGGGCTGAACAACCGCCTGAAGCTGTCTGAAGACCTGGAGCAGCTCCACGCCCGCAGCGCCCGGTACGGCGAGGAGTACAGCATAGCCATGTGCGACGTGGACAACTTCAAGAGCTACAACGATATCTACGGCCACCAGGCCGGCGACCTTGCCCTCCGGAGTGTGGCGGCGGCGCTTCTGGGCCAGGTGCGCAAAAGCGACGGCGTCTACCGGTTTGGGGGCGAGGAGTTCCTGCTGGTGCTGCCGCGCCAGGGCATCGCTGATGCGAGGGTGTTGCTGGAGCGGGCTCTGGAGGCTGTGCGGAAGCTCCGGATAGAGCATCACGGCGACCCCTCCGGCGGGCTGCGCGTCAGTGCCGGGATCTCGATGTTCGGCGCCGGGCACGCCGTGGACGCGGACACGCTCTTGGGCGAAGCGGACGCTGCGCTTTATGCGGCTAAGGCGGCAGGCAGGAACCGCGTGGAAGCGGCCTGGTAGCGCGCTGGCGCAGGCGGGTCAGGCGGCTTTCCTGGTGGCGGTCTTTTTGCTGCCGGTCTTTTTGCTGCCACTCTTTTTGGCCGGCCCGGAGGCCGGCGGGTTTTGGACGCGGGGCCCGGGACGCGGCTCCTCCGTGGCCGGAGTTTCTGCCGGGGCCTCCGCGGCGGGCGCTGCGGCGACATCTTCGGCCTGCCCTGCCTGGAACGGTACGGCGTCCCGGTTGCGGTGCCAGCGCCGGACCAGGTCCATGACGGCCAGCGCCCCGGCGAGCGGGGTCAGCGCAGCCGACGCGTAAACGAACAGGAGCCACGTGAGGGTGGTCAACGGCGGCTGGTTGTTGTGCAGCAGGGACAGCCCGCCGAGTAAGCCGACGGTCCAGTAAATGAGCACCGAGGCCAGTACCGCGGCAGCAGGAAAATACTGGTTCGTCACGATTTTTTTTAGGGTTTCCACGCACTTCCTCCTGCCTGGCCGGGGGACGGCTGAAGCCGTTCAAGACAAGTATGGGGCTGCCGTTTGACGAAACGCTGCAAGACGGCGTGGCGAGTGACGAACATAACGTGACGTCCCGTCGTCGGGCGTTTTATATAAGCCGTCCCACTCTGGAGACGTGTCCCGGGGGTGGTGGCTACGCGGCGGTCAGCTCTTCGCTCTTTTCCCACAGGCCCTGCGCCAGGCCGGCGTCGTACGCCTGGGGGTTGGCCTTGGCGATGGCGCGTTTGGCATAGTAGGCGCCCGAAACCCAGTCGGTGCCCGGGGTGCCGTTGATCAGCCAGAGCATGGTGTCCGCACCCTGGTCCGGGGTCAGCATGAAGCGGTTCAGGAGGGTCTTGTACGCGTGCCGGAACCAGCTGCTGGACTCCGCTGCGAAATTGGTGCGCACCACGCCCGGGTGGAACGCCGCCGTCGTAATTCCCTGGGCGTGGAAGCGCCGGTGCAGCTCCGACGTGAACAGGATGTTGGCCAGTTTTGCGGTCCCGTAGGCGCGGTTGGTGGAGTAGCTGTGCTCGGAGTTGAGGTCGAACAGGTCCAGTTTCCCGAACCCGTTGGCCATGCTCGCTGTGTTGATGACCTTGGCGTCGCTGGCAATAAGCGTGTCCATCAGCAGCGTGGTCAGCAGGAACGGGGCAAGGTGGTTGATCTGGAAGGTGGATTCATTGCCGTCCACGGTGAGCGCATGGGTGCCCATGATGCCGCCGGCGTTGTTGGCCAGGACGTCGATGCGCGGGTAGTCGGACTTCAGCCGGGCGGCAAGGTCGCGCACCTGGGCGAGCTCGGCGAAGTCGGCCACGAAGTAGTCGGAGTCCAGTTCCTTGGCGAGCGCGCGCGTCTTCTCCGCGGAACGGCCGACGACGACCACCCGCTCCCCTGCCCTGGCCAGCGTCCCCGCTGCTGCCGCGCCGATGCCGTCACTGGCGCCGGTGATCACAATGGTGCGTTGGGGCAAGGGGTGTCCTTTGGTTGGTGGTTTACGGCGCCGGTTTCCGGCACACAGAGGAAACAACGACGGCGGGGCGGCAGGTGTTCCCGTCCGCCGCCCAGGCTCTCCGAACCGAGCAGCGCGGGAGCGTCAGCCGGCCAGCCCGGCCAGCAGGAAGATCACCGCTGCGATGGCGAAGCCCATTACGCCGATGAGGGTCTCCATGATGGTCCAGGTCTTCAGCGTGGTCTTGACGTCCATGCCGAAGAAGCGGCCCACCAGCCAGAAGCCGGAGTCGTTGACGTGGGAGACCACCACGGAGCCGGCGGCAACTGCCAGGACCATGGCGGCCACCTGCATGCCGTTCAGCCCGGCCGCTGCCACGGCAGGGGCGATGAGGCCGGCGGTGGTGGTGAGGGCAACCGTTGCCGACCCCTGGGCGATGCGGAGGATGGAGGAGATCAGGAAGCCTGCCAGGATCAGCGGTATGCCCAGGTTGCCCAGGACGTCGGCGAGTGCCTGGCCGATGCCGGAGGTGCGCAGCACGCCGCCGAACATTCCGCCGGCGCCGGTGATCAGGATGACGGAGCAGACCGGGCCGAGCGAGGACTCGAGCAGCTTCTCCAGGGCATCGGCGTCCTTGCCGCGCTTGGCGCCGAGAACGAACAGGGCAACCAGGACAGCGATCAGGAGGGCAACCGGGGTTTCACCGAGGGTACGCAGCACCTGGTACCACTGCTCGTCCTTGACTCCTTCGGGCAGGACGCCGGAAGCAGCCAGGGTGTTCAGGCCGGTGTTCATGAAGATCAGGACCAGCGGCAGGAGCAGCAGGCCCACGATGGTGCGGAAGCGCGGCGGGTGGGATTCGGCTTCGGCGGAGGCGTGGCCCAGGATTTCCGGCACGGGCAGGACCAGCTTCTTGCCGGTGTACAGGCCGTAGAGATAGGCCGTGACGTACCAGGTGGGGATGGCAACGATGAGGCCCGCGATGGTGACCAGGCCGATGTTGGCGTCAAAGAATGCGGAGGCGGAGACGGGTCCCGGGTGCGGCGGCAGGAAGATGTGCATCACGGAGAACGCGCCGGCGGCGGGCAGGCCGTAGCGGAGCACTCCCCCGCCCAGGCGGAGGGCGACGGCGAAGACGACCGGCAGCATGACCACCAGGCCGGCGTCGAAGAAGATGGGGAAGCCGAAGATCAGCGAGGCGACGCCCAGCGCGAACGGTGCGCGCTTCTCGCCAAAGACTCCGATGAGGTAGTCGGCCAGGACCTTGGCGCCGCCGCTGGTTTCCACGATGCGGCCGAGCATGGCACCCAGGCCCACCAGGAGCGCCACGGTGCCGAGCGTGGTGCCGAAGCCGTTGATCAGCACCGGCACCACCTGGTTGGCCGGGATGCCGGTGGCGAAAGCCGTGGCGAGGCTGATCAGGATCAGGGCGATCAGGGCATGCACGCGCAGCTTGATGATCAGGAACAGCAGGGCGACGATCGCAGCTGCGGCGATGAGCAGCAGGGGGCCTGCTCCCAGCGTTTGGGTCCATCCTTCGATGGTCATGGTTCTCCTTTGAAACAGATTTTGTAGTGGGTGCCAGGTCAGGCGCGCGGCGCCTACCGGGCGGGAAGGTCCAGCGCCTCCACGACGGCAGCGGCCAACTCCTCCGGGGAGCGTGCAATATCGAGGCGAAGGCTGCCGGCGCGGAGTTCTTCTTCGGTCAGTGGCTCAAGGGTGGCGAGCTGGCTGGGAAGCAGCGCCGGCGGCATGAAGTGGCCTTCGCGGTCCTGCATGCGCCGGCTGATGAGGTCAGCGCCGCCCTGCAGGTGGAGGAACACGACGCGCCCTTCCGCCTCGGAGAGCAGCTGCCGGTAACTTTTCTTCAGCGCCGAACAGGTGAGGACGGTGCTGGCGCCGGCGCGGCCCTGGGCGGTCATCCAGTCACGGATTTCGGCCAGCCAGGGCCAGCGGTCGGCATCCTCGAGCGGAATGCCACGGCGCATCTTGTCGATGTTCCGCGGCGGGTGGAACTCGTCCGCTTCCGCACAGGTCCAGCCGAGCCGCTGCGAGAGCGCTGCCGCCAGGGTCGTTTTGCCGGACCCGGCCACGCCCATCACCACGAGGTGCGTGGGTTGCTGCTGCATGTCATACCTCCGGAGAAGACGTCGTTGGCTTTCGAAGAAGCTCGGTGCTGGCCCGCGCTGCAGCGGACTACGCCATAAGGTATCACCTTTTGATCGGATAGATACTATCTTTTCGTGTCATAAGTCATACCTTTCAGATTTTCGCTATCCTGAGAGGGCGCTGCGGCGCGGAAGAGAGAGCGGGAAGATGTCGACGGCGACGGAACAGGATGCGGATAACGCGCACGACGGCGGGTCCTCACCTGCGATGCATGAGCGTGTTCTCGAGGCGGTGGGGATTGCGATCGCGTCCGCCGAACTGCCGCCGGGCAGCCGGCTGACCCTGGAGGGGTTGCAGCAGGAGTACGGGATCTCCCGCACTGTTGCCCGGGACACCATGAAGGTCCTGGAGTCCATGAACCTGGTCTACTCGCGCCGCCGGGTAGGAATCGTGGTGCAGGAGCGGCCGCTCTGGAACGTATTCGACCCCAAGCTGGTGCGCTGGCGGCTGGCGTCGAACCGCCGCGAGATGCAGTACAGCAGCCTGACCGAGCTGCGCATCGCCGTCGAACCCATTGCCGCGGCGGGCGCGGCCCGGCGGGCGACGTCCACCGAACGCCACCAGCTGCTGGCACTGGCCGCGGACCTGCGCCGGCTGGGCGAGGCCGGGGACCTCGAGGGGTTCCTGGCAGCCGATATCGCTTTCCACCAGCTGCTGCTGCGCAGCTGCGGCAACGAAATGTTCCAGGCGCTTGAGGGCATGGTCGCCGAAGTCCTGACCAGCCGGACGCAGCAGGGGCTCATGCCGTTCAAACCCCGGAGCGAGGCGCTGCAGGCACACGAGGACGTAGCCGCCGCCGTGGCGGCCGGCGACACCGTGGTGGCTGAACAGGCGATGCATCACATCCTCAACGAGGTGCGCGAGGCAATGGGGCTGCACTAACTTCCCCGCACCGCACGCCTCGACGCGCTCGGCGGCGGAGTTCCAAGCCGGCGACAGGAAGAGCTTCCCAGGTCGTCGGGGTCCAAGTCACCGGCACACTCTTTTCTTACCGACACACGCTCTTTCCTTTATACCCCTAGGGGTATAAACTGATGGCTAGCCGAGCTCAGGAGTTGCCATGCTTATCGAACGCATCTACGACGAAGACCTCGCCCAGGCCAGCTACTTGATCGGCTGCCAGGCCAAGGGCACTGCCGTTGTTGTCGACGGCCGCCGCGACATCGCGGTCTACCAGGAGCTTGCCGCGAAGAACGGCATGGAGATCGTGGCCGTCACCGAGACCCACATCCACGCCGACTACCTCTCCGGCACCCGCGAACTCGCTGCAGCGACGGGCGCGAAGATCTACGTCTCCGGCGAGGGCGGTCCCGACTGGCAGTACGAATTCGACGGCGAACGCCTCTACGACGGCGACACGATCACCATCGGCAACATCAGCATCAAAGCCGTCCACACCCCCGGCCACACTCCCGAGCACCTGTCCTTCCTGGTCACTGACGGCGCGTTCAGCGACCAGCCCGGCTACCTGCTCTCCGGTGACTTCGTGTTCTCCGGTGACCTGGGACGACCGGACCTCCTGGACGAGGCAGCCGGCGGCGTCGACACCCGGTTCGAGGGCGCCAAACAGCTGTTCGCCAGCCTGCGGGACAAGTTCCTCACCCTGCCGGACTACGTCCAGGTCCACCCCGCCCACGGGGCCGGCAGCGCCTGCGGCAAGGCACTTGGTGCCATCCCCTCCTCCACCGTGGGCTACGAGCGGCTTTACGCCTGGTGGGGCCCCTACCTGGCGGCCAACGACGAGCAGGGCTTCATCGACGAGCTCCTCGACGGCCAGCCGGACGCCCACGCCTACTTCGGCAGGATGAAGCGCCAAAACAGGCTGGGCCCGGCAGTCATGGGTGAGCGGGCGCCCCTGCCCGAACTGGACGCGGCCGCCGTCGTGAACGGCCTGGAACAGGACACGGTCACCTTTGTGGACACCCGCCCCAACCGCAAAGTACACCAAGGCACGGTGCCCCGGTCCCTGAACATCCCTGCCGGCAGGATGGCGAGCTACGGCGCCTGGGTTGTGGATCCGGAGAAGGACAGGAACCCGCTGGTGCTGTTGGCGCCGGACCAGGAGGCGGCGCAGCAGATGCGGGACCACCTGGTCCGCGTGGGCATCGACAACGTGGCCGGCTACGTCACCGGCCTCGAGGGCCTGCCGATGAGCACGCCGCGGCTGGTCCAGCCCGAGGAACTGGACGGCTTCGACGCCGCGCTGCTGCTGGATGTCCGGAACCGGTCCGAGCACGCCGCCGGGCATATCCCCGGCTCTGCCCAGCTAGGCGCCGGCCGCATCATGTGGCACCTGGACCAGCTGCCCGCGGACGGCCCCATCGTGACGTACTGCCAGAGCGGGGCGCGCAATTCAGTAGCGGCCAGCGCCCTGCGCCGGGCCGGGTACGACGTGGCCGAGCTGGACGGCAGCTACGCCGCCTGGAGCGCCTCCCGGCTCAGCCCGCGGCAGTAGTAGCGCCGGGCCTGGCCCAAGAAGGCGCAAAAAAACAGGACCCGCCGTTCAAAACGGCGGGTCCTGCTCTTAAGTGGAAACCTAACGGTCCCGGAACTCTAGGGAATTAGAGAGCCTGGATGTTGGTGGCCTGGGGACCCTTGGGGCCCTGCTCGGTGTCGAAGGAAACCTTCTGGTTCTCTTCGAGGGAGCGGAAGCCGGAGGAGTTGATCGCGGAGTAGTGCGCGAAAACGTCCTGCGAGGAGTCGTCCGGGGAGATGAAGCCGAAGCCCTTTTCAGCGTTAAACCATTTGACGGTACCAGTAGCCATTATTTTTGTCCTTCGTGAAGGTGGAGGGAAAGTCCCGACTTTCGGGCCCTCCGGTGTGGGGTGTTCAAAACCGCTACTTCAGAAGAACGCGGACTTTCGACCGCGCGTACTGCCTGAACTACCAACTGCATAAACACAACAACAGGTTCGAGACTACAGGAGTTTCCTGCTGTGCCCTAAACGGCGGCCACCGCGGGCCTCGACCGTCCCCGGGATTGGGCATATCCTGCATCCGGATCCGAAGAAACCCAGTCACCGGGAGATGACGCCATGGACATGCCGAAAGCCTCCGATGCCGACAAGGACCATTTCCGTGCGGTGGTCCCGGACCGGCCGGATGTGATGGTCAAGCCGATGTTCGGGAACCTGGGGGCGTTCGTGAACGGCAACATGTTTGCGGGACTGTTCGGGTCCACCATCGGAGTGAAGCTGTCCGACGAGGACCGCGGGGTGCTCGAATCCACCGAACGGACGGTCCCCTTCGGCCCGGCGGAACGCCCCATGGGCGGGTACACCGGGCTGCCGGAGGTGTGGAACGAAGAGGGCGACGGCGACGACGCCCGGGTGCGCGCATGGGTGGAGAAGGCGCTAGGCTACGTGTCCACCCTGCCGCCGAAGGCGCCCAAGGCCGGCCCCCGGAAAACCCCGCCGCAGAAGTAGTAGACCCGCCTCCTCCGCGAGATGGCATTTCACCGCAGTGTTTGGGCCGCCAACTGCCGCGAAGTGCCATCTCGCGGTGAAGGTGGCAACGGCGCAGAAGTATGGGCGGCCATCGACGCTTCCGGACCGGTCAGCCCGGGAATCCGAAGCAGGGGAAGAATCCCTCCACCCCGGGGCGCGCGACTTCGATGCACCGTGACTTCACCTGCTCCAGCACAGCGTTGGGATCCCTGCCCGCGGCCGTCATGCCGTCAACCGTGACCGATACGTCGGCCGTGGCGGCGCGGCGCAGGTTGTTGTCCGTTGCGTTGACGGTGCCTTCATCCGGGTAGTTGCTGTGGGTATGGACGGTATCGTGCTCCAGCGGACCGGAGGCGGTCCAGGTTGCCGAGAGGCTGATGGTCACGGGATTGCCCTCGCCATCCATGCCGGCCATGTCGGTGCTGATGGAGGCCACGCCCAGCCGCGGGTCAACCACCAGCGGCGCCATATTTTGGCCTTCGGCCTGGAACAGGACCGTACCGCCGCCGCCCGCAGCCGCAGTGACCACACCCGCCGGGGCGGCGCAGATGTCCGTGACGCGCACGAACACGGCGCTCAGTCCCTGCTTGTTCACGGGGCCCGGCTGGCTGGCATACATCGCCACGCTGGAGGAGACGAACACTTCGGTTTGCTCGCAGCCTGCAGTGCTGGCCACGGTTGCGGAGCCATGCGTCGACGAGATGGTGTGGTAAATGTTCGGGGCCGCTCCGGCCGGGGCCGCGGCCAAGGCCATCGAGGCTGCAGTGCAGAGAAGAACGGGCAAGCGCTTCATAACGACTCCTTTGTATGAGGTGAAGCTACTCCCGGCCGCAACCGACCGGCAGGGCCGAACGGCCCAAAAGTTTTTCCAAGCCACCCATCCGGACTGCGGCAGCGCCCGAATAGCTTGCATAACCCAATGGTTTGGCAGCAAGCATTCTGCTGATCCATGAATCCATATCGCATTCAGGAGAACATCATGGCTACACACACCAGCACCGGCACCGCAGTCCGCACCAACGTCCAGAAAGCGTCCATGGCCGTAGGCGCCGTGTTCCTGCTGGTGGGCGTCCTGGGCTTCGTCCCGGGCATCACCGGCAACTTCGAGCAGCTGCACTTCGCAGGGGCGCACTCCGAGGCCATGCTGCTGGGCCTCTTCCAGGTGTCCGTGCTCCACAACGCGGTCCACCTGCTGTTCGGCGTTGCCGGCCTCGCCCTGGCCAAGACCGCCGGCGGCGCCCGTTCGTTCCTGCTCTACGGCGGCGTGATCTACCTGGTCCTGTTCGTCTACGGCCTGGTGGTTCCCCAGGATTCGGTCGGCAACTTCGTCCCGCTGAACCTGTTCGACAACATCCTGCACCTGCTCCTGGGCATCGGCATGGTCGCCCTGGCGCTGGTCCTCACCAAGGGCCACAAGGCACACGCCTAACCACAACTAACCACGCAAGGCACGACGCCGGGACCCATCAAATATGGCGGGTCCCGGCGTCGTTTTCGTGGCTGGGCGGGTTGGGGCCGGCTACTGCACGGCCAGGCGCCCTTCGACCTGCGGATCAACCGGTGAGTGGTGCTCCAGGTAGTGCACCACGGTGTCCACCAGGTTGATGCCGGTGTCCACTGTGCCGGTGCCCTGGGTGAAGGTGGTGAACTGGTCGCCGCCGGTGGCCATGAAGTTGTTCGTGGCCACGCGGTAGGTGGCGGCAGGGTCCAGCGGGGTTCCGTCCGGGAGGGTGACGGAGGTGACCCGGGCGCCGAAGGGGGCGCCGGCGTCGTACGCCCATTTCAGTCCGGAGACCTGGACGGTGCCGTACTGGCTGAAGGCGCCTTCCTCCAGTACCTTGCGCACCTGGGCTCCGGTGAGGTCCATGGTGACCAGCGTGTTGTTGAACGGCAGGACGGCGTAGACCTCTTCGAGCGTGATGGGCCCTGCGTCGATGTCCGCGCGCAGGCCGCCGGCGTTGGTGAACGCGAAGTCCACCCCGTCAATGTAGGAGCGCATGCTGTCCGTGACGAAGTTGCCCATCTCGGACTCGACGCCGCGGGTGGATCCCCGCGTGATGGACGTGGCAGCCTCCCCCACGGCCTTGCCGAGTTCCGCACCGAGCTGAGCCTGGTAGCCATCCACGATCGCCTGAACTGCCGGGTCCGGGGCGATGGCGTCCGTCCAGGTGGCATCCAGCTCGATGCCTGTGCCCACTACGTCCTTCGTGGCGCGGTCCACGGTAAGAGTGACGTCCGCGTAGCCCCGGGTGTTGCCGTAGGGCTGGACCACGGGGATTCCGTTGATGACGGTGTTGTATTCGAGCGGAATGTGTCCGCCAAGGACCAGGTCCACCTCGCCGGAAAGCTGTCCCACCAGGTCCGCGAGCGCGCCGGTGGTGGCCGTTTCCAGGCCCTGGTGGGCGCTGACCACGATGGTCTCCACGTGGCGTTCGCGGAGTTCCGCCACGGCGTCGTTGACCGCCGCGGCCGTCTGGTCCAGGTCCAGGAAGCTCAGGCCCTCGGTGGCGGCGGGGAGGGTGACGTTCTTGGTGTCAGGGTTTGCGACGCCGATGACGCCCACCTTGACCCCGTCCAGTTCCTCGATGACGTAGGGGGTGACGCCGGCTGGGGCGGCTCCTGTGGCGTCGTCGACGATGTTGGCGGCGATGAACGGGAAGTCGGCCTGCTCCACTCGTTCGGCGAAGGCGTCCTGGCCCCAGTCGAACTCGTGGTTGCCCACGGCGGCCGCATCCACGCCGATCGCGTTGAAGACGTCCACGGTGGAGGCGCCCTCGAAGTAGGAGGAGATGGCCGGGCCCTGCATGAAGTCGCCGGAGTCCAGGATCAGGGTGCGCGGGTTCTCCGCTTCCTCCGCCTTGAGATAGGCAGCGAGCGCGGGCGCTCCCCCGGCCAGGCGGCCCGAGCGCTTGAGCGGGGTGAGCTGGCCGTGGGTTTCATTCAGGCCGAGGATCTGGATGTCCACGGTGCGCTGGGACTGGGGTTCGGCCTGCGCCGGCGGCGTGCGGTCAGCGGCGTTGGCCGTGCCGGGGACGACGGCGGCCAGCAGCACCGCGGTCAGCGCGGCTGCGGTGCCCCTGCGGAGGGCAGGGGCCGGGTGGGTTCGAGGGGTCATGAGGGCATCTCCTGGTGCGTAGCAGTGGGATGCCGCGAACCTAACAGAACCGGTATAACCGCTGGTGAACGGCAGGTTGCAGGCTTGGTACCGGGCGTCGGCGCACGGGACGTTCACGCATGGTTCACTTAGGCAACAGCCGCTGGCCAACCTGCCTGTTTAGGTTCAGATCCATGGACAACATCTCACGCAGATCCCTCATTTCCGCCGGCCTCGGAGCCGGGCTGGTCGCCGCCCTGCCGGGTGCCGCCGTCGCCGTTTCCACCGCGGACGACGCCGGCCTCCGCGCCGATCCGTTCATGCTCGGCATCGCCTCGGGCGAGCCGTGGCCGGACGGCTTCGTGATCTGGACGCGCCTGGCGCTGGACCCGCTGGCGGAGGACGGACTGGGCGGCATGCCGTCGCGGCAGGTCCCGGTGGCCTGGGAGGTGGCCGAGGATGCGGCCATGCGCACCGTGGTGGCCCGGGGCGTCGAGCAGGCGCGGATTGAAGCCGCCCACTCCGTCCACGTCGAACTCCGCGGGCTGAAGCCCGGCCGCGAGTACTTCTACCGGTTCCGCAGCGGCCGGCACATCAGCGCCGTCGGCCGTACCCTGACCGCGCCGGCGCTGCACGAAACACCCGCCGCGCTGGCCATGGCGTTCGCCAGCTGCTCGCAGTACGAGCACGGCTACTTCACCGCCTACTCCCGCCTGGCGCAGGACCACCCGGACCTGGTGCTCCACCTGGGCGACTACCTTTACGAGTACAAGAAGGACAAATACGTGATCGGCGGCGGCAACCCCCGCGACCACGAAGGACCCGAGACGGTCACGCTCGAGGGCTACCGGCAGCGGCATGCCCAATACAAGTCCGACGCCGACCTGCAGGCCGCGCACGCCGTTGCACCGTGGCTGGTGGTGTGGGATGACCACGAGGTGGACAACAACTGGGCGGATGAGATCCCGGAGAACCGTGACGCCACGCAGATGAATGACACCACCGAGCGTTTCCGGCAGCGCCGCGCCGCCGCGTTCCAGGCGTACTACGAGAACATGCCGCTGCGCAGGTCATCGGTTCCGGCCGGGTTCGACATGAAGATCTACCGGACCATCCAGTGGGGCCAGCTGGCCAACTTCCACATGATGGACACCCGGCAGTACCGTGACGACCAGCTCGCCGGCGACGGCTGGAAGAAGAACGTCGCGGAGCGCCTCGCCGAGGACCGCAGCATCACCGGTGCCGAGCAGGAAAAGTGGCTGCTGGACGCCTTCCGGAACTCCACGCAGCGCTGGGACATCCTGGGCCAGCAGGTGTTCTTCGCCGAACGCGACCGCAATGCCGCCCCGGAGATCGACGACGTGTCCATGGACGGCTGGGACGGCTATGCGGCCTCGCGCCGCCGCATCACCCAGGGCTGGGTGGACGCGAACGTGCGCAACGCCGTCGTCCTCACCGGCGACGTGCACCGCAACTGGGCCAGCGACCTCAAGGTGGACTACAAGGACCCGGCCTCCCCCGTGGTCGGCTCGGAGCTGGTCTGCACCTCCATCACCTCCACCGGCAACGGCACGGGCTCCACGACGGACCCCATGATGGCCTGGAACCCGCACCTGAAGTTCTTCAACGACAACCGCGGCTACGTGAACACCCGCATCACGCGCGAGTCGCTGACGGCGGACTTCCGCACCCTGGACTACGTCACGACGCCGGGCGCCCCCGTGTCCACCAAAGCCTCCTTCACGATCCGGGACGGCGTTCCGGGGCTGCAGGCGAGCGCATAGATGAACGACCGGCGGGACGCACCGGAAACGTGCGTCCCTCCGTCGTGCGTGTCCGGGTCAGCGCTTGGCGTAGTCTGCTGAACCCTGCCAGTCGATCATCACGCATGGCTCTTCGCCCACTACCCATGCGTCATGGCCCGGTGCGATGGTGGCGAAATCGCCCGGCCCGTATTCCATCTCCTGGCCGTCGTCCATCACCACGTTCATGCGCCCCGAGACGAAGTAGCCGGTGTGGCTGGCCTGGCAGCTGTCGGTCTTGGCGATCGGCTTGACGTGGTCGGACCAGCGCCAGCCGGGCTGGAACGTAGCGCGGCCAACAGCACCCCCGTCCAGGTTGACGAGTTCCAGCTGCCCCTTGCCGGCTTCGAAGGGGCGGGTCTCCTCCGGTGAATTTAGACTCTTACGCACTAAACCTGGCATTTTCTGCTCCTCCGAACGGGTGCTGCATTTTGCTGTGGACAGGACTACCGGTGAAGCCCCGATATCCACAGCGGAGGAGATATGGAACCCCGCCAGTGAGCACATTCTCCGCCTGCACCGCGGCAGCGGCAAGGGCCCCGGAAAAGCACTGTGGAAACCCCGTAGCCGGGCAACTGAAGGGGGCGTAGCATCCAACCATGGAACCCCTCCGGGTACTCCTCCTGCCTGGCAGCGTCCTCCCTGCCGGCCCCGCCTACGGAGCGCTGATCGAGGCGCTGGGACCGGACGTGCACGCCGCCGCCAAGGACCTGGAACTGTACGCGGACGCCGCTCCCCCGCCCGGCTGGACCCTGGACACCGAGGCCGACGGCGTCCTCCGCGAAGCCGGCCGGCTCGGCTGGGACACCTTCCACCTTGTGGGCTATTCCGGCGGCGGTGCCGCGGCCCTGGCGCTCACCGCCAAGCATCCGGAGCGGCTACGGAGCCTCACACTCCTCGAAGCAGCGTGGGCCGGGAACTGGGACTGGAGCCCCGCCCACGCAGCGCTCTGGGAAGAGTACGCAAAGCTGGAGTCCCTGCCGCCGGAGCAGTTCATGCCTGCCTTCATGCGGCTGGGGGTGAAGTCCGACGTCGTCCTGCCGCCTCCGCCGCCGGGTCCCCCGCCACCGTGGATGGCCAAGCGGCCGGCGGGCATCAGCGCGTTCCTGGCGGACTTCAAGCGCTACGACCTGGACCGCACCCGCCTGGCTGCGTTCAACAAACCGGTGCTGTTCGTCCTGGGCGGGCAGAGCAACCCGGATGACTACGGGGAGGTGGCGGACCGGCTGGCCACCGTGTTTCCGGATTTCACGCTGGAGGTATTCGAGGAGCGGCACCACTTCGACCCGCCGCACCGCATCGAGCCTGAACGGCTGGCCGGACTGCTTCGGCAGCACTGGGAGCGCGCGGGTCAGGGTGCCCGCACGGCGTCGTACGCGTTGACCCGGCCGTACTTCCAGTAACTGCCGGTTCCGGCAACGGTTCCGTCGGCCGTGGATTCGACGATGGCCCGGACACCGGCATTGGAAGCATTCGGGTGCGAGCTCAGCGCCAGCGCGGCCACGCCGGCAACCACCGGGGAGGCCATCGACGTGCCGCTGGCGATGTCATACCCCTCGGAACGGCCGTTTGACTGCAAAGCGAACGGGTGGTTGGGGAACGTCGAGTAGATGCTGACCCCCGGCGCTGCGACGTCCACCCATTTGGCACCGTAGCTCGAGAAGGAAGCCTTCGCGTCGTTGTTGTCCGTGGCCGCCACCGCAATGACGTCCGGGTAGGCGCCGGGGTAGATCTTGGCCTGGCTGCCGCCGTTGCCCGCGGCCGCCACGATGACCACGCCCGCCTTCCAGGCGTTCCGGACGGCCTCCTCCAAGGTGCGGGACGAGACCCGCTGGCCGAGGCTCATGTTGATGATGCGGGCGTTCCCTTCACCCTGTTTGGCGCTGGCGGCCCAGGCAATGCCTCTGACGATGTTCGACGTGGACCCTGATCCCGAATCGTTGAGCACCTTCACGTCAACGATGTCGCACTCCGGACACACCCCCGCCACGCCGGTGGAGTTGTGGGCCGCGGCCACGATCCCGGCCACGTGCGTGCCGTGTCCGTAGTTATCCTCGCCTGTTGCGGTGCCGCTGAAGTTCGCGCGTGCAACCACCTGGGTGCTGATGTCCGGGTTGTCCGATGCCACACCAGTATCGAGAATGGCGACCCTGATGCCCCTCCCCGTGGTCAGACCCCATGCTTCAACAGCGTCGACGTCGGCGTCGGGGGTGCCTGCGGGGACAGTGAATGTCTCCAACGTGTTCTGGAACGATCGCCCGTCATTGCGGAGGGCGTATTGACGCTCGAAGTACGTATCGTCCGTGACTGCGGTGACCACTGCGTCTGGTTCGGCGTACTCCACCGCGCGGTTCCGGCTCAACGCGTCAATCAGCCGCAACTCCCGGCCGGCCGGCACCTTGATGACCTGGGCCCCGGTAGTCCCCACAAAGGCGCCCTGACGCAGACCGTGCTGGCGCAGCACGCCGTCGGCCAACGCCTGGTCCCGGAACTTAACCAGGATCTGCCCTGCGACGTGGGACGGGTCGGGGGCCGCATTTCCGGGAGCCGCCAGCGTGGTGGCGCCAAGGCCAACGAAGGCTGCAGTGAGGCCGGCGATCAGGAGCTTTTTCATAGCGCTTATAGTGCGCCCCGGACGGGCCCGCTGGATAGGGGTAATTCCCGCAGTGTCGCAAAAGGCGCGGCGATTGGGAGACACAGGCCGCGGGGTCCCGCGCCGCCCAAACCTCCGGCGGCTCCCTCAGTTGGGTAACAGGCGCGCGAAAGTGCCACCCGAGCGGGCGGCAGGCCTGCGCGATATTCGGTCAATTGGACGCGCGGCCGAATCGCGTGAGAAACTTCACAGGTTTGTGTGGCGCCCACCACGGGTTTACCTGCCCGTCCGTACGCCCCGCCAAACCGCATCCGTTTCGCATCACCCACGCTCTTCATGGAGGGAACCCACTCATGAGCGATGTCTTATCCGCTGTCAATGGCGTTATCTGGAGCGACTGGCTCGTTTACCTGTGCCTGGCCACCGGCGTCTACTTCTCCGTCCGCTCCCGCTTCCTGCAGGTGCGCCACATGAAGGGAATGGTCCAGCAGCTGCTGAACGGCGAGAAGTCCGCCGACGGCGTCTCCTCGTTCCAGGCCCTCGCCATGTCCCTGTCCGGCCGCGTCGGCACCGGCAACGTCGCCGGTGTCGCCACTGCCATCGCCTTCGGCGGCCCGGGCGCACTTTTCTGGATGTGGGCTGTCGCCTTCCTCGGCGCCTCCACGTCCTTCATCGAGTGCACCCTCGGCCAGATCTACAAGGCCCGTGACCCGCAGACCGGTGAATACCGCGGCGGCCCGGCCTACTACTTCTCCCGCGCCTTCGCCCACACCAAGGCCGCCGGCTTCTTCAAGGTGTACGGCTACGTCTTCGCTGCCGTGACCGTCCTGGCGTGCGGTGTCCTCATGCCGGGCGTCCAGGCCAACTCCATGGCCACCGCCATCGAGGGTGCCTGGACCGTGCCGGCGTGGCTGGTCGCCATCGGTGCCGCCGTCGTCCTGGCCCTGGTGATCGTGGGCGGCGTCAAGCGCATCGCCAACGTCGCCTCGTTCGTCGTTCCGTTCATGGCCCTCGGCTACATCGTCCTGGCCCTCGTGGTCGTCTTCGTCAACGCCTCCGAGCTCCCCGCAATGTTCGCACTGGTGTTCCGCAGCGCCTTCGGCATGGACGCGGCGCTCGGCGCCATCATCGGCATGGCCGTGATGTGGGGCGTCAAGCGCGGCGTCTACTCCAACGAGGCCGGCCAGGGCACGGGCCCGCACGCCGCCGCCGCCGCCGAGGTTTCCCACCCGGCCAAGCAGGGCCTCGTCCAGGCGTTCGCCGTCTACATCGACACCCTGTTCGTCTGCTCCGCCACCGGCTTCCTGGTGCTCTCCACCGGCGCTTACCGTGTGTTCTCCGGCGGCAGCGAGGACGGCGAGGTGCTGGCTGAGGGCGGCCTGCTCTCCGCCACGGCCACGGTTGGTCCGCAGTACGTCCAGACCGGTTTCGACTCTGTCTTCCCGGGCTTCGGTGCCGCGTTCATCGCCGTCACGCTGATCTTCTTCTGCCTGACCACGATTATCGCGTACTACTACATGGCCGAGACCAACCTGCGCTTCCTCCTGGGCAAGTCCTCGAACACCATGATCCCCGGAATGCGTGCCAGCCTGGGCCGGGTGACCACCGTGGTCCTGCAGGTTCTGGTCATCGTCGCTGTTGCCTACGGCTGCGTGAACACCGCTGCCGACGCCTGGACCATGGGCGACATCGGCGTGGGCCTCATGGCATGGCTGAACATCGTCGGCATCCTGGTCCTGCAGAAACCGGCGTTCAAGGCCCTCAAGGACTACGAGCGGCAGCAGAAGCTGGGGCTGGACCCGGTCTTCGACCCGCGGCCCCTGGGCATCACGGGCGCCACGTTCTGGGAGTCCTACAAGGCCGCCGAGCGCGAAAAGGAAGACGCACGCGTCTAGGCTGCTCAGAACTTAATGAAGTACGACGGCGGGGTGCCGGCTTTTCTGCCGGCACCCCGCCGTCGTCGTTCCCCGCCGCAGCGTGCGGTTCCGCCGCTACCGCCGCGGGCGTATCCTGAAAATCCAGCTGGTGGCGATCAAAGGAAAGTGATCAGGATGGCGTCCGAACCTGCCACACCCGGAGGCCTGCCGCCGCACCAGCCGCCGGGCGGATCGCCGGACACAGCGCCTCCGGCATCCTTTGATGGCAGGCCCAAACCGACCCGGTCCGGAGTGGTCTGGGTGGCGGTGGTGGTTGCGCTTCTCCTGCTGGTGCTGCTGATCATTTTCATCCTGCAGAACCAGGAGCCCGCCAGGGTGATGTTCCTGGGCTTGGAGGGTACGCTTCCGCTGGGGATGGCTATGTTCATCGCCAGCGTCGCAGGCGGAATAGTGGTAGCCATTGCCGGCGCCGCGCGCATCATCCAGCTCCGTTCCAACGCCCGCAGGGTGCGGATGCTCCGCAGGGAGGGCTGACGGCGAAGGCGTTCCGCCAAAGGGCGCGCGGAACTTTCGGGCCCGCCGAACGTTGTGCGGGTATGAAATGTCCTTTGGATTCAGTGGAACTTGTCATGACCGAACGCAGCGGCGTTGAAATCGACTATTGCCCGCAATGCCGGGGTGTGTGGCTTGACCGGGGGGAGCTGGACAAGATCCTGGACCGTGCCGCTGCCGCCACGGCACCCGCGCCGGCCCGTCCCGCGGCCCCCACTCCCCCGCCCCTCTACACCAGCCACGACCCGCGGCGGGACGAGCGCAGCTACGACAGCCGCCGCAATGACAAACCAGGCTATGACCGCGACCACGACCGGCGGCACAAGAAGAAGGAAGGCTGGCTGGGCGACCTGTTCGACTTCTAGGCGGATTCCAGAGCCGTGTCTGTTCCGGGCCGCCCCGTCCGGAACGGACGCCCCCGCGGCTGCCCTGTCCCATATACTCTCAGCATGCCGATCACGCTCCTGAACCGTGCCCTGGACGCCCAGCCGTCCGCCGTCGAACAGCCCGGAAGTGGCCTGTGAGCGGCGGCCTGGTCGCCCTCCTGGACGACGTCGCAGCCCTTGCCCGCATTGCCGCCGCCTCGGTGGACGACATTGCAGCCGGGGCCGCGAAAGCGGGCACCAAAGCCGCCGGCGTGGTGATTGATGACGCCGCCGTCACCCCGCAGTACGTATCCGGCAAGGACCCGTCCCGCGAACTGCCGATGATCCGGAAGATCTTCTGGGGCTCGCTCCGGAACAAGCTGCTGGTCATCCTGCCGGCGCTGCTGCTTATCAGCGCCTTCGCCGCGTGGGCCATCCCGTTCATCCTCATGCTCGGCGGCACCTACCTCTGCTACGAGGGCGCCGAGAAAGTCTGGCACAAGATCCGCAGGGACCACGCGGATGAGCAGGCACCGGCGGTTGAGCGTGGCCCGGAGGCCGAGGACAAGGTGGTGAAGGGAGCCATCACCACCGACTTCATCCTGTCCTGCGAAATCATGGTCATCTCGATGAACGAGGTGGCCCGCGAATCGCTGCTGGCGCGGGCGCTGATCCTGGTGGTGGTGGCCCTCGCCATTACGGTGCTGGTGTACGGTGCCGTGGCACTGATCGTGAAGATGGACGACATCGGCCTGCACCTGGCCGCCAAAGAGTCCGCCAGCTCACAGCGCATCGGCGGGCTGCTGGTCAGGGGGATGCCGAAAGTGCTGGCCGCGATCACCTTCATTGGCACTATCGCCATGCTGTGGGTGGGCGGCCACATCATGCTGCAGGGCACCCATGACCTCGGCTGGCACCTCCTCTACGACCTGGTCCACACGCTGGAAGAGCCGGTGGCGCACGTCGCCGTGGTGGGCGGCGCGCTGGCCTGGCTCGTGAACACGGCACTCTCCGCCGTCCTCGGGCTCGCCTGGGGCCTGCTGGTCCTCACCGTGGTCCACCCGCTGCTGCACGCGCTCCCCTTCGGCAAGGACAAGGGCAGCCACCAGGAGGGCGATGTCCGTGCCGAAATTGCCGGGTACCGTCCACAGAAGCACGACGGCGGAACGGCGCCTTAGCGGGCCCGCCGCCTCCGCGAGATGGCACTTAATAGCAATGTTGGGCCGCCGCATTGCCGTTAAGTGCCATCTCGCGGGGGCGGATGTTGGCTGCCGACCCGGGCACGGGGTAATTACGCAGTACAGATGACGCAGCGAAGAAAGGACGACCGTTGATTTTCATTACCGCCAAGTTCCCGGTCAAGCCGGAGCACGCCGATGCGTGGCCGGAGATCTCACGCGGGTTCACCGAAGGGACCAACGCCGAAGAGGGCTGCCTGTTCTTTGAGTGGTCCCGTTCCGTGGAGGATCCCAACACTTACGTCCTGATCGAAGCCTTCCGCGATGACGAGGCCGGCGGCGCGCACGTGAACTCGGAGCACTTCAAGAAGGCCACCGCCGAGCTGCCGGCATACCTGGCCCGGACCCCGGACATCATCAACGTGAAGGTGGACGGCTGGTCGAAGCTCGGGGAACTTGCCGTCGAGTAAGGCATAAAAGGGCACAGCGCCGGGGTTAGCCCTGCTGACGCGGCGGTCCCCGGGCCGGAGTTCCCGGGCCTAAGCTTTCACACCGTCCCGGGAACCCCTTCGTTCAGGACCGGAGTTTCCTGACGGTTTCCGTGGCGCCCTGGTGGTGCAGGCTGCCAAGCGCATCCAGGTACGCGCTGACGAACCGTTCGTCGTCGATGAGGTCACCAAAGACTTCGCGGTTTGAGAGGAAGGCTAGCGGTTCCCGCCGCTGGCGTGCGGCTGCCGCCGTGAGGGTGTCCCTCAGCCGGTCAACGACGTCGATCGGATTGCCCTGTTCGTCCAGGCCTTCGGCGTAGCGGGCCCAGCTGGCCACGATCGCCGCGGAGCGGTGGATCTCGCCGCCGCGTTCGAGGTTGATCCGGACGACAGGCAGCAGCCATTTGGGGATCCGGTCCGAGCTTTCGGCGCAGAGCCGGGCCAAGGTGTCACGGACGTGTTCGTTGGAGAAGCGTGCGATAAGGGTGTGCTTGTAGTCCGCCAAGTCGATGCCGGGCACCGGGTGCAGGGTCGGGGTGGCCTCATTGTCCATGTAGTCCAGCAGGAACTGCGCGAACAGCGGATCCTGGGCAACTTCGTGGGCGTAACGGTAGCCGGCGAGGTAGCCGAAATAGCACATGCCCTGGTGGCTGGCGTTCAGCAGGCGGAGCTTCATCAACTCATAGGGTTCCACGTCCTCCACCAGCTGTACCCCGGCTTTCTCGAAGGCCGGCCGGCCCAGGCTGAAGCGGTCTTCCAGGACCCACTGCTCGAACGGCTCGCAAACCACCGGCCAGGCGTCCTGCACCCCGAATTCCCGGGCGATCGCTTCCCGGTCGGCGTCGGTGGTGACGGGGGTGATCCGGTCCACCATGCTGTTGGGGAAGGGCACGTTCTCCGACACCCACTTCCCCAGGTCCGCATCCTTGAGGACGGCGAAAGCGGTGAACATTTTCCTGGCGACATCTCCGTTGCCCTGAATGTTGTCGCAGGACATCACGGTGAAGGGTGCCAGCCCGCGGGCACGCCGGCGGGCCAGGGCCTCGGTGACCAGCCCGAAGGTGGTCCGGGGTGCTGCCCCGGGGGCCAGGTCGTGGAGCACGTCGGGGTTCCCGGCGTCGAACTCTCCGGTGACGTGGTGGAAGTTGTACCCGCCCTCGGTGACGGTCAGCGATACGATCCGGACGGCGTCGGATGCCATCTTCTCGATGACGGCCTCTGGGTCATCGGGCGCAAAGAGGTACTCGATGATGGATCCGATGACCCGGCCTTCCCGCGTCCCGTCCGGGTTCTTCACCACCATGGTGTACAGGCAGTCCTGGCTGTCCATGACTTCCTTCATCCGGGCATCGCCGGGCAGGACGCCCACACCGCAGATGGCCCAATCGTAGGCCTGTCCGGCGTTCATCAGCCGGTCCAGGTACATGGCCTGGTGCGCGCGGTGGAAGCCGCCGACACCGAAATGCACGATGCCCGCCGTCAGGGCAGAACGGTCGTAATCCGGCCTGGCCAGGTCCGCCGGGAGGTCCTTCAGTGTTGCAGCGGTGAGCGGTTGCATGGGTTGTCCTTTCGGGTTCAGCGGCCGGGGTAGACGACGGCTTTGAGCTGGCCGGGGGTTTTGCCGGCTTTGAGCGCCGCTTCGGCTTGGGTGAGGGGGTATTTGCCGGTGACGAGGATGTCGAGGTCGACTTTCCGGTCGGCGATGAGTTGGATGGCCAGGGGCCAGGTGTTGGTGTAGCGGAAGACGCCGGAGAGCCAGATTTCGCGGTTTTGGATGTAGGAGACGGGGAGTTCGACGTCGTCGGCGCCGAGCCCCACCAGGATGACGCGCCCGGCCGGTGCCACGGCCTTGATGCCGGCGCGGACTGCCTGTGGTGCGCCGGAGGCGTCGATGAACGCGTCGACGTCGAGCCCTTCCACGGTGTCGGTCCTGGCGTTGAGGGCGTGGGTGGCGCCGTGTTCAAGGGCGAAAGCCAGGCGGTCTTCGGCGATGTCGCTGATGTAGATTTCGGTGGCGCCGTAGGCGCGGGCGGCCTGGGCGGCGATGATGCCGATCGGTCCGGCACCCGCGATCAGGACCCGGCTGCCCGGACGGATCTCCGCCCTCTCGCAGGCCCAGAGACCGACCGAGAGCGGTTCGATCAGGGCTGCGGCTTCGTCGCTGACGCTGTCGGGGATGTCGTAGGCGAAGTCGGACTGGATGGTGACGTATTCGGCGAAGGCGCCGTCGATCGGCGGGGTGGCGTAGAACCCGATGTCCGGGCAGAGGTTGTAGCGTCCGGCCTTGCACTGCTTGCAGGTGCGGCAGGGGCGCTGGGGTTCGACGGCGACGCGGCGGCCGATGCGGGCGGGATCCACGTTGGTTCCGACGGCGGTGATCCGGCCGGAGAGTTCGTGGCCGAGGATCAGGGGGTGGTCCACGACGTAGGGGCCGATCCGGCCGTGTTCGTAGTAGTGCACGTCGCTGCCGCAGACCCCGACGGCGGCGACCTGGACCAGGACCTGGTCGGCGTCCGGCTGCGGAAGGGGCAGGGTTTCCATGGCCATGTCGCCCTGGCGTTTGAGGATGTTGGCGCGCATGGTCGCGGGCTGTTCCGTGGACGCGGTGGAGTCGTTCCCGGCGGTCGCTTGGGTGGTGGGGGTGGTCATTGGTGGTGTGTCCTTCCGGAGGTTCCGCAGGTTTATTTGACGGCGCCGAGGGACAGGCCCTGGACGAGTTTGTCCTGGGCGGCGAATCCGGCGAAGAGCACGGGCAGGGAGATGACGACGGCGGCGGCGCAGACCTTGGCGAGGAAGAGGCCTTGGCTGGAGACGAAGCCGGTGAGGAAGACCGGTGCGGTTCCGGCCATGACACCGGTGAGGACGCGGGCGAGGAGCAGTTCGTTCCAGCTGAAGATGAAGCAGATCAGGGCGGTCGCTGCGATGCCGGGCATCGCGACAGGGGCGACAACGGCGCGGAGGGTCAGGAGGAGGCCGGCGCCGTCGATTTGGGACGCTTCGAGCATTTCGACGGGGACTTCGGCGAGGAAGGAGCGCATCATCCAGACTGCGATGGGCAGGTTCATGGACGTGTACATGAGGATCAGGAACCAGATGTTGTCCAGCCCGCCGATGGTCTTGGCGAACAGGAACAGCGGCAGGACAGCCGCCACGATCGGCAGCATCTTGGTGGAAAGGAAGAAGAACATCACGTCCGTCCACTTCTTCACCGGCCTGATCGAGAGGGCGTAGGCGGCCGGGATGGCCAGGATCAGCACCAGCACCGTGGACAGGACCGATGCGGTGGCCGAATTAATCAGCGGCGGCCAGGGGCTGACCCCCGAGCTGGCCCCGAAGAACTCGGCATAGGCATCAAGCGTCAGCGGTGCGCCGACGGACGGCGGGTTGGTGGCGGCATCCGTTTCAGTGTGGAAGGAGGTCAGGATCATCCACAGCACCGGGGCGGCGAACAGCAGGGCCAGCAGCCACGCGGCGATGCCGGCGGCGGTGTTGTTCCGGGTCGGGTCCATCCGGGACTTGCCCCGGCCCGACATCCTGAACCACTCGAAGCCGCGGCGTCGGGATCCGGTGTTCAAAGCGGTAGGGCCGGGAGGTGTACTGCGGGGTGCGGCAGGAGTCGTTGTGCTCATCGTGCTGCCTCCTTCTTGAAGAGCGAGAAAACGGTGCGCAGGGCGAAGGTCGCCACGATGATCGTGCCGATCACCACCACCACGCCGGTTGCTGAGGCCAGGCCGTACTCGTTGGCGAAGTAGAACGTCTGGTAGATCGAGTAGGGCAGGTTCGCGGTTCCCAGCCCGCCGGAGGTCAGGGTGAACACGGCGTCGAAGTTCTGCACGATATAGATCGCGCCGAGCAGGCCGCCAAGTTCCAGGTACTGGCGCAGGTGCGGCAGCGTCAGGTGGGTAAAGATCTCCCACGGGCTCGCCCCGTCCATCTGGGCCGCTTCCACGGTGTCCATGGGCCGGGACTGCAGCCCGGCGAGCAGGATCAGCATCATGAACGGGGTCCACTGCCACACCAGGGACAGGATCACCGCCATCAGCGGCGCCTGGGAGAGCAGATCCGGCTGCGGCGGGGAATCAGAGCCGAACAGGGACCAGATCCAGGTCAGGGTCCCGTTGATCAGCCCATAGGTCGGGTTCAGCAGGGCGTGCTTCCACACCAGCGCGGCAGCCACGGGAACCACCAGGAACGGTGCGATCAGCAGGGTGCGGGCCAGGCCGCGGCCGATGAACTTCTTATCCAGCAGCAATGCCAGACCGAGGCCGATGAGCAGGGACGCGAGCACCACGGACACCGTCAGGAGGATCGTGGTGAAGATCGCCTGGCGCAGGTCCGCGTTGGTGAGGACCTCCACGTAGTTGCTGAAACCCGCGAATCCCGTCTGGTCCGGGCGCAGGCTGTTCCAGTTCAGGAACGAAATGATCAACGTCGCGGCGAAAGGCAACTGGGTGACGATGATCAGGAAAACCAGGGCCGGCAGCAGCGGCGCGCGCCGCGCCCACGCCGTCGCGCGTTCACGCGCCCTGGCATCCTTCGGAAGTTTAGGGGCGCCGTGCCCTGGGCGGGCTGCGCGCGCTGGTGCGATAGTCATCATCTGTCTCCTGCGGTCCTGCGGCCCACCCCGCCCCGGATCAAAAAGAAGGGGCGGGCCGCAAAACCGATCGGTGGGTGGTTACTTCTTGTACTTGTCGCCGATTTTCTGGGCCGCTTCCTGACCCTTGGCCAGCGCGTCCTCAACGGTGCCCTGCCCGGCAATGGCCGAACTCACGCCCTGCGACACCGTGGTGCCAAGATCCGCGAACTCCGGAATACCCACGAACTGGATACCAACCACGGGACGTTCCTGCAGACCCGGGTTCTTCGGATCCGCGTTCTCAATCGCCGAACGCTCCGCTTCGAAGAACGGTGCGGCCTTCTGGAACTCAGCGTTCTCATACGTGGAAATCCGCTTCCCCGACGGAACCTTGGCCCAGCCAAGCTTCTCCGCAACCAGCTCCTCATACTCCTTCGAACTGGCCCACGCAATGAACTTCCCCGCAGCGTCCTGCTTCTTCGAGGCAGCCTGCACGCCCCAGGACCAGGTCCACAGCCAGCCCGAAGAATCCGTCTTCTTCACCGGCGCCTGGGCGTAACCGATCTTGCCCTTCACCGGCGAACCCTCAGCTTCAAGGGCACCGGCGGCGGAGGTAGCGTCGTACCACATCGCCACCTTGGACTGGGACATGTTGTTCAGGCACTCCGTGAACCCGGCCTGGGCAGCACCGGCCTCACCATGCTTCTTCACCAGATCCACATAAAACTGCGTGGCTTCCTTGAACTCCGGGGCATTGACCTGGGCATTCCAGTCCTTATCGAACCAGGTACCCCCGAACGTGTTCACCACCGTCGTCAACGGAGCGAAGACCTGGCCCCAGCCCGGCTGGCCGCGCAGGCAGATGCCCTTCATACCCGGAGCGGCACCATCAGCCTTCGCCGCCAGCTCCGCCACCTGGTCCCACGTGGGCTTCTCCGGCATCGTCAGGCCCTTGGCCTCCAAGACGTCCTTCCGGTACATCAGGAAAGACGACTCCCCATAGAAAGGTTCGCCATACAGCTTGCCGTCCTTGCCCGTCAGCGACGCGGTGTAGGCAGGCAGGATGTCGTCCTGATTAAACTCGGGGTCTTCCGCCACGGCATCAAGCGGGGCCAGCCAACCGTTCTCCGAATAGAACGGAATCTCGTAATTCGACAGCGAAGCCACATCGTACTGGCCCGCCTGGCTCGAGAACTCCTGACTGATCTTCGCCCGCACATCGTTCTCCGGCAGGATCGTGTAATTAACCTTGATCCCCGTCTCCTTCGTGAAGTTATCCGCAGTGAGCTTCTGCAGATCCTCCATCTGAGGATTGTTCACCATCAGGACATTAATGCTCTTCTGATCACCGTCAGCCGTACCGCCGCCGGCACCGGCACAAGCCGATGCGGAGAGGGCGATGCACAAGGCACCGGCAGCGAACGAGGCAGCGCGCATAGTGGGGCGCATAAGAACTCCTTTGTGCTTAAAGGTCTGGGAACCAGTCCGGACCGCTGTTCCCGGGCCTGCGGACTGGATGATCACTCGGGCCGAAGCGTACGACGGTCTCTCAACCGCCCTGCACTTTTGAGCAGACCCGATCCGCTCATCTGTCATGTGACTCTAGTCATATACACTCGATTGAGCAAGAGCAGATTTCTCAATTGATCGTCCAAAGGAGGTGAATCGGTGTCCGGGTCTTCGCATGACGAGCTTCTGGCACAGGTCAGCAGGGATTACTACCTGGAAAACCGGCCAAAGGTGGAGATTGCTGCCAGCCATGCAATTTCACGGTTCCAGGTAGCGCGGCTGCTCGCTGAGGCGCGTGAAAAGGGCATCGTGGAAATCAAGGTGCACTTCCCCTCCGCCTTCTCCGACTCGGACGTGCGGCGGCTCGAGTCATGGCTGGGTATCCGGCAGGTTGTGGTCGCAGACTCCAGCGGTGACGAAAACCAGGCCCGCAGGATTCTGGCCAAAGCTGCAGCTGCCGAAATTACCCGTCAAGCACCGGCCGGCGGAACGCTGGGCATTTCATGGTCCCGCACCCTGGATGTCGCCTCGCAGCTGGTCCGCGACCTTCCCCGTTGCGACATCGTACAGCTGGCGGGCGCCCTGCCGGCGGCGGCAGAAAGCAACCCGCTGGAGCTTATTCAGCGCCTTGGACATTTGAGCGACGGGATGACGTGGCCCCTGTGGGCGCCCCTCGTGGTTGAAGATCCCATCACTGCATCCGGACTTCGCCGGCAGCAGGAAATCGCCGGCGCCCTCACCAAAGCCGATTCATTGGACCTTGCGGTAGTGGCCATCGGCGCCTGGAAGGCCGGCAGCTCCACCGTCTGGGAGCGGGCCGACGAGTCAATCCGGCAACGGGCCTTGGAGGCCGGCGCCGTGGCGGAGTGCTCGGGCAGGCTGCTGGATGCGTCTGGCACTGCGGTCAAGTCGGGACTGGACGAGCACATCATCGCCGTCACCATCAAGCAGCTGCAGCGCACCCCCAACGTCATTGCCGTGGCACAGGGCAAGGCCCGGGCGGACGCAGTACGGGCCGTGGCCAGGGCCGGATTCATCACTACGCTGATCATGGATATCCCGCTGGCCAAGGCCCTTTACGAGCTAATGAATGAGGAGAAATAAGCTATGAGCGTTGTCGTCGGCGTGGACTCCTCCACGCAGTCCTGCAAGGTCCTCACCGTCGATGCGGCCAGTGGCGAGGTCATCACCGCGGGTGCCGCCGCCCATCCGGACCTCACCGCAGTGGATCCGCGGATCTGGACTGGGGCACTGAAGGACGCGTGGCGGAAGGCCGGCGCGGACAGCTTGGGGAGCTCAGTTGCCGGTGCCGGCATCGCGGCGCAGCAGCACGGCATGGTGGCCCTGGACAGTTCCAGGACACCCGTCCACGATGCGCTGCTGTGGAACGATACCGGCAGTGCGCCCGACGCGGCGCGGCTCCGGGATGAGTTGGGCTCCGAGGCCTGGGTTGACGCTGTAAACCTGGTGCCGGTGGCTTCCTTCACCATCTCCAAGCTGGCATGGCTCGCACGGAACAGGCCTGAAGCCGCCGCCCGCGTGGACCAGGTAGTCCTGCCGCACGACTGGCTGAACGGCGCCCTCGGCGGGGACTTTAGTACCGACCGGAGCGATGCCTCGGGCACGGGATACTTCTCCCCGGTGACGAACAGCTACCGGACGGACCTGCTGGAACGCTTTTTTGGGCGCGTACCCAACCTTCCGCGCGTCGTGGCCTCCCATGAGCAGGCGGGGACCGTCCGCGGCGGCTGGGGCATCGATGGCGCCGTCCTGGCAGCTGGCGCCGGCGACAATGCGGCAGCAGCACTGGGCCTTGGCCTGCGTCCCGGCGAGGTTGTCGTCTCGATCGGCACGTCCGGAACCGTTTTCACTAGCACCGAATCAGCAACCCGGGACCAAACCGGCAGCATCGCAGGATTCGCCGACGCCGCCGGCGGTCACCTTCCCCTCCTGGCCATGCTCAATTCGGCCCGCGTCATGGCCGCCACAGCAGCCATGCTCGACGTCGACCTCGCCCGGCTCGACGACCTGGCCCAACGCGCCGACAGGGACGCCGGCGGCCTGACCTTCATCCCCTATCTCGACGGCGAGCGCAGCCCTGACCTCCCCAATTCGAACGGCAGCCTCGCGGGCCTGACCAGGGCAAACATGACTCCGGAAAACCTTGCCCGCGCTTCCGTCCTCGGCGTCCTGAACTCGCTGGCCGACGCCGTCGACGTCCTGAAGCGCTCCGGCGGCGCCCCGGACAAGGTGCTCCTCATCGGCGGCGGCTCGAAGTCCCAGGCGCTGCGCCAGGCCGCCGCAAGCATCTTCAACCTGCCGGTCGAAGTACCCGCAACCCGGGAGTATGTGGCACTCGGCGCAGCCAGGCAGGCCGCATGGGCAGCCTC
This sequence comes from Pseudarthrobacter sp. NPDC092439, assembly GCF_044754945.1. Taxonomy (NCBI): domain Bacteria; kingdom Bacillati; phylum Actinomycetota; class Actinomycetes; order Micrococcales; family Micrococcaceae; genus Pseudarthrobacter; species Pseudarthrobacter sp. NPDC092439. The sequence continues at coordinate 433,266 of NZ_JBIVQB010000003.1, forward strand.
CGGGGAACTCCCTGACTGGAGCCGGAAGATAGACGCCGCCTACGAGCCCGACGGGGACTGGGGCCTGGCCGTTCGGGAACGTTACGCGGAAGCCCGCAAGGCCTTCTACGGGGTATAGCCCTGGTGGGCTGCCGGCCTACCTGTCCCCGACCTTACGCGGCGGCCCGCTGGATTCACGCGGAATGAGTGTGGGGATCGACTTCCTGATCCGGGGTTCCTGGGTTGGGTCCATGATGAGGTCGATGGCCGTCCTGGCGATCTGGTCCAGGGGAACGTGGACCGACGTCAGCGGGGTGGGAAGCCTGGCGGACAACGGCGTGTCGTTGTAGCCCACCAGTGCAAGGTCGGGGCCGATCCTCAGCTCATGGCGGTGGGCGGCCGCCATGATGCCCATGGCGGTGTTGTCGTTGGCGGCAAACACCGCAGTAGGCCGTTTTTCCGCGGCCAGAAGCACTTCTCCTGCAGCGAAACCGTTTTCAATGCCGTAGCCGGCCGCCACGAGCCAGGACTCGGACGGGGTGATCCCCGCTTCGTCCATGGCCTTGCGGGCCCCCGCCAGGCGGGCTATGCCCGTGGACGTGAAGGAGGGGCCCGTGACGACCGCAATGTCGCGGTGCCCCAGGTCGATGAGGTGGCGCACGGCGAGGTAGCCGCCCACTTCGTCGTCACCCAGCGCGGACGGGCTGACGCCGTCAGTGCGCAGCACCAGGGCGTGCGGGACGCGGCGTTCGCGCAGGAAGAGCGGAAGGCCGTCGTCGAGCCTGGCCGTGGCCAGGATCAGCCCGTCTACGTTGCGGTCCAGCAGCGTCTCGGCGGCACGCCGTTCGTCGTCCGGATCATCACCGCTGGTGGCCACCATGGCGAAGTAGCCGCGCGAGGACGCCGCCCGTTCCAGCTCCTCGAACATCAGCGCCATGACGGTGTCGCTCAGCCGCGGGACGAGGACGCCGAGCGTGCGGGTCTCCCCCCGCCGCAGGCTCGAGGCGAACGAGTTCCGCCGGTAGCCCAGTTCCTCGGCAACCTTCCGTACATGCGCGGCAGCGGCTGAGCGGGACGTCGTGCGCTCATCCAGCGCGCGGCTGGCCGTGGAGATGCTGACGCCGCTCGCGGCGGCGACGTCCTTGAGCGTGACGATGGTGCCGGGGGCCGGTTCCATGGGCCGTTCTCCTCTTCAGCAGGGGTGTAACAGACACTCTATTCCCCTTTTTGCAAACGTTCTCTTGACAGTGAGCTGTGACACGTGCGAACCTGAAAACGTTCCCGCAAACGTTTTCACAAAGAAGCGGGACGGCCGACCATCAAAGAAGACATGAGGTAGTTCCAATGACCATCGATCTCCGTGGGCTGGTCCCCGCACCCGTCACCCCGTTCAACCGCGACGGCAGCGTCGACGTCGACGCGATCCACCGCCTGGGCGGCTGGCTGGCCAGCGTCGAGGGCGTCAAGGGCCTGGTGGTCCTGGGCCACGCCGGCGAAGGAACGTTCCTGACCCAGGACGAGCAGGCCCTGGTGATCCGCGAGTTCAAGAACGCCGTGAATGGCGAGCTTCCCATCATCGCCGGCATCACCGGCGAGGGAAACACCGTCGCAGCCCTCGAGGCCAAGCGCGCCGTCGAGGCAGGCGCCTCGGCAGGCCTGGTTTACCCGTCCCACGGCTGGCTCCGCTTCGGCTACCAGAAGGGCGCCCCGCAGACCCGCTACAAGGAAATCTACGAAACCTCCGGCCTGCCGCTGATCCTGTTCCAGTACCCGGACGCCACCAAGGCCACCTACGACCTGGAGACCCAGCTCGAGATTGCCGGCCAGGAGGGCGTGTTCGCCACCAAGAACGGTGTCCGGAACATGAAGCGCTGGGATACCGAGATCCCGGTCCTGCGCGCCACCTTCCCCGACCTGCAGATCCTCACCTGCCACGACGAATACCTGCTGCACACCATGTTCGACGTCGACGGCGCCCTGGTCGGCTATGGCGGACTGGCACCGGAGCCCCTGGTGGAGCTCATCGCCGCCGGCAAGGCCGGTGACTACAAGGCAGCGCGTGCCATCCATGACCGCCTCCTGCCGGTGACCAAGAACGTGTACCACCGCGGTTCCCACATGGAAGGCACCGTCGCCCTCAAAGAAGGCCTGGTGGCCCGCGGCATCCTCGAGCACGCCACCGTCCGCCCGCCGCTGCTTCCCCTGGCGGAGGGTGCGGACCAGGAGATCGCACTGGCCCTGAAGTCCGCCAACCTGGGCAGCGTCACCGCCCGCGTCTGATCCACCCCTTCACGGATCCTTCCGGGCGGCGGGTCCCGCTACCCGCCGCCCGGCCCCAAAGCTTCACACTCTCCATTCCGGTCAATGACGACCACCCAGCAACGCCGCTGAATAAGGAGGACTCGCCAATGCGCGAGCAGAATAGGACCATCACACACCCCGGCACCAGGGACGAGCAGATGGCAACGCAGCACGGAACCCCTAACCAGGGGACCACCAAGAAACAACGCACGTTCCTGGGCTACCTTGCCCTCATGGGCCCGGCCTTCGTGGTCGGGGCATGGCAGTTCGGTCCCGGCAACCTCACCACCGCCGTGCAGGCCGGCAGCCGGTTTGACTACTCCCTCGTGTGGGTCATCGCCGTCTCCACCGTCCTGATGATCTTCTTCACGGACATGAGCGTCCGGCTCGGGATCGTCACCCCCGTCTCCCTGATCAGCTCGATCAAGGAGCACCTGGGCAAATGGGTCGGGGTGCTGGCAGGCTTCGGCGTCTTCGGCATCACCCTGATGTTCTCCGTCGGCAACGCCGTGGGATCGGGCCTGGGCCTGTCCCTGGTCTTCGGAGGATCCCCGGTGCTGTGGACGGTCGTCTGCACGGCCGCCGTCGGCTTCGTCCTGGCCTTCCGCAACGTCTACGGGGTCGTCGAAAAGGTCCTCCTGGGCATCGTGGTCCTCATGGGCCTGGCCTTCATCGCCAGTACCATCGTGGCCCAGCCCGACTGGTACCGGTCCATGGCCGGAATGGTTCCCCAACTGCCGGCCGGCAGCGAAATCCTCATCGTGGCACTGGTGGGCACCAACTTCTCCATCAACGCCGCCTTCTACACCTCCTACGGTGTGAAGGAACACCGCCGCACCCGTGCCGACTACCGGGACATCACCCTCGTGGACACCATTCCCGGCATCGTGGCCCCCGGCATCATGACCGCCCTGGTGATCCTGGTCGCCGCTGCAGTACTCGGAAAGACCGGCGCCGAGGCCGGCACCATCAACGCCCTTGCCTCCGTCTTCACGCCGCTGGCAGGGCCGGTGGGCTCGATGGTGTTCGCCCTGGGCCTGTCCGGGGCAGCGTTCTCCTCCATGATCGCCAACGCCACCGCCGGAGGCACCATGCTCTCCGACGCGCTGGGCCGCGGCCCGAAAGCAGGGTCCCCCACCGCCCGCATCTGCACCGGACTGATCCTGGCCTTCGGCCTGATCATCACCCTGTCGTTCCAGTCCTCGCCGGTCGGGCTCATCGTCATCGCCCAGTCCCTGACCGTGCTCATCGCCCCACTGCTCGGAATTCTGATCGTGACCATGGCCAACAAGACCGCCGTCATGGGCGACCTCCGCAACAAGTGGTGGCACAACGTCTTCGCGGTCGTAGGCCTCATCGCCATCATCAGCTCCTCCATCAGGCTCATCACCATCCTTATCGGATAAGGGGACTGACGGCCCCGTCAACAGGCAGTGCCCCCGCCGGGCCGGCGGGGGCACTGCCGTGCGTGCGCTGTGGCGGCCGTCGCGAAAGGCGGGAACGTACGACGGCGGAACCTCCCGCCGTCGTACGCCCGCCCTGGGGCCGTGACGGGCCTGTCAGTCCCCGCCGCGCCGGTACTGGAGCAGGACCACCCCGTTGCCGAAGGCGCGGGTGCCGGCCAGCTCGAGGTCCGCGGTGAAGTCCGGCGACCGGAACAGCCGCTGCCCCTCCCCCACCACCACAGGGTGGATGTAGAGCCGGTATTCGTCCACCAGGCCCAGCCGCAGGAACGCCTGCGACAGGTTTGCCCCGCCGAGCACCAGGTCGCCGCCGGGCTGCACCTTCAGCTCCGCAATCTGTTCAGGCACGACGGCGGGAATCACCGTGGTGTTCCAGCCCGCCGAGGTGAGGGTGCGGGAGAAGACGTACTTGGGCTTGTCCCGCCAGATGCCGGCGAACTCGGCCATGACGGGCGGGGCGTCCGGGGCCTGGTCGGCGGTTGGCCAGAAGTCCGCCATCAGTTCGTGGGTGACCCGGCCGCTGAGGAACGCGCCCATTGCCCGCAGTTCGTCATTGAAGTGCTGGTGCAGTTCCTCGTCCACGCGGTGCCAGCTGATGTCCCGGCCCGGCCGCTCGAAGAAGCCGTCCACGGACAGCGACATCATCAGGATGATTTTCCGCATGGGGTGCTCCTTGAGCGATGCGAGCGGGCCGGCGTGGCCGGTTCATGGGGTTCGGCGGTCACGGTGTCTTTGTTACACGCGGCTGTTTACCAACCGGGTGGATTTGGATTCTGCAATCCGCTTGATGGCGGCCAGTGTTACGGGAATGCCGTCGAGTGCCTGCTGGGTACGGTCGGCGATCTGGGCCTGGGCCCCGTCGCCGAACTTTTCCTCGAACATGGCTATCCCGTCCGGCAGGAATTCCCATGACTCGGTGAGCGTCGTCCCGGCATCCGCAGGGGTCATGGTGAAGCCCCAGCGGACAAACTTGCCTCCTACGACCCAGGCGAACTCGCGGCCGCGGTCGGCTGCCACCACCTGCGACCGGGTCTCCCACGTACGCTCCGGCAGTTCATTGCGCCCGGTGAACCAGGCCCCGGGCTGGCCGGCGGTGTCCTCGTCATCCCACCAGCACGATGTACAGACAGGGCTCCAATCGCCGGTGCGGGTGATGTCCGAGACCAGGTCGTAGAGGGTTTCGGCTGATGCCTGGACCGTAATGGACTCCCGGTATTGGCGGATGCCGGTCTGGTTCATGGGTCCGTCCTTCCTGTCGTTCACTTTTTCTGCCTGCGGCTGCCGCCGTGCCAGTCCTCCTGCTGGCCGACCGTATCCGCGGCCACTCCGAAGGCAGGAAGCTGCGGCTGCTCGCGCAGGCTGCGCTTGAGTTCCGCGAAACCGGGGAAGCGTGCCAGCCCCACGACGTGGTCCCACAGTTCGGCGGCCGACTCCTCGTCCGGCAGGCGGCTGATCACGGGCCCGAAGAAGGCCACGCCCGCGGGGGGCTCAAAGTGGATGATGGGAGTGCCCACGTCCTTGCCTGTCAGGGCCAGCGCCTCATCCGTTTCCTGCCGGATTTCAAGGTCCCAGGATTCGTCGTCGAGAGCGTCCGCCAGCGCCAGGGGCAAGCGGGCCTCGGCGAGGATCGGCTCGACAAATTCCCGCGTCCCGCGCCGCTCACGTACCTCGCCCCCGGTGCGCTGGTCTGTGTCCGGCGCAGTTTCGAAGATGTGTGTTCCGAATGCTTCGTAGAGGCGGGCGATCGACTCGCGGCCGTGCTCGGCGCGCGCCCTGGCCGCCACCCGCAGCAGCCGGAGCCCGGCGGTGTGTCCGGCCTCGTACTCAGGCGGGAAATGGGCGTCATAGTCAACGTCGGCGTTGATCTGGCGCAGGGCAATGAACCGCCAGTCCACGGTGTAGTCCCGCCGGGCCTGCACCAGCCGAACCCATTTGCTGGTCATCCACGCGAAAGGGCAAACCGGATCGAAGTAGAAGTTGATATCGGCATTCATCCGTCCACCCTTACACCGGTTAGTGACGCACGTCTAATTCATGCGACGCCGTGCGCTATGGGATCGGCGTTCTGGACGCATTCGTTGTGCCCGTTAGCAATCGCTGCAGCGGGCAGCGGCTCCTCAGACGGGGTTCTCATCATTCGCCATCGCTTCGACCCAATCAATGGCTTCGTCCGGGAAATAGTGGCCCGGTTCTTCGCCCAGGCCGGCCCACCACGGATCGGTGCTGGCCGGTCCCCCGGCGCGGGCGATTTCAGCCACCACGCCTTCCGGTACCACGCCGCCGTTGTTATCAATCAGCCATTCCCGCGTGGATGGCTGCAGTCTTATCCACCATTGCCCGATGCCCATACGCGAAGTCTTCCACGAAGGGCCTTGGAGTTGGAGGCCAGTCCGTGTTCCCTACAGGATTCGGGATCAGTTCAGTTCCCACGAAGCGTTCAAAGAGCCTGACCGTAACAGGCAAGAGGCGTGATGGGAGTGACGGTGAACGGCATGGCCAGCAGTGGCTGCACCCTCGTCACGAAGTCCTTCACATGGTCTTCTTCGTTGTGGGCCTCAAGGTCCTCGTGCCGGGCCCAGCCTTCAAAGAGGACGAACGTACCTGGCCTCTGATCGTCAGCGAAGACCGTGTATTCGAGGCATCCGGCGTCTTTTCTGCTGGCTGACTGCAGCCCGGCGAGCGCTTCACGAAGCGCCGCTTCCTGCCCTGGTTTTGCGGTAAACACCGGCATGAGCCAGACGTGCGCTTCTTCTTGGCTTGCTGTTGTATCTGGCAATTTGTGCGTCCTCCGCTGTTCCTGTGCCGGGCCGGGAGGGGCGGCACGGCCGCCCCTCCCGTTGGGTCATGCGTTGATCTGTGGGACCTCGACCCATGTTTCCTTGGCGGCGGATTCGACGATTGCGTCGTCGATCAGTGCCACCTGGTAGCCGTCGGCAAAACTGGGGCTGACGCTGCCGCCTTCTGCGATGGCCTTGAAGAAGTCGTAAGCCTCGATGATCTTCGTTTCGCCGTATCCGATGCCCAGGGCGGGGATGGGCCAGAGGCCTTCTCCGTAGGGGTGTGCCGGGCCGGTATACACGGTGCGGAAGCCACGGCGGTCGGCCTGGTCTGAAGCGAAGGCGACCTGCAGTTCGTCGCGGCGCTCGTAGTTGAACACGATGCTTCCTTCGGTTCCGTGGATTTCGAAGGTGATGTAGTTGTTCCTGCCGTGGGCGTTGCGCGTCGCTTCCACCGAACCGACGGCTCCGTTGGCGAACCGGATCATGGTCATCACTTCGTCGTCCACGTCAACCTGGCCTCGGGGGCCTTCTCCGCCGCGGACGGTGCCGAGTGCGTCGGCGCCGCCGGCCTGCAGCGGGCGCTCGGGGATCCAGGTGGACAGGACGGCGTTGACGGCGCTGAACTCACCGACGAGGTAGCGCGCCATGTCAATGACGTGGGTTGCGATGTCGCCGAGGGCGCCGGAACCTGCGATGGATTTCTGGAAGCGCCAGGAGAGCGGCGAGTTGGGGTCCGCGCTCCAGTCCTGCAGGTAGGTCCCGCGGAAGCTGAGGATGCGACCAATGGCGCCTTCCTCGATGTACTTCTTTGCCAGCGCAACGGCAGGGGTGCGCCGGTAGTTGAAGGCCACCATGTGGACGATGTTCTTGTCCTTGACCGCGTCATACATGGCCTTGGACTCTTCGCCGGTACGCGCCAGGGGCTTTTCGCAGATAATGTGTTTTCCCGCCTCAGCCGCGGCAATGGCAATCTCGGCGTGGAGGTGATTGGGCGTAGCAATATCGACGACGTGAATGTCGGGGTCCTCGATGATGCTGCGCCAATCCGACGTGGACTTTTCGAAGCCGAAGCGGCGGGCCGCTTCCGAAGCGAGGTCTTCGCTGGCTTCTGCAATCACTTTGCGGACCGGCATAGCCGGTGCAGGCCAGAAGAACATAGGCATGGCGGCGTAAGCCAACGAGTGGGCCTTGCCCATGAAGCCGCCTCCGATGAGGCCGACGTTGAGGTTCTGCATGTGAGTCTTTTCCTTCCGGAAGGCAGGGCTGATGCCGGCTTTGGCGATGCCCTGCGGTTGAAAATTAGTTGGAGAGGAGCTTTTCCAGGTATTTCTTGCTGATGGCGGCCGCTTCCCGGGGGTCGCCGTCGTAGTTGTCGAGTTCGACCATGAGCCAGCTGTCATACCCGCTTTCCCGGATTGCGGCGATGATGTCCGGGAAGTCCAGCTCGCCCTGTCCCAGGGGCAGGAAATTGAAGGGGTCCCGCTGGAAGTCTTTAAGGTGCACGTGCCGGATACGGTCTGGGTATTTCCGGATAATCGCGGCCGGGTCGGCCCCACCGGCAGCAAGGTGGGCGGTGTCGGGGCAGAAGCCGATCCGGGTGAGCGGCATCAGCTTGTCCAGTTCGTCCGGGCTCTCCACGATGGTGCTCAAGTGCGGGTGGTAGCTGGCTGACAGCCCGAAGCTTTCTGCGATGTCCGTGACTTTGTCCAGCGCCTGGCCGAGCCGGCGGTAGTCTTCCTCGGTGGTGCCGGCCGCGCGGCGTGCTCCGCCTCCTACTACTAGCCGTTCGGCTCCGAAGCCGGCAGCCAACTCGGCGGCGCGGTGGATCCGGTGGAGCTCGTCGGGAAGTATGTCGGAATAGATGAAGTTCGCCCCGGTATAGACGCTGGTTAGTTCGATTCCGGCAGTAGCCAGGATCTCCTTGAGTTCTTCGGGCTTCTCTGCGTACTCCGCGAGGTTGCCGTCGAACATTTCAACACCCTGGTAGCCGACTGAGGCGATGTCCTGGACGGCGTCCCGCATCGACCCGTGGGTCAGGTAGAAAAGGTCCTTCACGCTGGTCACGCCTTGCGGGTGGCCGACGACGCCGCCCCAGGTGATGGAACAGTAACCGAGTTTCATTGCTTCTGCCTTTCAGCTGCTGAGGAAGACTTGAGTGATCCGATGAGGTTGTCTGTCTGGGGAACGTCGACCCACGTCTGCTGCGCGGCTGAGCGTACGACTGCATCGGTGAGGAGTGCTGCCCGCAGTCCATCCCGGAAGGTGGGCAGACCGTCGGGTTCTTGACCCTGGACAGCCGCATATACGTCTGCGACGAAGGCATTGAAGCTGTCCTGGTAGCCCTGCGGGTGACCCGGAGGAAGCGTGGCGTACCGTCTCCCGCCGGGGGTTGTGAGGGTTTGAGGGCCTACCGGGATGTGGGCGGTTGAGTCGGTGCGGCCCATGTGCAGGGTGTCCGGCCGTTCCTGGTTGAAACTGAAGGACGCTTCGGTGCCGTCGAAAGAGAACCAGAGGCGGTTCTTCCTTCCGGGACTGACCTGGCTGACTACCAGGGATCCTGTGGCGCCCTGGTCCGTCTCGAACAGGAGCGTCGCCCCGTCCTCGGTAGCCACAGAGGACATACTCCCTCCTGTTTCCCGCTGATCGTAGGCACGGCTGGTGCTCGCTACGAGCCGGATAATCTTGTGCCCGGTGGTGAATTCCATGAGGTCGCACCAGTGGACGCCGATGTCACCGAAAGCCCTGGACGCACCGCCGATCGATGAATCGACCCGCCAGTTGGTGGCTTCTGCGCCCACGAGCCAGTCCTGCAGGTACGAGCCGTGCAGGAGCCAAAGACTGCCCGCCTCGCCGCGGGCGATCCGGTCCCGCGCTTCGCGCACGGCCGGATAAAACCGGTACACGAACGGAACGCCAGTAACCACGCCGGCCTGGTCCGCGAGCTCTTTCAGCTCCCGGGCGTCATCAACGCTGGTGGCCAGTGGCTTTTCGCAGACGACTGCCTTTCCTGCAGCAATGGCCTTGCGGGCGAGGTCGGCGTGGGTCGCATTCGGTGTGCAAATGTGGACCACGTCCACGTCGTCCCGGGCTATCAATGCCTCGGGCGTAGCGGCCGCGAAACGGGCGCCGAGTCCGGCTACGGCGGACTCGGCTGCTGCCAAGGTCCGGCCGGCGACTGCGGTGACTTCACCGCCTGTTGCGCGAACTGCATGGGCGTGGACAGAGCCCATGAATCCTGTTCCGATGATTCCGGCCCGTAGTTGGAAAGTCACGGGTGCTACTTCTTCCTGGCCAGCGCGACAGCCAGGATGATGATGGCACCGCGCACCACCTGCTGCTGGCTGCTGTCGAGCCCTGCGAGGATCAGTCCGTTGTTGATCAGTCCAATCAGCAGCGCCCCGAAGAGAGTGCCGATGATGGACCCGAACCCGCCAAAGAGGCTGGTTCCACCCAGGATGACGGCAGCGATGGCGGAGAGTTCGTCTCCGGATCCCCACTGAAACCGCCCCGACTGGAGACGTCCGGCGTAGAGCATGCCGGCGACGCTTGCCGCCACGGCCGAGATAAGGAGCACCTGGAATTTGATGCGCTTGGTGTTGATGCCGGTAAACTCTGCGGCGTTGCGGTTGCCTCCAGTAGCCAGGACCTGACGGCCGAACTTGGTGCGGTTCAGCACGACGGCGCCAATGGCGACGAAGATGGCGCTCCACACCACCAGACCCGGAATCGGACCGAAATTGCCGGATCCAAACAGCATGTTGAACGTGTCGTTAAGGATGGGCTGAGGCGCCGAGGCCGTGATCCACTGGGCCACGCCGACGGCGATGCCCAGCATGCCGAGCGTCACCAGGAAGGAAGGGATGCCAAGGAGGCTGACCAGGGCACCGTTGACCGACCCGACGACGAGCCCGACAGCGAGGCCGGCCAGGATGCCGGGGATCAGGCCCCACTGGGAGAGTGCCATCGCGGTGCAGACACTGGAGAGACCGGCCACGGATCCGACGCTCAAGTCGATCTCTGCACACGCGATCACATAGGTCATGCCGACGGCGATGACGGTGATCGTGGCGGTCTGCCGGAAGATGTTCAGCAGATTGTTTGGCGACATGAAGCCCTGGTCGCGCAGCAAAACTGCGAAGAAAAGGAAGACCACGACGAAGCCGATGTAGATGACATAGCGACGCCAGTCGAGTTCTTTCAGGACGGTACCGAAATTGCGGGCCGCGTTGTCCCGCGGCGCTACGGAGTTTGCCTTGCTCACTGTTCAGACTCCTTGGACTGCGAGTTGGAGATATTCCTCGTCAGCGATTTCGCTGCGGGGAATGTCACGGATGATGGAACCGTCCTTGAGGACGAGGACGCGGTCGCTGACCGCAAGTAGTTCTGGATACTCGGAGGAGATGACGATGACGGCTTTTCCGGTACTGGCCAGTTCACGGATCATGTCCAGGATTTCGCTTTTGGTGCCGATGTCGACGCCGGCCGTGGGCTCGTCCAGGATCAGAATGTCCGGGTCGGTACCCAGCCACTTGGCGATGACCACCTTCTGCTGGTTTCCGCCCGAAAGGAGCCGCACCGGACGGTGGGGATGGGCGACTTTCACTGCGAACCTCTTAATCAAGGACGAAGACAGCTCCTTCGCCTTGGCCCCGTCCAGGAAGGGTCCCCGCTGGATCTGGCTGAGGAGGGGAAGCAGCAGGTTGTCGTGGACGGAGTGCTCCAGGACAAGCCCTTGGGCCCTGCGGTCCTCCGGGATGAGGGCGAGGCCGGCATTGATGGCCTGCTGCGGTGAGGTCAGGGTTACCTTCTTTCCCCGCAGGAGGACTTCGCCGCTTTCCGCCTTGTCAATTCCGAAGAGTGCACGCGCGAGTTCGGTTCGTCCGCTTCCCATCAGCCCTGCCAGGCCAAGGATTTCGCCGGGCCGGAGTGTAAAGGAAACGTCCCGGACGCGCGGCCCCGCATTGAGTCCGCGGACTTCCAGCAGCGGCGCCCCTTCGTGTGCCACGTGGTCCCGGGCACGATAGGAAAGCTGGCCCTCGATCTTCTTGCCCACGATGCCTTCCACGATCTGTTCGGGAGTGACGTCCGTCAGTGGCGCGGTGAGGAGGTGGCGGCCGTCGCGGAGGATAGTGATCCGGTCCGCAAGCCTGTACACCTCATCCATGCGGTGGGAGATATAGATGATTGAAATGCCGCGCTGCTTGAGCCGGTCAATCAGTTCGAAGAGGGCTTCGGATTCATGCCGGGCAAGGCTGGCTGTGGGTTCGTCCATGATCAGCACCTGGGCGTTCTGTGCGAGCGCCTTGGCGATCTCGGTCAGCTGCCAGTAGGCAGTGCCGAGCCGCGAGACCTCGGCGCGCGGGTCGACGTCGACCTCCATCTCAGTGAAGACTTCCCTGGCCCGGCGCACCGCGGCACGGTCGTCGATCATTCCCCCCACGCCGAGCGGTTCGGCGGCAAGGAAGATGTTTTTGGCTACGGTCAGGCTCGGTACCAGGCTGAATTCCTGGAAGACCATTCCGATTCCGGCGGCCTTCGCGTCCTGGATGGAGTTTATGGCTGTCGGTTTGCCTCCAACAAGGATCTCCCCGGCATCTGCCTGGTAAACGCCCTGGAGGATTTTCATCAGCGTGGACTTCCCTGCGCCGTTGCCGCCTGCGAGCGCGTGGACTTCGCCCTTGCGGACGTCGAAGCTCACGTCCTTCAGTACGGTAACGCCGTTGAAGCCCTTGGAGATCGATCGCATTTCGACGACATTGTCTGCGGTGTTCATCGTTGCCCTTTCGGCGCGGTGCGGAGGAAGGAACCCCCGCACCGCCGGTTCTTGGCTACTGCTTGTAGGAGTCCCGGATGTCCTTCGGAGCATCCTCGTGGTAGACCTGCTTCCAGGCTTCCAGAACGTTGGAGTGGTCAACCGGGAGGGCGCTCAGTGCCACGTAGGCCGGAGCTTCCTTGCCGATGAGCGCCCCTGCGGCCAGCCGCGCTTCCGTGACACCCTGGTCGAACGGGACCTGCGCTCCAAGGCCAACAATGAGTTCGTCTTTGGCCAGGGCAATCGCGACGTTCTTGCCCAGGTCCTCGGTGGCGATTTTCAGGTCCTGCCGGCCCGCGGCCCTCGCGGCTGCCATGACCCCTTCTGCGGGGACATCCCAGACAGCCCAGATGCCGGACAGGTCGGGGTACTTGCTCAACATGGCGTTGGCAGCAGCCTGTGCGTCTCCAGCGAAGTCGGGACCGGCGATCCCCTTTTCTTCGACGATCTGGATCTCCGGATATTCCTTCGTAATCGTTTCCTTGAACCCGTCGTAACGCTGCTTGGTTACGAAGAAGTCGGCCTGGTGGAAGACCACCCCGATCTTCCCCTTGCCCCCGAGTGCTTTAGCCATCTGGTGGGCAGAGACGACGCCGTTGCCGTAGTTGTCGGCGGAAACAACAGAAACGTAGTCCTTACCGGCGGTCAGTCCCTGGGGGATGTTGTCCATGAAGACGAGCTTTGTCCCGGCAGCTGCAGCCTTCTTATAGGCCGATGCCGTGGCGACGGGATCGGTGGGGATGGAGACGATGATGTCAGGGTCCTGGGTCATGACCGTCTCGATGTCCGAGACCTGCTTGTCCGGCTTGAAGTTCGCATCCGTTGTGGCGATGACCTTGATGCCGAGTTTTTCGAATTCACTCTTGAGCCCGTTGACCTGGGCCGTGGCCCAGTCGTTGCCGCCGTAGTGCATCACGATGGCGGCTTTGGCGTTGAGTCCCTTGACCTTCTCGATCTCTTCGGGCGTCAAATCTGCGACGGAGGCGGGCGAGGGGGTCTCGCCGTTGGGGCCCTTGCTCAGGACCTGTCCCTTGATCTTATCGAGGGCCTGCTGGGCCTTCTCTGACACGCCGGCGTCGGGAGCATTCGAGGTGTCTGCTGCCGGGCTGCTGCAGGAAGCGATGGATAGGGACAAGGCTGCGGCGAGGGCCACAATGGGAAGCCTGCGGATCATCATTGTTCTCCAGTGCTTTGAGTGGTGGATGGATGGGGTGGATGTTGAATGTGGGTCAGGCGAGGGCAATAGCCAGGGCTGGAGGAACCGGCGACAGGACAAGCCCGCCGGAGGCCGACGCTGCGCGGATGGCAGCGGCCTTGTCTGAAGCTCTCAGGAGCGCCTCTGCGTGCACTCTGTCGACGAACAAACCGAGGGAACATGGCCCGTGGTGGGCTTGAACCCACTTCACCGCCTCGTTAGCCGCCTTCCCCATGTCAGCGCCCGGTTCCGCGGCGGGGCCGGAGATGGTGGACACCGAGGCGGGTTTACCCGAGTTGTCGACGAAGAGGACCAGGCTTGCCCAAAGCAGGTTTTCATCGAAGATTCCGATGACCGCCGAGGAACCGGCAGGGACAAAGGTGCGGACAGCGGCTGCGAGATCGTTCGGCGGCGCGTCTTCCAGGATCAGTTCCAAATTTGCCCACTGGGACTCATCGACGTTTTGAAGCCCAGTGTTGGGATCGAGCGCGAGGGCGTCGGCGATCGTGTCAGCCATCCCGCTCCTTTCCTCCGTTGGTGGTTGGGGTCACTTCCGTAAGCGTTTATGGAATACCGTGAACGTTTACGGACACCATCGTAAACGTTTACGGAGAGAGGTGTCAACCATCACATTGCAATTCCTTTCCGGCGCGCGGGCCGGTGGCCCGGCGTAAGATCGAAAGGCATGGAACCCGAGGGTTTGTGCCATTGAGGTGCTAGACAGGAGAGAGTGTGGCAGGCACGACTGTTCCCCGCGAGGCGAACGAGAGGTTACCGGACGCCCCGTTGCGGCGGCGCAAGCCTACTATCAACGATGTCGCGAGCGCGGCCGGCGTGTCGTTCGGCACGGTTTCGCGGGTGCTCAATGACGCGCCGGATGTGAGCGCCGCGACACGGGAACGTGTCTTGCAGGTCATCAAAGACATCGGCTACCGGCGCAACCGGGCGGCCACTGCATTGGTTACCAGCCGATCGACGTCCATCGGCATACTTTCCGACGGTTCGCCGCGGTTTGGTCCTGTGGGTACGCTGATGGCTCTCGAAAACGTTGCCCGGAAGAAGGGCTATGCCACAACCGTCATCAGTGTCGAGAAGCCCTATGATGCGTCCGTCCAGGACGCCCTCGACACCCTGGACGATACCGGAGTGGGGGGAATCATCGTCATTGCCCCGGTGGTGGACATGGCAGCCGCCGTATGGAACGCCACGTGCCGCGTCCCTGTGGAGATGATTGCCGCCGGGGCATCCTCAACCCCCAACGTCTTCACGTACTCGGAAAACCAGGAACTGGGAGCGAGGCTGGCCACCCAGCACCTCATAGATCTGGGCCATAGGGACATCGCCCATATTGCAGGATCCATGGAATGGTTCGATGGCCGGGTGCGCAAACGCGGCTGGGAAGCGGCGCTGAGGGAGGCCGGACTCACGCCGGGGCTTTGCCTCGAGGGCGACTGGAGCCCCAGGTGGGCCTATGAGACGGGCATCCGGCTGGTGCGCGAGGGAAGAGTTCCCCAGGCCATCTTCGCAGCCAGTGACCACACTGCCCTCGGACTGATCCGGGCTTTCACCGAAAACGGCATCCGCGTTCCGGAGGACGTCAGCATCGTGGGATTCGACGACGTTGAAGGATCTGATTATTTCCTTCCTCCCCTGACCACCGTGCGCCAGGACTTCACCGCGCTGGCGCTGATGAGCACCGAGGTGCTTCTGGGTGCCATGGAGGGGCGGGACGTTGACCGCACGCCGATCCCGCCCACCCTTGTGGTGCGCGACAGTGCCCGCCAAGCCACCTCCCAAACGTAGAAACGGCAGGGAAGTGAGCGAGCGTTCGCGGAAAACCTGCATTAAGTGAGAGAGCGTCGGAGGGGACGACGGCGGGACTACTAGCCGGGATCGCCTGCCGTGCCGTTCTCCCCGGCCTTCGTCAGCGTGAAGATTCCGTAGCGCATTGCGCCGGTGCGGTAGGCAAGGATCATGCGGGGAATGCTCAGGACAGCACCGCGGTTGCGTGCGCCCAGGGCGACGCCGCGCATTTCGCGATCGATGAGCAGGACCTTCGGGAGCCTGCCGGCGCAGATCCACCAGGTGCGGGCCACGCGGCGGCTGACGTCCTCATAGCTGGCGACCGTAAAGCCCGCCGCCGTTGCCATCGCCTCATACTCCTCGCGCGTGCCCATCGACGGCAGGCGCCCTTCGCGGCAGATCGGCTCCAGCAGGTGGCGGACCTTCCAGCCCCTGGCATCGGTCCCGACGAGCCACGCGCAGACGACCAGGCGGCCGCCCGGGGCCAGCACGCGGTGCGCTTCGGCGAAGAACCTGGGCTTATCCACCATGTGCTCGCTCGACTCGATCGCCCATGCGGCGTCAACCGCGGCATCAGCCAAGCCGTTGGTAAGCCAGTCGCGGACCTGGATGTCCACGCCCGGTACCGGATGCGCAGCGGCGTACTGGGCCTGCTCGGCGGACAGCGTGAAACCGGTGACGCGGACCCCGCGCGTCACCGCGACCTGCCTGGCGGTGGCGCCGTAGCCGCAGCCAATGTCCACGCATGTTTGGCCGGGCGCGAGACGCAGCCGGTCGCCAACCGCGTCCACCAGCGCCTCGACCGCTTCACGAGGTGTCTCCCGGCCCGTCAACCAGAACCCGTGATGGACATGGTCACCCCACACCCGGCGGTACACGGGATCGAGGTCGTCGTAGTGGTCCGCCACTGCCACGGCGTCCTGGGAGATATCGGGCACGATCATGTCACACCAGCCAGCGCCACCAGCGTGGCTGCTCAGGTTCCGGCACCGGTTCGGGCTCCGGTTCCTCGCCCAGGGCCAGCGCGGCCTGGATGATGTCGTCCGCCGTAAGCGTCATGACGGCGTCACGGTCCAGCGCGTCGAGGCTTTGTTCCTCGTCGAGCGACAGCCGCAGCGCCTGCCGGTTGAGGGCCTGTTCGAACAGCGTGCGGGCGAACCGTGCGTTGCCCGAATCCTCGCCCGCGTGGAGGCCGGTGAAGATCTGGCGCAGCACCTGGTCCGCCTCGGGCTCCAGCATGTACTCGTGCTGGGCCAGCATCCGGTGGAAGATCTCCTGGAGCGCGTCGACGGAATAGTCCGGAAACGTAATCTCGCGGGCGAACCGCGAGCGCAATCCCGGGTTGGAAAGCAGGAAAGCCTCCATCAGCCGCGGATAGCCGGCCACGATCACCACAAGCCGGTGGCGGTGGTCCTCCATCCGCTTGAGCAGGACCTCGATCGCCTCGGGCCCGAAATCCATCCGGCCGTCCTCGGGGGCCAGCGCGTAGGCCTCGTCGATGAACAGGACGCCGTCCAGCGCGCGCCGGATCACCCGGTCGGTCTTGATGGCGGTCTGCCCGACGTACTGCCCCACCAGGCCCGAACGGTCCACCTCCACCAGGTGGCCCTTCTGCAGCAGGCCGACAGCGCGGTACATCTCGGCCAGAAGCCGAGCCACGGTGGTCTTGCCCGTGCCCGGGTTTCCGAGAAACACCAAATGTTGCGACGTGGCCACCTCCGGCAGGCCGTGCGCTTTCCGGCGGGCCTGGACCTGGAGCAGCGCCACGAGGGCGCGGACCTGTTCCTTTACGGTCTCCAGCCCGACCAGCGCGTCCAGTTCCGCCTGCACCTCGGCCAGCGGCCGTGTCGGCCCGGGCCTCGCACCCATGAGGTCACCGACAAGGTCGTCAACGCGGTCCGACCCGGGCAGCTTGAGCTGATCGGCCAGGTGGCCGATGGTTTCGCGCAGGTCGTCGAGCGGGTTGCGGCCGTGAGCCATGCCTCCACTGTAAACCTCTAAGCCCAGGTCCTGGATCCAAGGAGCTACACGGAAAGAAGCTGATAGAAATCGCGGCCGGGCGCAGCCGGGTGGCTGAAATCAGTGCCCATGCTGCCAGACTATCGGTCAGGGCAATCCACAGAAGGAGACAGGACATGGGGTTCCACCCGTACCGTTCACCATCCGCCGGGCGCGAGGTGCGCGCCGTCCTTTTCGACACCTTTGGGACCGTGGTGGACTGGCGCTCCGGTGTCGCACGGGAGGCGGCGGCCTTTGCCGCGGAGCGGGGGCAACATCTCGACGCCGAGGCCTTCGCGGACGACTGGCGCGCCCTGTACCAGCCGGCCATGGACGCCATCCGCAGCGGCGCCCGTGAGTTTGCCACGTTGGATACGTTGCACCGGGAAAACCTGGACCAGGTGCTCCGCCAGCACGGCTTCGACCCGGAGCGGCTCGATGCGGGAACTCTGCAGGAACTCAGCAGGTCCTGGCACCGGCTCCCGCCGTGGCCGGACAGCGTGGAAGGCCTGGCCGCCATCCGCCGCTGCTACATTGTGGGACCCCTGTCCAACGGCAACACCTCCCTGCTGCTGGACATGGCCCGGAACGCCGGCCTGCCGTGGGACGTGATCATCGGCTCGGACATGACCCGCACCTACAAACCGCTGCCGCAGGCCTATCTTCGGACCGCGGAGTTCCTGGACCTAGACCCCGGCGAAGTGATGCTCGCGGCGGCCCACAACGACGACCTGCAGGCCGCCCGGACAGCGGGACTGGCCACGGCCTTCATCGCCCGCCCCACCGAATACGGCCCTGCCCAGACGGCGGACCTTGCCCCGGAGGCCGACTGGGACCTCTCGGCCGCTAGCATTCCGGAACTGGCCGGCCTCCTCGGGACCCTCGCAGATCCAACAAACGCGTAACATCGGTTGGCTGGACCCGCCACGGTCCTGACCCAAGACCAGAACATTGGGCCTCCACAGCACGTCGTATGCTGCTTTGGCACCGTGTCGGGGGCGGCCGGAATGAATTGCGCGGGATGATGGGATAAGCCCAATGCGATGCCTCTCTGGCAGGGATGAATCAGGCTTTATGGGTTGTAAGGGAAGCGGTAACGCCGGCATTGGCGGACCTCCGCGGAAGAGGAGCGAAGGACAGTCGTGGGCATAACGGTCAAGGATGTTGCAAGGGTTGCTGGCGTCTCCACAGCCACTGTGTCACGGGCGTTGCGCGGCATGGAATCAGTGGACCAGGACACCCGCCGTCATGTCCTCGAAGTAGCCGCGCGGCTACAGTATGTCGGATCTCCCGCGGCAGCGGCTCTTTCCACCGGCAAGGCCGGCAGTATCGGGATCATAACGCCGTACGTCGACCGCTGGTCTTTTGGCCGCATGCTTGCGGGCATTGAGCGCGAGCTGCGGGCTGCGAATTTTGATCTCCTTTTGTACTGCACCGGCGACCCTAGTGATCCGCACCCCGTGCCGCCGCACCAGCGACTTGCCCGGCGCGCTGACGGCTTTCTTATTCTCTCCGTTGCGGCCGAGAGCCCCGATCTGGAAGAGCTCTTCAAACTCAGGATGCCGATAACCATGATCGGAGCCAGCGCGCCGTGGACGTCGAGCGTCCGGATAGACGACCGGGCAGGCGCTGTGAAAGCGACCACCCATCTTATCGAGCGTGGCCACGACCGGATCGGCGTGATTTACGGTCGCGAAAAGGACAACCCCATGGTCCTGGAGCACCAAAGGTACCTCGGGTACTCCGAGGCAATGGACCGGGCGGGTCTTTTGATCGACAACGGCATTGAGGCCGGCGGTGATTTCACCGTACAGGGCGGCGCCCGGGCAATGGGAGAAATATTGGACGCCGACAAACCGCCCACTGCTGTCTTTGCGTTTTCCGACGAGATGGCTTTCGGCGCCCTCCAGGCCATGAAGGGCCGCGGAATCCAGCCGGGGAAGGAGGTAGCCATTATTGGTTTCGACGGCCATGACCTCGCTGAGGTGATGGATTTGAGCACGGTCAGCCAGCCCCTGGAACTCATCGGCTCAACAGCGGCGAAGAATCTACTCGCCGATCTGGAGGATCCCTCGCGTGAACGCACCGCCAAAGTACTACCGACGGAGCTGATCCCGCGCGGTTCAACCGGCGCGGGATCAGCTCAGGGTTCGTCCGGGTCTTAACCGCCGGGCAGCACCCTCGAACGCTGCTCGTTGCCCGCCGGCCCGTAGGGCCAGTCGCCGCACTGCGGAGCGCTGGCCCGATCCAGGATGGCCATCTCCTCCGGTGTGAGTGTCAGGGCTGCCGCCCCCAGGTTGTCCTTGAGCTGAACCTGCGTCCGGGCGCCGACGAGAACCGTCGACACGCCGGGCTTCTGCGCCACCCAAGCCAACGCAACCTGAGCCATGGAGGCTCCCCTGTCGTCGGCAATCTTGTGTACGACGTCGAGTACTTCCCAGGTCTGGTTGCTGGCGGCACGCTTGGCATAGGCCTCTATTCCCCGGGAAGGGTCCTCACCCAGGCGAGTGGCTCCGGTGGGGTCGACGTCGCGGCGGTACTTCCCCGTGAGCCAGCCGCCGCCCAAGGGCGACCATGCCATCAGGCCCATGCCATTTTCGAGGCAGGCGGGGAGGATTTCCCACTCGATTTCGCGGACCAGGAGACTGTAGCTGGGTTGCATGGTGACAGGAAGCGCGAACCCGTTGCGGCGGCACACCTCGGCCGCTTTCTGGACCTGCCAGCCGAGAAAGTTCGAGAGGCCGCAATAGGAGATCTTTCCCTGCCTGATCGCGTCGTCGAGGAATCCGAGCGTCTCCTCCAACGGGGTCAGCGGATCGAAGGAGTGCGCCATGTAGATGTCGATGTGGTCGGTGCCCAACCGGCGCAGGGAATTGTCCAATGCCCTGCGCAGGTGGCGGCGCGAAGTACCCTCAGCCCCGGTGGCCCGCTCCACGGGGAAGCGTCCCTTGGTCAGAAGGACGACGGGGGCCGTGATGCTCTCGGGCCGGGCCTTGAGCCACCGGCCCACGATGCTCTCTGCCGCACCGCCCCCATACACGTCGGCGCAGTCGAGCATGGTCCCGCCCTGTTCGACAAAATTATCCAACTGCGCGAAGGCATCCGTTTCATCCGTTTCGCTGCCAAAGGTCATGGTTCCAAGCGCATACCTGGAAACGGTCAGGCCGCTGCGGCCAAGGGTGTTGTACAGCACGGTACTTCCTTTAGGTGAGGGTCGTTGGAAAGAGGAGAATCAGAGAGGGCGGGGCCTGTAGGCATCCGCGAGCCTGTCCATGAGCACGTTCATCCGTTCGTCCACTTGTCTCCGGGCAGGGTCTTCATCGTGCCAGGCGATCATTTCGCGGGCACCCTGGCTGAAGGGGATTGTGGCCGAAAAGCCGGGGACGAGGGAGCGTATCTTGCTGTTGTCGAAGATCATCGTGTTCGACTTATCCCCCAGCAGCGCAGCTCCCCATTCATTATCGGCGGCGGCGATGGCATCTGAGGCAACATGGAGGAGTACGGGCTCCAACACGCCTGCGGCCGCGGCTACCTGGCTGTAAATCTGGTTCCAGGAAGGAGACTCCTGACCAGTGATGTGCACCGCTTCGCCAACTGCGGAGGCGTTTCCGAGCAGGCCGGTGAAGCCGGATGCGAAGTCCTTGCTGTGCGTGATGGTCCAAAGCGATGTTCCGTCACCTGGCACGATCACCGGCTTGCCCTGACGCATCCGCTCCACCACCGTCCAGCCGCCGTCGAACGGGATCATGGTTTCGTCATAGGTGTGCGATGGGCGCACTATGGTGACCGGAAAAGCGTCGGCCCGGTAAGCGTCCATGAGCTGTTCCTCACAGGCGATCTTGTTGCGCGAGTATTCCCAGAAAGGGTTCCGCAACGGCGTCGACTCCAAGACAGGCAGGCGCGTGGGCGGCGTCTGGTAGGCCGAGGCCGAGCTGATGAAGATGTACTGTCCTGTGCGGCCGCGGAAAATTTCGATATCCTGCTTCACCTGGTCGGGCGTGAAGTTCACCCAGTTGACGACGACGTCGAAGGTCAGGCCGCCTATGGCCTCCTGGACCGAGAGCGGATCGCGGGAGTCGCCCCTGAGCCGGGTGGCGGCCTCGGGTATCTCGCGCAAACCGTTCGTGCCTCGGTTCAGGACATAGACATTCATACCCGCTTCGACCGCGCGGCGGGTGCAGTGCGCGCTGATGATGCCGCTGCCGCCGATGAAGAGTACTTTCAGGGCTGTCACGCTGTTCTCCTCTGGTTATTTATGGCGTCCGTCGTCATTTGACTCCTCCGGCAGTCAGGCCGCTGATGATCTTGCGTTGGAAGAGCAGCACGAGAATGACCAGCGGCACCGTGACCACGACGCCGGCGGCCATCTGCGTTCCGAACGGCTGGTCGAACTGTGAGTCTCCCGTGAACTGGGCCACAGCGACGGTCACGGGCTGGGCGGCCGGAGTCTGGGACATGGAATTGGCGATCATGAATTCGTTCCAGGCGGAAATAAACACCAGGATGGCTGTGGTGAAGACCCCGGGCATGGCCAGGGGAAGGATGACTTTGCGGAACGCCTGCCAAGGCGTGCAGCCGTCGATGCGGGCCGCCGCTTCCAGTTCCCAGGGCATGGCGACGAAGAAGCTCGTGAGGATCCAGATGCCCAGCGGAAGGGTGAAGCTGATGTCCGGGACGATCATGGCCTGGTACGTGTCAATCCATCCCCAATCGGCAAAGATCTGGAACAGCGGTGTCAGGATCGCCACCCCGGGGAACATGGAGGCTCCCAGGAAGAACGCCAGTGTCAGCGTTTTACCCCTGAACTCCAGCCTGGCGAGGGCATACGAGGCAAGCACCCCGATCACGATGGAAACTCCGGTAACGGTCGAGGCGATGATGAAGCTGTTCTGCAGGGCCAGGATGAAGTTGTTGCTGCTGCCGAACACCGCCGCATAGTTGACGCCGGAAGGGTTCAGCGGCCACAGCCGGTTATCGAAGATTTCGGCGGTGGGTTTCAGGGATGAGACTGTCATCCAGTAGAACGGCGCGATGCAGAAGGCCACGATGAAGAGGATGCCGGCATAGAAACGAGTGCGCCGGATGCGGTCGTGGACGCTTCTCCGGATCTTCGGAGCTGCGCCAGCGGTACTAGTCAGAGTTGCCATGGGTCCTCTATTTCTATTCTTTGGAGGCGACGACTTTGGCCCCGAGCAGGCGTACGAAGAGGAACGCTGTGACGAAGATCAGGAGGAACGTCAGGGTGGACAGCGCCCCGCCATATCCGGGCTCGAGGTTACCGATGCTGGATCTGACCACGAGGATGGACAGGGTGGTGGTGTCATTGGCACCGTTGGTCAGGATCACCGGCAGGTCGTACATCCGGAGCGCATCGAGCATCCGGAAAAGCACGGCCACCAGCAGTGCCGGCTTGACTAGTGGAAGCGTGATGTTGAAGAAGCGTTTCACTGCACCGGCGCCGTCCACTTTGGCCGCTTCGTACACCTCTGACGGGATGACCTGAAGCCCGGCAAGGATCAGCAAGGCGACGAACGGTGCCGTTTTCCATGTATCAGCGATGACGATCGCGAGCTTCGAGGGCCATTCACTGGCGCCCCAAATAATCGCGGTGCCGAAGAGATGGTTGATGATGCCCCGCGGGTCAAAGGCCCAGCGCCACAGCACAGCGGCCACGGCTGTAGGAACAGCCCACGGAATCAGGACGCTGGCCCGCATCAGTCCCCGGCCGCGGAAGGCTTCGTTCATGATCAGTGCCATGGCAAACCCGATGACCGTTTCCAACACCACCGTCACGGCAGTGAAGAAGTAAGTGGTGTTGAAAGCGGCCCAGAACTCTGCCGCGCCGGAGCCCCATAACGCCTTCGTGTAATTGTCCAGGCCCACAAACTGTATTTCTTCCGGCAGTCCGTCGCTGAACAGGGACCTCCCCATTGCCTGAAGTACCGGATATCCGATCACCAGGGCCAGGACGGCCAATGAGGGGACGATCAGCCAAAAGGCGAGCCGACCTTCAGAGGACCCTTTGCGTGTTGCGGGGACCTTCCCCGGACCAGCATCAACGCTGGTCCGGGGAGCCCGCCTTTCGGATAGTCTTTGCGTCACATCGTCCTACTTGATGGCTTCTGTCAGTTCCTGCTGCATGGCCTGCAAAGCTTCATCGACGGAGACGTCGCCCTGCAGTGCCTTGTAGGCGTTCTTCTGGATCGCCAGGCTCACCGCGTTGTACTTCGCCGTCTTCGGCCGCGGATTGGCTCCCACAAGGGATTCCTTCAAAGTGGGCAGGTAGGGCGAAGCCTTGACCAGTTCGGGGTCGTCGTAGAGGGCAGCTACGACGGACGCCTGGTTCATGTCTTTGACCACGGAGCGCTGCGTCTCATCGGACTGCATGAATTCGATCCAGTCCTTGGCCGTTTCCTTGTGCTTGGAGAAGGCCGAGACTGCCAGGTCAATGCCGCCGAGGCTCGCGACCCCGGGGCCGTCCTTGCCGGGAAGCGTGGCCATACCGAACTTGCCCTTGATTGCGGAACCGTCAGCGCTGGCGGAAGAGTATACGTAGGGCCAGTTGTTAAGGAACATCAACCGCCCCTCCACAAATGCACGCCTGCTTTCCTCTTCCTTGTAGGTCAGGGCTTCTTTGCTGATGTTGCCGTCCTTGACCATGTCGACCAGGAACTTCAGCCCCTCCTTGGCCTCAGGTGTGTTGACGGTTGCAGATTTTCCGTCCTCGCTGAGCACTGCACCGCCTGCGGAATTCAGCGCCTCCACGGTGTTGACCGTCAGGCCTTCGTACTGTGAGAACTGGCCGGCATAGCAATCCATTTTGTGTTGCTTCGCAATTTCACAGGCGGCCCTTAGCTCTTGCCAGGTAACGGGCGCTTTAGGGACCAAATCTGAACGGTAGTAGAGCAGCCCTGCGTTGGTCATGAACGGGGCGCCGTAAAGTTTGCCGTTGTACATGGCCGTGTCCACTGCGCTGGGCAGCAGCCGGTCCCCGCCGAAACGTTCCTTATCCAGCTTTTCGATCCAGCCGCGGGACGCAAACTCGGACGTCCAGACCACATCAGACCAGAGCACATCATATTTATCGCTCTTGGCTTGGAAATTTTGAACGAATGATGTTCGCTGGTCGTCCGGAGACGCCGAGAGCTGCAGCATGGTGACTTTTTCGTCGGGATGCTTGTCGTTCCATATATCGATCCGGTTCTGCATCTCCTGGGTGAAATCTTTACCCGAGGCGAACGTAATGGGTCCGCGTCCACCATCCGCCTTTGCATCCGAACTTGACCCCGCGTTTCCACATCCCGTCAGGGATATCGCTGCCGCCCCAACAGCCGCGATGCAGGTGAACCACATTCTTTTCTGCTTCATGAAAACCCCTTCAACCCGTGGAACCCCGGTGGCCCACTCCTTAAGCTCGCTGCCTGCCACACCGGAGCCAACGCGCTGCACCTCAAGCTACAAGCGGCCAAGATCGACTGTCAAGTAATCGGTTACATTTTTAATCAGAGAATGGAAAAAAGACCCTATTTCCAAGCAATATGATGAAAAGTAATCGATTACATCACTGACGCTCCCGAGCCAACGAGGCGGCACGCTGTTGCTAGCCATCCTGGCCCGAGCCATCGGCCGGGGGGCTGGCCTCTCCCCCTAGCGGAGGTGAACGCGGTGCCGTGCTCGAGGACATGAACCACCGTCCCGAGCATGCCAAGGCATCGATCACGGAAGCAGCTGGAAGGTGGGTGGCAGCGGTGGTCGATCTCCAGGGAGTCGAACAGCGCGCAGGACGGAGACCGGTGTCCAGGACGCCCCCGTTGCATCCGGTGCACGGGAGGCCAGTTTCAGGCGGGGGTCCCACGTACCGGCTTCACCGGGCGGCGCTTCCTGCGGATCAAGTAGCGCGCCACGAGGGCCGCGATGAGACCGGCGAGGGTCACCAGCTGCACCTCGTCGAAAGACAGGCCGTCGATGTTCGGCTGCAGCTCCGTCTCCGTTGCCCAGCCGAAAAACACCTCGCTGACCAGAATCGCGGCGCAGAAGTAGGCCACCGCCGAAAGCAGCCACACCCACTTGGGCAGGCCTTTGCCCACGATCAGACGGGCAATAAGGCCGAATGCCAGCGACATGGCCCCAAGCAGCGCCACGCCGCCGAATCCCAGGTCCCACTGCATGGACGTCTCCTTTCCCTCTGAACCAACCAGCCACTATTTGAGGCTGAGCACCTCGTCGATGGGCCGCCCGTTGACGAACACCTGCGCGCTGGTGACCCCCGACGCCGCCATGGCGGTGTACTCCAGCTGCGCCTTGGCACGCGGGACATCGCACACCCCGCCCAGCGTGAACTGGCCGGTCAGCCAGATGGTAATGGTGCTGCCGCTCAGCTCGCCGCCGACGTACGCGAGGTTCGACTGATACAGGGCATTCACCAGCCCGGACAGGCCAACGTCACGGCTCTTGTTCGCCAGCAGTGTCCTGATGCTGGGGCCCACCTGGTCCATGAAGCGGACCGGCGCCGTGGTGGTGGCCACCGCACTGTCGCCGCAGCCGATGGCAGGCCCGGCCACGCCGTTGTCCCCCACCGCGACGTAGTAGACCGTCAGCGGGGCCACCTGCTCCGGCAGGCCTGTTGGCGCGGGCCCGGCAGTCGGGGGCGGGCTTGCCGGGGCGGACGACGGCGGTACGGACGTCGGGACAGTCGCGGTCGGTGTGGCGGCAGGTGAGGTGGGGGACGCCGTCGTCGTTGACGTCGGGGAGGCGCTGGCCGTCGTCGTCGGGGCGGCGGAGGAGGCGGTCGGGGAAGGGGCCGGAGGCCCGAAGCATCCCGTGAGCATCATTAGGCCCGAGAGCCCCAGAACGCTGAATACCGGGATTTTGGGCCTGGCCATGATGCCCCCTTCGAGAGCGGGCCCGCGGGTGCCGGCCCTGTTCTCAAGCTACGCCCGGGGGTTTATCCGGAACAGGGACCTAAGTCCGTGCGGAAGCGTTCTCGGAAATCCTGCACTAAGTGAGAGAGCGTCGGAAGAAAACCTGCATCAAGTGAGAGAGCGTCGGTGGTGGGCGGGCCTAGAGTGCCGGGCGGAAGTGGCCGGGCCAGTCCTTCAGCCTGATCCGGCTCAGGTCCCGGATGTCGCCCAGGATTCCCCACTCGTCCAGCCCCAGCCGGGCCAGCGGTTCCAGCAGGTCGATCCGCGGGTGGCTGCCGTCCAGCACCGAATCACTCACGGCTGCGTGGGTCACTTCGCCGAACACCAGGGTGGAGTCCCCCATCGGCAGCACCGAGTGGAGCCGGCATTCGAGCACCGCGGGTGATTCCTTCACCCTCGGCGCGCGCACGGTGACGCTGGGCTCGCGGGCCACCCCGGCGGCGTCGAACTCGCTGACCTCCGGCGGGAAATTCGTGCCGGTCGCGTTGATCTCCTCGAGGAGGCTGGCCGGAGCGAGGTTGACGACAAACTCTCCGGACGCCGTGATGTTGCGGAGCGAATCCTTCTCCCCCACCGACGTGAACTGCACGATGGGCGGGCTTGTGGACGCGACGGTGAAGAACGAGTGCGGCGCAAGGTTGTCAATGCCGTCCGGCGAAACACTCGACACCCAGGCAATCGGCCGCGGCACCACCACCGCGGTCAGCAGCCGGTAGAAATCACGGGCGGACGCGGCCGAGGGGCTGAAGTCGGTGCGCATGCCGCCCTACGCCTCCGCGGGAAACGCCCCGGCCCCTGACAGCCCGGAACGCGGAGCCGTGCCCACCTTGCCGCAGATCCAGCGCCCCAGCTCCGTCGCCTTCTGCACATCGATGCCGGTGTGGAATCCAGCCCGCCCGAGCATCCACGCGAGGTCCTCCGTGGAGCTGTTTCCCGCCGCGCCGGGAGCGAACGGGCATCCGCCGAGGCCACCGACGCTGCTGTCGAAGACATCGACGCCCGCCGCCATCGCCGCATAGGTGTTGGCCAGCGCCGTGTGGCGGGTCTCGTGCAGGTGCGCCCTCAACTGCAGGTCAGTTTCCCCGCGCAGCCTGGCGAACGCCTCGCCCACCTGCCACGGCACCGCGCAACCGATCGTGTCCGCCAGCGCCACCTCCGCGAGGTCCGCGCGCGCCATGGCATTGCGTACGACGTCGAGGGTCTGCTCCGCGGGGACGTCACCCTGGTAGGGACATCCGAAAGCGACGGCGGCCGTGACGCTAAGCGGTATGGAGGCGGCCGCGGCAACCGCCGACACTTCCTCCAGGGCGGCGAGCGCGGCGGCAACGGTGGTGTTCTGGTTGGCGGCGGCGAAGGCGTCAGTCACCGGGAGCACATAGTTCATCTCGTCCACCCCGGCGTCGACAGCGCGGTGGGCACCCCGGGTGTTCAGGACCAGGCCGATATAGCTGGCGGCGCCGGTGCGTGGGACGGCCGCCATGACGGCGTCGGCGTCGGCCATCTGGGGAACTGCCTTGGGGTTCACAAAGCTGACGGCTTCGATCCTCTTGGCGCCCAGCCCGATCAGCTCTTGGATGAGCCGGACCTTGTCTTCGGTGCTGACGGGGGTCTTTTCGTTCTGCAGGCCGTCGCGCGGGCTGACGTCCACGATCGAGACGGGCCGGGTTTCATGGGCAAACGCCATCAGATTGCTCCTTCGCTGCGCGCACTCTGCAGGTCTTCTTCGGTGAGGTTCAGCAGGCCCTGGTACACCTCGGCGTTGTGGGAGCCGTGCACCAGGGGTCCGTTCCAGCCGATCCGGCCCGCGGAGCGGGTGAGCTTGGGGACGATTCCCGGCTGGACCACGGTGCCGAGTTCGTCGTCGGGCACTTCCACGAGCATGTCCCGGGCCTTGAGCTGCGGGTCCTCGAAGATGTCTTCAACGGTGCTGACCGTGCTGTTCGGAACACCGTGCTGATCAAGCAGGCTGACCAGCTCGCCGGCGGTGTAGTTCACGGCCCAGTCAGCGATGACGCCTTCCAGCTCCTCCTGGTTGTGGCCCCGCTGCGCATGGTCGCGGTATTTCGGGTCCTCCGCCAGGCCGGGCATACCCATCGCCGCGGCCAGGCGCACGAAGACCGAGTCCTGGTTGGCCGCGATGACCACCCACTTGCCGTCGCTGGAGCGGAAGATGTTCGACGGCGCGATCCCCTTCAGTCCCGAACCGCTGGGTCCCGGAACAATACCGGTGGCGGCATAGTCCGGGACGGCGCTTTCCAGCAGTGAAAAGCAGGCTTCGACGAGCGAGACATCGACCACCTGGCCTGTTCCGCCGCGGGCGTCCCGCCAGTACAGGGCCAGCAGGATCCCCTGCAGGGCGTACAGCGAGCCGAGGCTGTCCCCCAGGGAAATGCCGGTGCGGGGCGGCGGCTGGTCAGGGTAGCCGTTGAGGTGCCGCAGTCCACTGCGTGCCTCGGCGACGGAGGCATACCCGGGCTTCGACGCTTCGGGGCCGGTCTGTCCGTAGCCGGAGACGCGGGCGATGATGAGGCCGGGGTTGATCTTCCACAGCTCTTCAGGGCCGAGTCCAAGCTTTTCCATGGTGCCAGGGCGGAAGTTCTCCAGGATGACGTCGGTTTCCTTGCAGAGCTCCAGGAAAAGCTCCCGGCCGCGCGGGGCCTTCAGGTCCATGGTGACGCACTTCTTGCCACGGGACTGGACCGACCACCACAGGGGATGGTCCTTGATCCGCGCCCGGCCCCATTCACGCATGGGGTCGGGACGGTTGGGAGATTCGACCTTGATGACCTCAGCACCGAAGTCCGCCATCTGCCGTCCCGCGAACGGTCCTGCAATCAGTGATCCCAGTTCGAGGACGCGGACACCGGAGAGCGGACCGGCGCCATTGCCGGGAGCTTCAGCAGCCGCTGCCGCCGTGCCGGTTTCGAAAACCTTCATCAAATCTCAACTCCTGATTCCTGATGCGGACCGCACTCACGCCCGGAGGTCCGTCGGCGCGTCGTACAGAAACCAGTATGCACTGCGCTCCTCATATTGTGAACAAAAAATCACGATATGGGCATGACCTCCGGCGGAAGGCTTCCCCCGATGAGCCGGGTTCCTTCAGCTGCGGCGGCGATGACCGGTTCCACCCAGGAGGCGCACACGTCATAGGGCATCCTCATGGTGGGGCCCATGACGGTGAGTGCGCCGTAGAGCTCGGCCTGCGGCCCGAAGATCGGCACCGACAGGCCGCTGGCCCCGGTAACCCGCTCCCCGGTGGTGATGGCAAAACCGTCCGCACGGGTCTTGGCGACGGCGGCATCGAGGCTTGCCGCGTCGGTGATGGTCCGGTCAGTCATGGACTGGAGGCCCGAGCCGTAGACCCGCTCCGCAAGGTCGTTATTCCAGGCGAGCAAAACACGGCCCGCGGAGCCGGCGTGGAGCGGCATGATGTCGCCAACCTCCACCGCCCGCCGAAGCACGCGCCGGGTCTCGGCCACGGCGATACACACCCTGCTGCCCTGCGACTCGCGGAAGATACACACCGTCTCACCCAGTTCGTCCCGCAGCCGGCGGATCACGGGCGTCAGCAGTTCCAGGAAGTCGAGGCCCTGTCGGGCGGGGGCGGCCCAGTGGGCCATGCGGATTCCGATCCGGAACTGGTCACCCCGGCGGTCGAGCATTCCCTCGTGCAGCATGTTGGTGACCAGGCGCTGCACGGTGGAGTGCGGCAGTCCGGTCTCCGCACGGATTTCGGCGAGGCTCATTTCCGGCCGCACCAACGAGAAGGCATCCAGGATGGCGGTGATCTTCTTCAGCACCAGCAGCGGGGCGGCTGCGTTTTCGGTTGCGCTCATAGCTCGGATCCAGGTCCCTCTCAGTGGCTCTTCGGCGGTTTTTGTAACCCCTTGTAGTGTGACAGACGTTACTGTTAGCCTTGTGCCCACTATATGGCCAACAACCCACAATGTGGTTAGCGGGAGAACAGCAATGACGCAGCCCTTTCAGCCTAGGTCTTCGAAGTACGCGGTCGAGCTCAACGGATGCACCAAGGAGTTCGCAACGCCCGGCGGCGGGTCGTACTTCGCTGTCCGGGACATCGACCTCAAGGTGGAGCCCGGACGCTTTGTCTCCATCGTTGGACCGACGGGGTCCGGCAAGTCCACCATCCTCAACATGGCGGCCGGCCTCCTGAACCCTTCCTCCGGCACGGTCCACAGCTTCGGGGAGCCCGTCCACGGCGTGAACCGCCGGGCCTCCTACATGTTCCAGCAGGACGCCCTGCTGCCGTGGAAGTCGGTCATCGACAATGTCAGCCTGGGCCTCACCATGGCGGGGGTATCCAAGGCCGAGGCCTATGACGAGTCACGCCGCTGGCTTGAACGGGTGGGATTGAAGAACTTCGCCGACCGGTACCCCCACCAGCTTTCCGGCGGCATGCGCAAGCGGACCGCAGTTGCCCAGGCCTGGATCGTCAACCCGGACATCCTGCTGATGGACGAACCCTTCTCCGCACTCGACGTACAGACCCGCCAGATCATGGAGAACGAACTCCTCCAGCTCTGGCAGGAATCCGACAAAGCCGTCGTGTTTATCACCCACGACCTGGACGAAGCCATTGCCCTGTCCGACGAGGTGGTCATCCTCGGAGCGGGGCCGGGCAGCACAGTCGTCGGAAGCTACGAGATCGACATCCCCCGCCCCCGGGACCTCCTTGAAATCCGTGACGATCCCAAGTTCGTCGAACTCCACAGGGAAATCTGGGGCCGCCTCAAGGTTGAGGTATCCAAGACGTACGAATCCGCACGTGAAGAAGAAGAGAGCGACGCAGCATGACCGTGGCACCAGCTCCGAAGAACATACAGCGTTTTCCCCTCCGGAAGGAGCAGAGTCCTGCGGCGGCCCGGCGTCCCAAGCGCAAGCGGCCTGAAGCATCCAACTTTTCCATCCGGATGGGGCAGCTCGGCCTGGCTGTCGCTGTCCTGGGCGCGTGGGAACTGCTGGGACGCGCCGGCATCATCGACCCGTTCTTCTTCCCCCTCCCCTCCGACATCCTGGCGACGGTGTGGGTCTGGATCTCCACGGGCTTCGTCTTTCCGCACCTGTGGATCACCCTGCAGGAAGCGGTCCTCGCCTTCATCACGGGTGCCACGGCCGGCCTGGTCCTCGGCTTCCTGCTGGCCCGCGTGCGCCTCCTCGAGCGGCTCTTCGACCCGTTCCTGCAGATGTTCAACGCACTCCCCCGCGTTGTCCTGGCCCCGATCTTCCTGCTCTGGTTCGGCCTGGGTATCTGGTCCAAGGTTGCCTTCGGCTTCACGCTGGTGTTCTTCATCGTTTTCTTCAACACCCTGGAAGGCGTCAAGAGCGTGGACCGGGTCCTGGTGGACAACGCCAAGATGCTGGGAGCCAGTGAAAAGCAGCTCCTCCGCCACGTCTTCATTCCCAGCGCCCTGACCTGGATCTTCTCCAGCCTCCATATCAGCGTCGGCTTCGCCATTACCGGCGCGGTGGTCGGTGAATACCTTGGCGCCTCGGCAGGTGTCGGCTACGCCATCGCACAGGCCCAGGGTGTGTTCGATACCGAGGGCGTGTTCGCCGGCATGTTCATCCTGATGGTCGTGGTCCTCATCATCGACCTCGGGGTCAACCGGGTGGAACGTCATCTCCTGCGCTGGCGTCCGCCGCAGCAGGCTTCCTAACCAGTCCAAAGCCCATCCGTCCGAAAGGGATTCCCATGTTCAGCTCCGCAAACCGGCAACGACGCCGCGTTTTCCCCGCCAAGCCACTCGCCGTCATCGCCGGCCTGGCCCTTGCACTGTCCGCCTGCGGCGCCCCGCAGTCAGCACCTCCAGGCCAGGGAGGCACCGCCGGCGGAGGCGACGGCGACAAGGTGATTATCGGCGTCGGCGGCCAGACTCTGCTGACCTACCTGCCCACTACGCTGGCCCAGGAACTCGGTTACTACGAGGAGGAGGGCCTGAACGTCGAGCTCCAGGACCTGCAGGGCGGCTCGAAGGCGCTGACGGCGATGGTCGGCGGCAGCACCCACGTCACCAGCGGCTACTATGAGCACGCCATCCAGATGCAGGCCAAGAAGCAGTCCATCAAGGCGTTCGTGAACATGAACCTGTCCTCCGGCCTTGCGCTGGTGGTCGCGGAGAAGAACAAGGACTCCATCAAGTCCGTCGCCGACCTCAAGGGCAAGAACGTGGGCGTCACCTCGCCGGGGTCCTCCACCGACATGTTCGTGAAGTACCTGCTTTCCAAGAACGGCATGAAGCTCGACGCCGCGGCCGTATCGGCGATCGGTGCCGGGTCCTCGGCGGTTGCCGCCGTCGAGCAGGGCCAGGTGGACGCCGCCGTCATGCTCGAGCCGGACGTCACCGTCCTGGCCAAGCGGCTCGGAACCGAGCCGACGATCATCCAGGACGTCCGCACGCCGGAGGGCCTGAAGGAGGTCTTCGGCACCGATGCGTGGCCGTCGTCGAGCCTGTACGCCACGACCGCCTGGCTGGACAAGAACCCGGAGTCGGCCAAGAAGCTGGCCTCAGCCATCAAGAAGACCCTGCAGTTCATCGCGGACCACTCCGGCGAGGAGATCGCCGCGGAAATGCCGGAGAAGTTCGCCGGCGGGGACAAGGACCAGTACGCCAAGGTCATCGAGGAGATGAAGGCGGCCCTGAGCAAGGACGGCGCCTTCACCGAGGAGGGCGTCAAGGCCGTCCTTGAGACGCAGCGGGTAGCCAACCCGGAGGTCGGCGAAACCGAGATCAAGCTCGAGGAAACCTACACCAACGAGTTCGTCAAGTAACACCGCTTCCCTGCGGCCCGCCGGTCCACGGCGGGCCGCAGTTGTCTGTACGCACAGCGCTAAGGAATCCCCGTGGCCCAGAACCTGACCCAGAAGCTCCTCGCCAGCCACCTCGCGTCCGGCGAGCTGACTCCCGGCAGCGACATCACCATCGCCGTGGACCAAATCCTCATCGAGGACGCCACCGGCACCATGACCGCCATGCAGTTCGAGATGCTTGGCGTGGAGTCCATCGCGGTGCCGCTGGCGGTCATGTATGTGGACCACAACGTCCTGCAGATCGATGACAAGAACATGCAGGACCACCACTACCTCCGCACCTTCTCCGCCCGTTACGGGCTGCGCTACTCCCCCGCCGGGCACGGCATCTCGCATTACATCCACCTGGAACACTTCTCCCGGCCGGGCCAGGTCCTGGTGGGTGCTGACTCCCACACCTCCACGGCGGGCGCCCTCGGCATGTTCGCCGTCGGCGCCGGCGGGCTGGAAGTAGCCGTGGCCATGGCAGGCTACGGGTTCGACTTCGTGTGCCCCGCCGTCGTGGGCGTGGAACTGACGGGCACGCTCGGCGCCAATGCCGAAGCCAAGGACGCGGTGCTGGAGCTGCTGCGCCGCCACGGCGTGCGCGGCGGCCGAGGAAAGGTGTTCGAGTTCTACGGCGAAGGGGTGGCGTCCCTGTCCGTCTCGGCGCGGGCAACCATCTGCAACATGATCATCGAAACAGGTGCCGCCACCGCCGTCTTCCCCTCCGATGAGCAGACCCTCGCCTGGCTTCAGGCCCAGCGCCGGGAGGACCAGTTCGTTGCCCTGGCAGCGGACGCAGGGGCAACGTACGACGACGATGAGCGGCTTGATCTCTCGGGTCTCGTTCCGCTCGTGGCGCTGCCGCATTCGCCGGGCAACGTCTGTCCCGTCTCCGAACTGCCGCGCACCGAGGTGGTCCAGGTCTGCGTCGGCTCCTCGGTGAACAGCTCCTATGAGGACCTCGCCACGGTGGCGGCGATCCTCAAGGGGCACACCGTCCATCCGTCCGTCCAGCTCACCGTGACGCCGGGGTCACGTCAGATCCTGCAGACAATCATCGCGTCCGGGGTCTATGAGGACCTGATGCAGGCCGGGGCACGGATGCTCGAGCCGGTGTGCGGCCCGTGCGTGGGCATCGGGCAGGCGCCCACGGAGGGTGCGCCGTCGTTGCGCACGTTCAACCGGAACTTCCCGGGCCGGAGCGGTACCGCGGAGGACAGCGTGTACCTGTGTTCGCCGTCGACCGCTGCTGCCAGCGCGCTGGAAGGCGCGATCGTCGACGCGTCCACCGTCAGCCGCGGCGAGCTCCGCCCCGCCACGCCGCCGCGCCCGGAGGTCCACGACCTGCATATCGCCGGCGTCCTGCCGCTGGACACCCGGCGCGACATCGAGATCGAGCGCGGCAGCAACCTGGTCCCGCCGCCACAGCCGGAACCGCTCCAGGCGGACCTCGACGCCCGGGTGCTCATCGTCGTCGGCGATGACATCTCAACCGGCGACATGGCGCCCGACGGCGCGATCGCCATGTCGGTGTGGTCCAACATCGCCGTGTGCGCGCGCTTCATGTTCCGCCGCCTGGACCCGGAATTCCACGACCGGGCGCTGGAATGGGGCGGCGGGATCATTGTGGGCGGGGAAAACTACGGGCAGGGTTCGTCGCGAGAGCATGCCGCTTTGATCCCGCTGTACCTGGGGGTCAGGGTGGTCGCTGCCCGCAGCTATGCGCGGATCCACCGGCGCAACCTGATCGCCGCCGGGATCGTGCCGCTGAGCCTTCCCTCCGACGCGCACAGCTCAACCGGGCAGCGCTGGGTGATCGACGGGCTGGCTGACGCCCTGGCCTCTGGCGCGGACTCCGTCACCGCCCGCGTTGACGGGGACGCGGAGCTGGTGCTGGGGCTCGATTTCTCGCCGGCCGAACGTGCTGTCCTCCTGGCCGGAGGCCTGCTGGCCCAGGTGCGCGCCGGCGGGCGCTCCCTGCTGGCGGGCGACGCCGTGGTACAGGACGACGCGGCAGGCATCGCGCCGGTCCGGTCCGCACAGTGAGGCGGGCCGCCGTCGAGCCTGTGCGAAATCCAGCACGCCGGCCGGGACAACGGGCCACGGCCATCGCGGCGCTGACGACGGTGGTGGCGGTGCTGCCGGTCTTCCTGGTCGGCGGGCTGGCTGTCCAGCTCGAGCAGGACCTGGGCATGACGGCGTCGGCACTCGGCGTCGCCGTGGCCACCTTCTGGGCCGTGTCGGCGCTGCTCTCCGCCCCGGCCGGGTATGTGGCCAGCGGACTGGGGCTCCGCCGCGGGATTCCGCTCGCCGTCGGGCTGGGCTTTATTGCATTGGCCGGCATCGCGTTCGTCACCCCGCACTGGGCGTGGCTGATCGTCTGGCTCAGTTTCGCAGGTGCCCCCAACGCCCTGAGCCATCCGCTGTCCAACGGCCTGATCGTCGACCAGGTGGCGGTGCGTAACCGCGCCTTCTCGTTTGGCCTCAAGCAGGCGGCCATTCCGACGGCGACGCTCACCGCCGGTCTGTCAGTCCCGGTGTTCGCGCTCACCGTGGGGTGGAACTGGACCTTTGCGCTGGCGGCTCTGCTGGCGGCGTCGCTGATCCCGGTGGTCCTCCGCACCCTCCCGCGCCGTGCTCCCGTCCCGCGGCGCTCCGGCAAAGCTGGCAGGGAGCCGCTCCCCCGGCGGCTGAAGCCGTTCCTGTTTGCTACCGCGGCGGCCAGTGCCCTGGGGGCGGGGCAGGCCAACGTGGTGGGTGCTTTCACTGTGACGATGGCTGTGCAGGCGGGTTTCGATGCCGCCGGCGCGGGCCTGTTGCTGGGTGCTGCCAGCGTGGCCGGGATTCTGGCCCGCCCGCTGGTGGGTATCGCTGCGGACCGTGGGATCGGCGGCTCTATGGCCACGGTGGCCCTGATGATGGGGGCCGGGAGCCTGGGGCTGCTCGGCATGGCGTCCGGTTTCCCGGTCGCCTATGCGGCCGGGGCCGTGGTCGCGTTCGGCCTGGGCTGGGGCTGGAACGGCCTGGCTCACTACGTGGTCGCACGCACGGCGCATCCGTTCACCGCCCAGGCCACGGGGATCACCCAGAGCGGCACCTACATCGGCGGGACGCTGGGGCCCTTGCTGTTCGGGATCGTGTTCTCCCAGTTCAGTCCGGCCGTGGGTTGGACGCTTGCAGCGGTGGTCGCAGCAGCCGGGGCGGGGGCCTCGCTGGTCGCGTTCCGTTTGGAGAAGGGTTTGCGGGGCGGTTCTTAGTCGCCGCGTGTCGCGGTGCCGAGGATGTGGAAGGAGACCGGCGTGCGAGCCTCGGGAAACAGGTACCGCTCCAGGCTCTCGATGGTAAACCCGGCATCTTCGATGGCCGCAGCGGTATCGCGGCCGGTGTGGCATCCTCCTGCCACGCTGGGCCAGAGGGTGGCATCGAGCACCCGTTGAACCCGCGCGAGGCCGGGTGTGTCCGCCCGGACATGTTCGAGGAAACGCAATTGTCCGCCAGGTTTGAGCACCCGGCGGATTTCCTGCAGGGCCGCCGCCTGGTCGGCCACGGAGCACAGGACCAACGACACCACCACCGCGTCGGCGCTGGCGTCCGCGAAGGGAAGGCTCTCCGCGAGGCCATCGACCACCTCTACCGGTACCGGAGCCTGCTTGGCCGCTTCGCCGGCGAGGCGCCGCAGGCGCGGTTCCGGCTCCACGGCCAGGACACGGGCGACGGTAGGCGGGTAGTGCGGAAAGTTAAGCCCGTCGCCGGCGCCTACCTCGACCACCTCGCCGGAGAGGCCGGTGAGCAACGCGCGGCGGCGCTGGTCCATGCCGCCGCGCTCCATCGCCTTACCCATCGCGGGGTAGAGCCGCGCGAACACCGGATGATGGACTGCCATGCTGGCCACTGTACCGGGCTTCGGGGAGTACGACGGCGGTGCCTCCTTCTACGTGCAGCCCGGCTGCGGCGGTGCTTGGGTGCTGTATCACCGCTTCCGGCCCTCCCCTGAGAGAGTTTTCCCATGAACACAACACGTCCTGCCGTCACCGTGGTCGGCAGCATCAACTTGGACCTGATCGCCACCGCCGAGCGGCTCCCGACGGCGGGCGAAACCACCGGCGGCGCCGTGCTGTCCGAGCAGCCTGGCGGCAAGGGCGCCAACCAGGCCGCGGCGGCCGCCCGGCTGGACGGGTCTGCCCGGATGGTGGGCGCTTTGGGACAGGACGCCGCTGGCAAGCGGATGCTCGATGCCCTGGCGGCTGCCGGCGTGGAGACAGCCGACGTTGCTGTCATGCCGGAGCCGACCGGGACCGCGCTGATCCTGGTGGACCGCGACGGCGAGAACCAGATCATGGTATGCCCCGGGCGCCAACTCGCACCTCTCGCTGGACGCGGTGGAGTTCGGGCCGGAGGAGACGGTGCTGTGCCAGCTGGAGGTGGGCCTGGACGTGGTGCTGGAGGCGGCCCGGAAGACCCCCGGGTTCTTTGTGCTGAACGCGGCGCCGGCCATGGACCTGCCGGCGGAGCTGCTGGAGCGGTGCAACCTGGTGATCGTCAACGAGAGTGAGTATGCCCTGATCCCGGCGCTGGCTGAGGCGAAGCTGATGGCGGTGACATACGGCAAGGACGGCTCGGCGATGTTCGAGCATGGCCGGAGGGTGGCCGAGGCGCCGCCCACTGCCGTTGAGGTAGTGA
This sequence comes from Pseudarthrobacter sp. NPDC092439, assembly GCF_044754945.1. Taxonomy (NCBI): domain Bacteria; kingdom Bacillati; phylum Actinomycetota; class Actinomycetes; order Micrococcales; family Micrococcaceae; genus Pseudarthrobacter; species Pseudarthrobacter sp. NPDC092439. The sequence goes on from NZ_JBIVQB010000003.1 coordinate 471,015, forward strand.
ACACGGTGGGCGCGGGGACGCGTTCTGCGCGGCCCTGATCCTGGCGCTGCGGAGCGGGCTGGCCTACACGCGGGCACTCGCTGTGGCGAATGCCGTGGGAGCCGACGCCGTGGGCGATCCTTCGTCACAGCCGGATTTGGCACACCTGGGCCACTACGTGGAGCTGACTGCTCCAACTACCGACGCGCCGTGACCGTTCCGCTGCCAGCGTCCGTCACGCCGCGGCGTGCTTTGCCGGTGGACTTTCCCGAGCTGCGCCGGATCACCCGCGACGTGTATCTGCAGGCTGGGCACTTCGCGGCCGATCATCCGTACATGAGCGTGTGATGGAGGACGTGGAGCACCGCGCTGAGCATTCAGAGATGCGTGGCGGAGGCGGTTGGGAGGTGGTGGCTGCGGTGACGCTGACATTCGCCGGCCAGCAGCCCAGACATCCCGCCTCAGCGGTGAGGAAAGCAGCCGTTTATCTCCCACCCGGTCCCTGTGCCGGCCAGGCCGCAGGCGAACATCCTCGCACCGGCTGCGCCGGCCCGGTAGGCCTTTGGTTACGGAAGTGCGAGAGCATCGGGAAAAAGCCACGTTAACTGCGAGAGCGTCCGAGAAGAAGCGACGTTAAGGGATAGAGCGTCGGAGGGACGACGGCGGCCTGCCGGTGGTTGGGTCCGTCGAGTTCCGACGAGCCCAACCATCGGGTTTCGACGGGCTCAACCGCCGGTTAGCGGGTGTGGTGGCTGGGCTGCAGTTCGTACACCGGCGTCTCCAGCCCCTCCATCCGGGCCTTCAGCTGCAGGGCCAGGTAGGAGGAGTAATGCCGGCTCTGGTGCAGGTTGCCGCCGTGGATCCAGAGGTTGGGGACGTTGGTTGGTTTCCACATATTGCGCAGCTCCCCCTCCCACGGCCAGGGTCTTTTGGCGTGTCCGAGCCGTAGCCCCAGCACTTGCCTACCCGGTCCGCGATCTCGGGTGAGACCAGGTCCGCCAGCCAGCCGTTCATGGAGCCGTACCCGGTGGCGTAGACAATCAGGTCGGCCTCCAGCTCGGTGCCGTCATCCATCACCACGGCGTTGCCGGTGATCTTGGCGACCTGCCCGTTCTTCAGCTTCACCCTGCCGTCGATGATGAGCTGGGAGGCGCCGACGTCGATGTAGTAGCCGGAGCCGCGCCGCAGGTATTTCAGGAACAGGCCGGACCCGTCCACGCCGAAGTCCAGCTCGAACCCGGCGGCCTCCAGCTGCGGGTAGAACTCCGCGTCCCGCTTCGCCATCTCCTGGTACACGGGCACCTGCGCCTCGGGCAGGATGCGCATGGGCAGCGACGCGAACAGCAGGTCGGCCTTCTCGGTGGTCACCCCGGCAGCCAGCGCCTTCTCCGAGTACAGGTCCATATTGTGAAGGACATGGATGGGAAACAAGAAATAAGTCCTGCAGGGTCGCAGGCTAACGAAGTTAGTCTTTCGGATTATTCCAGCGAAGAACTTCTGGCGGAGTTGGCTCGGCGGCTCCACACTGCATCAGTGGAGCTAGAACTTCTCCGTGGCCTGCCGCGTACTGACAGCCGAAGTCTCGGTCAAAGTCCGGTGCGGGACCTTCCCGAGACCGCAGAAGGGCTATTGGCAATCATTAGCGCCGACTCCCGGACACAGGGGGCTAGCAGCGCTTGGGACAGCCAGGACCCGTACACATCCGTAAAACTTCGTAGGAAGAAAGCCATAGTTAAGCTTGCACGGGTATGGACTCGCATGGCACTGGATCCATCGAAGCTCCGCAATGGCGAGATCAACCGCCGTCGCTTGGAACGCGAGACTGGTATTGCCAGAAATACAATGCGCCCATACCTCGACGCTGGCTTGGCGTTGCACAAGGCTGGACGCCTCTATCTCGACAGCGACCCGTCGGAGCTCGATATCCGCATCGTTGACAAATCAATGGACGAGGGTGAGCGCGGTCGCATGCGCGAAAGTAAGTCGAAGGTAAAAAGTGATTTTTAGGTGCGACTCAGAATTCGCTAGAGCTTGGAGGAGGAACCAGCAATCGAGAAGTTTTTCCTGATAGTCGACGATAAAGAAGTTGCATTCATCCGGTCAGTGCTCGATAGCGCAGGTTAAGCGGAAGTAATGGCGCTGCTCGCCAATGAAGTCCAAGACCGTCAGCACCGCTTTGCCGTAGCCGAGTCCCAGCTGCTGAAGACAGAGAGTCCACTCTCAGTGATGCAGCGACTCCAAGACATGTGAGTTGCGGGTGTCGGTGACTTTCGGCACAGATCTAAACCAAGCTGAACCTGCGGCAGTGAAGACTGACATGTGCAGGCCGTGAACCCGCCTGTCCGAGCCGTCAAGACGCGACGCGAAACCGAGTTACAGCATCCTGCTTCGCTCGGCCAGATATGCTCTAGGGATGCCGCCTGTGTGTTGCTAAGCCAGATGTCAGCGGTGGGTAGTAGTTTGAATAAACGCGGCTGACAGCCGCCGATGATTCTCACGTCTTGGGCGTGTAAAGAGCAGTAAAGAGGCAAGCGTGGGAGCTATCCCCATTATTGATATTTTTGCCGGGCCAGGAGGCCTGGGCGAGGGATTTGCGTCGGTCGCGGCTGAGGGGCAGCCTGTTTTCGAGTCGGTCGCTGCCATTGAAATGGAACGGTCGGCTCACTCAACTCTGACGTTGCGAAGTGCCTTTCGGGACCTGCGGGACCGAGGCCAGGTCCCCCGCGCCTACTACCGGTTCCTCCGTGCAGAGATTGGTGAGCGTGAGCTCCGCCAAGACGGGAAGATGGCTGCCGCTTTCGAGCGAGCCTCACGCCACGTCCACCAACTTGAACTCGGTCCTGATACACGAGAAGTGTCGGACCTTCACATAAAGGTTGGGCTGGACGGAGCGACGAACTGGGTTCTTATTGGCGGGCCACCCTGCCAGGCTTATTCCTTGGTTGGCCGTTCTCGAAGAGCCAATGACCTGACCTTTGAAGATGACAAAAAGCACTTCCTGTACCAGGAATACCTTCACATAATCAGGAAGTTCTCTCCGGCCGTTTTCGTCATGGAGAACGTTAAGGGGCTGCTCTCATCGACGCACGGCGGACAACCCATGTTTGCACGGATTCGAGAGGATCTTAAGAACGAGGGTGGCGATGCGGAGTACGTCATCTACTCACTTACTGTTCCTGATGAACCAGAAGAGCTATCACCTCGAGATTTCGTCATAAGGTCAGAAGAATACGGCGTGCCGCAACAGCGCCACCGTGTAATCCTCCTAGGCGTCCGCTCTGACATAGGCAAGAAGCCTATGATCCTTCAAAAGCGCAAGCAACAAGCAACCGTCAGGGAGGCTATAGGGGATCTCCCCGCTATACGGTCTCGCATTTCGCGCGGCCGTGACGACGTTCATCTTTGGGCAGGCATACGTAGTTTGGCACAGCGCATGGTCAAGGAGTCTGTGGCCGGCTTTGAAGAGCCGCTCCGACCAGTCCCGCCTCTTGGCCAAGAATTTGTTCGAGGGCATAAGAACACCCAACTCGACACTGATCTCCAGCGCTGGCTGGCCGATCCGGCCATTGGCGGATTTGCCAACCATGTGTCCCGAGGTCACATGGAAGCAGATCTATACAGGTACTTCTTCGCCGCAGCCTTCGGGGCCGTTAACCTCCGGTCCCCCCTCCTGTCAGAGTTCGCAGTTGACCTCCTCCCCAACCACAATGCTGCCAGGTTGGAATCCAAAGCGTTCGCCGATCGCTTTAAAGTTCAGGTTTGGGATAGACCATCTTCAACTGTGGTCTCTCACATAGCCAAAGATGGTCACTATTACATTCACCCAGATCCTTCCCAAATGCGGAGTCTGACGGTGCGCGAAGCTGCAAGGCTTCAGACATTTCCCGATAACTACGCGTTTTTAGGCAACAGAACGCAGCAATATACGCAGATCGGGAACGCGGTGCCGCCCTACCTCGCGTACCAGATCGGCCACATTGTGCGGGAACTACTGAACTAGCTACACGGGTTAGACCATGGGGGTCAAGGTGAACATCGATGACGATGGCTGGGATCTTGTTGAGCCCAGTGCAAGTCCTATATTTGAGTCGCTTCGCGCATTCGGCTACACGCCGGAAACCGCGATCGCTGACTTGGTGGACAACAGCATTGCGGCAAAATCAAAGAATATATACATCTCATTCCAGTGGAATGACGGCGATTGCTATGTCGTCATCAAAGATGACGGCCACGGCATGGGAGCAGACCAACTTCTCGACGCGATGCGCCTCGGAAGCAAGAGCCCTCTGGAAGAACGTTCGGCAGGGGATCTCGGCCGCTTCGGACTAGGACTAAAGACTGCTTCCATATCCCAGGCACGGGAACTTACCGTGGTGAGCTCGAATGGATCTGGCACTGCTGTCCGGAGGTGGGACTTAGACGAAGTTCGAGCAACCGGCCAGTGGCGGCTACGAACCACGCTGCCGGAACAAGTCATCAATGATATTTCGTTCGCCGGAGCAGGAACAGCGGTCATTTGGACAAAGTGTGATCGTCTGGTCGGTCTTGATGATCCTGACGGGCGTGCCACTAAAACGCAGTTTCTAGCTGTGGCTGATCGCGTCGAGCGCCATCTAGCCCTGACCTTCCACCGCTTCTTGTCAGGGAGGCGGGCCCTGAAGATTCACCTAAACGGACATCCAATCACGCCATGGGACCCCTTCATGGCATCGCATCTTGGGACTTGGTCTGGTGGGGAGGAACACCTGCCGTTAGACGGCAGCGTTGTAAAGGTCACGTCCTACGTACTGCCGCATAAGAGCAAGTTGTCCGACGACGAGCACCGCCAAGCAGCGGGAGTTGCAGGGTGGAATGCTAATCAGGGCTTCTATGTCTTCCGCAATGACAGGCTTCTCGTGGCCGGAAGCTGGCTGGGCGTGGGTGGCATGAAGGAAGAGCATGCAAAGCTTGCTCGGATCGCGCTCGACTTTCCCGTTGAATTGGACCATCACTGGCAAGTGGACGTCAGAAAGTCTCATGTACGTCCCCCGGCCCCTCTAGTGACTGACCTTCGCCGCATTGCACGTGATACCAAGTCCAAAGCCCAGTCCGTTTATAGGTTTAGAGGGCAGTTTAGCGCCCGCAACGCTGCCCAAGACTTTGTCTTTGCATGGCGAGAATACAAGGACCGGGACGGAAAGATCACCTACAAAATTAACCGTGACAACCCTGTCGTTACGCAACTGTTGGAAGCGGCGCCAGGCGCCCAAGACGAGATACGGCGCCTACTTCGCTTCGTCGAGGAAACCCTGCCGCTTACGCAGATCGCCGTCCATGTTGCCGACGGCATCGAGTCTTCACATCGCCCCTTCGAGGGAAATGCTAATGAAGTGTTGGCGGATCTGGATTTTCTGTGCCGGCGCATGACAGATCGAGGTCGCGATATGGCCGCGGCAATAGGTGAGCTATCAAGCGTTGAGCCGTTTTCGCTTTACCCTGAAATCGTGGCTGCATATAAAGAGAAGGTCGGAGTCGAATGAGAACTCTTGAACGTGTTTTGAAGCTCGCTCGGGTCGACCTAGAGGACTTCCAGAAGGACAAGGCGCTCCTCACAAGAGAAGACATCGAGTCTGCTGTCACTGATGCCCACGACTTCTCCGTTCAAAGGGGCTTGGAGCCCGCGACAGAGGAGGACCTGACAGAGATCGTCCGTCAGCTCGAAAAGGAGTTCAACACTTATGTAGAACCCGGCGAGGGTCTCTACGATCCGACAGATCACAAACCTTGGCTCGCAACAAGAAGGTCAAACATCGAGTGGCGCTTCTGGGACAGGTACCGGCGGCTGATGATCGAGGATGAGGGCAGACCCGGCCACGTTTTTGATAAATCCGTAGGAGTGGTTACAGACAAGATACTGGATTCCCTTGAGGATCCCACAAGAGACGGAAAGTGGGAGCGCCGGGGACTGGTTGCCGGCCAGGTGCAATCGGGCAAAACTTCTAACTACATTGGCCTCATCAACAAAGCCATTGATTCTGGGTACAAGCTCGTAATTGTCTTGGCCGGTGCGCACGATAGTCTCCGAAGCCAAACGCAACAACGTGTCAATGAGGGCGTCTTGGGATTCAACACCGTCGACGCATTTAGCAGTACGGGCCAATCCCCGAAAACCGGCGTCGGCCTTAAATCGGGACCCTTTCTCCGAATCAACTGCTCGACCACTGTTGAGTCAAACGGAGACTTCAGTCTCAGCACCGCTAAGAGGGCACTGCAGTCCTTGGGCGGCGACCCGGTAATCCTGGTGGTCAAAAAAAATGCATCAATACTTTCCAACGTCTACAGGTGGGCCACGGAACTTACGCACACGGTTGATCCTGAGACGCATAAAAAAATCGTCCAGAAGCTTCCGCTCCTGGTGCTCGACGACGAAGCAGACTACGCATCCGTCGACACTAGCCAGAAGAAGCTCACAGACGACGAGACTGACCCATCGAGAATCAATGGTCTGATTCGTAAAATTTTGGATACGTTCGAACAAAGCGCTTACGTCGCCTATACGGCGACTCCGTTTGCCAACATTTTCATCGATCCGAAGGCCAAGCATAGCTCTGTAGGTAATGACCTATTTCCTGAGCACTTCATTATCAGGCTTCCGGAGCCCTCCAATTACTCCGGCCCTATCCGCTTCTTTGGACTGAACGAGGACACGGACGTGGGGTTAGAAAGTGTCACCCCGATTCCGACCCTGCGGACAGTGGACGATCACGAAGGTTGGCTCCGTGACGGGCATAAGAAGACGGAGGTGCCAGAAGACGAACTGCCTGACTCGATGAAGACGGCCATCCAGTCCTTCATTCTTTCGGCCGCTCTCAAACAGCTTCGACCCATCAAGAACAAGCATTCTTCGATGCTTGTTCACGTCACGCGGTTCAAAGACGTTCAAGAAGGTGTACGTCTTCAGGTCGAGGACTACGTTGAAGAATTACGCGTCTCCGTCCGTCATGAAGGTGTCCAGGAGTCGGGATCCGCGCTTTCTGAGTTGAAAAAGCTCTACGAGTCGGACTTCCTTACTACGACCTCGACTATGCTGCGGCAAGAGGAATCTCGTTCCGAATGTATGGAGATCTCTCCCTGGTACGAAGTCGCCGTTACCATCTCTTCAGTGCTGGATGAAGTTGAAGTGCAAGTGGTAAACGGATCCGTCAAAGATTCTCTGATGTATTCTTCTCGCCCTGAGGGGCTCACCGTTATTGCTGTGGGAGGGGACAAACTCTCCCGCGGCCTTACTCTTGAGGGTCTCACTACCTCCTACTACTTACGGGCGTCAAGGATGTACGACACCCTGATGCAAATGGGCCGATGGTTTGGATATCGGCCCGGGTACCTAGATTTGTGCCGAATATTCACCACCTCTCAGCTGGTAACTTGGTATGAGCGGATTACTAATGCAACCGCTAAGTTGTACCGTGAATTCGATATCATGGCCCAGTTGAACAAAACTCCTAAGCAATTCGGTCTTCGCGTCCAGCAACATCCGGACGGTCTAATGGTTACTGCCCGCAATAAGTCCCGAAATGCACAAAGCCTACGCGTATCCTTCGCTGGAACGCAGTGTGAGACCCTGCTTTTTGACACCTCAGCGGCTTCCCGCAAAGCCAACTGGGACGCGCTTGATTCTCTACTGACTGCCTGCCTCGTGAATCCTGAGGTCTTGGAAAGGTCGCAGGTTGCTTCAGTAGAGGCCAACGTCGTCATCAATTTCCTAAACTCCTATGTGGCTCACAGAGATACCGGCAGAGGCTTGCCTAAACCATTGGTGGATTACATCCGGCAGTGCACACATCTAGACGTCCCGGAACTCGAGAATTGGATCGTGATGATCGGATCGAGGCAGGGGACTGGTAATGATTTCCTAACGACCTCTAGTGGGAAGAAACTACGGTCATTCGACCGAGCCCCTTCGCCTGAACTTGAAAACCAAGTGATTGAGTCGGAGAACGGTGTCCGCCAACCGAGGGTGACAATAAAGAGACTCGTAAGTTCGGGGGATGAACTTCTGCCACTCCAGAAGGGATCTGAGGAGTGGGAACGTGCTCTCGGGTGGGCGCAAGAACGCTTCGATGCTGGGGACGCTAAGGCTCGGACTAGGCCAACTCGCCCATCGGCGGCTGCAGAACGGATGGTGCGTGACAAGAACACTGGTTTCTTGATGGTTTATCCCTTGAATCCTGAGAAGCTGCTCCATAAAGATCTGCTTCAAGAAGTAGCAACCCAAGATGAAGCACCCATTCCTCTCGTGGGCTTCGCTGTGTCATTCCCACAGAGTGATAACGACTTGGCTGTCGAATACCAAGTGAATTCGGTCTACTGGGATGCGATGTTCGACGATGAGGATGAAGGTGCACAGGATGAATAGCAGGCTTGAGCCTTGGCATTCTGACGATGTCGATCTCGACGCAGCGTGGAAGTCGCTGGAGTCTAGTCACTCAAGCACTGGGGAGATACGAAGGCGGCTTTCTTCGCCACCAGGCCAAGATCACTTCGCCCTGATCAGTTTTACGTCCGGACGAAGAAGGGGCCTCCTCTTCAAAGCCCCCGGCGAGCTCAAGGAGATTCAGCCCGGTCTCCCCTCCGTAGCCGGACTCGACATTCGTTTGATTGACGTGGGTGGGGGCAACCTTGAGCTGCGCATCCTTGAAGCGGCTTCAGAAGTTACCTCCGTGTTCAAAGCCTTGGCCCGGGATGTCACTGGGTCAGTGCATGGTTTGAATGCGCAAGAACTAATAAGGTCGGTTGTCCGCCGACTAGCCCTGTGGCAAGGATTCTTCAGCGTTGCCCACCAAGGCCTCAGCACCAAGGCGCAGGCTGGATTAGTAGCAGAACTACTGACCTTGCGCGACTATTTCATTCCATACGCTGGCGCGGAGAGGGCAGCCATTAGCTGGTTCGGCCCCGAGCGGGCACTTCAGGATTTTTGCGATGGAAAGCTTGCAGTTGAGGTCAAGTCCACGTCCTCTACTGGATCGCGGCATGTGACGATCACGAATGAGCGGCAACTCGACCCAGTGCAGACGGAGACCTTGCTCATGGTTGCCTACAGTCTCGACGTGAGGGGAGACGGTATCGGATTCAGGCTGCCGAACTTGGTCGCCGAGGTGCGGGACGCTATGAACGGTGATGAACAGGCCAAATTGACGTTGGAAGCCAGGCTCATCAGGAGCGGCTTTATCGATGAGCATTCTGCTCGCTATACCAGCACCTTCGAAGTGCGCAAAAAGCAGTGGTTAGAAGTGCGTGATGATTTTCCTAGGATCGTTGAGGCAGACCTTCCAACGGGCGTGAGCCACGTCAGTTACAAGGTCGACTTAGAGTCTTGTGGTCCATGGGTTCTCTTGGCCGAGGACGTTTTGGGAGTGTTCAGGAGGACCTACGCATGACCACCATCGAACAGTTCCATGCTGAGCTCACTCAAGAAGTCCGGTCAACAGCGGAGAATGAAGAGTCGCCCCAGAGTTTGGCACAAGCCTTCACCGAGTACGCCGCGAACCTGCTCCTGGAAGCAGGCGAGGCCAATGATCCGAGGATCGCCGTGCTCTCCAAACCGGGATTAATCTGCTCCGGTATGGACTGGGACGAGGAGAGAAACCGCCTAACTGTCTTTGGGACTCTGTTCCGTTCGACAGACGGCATCGCCAGCCTGACCAAAGCCGACCTTGAACCCTTGTTGACTGGGATGAGCGGATTTACCTCGCACTCATCCATGAACTTAGATCAGTACGTTGACGAGTCATCGGACCTTCACGACATCGTTTCCGAGATAAAGACTCTCTGGCCGGCGGTGGAAAGTATTCGCCTGCTGGTTCTAAGTAACCTTCGCCTCCGAACAGAAATCCCAACTCTCGGCGATATTCGCGACCGCCCCGTGTCCGTTGAGGTGTGGGATTTGGAGCGCATTCACAAGATTGATAGCTCTGGGGAAGCACAAGAGCCAGTGTATATAAACTTTCCCGATTACGGGATCGATGGTATCCAAGCTCTTGGGCCATTTGGTGACCCCGATGATTACGAGTCCTATCTCGCGGTCATCCCTGGAGATGTCTTAGCCCGCATCTATGGTTTATACGGCCCCAGGCTTCTGGAGCTCAATGTCCGTTCCTTCCTACAGACGCGGGGCAAGATCAATCAAGGGATACAGTCAACCATCGCAGAAGAGCCCTATAGGTTTCTCGCTTACAACAACGGTCTGTCGCTGACGGCCGCTGGTGTTGAGACAACCTCTGACAGCGAACGAACCTTGGTGACGAATCTGCATGATGTGCAGATTGTCAACGGTGGGCAGACGACGGCTTCGCTCTACCATGCGCTTTCCAAGAGCAAGCGGGATCTCTCTGAAGTCCAAGTTCAACTGAAGCTGACTGTCGTCGCAGATGAAGTCCGCCATGAATTGGCTCGGTCTATCTCGCAGTTTTCCAACGCACAAAATCCCGTTCGCATGGCCGACTTCACTGCAAATGACAAGTTCCATGTGGCCATGGAACAGATTTCACGTTCCAAGTGGGCTCCAGGCAAGAATGGCTCCCACCAAATGACGCGATGGTTCTTCGAGCGTGCCCGCGGCCAGTACGCCGACGCCGTCGCCCGGGAGCGGACACCCGCGGCACAGAGGCGTTTCAAGAGCGAACATCCAATTTCGCAGAAAATTCTGAAAACCGACGTTGCCAAGTACGAACACATGTGGCTGCAAAAGCCGCATCTTGTCAGTTTGGGTGCCGAGAAGAATTTCCGGGAGTTCCTCCAATCACGGACTGAGAACAGCGACCGAACGCTCCCTGACGAAGCCTACTTTGAGCGCTTGGTCGCCAAAGCTATCCTCTGGAAAGAAACTGAACGTATAGTCACGAAGCTCGCTCTGGGCGGCTACCGGTCTGCGACGGTCGCCTACACCTTGGCATTCCTGTCGCGAGGATCCAAGCAGCGTCTCGATCTCAACAAGATCTGGCAAGAACAGCAGCTTCCTGAGCGACTTTCAGACGTAATTAGGGATTTGGCGCCTCGAGTACATGAGGTAATTGTGCAAAGCGCTGGTTCTAGGAACGTAATGGAATGGGCAAAGAAAAAGGAGTGCTGGGACGCAGTGTGCGGCATTCCATGGCTGGCCCCTGACGACATTATCACAAAGTCGTCGACGCCCTACCTCGGACCGAACAACATGGCAGATACACCGGAAGCCGCCGCCGCCAAATCCGATGAAGAAACTGAAGCGCTAAAGCGAGTCATTATGGCTTCTTCGCACACTTGGAAGGCTATTTCTTCTTGGGCGAAGGAAACCAGCAACTTGCAGCCCTTTCAGCGATCACTTGCTTACTCTTTGGGCAACCTTCTCGAAAAAGGACGTGCACCTTCTGTGAAGCAGGCTGTTCAGGGGGTCAAGATTCTGGATGAAGTCGAGCGCCTGGGGTTCGACCTGAAGGGCGACCATAGACGCCCGTGACAAACACTGATTCACCGGGAGCTTGTTGTTTTGCTTGCATGTTCTGCAAGCCGTCTCAATCCTAGGAGAGAACGTGGTAACCATAACGAACGCTTATGCCGTGAGCGAGCAAACGCCGTGACACGGCCGCATGTCTTTGTGGCCATGGCGGACATCCTGAAGCTGCAATGCGATGCTTGGCTACTCCCAACCGATTCACGAATAAATATCCGCTCATATTGGGCAGATGCACACCCTAACCTTCAACAACTCGCTGAGGCTTCTTGTGATGAACGGTTTCGCTCCGGACAATCCCATGCTGCTGCCGTCCTTTCATGGGATCAAGGGACGCCCGTCCCCATCCTGACTGCTGTGCCGGATGATGGTCACTGGTCGCGTGAAGTCGTTGCCGAGCGACTCGATGCGTTTGTTAATGTCGCTTTGCGTGCCCTTGGCGGGCCATCAAGCGGTCGTCCCTACAGACTGCTGGCCCTTCCGTTTTTTGGCACCCACGGAGGCGGTGCCGGAAGCCACCTCGGCGCAGCTCTGCGTGCCATCCTAAACTCAATTTCCGTACTGTCCCTTCGGCATGAAGTGGATATCATTCTCGTACTTCAAGACCGGGCAGCCTTTTCGTTGGCCCAGAAGCTCAGACGGGAAGTAATCAACAATTCTCCCTGGACTTCTCTCGGCCCCCTTCGGCACGAAAAAGCCAAGGCTCTTGGTCAGCAGGCGCGAATCGGGCAGCTCGTACCGTTCCTCGGGGCCGGCGTCAGCGTTAGCGCCGGCGCACCCACGTGGCAGGAACTGTTGGACCGCCTTAGAGAGGGGATTCAACTCCAAGATGTACAAATCTCTGCCTTCGAGTCGCTCGCTCCCCTGGACCAAGCAGGCGTGCTGGAGCAGTTCTACATCGAACAGCATGGTTCGCGGGAGGCATTCGGCAAGGCGATTGCCTCCGCCGTCGATCTTTCCCGTTACGGTTTGGCACCGGCGCTCCTGGCGACTATCCCTTCCGCCGGAGCCATCACTCTCAACTACGATCGGCTTTTCGAGATGGCCTGCTTCGATGCCCAGCAGGCACGGACTGTTATCCCCGAGAGCGTGCCCGCCGTCGGCAATAAGTGGCTCCTCAAGCTGCACGGATCCGTCAAACAGCCAGAAAGCATAGTGCTGACAAGAGACGACTACCTCGGATACAGCAGCAATCGAGCAGCGCTGTCCGCCCTTGTGAAAGCACACCTGCTCACGCATCATTTGCTTTTCGTTGGATTTGGACTGGCGGATGATCATTTCTACGAGATAGTCCACGACGTGCGCCGCGCAATGCCAGCCAAGACCACTGACGGCAATCAGATGGGCACTGTGCTTTCCCTCTTCGACGAACCACTTCAACGGGTTGTGTGGTCGGGAAATCTGGACATACTTCCAATGGCCGGTGCTGCTCCGGGCAAAAACTCCAAGCATGAGGACGCGGCTCTGGCGATGGCTGCAGCAGGCCGAGAACTCGAAATCTTTCTCGACATGATGGCTGCCTACGCCACCGACAACCACTCATATCTGCTGGCGCCTGCCTACAATGGCGGCCTCAGCGATGAGGAGGCAGAGCTTCGCCAGCAATTGCTTAATTTAGCAAATCGGAAGCGGACAACTCAAACAGCCGAGGTGTGGCAAGTAATTGATCGTGCGCTTCGCGACCTAGGTCTACCCGCTCAACACTAGCTTTGCTCGTCATGGCCGTAATGCCCCGTCCGGCATTGGGAAAGCCCACTCTCTTCGGTCTTTCGCGACAGACTCTCAGAGGTCATTCTGCCACCTACGCTTTTCTACGCTGCACAAATTCCTGCACTACATCTAGCGGTTCTACACGGCACGCACATCGTCGACGCAATGCTCGATCCTGCTGGGCTACGGTGCAGGTGCGCGACTCACCGAACCAAGACGCAACCTACTGCGCTCTCCGCACCCACAACCTCGACGGCCTCCCCCGCGTCCCGTCGGACATCTGCCCCGTCCCGGCCAGCTTCGGCTCCATGAACCGCCGGAACGTGTCGCGCATCAGCGGCGCGCCAGCCACCACCTCGTGCAGCTCCCGCAGATCCTTCAGCGTGAACGGCTCATCCAGCAGCGCCCCAGGATCCGGCGCCTCGGCATAGGCAGCCCGTAGCCACTCCCCGGCCTTCGCCACGATGTCAGCGTGCCCGTACGGCAGCCCGGCGATGATTTCCGGCTCCCCGTCCACGGAAGCCAGCCGGACGCCGTCGGACTTCAACGCCTCCTCCAAGGCCGCCAAGGGGACCACGTCCACATGGGCCACCGACAGGACCCAGCCGCGGTCATCGCGGCCCGGCTCGTCGAACACCTGCAGCTGCCGCGGCACCCGCCCGGAGATCCCCGCCTTCTCCTGCAGGCACCGCAGCACCGCATCCGCCAGGGTCTCACGCTCCCGCAGGAACGTTCCCGGCAGTGCCCACTTTCCGTGCTGGTGGTCCTCGGCGCGGCGCACCAGCAGCACGCACACACTCCCCTCGTAAACAGTCAGCACCGCGGTATCCACCGCCACCGACGGGCGCGGATAGTCGAGCAGGGACGTGCCTGGGCCGTTCTGGGAATCCTTCACATCTCCATTTATTGCAGTATTGCGCTAAAGAAGCAACACGTGCATACTGAAGTTCATTAGCGCAGAAATGCGATAAATCTCCTGGAGGTCCTAATGAAAGTCCCACAGCTTCACGTCGGCGCCGGCACCAGCCTCGGGCCGCTCAGCATCTTCCCCGTCTGGACCTCCGACCCGGGAAGCCTCGGCATCAGCACCGGCACCCACGCCAGTGTCGCCGTCACCGAACTGGCCAGCGACGCCCAGGTGTCCCGCCTCACCGTCACCAACAACGGCCCCAACCCGGCACTGCTGCTGGAAGGCGAACTGCTCGAAGGCGGGCAGCAGCACCGGACCTGCGCCCGCGACGCGGTCCTTGGACCGGGTGAGACACGCGATATCGACACCTTCTGCGTCGAGGCCGGCCGCTGGGAAGAAGGCCAGCGCAGCCACCGGCGCCAGGCGCGCCGTGCCCCGCTCAACGTCCGGGCCGAGCTGACCGGCGCCGGCAGCGGGCGCGGAAGCAACCGGCAGGGCCGCATCTGGGAACGGGTCAACCGCTTCGACAACGCCCGGGGCGCCTCCGCTACCAGCTCGCTGCTACAACACTTGGACTGGTTCAAGGACGACAAGGAGGACCGGAACCGCTTTGACCCCGCGGATGCCCCGCAACCTCTCGAGGGCCAGCGCGGCGTGGTGATCGGGCTCGGGCCCAGCCGCTGCTCCTGGAAGTCTTCGGCACCAGCACGCTGCTCCGCCGCCACTATCGGCAGCTGATCGAAGCGGCACTGCTGGATCTGGAACTCCTGCCGCCCCAGGCGCTGGCGTCGGGTCCGATGCCCGGCCAGCGGGCCCGTGACTTTGCCGCCCACGTGCAGGCCGTGGACTTCGGAGTGTTCGACGACGGCGCGGCAGCTTTGGAGGTCCGGAACCACGGCTCCCTCCGCAGCCGCAACGTCTCCCGCAGTGCAGGACGGATAACCGCCGCCGGAATCGCCGTCGCGCTCCCCCAGCGCCGCCCGCAACTGGCGCACCTCACCGGCTGGAACACTCAACATCCCCTGATGGAGATGGCATGAAACTGAACCCCCTGCAGAATGACCGTGCGGCCGGCGTCCTGGTCGCCTTGGCTGCCGGCGACGCCGTCGGTGCCGGCTACGAGTTCGGCGCCCCGCTGCCGGACGGCACTGCAGTCAGCATGAAAGGCGGCGGCCCCTTCGGGTTCGCGCCGGCCGAGTGGACGGACGACACCTCCATGGCCATCCCCATCGCCGAGGCGCTGCTGGAGCAGGCGTCCGACGGCGGGGCTTCCTCCCCCGCGGCGCTCACCGTGATCGTCCGGTCTTGGACTGCATGGGCGGCGGAAGCAAAGGATGTGGGCGCGCAGACCAGCAGCGTCATTGCGGCCGCGCGCCGGCTTGCTTCCGCGGCTGGCAGTGAGGTGACTGCTGCAGACTTCACCGCCGCCGCAGCCGACTTCCACGCCCGCACCGGCAGGAGTGCCGGGAACGGTTCCCTGATGCGGACGGCGCCACTGGCCTTGGCCTACCTCCGCCGGGATCCGGCCGAACTTATGGCTGCTGCCGGGACGCTCAGCGCCCTGACCCACGCGGATCCGGATGCACAGGAGGCCTGCGGGCTGTGGTGCGTTTCGGTCCGTCACGCCGTTCTCACCGGGCAGCTCGATGTCCGGGCCGGCCTGCCGCTGCTTTCTCCGGAACGGGCGGCGTTGTGGCTGGAGCGCATCGAGGCGGCGGAGCGGTCACGTCCCCGCGACTTCGTCCGCAATGGGTGGGTGGTGGAGGCGTTCCAGGGCGCATGGAGCGCGATCCACTATGCCGGCCGGACGGCGTCAGGCCCTGCCCACCTCCGGGCTTCCCTGGAGGAAGCGGTGCGTGGCGGCCGCGACACCGACACGGTCGCGGCCATCGCCGGCGGGCTGCTCGGCGCAGCGTACGGCTACACCGCTGTGCCCTTCGAATGGCGGCAGCGCCTGCACGGCTGGCCGGGTCTGCGTGCCCGCGATTTGATGATGCTGGGCATGGAGCTGGGCCGCGGCGGGGGCAGGTGGACCGCCTCCTGGCCGCGGGCTGAACGCCACGACTACAGCATGTGGGGACGCACCGATGCGCTGGTCCGGCACCCGCACGACGACGGCGTGTGGCTGGGCGGCGTCGGTTCGCTTCAGCGTGTGTGTGAGCTTGGGATTGATGCCGTGGTGTCGCTGTGCCGGGTGGGAACGTTGGACGTGCCCGGCATTGCACCGGAAGACCACGCTTCGTTCTGGGTCATCGACTCCGCTTTTGATGGTGACAATGCACACGCCGCATTTACGCTGCGGGAGGCGTCGGCCGCCGTCGAACGCTACCGCGCGGAGGGCAAGAAGGTACTGCTCCACTGTGTCCGGGCCGAGTCCCGGACACCGACAGTGGCTTCGCTTTATGGGGCGCGCGTTGCCGGAATTTCTGCTCTGGAAGCCTTGGCGGACCTGCAGCGCGTCCTGCCCGGGGCGCGGCCGAATCCGCTTTTCATGCAAGTGTTGAGGGGCCACAAACCGCAAGCCGTCAGGTCATAAGGACGACCGCACGGAGCAGTTGCCAAACAATGTCGGCGGGTGCTGATAAGAATGACTTGGCATCAGAAGAGCCGCTTTGGCGCTCAGAATGGGAAGAGTTGCACTTGGGGGAACAGGAGTCGACGTCGCACGGACGTCAGCTGGATCGGCACCGGATTGCTAGTCGGGCAGTTAAGGCCTACTAGGCCGGTGACCCGCTGCAGCGCATTGCTGCGGATGCCGGTATGAGAGATTACGACATGCTACGTCTCCTCAGTACCCGGGTGGCTGATCAGAGCGAGCAGCAGCGGTCCGAAGCTCTTCGCAGGCGGTGCTCTGAGACTGCCGCGGTTCTGCGTGAAAATTCCCACCGGATTCTCCAGCTTTTAGACGCTGGAATTGAAAGCTCTGACATTCCAAAAATTCTGGTCGCTCTCGGCGCCACGTTCGACGTCGACATCGCAGTGGAGCTACTGAAGAGCCCTGTAATGCTCAAGGACCCCGGCCGACCATCACCATTTTTTGTTACCGACATGATGTGGTTGCGCTACGTAACCGGGTGTCACCGGGAGATTGAAGCTGACCATCAGTTGGCTTTAGGAAAGATCCCCATGCCAAACATTCAAGAATTTCGAATGATCTTGACTGAACAACTTTCCCGCAGGCAGATCGCTCAAGTAATTGCAGTCATTGAAACAATAGCTGAGGCGATTAGTAATGGCGACGATGAAGGCATCTCCTACTCTGAATACGAGAAAGCTCGGAAAGCAATTGTCCTCGAAGCAGGTCGTGAGCGGCACCAGCTACTTCCGCCACCGGCCGAATTGATCCGTGACCGAACGACGGGAAGATCTTGGCACGTGGCTCTTGAATCGGTGGGCATGAAATTTCCTGCTGTGCGGGGCGGATTTTCCGCGGCCGACTTTGCAGATGCCTCACATTCCTACCGCGCCACAGAGGGTCTGTTCGGATCCCCGAAAGATGTCGCCAGTTACGACAGCTGGATGATTGCCGAAGTGGCCATGAATCGGGATCGCCCCTCCGCGGTGGCCATCGGACGGCACTTTGGAGCCTGGGAGTCTGTGATCGGCGCCTACGTTCCGCTGGAAGAAGATGAGCTCCGCGGGATCGTCAATCATTTGAGAGCCGATGCTGCTGCAGACTACGCGTGGGCACGAGCTGCAGAACTCATCAGTGAAGTGCTCCGAACGATGCCGTGGAACTCGTTCCTCAGCATTCAATACGGGGACGGTGCGCTTGGAGGTCCTCAGCCATATGCCCAGATCACCCCGGGGCCCGACGGTGCATGGTGTGAGATCGTCTCCGAGGACTTCCTGGCACCTGACGACTGGCCGATTCATCCCGAGTTCCTTTTGGAACACCGCTGGTCAGAGCCGGATTCGGACACCCCCAACTGGTACAGGGAAGGAGTGTTCTTGGAAGACGCTGGGCACCTCGTCTTGGAGGGCCTGAGAAGTGGCCGGTCCTGTCATGGCTGACAGGCTCCAATGGCACACCGGGAGTTTCCCTTCCGGAACCAACCCGGACGGTGGTGTCACAGCGGCAGACGTCTTGGGCGGCACTGTGCAGACCCTCCGCAATGCCAGCTGAAACCCTTTCAAGTAGTTAGGACCAAAATGACACTTCCCGACATTCTCAGCGAAGGCAATGAGGAACAGGCGGCGCGGCTCCTAGCCGCCTACTATCGGCGCTTACCAGACGGCCTTCCGGCTTACACAGGCAGCTACTTCAACTCGTGGGCCGGAGGCGGCGACTCGAGCGACAATGCGGACACTATTACGGCGGACGACCTCATCGCTGTGTCCTTCCTGTCGGTGGATATTCCCGGCGAAGCTGCTATCGGATTACTTGATACCCACAAAGGCAAAATTTCACGCTTGCTGAAGGCAATTCCTACGGACCGTGATATGGCGGACGTATCGGTTGGGGAATTTCAAAGTATGTTCGGTGAGGACAGTGCTGCAACGGAACTCTGGCATGTCCTTCGCGGTCGGGATACGGGCCGATGGGGAGTGGGCGAAACTCGAGCTAGCAAAATTATGGCCAGAAAGCGCCCGCGTCTGATTCCAATTTACGATTCCGTCGTGGGACCGCTCATGGGTCTCCACGGAAACTCGAAAGGCCAGTGGGCCACTTGGCACGCCGCCTTCATTGAGGATCCTGGTCTCACTGAGCGCCTGCGGACGATCTACAACCTGTCCGGCGTCAAGGATTTCCTTTCCGACGTTCGAGTCCTGGACATTGTTCTATGGATGCACGGGAAACAGCCCCCAGTGTCTGTAGCAAGCATCCAAACGTAAAGCCCGGAAAGAGTCATGCCCGTATACCTCGAAGAACTTGCCCTGAGCGTTGCTCGTTGTAGTGAACTTGTGCGTGCAGCTAAGGACGCGGAACAGGGCCGTCCTCACCCCTGCCGGAAGATCGTGCACTCGCAGGACGGGTTTGCTGGCCCTTTTCAAGTGCCTGAAGCATGGGCTGGCAACCTAGCCTCGGCCGGCATCGTCTTCCTGTCCTCGAACCCGGCCATCAGTGCCGGTAACCCAACTGCCAAATGGCGCGCAAAACGCGTAGCGGAGAAGTATCCCACCGTGGACTGGCAAGATCGCGACATCGCAGACTTCATGATCAACCGCTTCGACCCGGAACACGGATGGGTCCTGAACCACCGGCATCGAAAGGTAGAAACAGCGGACGGCCCCGCATGGGGTACTCCCGAGCCATATTGGGGTTGGGTGGAGAAGCAGACTCAGGCACTCCTCGGGTCAGGAGCCCCTTGGTATGAGCAGTCCGTCATGACGGAGGTGGTACATTGCAAATCAAATGGGGAAGAAGGCGTTGCTGAGGCAGCCCAACTCTGCGCCACCAAACATATGGACCGCGTTCTCGCCGCATCACCCGCTGGCCTGGTGGTTGTCGTCGGCAGCAAAGCTGCCCAGACATTGAAACTTGCCTATCCTGAAGTCTTCCAGCAACGACCTATGTTCGGGAAGAACACCGAGTACGGCATGGCACACCAAGAGCAGAACCTCTTCCAGATGGTGCTCGGCGGTAGGAAGAGGCTTATTTGTTTTCTGAAGCATCCAAGCGCACACGGTCCCAAGCCTTCGCTTGCGCAGAGTTACCCCGATGACCTCGACCGGCTGAGACTGGCTGCGGGAGGAACAGCATGAAATGCATTCCGGAAGAACCGGAGTTCGGCGAGGGACAGCTGGCGGAAAAGGCCGTATGGACTGTTCTTAGGAACAGCCTCCCGGACGACGTTGTCCTGGCCCACTCCGTCCACGTCCGTGACGGCCGGAACGAGTACGAGATCGATCTGCTGGTCCTTTGGCCTAACGTGGGCATGGCGGCCATCGAGGTCAAGGGCGGCCAAGTCAGCGTCAATGACGGGCAGTGGTACCAGTCGGATCGCTCGGGACGGCACAAAATCAAGAGCCCCGTGGCGCAGTCCCAGAGCTCCCTCCATGCGCTCAAGGACTGGCTCAGGATTCAACTCGGCTCTCCGGTAACAAGCCGCTGCGTCTACATGGTCAGCCTGCCCTACACCGACGTGCCGAGGGACTGGGCCATGGCCGGCTGCCCCCGGTCGCTCATCCTCGACCAAACGGACAGCAGATCGCCCGCCGAGCTCGTGCGCCAGGCCATCGAAAACGAAGGCGGCGGTGCCGCCCCACTGGCCCCGGCCTTCCTCGAGCGCATCGTCCGCAAGCTGGGCGGAAACCTAGACACCGCCGTCGTGCCCTCCACCACGTCCCAGGAGGATGAAGCAGCGCAGGACCACCTCACGGAGCGCCAGTCCGTGCTGCTGCAGGCCACCCGCTCACTCCCCCGCATCCGCTTCACCGGCGGCGCGGGCAGCGGAAAGACGTGGCTCGCCGTCGAGAAGGCCAAGCTGCTCAGCAAGCAGGGCAAGCGCGTGGGCCTGTTTTGCTACAACAAGGGCCTTGGGCAGTACCTTCAGGACCGGGTGGCGACGTGGCGGCAAGCGAAGCCGGTGTTTACGGGCGAATTCCACGAATACGTGCGCGCCCTGGGCGTCCCCGACGGCGAGGGGCAGAAGTACTTCGACGTCGAGATGCCACGCCTCTTGAAGGAGCTCGCGGCGGGGCTGGACCCGCAGCAGCGCCTGGACGCCGTCGTGGTCGATGAAGCCCAGGACTTCGCGCCGCTCTGGTGGGACGCGCTGCTCGCCTGCACCACCGATCCCGCCGCTGGTGAGGTGTACGCGTTCATGGATGACCGGCAGGACGTCTACCAGCGCTGGGGAGGCGCGACGGCGGACCTCACCCACGGGCCGATGGCCACCTTGGTGCCCATCCACATCGACGACAACCTCCGCAACACCCTCAAGATCGCCGAGACGTTCAGACCCTTCGCCGGCGAATACTTCAAGCCGCGCGGCAGCACCGGCCTGCCGGTCCGGTTCGTAGACTGCCCTACCGAGGATGCGCTCGGCCTCGCTGAAGACTGCTTGAATGCGCTGATCGACGAGGGCTGGGCGAACAACCAGATCGCGCTCCTCACCACCAAGGACCGCCACCCCGTCCACCTGGACTATTTTGAGCGGGGCGCCACGGAGGAGTACTGGCGGGACTTCCACGCCAACGACGGTGAGTTCTACGGCCACGTGCTTGGCTTCAAGGGTCTGGAACGTTCTGTGGTTGTCCTTTGCGTCAATGGATTTAAGGACATGAGCCGGGCCCGGGAACAGCTCTACGTTGGGTTGTCCCGGGCGCGGAGCCTGCTGGTTGTTGTGGGTGATTCCGGGCTGCTGGAGGAGGCGGGAGGGCGGGAACTGAAGCTGGCACTCTCGCGTGCGCAGGTATGGAAGCCCTAGCTCGGGCTTGGCTGAAGTGCCTTCCAGCTCTAGCTGCCGTACTTGAAGTTGAGCATCGCTTGAGCCAGGACAGTAGGGACATTGACGTCCGCTGGCTGCCCCAAATGGCGGGTTCAACCCCCGATTGGGTGCCGAACGGCAGGTCAGCTGATGTGCACCGCGTAATAAAGGAAACAATTCCATCGAACTGCCGACTTGGCAGATTCTAAGGCTAGCAACGCCGCACTTGCCGAGAAATACTCGGCATAAAGCGGCCTGGGCAACAGTACAATGTCGAGGTAAACACTTTGCTTGCTCAGCAAGCTGGGGGACAAGGAAGCCCATTATGAAAAAGTCATTGATGATTCTCGCGTGCGCATCAGCCGTGTTGCTGCTCAACGGATGCGGAGGAACCGCAACTGAAAGTGGTGCCACAAACTCCAGCAGTTCGCCAGACGCCACGTCCTCGAGCATCAGCTCGACTCCGGCGAACCAGAACAACGATGCTTCCTTCAAAGAAGGCGTCCTAACGACTCCGGAAATAAAGATCGTCGTCAAGGATCATAAGCTTATTCCGGTTGGCGGGAAGGGCAATGAGTACGGTAAAAAGCCTGTCATTGCTTTCTGGTACGAAACTACCAATTTGACGGGTGAAGACGTCAGTCCAATGAACTTCTTATACGTCATTACGGCGTATCAGGACAACAACCCGAACGCGGAGAATAAGTTGGATGTCGGTTCGCTTCCCGACGAAAAGTTCTTGAGCACGCAGACGGAGAAGATCAAGAAGGGCGGAACGGTCCTGAACGCGATCGCCTATGAATTGGACGATGAAACCACACCCGTGGATCTAGTCGCGTCAGATGATTTTGGCATGACTGAAATCGGTAAGACGACATACAAGCTGAAGTAGGAACATTTCCGCACCTGCAGACGCCACACGGCTGGGGCCTCAGGCCCATCCAATGGGGGCGTCTTTCTCCATCCAGGACAGCTGCGCACAGGGGAGGGGACGCGCACGGTTGCAAGCCGACGCGTCTCCCGTCCACTGTAAGTAGTCGTCAACTTTCGACATATATGTCAGTCGATGAGCACCGGTTGCTTGCTTCCGTTCGAAGCTTCGACATTGGGCGGAACCTTCCTGGAACGGTGGTTCAGCCAGCTAGCCACTTGAGTCCGTTCACTATGCGGTTCGGGCACCTGCTGGGCCCGGATGCCACCGTGGTTCAGATCGACACGGCGGCGGAGCCGACTCATGACCGTATGGATGTGTTCGTTCAGGCGGATGTGAAGGTTGCTGCTTCGCGGCTCCTGTCGCTGGTTAATGGTGAACTCGCGGCGGCGGGCTGGCGCGCCGAAGCGTCCAGGCGCCTGGCCGCCGGACCGGGGCATGAGGCCGGATCCACGGAGGCTCCCGACGGCCGGCTGGACCCGCGCGCCCTGGGCGAGGCCGGAGGCGAACTGCGCCACCACCAGGCCGGCCAGGAACACGGCGCCGAACAGCTGCCCGCCGATCTGCAGGGCGATCGAGCTGGCCGCGGAGGCTGAGTCCTCGAACACGCCGCCGGGGTGGACCAGCTGGGTCACGTAGGACACCGCCACGAAGGTGCCGCCGCCGATCAGGGCCACCAGCATGATGGCGCGCGGCGCGGTCCTGCGCGGGTTGATGGCTTCGGCGACGATGCCGAAGCTCCCTAGGACGATTTTCAGTGTGCCCCTACAGAGCGACAAGAATCTGTGCGATCTGAAGTATTGTGCGCCGATCGACCCCCGTATCCGACTAATTGTCCGGAGCACCTAGGGTGAGCAAATGGAAACAATTGACCCAACTTGATGGTTTTCGGCCCTTCCCCTAGGCCACCGCTGTCACAACGTGTTCCATAAGAACATGAAGAATCTCAGCAAGCGTGAAATTGTCCTGTCGGGGGCTCTCGTTTTGGCAATTCTTGCCATCGGCGCCATCGCCTTTAATGCGCTAGGAGGCTTGAGTTCCCTGGCTGCCTCATTCGGCCCCTCCGCCCCAGTGCTTGCAGCGGGCGTCGCCACAGGTTCACTCGTTGTTGCGGCGGTTACTACTTGGGGCGGGTGGCGCCGAAGCAAACGGCAGGCCACGATTGAGGCATGGAACGCTTGGTCGGATGCGTGCTATTCCGACAGGGTTCTTTTGTCCAAGGAACTTGGCCCCAAAACAATAACATCGGCCCAAGCTACATCGCTGACGATAATAGGGGCGGTGCTGGAGGGACGCAATGGGCCTCTCACTCACGAAGAAAAACAAGAGGTTGGCCACTCGATTTCCCGACTCCTTAACGGGCTTGAGCGATTGGCAGTCGGAGTCGATAACGGGATCTATGACGTCAAACCATTGAGGGAAATCGGAGGCACAATCATCATCCGGACCTTCGAAAGATTCGAGCCTTACGTGATCGCCAGACGGGAATCTTCTGACGTGGAGGCACGTCAGTCTCGCGTATTCACATCACTCAGCAGGCTGGTAGACGATATCAGGCGCAAGGATATGGACGCAGACAGACTTCGTTCCCTGCGAAGCTAATGAGCCAGCCCTAAAACTGCAGATCGCAACAACTAAGCCTTAGTAGACGTCCTCCTCTTCACGATGGACGACGTAAGACCGGGGCTTATTGTTCGTAGTCATGTCGCGATGATATACCCACGACGTTCCGCGCAGGGCTTTAATGGAACATCTTGTTCAACTCTTATCCTCAACAACCCCCTCCCGTTAGAGCTTTCGTCTACCCCTCCGGCCACTTGCTGTAGCGGCAGCTGACGTGCGAAGGGCGCGCCCGGCGAAAGCCGGACGCGCCTTTCGTGCGTCCTGAAACGGAAGTGTCCCCGCGGCGCTGGTTCAGTCGATGAGCACCGGCTCCTTGGCACCGTCCGATGCTTCAACAACACGCGCAGCCTTACGGTTACGGTGGTTCAGCCAGCACCCTGCCGCCAGAAGTGCCACGAGCCCAAACGTACTCAGGAGCTGCGGACGCGAATCCTCGCCTATGAAGCCTACGGTGAAGATCGCCGCGAGGATCACCAGACCGAGGGAAGTCAGCCACGGGAATCCGGGCATCCGCAGGGGAAGCTCCGTTCCCTCGCGGTCGGCGCGGAGGCGCAGCGCGAGCTGGGCCAAGAGGGCGGAGGTCCACACGAGCAGGCACGTGGAACCCACAATGTTGAGCAGGACGCCGAGCACCATCTCGGGGAACGCCATCTCCAGAACCACAGTGACAACGCCGAAGGCGACGCTGGCCAGGACCGCCACCACCGGGACCCGGGCCTTGGACACGGAGGCCAGAATCCGCGGTGCCTCACCGCGTTCGGCCAACGAGAACGCCATCCGGGAAGCACCGTAGAGGTTGGCGTTGAGGGCCGAGAGCAGAGCGGCCACGGCCACCAGGGTGATGGCAGTGCCCGCACCGGGCATCCCGGCAGCTTCAAGCACCGCAGCGAACGGGCTCTTCAGCCCCTCCGAACCCACTCGAACCACGGCCGCGATCACGAAGATGGCGCCGATGTAGAACACCAGGATGCGCCACAGCACCGTCCGGACGGCCTTCTTCACGCTGCGGGCCGGCTCGGCTGTCTCGGCTGCCGCCACGGACACGATCTCGGTGCCGCCGAACGCGAACGCCACCACGAACAGCGCCGTCGCAATCCCGGCGAACCCGCTCGGCGCGAAACCCTCGCCCATGAAGTTGGCCAGGCCCGGCGACTGCACACCCGGCACCAAGCCGAACAGCAGCGCGAAGCCCACCAGCAGGAACCCGACGATCGCAACGACCTTGAGCAGGGCGAACCAGAACTCGAATTCACCGAAGTTCTTCACGCTTGTCAGGTTCACCGCGGTGAGCACCACGATGAACACGAAGGCCATCAGCCACACGGGCAGGGCGGGGAAGATGGTGGCCAGCAAGCCCGCCGCGCCCAGCGCCTCAGCCGCTATGACCACCACCAGCTGCAGCCACCACAGCCAGCCCACGGTGGCGCCGGCCACCGGCCCGTATGCCTTCGCGGTGTACACGGAGAAGGCCCCGCTGTCCGGGTTGGCGGCGGCCATCTCGCCGAGCGCCCACATCACCAGGATGATGAGCGTGCCGGCCACGAGGTAGGAGATCAGCACCGCCGGGCCGGCGGCCTGGATGCCGGCGCCGGAGCCGATGAACAGGCCCGCGCCGATGGCGCTGCCCAGGCCCATCATGGTGAGCTGCCGGGGCTTGAGGGCCGCGCCGAGGGCGCGGTCAGACGTCTTTGTCTGGTGTTCCATGGGGATTCCTCTAGTTAGTAGGTGGAACGGGGTTGGGGATTTTGGAGCTGGTAATTCAGGCCGTGTGGGCTGCGAGGAGCCGGAGCACGCGGTTGTTGGAGGCGGCGTCGGCAACCGTGATCCGCACGCCGTCGCCCTGGTACGCCCGGACCAGGATGCCGGCGCCGTCGAACGCGTCCACCAGCCGTGTCCGGAGGTCCTCGTCGGCGCGGATCCACAGGAAGTTGCCCTGGCTCGGCTGCAGCTTCCAGCCCTGGGCCTCCAGCTCCGCGGCCATCCGGGCGCGCTCCAGCCGGACGGCGGACACCCGCGCTGCCATCTCCTCCCCCGCGTCCAGCGACGCGATCGCCGCCTTCTGCGCCAGCGCGCTCACGGCGAACGGCAGCGCGGTGCGGCGCAAACCTTCGGCGATTGCCGGCGTCGTAATGGCATACCCGACGCGCAGGCCGGCGAGCCCGTAGGCCTTGGAAAAGGTGCGCAGGATGCAGACGTTCGGGTACCGGCGGTAGAGCGCCAGGGAATCGGGGCCGCTGCCGGCGTCGGCGTATTCCACGTAGGCCTCGTCGATCACCACCAGGACGCTGGACGGCACGGACTGCAGGAAGGCCTCGACGCGGTCGTGGCTGATCGGCACGCCGGTGGGGTTGTTGGGGGTGCAGAGCAGAATCACCTTGGTGCGGTCCGTGACGGCGGCGGCCATGGCGTCGAGGTCGTGGCCCTCCGCGTCGTCCAGCGGTATGCGGACCGGCCGGGCGCCCGCCAGCTCCACCAGGATGGGGTACGCCTCGAAGGAGCGCCACGCGAAGACCACCTCGTCCCCGGCGTCGCACAACCCGGTGATGATCTGCTGCAGGACGCCCACGCTGCCGGGCCCCACCGCGACCTCACCCGCGGTGACACCCACGTGCCGGGCGAGCCGTTCGCGGAGTTCGACGGCGGCACTGTCCGGGTAGCGGTTCATGGTGCCGGCCGCCTCGGCCACCGCAGCGGCGGCAGCGGGCAGCGGTTCGTAATGGCTTTCGTTGCTGGCGAGGGCGGCGATGTCCGCGCCGGCACCCCGGCGGCCCGGGACGTAGGACGGAAGTCCGGAAACAGCGCTGCGGAGGGTGGGCACCGCGGTGTCCGGCCTTGCCAGGAGTTGTTCAGGGGTCATGAGGACCGATCATGGTTGTGATCCCGCGCACAATGCAAGATACCCTCAACCCATTGGGACTTCTGCTCAACCTCTAATACTTCTGGTGAAAATATGACCATCACAGCCGCCCGCACCCTCGATTCCCTCGACGGCCGGATCATCCTCGCCCTGGACAAGGACCCCGAAGCCAGCGCCCTGGCACTCTCCCGGACCCTCGGCGTCGCCCGCAACACCGTCCACGCCCGGCTGGCACGGCTGGAACGCAGCGGCGCGCTCCGCTCCTTCAGCCGTCGCTTGGACCCGGCATGGGCCAATTAATCACTTATGAAGACCTAGAGGTGACTGCATGATCCTGGCGGAACAGGAACTCTCCTAAAGTCGCCTGGGCTTCGAAATATTTGCCATCCGTCTTGGGGCTGCTAGCTTTCCAAGACCATCTTGCCTCCCTTATCGAGAGGGCGGGCCGTCACATATCCAACCACGCATTCATTCTGAGAGGCCCTAAGAATCGAAGCGAGGAGAATTAGATTTGAGACACATAGCCCTAGTGGCCCGCGATGTCCTTTACGTGAACGATACTTGGAGCTCCATGACCTTAAACCAGATGCACCACGACAGAGGATTACAACATGCCTGACGATTGGCTCAGCCCAGTCTTAGAGTTTCTGGGCACCACAGTATGGCCCATTGCTCTATTGTCATCTTTATTCATATTCCGCAAACACATCGGCCGGTTCATCGATGAGATATCTGAAATTACTGGCTTTGGAACGAACGCAAAACGCTCGGCAATATTAATGTCCCAGGATTTAGCCGCTGAGACTTCACGTGGAGCAGACGAGGAAGTTTCCATCGACGAAACTGCCCCGGCCCCCGATGAGACCGACACCTCCGATAAATCCTCGTCAGAGCTGTTGTCATTCCTGCGAGAACAGATCGAAAGCAACCTCCGGTGGGCCCAGCAAAATTGCACCGGCGCCTCCTCCGCTGTGCGCGCCGAGATTATCAGATCCACATACACGGATCTCCGCTTGGCTGTCCGTCTAGTTGGATACACACTTGGGGGTGCCGCAGTTGTCGCAGGAAAAAGCCTCAAGCACAGCGCGCCGCACGTAATTCTCCAGCGAGTAAGCGCACCGACCGAGCTGGTGGAATTTCTCAGACGAGCGCGGACTTTCTCGACCCAAGTACGCGCGAACGAGCTTCAAGTGAACGAACAAGCCGCACGTAACTACATTGACTCACTTATCGAAATCAACCAGTCGCTATTCGCTTGGTACGAACAAGTTGCAGCCAGAGCTCGTACCGCTAAATGAGTGGTGAATTCACGCCCCCTTCACCTCCTTTGTAAGCCAGGATGCCCGGGTCGTCGCCGCGAGCCAGCCTCGGCGATACCAATCAGAGCAACGAGCGCCAGCCAGGGGTCATGGAGACCGATCGTGAAAGTGACCCGGACCACAATTCAAGATACGCTTTTGTGCTTGGGACTTCTGCTCAACTTCTAGTATCTCTGGTGAAAATATGACCATCGCCGCCTCCCGCGCCCTCGATTCGCTCGACGGCCGGATCATCCTGGCCCTGGACAAGGACCCCGAAGCCAGCGCCCTGGCACTCTCCCGGACCCTCGGCGTCGCCCGCAACACCGTCCACGCCCGGCTGGCGCGGCTGGAACGCAGCGGCGCGCTCCGCTCGTTCAGCCGCAGGCTGGACCCGGCCGCGCTGGGCTACGAACTCATGGCCTTCCTCTCCCTGCACATCAGCCAAACCCGCGCCGGGTCGGTGGAAGACGGCCTGGCCGCGATCCCGGAGGTCATCGAGGTGCACGCCACCGCCGGCGACGCGGACCTCATCGCCAAGGTGGTGGCCCGCGGCACCAGCGACCTCTACCGCATCACCAACCAGATCCTGGAGATCGACGGCATCCAGCGCACCAGCACCGCCATCTCCGTGCTGGAACTGATGCCGCCGCGCTTCGACGGCCTCCTGGCCCGGCTGACCGAGCAGGAGGCGCGCACAACGCAGTGATCAGGCGTGCGCATGAGTCCCCTCAGCCTCTCGCCTCCGTGTGCCGACGAGCGCATACTGAACCCATGGCAACCTATCGCCTGTCCACGTTTGTCGCCGCACCGCCCGAGCGGGTTTTCGCCACCTGGACCGATCCCGACCGGTTCCGTGAATGGATCAGCGGAGTCACCGGTGTGACCGACCGCGTCGGCCCCGGCGATGAAGCCGGCAGCCGCTACACGGTGCACTTCGGACGGATGACGAGCCCCACCGAGATCCTCGCGGCCGAGCGGCCCCGGCACATCCGCACCCGTTTCGGCAACGCGATCCTGAAGGGCGAATCGGATGTGACATTCACCGCCGAGGGCGCCCGCACCCGCATTGACCAGATGTTCGTGACCCGCGGATTCGTGTCTGCGATTTTCGGCTGGCTATTCTCTCTTGGCTCATACCAGGGCAGCTTCAAGGGCGAACTGGAGACTTTCCGCAAGCTGGTTGAGCGGGAGGCGTGACGCGCGCCACAGGTGGGCGTTTTGTCAGTTTGCCTGCTGACTCTCTGCCAAAAGTCCCAGCCGAAATACAGTGTGTTGCTGATCCGCATATCCGGGCGCACGATTCCTGCATGACTTCACTCACAGTCTCCGGCCGCGTGGCACAGGTTCTCAGCAGCTATGTCAGCGACGTCTTCGGCGTCATGGGCAACGGCAACGTCTACTTCCTGGACGCCGCGGAGCAGCAGGGCCTGCGCTTTACCCCCGTCCGGCACGAGGGCGCCGCCGTCGCCGCGGCCGACGCCTACTACCGCACCTCCGGACGGCTCGCCGCGGGCACCACCACCTACGGCCCCGGCTACACCAACGCGCTCACCGCCCTGGCCGAGGCCGTCCAGGCGCAGATCCCCGTCGTGCTGGTCACCGGCGACGCCCCCACCAGCGGCGCCCGGCCGCAGGATGTGGACCAGGCGGCCATCGCCGCCGGCCTCGGCGCGGTCACCTTCACCGTCACCCGCGACGCCGCCGGCGCCGTCACCCGTCAGGCCGTGGAGTACGCACTCACCCGGCGCACCGCCGTCGTGCTTGCCATCCCCTACGACCTCGCGGCGCTGGAGGCTGCGGACGAGGACCTTCCGGAGCCATCCGTTGTGGAGGTGACGGACGACGGCGGCACGGACCTTGCTCGGGTGGCCCGCCTGCTCGGCGGGGCACAGCGGCCGCTGATCCTGGCCGGCCGGGGTGCTCACCTCGCCGGGGCAGGACCGGAACTCCGCGAACTCGCCGACCGGATCGGCGCACTGACCGCCGGAACCGCCCTGGCGCTCAACCTCCTCAATGGTGAGGGGTATCTGGGCGTCGCGGGCGGTTTCGGCACCGACACCGCGGCCGGGCTCATGGGCGAGGCCGACGTGGTCCTGGTGGCCGGGGCGAGCCTGAGCCCGTTCACCATGAGGTTCGGGCACCTGCTGGGTCCGGATGCCACCGTGGTTCAGATCGACACGGCGGTAGAGCCGACGAATCCGCGCGTGGATGTGTTTGTGCAGGCGGATGCGAAGGCCGCTGCGTCACGGCTGCTTTCACTGCTCGACGGCGAGGCCGCCCGGGCGGGCTGGCGCGCCGAAGCGTCCAGGCGCCTGGCCACCGGACCGGGGCACCACCACGGCTCCGAGTTGGCTGAGGACGGCCGACTGGATCCGCGCGCCCTGGCCACCGCGCTGGATGCCGTGCTGCCGGAGCGCCGCACGGTGGTCCAGGACGGCGGGCACTTCATCGGCTGGGCCCCCATGTACTGGAACATTCCGCGGCCGCAGGACCTGGTGATGGTGGGGACCGCGTTCCAGTCGATCGGGCTGGGGCTGGCGAGCGCCGTCGGAGCAGCGCGTGCGGTGGAGGACGGCCGCACCCTGGTGCTGGCCTCGGGCGACGGCGGTTTCCTGATGG
The DNA here is from genome assembly GCF_044754945.1 of Pseudarthrobacter sp. NPDC092439. NCBI lineage: Bacteria > Bacillati > Actinomycetota > Actinomycetes > Micrococcales > Micrococcaceae > Pseudarthrobacter > Pseudarthrobacter sp. NPDC092439. The sequence continues at coordinate 501,782 of NZ_JBIVQB010000003.1, forward strand.
GCCTGTCCGACCTCTCGTCGCTGATCGGTGCGGCCCGCAGCGCGGTCGTGGTGATCTACAACGACGCCGCCTACGGGGCCGAGATCCACCAGTACGGCTCCCAGGGCCTGACCGACAAGCCCATGCTGATCCCCGAGGTGGACTTCAGCGGTGTGGCGCGGGCGCTGGGTGCGGAGACCGCCGTCGTCCGCTCGCTTGATGACCTGTCCGCGCTGCAGGACTGGATCGACGCCGGCGCCCACGGGACGTTTGTGGCCGACTGCCGCATCACGTCCACCGTCCGGGCGCCGTGGCTGACCGAGTGGATGAACGCGTCCAAGGCGGCGAAAGCTACTGTGGCCGGATAACGCCATTGCGAATGCATCGGCGCTTTGTCGCAGGCCCCACATAGGATCTCCTATATGAGGATCGCCGTCGCAGGAGGAACCGGGACAGTGGGCCGCCACGTTGTGGCCATCGCCAGGGAGCGCGGGCACCACGTGGTCAGCCTCAGCCGCACCGACGGGGTCGATCTGGTCACCGGGGACGGCCTCGAGCAGGCACTCCAGGACGTCGAAACCGTTATCGACGTCACCGGCATCCAGGTCCTGTCCACCAAGAAAGCCGTGGATTTCTTTACCAGCGCCACCCGAAACCTGCTGGGGGCCGGGAAAAGGGCCGGCGTGACGCACCATGTGGTGCTGTCGATTGTGGGCATCGATGAGGCCGATTCAGGACTGTATGCCGGGAAGCTGGTTCAGGAGCGCGAGGTCAAGAACGGCGGTATTCCCTGGACCCTCCTCCGGTCCACCCAGTTTCACGAGTTCGTGCCGATGACCATCAACGCCGCCTCAGTGGGTCCGCTGGTCTTCGTGCCCACGATGTTCACCCGCCCGGTGGCGGCAAACGAGGTCGCATCGGCCCTTGTGGACGCCGCCGAGGCCGGGCCGAAAGGGCGCATCCCGGACCTCGGCGGCCCGCGGACCGAACAACTGAAAGACCTGGCCGCCGCCTACCTGGCCAAGACGCAGCAGAAAAAACGGATCGTTCCGCTGCACCTTCCCGGGCCCATGGGCAAGGCCATGCGCGGCGGCGGCCTGGTCCCGGCGCCGGGTTCCGCCGTCGGACGCCAGACGTTCGTGGAGTGGCTCGAAGCCTTGGACGCTGAATAGAAGCCGCTGCGGAATGGGCCAGCTGCCCCCATTCCGCAGCTGCGGCAGACAGCTTCCGCAGGCCGTGCGATGCGCCACTTCCTGCGAGGCCATGGAATAGCAACACGCCCCCGCGCGGTTGTGGCAGGCATGAAGGCAATCACTTACAGCGAATACGGAAACCCTGACGTCCTCGAGTTCGGCGACCAGCCGATGCCAAAAGTCGGGCCAGGAATGGTCCTGGTCAAGGTGAAGACAGCAGCAGTGAACCCGGTGGACTGGAAGATCATGGCGGGCTACCTGGATGCGGCCATGGACCTGCAGTTCCCCGCGATCCCCGGCTGGGACGTGGCAGGGGTGGTGGAGTCGGTAGGAATCGATGCCCGGCAATTCCAGCCCGGCGACGAGGTCATTGCCTATGGCCGCAAGGACTATGTTCACGGCGGAAGCTTCGCCGAATACATCGCACTGCCGGAACGGCTCCTGGCACGGAAGCCTGATTCGCTCGGGTGGAACGAATCGGCAGGGCTGCCGCTGGCCGGCCTGACCGCCTACCAGGTTCTCAACCGGCTGGAGCTGAAGGCGGGCGAGACTCTGCTGATCCACGGTGGCGCCGGAGGCGTGGGCTCCCTGGGCATCCAGATCGCGGTGGCCAAGGGCGCCAGCGTCATCGCCACCGCCTCGGACAAGAACCACGAATTCCTCCGCTCCCTGGGAGCCGAGCCGGTTGCGTACGGGGACGGGCTCGCTGACCGCGTGCGCGCACTGCGCCCGGGCGGCGTCGACGTCGTCGCAGATTTCGTGGGCGGAAACCTGGGCGCGACCCTGGCAGTACTTGCTGAGGGCGGCAGGCATGCCTCGATTGCGGACAGTGAAGTGGAGGAACATGGCGGCACCTGGATGTGGGTCAGCCCGGTGGCTGCCGACCTGCAGGCACTCGCCGACCTGGTGGACAGCCGCAAAATCCAGGTGGAAGTGGCCGAGGTCTTCCCGCTGGAAAAGGCCGCCGATGCCTTCCGCTCCAACATGAAGGGGCATACCCGCGGCAAGATTGTGGTTTCCGTGGAATCCTGATCCGGCAACATGCCTGACCGGGGCGCATTCCAGGACGGAACGACAGCCGGTCCCCGGACGTTGATGTTGTATGAGGCGGCGTGTAGTCATCCTGGCCGCGGTTCTCGCGGCTGTCATCGCGGTTGCTGCGGGGCTGTATCTGTTCCAGCCCTGGCGCATTTTCACCAGTTCAACTGTGGTGGAGGATGTTCCGGCCGTTGCCACGCCTGCTGCTAAATCAGCGGCGCCCTCGGCGCCCACGGCCACCCCCGCCGTTCCGCGGGAACTGGCAACCGGCCGGCTCATCAGCCACGAACACGCCAGCTCGGGAACTGTGAAGGTCCTTCAGCTCCCTGACGGCAGCCGCATTCTCCGGCTTGAGGGCCTTGACACTTCCGATGGGCCTGACCTCCGCGTCTGGCTCAGTGACGCCCCGGTGGTAGAGGGGGTCGCCGGCTGGTACGTCTTCGATGACGGCGCGTACCTGGACCTGGGCGCGCTCAAAGCCAACAAGGGAAATCAGAACTACCCGATCCCTGCTGGCGCTGTGCTGGACGACTACAGCTCGGTCAGCATTTGGTGCGCCCGGTTCGCCGTATCATTCGCCGCAGCCGACTTGAAGACCTAGAACCGTTCACGCGGAACGGGCAATCGCTTTTCGCCCGGACGGTGGATGGCGGGCAAGGGCAGGATGGGCAATGATCGGAGCATGCGCCGCTCCGGAATGCCCCAAGCCTGGTGGGTACCGCCGTCGCTCCGCGGCTACAGGATGGAGTGGCTGCGCCACGACCTGCTGGCCGGTGCCGCGCTCTTTGCGGTGCTGGTCCCCGCGGGGATGGCCTACGCCCAGGCCGCCGGCCTTCCGCCGGTAACCGGCCTCTACGCAACTGTCGTGCCTCTGATTGCCTACGCGGCCGTGGGTCCGTCGCGTGTGCTGGTGCTGGGCCCGGATTCGGCTCTCGCCCCCATGATCGTGGCCGCGCTGCTCCCGCTGGCCGCCGCCAATGAACAGCGATCAGTGGCACTGGCCGGCCTGCTGGCAATCCTGATCGGCGCCATCATGCTGGCCGGTTCGGCCCTCCGTCTTGGCATCGTCACGGGCCTGCTGTCCAAACCCATCCGGTTGGGCTATCTCAACGGCATCGCCCTGCTGGTGGTGGCCTCCCAGGTTCCCACGCTCCTGGGCATCTCCGTGGACGGCGAGACGCCCTGGGACAAGCTCTTCGCTGCGGTGCCGAAGGTGCTCGCCGGCGAGACCAACATGGCGGCGCTGCTGCTGGGGCTGGCCTCCCTGGCGCTCATCCTGGGGCCGCGGTGGCTGAAGTGGAAGGTCCCGGGCGTGCTGATCGCCGTCGTCGTGTCCTGCCTCGCCGTCGCCCTGCTGGGACTCCGCGACAGCGTGAAAGTCACCGGCGCCCTCCCGCAGGGGCTCCCCGCGCCGGCCCTCGGCGGGATCGGCTGGGCCGACGTCGTTGCCCTGCTGCCCGCCGCCGCGGGTATTGCCCTGATCGTCTTCGTCGACACCGGAACGCTGTCCCAGTCGCTGGCCGCGGCCCGGAACGACAGGGTCTCCGGCAACCATGAGATGGCGGCCCTGGGCGCAGCGAACGCGGCCAGTGGCCTGCTGGGCGGCTTCCCGGTTTCGGCCAGCACTTCCCGCACGCCGGTGGCGGTGGAGTCCGGGTCGAAATCCCAGCTCACGGGAGTGGTGGGCGCGGTCCTGGTCCTCGGTTTCATGCTCGCGGCGCCCGGGGTCACCGAGTATCTGCCGTCCACCACCCTGGCCGCAATCGTCATCGCCGCGGCCGCCGGGATAGCCGACCCGGCCGGCGTGCGACGGCTCATCGGCATGAGCCGCAGCGAGTCACTGGTGATGCTCGCCGCCTTCCTCGGCGTCGCCGTCCTGGGCGTCCTCCCGGGCATTGTGGTCGCCGTCGGCCTGGCGATCCTGGACTTCCTGCGCCGGGCCTGGGACCCGTACCGCGCCGAACTGGTGGATCTTCCCGGCGTCCCCGGCTACCACGACGTGAGCCGGCATCCGGAAGGTGAACGCGTCCCGGGCCTGCTGATCCTGCGCTTCGACGCGCCGCTGTTCTTTGGCAACGGGGCCCTGCTGGGTTCCTTCGTCCGGGACGAGCTGGACGGGGCCCCGCCCGGCACCGAACGCGTGGTGCTGGCCGCCGAGCCCGTGACGGGAATCGATACCACTGCCCTGGACGAGCTCGTCCAGCTGGATGAATGGCTGGAACGGCACGGCGTGGACCTGGTGTTCGCGGAGATGAAGGGGCCGGTCAAGGACAGGCTGCTGCGGTACGGCATGGGGTCCCGCTTCTCCCCCGAACACTTCTACCCGACCGTGAGCGAGGCGGTGCGCGCATTCCAGCGGGAGGGCGGGTCCTTTCCTGGCTTATCGAAAGGGACCGACTGACACGATATTGCGAATCAGGTCAGTTACCGCGGCGTCACTGGGCATCGTTAGGAAAGAGTGCCCGGCAGGCGCATAGTGGGGAGATGACAGGTCCTTACACCCGGGGCGACTCCAGCAGCAGCGAGGCTTCCCGGAAACACATCGGGCAGGCGCTGGCGAACTATGGCGCAACGGACGTTGTGTTTACGCAACGGGGGAAACTGAGTGCCGTCGCCTTCAGGGCTGACGCCCGGCAATTCCGGATCCTTATGCCCATATTGCAGTCTGAGGGCGCCCTGGCGATTCGGGGGGACATCGCGGACAGCCGGCTCCGCGAAGCGAACGCGAAAATCCTGGAACGCGCCAACCGCAAATCCTGGCATGCCCTGGCCCTGGCCATAGAAGCCAAGCTCGGTGCGGTGGCGGCGGGCGTTGCTACCCTTGAATCGGAATTCCTGGCCCACGTGGTCCTCCCCGGAAACCATACGGTTTTTGAGGAACTCGAAGCCATCATCGACTTTGCCTACCGGTCCGGCCGGCGTCCGTCATTCGGCGGCCCCGCTCCTTCTGCGCCCCATGCAGAACCTCAGGCCCCGGCGGATTACCCGCAACTGCGGGCCGTCCCGGCCCCCGTTGCCCGCCGCAGGAACTAACCGCACCGGCTCCAAAAGCCGCCGGTCCCCCGCACGCCCGGGCACCCGCCGTCGGCCGCTCCCCAGCGGTCCGCCAACAGGCGTAGACTCCAAGCATCCCGGGACACCGGGACTGACGCCCCGGTTTCCCTAAAACGAGCTCCACTCTTCTGCAGCCGACCTGGACCCGGGTCCCCTGCCCCTTCACAGCCCCAGCGGCCACGAAAGGCACACCATGACAGATCTGCGCATCCGCGACCAATGGAACCGGCTTCCCTCCCCAGTGACCGGGTGGCTGATGGAAAACCCGGGCTGCCTGGTCCTTCCGAGGACACTCTCTGCGGAAATCAGTGCGGCCCTGGGCCAGCCCGCCAACAGCGATCCCCACGGCGAGACCCCACTTTCCCAGGAGGACGTCGATTTCATCAGGATGAAGTCACGTGAGGCCCGGCCCGGCCAAGCACTCCTGTAACGAAAGTTCAGAGGGTGGCGAGGGCACCCCTGGCGCTCTCCACCAGGACGTGGGTTCCTGCCTGGATGTGGACCACCTCGCCGTCAATCTGGCATGGAACAGCGTTCCGCGTGGAGAAGGCATAGCTTGCCACGCCCGGCTGATGCCCGAGTCCCAGGGTGACGGCGCGGAGCGTCATCAGTGACATCTTCATCAGCCCGGCATGGGGCAGCGTCACCACCTCGAACAATCCGTCGTCCGGGTAATGCGACTCGCTGACCTTTCCGTACTTCGCCATGCGCGAGATGTTGGCCAGGATCAGGCTGTCGAACTTCGCGGTGGCCCCGTCGTCCCGCACGAGCTCGAAGGGCCTTAGGCGGCGGAGCGTGCGGGCAACGGAAACGAGTTCGAGCACTTTTCCCTTGCCGCCCTGCTCGATGCCGATGGCCATCAAGGGTGTAAGCCCGAAACCCACGTAGGAGTGGGCGTACTGGATCTGCTCCCGGTCTCCGGTACGGAACACCACCCGCAGCAGGTCGATGTGCCGAATCGTCGTGGCCCTCAGTGCTTCACTGAGCGACCTGGCGGGGAGGCTCCGGAAGTGGTCGTTCGCGTTGCCTGCGGGAATCACGGTGCACACCGCCTGGCTGCCGGGAACGTCCATGACGCCGTTGACCACCTCGTTGTACCCGCCGTCGCCGCTGACCGAGAGAATCAGCGGCGCACCCCGGCCTGCCTCGGCCCGCGCCAGTGCCCGGGCATGCCCGGCATGGTCCGTAGGCAACAGGTCAACAGGCAGGCCCGCTGCGGCCAACTCCCGCTGCAGGGTCCCGATCCGTGCGCCCATCGCGGGCCGGCCCGGGTTGAAGATCACCACGGCGCGGTCAAAGGGGCCGCCGGGTGCTCCGCCGTCAGCCATGGCGCTCCCCTACCCGCCCATTCCAGGGTGCACGGGAACGAAGTCGAGTCTGTTCCCGGAGTTGGTCCGTCCCGCAGGGGTCCGGTTGTACCCCCGCGCATCCAGCCCATTCCTGGCGCGGAATTCCGCGAGTGCTGCGTCGTAGGCGTTGTTGAGGGTCCGGCCCGAGAACTCTCCGGTGCTGCCGTCCGTGAAGGCGATCCGGATCCGGACGTTGGCCGGGTAGTGCCGGCCCATCCGGATGAAACCGTCGGCGTCCTGCTGGAGGGTGATCATGGAGGCTGCTTTCGTTCGGGGGTGCAGTCTCCAGTTTGACGCAATCCTTGACAGCCGGGGAACTGGCGGCGCGTCGCAGCCCCTGCCACCGCTGCCCCCGCTCAAACCGCCAGGGCCTGCGTCCGGGTTGGCCACCAGTCAGGTCGCGCTGAACTCGATCGTCAACGGGATAGACCGGCCGAGGGAGTCGCCGACGGGAGAGGAGCGTTCGATCCGCTCGCGCAGCAGCCGGATCTGCTCCTCACTGGCATCCGGGGCGGTAAGCGTGACTTTGTAGGAGATCCCGGTGTAGCCGGAACCCGGTGCCTCAAGCCCAAGATACGCCTGGACGTTGAAGTGGCCCGTGGCCTCGACGCGCAGGTCTTTTACCTCAAGTCCGAGCAGGGCCGCGTGAAGGGCGATGAGGTCCACATCGCACGCAGCCAGCGCCGCAAGAAGGGTCTGCATGGCATTGAATTCCCCACGGCCGCCTATGTGCATGCTCTTGTCTTCAAATTCCACGCGCGACCGGGACCCGCCGAGCCAGTGCGCGGTGACGGACGGACGCCTGTCGGCCACGGAGGCGTCCTGCCGAACCTCATCGCGGAACGCTTCCCACCCCGCGACGCTGATTCCGTTAATTTGCGCTTCCGTCCTGTTTGCCATCTGGCTCAACGACCTTCTGCTGCTGTGCGGCGGGGCGCCGCCGTACGGGACGCCAAGCTATTCAATAGCTTTCTTGAATAAGACACCCCGGGCGGTCCATTGTCAAGAGGACGCTTGAATACGAGCGCGGGTCAGCCCATGCCGGGATGCACCGGTACGAAGTCAATGGTGTCGCCCCGAGTTGGTCCGGCCGGGAGTCCTTCTGGAATAGCCCCGCGCGTCCAGGCCGTTTTTGGCGCGGGACTCTCCGAGCGCCTTGTCATAGGCGTTGTTGAGGGTGTGGCCGGAAAACTCACCGACACTGCCGTCGGCGAAGTTAATCCTGATGCTAACGCTCGCGGGGGAATGGGCACCGGACCAGTCGGCAATGCCTCCCGTTGTGAAGCCCAGGCTCAGCTGCTTGCCCCGGCTATCGGAGCCCGAAAGGCAAACGGCACACCACTAAGGCGCCCCGCTGAACTGGGATCGCCACCGGCAAAGGTTGATGGGTGACTTACTGCCGCCACCGCGAGCGAGAGTCAGTAGCCGACGGCTTGCAAGTGTAGGCGGTGCCCTTGGCGCTCACCCCGGTCGCTCCGCTGGGGGAACAGAAGGCACCCGGCGTTACGACAGCTGCAGCGGGACCCGGAGCAACGGCGGCCGGAGCCGGTGCCACGGGGACTGCCGGCGGTGCCGGGGGTGCAGCCTGTTCGGTGGCAAGGCGCGCTGCTTCCTCACGCGCAGCCTGGTCTGCGGCAGCTTTTTGAGCGGCAGCCTTTTCAGCGGCTGCCTTCGTCGCAGCAGCCTTCGCCGCGGCGGCCTTGTCTGCCGCAGCCTTTTCCGCAGCGGCTTTGGCCGCTGCGGCTTTCTCCGCGGCAGCCTTTTCCTCCGCAATCTTCTCGAGGGATTTAACCCCGAGCTTCACGGTCGACTCTTTCGTCAGCTGGGCGCCCTTGGCAGCGTCCTGTGACATCACCAGCCAGTTCTTCTTACTCCAAATGGACTTTCCATCGACGATGTCTTCATGCTCGACGTCGAGTCCAAGCTCCTTGAGCTGATCGGTTGCCTTATCGAGGGTCAGGCCCACCACATTTGGTACGGTGACACCTTCCTCGACAACGGCAACGGCCGACGCTGACGAAAGCGGTTCGGCCGCCTGAGGTCCGCCGCAGCCAGTGAGTACGAGGCCGCCCAGCAGCACCAGCATTATTGTCTTCTTCAAGATTCCCCCTTTTGATGATGTGAACAGTGGATTGAACGAAGCTTCTACTCGCAGGCGACGCCGTCGCGGTCGCGGTCCAGCCCTGCCCGGTAACCGGCCATCCCGGCATACAACGGGGCGGTGCCGGCTGCACGGGCGTCCGAACAGTTCGGGTAGTACACGGCCACAGGAGCCGGCGCGGCGGGAGCGACGGGCGCGGGCGCCACGGGAGCGGGAGCAACCGGCGCCGGGGCCGGAGCGGCAGGCGGCGGCGCCACAGCGCCCGGCGACTTAGACTTCGCGGGCGCCGACTGCCCCGCGCAGCTGCCCAGGACCCGCGCCATCGCGTCATGCTCGGCCTGCGTGACCCACAGCGAGTAAGTGGCCTTCACGGAAATCTGGCGCGCAACGTACTGGCACCGGAACCCCTTGTTCGGGGGCAGCCAGGTGGCTGCGTCGCCGTCGCCCTTTTGCTGGTTGGTGCGCCCGTCCGTCGCTTGAAGGTTCAGCGGGTCGTTGGCGAACGCCGTGCGCTGCTGCAGGGTCAGCATTTGCGCGCCCTTCTGCCACGCATCGCTGAGCGCCACCACGTGGTCGATCTGCACCTTGCTGCTGGTGCCGGCGCCGCGGAGGAAGCTGATACTGGTCCCGGTGTACGGGTCCGCCAGCACGCCCGATTTCACCTTGCACGGCACACTGTTCGTGTACCGGATGGCGGTCAGGTCGCGCCTGAGCATGTCGTTGCGCGTATCGCAGCCATTCCGGTCCACATCCGCCCATGCTTGGCCAAACTGTGCCCGGTCATATCCAGTCTTCGGCGCGCGGCCCTTGACCGGCAGCGTCGCCAGGAGCCCCAGCGCCTTGGCGGCAAAGGCAGGCTGCGGCTTCGGGGCCCGTGCGCCCGCCACCGCGGCCGCCGTCGGAGGATCCAGCGGCGCGGCGGTTTCCTTCGGCGTCGGAACGGACGACGGCGCCACCACACCAGCAGCGCTTTCCCTCGCCTCCGCAGTGGCGGCCGCAGCCGTGCTCCCAGCAGTAGGGCCGTTCAGCTTTTCAGTGACGGCCGGCGCCCCGCAGCCTGCAGCCAGCAAAGCCACTAAAAAAACGGCAGCCAGCACGGAAAGGCCACGAAGGCCCCGGTAAGTCGACATTCATCCCCATAAACGGCACATCAAGTTGCCACGTCGTACTCGCGCAATCGCGATGCCGCTGAGCATATTCCGTCAGCAGGGGTTTGGAGCGGCCGGGGCGATAACCTTGCCTGAAATTGAGCCGTTCTTGATCCAACCTTGATGGGGGCGGGTCCGCCTTACAGGGACTTTAGGGTCGCAAGCGTCGAGGCCAGGGCGTCGGCCAGTTCACGCCCCTTGGTCACGAAGTGGTTGGAAAACTGGTTCCGGTGCTCTTCGTGCTCATGGAAATGGTGCGGCGTCAGGACACCCGAGAAGACCGGAACATCCGTCTCCAGCTGCACATGCATCAGGGCCTCCACCACGGTCTGTGACACGAACTCATGGCGGTAAATGCCCCCATCAACCACCAAGGCAGACGTGGCAATGGCGTCGTAGTTGCCGGAAGCTGCCAGCCTTCGGACCATCAGGGGAATTTCGAAGGCACCGGGGACCTGGTAGGCGTCAACATCGGTTGTGCCCAGCTCGTTGAGCCGGTCACGGAAGCTTTCGACGGCGCGGTCGACGATATCTGCGTGCCACTGGGCGCTGACGATCGCTACCCGGAGAGAGGAGTTAGCCAAGGATGGGGCCTTTCTGTTTGCTGTGCTCAGGATAGTCGCGCCAAGGATTTTAGCGGGCCAGGAGGCTGGCGGCTTCCTGGCGGGTGGTGCCGGAGTCCTGGATGCCTTCGGCGATGTGGGCGAGGTGTTCGGGGATTTCGCGGCCC